>JAPDJH010000001.1 GCA_029259175.1 Hadesarchaea archaeon
CAGGTAGCCCGAGGGGAACGAATGATTCCATAGAGCATCACCTCCTTGGAGTTGTTTCCCATCCCCTCGGGTCCTAGCCCCCAATCGTTCTATGAGGAGAGACCTAAAGCGTTATTTGAACAGCATCGGTGAAAATAATTCAGGAAAATCCACCATCTTGGACGCGATTTATTGGGCATGTCAAGAACTTACCAATCCGAATGGAGATACTTTGAGAGAGGTGTTACACAGACGGATAGGGCGTGATATAGGACGTTCAGAAATATTCTTTGGTTATAATCAGGATGCCATTATAGAAATCTCTTTGAGCACGAAAGCTGGGAAAACTTATACCTTTCAAATCGGTCGAAGTGAGAAGATTTTCCCTCGACTGTCTGACGTGCCCACTTTAGCTGGAGTTCGTTTTTCATTGTCGGCGTGGACATATTCGCTCCTCTTCAAAACCGGAGAGGAAGAATGGTACTTTGTCAAATCCGTGGATGCAGGGCTAAGATCTCGCCCGCCCTATCACTCTTCCTATGAAAATAAGGTTGATTCTGACATGCTTCGGTATGCGAAAGAGAGCGATTTCTTGTCCTCTCATCTTCGGATAAATGACTTGAGCGATCAACTGGATAAAAACCTAGGTGAATTGAAATTGGCTCCTGAACTGGAAAAGAGATTCTGTAGAATGATGAAAGAAATCGTCGGATCACCTGCCTATGAATTTACCCCCCGTCCGGAAAATCCATCTCAGAGAATTATCACATTCCAAGATGGTCAATATCGTGTTTTTGGAGAGTTTCAGGGGGCGGGTCTCCTGCGGGTTGCTCAAATACTTTCCACAGGATTGCTTAGACGGGGCACCGGATTGTTTATCGAAGAGATCGAAACGTACCTCCATCCAAAATCGCTAGAAAAATTGGCTGGATATCTCATCGAGATAGCAAAAGAACACGATATTCAACTTTTATAACCACTCACAGTTACCACGATGCCCTAAGATACTTTGATTCAGCGTTTGAGGATGAAAAGTCTAAAAATCAATATTTTCGGTGTTTCGTCGTCTCTCGAGCAAATGGTAAAGTAAGAGTTGAAACAGGAAACGTGATGGAAATTCTCAACTCACTGTATAAAACAGGCTATCAAAAGTGATGTTTTCGGACTAGATTAGGCCTTGATTTTACTCACCATACAATTCTAAGTTTTATGCACATAAAAATTCGCCCAACATGGTTACTTTCGGTTATGATCGGTACATTTGACATTGGATGAGTACTGATATTTGCCGTTCCTGAAGGGATCTACCTAGAAACATTGCGAATGTCGCTCAACTGTGAAAGCTCATAGGACAGTTTACCTGTTCATTTTGAGTTGGTAGCATCCTCGATAGAAGTCTAGTTTTTGAGATGGTGGCAATTGATTGATGCGGAGAGCTTTGGACAAATGCCTCGGTATCTCGGAATTTTATCGAAGTCCTCTTTAAACGGTTTGCAAAACATGTCTTGGAGGTCTATGAAAATAGTGGAGAAAAAAGAAGTAGAAAGAGAATACTATCCCAAGATAAAATCAAAGCTTGAGGAAATTTTTAGTGAAATTTTCCATGATGTATACTTTGAAATAACCGCCGATGGAAAGTTCAGTAACAAACTAAAAAGCCAAATCAGCGATTATCGAAATATCGTTTTCGTTTTTCTGAAAAAAGGTACTTCTCCTGATATTACAGGATTTGTAAACAACGTGAGAAAAGAGCATAGTGCGAAATATGGCATTCTTCCTGGTTTTGTTGTTGCAGAGTTCAAAAAAGAAAAAATAAAGCTAGACGACATTTATCAAATTCGGAAATATGCCGAACTACTCGACGCGAGATACGCATTCTTAATTTCTTTGGATCCAATTCCTGAAGAGATAAAACGACTTTCACGCACGGTATATTCACTACTTTCTCTGCCCGGATATCAGAGAGTGACTCTCGTGCATTGGGATAAAGAGAGTGAACAAATAATCGAATTTTATCCACAGAAACCGTTTAAGTAAAAAAAACGAAACAGGAGTGTGGAAAAATGAGACAAGCATTTGGTCCCGGAATGTATCTATTTATCGCAGCATGGTACTTGGTGATTACAACTATTGTGTTTTCCATTTATTATCCAACTTTAATTCCACAAATTTTTCTCGGGTCGATACAAGCTTTTGTTGGTATTGCGCTTGTCGTACACGCTTTTTCAAGAAATCCAAAACCAGTGTTAATGTCGGTTTTAGTCGAACCTGAAGATGAAAATAAGAACATAGTTGCAGACGAGAAATATTTAGTTCCTGTCAGAAGACACGGACGACCCGATCGACCCATAGTCAGACCGGCATATGTTCGCGAAATGAAATCTTTCTGGATTATGATGACTTACTTGGGACTCGCATTTGTATGTGCATTAATACCCCCATTATATGCCGCTTCATATGTTCTCTCGGCAATCGGTATCGGGTATTTTACAAGTCGTCGCTTAGAACGAAAGATTGAATGCAAGAGGCCCCCGAGGAAACTTCGAGTAGCTTTTGATATAGGAAATGCGGGACTTACTGGGGTAACGGTTCATGAGATCCAATATCAGATGATAAAACCGAAAATCGGAGTTCCTCACATAATCTCTCTAGAAACGAAAAATAATGAAAGAAAGTATCTTCGCCCTCATGAAAGAATCACCTCAGAATTTCGATTTCCTGAAAACAAACAAAGTAGACTTAAACCTGGTTACTACGAGTTTAGGGTCATCCTTTATACGACAAAAATGGAGAGCAAACTTCATATCAACATCCATGTTTCTGAAGACATGAAAACAATTCGATTTAGCTATTAACTTTGGTGTAGTCAATTTTTATCCGTCGCACTTTATTATGGTTGAAGAGAGTCGCTTAGTTTAGATTTCACACAAGTAAGAGTCATTTTTATCGAGGGTCTCACGAATCCCAAGTCCTAACATATCGCTCTTCATCGTTTTCCTTGGCTTTTCATTTCCTCACTTCAGCAGATATCTTACCGATTGATTTCCGACACGCAAACAATGAAATCCAATCAATCACCCAAAATTGCCTTTCCTCCGTTGGTTTCGCGAAACCGATGCCCCACCGATAAATCACCCGATGCATCGGCGATGATGGATCCAACCAATCGCTTTAATCGCCCAAAAAATCGCTCTCCCCATCGCCCCCGTATCGACCGATGCATCGCCGATGAAATCGGTTTTTTCCCACAGGTAGATAGAATGGGCTGGTGAATCGGTCGATTATCTGGCCTTAGGGAGCGTCAAAGAGATGCTTAAGTAGTTTCAAATCAAAACAATTTTTCTCTTTGCGGGGTTTCTCAAAAAGACAAGGATGAGGGATTATCCTAGGGATAGTCGGAGGAGCTTTATCAAAAGTAAAACCATTTACGGTTATTGGTGGAGGAACCCTATTAACATAGTTTAAAACCAGTTTAAACGAGGTCTCTGGCTTTATGTAAATAAAAGCCTCCTTGTGTTTCCACGTATAAATTTTCAGCCCGACTTTTTCATGAACTTCTTCGAAAAGTGTACGTAAGTGTTTATTCACTTTTCGTATGGCGGCTTCGCTGAGTGGGTTCACTAAGCCTGTGTTTCTTACCAACTTTTCAACTTGTTTTGGAACTGGTTTAGATTTTTTCTTAATTGGATGAACGATTTTCTTGAGCAAAACTTTAATTTCCTTATCTTTTCTACAGATTTCATCTAAATCTATATGCAAAGCAGCGACGAATCCGGCCCACCAACAAACTTTAGATAATTTTACGGCTGTTTCTAGATCATGGAGCAGAATTCTGTGTTTGTCGCCTAAATACTTGGCCGGATGATCTAAGAGGGAGTGTACCCAGCAGTGCTTTCCCTCATATTTTACCCCGATTACTGAGCCAGTAAATAGACAATGAACCCAATCGTCGGGCACATTCAATTTTCTCCGAAATTCAGATAAAAAATTTACCACTCGTAATCCGCTAGATTCAGAAGATGTTTGGATGGAGAAGCGACGATTCGAAATGTGCACAAAGACAAACTGATGGCTAATTTGTTCTCGAGCACGAAAACAGCGTTATATACGATGTTTAGGGATGCTCTACCCGCCTAATGTTCATGAGGAAATAAACTTTGCCAATTTGTAGACCGCGGAAGTACACAAAAAATGTGAATGAAGTTTTACGCGGATAAAATCACGCATGATCGAACACCGCCCAGAGTTTTATGTGAAAATTCGATCATTTAATGGTGTGATGAAATACAAACAGTTGATCATTCAGATCCTTCGAAAGCTCAATCCTGCCGAAAGGAACCGTCTATTTCATTGCTCGCTCTTCGATCCGTCCGCATGGGAAGAGATGCCGAGAGATTTCACCAGCTACCGGGCGGAACTCGATGAGCGCGTGATTGGAATCCTCCGCAAAGTCGACCCGAAATTTTGCAGAAGAATCACTCGATCCCTGCAAGCCAAGGCACAGTTCCTTCACGGCTTCGTGTATAACGGAGATCTGAGCGCCCTCATGATCGCTGAGGCGCTGAGTGCAACCAAGAAAATTGGAACGAGAACCCACAAAGGCGGACTTCCCGACCTCATCTCACGGGTTCGGGGAGAGGAAGTCGGGATAGAGATAAAGCGGCTGGCGGTGGCCAAGGATCCTTCCCAGCGCTTGAGGGATGAGGTGCTGGACAGGCTAAGCCCGGAGGTTTGGGACAAGCCGTTAGTGCTTCTCCTAATCTTTCCGGAGCTGGAGCTTGTCAGGGAAGACCCGATGAGAGTTCACATGTTCCTGAGCGGGTTCCGCTTTCTCGGGGATCTCATACGAGGCAAGACGGGAGCACCAGCACGCGTCCTGTGCAAGTACATCGCCTCCGAGTACTCCAAGGAGTTCTCGTTCGATGCAATGGTTTGTGAGCTGGCAAAAGTAATAAGGGAGGCGGGAGGCAGTTAATAGTGGGGTGTGCGCCGTTGGGGATCCGCGATGTCTTGGTGTATTTGGTCCGAAAGCTCGGCTCCAAGAGCGAGGGCAGGAAGAAGCTCATGAAGCTCGCCTTCTTGGTCGAGCACCTAGACGTGCGCTCCGGGAGACTTCGGAAGGAGCCCAGGCTCGGCGATGTGTTCTTCATCTACTACTACGGGGTGTTCAGCTTCGACGTGATGAGGGAGTACGAGAACTTGGTGCGTGAGGGCGTGCTGGTTGACGGGTATCCCGTAAAACTCGGCTGTGAGGTCGAAACGCGGCTGGAGGAACGGCTGAGGCACGACGTAGACGAGATCCTAGAGCGCTACGGCGACCGCTCCGGTTACGAACTCGAGCTGGAAACCCTACACATGCTCGGGATTGAGCCCCACAAGAAGGATTTGTATTTTGGGAAGAGGGTCGACGAACTCATTCCCCCTTGAGTTTTCGACCCAAGACTGGGTTTGGGACGAAAATCGCTAGCGTTTTCTAGAAATGCTGAGCCCCAGTGCCCGCACATCTTGGGGTCGTAGCTCGACGGTCCACTCATGAACCTCCGCCCCCGCCCCAAGCCCTTTTAAAAAAAAAAAAACATAAATTTTGGGTGGGGGCATGTTAAAGAACCCACCACCATCTAAGTTTAAACTCGTTGAAGGCTTCACGAAACGTTTGAGGGGGGGGGGGAGAGCGTACTGCAGTTGTGTCGAAGCTCCTTGCACTCACAATAGCTGCTATAATTTTGGCCAATCCGCTCGCTATCTTCGCCAGCACCCCCATTTCTGCGGCTGCTAGACAAAGCCCTGTTGTTACCTATCAGAGCTTAGATAACACTTTGGTTTTTCCTCCACCGTCTACTAATAATATCCAAGACATCTCCTTCACGGTAGATTTTGGTAAACTCTGGGTTGAGAATCTAGACAACTATCACCTAGTCAAGATTGCGGGGTGTGGTCTGTGGAGCGGTGGGGAGGGCGAACCCACTGTTCCAGCGCGCACCGTTCTAGTTTTGCTTCCCCCAGATGCGACCATTTCGTCCGTTGAAGTCACTGCTCTGCCCACCCTATCAAGGGCCCTGTCGGAAGAAATCCGTTTGTATCCCCACCAGCGCCCGATCCCCTTACACCTGCTCGATAATTTGAAACGTAGATTCGTGCCTCCTGACCCACAGATCTACTCCTCGTCTAATCCCTATCCGGGCCAGCGAGGAAAACTTGCGTTCCTCACAATCGACAAAGGATATCGGATAGCAGGAATAACTCTCTTTCCGATCGCCTACATCCCTTCGCAGCGCAGAGTTGTGTTCTATCCCAAGCTCAGCGTGCACATCAAGCTCAAGAGCGCTGCGGACGCGAGAAGCCTAACGAGGGTAAAGCCTCTACCAGGCGATGATGAACAACTCAGAAAGCTCGTGGTTAACCCCGAGATTCTTAGTACCTATTCCACGATAACTCCAACCAGCGCAGGCTTTAGCACTCTAGCCTCGGGTGATTTCGCTCCAACCAGCACGGGCTCCAGCGCTTCAACCGAGGAATCCAGCTCCCTGCTACCACCGGGCACCTACCCCTATGTAATCATCACCAGCGATGAGCTGAAGAATTCAGGCGAATGGCAACCCTTAATTGACCGGAAGAACTCAAGAGGTCTAAACGCAACAATTGTCACGGTCGAATGGATTTACTCCAATTACAGTGGTTGCGATAACCCTGAAAAAATTCGGAACTTTATCATCGATGCTCACAACACTTGGCAGACAAAATGGGTTCTCTTGGGCGGTGACGATACGGTAATCCCCCCGAGATATTTTTACGTAGAATCATGGGAGGGGGGCTATGCGACATATATGCCTGCTGATCTCTACTACAGTTGCCTCGACGGTAATTTTAACTATGATGGCGATTCCCAATGGGGAGAACCGAACGATGGTCCTGATGGAGGAGAGGTAGATCTATACGCGGATGTTTATGTCGGTCGAGCGCCCGTTGCTAGCGCGTCCGATGTGTCGAACTTCGTTTCCAAAACTTTGGCATACGAGGATTTCGTCCCATCGCCAAAGTATCTTGCTTATATGGTGGGCGAGTACTTGGGTTTTGGTGGAGTCACCGAGTACGCAAAGCCATCGTTGGAGGAGATGAGGCTCGGCTCAGATGCCCATGGCTATACTACGGCGGGTTTTGTCGACTCGGATAACTTTACGACTCAAACTCTTTACGAGGCTGACTCTCCTTGGTCAAAGGACGATCTGATAAATATCATAAATAATGGTCTCCGGGTGATAAATCACTTAGGCCACGGCAATACCGACCATGCTATGAAGCTTGACAACCCAGATTTGGATTCCCTTACCAACACGCAATACTTTTTCGCTTACAGCCAAGCTTGTTTGTCTGGGGCCTTCGACGTTGGAGAGGCTTGGGCAGAGAAAGTTGTTCGGATGGCACACGGCGCTGCAGCCGTTGTTATGAACGCTAGGTACGGATGGGGAGCGGTGGATAGCACTGATGGACCCTCCCAGTGGTTCGCTAGGCAATTCTGGGATGCGGCATTCGGAGAAGGCATTTACAACTTGGGTAAAATGAACTCAGATTCGAAAGAAGACACAATTGAAATAAGGTATAACTGGGAGTGCTGGCGGTGGTGTTATTATGAACTCAACCTCTTCGGCGATCCGGAACTTAATCTCGGTCAGCTCATTCTCACAAGCCCCCCAGCTCTTACAATTGATGTCGAGCCAGAGCTGAGCAACGGAGAAACAACGATTACGGTGAGTTCAACGCAAGATTTAACATCGCTAACTGTGACCGTAACAGCCCCCGACGGAACCTCCACGAACGTCAGCATGTCAGAAATTGCCCCGCTGAAGTGGTCGGGAACCTACACTGTTACTCAAGACGGAACCCACACCGTTCATGCCGAGGGAATAAACGCGGCAGGTATGGTGGGCACAGCTGATGCGACATTCGTGGGCGATGTCACCCCTCCGACGATTCAGAACCTCAATGCCAACCCTGGGAGTTTTAACCCAGACAATGGAGAGAGCACCTCGATAACGGCAAGTATAACCGAGCAGGCCAATTGGACCCTCACTATAAAGGAATCCTCCGAACCTCAAACCCCTCCTTACTGGCGTATCGGACTCGAGAACCTCGTTGGCTATTGGCGCTTTGACGAGGGAACCGGGACAGAGGCTGGTGACAGTGCAGGAAAAAATGACGGGAAAATTTATGGCGCGATTTGGGTTCCCGGCAAGCTGGGTTCTGCTCTCTATTTCGACGGGGTGGACGATTACGTTGAGATTCCAGATTCAGAGAGTTTGGATCTCACCAGCTTCACGGTTGAGGTTTGGGTATATCCGAGAGAGATCAAGTCCGATTATCAGCCCCTGATAGTCAAGGGGGAGCAGGAGCGTAACTACGGCTTACTCATCCGTCCCGACGAGATGCGCATCCACTTCTCGTTCAAGCGGACGGACGGGACTTGGGCTGCCAGCGACAGCGTTGGCTCGCTCACGCTGAATGCTTGGAACCACGTTGCCATGACTTACGACGGATCGAAGCTCAGGCTCTACCTCAACGGGCAGCTGGATCGTGAGGTGGCAGAGAGCGGTACACCCATGCAAAGTGGCGCCCCCGTAAGAATAGGCAAAGGGATTTCGATGTTCACACCATTCAAAGGTATGATTGACGAGGTTCGGATCTACAACCGGGCGCTAAGCACAAGCGAGATTGAAGAATACTATGAAAACTGTATCAGGGTTCTCAGGAGCTTTGTTGGTTCGGACAACTCGATATCGGAGACTTGGCGCGGTATTCGCGATGTCGAGGTCTGGGTTCAGACCTCGCGCGCCGATTTCGAGCAGGGAACGCTCACAGATGTCGACACAGCGACTAGACCAGGGGACATCAGACTAGCTGTGGAGTCTAGTAACATTTGGTCTTCGCTTCCAGACTTACCCCAGAGCCTAATTATCTCCGACGACTATAAACACTGTCGTCATCTCCTTGCCTCAGACAACTTTCACACATATTTTATAAACAACGGATACGCCGCAAACTTTTACTTCGGTGAGTACGACCGGAGATTCAATTCTTGGACGCAATGCGCTTTTCCCCCATCTTTTGGAAGTAAAGGAGTCTTGACTACAGGAGAACCCGCCCCAGACGGCAGATATGTGTATTATATAACCAATAGCGGGTACTTCGGAAAGTATGATCTCTCAACCGACTCTTGGACGAGCCTTACTTATCCTCCCGAAGATTCACCATACGGTGTTTTGACTTCGGACGGAACCTACATCTACTATACTCCTAACTCTGAGGATGGAGATAATGTTTATAGGTACGATCCTGGAACAGACTGCTGGACCCTTATCACTAGACTCCCAGGGTGTAGGATGGGAGATCTTATCGCGGACGGCACCTATCTTTATTACATAGCTTACTTCGGCGCTAGGGGATTTTACAAATATGATCCCTCGACAGACGCTTGGACCCGCCTCCCGGATCCTCCAGAATATTCCGACCGCGGGGTCCTAGCCTCCGATGGCACCTATATCTACTACTGCCTAAACAGCGAGGCCAAATTTTACGGGTATGATTTGGAAACAGGCTCTTGGACGGTTCTAGCGGATGTTCCGTATGGAACCAATTATGGGCGTCTAGCTTCAGATGGTACCTATGTCTACTACGCCCCGATTTGTGTCTCTGCAAGTAAGTTATATAACTTTTATAAATACACTAGGGTGGTCTACAAATCGTCGGGGACTTATACCTCGCCGGTCTTCGACGCTGGCAGGGAAGTCAAGTGGGGGACTATTCACTGGAGTGCAACTACGCCATCCGGCACATCCCTTTCAATTGAAACACGAAGTTCAAGCGATGGTGTGACATGGTCTGAGTGGCAGCAGTGTACGAATGGTGGAGAGATTCCAAGTCCGAGCGGTCGTTATCTCCAATACCGGGCCAACCTGAGCACGTCAAAGATCAATCACACACCTTCTCTCCATCACGTTGTAGTGACTTATGGATCTGAAGCTTCTCAGGGTAGCTACACCATATACGCCGACGCAGTCGATCTGGCGGGCAATCTATCGTCAACGGCATCAACAACGGTATCGGTGAACTTGCCTCCCGAGTTCACCGTAAAGGTCTCCCCCGCTCCGAGCCCAGGAGGCTCGGTCACGGTAGAAGTGGTTTCAAACGAGAATTTGGGGGCCACGCCCTCGGTCAAGGTTTGGGCTCCCGACAACACCTCGAGCGAAGTCGCGGTCAACAAGATTGCTGACTGTAAGTGGCAGGGCACTTACAACGTGACTCAGACGGGGGCTTACTTGGTCAGGGTCGAAGGTTATGATTTGAGTGGTCTCCAAGGAACTGCTGAAAATATCTTTGAAGGTGATCTAGTCCCCCCAGTCATTTCGGACCTCTCGGCAGTCCCCAGCCTCTTCACCCCCGATGGGGACGGTGAGAACGACGAAACCGTGATAACCGCAGATGTCACCGAGGCGGTGGACTGGACGATTAGAATAGAAAACAGCGGCGGTGCAACTGTAAGGACGATTACGGGTTCCAACTACGACGGACTCGTAGGGTATTGGAAGTTCGACAACGGGTGCGGAATAGTGGCAGACAGTTCTGGCAATGGAGCTCATGGGACGATTTATGGTGGGGCAACTTGGGTGGACGGCAAATACGGTTCAGCCCTGAGCTTCGACGGGGTGGACGATTATGTTGAGCTACCGCAGCTGATGACGGGGGTCAACAACACGTTCACGCTGGAGCTGTGGTTCTTCCCCAGGGACAACACGGCTGGGGAGTTATTCGTGCACAGGGCAGATTGGAGGGACAAGATATTGAGGTGGAGCCAGGGCGGTGACCAGAAGGTTCACTTTTTGCTTTACGTCCCCAACGTGGAATATCGCGTGAGCTCGGGGGTCCTGTCCCTGAACACCTGGTACCACGTGGTCGGAACCTACGATGGGTCGACCATGAGGCTCTACGTAAACGGGGAGGAGGTGGGGAGCCTCGACGTGCAGATCGACGTGGACTGGTCGACTGGCTATTACGGGACCTACATCGGGGCGGATGCTTACTTTAACAACAGGTTCTTCAACGGCCTGATCGACGAGGTCCGGGTCTACAACCGGGCGCTGAGCGCGGATGAGGTCAAATCGACAATCCGTGCGGTGTGGGATGGAAGGGATGATACCGGTGCACTCTTACCGGAGGACAACTACACGATTCGTGTTGAGGCAAGCGATCTGGCAGGCAATTCTGCAGGTACGGTTTCTACCAAGGTCACGTTGGGAATCCCTCCGGAACTCGAGGTGACGGTTTCCCCAACTCTCTCCCGAGATAATGTTACGATAACCGTAACATCGAACGAGAATCTCATCGGGGCTCCCTCCGTTGTCGTGAGAACTCCGGACTTCCGCTGGCACAATGTTTCCGTCACGCAGGTTGGTGAGCGAAAGTGGTCAGGCAGTTTTGATGTGACCCAGACCGGTGTTCACTTGGTCAGAGCGGTGGGGTATGACTTGCTTAACCTCAAAGGGGAGGCCGAAAACACCTTTGAGGGAGACATCACCCCTCCAGAAATAAGGGTAAAAGTGCCCGAAATCACGCCGGGCGATGTTACGATAACGGTGGAATCTAGCGAGAACCTGCAGACCCTGACTGTTAAGGTCATCGCCCCCGACCTTACGGAAAATACCGTTGAGATGTCGGGGCCTGATCTTCTAACTCCTGCAGTAGTGTTCTACGATAACCGCTATCCAACAGTCTGGATAAGTGCAGAGGAGGCGAAAACTTGTAGGGATTACTTGGTCAGTAGAGGATTCGAGGAGATGAACGCGGATGAGCTTAAGACTTTCATGGAAACTAATGGGTCAGGCACAGTCGTGGTAATGGCCCAAGACGTTGTCCCAGATACCGTTGCCAAATTGTGTGGTCCAGATGTCACCATTCGAAGATACCTGAACCGTGGTGGCAGGATAGTTTGGATGGGAGAGGTTCCGTTTTATTACCAAGGACATGCAGATGGAAGCTGGACCGCGTGGGGTGAGCAAGGACAGGAAAACGTGCTGGGTGTTGGTCATGGCACTTGGGACATTGGGGATTTGGTAACGATAACCTCCGCAGGCCACGAGTGGGGGTTGAAAGAGAACTGGACGAGCAATCGCCCGGCAAACGCAGATAATGTTACCGCTGTTCTCGCCAGCTCTTCAGGAGGAGCCGCAGCCTGGTTTAAGAACTTCAACTCGGACTATCCGACCTCCGGTTTTGTCAGGATTTGGGATGCAGATGTTTCTCTTTCACCGTCCCTTTTGGCGGATCTTTATGCTATTGCAACTCACGATATCCAGTTGGTCCGTGCGAGGTGGTCTGGCACCTACACGGCGACACAGGAAGGTACCCACACCGTTAATGTTCAAGGCAAGGATTTTGTTGGTTATGAAAACCAGGTACAGGTGACATTTGAAGCGGATTTAACGGATCCAACTGTTGAGAACCTAGAGGCAACTCCGAGCACGTTCGACCCCTGCCTGGAGAACACGCTCATCACGGCTGACATCTCGGAACCCTCGGATTGGTGGCTGAGCATCATAGACAACACCAGGCCCGCTCCCCTCGGCTCGGGCGCCGTGGGTTACTGGCCCCTCGACGAGGGTGAGGGAACGACAGCAGGAGACAGCTCGGGCAACGGCAACAGCGGCAGAATCTATGGGGCAACTTGGGTGGACGGCAAGTTCGGGAAGGCCCTGAGCTTCGACGGGGTGGACGATTACGTTGAGATTCCAGATTCAGAGAGTTTGGATCTCACCAGCTTCACGGTTGAGGTTTGGGTATATCCGAGAGAGATCAAGTCCGATTATCAGCCCCTGATAGTCAAGGGGGAGCAGGAGCGTAACTACGGCTTACTCATCCGTCCCGACGAGATGCGCATCCACTTCTCGTTCAAGCGGACGGACGGGACTTGGGCTGCCAGCGACAGCGTTGGCTCGCTCACGCTGAATGCTTGGAACCACGTTGCCATGACTTACGACGGATCGAAGCTCAGGCTCTACCTCAACGGGCAGCTGGATCGTGAGGTGGCAGAGAGCGGTACACCCATGCAAAGTGGCGCCCCCGTAAGAATAGGCAAAGGGATTTCGATGTTCACACCATTCAAAGGTATGATTGACGAGGTTCGGATCTACAACCGGGCGCTAAGCACAAGCGAGATTGAAGAATACTATGAAAACTGTATCAGGGTTCTCAGGAGCTTTGTTGGTTCGGACAACTCGATATCGGAGACTTGGCGCGGTATTCGCGATGTCGAGGTCTGGGTTCAGACCTCGCGCGCCGATTTCGAGCAGGGAACGCTCACAGATGTCGACACAGCGACTAGACCAGGGGACATCAGACTAGCTGTGGAGTCTAGTAACATTTGGTCTTCGCTTCCAGACTTACCCCAGAGCCTAATTATCTCCGACGACTATAAACACTGTCGTCATCTCCTTGCCTCAGACAACTTTCACACATATTTTATAAACAACGGATACGCCGCAAACTTTTACTTCGGTGAGTACGACCGGAGATTCAATTCTTGGACGCAATGCGCTTTTCCCCCATCTTTTGGAAGTAAAGGAGTCTTGACTACAGGAGAACCCGCCCCAGACGGCAGATATGTGTATTATATAACCAATAGCGGGTACTTCGGAAAGTATGATCTCTCAACCGACTCTTGGACGAGCCTTACTTATCCTCCCGAAGATTCACCATACGGTGTTTTGACTTCGGACGGAACCTACATCTACTATACTCCTAACTCTGAGGATGGAGATAATGTTTATAGGTACGATCCTGGAACAGACTGCTGGACCCTTATCACTAGACTCCCAGGGTGTAGGATGGGAGATCTTATCGCGGACGGCACCTATCTTTATTACATAGCTTACTTCGGCGCTAGGGGATTTTACAAATATGATCCCTCGACAGACGCTTGGACCCGCCTCCCGGATCCTCCAGAATATTCCGACCGCGGGGTCCTAGCCTCCGATGGCACCTATATCTACTACTGCCTAAACAGCGAGGCCAAATTTTACGGGTATGATTTGGAAACAGGCTCTTGGACGGTTCTAGCGGATGTTCCGTATGGAACCAATTATGGGCGTCTAGCTTCAGATGGTACCTATGTCTACTACGCCCCGATTTGTGTCTCTGCAAGTAAGTTATATAACTTTTATAAATACACTAGGGTGGTCTACAAATCGTCGGGGACTTATACCTCGCCGGTCTTCGACGCTGGCAGGGAAGTCAAGTGGGGGACTATTCACTGGAGTGCAACTACGCCATCCGGCACATCCCTTTCAATTGAAACACGAAGTTCAAGCGATGGTGTGACATGGTCTGAGTGGCAGCAGTGTACGAATGGTGGAGAGATTCCAAGTCCGAGCGGTCGTTATCTCCAATACCGGGCCAACCTGAGCACGTCAAAGATCAATCACACACCTTCTCTCCATCACGTTGTAGTGACTTATGGATCTGAAGCTTCTCAGGGTAGCTACACCATATACGCCGACGCAGTCGATCTGGCGGGCAATCTATCGTCAACGGCATCAACAACGGTATCGGTGAACTTGCCTCCCGAGTTCACCGTAAAGGTCTCCCCCGCTCCGAGCCCAGGAGGCTCGGTCACGGTAGAAGTGGTTTCAAACGAGAATTTGGGGGCCACGCCCTCGGTCAAGGTTTGGGCTCCCGACAACACCTCGAGCGAAGTCGCGGTCAACAAGATTGCTGACTGTAAGTGGCAGGGCACTTACAACGTGACTCAGACGGGGGCTTACTTGGTCAGGGTCGAAGGTTATGATTTGAGTGGTCTCCAAGGAACTGCTGAAAATATCTTTGAAGGTGATCTAGTCCCCCCAGTCATTTCGGACCTCTCGGCAGTCCCCAGCCTCTTCACCCCCGATGGGGACGGTGAGAACGACGAAACCGTGATAACCGCAGATGTCACCGAGGCGGTGGACTGGACGATTAGAATAGAAAACAGCGGCGGTGCAACTGTAAGGACGATTACGGGTTCCAACTACGACGGACTCGTAGGGTATTGGAAGTTCGACAACGGGTGCGGAATAGTGGCAGACAGTTCTGGCAATGGAGCTCATGGGACGATTTATGGTGGGGCAACTTGGGTGGACGGCAAATACGGTTCAGCCCTGAGCTTCGACGGGGTGGACGATTATGTTGAGCTACCGCAGCTGATGACGGGGGTCAACAACACGTTCACGCTGGAGCTGTGGTTCTTCCCCAGGGACAACACGGCTGGGGAGTTATTCGTGCACAGGGCAGATTGGAGGGACAAGATGTTGAGGTGGAGCAGTGCGGGCGAGGATAGAAGAGTTAGGTTTATGCTTTTCGTCCCTAACGTGGGTTATGAGGTTCGCTCCGATCCCTTGCCCCTGAACACCTGGTACCACGTGGTCGGAACCTACGATGGGTCGACCATGAGGCTCTACATAAACGGGGAGGAGGTGGGGAGCCTCGACGTGCAGATCGACGTGGACTGGTCGACGAGCTATTACGGGACCTACATCGGGGCGGATGCTTACTTTAACAACAAGTTCTTCAACGGCCTGATCGACGAGGTCCGGGTCTACAACCGGGCGCTGAGCGCGGATGAGATCAAGGGGCACTACGAGGGCTGCCAGAGGGCGTTCACCGGCTCGGGAACCTCGATCTCCGTCGTGTGGGACGGGAGGGACGAGGACGGCTCGATCGTCCCCGACGACAACTACAAGGTCCGCGTCGTCGCGACCGACCCGTCGGGTCGCACGGGGGAGAACGAGATAACCGTTGAGGTCTACGGCCTCCCGCCGGCCGTGGAGAACCTGGAGGCGACCCCGAGCACGTTCGACCCCTGCGTGGAGAACACGCTCATCACGGCCGACCTCTCGAAGCAGGCTGATTGGACACTCACCGTCGAAAACCTAGCCCCACCGGAAAACTGGTGGAACCCCAACTGGCAATACCGAACACCCATAACTATCAACAACTCGGGGAGTGCGCTAACCAATTATCAAATCTTGATTACCCTCGATACCGCCTCTTTGATTTCGGCAGGCAAGCTCCGCTCTGATGCGGGGGATTTGAGATTCGCAACACCCGACTGTATAAAACTGTCTTATTGGATAGAGTCTGGCATCAACACAAGTTCAACTAAAGTCTGGGTGAAAGTCCCATCGATCCCCGCAGGAACGACAACGATTTACCTCTACTACGGAAATCCGGAGGCGACGAGTGAAAGCAACGGAGATAATGTTTTTGAGTTCTTTGATGATTTCGAGGACAATTCTCTGGATACAAGTAAGTGGTCAAAATCAGGCGCTTTTGCTAGTAATATAAATGAAGTAAATCAACACATCGAGTTCTACATGCCACACAGTTTTGACGGTAACAATTACACAGTGCTTGCTACAATTAAAGCCGCAAACGGACAATATTGGAGGTGGACATACAACCATGTGAACGATATGAATGCCCAGTCTGAACTCCTTACTCTCGAGTTTAGCGAAGACGGCAGTACTTGGACCGCTACATGGCAGTGGGGAAGATGGAGCGGGAACCCTCAGCCAGACGGTGTGCTTGATTCGTCGTATAATGGAATTTGGGAGTTCAAATGGAATGGAACAGATACTATCGAGATGTTTGTAAATGGGGTCTCAAAAGGAACAAAAACCCTTAACATCCAGCCCAAATACATGCGACTTAAACATCACGGAGTTGACACAACCTATGCAGGAAATCTACAGTTTGACATGGATAATTGTTATTCTCGCAAATACTCCTTCCCAGAGCCAACGACCTCGGTGGGAGCAGAAGAAGAGTACGCCTTAGAGCCGAATGTGATTAGATATTGGACAGGTTCGGGAACATCAATTTCCGTGGTGTGGGACGGTCGAGATCAAGGCGGCTCGGTAGTACCGTACGGCTCTTACACCATCAGAGTTAAGGCTACTGATATGAGCGGCCGTCAAGGTACCGCGTCAGCCCAAGTTCAGGTAGCAAAGGGTATCGCTCCTCCTCCCCTTGTGGCCCCTGCCGACGGGGAGAACCTAAACGATAACACCCCAACGTTTAGGTGGGACAACACCTATGTGGCCGATAACTATGAGCTCTGGGTAGATGATGACATCAATTTCGGCTCGCCAGAAGTCAAGGAGAACACGGTTGACAACTGCTATGAGATCACGACCCAGCTAGCTGAGGGGGTGTATTACTGGAGGGTTCGGGCTTACCAAGGAGAAAGCATCAGCAACTTCTCGTCCGTGTGGTCTTTCCGTATCGACATCACTAAGCCCGCTGCACCCGCCCTCATTTCACCCAGAGAGGGTACGTGTGGAAATGACCCGACGCCGACACTCGTCTGGGGCACGGTTACTGAAAACTCCTTGCCGGTACTCTACCGTGTCTACGTGGATAATGACCCTGATTTCTCATCGATTGAGCGCGATTCGGGCTGGATAACCGACAATCAGTGGGAAGTGACACCAGCTTTACCAGATGGGACTTGGTACTGGAAGGTACAAGCGAAAGATAATGCCGGCAATGTTGGTGATAATTCAGTATCTCGATCCTTTATCATCGACACAAGTCCGCCAGCCGCCCCCATCCTGCTCGCCCCAGAAAACAACGCGCACGTGCAGGCTGGCTCGATAACCTTTGGGTGGTACTCCGCAACCGACACGGGATCAGGGGTTGCCCGCTACTGGATCCAAGTGGACAACGAGCCGAGCTTCGACCCAACATACTTCGTCTATGAGAACGATCAGGTTACCGAAAACTACCTTTCGTTGACCATCGGAAGCCCCGGAACCTACTGGTGGCGCGTGCGGGCCGTGGACGGTGCCGGCAACTTAGGCGAGTGGGCAGATAATTTCAGGTTAGATGTCTGCAGCTGGCGTTCACTCGAGTCGTGGTCGAGTCCAGCTCAGAGCCGGTTGGTAGGCTGGCACTCTGCTGAACTCTGGATCGAAAACATCGGGTCACAATCACCCTACCCGGGCCGACCCATCCTCCACTCGCCCGAAAACGCCGCATCTGTCACCCAGACGGTGAAATTGGAGTGGACCAACGGCGCAAACGCGGACAATCACCGTGTCGAAATCGACAACGACGATAACTGGAACAACGGATGGTATGAAAATGTGTGGGTCGACATGCCAGAGAACAGCGTAACCGTTGTGCTGCCTTACGGTACTTACTGGTGGCGGGTGGTGGCAGTGAACCAGACGGGAGAGAACACGTCCGAGAACACATGGACGTTTACCGTAGTGGCTGTGTGGAGGGTTCTGGAAGGGTGGAAGGCCGGAACACTTACGGTAGCAAGCTGGAAGGCGCCGGAAAGCTGGACGGGCAGAGCGAGAGCTGTGGCTTTCTGGCAAAGCCCAGAGTCGTGGAGCGGGCGCCTCCAAAGCAGGAGGACCAATTGGAGAGTCGCTGAGAGATGGGAATCCGAAGTGCAAACCGTCGCATCGTGCTGGAGCATCGTAGAGGACTGGAGCGGGGCTGTAAGGATCGCCGTCTCATGGGGGGCCCTCGAGAGCTGGAGCGCTCAGGTTAATGCAAAGGCTCCAATGTGGAGTTCCGTTGAGAACTGGACTGGACGGGTGACAGTTAGGATGCTGGCATGGAGTTCTGTTGAGTCATGGACTGGTCAAGCCGGAGCCAAGACTCCAACATGGGGAGCGGTTGAAACTTGGACAGGTCAAGCAAGGGCTAAGCTCCGGGTATGGAGTTCGATCGAAACTTGGAGTGGAGAGATCAAAGTCAGAGCCCCAGCATGGAGTTCGATCGGGCTGTGGAATGCTCAAATCAAGTCAAAAGTCTCCGTGTGGTATTCCGTTGAGTCATGGACTGGAACTGTTCAAGCACCGCTTGCCGCACCGACCCAGCCAGTGCTTTACAGGCCAGGGGACTTCAGAACCCTTGGGGCCTACGAGCCCATCCGATTCGAGTGGACCAACGGGGCAAACGCGGAGAACCATCGCCTGATCGTTGACAACAGTCTTGGCTTCGACGACGGGGAGAACGTGCTCGATGTAACGATGATCGGGGACAACTCGTATCTGCTCAGCGAAGGGCTGGCTCCAGGCCTCTACTACTGGAAGGTCGTAGCCCAGAACCAAGCTGGAGAAAACGAGTCAGGGGTCTGGTGCTTCTGGACTGCGACTTGGAGATCTTTCGAATCATGGATTGGTCAAGTTGGAGCCAAGATTCCAACATGGAGAACTGTCGCTGAGTGGTCAGGATTGGCCGAAACTGCCCCGCTTTGGCGCGCTATCGGGAACTGGCAATCGAGTACCCTCAGCGCGGCCCCACTTCTCCTCTCCCCGGCCAACAATACCATCACCAACACGCCGACCGTCACGCTTCGCTGGGACAACCTGTGCCCAGTGGACATCTTCTGGCTCCAGGTGGACAACGACCCCGACTTCTCCTCCCCCACCATCGACAACGACAACATCGGGGAGAACTCCTACACCGCCACGCTCGGGGACGAGGTGTGGTACTGGCGTGTGGGAGGATACCGCTCTGGAAACCAGCTACGGTGGTCAGAGGTTTGGAACTTCCAGATTGATACCGCTCGACCACAGTTCTTCGACATGAGTGTCCCCTCCTCACCAACAACCGAGACCTCTCTGGACTACAGCGGAAAAGTCAACGGGACGGGAACCGACATCACATGGCTGCGCTACAGCGTGGATGGTGGCGCGTGGGAGCCCATCGTCGACATCAGTCCTGCCCTCCCGGCCCCAGAGGTGAGCTTCAGCTTCAACACAGGGGCCCTCTCGACCGGCGACCACACCATTCAAATCAAGGCCATAGACGCGGCGGGAAATGAGAAAATCTATGCTCACACGGTAACCATCCAAGAGGCTGGCGCTCCCGCTCCCGGTCCAGCTCCCGCCCCCGCGCCCACACCGGTTCCGCCCGTGTCCTTCGTCGAAAACATCGAGCCTTACTGGCACTCGCGGCTCCCGGTAACCATCACTGCGCAAGCCAGCGACGCGGACGGGACGGTCACAAGCGTCACCCTCTACTACCGCTACCGCGCGAATGAGAACGACCTCTGGAGCGAGTGGAAGAGTTTCGCGACCGACACCGAAGCCCCCTGGAGCTGGTCCTTCACCGCCCCAGAAAACGATGGACACTACGAGTTCTATTCGATCGCCACGGATGACGGCAACAACACCGAGGCCCCGCCCGAAACCGCCGACACCCGCTGCGGAATCGACACAACTGCACCCATCATCTCCTCTCTGCTTATCAACGAGGGGGCCTTCTTCACCACTTCTCCGCAAGTCACCCTGAGCGTGAGCGCCTTTGACAACGGTTCCGGCGTCGATTCCATCCAGCTCAGCACCGACCTGTATACGTGGACCAAGTGGCAGCCCTACTCCGACTCGATCAGCTTCACCCTCCCGACCGGCGACGGGCTCAAAACCGTGTACGCCCGCGTGCGCGACCGAGCCGGGAACGTGAGTGAGGTGGCATCAGACTCGATCGAACTTCATACCGAGAGCGGAGTAATTTTCATCGAGCACGCCGAGGAGAACGAGAGCCCCTCCTGCGACTTCTCCCAGTTCGGCTTCAGCACATCTGCTGTCACCATCAGCTTCGCCCAGCCCGTCGACAACCGCTGGGTGCGTGTACGCGAGTTCGACCAGCCCCCTGAGAACGTTCAGCCCTTCCCCCACCGCGTTTTCCTTTACTTAGAAGTTGATACCAACCTTTCCTCTGACGCATGGCATCGGATTACCGTCACCGTACGTGTCCCACTCACTTGGCTGAAGTCCGAGCATGATCGCGATCGCGTGCGCGTCTATGGTTGGGATCCAGCAGAAGGCTGGCGGGAACTCCCGACTCACTTGGAGCGCCAAGAACACGGAAATCTCTACTACTCGGCTGAACTCTCTCACCTCTCGGTTCTCGCTGTGGGACTCAAGCCCGTATCACCTGCACCTCCAACCACTCTACTAGCCCTTGTGGCCGCTGTGTCCGCCTTTTTGGGGATCTTGTGTTTCTGGCATCGTATGCGCTGGTCTAAGTTGCTCGGAACTATGCTCCGCCGAATTTTACAGCGCAAGTGAAAGCGGGCTTCATCTTACGGCTATTTCTTCAGGGTATTTACTTAAATTCTTCAGACATATTTTTCATACCGATGTTCAAATCGGCAAAGAGTCGACCTTGATTTTTGTTCCATTCTTGGTCTAGACCAAAAATTGAAGCTCAAATTTTTTTGACGTTCTCAGCTCCCACTTCGCAGCGACAACTGAACAAAATCAGCAACTAAGGCTGTAAACCCGCTTCCGCTCCTCTTCTCAGATTCCTCCATACAATAAATGCGACTGCCGCGACAAGGGCGATCCCGCCGAAGACCGCGACCCCGAGCGGCGGGAGCTGCGCGACCGGCTGGGTGGGCAGGGTCGTTATGGTTATCGTGTGCGTCGAGAAGCCCGGGATGGAGACCAGCACCTGCGCGCCCTTCGCCCCCACCAAGATCAGGTACTCAGCCGATTCGTCATCATCCGGGTTCAGCACGTCGGCGTAGTCGTCCGCCATCGGAATCTCTTGGTTGTCGAAGAGGACCCTGAGCTGTCCGGGCGGCAGGACCTCGTGGCTGATGTTGAGCAGGACAGTCCGCCCGCCCTTGAGGTCCGAGCTGACCTCGAGATCCACGCGGTGGTTCACCACGACGTTGCTGACCCTCACGCTCACTAAGTGCTCGAAGTCCTTGCTGACTCTTGGGTTGCCGCCCTCGACCCCGACGCTCAGGCTCGCGCCCACCCTCCCGGCGGCGATCGCCTGCGCCAGCAGGTTCTCCGCCTGCTCGATCTTCAGCTCCAGCTCCGAGATGCGCTGCTCAAGGTTCTCCACTAGCTGGGTGATGCTTGCTTGGTCGAGGGACACGGTGGGCGCGGCCTGCTGGCCTGCCGCCGGCGCGAGGTACTGTGCCAAGTTCGGGACGGGCGGCTCCACCTCCCCAAGTATCCTGCTTTTCACTTTCTCCGCCAGCGTGAGCACGTAGTTTTCCAGGCCGTCCTCAGACGCTCCGGAGAGCGAGACCAGCAGGTAGCCCGCCACGTTGCCGACCCTGAGAACCGCGTAGGCGTTGGACGGCGACACCCAGATCGCGCTGTTGTCCCCGATCACCTCGTGCTCCACGAGGTCGTTTGGGGTGAAATTGAACCCGAGATACGCGTGCCGGAACAGCTGCTCGAAGCGCTCCCGGGCCGCGTTCTCGTCCGGCTCCACGAACACGTACTGGACGAGCTCGCCCCACAGGTTTTCGTTCTCGGGATAGAGCTTCAGCGCCAGGTGGTTGGGGTTCTCAGGCTGCGTCGGGCACCACTCGATGAGCAGCCTCCAGCCGGGCAAGTCCCGCTCGGTGAGCTTGATCTCGTCCGGGCTCCTGCCCACTGGCTCGGTCGCTCCGGTCTCGCCCTGCCCGCCGGTTCCCAGATAGTCTCTGTCTGCGTACTTCAGGTACTCGGAGGGGTAGGCGGTGTGGACCCGTCCGCCGTAAGCCCCGCCACTGATCTCATAGTACGCCGAATCGGCGCTTTCGAGGATGAAGACCATGTAGACGCTGGCGTCGGGGAATGCCTGCTGGAGAGCCTTTTTACCCTCCTTAAACATTGCTTCCTGATTCTCCGTGAACTGAAAGTTTATCACTGGTTCCTCAGTCCATATGGCCACGAGGGCGCAGTTCCACACACCCCACTCGTTCTGCCCCTCGTTGTACTCCACGTAGGTGACGTCCCAGCCGAAGTTTTCGAGGTAATCCACGACGTACTGCTCCTCCGGCGTAAGCTCCTGAGCCGAGACTGTGCAGACCGGAGCCAGCGAGGCGAAGAGCAACGCGATGACGGGGATGATACACAGGAACTTGTTTAAATCCCTCACTTCCGATCCGCCCCCAGCTTCGGCTTCAGATCGCGGATAAGCTCTCCGACGAAGGGCCCCTCGAAGCGCAGCATGACCTCGCCCCGCTCATCCCAGCGCGACAGCACGTTCGCGGAGCCGACGTACGCCACGCGCTCCCCGATCACCACGGCCTTTTCGTGCATGCAGGGCACGAACTCCACTCGCAGCCCGAGTTCCTTCAGTTCCCTCACGCACCGCTCGTGCCACTCACGCCTGCTGTGCTTCCATTCCGGCCTGCGCTCGTCCGGGATGTCCTCGGGCGGGCGTGTGTAGACGACCTTTTCATCCGCGCGCGAGTCCCTCAGATCCGGGCCTAGATCCTTGACGGTGTCTAGGTGCAGGAACGGGCTGTAGACCTCGATCCTCGTTACGGCCGCGTGCTGCAGGTCCTCCTTGAGTTTCTGGTAGAACCCGTCACGGTCTAGCACCTCGGGGTTCAGGAGCGAGGCCAGCAGCTCACGGAGCCTCGGGCAGCCGTCGAGCAGGGCGCGCAGGAAGGGGTAGCCCTCCCGATCCAGTATGTAAGATATCTGTTCCGGCAGCCCCTCGTCCAGCAGCTTCCGGATCAGCTCCCCGGCCAGCATCACTACACTCTAGAAGTCCAACTATTTGAACCTTGTCCATCTTATGGTGATATTTCCTTTTGAGCGGTCCCGGTCCAGTCTCATCGATCCAGATGCGGATTTCGGGTGTGCTTGAGATCCCGGCCGTGCGCGTCCTGCTGCACCTGCACGAGCGGGGAGAGGCCCGCTACTCCGAGCTGCTGGACCTGCTCGGGAGTCGCGGGACGCTCGGCCTCAGCCTGCGCGACCTTGAGGCGGAGGGCCTAATCGAGCGCCGCGTGGTCGAGTCGAGGCCGGTGCGTGTGTACTACCGGCTGACCGAGCGCGGGAGGCGGGCCGCGAAGCACCTCGCCGGGCTGAAGCAGATCCTGAAGGCGTGAGACCCCGAGTGGAAAACCTCATTCTGCATGTCGAAACGACCGCCAAAAGCCTCCCAGCCACTCCGCTGCCGGGGCGTCCCGTATGCCGTCGGACGTGATCACGAACTTCGCGATCTTCTTCCACAGTCGCGCAGCTCTCGGTGGTCACCCTCACCGGCGCGGGATCACCCTAAGCGCACGCACAGCTCCGAGGACGAGGAACAGCCCAGCAAGCACGAGGATGAGGGAGAAGACCACGGGGTCGGCCACGAGCAGGATCAGCAGGCGCCAGCCCCCCCAGAGCACCAGCCCGACTCCAGCGATGCCGAGGAGCAGCGCGGCCAGCAGGGCAAGGAAGAGTTCGAGCAGCTCCGCCAAGCAGCGGGCGGCCAGCCTGACGAGCACCTACCTCTCCTCCCTGGGCTCGGTCTCCTCGAGGTACCTGCGCAGCGCCTTTTCTATGATGCCCGCGAGCGTCGCCCCCTCCTCGAGCGCCCTGATCTTGGCGGCCTTCCACACGTCGTATGCGATCTTGATCGTGGTCGTCGCGAGCCGCTCGGCCTGCCTCGCCACCTCGACGGCCCCCTCAGCCGCGACCTCAGCCGGACGCTTCCGCTTCGCCACCGTATTCACCTCCTTCTCCTATCTTCACGTTCCCGGATTTGAGCTTGGGCACGGCCCCCCACGTAAGCTGCGAGTCCAGGAAGCCGATCTTCAGCGCGGGGAAGGGGGGAGACGGTCCGCGCGGGAAGCCGGCCTTCACCTCGCGGAACTCGAAGCCGTTCCCCTCGGCCAGAGCGATGAGCTTCCGAAACCTTTCCGAGTCCACCCACCGCTCCCCGGTGTCGCAGAGGTAGTAGATCGTCTTCTGCCCCTCGATGTGGGAGTAGCACCAGCTGACCTCAGCCCGGATCCCAGCCCGCTCCGCGAGCCCGCGCAGGAGCTCCGCCTTGGCTTCCGGTGTAGGCTCACGCATGCTTTCCCTCCAGCGGTACAAACTCTAACCTGAACCCGAAGCGCGCGTCGCGGAAGATTATGGTGAGATCTGGGCGGGGCTCCATAATCCAGTCCACCCCAACGCTCTCGAGCACGAAGCCAGCGCGCCGCGCGAGCCGCTCCAGCTCCCGCAGTTTTCGAAAGTCGACCGCACGCCGCGTTCGGTATCGTAGCACCAGGTGCCTGCGCCCATCTCCCGTGGGGCGCCGCCCGAGCCCTTCTATGCTCTCCTTGGGGATCTCGCACCCGCTCCACCGCTCGAGCACCGCGCGCAGGGTCTCGACCCGGTCCTCGGGGCTCAGCCGCCTCATCGATATTATGTTTACGCAAACATTTATTTAAACATTTCGAGAAACATAATTCTGGGAGTGCCGGAGGGTCCGGCCATGCCTGAAAGGCCACAGCACCACGAGAGGTCAACTCGACCGGACAGCACGCCCGACTGGCGCTCCATCCTCAGCTCGTGCGAGCCGGGGATACGCGACTTGGTGGCGGCCTTGTGGAGGCTCGGGATCGAGACCGGTGCGTCGTGCGAGGGGCACATACCGCCCGCGTTCGCCCGCGGACCCTTCCCGTACGTCGTGTTCGACGCGAGAGAGAAAAACCTCCAGCGCCTGCGCAAACTCTTCGCGGTGCTCCGCGAGTTCAACGCCAAGAGCGCGGTCAGGTAGTCCGTGAAGGAGTGGTGGTGGGAGAGACCGATTGGCTCCGACAGACTCCAAGACTTGGCCGTGAAAAAGACGCTCTTGATGCTCTGCCCGGAAGACCCGGCAGCGGGTGCCGAGGAGCTGGAACTCCAGCGGAGGAGCGCGCGGGAACTGGCATCGTTCATCATCCTGAAAATCCAGCAGCAGGACAATTCGTCCTGACTTGCCGCTGATGATTTGCTCAAAAAAATCACCACGCGAGCAGGCGGGAAAGCTTGGACTCGAACGAGTGCACGATTTCCGCCTCGCTCCACCCGGCCTCGAGCAGCTCCACCGCCTCGGCCTCGAGCCGCGCGGCGAGCCCGGCGAGAACCCCCTCGACCAAGCGCCGAGCCTGGAGCTTCCGCTCCCTGCGCTCCAGTACCTCGCGCGGCACCAGCCTGCGCAGCTCCCGCTCGAGTATCCGCCTCAGCAGGTCGGGCGGCATCGCCTCGATCTCCCAGCACCGGTCGCCGTAGCGCCTGATGTACTCCTTGGCCCGGGAGTCGCGGCGGTTCACGGGAACCGAGGGTAGGCGGTACCGCTGGATCTGCTCCCAAGTGAGCGCTATGCGCCTTATAGGGATCCCAGTCTCGCGCTCGCTGACGCGGTCGATGAGCAGGCCCGAGGGGTCGAAGTCGCCGATGTAAAGCACGATCAGCTTCCCCCGCCGGCGCGCCCGCTCGAGCGCGTCGCGCAGGGCGCTTAGGGAGGGGAAGCCGTGCAGCAGGACTATGGAGGCCCCGAACCGCATGGCGATGTCGCGGATGATTCCGATGAAATCTTTCTCGCACCAGATCTCGATCCCGGTGGGCTCGGGCGGCTCGATGACTATCCGCGTGCGGTCCACGATGCGGGCGTGCAGCCATGGGTGGAGCCTGCGGAGCTTGCCCACTCGGTATACAACTTTTTTATAAAACCGGTGCCCGGCCTCGTACGAGAACTTAGAGATAAGGATGTAGTAAATGTGACGCACGGTGAACACGACCAGCTCGATCGCGATGGCCAGAATGCGTTCTTCAAGCAGGCGGGAGCCCCTGCCCTTTGTCCCCACCCAGGCACACCACGACTTGCTGTTCCTCCGCAAATGCTTTCGATTTTTGTTCAGGGCGCATCACCTCCGAGCGACAAGTGCATACCCGCTTTGCCGTTCTTTGAGAGCAGATCATCGATCCTCAAGCCCGTTCTTTCTGACGAACCTTCACGAATCGGGACCCAAAAGTAGAGCTCGATAACTATTTCATCGCCACAGGTTTCTCTCACGACGCCGACGATTTCCGCCCGGAGGGAACAACGATCCCATCCGGACTCCGAAAAGTGTACTTGGTTTGAGGACTCTATGCTCGTGAGTGGAAGATAAGCAGCCTTACCATGTCCGTGACACAAACGGGGGCGAGTAGCGGACTCGTGGTTCCCAAGTATCCGCCCTTCCGACTCGGTCGCACGCTCACCCCGTGTTCCATGTTCTTTCCCCGCCTTCCAACGGAATGGTATCCGCCCTGCTCGCTCATTTTTCCAGAAGTTCATTAGAATCCCTCCCAGCGTTTTGTTTTTCATGCTCGGGACGAACTGGGCTGAAAACCAAGCCAGCGCTTCGGACAGAATGAACCAAGAAAACTTGCGTTTCTCCAGCAGTCGAATTCATCTGTGTTTCGAGGTTGAAAACCCGAAGCCAGACACGAACCATTCCCACGAACTCATCTGCGGGCACTTCATCGGCTTCGGAAAGAATGAGGTTGCGGAGAATGGGGTAGCCTGGAAGCTCGGAGCGCGTGAAGCGCTTCAGCGCCCGCAGGTCGACTTTTCTCTCCATCGTTAACTATGTTGTTCATCAAATATTTATCCTTCCGTGTGACGATTGTCACATGATGGGGAAGGCACGCGGTCCGAGGATTTGGGCCAGGCTGAACCAAAGGGAGCTGAAGATGCTCGACAAGATCAGGAGAGAGCTAGGATACTCTAGCACTGGGGAGACGCTCAGGTTCTTGATAAAGCACTACTGGTCGTCTTACGAAAGGCGCGAGCGGAGGATAGTCGCGGCGCTGAGACGCGTCCTGCCGAGGCTGAAGTCAAAGCAGCCGCCCCTTGAGGAGATAGCGTTCAGGGTGAGGGCCACACCCGAGGAGATCCGAAACTTATGCTTCAAGTACAGGATAGCGATCCCGTGGCTTGGCATCCCGCTCCCAGAGGAGAAATACCCGCTTCGCGAGTAGGTCAGGATCGCTCGAGCACGACCTTCCCGTTGGGCAGGTTGGTGACGGGGTTCCAGCCCTCCTCGATGAGGCGCTCGGCCTCCTCGGGCGGGACGACGCGCCTCTGGATCGCGCTGCGCACAGTAGACGTGAGCCGCTCGCGCACGAGTTCCTGAAACTCGTCATCGCTCAGCTCCGCCAGCCTCATGTCGGCAATCTCCTCGGGCTTGAAGCCAGCGGCGAGCAGAAGCTGACGCCTGAACTCGATGCGCACGTTCTCGCGACTTGCGGTGCCGGTGGTCTGCAGGAACTCTTGGGCGCGCTTGTAGGCCTCGCGCATATCCTCGACGACCTCCTGAGGCAGCTGGTACTTGTTCGTCGTGTACCTGGACTCGATATCCCCCTTGTGGCCCATCCAGAACTCCCGGTAGTCGCGGATCAGCAGCCCGCGCCCCTCGGCCATCATAAGCCACGTGTCGAAGTAGCTCCGCAGCACGTACGGACGCCAGTTGAACCCCGCCTTCCTGATCGCCCTGCGGATGCAGCTGGTTATCTTGGGGGTGGTAACGAAGCGCGATCGGAGCCCCTTGAACTTCGAAGTTATGACGGGGGAGTCGGGCCCGAGCTTCTCCCCCTCCCTCAGTCTGCGGTTTAGGTACTCCTCGACATACCTGCACCCTTCCTCGCTAAGGAACGTGAAGTACTGGTGCTCGGTTTTGCTCACCTCCTCGCGTACGATCACCATCGCCGGAACCCTAGTGAACCTCACGGTTCGCTTGCCGAGCTTGAGTTCGGGCAGGTCTTTTATCCTGAGCCCGTCGCTGCCCTCGTAGTCCCCCAACGTCTCCGGGCGCAGGCCAGCGTGGGCCATCAGCGCGCACGCAGCGCGAACCCGCTCGTCGCCCGCCAAGAAGATGCGTCTAAGCTCGTCTTGGTTCGGGACGCGTTCCTCGCGGAGTGTCGGGGTGCTGTCCGCCCTCTTTATCTTGACCTTGAACCTGACCTCCCGGTCGTTGTAGTCGAGCCAGGACTTGATGGCCTTCAGCACGGACTTGATGTAGCTCCCCGCTTTGCCGGAACGCTCGGCCTCCGACACGAAGTCCATCACGAGATCTCGAATTCGTTTGTCTGGCATCCGGGCAAGGCGCTTTGGACTCAGGCCACGCTTTGCGCAAAACCAGCCGAGTCTGCGGAGGTACACATCCGCCGTAACCGGTGAGCCACGTGCGGTATTTTCATACCACCTCCGCAAGTCTGGCTCGTCAAGCAAATGGATATATTTTGCTCTCCGCTCGGCTGCTTGCCGTCCTGCCTTTATCATTTTTCTCGTTTCTCCAGCGACCATCTGCACTCTGAAAAACAATCGGCTCCGTTCTATTTAAAGGTTCCGTACCCTAAAGTGTGGTGGGCCCGGAGGGATTCGAACCCTCGACCATCCGGTTATGAGCCGGACGCTCTGACCTGGCTGAGCTACGGGCCCGCTTCTACTCAGCATCCCTCCTTTTTTCTTTTATCAAACACACCATTAAAAACAAGACCATCGATTAGATTTGGTGAGTGCTTGCCGGTGCGGATCCTCGCTCACGGGGACACTGATGGTGTGTGCGCAGCAGCTATTGCGAAATCCCAGTTCCCGGACGCCGACGTGTGGTTCACCCGCCCCGTGCGCCTGCTCCGCTACCTCCAAGAAATAGAGCCCGGCACCACCGTGATGATATTCGACATCGCGATCAACGAAACGGAAAAGGACGAGATCTTCGCCCGGATGCGCGAGCTAGCCCGCGCCGACGAAGTCATCTACGTGGACCACCACCCCTTGCCCGCCGACACGCTCAAAAAGGATATCCCAGCCACCCAGCTCGCCCACGAGGTTGGAATCAGCTCCTCGGAGCTCACCTTCAGGCTGCTCATCCAGGACCCGCGATCCGATCTCGACCGCGTGGCTCTGTGGGGCGCTATCGCCGACTACTGCGAGCAGACCGATTTCGTCCAAGAAAAGCTCAACAAGTATGACCGCCGCACCATCTACATGGAGGCCGGACTGCTGAGCCAGGCCCTGGGAGAGGCCAGAGGGGACTACGACTACAAGCGCCAGGTGGTCGAGGCGCTAGCCCGCGGAATCCCACCCAGCGACATCCCGGAGCTGCCCGAACGGGCGCTCAGGGCCACCAAACGCGAGTGGGGCGTGTACGAGTACGTGAAAAACCACGTGGTGCTGGAGGGGAACATCGCAGTGATCTACAACCTCCCCCACGGCAGTCTCGGAAAAGCCGCCCTCTACGCAATGGGCATCACCGGGGCCGCCGTCGGGATGTGCACCCGGCAGGAAAACGACGAGGTGGACATCAGCATGCGGAAGCGCGCCAACGCCAAAGTCGATCTGAACATCCTCCTGCGCCGGATCACCGCACGGCTCGGCGGATCCGGCGGCGGACACGAGGGTGCGGCCGGTGCCACCATTCCGGCTCACATGCTGGACACGTTTCTGGAGATCGTGAAGCGCGAGGTCGCCCCCATCTCGCGCCTCAGCCCAACAGCTTGATCTTTCTGCCGCGCTTGAGCTTAAGGGCCTTCCGGTACACGACCCAATCGGTCACTATGTCCTGCACTGCGAGCCCCGTTGAGTCGAACACGGTGATCTCGTCCTCGCTCTCCCGCCCGGGCTTCTTGCCAGCCACTATCTCCCCCAGATCGCCGTAGATGTCGGCCCTCGCGATCAGACCCAGTGAGAGCGGCACGTTTACTTCCCCGCTGTGGATTGCCTGCTGGATGTCGTCCACGACCACCTTGGCCCTCAGCAAAATCTGCGGGTCGAGCTCCTGCTTCCCGGGTGCATCGGCTCCTATGGCGTTTATGTGAGTGCCCTCCGAGATCCAGTCGCTCATGACCACGGGCTTGGTGGAGGGGGTCGTGGTCACCACGATATCGGCTTCGCGCACGGCTCGCTCGGTAGAAGCCACAACTCTGAACTCAGCATCCACGCGCCTGCTCATTTCAGCAACGAAGCGCTTGGCACTGCTACGCGAGATGTCGTTCGCCCTCACCTCCCGGATGGGGAAGAGCTCCTTGAGTCCCAAGAGCTGGGTGCGGGCCTGCGCCCCCGTTCCCACCATCGCAACTATCTCAGAATCTTTTCTTGCCAAGTACTTCGCCGCAACAGCTCCAGCCGCCCCCGTCCGGACGTTGGTGATAAACGTGCCGTCCATAATGGCGATGGGGGCACCAGTGCGCGGGTCGAGCAGAACGATCACGGCCATCACCGTGGGCAGCCCGTGGCGTTCCGGATTTTTGGGATGCACGTTCACGATTTTCACGCCAGCGGCATCAAGGCTCTCCACGTAGGCCGGCATGACACGAAAGTCCCCGTGATAGCGGCGCAGAAAAACATAGGACTTGGGCGGCATCTGGACCTTGCCGAGCCCCTTGGCACGGAAAGCCTCCTCCACGGCATCGATGGCCTCGCGCATGGTGAGAAGGCGCTCGATCTGCTTTCGGGAAAGGAGGAGCAATCGAACCCCCAATTCTCTATCAGCGGGTAGTGGCTTCAACTTTTCGGTAAGGCGGTGCCAGAGCACGCGGACTACGAACCTTCGGAGTACAAACTGACTGAAGAGAGCAACACAAACTGCTCGCGGGCACTAGCACCCGTCTGTTCAGTTTTCAGAAAACAAGTTGGAAAAAGTATAAATAAAAATTCTTACAAAGTAAGAATTGAAATTCATGAGATTTAAGAGAACAATCGGGCCCAAAGGACAGATCGTGGTACCCAAGGACGTGAGAGAGTATCTGGGACTAAAGCCGGGAACAAGGGTGACCTTCGAAGTTAGGGAAAGGGAACTCGTGATCAGGCCCGAGGCGGATCCAGAAAAGTCCGTAGAAGAGTTCTGCTCGGTGATCCCAAAAAAACTCAAAAAACCCATAAACATAAAGAAGATCATCGAGGAAGAACTGGAAGAGAGGTTTGGAAGACTTGGTGTACGTTGATTCTAACGTGTTCATCTACGCCGCAATTTACGATACCGAGAAGGGAAGGGTTGCAAAGAGGATTCTAACAGAAATCGCCAAGGGGAAGCTGGACGCTCGCACCGCTTCGCTGACTTGGGACGAAATCGTGTGGGTCATATGGAGAGTGGGCGGAGCAGCGGCGGCGAGAGCAGAGGGAGAAAAATTTCTGCGTTTGCCGAATCTTAAACTGCTTCCCGTGAACGGGGTGCTGGATACCGCCCAGAGAGTCATTGAAAAGTACGGGCTCTCCCCCCGCGATGCCATTCACGTGGCCTGCGCGCTCAAAAACCGGATTTTTGAGATAATCAGCGACGACAGGGAACTGGACAAAGTAAAAGAGATCAGGCGCATCCCCCTCCACAAAGCGGTCGAATAGATCGAGATTGGAATGCAAGCTTCGCGCCAAAACCACAATGACCCTGCGCTGACACGTCCTCAAAGACGAAGTCCGGCCGCTCGCGAATTCAAACCAAAAAATCGGGGCACGGGTCTCCGAAAGCAAAACGCATTCCATGTGGGTTTCCCCTAATCTCCCGAACTACCGCTGCTATCAGAATGTTGGCATCCTCTTACCCAAACGAGAGGAAAGCACTTCAGAAAGCCTGGAAAGCCAAAAAATCAACACCAAGGCTGGGCAGAAAATGGCGCCGGGGGGAGGACTCGAACCTCCGACCTCACGGTATCCGCACGGCCTCGCGTCAGCACACAGGGATTGAGGCTCGTTCTTCATCCGCCGCTTAACAGCCGTGCGCTCTACCTACTGAGCTACCCCGGCACCATCTGGATATAAGAGGCTCCCACAATAAAAACTCAACCTAGTCCCCTGAGCCTCGCGGGCCGCAGCATCAAATCGAGCGAGCTCCGCAGGTTTTCCGAGTTGTCAAAACGCCTCACTATCCGCTCGAGCTCCGACTGCGGTCTCCCAGAGAGCCTCGAAGCCTCCCTCACCAGCAGGGGCACGGCGCGCACCAAGTTGTCCACTATGGTGATGTGTGCGGCCCGGGCCGTGCGGGAGAGAGGATTCAAATCCACCGCAATCACAAACTTCCTCAGCCTCCTGAGTGCCTCTGTCCGATCGCCGTCCTCGAGCGGCACGAAGACCACATCCGCGGCCTCAATTCCGCGCTTGTCGACCCATCTCCGATTGCTGTGGATCTCAGGTATCCTGACCGCGTAGCGCGGGTCTACTCCCAAAACCCTCCGGGCCCCGTGGTGCACGAGCCAACGCGCGATTCTGCGGGCACGCGCGTCCGAAGCATGGAAGAGATTTACCTCCAGCTCCGCCCCCACCACCCGCGCCAGCCTCACTAGCTCCCGCGGAGCCAGCGCTGCGGCATTCCCGTTCACCGAAATCACCGGGCGTGAAGCCGCGAGCATCGCTGCCGCTGCCACACGGATGGCCCTCCTCGCCCACCTCGTCGTGCGCTCCCCCAGCAAGTAGTCAAACGCCTCGCCGCGCCCATGGGCCGCCAGCCCCTCCGGCACCACGAGCCCACGCCTGAAGCCTTCCACCAGCCGCTCGCGAATCCGCAGGGACTCGGCTCGCGGGTGTTTGGCCGACACGTGGCTCATCACGCGTTATTCTTGGCCCAAAATCAAAAAGCTTTTTGAGACCGCAACCAATCTATGGTGGAGCGAGAGGATGAGAGACATCATCTGGCCAGTGCTGGCTCTCGTGGTCGCGCTCTTCGCCGTTGTCGTCGCGGTGGCCACCGGCCCGCTCGCCTTCGGGGTGGCCATCGCAACCCTCATGGTGGCTCTAGCAGTGGTGTACCAGTACCTCTACGTGCCGAAGCCCCAAGAACAAGAGATCCGAGTGGAGGACTTCTCCTGGTGGGCCGATCTGGGCGAGCCGCTTTTCCGATTGAAAGATGCCGACCCCAGCGATTCCGCCACGGCCGCTCAGCTGGTCGCCTCAGACTTGAAAGTCATCCACAAGAACTGTGCCCTGCTGCACGACCGCATCTCTCTGCTGATCGGACGGCGCGACTTCGAAGACCTCCCCGCACCCCTGCTCGTGACCGAGACCAAACAGGCTGCTGGTGCCCTCCAGCAAATAATCCAAGAGTGCGAGCAGGCCCTGCGCGTGCGCCCAGAACTCCACAAAAGCCTCGAGCGCATAGCCTCCCGCTTGGACCGTGTGGGCAACAAGCTGTACGAGTTCGAGCGGGGGAGGTCGGAGCTAATAAAGACCTATGCGGACCCCCTGAGACGGGCCGCCGAAAAGCTCTCGCGTGACCTGCGCAAAGCCGCCACCAATCTGTTCCAGTTCGAGAAGCGGATGAAGGGGGCCCAGTAGTGGCCAAAAAGCCACACGTCAACCTCGTTTTCATCGGGCACGTGGATCACGGAAAATCGACCCTGATCGGCCGGATGCTTGTAGAAAAGGGCGTCATCTCGGAAAAGGAGCTCCAAGAGGAGGCCGGGAGCTTCAAGTTCGCCTGGGTGATGGATCGGGAAAAAGAGGAGCGCGAGCGCGGGGTGACCATCGACGTCGCCTACCAGAAGTTCGAAACGCCGAAAAATCTCATCACCATCATCGACGCCCCCGGACACCGCGACTTCATCAAGAATATGATCACCGGGGCCAGCCAGGCCGACGCTGCCGTCTTGGTGGTCGCAGCAGACGACGGCATCATGCCGCAGACGCGTGAGCACGCTGCGCTGGCGTTCACCCTAGGCGTCGACCAGCTCATCGTCACCATTAACAAGATGGATCTCGTGGACTACTCGGCGGACGTGTACACCAAGCTCCGAACGGAAATCAAAAATCTGCTCTCCAGCATTGGATACAAAAACGTTGATCAGATCCCAATAATTCCGATCTCCGCCTTCTACGGAGAGGGGGTGACCAAGCCCAGCGAGCGCATGCCCTGGTACAAGGGGCCCGTGTTCGTGCAGGCACTTGAGGAGCTGAAGGAGCCTCCCAAGCCAGTAGACAAACCGCTGCGAATCCCCATTCAAGACGTGTACTCCATAACGGGAGTCGGGACCGTGCCCATCGGCAGAGTCGAGACGGGAGTGCTCAAAGTCGGCGACACCGTGGTGTTCGAGCCAGCGGGAGTGAAGGGCGATGTGAAGTCCATCGAGATGCACCACGAGTCCATCCAGCAGGCGGAGCCGGGAGACAACATCGGGTTCAACGTGCGCGGAGTTGCAAAGGACCAGATCAGGCGCGGAGACGTGGCCGGCCATCCAGACAACCCGCCAGCGGTCGTGCGCGAGTTCACCGCCAAAATCGTCGTGCTCACATCGCCCGGAGACATCGGCCCTGGATTCACGCCCACCTTCCACTGCCACGCGGCCCACGTTCCCGGACGCATAACCCAGCTCATGCAGAAGATCGACCCAAAAACCGGAAGCGTGGTGGAGGAGAACCCAGCAGCAATCAGGAAAGGGGACGCCGCCGTGATCCGTGTAGCTGTCCTCAAACCGCTTGTGATGGAGCGCTCCAGCGACATCCCCCAGCTGAGCCGGTTCGCCATACGGCACGCGGGGCAGACCATTGCAGCCGGAATATGCGTAGATATCGTGCCAGCTAAAAAATCATAGAACGGGCACGACCGGCGGACTCAGCTTGTGCTGATTGCTCGCCTCGCGTCGGATAACCTTTCTCACAACTGCCAACGAAACGTGCAGCGCACGTGCGATCTCAGCTGGAGCGAACCCGAGATCAAGAGCCACGAGCACACGGTCTAGCACTTCGTAGGAGAGACCGAGCTCCGCCTCGTCCGTCTGCCCCGGCCAGAGCCCTGCACTCGGCGTTTTCTCTATAATCGACTGCGGAACGCCCAGATACCTCGCCAGCGCCCTCACCTGGGTCTTGTACAGAGCACCCAGAGGCAGGAGATCGCAGCCGCCGTCCCCGTACTTGGTGAAGTAGCCCATGCGCAACTCGCTCCGATTCCCCGTGCCAACGACCAAGGCACGGCGCGCATTGGCGTGATAGTACAGAATGCACATGCGGATACGGGCCTTCAGATTGGCGAGAGCCAGCAAATGAGGGCGAAGCACACCGCGAAACGGTTTGAGCAGAGGAGCTATGTCGATGGTCTTGACTTGGATTCCCAGCTGCTTTGAGATCGTGCGCACATCGCGCTTGTCCTCCGGTGGTGTGACTCCCCGCTCCGGGAGAAAGAACATCCACGTCTTCTTCCTTCCCAGAGCTCGGACACAGAGATGAGCGACAACCGAGGAGTCCACCCCCCCGCTCACCCCCACCACCACTCCTCTAGCACCCGCCGCTCGCAACCGTTTCCTGAGAAATCCCTCTATCTGGCGCGCGACTTTCGCCGGTCGGATTTCCAGCGAGCGCTCAACTGCCCGAACCACACGTTCAGAAACCATCGACCTCGTAAGACTATGGTGGTGAAACCGTTAAAAATTGAGCTCAGAACTTTCTGGGATACGAGCCCAAGATCTTCAACATCGCGGTCTTTTGCCTCACGCCCTCCAGCGCCTCCACGACGACCGGATCCTCGCGGTGGCCCTCGAAATCGATGAAAAAGAGATAATCGCCCAGTGCCTTCTTGGAGGGTCTCGACTCGATCTTCGTGAGATTGATCTTTCTGGAGGCGAACTCTCCGAGAATCTCGTACAGGATGCCAGGACGATCCCGCTCCGTGTAAAACACTATCGACGTCTTGTCCTTTCCCGAGGGGGGCGAGTCGGATTTGCCAAGACAGAAGAAGCGCGTGAGGTTTTCCTCGCCCTCGGAGACGTTATCTCTCAGTATCTCCAGCCCGTAGAGCTCAGCAAGCCGGGCCGGGCCCACCGCCGCCATGTGCGATTGTCTCAGCTTGGCCACCTGCTCCGCGGCGCGCGCGGTGCTCGTCATCTCGATCAGCTCCACATTGGGGAGGTGGGTCTGGAAGAACCTCCGGGATTGGGAGAGAGCCTGCGGATGCGACAGTACCTGCGTTATCTGGTCCAAGCGCGTGCCCGGAACCACCAGCAACGCATGAGTCACGGGCAGAACGATTTCCGCTTTAACCCTGACGTCCATCCACGCCAGCGCATCCAGCGCTTCTCCCACCGAACCCTCGCGCAAGCTTTCGACCGGGATGACCCCGTGCTCCACCGCTCCCTCAGCAACCAAGCGTGCCACGTCCGTGATGCTCTGGCAGTAGAAAAAATCCGCTTTCCCGAAGTATTCCAGCGCCGCCAGCTCCGAGAAAGTCCCGCGCGGACCCAGAACGGCAACCCTCATTCCATCACCTCGAAATTCTCGTACAGCTTCTTGTACGCGTCCTGCACATCTGACTGTGGAAGGATCTCACGCAGCTTTTCGAAGACCTCGTGGACGCTTTTCAGATTGCCCGCGGAGAGCATGGTGTCCAAGCTCTTACAGGCCTCGATCAGACGCGCACGCACGATTCTGGAATATGTGTTGTACACCTGAATCTCACCGTAGAGCTCCGGACTGGCAGCCAACATGGCCTCCGCCGTCCTGAAGAGGGAGTTGAACAAAGGTGTGCGGATGGGCCGCTTGTCAAACTCGCGCAGCGACTCGTAGGCCGAGAGATAGCCCAAGAGCACGAAGTGGGTCATGCACTGAATCACTGCCATGAGCTTGTCGTGATCCTCGGCGCTCATCTCGGTGACTCTCGCGCCCAGCGACTCCAAGGACCTTACGAATCGCTTGTAGACGCTGGCCGTGCGCACCGGGACGCTGATCACGTCCTTTCCTTGGAGCGTGGTGGCGCCGGGACCGAAAAGGGGATGGATGGACGCGAGCTCGCAATCGGTGCTGAGGCCCTTCATCGTATCCACCACCCGTTCCTTCACCGAGCTCAGATCGACCAACAAACGATTTTTCTTCATCTTTGGAGCGATGTCCTCAAGCACCCTCGGGGTCTCGGGAATGGGCACGGCCACCATCACCACATCGGCATCCGGCTCGAGCTCCTTCGCGCTCACGTACTCCACTCCCAAACGCGAAGCAACCCGGCTGGCCTTGCGCCCATCGATATCGCACAGCACCACCTCTCCCACGTTCTCCTTCCACACACGGGCCATCCAGCTGCCCATCGCTCCACATCCGATGATGAGCACCCTCACTCTCGTCCCTCCGCAGCTCTTTTAGCCGCGCGCATCATGGTGTGTAAAGGGGGATCCCTCCGCGTCCACAGCTTGAAAGAGAGCGCCGCTTGGTAGACCAGCATCTGGAGACCGTCCACGGTCCGGCACCCTGCTTTCTCTGCCTCCCTCAGCAGTCTGGTCCGAAGCGGCTTGTACACGATATCCATCACCGATACCTCCGGACTCAGCATGTCTGCCGTAACGAGTGTGTCTTCGGGATGCGGCAACATGCCAACAGAGGTGGCGTTTATCAACAGATCGGATCCGGAAAGCGCTTTCTTTAGCTCACGCTTACGCAGCCCTATGATTCTGATCTCCGCGCCGAGCTTTTTCCGGAGGATTGCGGCGAGCGCCTCAGCACGAGACACCGTTCGATTCGCAACCACCACCTGGCACCCCTTCTGCACCAGAGAAAAAACTATCGCGCGAGCGGCGCCGCCCGCGCCCAGCACCACTACCCGCATCCCGCTTATGGGCCCGAGATTTTTCTCGAGGGCCCGCATCGCCCCCTCTCCATCCGTGTTGTAGCCCACAAGGACCCCTTTTCGGTTCACCACGGTGTTGACGGCCTCCACCAACGAGGCCGAGCGATCCAAGCGGTCCAACAAGCTCATCACATCAACCTTGTAAGGAATAGTGACGTTGAAACCCTTGGTCCAAAACCTTGAGGCGCTGACCACTTGGGAGAGGTATCCCTGCGGGGTCTCTACAGCAACATAAAGGGCGCGCATCCGCAGGGCGCGAAAAGCCGCATTGTGAATGGCGGGCGAAAGACTTCCAGACACCGGATTGCCGACCAGCATATAGAGCGAAAAGGGCCTGCTCAATCTTCGACCTCCCAGCGCGGAAGCGAACTCAGTACCCGCACCGTTTCCCGCACACTCAGCTGTCCCGGTGCCGTTGGCTTTCCGGCTGCCGCGTACACAAGCGGAACCCCCACTATGGGCCCAACGAAGCGGGTGAACATTCCGGCCTCTCCCATGGCAAACGCGATGACTGGCCGATCCACCACATCACGACTTGAAACGACGAATTCAAGAATTCTCAGACCGTCCCTCAGCGTGCATGCAGTCGTAACTATTTTGAGCAAATCGCAGGGGCGCCGAGCCATCCGCCCGGCCAGCGCAAGCAATCGAGCTGGTCTCGGAGTTCGCTTGAAGTCGTGATGCGAGAGAAGAATTGACGTATGCCCAGCCTTTTCCCGAATCTGAGCGGCCAAACGAGGGGGCGTCGAGAACTCCACATCCACGCACTCCACTCCACTCGAGACCCCCTGAACGAGAAGGCGAACCCGCTCTGACTCCGATCCACGGAAGTGCCCCCCCTCTCTCGGGGAACGATTGGTAAGAATTACAGGACCATCCAGATCAAGTACTCTCTCCCACCCACCGAAATTTCTTAGAGAGTCTATCCGGAGCTCAACCACATCAGCACCCTCTGAGATCGCCTTCTTAGCTAATTGGAGCATCGACCTCGGCGTGGGGGCCTGGACCGCTGCACAAACAGCTGGGGTTCTGATGCGTCTTCGACCCAAACGGATCTCGCCCATAACTGCTCACCGCTCGACCAGCGTCTCCTCCACCCGCTTGCCGAAGTGCCGCCCGCCCGCCTCCACCAAAACCAGCAGCTCTTGGCCGGGGGACAGACGGGTGACCGGAATCGGGTTTCCATTAGCATCCACAAGATTGATCGTTTCAGCGTTCTGCAACAAGACCTTGAACGTCCTGCCGGCGCTCTCCGCCTCAACAAGCACCATGGGTCTGCGCTCTATCTTCACTCGTCCCACAACCGCCGGGCGTCCCCTTCCCTTAGAATCGACGACCAAGACCTCGTCCCCTGCTTTCAGCTCCGAGAGATACTTGGTTTTCCCTCCCGGCACGCGGATGTAGGAATGTACCCCACCGGCGTTCACGCGGAAAGGTCTGGGCTCCACGAACTCGCTCGGAAGCGTCTCGGAGTGCACGAGAAAGAGCCCCTCTGCCTGGCTTCCGACCAGCATTCCCTCTCCAACCTCCAGCATCGAAGTGGTGTCGACGCAGGCCCTGTCGCCAATCCCGGCGGGCGTAACGCTGACTACGCGGGCAGTTGTCAAGGAGAGCGACTCCCTGCTCAGCTCGTCCAGGCGCTCACACGTTCGTTCGATCTCCTTTGGATCGCGTGAATCGAGCAGAACACCGTGTGTTCCAACCTCAAGTGTTTGGGCCGCCAGCACGGCCTCGTCAGCGCTCCTCACCTCAGCCAAAAGCCGTCCGGGGAGTTTTTGGAAATCGGCGATCAGGTTTTCCAGCGGGATTATCTTCCAGTCCTTGGCGCAAACCAAAACAAAATCGGCGACAGACCCCAGCTCCGCCGCCGCTCGCTCGCTCTGCTTGTCGACCACATCAACAGTCACTGCTGTTTTCTTTCCGCTCTGCTTCACGCGCGTGGCCCAGCCCTTCACCTCCTGCAGCTCGGATGGCGAACTCAACCGCCTGAGGACCACACCCACCCCTGGCAGGTCCTCAGAGGAGGCGACTAGCACTGATCCGAGCTCCAGAACCGGGCGGACTTCGTCGGGGCGGACCACTATGGCATCCACGCCGCACTCTATGGCTTTCTTCACGAGTTTCTTTTTAGTGTCCCAGCTCTCCTCTCCATCGGCCCGAACCCACACCAACTTGCGCAACGTTTCTTCACCCTTCGAGTTCCTTCATTGCCTCATCGACAGAAAAACCCTCGTGGACGATTTTGGCTAGAGCCCGCGTCATGCGCATTGGGTCGCGATGCTGGAAAATATTGCGGCCTATGGAGATCCCAATAGCCCCGGCTTCGATCGCGTCGGCCGCCATTTGCAACACGTCTCGCTCGGTGGCCGCCTTGGGCCCGCCGGCTATCACGACTGGAACGGGACAACCGCGAACCACCTTGCGGAAGGAATCCACATCGCCAGTGTAGACAGTCTTCACGATGTCGGCCCCGAGTTCGGCACCCACACGTGCCGCATGGGCGACCAAGTCCGGATCGTGCTGATTCTTGACTTTCGGGCCACGCGGATACATCATGGCAAACAGAGGTATCCCCCATCGATCACACGCTTCGGCAACCTCCCCCAGAGTTCTAAGCTGCTCCGGCTCGTTCGTCGCCCCCACGTTGATGTGAACCGACACTCCATCGGCGCCCAATGCGAGCGCCTCCTCAACCGAGGCCACTTGGACCTTAGAGTTCGGGTCCGGACCCAAGGACGTGCTTCCCGAGAGGTGAATTATCAGACCGATATCGCGGCCGTATCCGCGGTGCCCTGCTCGAACGATCCCCTTGTGGAGCACCACCGCGTTGGCGCCCCCTTCAGCAACACTGTTGATGGTGGCCGCCATGTCCTCCAAGCCCTGAATCGGACCCATGGAAAGGCCGTGGTCCATGGGGACGATCACGGTGCGTCTTGTCTTCCTGTCGATGATGCGCTCAAGCCTTATTCGCTTGCCCACCTCGGACAGCCAAATCACCCTCTCATACTAACTCCAACCCAATTAAAAGGTGTGTGGTCAGTCATGCGCGACGCAACTGGAAGAGGACTACGATAAATCGTGGAGTTCCAAGATCGGGTTTCGAGACTACGATAAATCGTAGTTGGTGCTGATTCTGCATGTTCTCCCCTTGCGCTCGTGGTGATGAGCTCTACGATAAATCGTAGAGTTCCCCAACTCAAATCGCGAGGTCTACGATAAATCGTAGACTTTCCATTCCGAACCGGGGCGCGAGAGGACTACGATAAATCGTAGACCTTCTTCTCAATTCAGTCATCATTATAGGCTCACAACACAAAACCAACTTGATGAAACTGCTCGTGCGTCCCTCGCGGCTCTCGGGAAAAGTAAGAGCGCCCCCATCGAAATCCTACACCCACCGGGCCTTCATCATTGCCGCCCTAGCCGAGGGTGAAAGCCGGATTCATCACCCCCTCCTCAGCCTCGATACGCAAGCGACCATTGAGGGAATAAAAGCACTCGGTGCCCGCGTTGAGCGAAAGGGCGAAGCGTGGATCGTGAGGGGAACTGGAGGACAGGTCCGAGCGAAGCAAAGAGAGATCGATGCCCTGAACTCGGGAACAACCCTCAGGATTCTTGCCGCAGTCGGTGCACTCTCCCCAGCCCCTATCCGCCTCACGGGAGATCGCTCGTTGCTCAGACGGCCCATGGGGCCGCTAATCGATGCGCTCAAACAGCTCGGAGCCGAGGCGAAATGCCAAGGGGCCAACGGACGACCGCCAGTGGTCGTCGGCGGAGGACTCGAAGGTGGAGAAACCGAAATCACCGGCACTGTTAGCTCACAATTCATATCCGCCTTGCTCATCGCTGGCACCCAGGCACGGGAGGATGTGGAGATAACCATAACCGATGAGCTTCGATCCAAGCCCTACGTCGAAATCACCTTGGATCTGTTGCGAAAGGCCGGGGCGCGCATCAAGCACGACAAATCGCTCATGTGGTTCAAAGTCGAGGGGCGCCAAAGACTGAAACCGCTCGACATCGAGATACCAGGTGACTTTTCCTCCGCCAGCTTCGTGCTCGGGGGGGCGGCCCTCACCGGCTCCTGCGTGGAAGTCGACAATCTGAACTACCGGGGTGTCCAAGGGGATCGGCGCATAGTGGACTATCTTCGCGAATTCGGCGCAGAGGTGGAGGTAAAAACCGGCGCGATCTCGGTTCGTGGAAGCGAGCTTTCGGGCAGCGAGTTCGACTGTGCCGACACGCCCGATCTCGTTCCAGTGCTAGCTGTGCTCGGCAGTATCGCAGACGGAACCACCGAAATCCGAAACGTCCCGCATCTCCGGATCAAGGAAAGCGATCGCATCAGAACGCTGACCATTGGGCTCGAGCGCTTGGGAGCACGGGTAAAGGAGCTGGAAGACGGTTTGAAACTCTTTGGGCGTAAGGGGCTGACGGGGAACACGGTGGACTCCTATGGAGACCACCGGATAGCCATGGCGCTGACGATTGCTGGGCTCGTAGCCACCGGGCAAACTCTCGTAAGCGGTGCTGAAAGCATTCCCGTATCGTATCCGGGTTTTGTCGACGATTTGAAAAAGCTCGGGGCTCGAATAGAAATTATCACTTCTAAACCCTAAAACACAGCAGCACAAAGCCTGTTTCTAATTTTCACTTACTGTTTGGCTTTCCCAACAGCACGATCGGCGGGTTGTTGGTGTACAGGCACACAAAGCAACGGTTAAGAGAGTAAAAACAGAAATGAGAGGGGTCAGCACATGGGAGGAAACTCCTTTGGCACTGCGTTCAAAGTGACCACTTGGGGGGAGAGCCACGGCAGGGCCGTCGGTGTGGTAGTCGACGGTGTTCCCGCCGGACTCTCGCTCTCGGAAAAAGACATCCAGCGCGAGCTCGACCGGCGCAGACCGGGGAGTTCGCGGGTGACGAGTCCTCGGCGCGAACTCGACCGTGTCGAGATCCTCTCCGGAGTTTTTAGAGGAAAAACACTCGGCACCCCCATCTCGATGCTCGTGTGGAACAGGGATGTGGACTCCAGACCATATGAGCTGATAAAACGAAAGCCCCGGCCAGGACACGCCGACCTCACCTACTGGCTGAAGTATGGCCACGTGGACTACCGCGGTGGAGGGCGGGCCTCGGCACGTGAAACCGTGGGGCGAGTAGCCGCTGGCGCGATAGCCAAAAAGCTTCTGGGGCTGAAGAGAGTGGAGATTCTCGGCCACACGATCGAAGCCGCTGGAGTTTCCGTGGGAAGGGAAATCAAGCCAGCACAGATCAAACGCTATGCCGAAAAAAACGAGATGCGTTGCGCCGATCCCAAAACGGCAAAGAAAATGCTTCAAGCGGTCTTGGATGCTGCCTCCCGAGGGGACACCACAGGAGGGGTGGTAGAGGTGATCGCCTTAAACGTCCCCGCTGGACTTGGCGAACCGGTCTTCGACAAACTGGATGCGGATCTCGCAAAGGCAATGATGTCGATCGGCGCGGTCAAAGCTGTTGAGATGGGAGCCGGCCGAGACTTCTCCACCATGCTGGGCTCCGAAGCCAACGATCCCATTTCCGTTCGTCGAGGGCGAATCGTAACATTGACGAACAAAGCCGGGGGAATCTTGGGTGGGATCTCAACCGGCATGCCAATCCGTGTGAGGATAACAGTAAAGCCGCCGTCATCGATCCGTAAACCCCAAACGACTGTCGATCTTGAAACATGGAAGGAAACTGAACTCAAACTTGCAGGACGGTTTGACCCGAACCTCTGTCCACGCGTTGTACCTGTTGCTGAAGCGATGATGGCCATAGTGCTCGCAGACCACATGTTGCGAGCGGGCATCATCAACCCGAACCAAGTCTAGTGAGGCGAGCAGGATTGTACAGTGTTGGAATCGCGTCGGCTTGCGCCTCAGCTACGATTGTGAATGCTTTGGCGACTGGAAAGGGCGCTGCCTTTGGGATAGAGCTGCGTGTGTACGCTCGGGTCGAAATCGGAGACAAATTGCGTGGAGTAAAGGGGCGCGTGGAAGGGAAAACGTGTGATCCGCGGCTTGTCGAACTTTGCGTCGAAAAAGTGCTCAAACGCGTTGGCATCTCAGCGGGGGCGAGAGTCCACACGACTTCAGATATTCCGATCGCCGTTGGGTTGTCCAGCAGCAGCGCCGCCGCGAACGCTGCAACGCTCGCTACCTATGCGGCTCTCGGAGAAAAACCGAGCGAAAAAGAAATACTAAACATCGGGATCGAAGCCGCCTTTGACGCTGGCGTAACGCTGACGGGTGCGCTTGACGATGCCGCGGCTTCTCTTTTGGGATGCGGGGTGGTGACCCACAATCTGAAACGCAAGATTCTGAAAAGAGTGCGCATACCGAAAAAGTACAAGGTCGCCGTTTTAGTACCCAAGCGCCGCATATATACCGCTGCTCTCGCCCGGAAGGACTTCTCCCGAATAGCATCCGGAGTAGACGAGGCTCATCGACTTGCACTTTCTGGAGAAATATGGCCGGCAATGATTCTCAACGGACTGCTGTATTCATACTCGCTTGACATTGACCCCTCGCCAGCTCTCGAAGCTCTGCGCTCCGGCGCGGTGGGCGCCGGACTGACAGGCACGGGGCCGGCAGTCGTTGCAGTAGGCGAACTCGACGCCATCTTGGAAACCGTGCGCCTCTGGAGGAAAAGGAAGGAAACCATAATCTTAACAGCACCCGCACAGAAAGGAGGGAGGGTGGAAACATAGCAGTAAGCAAGGAACTCAAAGCCCTGCGCCAGCAAATTGACAGGATCGACCAGAGCATCCTCGAATTGGTTGCACAGCGCCTGAAGCTGGCCAATCAGATAGCCCAACTCAAAAGCAGGCTGAAACTGCCGGTAACGGATGAAGTACGGGAACAAAAGGTGCTCTCACGGATTCGAAAAAAAGCAGCGGAACTCCGGATCGACCGCGACATGGCGGAATCGCTCATCCGTTATCTGATGGCGTGGTCGGTGGGAAAACAGCGGGAGCGAATAGAAAGCCCATCCGTGTGGTCTCGAATCAATCAGGTATTCGAAAACTATCCTGCCCAGCTGGAGGTGGTGAAGTTCTTGCTAAAACACGGGCTTCACGTCGGAGACGATGAAAACATATACTGTGAGGAAATCAAGATTCCCTTTACACAGATAGCCCGCCACATCGGTGTTGATCGGCGCACGGTCGAGATGACCGCCAAAAAGATCTTGGAAGATCCACAGCTGAAAAATATCTTTCAGAACTTGGAATCCACGGCATTTCTCCGCCGAGTCGCTAGAGAGCTGAATCTAGGAGTGATCGAGATAATCCCCGATGACGCTGCAAAGCCGGGCATAGTCAAGAGCGTAGCCGAAGTGGTGTCCAACGCGGGAATAAGCATCCGGCAGGTAGTCACAGACGATCCCCACTTGAGCACCGCGCCCAAGCTGACGGTCATAACTGAGTGCCCAGTGAAGGGCGAGGTCATAGACGCTCTCAAAAAAATCCCCCACATCCGGAGCATCATCGTGTATTGAGGAGACCCAAAACATGCGCATCCCCACGCTTCGATTCGGCAGCATCGAAAGACCTGCAAACGTGCGTCGCGTTGCCGACATGGCGGATGTCATCTTAGATCAGGAATGGGCCGCTAAAAACCAAGACTTACCGCTCTACTATATGTATCGGGATCTGTGGTTTGAAGAAGACCGAGAGCTCATCATGCGCCACGATCTTCGCTACGACATTACGGTCATTCCTCCGCTCGTGATGGGGAAGGAGCTGGTGAAAACCAAGGGGCACTATCACCCCGAATGTGCCCCGGGCATAACCTATCCCGAAATCTACGAGGTCGTGGAAGGACGAGCGCACTTCTTGCTCCAGAAATCCGAAGGGGACAAAATCGTAGATGCTGTGCTGGTCGAAGCGAAGAAGGGCGACAAGCTGGTCATTCCGCCCAACTACGGCCATGTGACCATCAATCCGGGGCCGAACACTTTAAAACTGGCCAACTGGGTGAGCCGCGCGTTTTCATCCCTCTACGATGAGTACGTCAAAAAGCGTGGAGCAGCGTATTACGAGCTGGTCGACGGGACCCTCACGCCCAACCCCCACTATGGCGACGTTCCCCAGCTGAGAAGATTGAAAGCTGTTGAGATTCCAGAACTAGGAATAGAAAGAGCACGGGATTTGTATTCGCTCATCAAAAACCCAGAACGTCTGGCTTTTCTGAACCGGCCACAGGAGTTCACATGGTTGTTCGCACGAACCTTGGAACGGACTACATCTTGACTAGCTGAGCGTGTGGGACCCCCTGAAACCTAAAAACACAGCGCCGGTCGATTAATCCTGCTTTGATGGCGTGTTCAACGATGGAGCCCACAAGGTTGGCAATCGTGGCGTCTTCGAGGGCCCGCATGCATTCCTCGATGCTTGCTTCGCGGCCCCTGTAGAAGCTCTCCTTGACCTCCAGCTTCATTTTCCGGTGTCTGAAGGTTTTCCCCAGCAGCTCTCGATCACAAACGATCACCAAAGTCTCTCCGCGGGTGCGAACGACCCTCAGCAGAGGCATTCACGTCCCTCGAACCGGAGTCCTTGCCCCACACGCCTCGCAGCGCAACACCAGAATCCGATCGATTTTCTCAAGGCGGGTATCGGGTTTTCCACATTCCTTGCACAGCACGTATTCTTGCACGTAGCGATTTATCCTCTCCTGAATCACGCCGGGCGGGAATTTGCCTTGGACCACAAGCTGATTTTCCTTTAGCGCCCCGGCTGCTGCGAGTTCGCGAAGCAGGAACTTCGCCAGATGTGTCGGATCACGGTTCAGCGCCGAGGCAACAGAGCGAAGGTTCTTCACCACTGTCTGACTTCCCGCCACGGTCACTTCAGCCTCCGGGATCTGAAAACGTGTGTCGCTCTTCGAGGTCTTTGGGAGGCTCTGAAAAGCCCGCTCCAGCAGCTCCTCGTACTCATCCATCACACCACCCTGTACCTGCCAGATTCTGGCTCATAAATGCGCCCGTCAGCCAAGAGCTCGCGCAACGCCTCGTCCACTTCGCGAGGTGCGAGGTCCACCCGATCATAGATCTCCGAGATCGTTACACCCGAGGGGAACTGTTTCACCACTTCTAACACTTTCTCTTTCAAGGACTCGTCTACTCCACCCCCCTGCTGAGGGGCCGTCTCCGGAGAGGTCTGTTTTTCGATGACCACTTGGGTGGGCTCCGGTTCTGGTTCAACAGAAGGTCGCGCGCCGCATGCTAGCATTTTTCTTCGCTCGCGGACGATTTCGAGAACGCGAACCGTCTCCCAGTTGGGATCTCGCACTTTGATTATCGTTTCGGGAGCCAAGTACACCTCTCCCTCGAACTCGCGAACCCGGCCAATCACGTCTACCAAATCGCCCACGTTTGTGTCCGATATCTTGTCCACATCCTTTCCCCAGACCTTGACCCGGATAATCCCGCTGCCGTCGTCCAGAGTAAAAGTCCCGTAGCTCCCGTCCTCTCGTATGAACTTGTCTACCACTGTCCCCATCACCCGGGCCCTCGTCAGCTGTACGCCCCAAGGAGTTACCAGATGTGCTGGCTCCGTTCCGTCCTCTGATCGCTTGTACTCGCCGGTAACAAGCTCTTCGATCCTCACCTTGCGTGCCACTGGTCTCATCCGCACGACCACCTAAATGTGGAGGGCTGGACTTATGAATTTCACTATGGGGGCAAAGGAGAGTTATAGGTGAAGAGGCAAATGGTGAAACGATGCGCATCTACCGAGTGGCCGGAATGCGAAAGGTCGTGGGTGTGGAAGGCGGAAAAGGGAGGGTGAAAGATCCCGAGGAGCTGATCGAAAAAGCCAGGGTGATAGGGAAACGCAACGCCACTATTCTGCAGGTATTCGATGCCGAATACATAGCGGGGCCTATCCATCTCGTCCACGCTGTTCGTCAAGCCCTGCTCGCCATGCGCACCGGCGAAATGCGGGCTCAGTCTCCCGATCTTGAAATCCTCCGATGGGCGGCAGTGGAAAAGGAGATCCGCCGTGCCATAGCCAAGGTGGGGGTGCACGAATCCACTCGAAACTTTGCATTCGTGTGCGTCGGAGAAAATACCAAGTCCGTGCGGAACTCCATAACAACCCTCCTGAACGAATTCGGTATCAAACCCACGAACACCGCTCTCAAGCTCACCCGGAAAAAGGCCGAGCTAATCAAGCAGAAGTACGGGATAAAGGAGAACAGGGTGGAGGAAAAGATGATCGAGCTAATCGCGGGGCTGGCGCTCGTTTAGGAACTGAGTGAAAGTATCGTCTCGCTCCACATCGATCAGTTTCGCACAAGAAGGAGGGATCGGCTGTTCTGAGACTTTTAGATTGCCCTCGTCATCGATCGACACGTACTTCCCGTTCAGCGGTTTCTCGCTTTTCGTCGCGATGCAGAGAAGCTCGCTCTCGACTCCTGCATACACGTAATAATAATGAGCGTCATTGGCCACATAATGGAAGATCCATCCGTAAGCCCGCGCTATGTTTACTATGTCCTCCAGATCGCGACACCACACGATCCTCATTCTCCAGCTCCCTCTCGTATTGCTGTTTCAACACCTGTTTTGCTCCCGCGCAGGAAAAGAACGTCACCAGGTCTGATCTTGAAATTCCGCCCCGGTCTCACAACGTATCGCCGGCCGCGCTTCACCATGAAGACGTATACCCCCAGTCGCTTCCACAGAGCAAGTTCACCGAGAGGCCTGCCAGCGAAAGAAGAACCAACACTCACGGTAGTCCGGCCTATCTGCTCTTGGGAATCGCTGAGTACCGTCGAGAACAACGGGTGGAGCTCCTCTTGCCGGCGCACCACGTCCGCAATGGTGTCTGCGGCATCTGATATGCGCTCCATGGAGCGCACGAGCTGCAAGACACTATTGAGTTTTTTCAAGTTTGGTTCATGGCGTGCTGCCCTCAGAGTCTCCAACCACAGAGAGTAGTTGAGCTTGTCAAACTTTTCCTCTAGATCTCGCACCTCCTCCGAGATCTCCCTGGAGTTAAACAGGAGAGAGGAGTACGCCATATCCACCATAGCCACGGTCAGGTCCTTCATCTCGGCTAGCGCCTTCCTGAGAGATCTCAGCCCATCGCGCTGCCGCACAGGGCGCCCGCTGGGCTTGCTACCGGACATCCGGCAGAGCTCGGCCACTCCCTCGCGCGGGCCTTTAGAGAGCATCACGTCGCCAGCCTCTATTTGCGTGTCGCTGGGGGGTGACAATATCCACTGTTTGCCCTTCCTGAGACCAAACGTCCAGACACCTATTCGGGACGGCAAGCGAAGATCTCTGAAGGTCTTTCCGGCGAGCTCCGAGTTTTCGGCCACCTTTATCTTGACCATCTGCTCGTCGGAAATCGTGAACGCCTCCTTCACCACCGGGTGAATTTTCAGACCCCTGCGGATGATGTCAGCGATGTCACCCGTCGCGTTCGAAATGGCTTCGGCGCCGCTCGCCACCTGAAGCATGCCGGTTATCTGGCGGGCCTCGTCCACATTTCGCGTAACGACAGCTGCCACCGCTCGAATGTCATACATCAGCTCATCCATGCGCTCCTCCAGCTGGGACATGTAGCGGGCGAGCTCGCGATCCTCAAAAAACACTGTCGCATATGCTAGATCCACCATCAGGTCGGAGACGTCCTTCATCTGAGTGAGCAGCTCACGAACATTCGGTGGCTCCACGTCCTCGCCGTTCACTCAGCAACCCCACTATCCCTATTAGAGCCTCCTCATATAACTTCAACCATGCGCGCGGACACGGGGCTGGCGGTTCAGGTTCGGCTTGACCACGCGGACCCAAAAACATGTACAATTTGGGCTACTTGCAAGCTGGTGCGGGGGAGGGGATTTGAACCCCCGAACCCCTACGGGACCAGCCCCTCAAGCTGGCACCTTTGACCTGACTCGGCCACCCCCGCACCGGTAGAGTTCTTGGAAGTGGGGGGATTAGAAGGTTTCCTTTGCTGTGCTACCAACTCATCCATGCTCGCTGAACTCATCAGTTCAGATTTATTACGGGCAAACGGGGAATAGCTTATGGAGTCTGGATGCCGTCAAAAGCCCTCCTCGCAGTTGGAATTCTGACAGTGATAGTTTTCAGCGGACTTGCCCTCCTAGTCCTGATCCGCCTCCCAGCTGAAAACCAAGAAACGCCTCCTCATGAAACTTTTCCTCAACAACCCCCAGCCACCCCGCCCGCAGAAGAAGTGAAGTTCACACACTTGCCTGTGAATCTTGACTTGCTGTGCCAGCTCGATGAGCAAAGCGGAGACATCCCAATCGCCCCCTATCACTGCTACTTCTACTTCACTACGCACATCGAAGGAGCCCGCAAATGGTATTTCAAAGCTCCGGACGACTATCCTGCTTGGAGCGACAATCTAGTGAAAGTTTATCTGCCCGCGAGAGGTACGGTGAGGAGTGACGACATCGATGTTTCTGATGAGCACACCATTTTGGAAGGCGAGCAGGTATTCGTGAACACACAAGTAGACTTCGACCTTGGATCTGGAGTCGAGATATGCTTTGACCACTTGGCCCTGCGGAAGTCCATCAAGAACGAGGTGGACGAGTGCGGCTCCGTGACCTACGAGGCCGGAACTCACATCGGCTACCTCTACTATCCGGACGGAAACCACACGCTCGACTTCGAAGTGCTGGACGAGAGCTTCAACGCGGGCATCACACCCGACCCGAACGATCGAAACAACTGGAGCGCCAACCCGCTCGACTACTTCACACCAGAGCTCAGAAACCACATCCTCGAAAAATACGCACCGTTCTACGACCGAATGGTGCAGAGCGGGGAGTACCCGTTCTCGGATCTCACAGACAACCGTGGAAACGTGACCATCCCCGGAACGATCTGGGGTGTTTGGTTCCGCGACGACTTTGAAGGCGAAGTCGGGCGCGATGTGGACCCTGCCTCGGAGGCTTGGACCATCGTAACCCTGCTCGAACGCAGCGTGTTCAACCCCGAGACCTACTGGAAAGTGCTACAAGAGACTCCACCTATCTCAGGAATCATGCTTGAGGAGTGGGAGGGCTGGAGTCCCTCTCAAACCGTGAAACTTTACGACCAACAACCCCTAGGAACAACCAAATTTTACATCGTCTCAGGAGATAACCGTGAGGGAGTGGCAAAAATCGTCGGCTACTACTCCAACGATCAGCGTGTGTTTTACCTGAAATTCAAGCTCGTGGAAAACACAAGCAGCGTGTTCGATGACAAACTGGTGATGGAGGGCTTTTCCAGCCAAGCAGAGGCTGAACAAAGCGAGTTCTCCGACAAAGCCGTGACTTTCCGGAGAACCCCATCTAAACTCAGCTTATGAGCTCGCTCGGATCGTTCACAGCCGTTTAACGGCCTTCACAAAATCGCCAAACTTTTTCACCAGTGACTCGATCGCAAGCAGCACTATCTGATCCGGAGGCAAACCCCCCGTTGACTCCACCTTAAACACAAACTTCGACGGGTCTCCCGAGACCTCGATGGCCTCCGTGGGGCACGCTTCCACGCACGCCTTGCAGAGAGTGCATGAAAGCACATCCTCAACCTTGAGCTCCTTGTTCTCCAGCTTGAGCACCCCTCTGGGACACGCCTCCACGCACTTTCCACACGCGGTGCATTTTTGTTCGTCGATTTTGATAACGGGCATGTATTTGTATCCCACCGCCGCCGTCTGCCACTTAGCGTGCTCCTTCCCGCGGCCAAGCCTGGCAATGGCCACGAGCTCTAACTTCTGACCATCGAGCAACCGCAGAATGGGGATGGAGGGGCTTATGGGCTTGACCTGCTCATCCGAGGATTTCAAATCACCGCTGAGCACCGTTGCCGGCCCCTCAGCTTTCAAGGTCAGCTCAACCGAACACTTCGGACATCGCCCAGTACCGCACTTGCACTCATCGGGAAACACGTAGCCGCGGAGCGGAGTCTTAAGGGGGATCATGGCGAGCCGGTGCGCGAGCACCTCGTCGTACATCGCTGAGTCGTTGCGCACGAACTCCACTTCATCGATCGCCATCACCGGAACTTCCTCGAGCATCGCCCGGCGCAGAGTGTTGGCCAAGGCCGGCGTCGCATCAGAAAGGATGAAATGCAACTCGGCCCCATCGTGTTTGATCAGTTCAACTTCCATCTTATCCGAACTCCTACACGTCGAAGGATTTAAAACCCTTCACCTCTTAGACACGTCTCCCGCGCCTGCCTCCCGGCTTGCGGGTCCCATCATGTGGAATGGGAGTGACGTCCTCGATACGCCCTATGCGCAATCCGGCTCGAGCAAGCGCTCTAATGGCAGCTTGCGCTCCCGGACCAGGGATCTTGGGACCATGACCTCCCGGAGCGCGCACCTTGATATGAACTCCCTCGATACCTTTATCCATAGCCTCCTGAGCAGCTCTAAACGCCGCTTGCATCGCCGCGTAGGGGGAGGACTCCTCGCGATCGGCTTTCACGATCATCCCACCCGACGCGCGAGCAATAGTCTCTGCCCCGGTGAGATCGGTTATGTGCACGATGGTGTTATTAAACGAGGAATAGATGTGTGCCACGCCCCACTTTTCCCTTCGCTCCTGACCTTCCGGCATGGTCACTCACTCGCAGTAGCGGCTTCCGTTTCGGCCGTTTCTCCGGCCTGCGCTTCGCTCACTTCTGTGACCTGTGCTGGTTTTGCCTCCCCTCTGGAAGGAAGCGACACCTCGATGAGCCCCTCCTCGCTCACCGGCACCATGTAGGTGGGCGACCTAACCCGCCGATTACCAATTTGCACGTGCCCATGAACTATCAATTGCCTAGCATGCCTTGGGGTTCTCGCCAAACCCTTCTGGTACACCACCCATTGCAGAAAACGCTCGATCACTTTTTCCACAGTCAAGCTCAAGACGTCGTCGAGGGTGGGATTCTCTCCCACCAAGCCGAACTTTTGTAGCCGCTCAAAGAGCTGTCGAGTCTCGAGTTCCGCCTGCTTTCCGGTCTTGGTGAGCAACAAGCGCGCTTGGGTTCTAAACGTGCGTAGGATGGTTTGGGCCTTCCAAATCTCGCGCTTCCGTCTGAGCCCGTACTTCCGGAGAAGCTGGTCCTCATAGTCCATGCGTTCTTTTTCCCAGGGATGGCGAGGGGTTGTGTACTTCCTGCGCTGTCTCCTCATTTCTTCTTCTCCTCCTTCTTCTCACCCGATGGCTGTCCCTCTTTCTTCCTGCTAACACCAACCGTCATCCCCTTTCTGCCGGTGGTTCTCGTGCGCTGCCCCCTAACCGGCAGCCCCAGTTCGTGTCGTATACCCCTTCTGCTCCGAATCCTGCGCTCCCTACCAATATCCGCCCTAACCGTGAGATCGATATCCATCTCCAACAGGTGCAGATCTTTCCCCGTAACGAAATCTTTGCGTCGGTTTAGAATCCAGCTCGGAATCCCGTGTTCAAGCGGATTTTTGAGCACCTGCTCCAGCTTGGCGATTTCCTCGTCGCTCAGCGCCCCCAGTCTTCTGAACGGATCCACCCCTGCCGCATACGCCACGGCCCGCGCAAAGCTGAAGCTCACTCCCTTAATCTGACACAGTGCTCTGTGAACCGCCTTTGTCCCGTCCAGGTCCTTCCCGACCAGACGAACCACGTGCTTGATTTCTTCCGCCATGTTCCAACCTCTCATAGATTTCTTTGTCGGATTTAAAAAGGTGAGCAAGCGCTGGGGAGGGGAGCGTGGCTTGAGGTCAAAAGGCCCCGGCCGACTACGAAGAACCGGGTTTTTCGTAAATTATCTGTGGAGCCGTCGGTGGGATTATAGGGCGCAGGTCAAACTTTGAGGGCTCAAGTTAAACGGCGCGAGATCCGAATCAGGCACTATCTATGGGAACTGTGAGTGTTTATTCTCTCATTGGCAAAACAACAAAAAAGATTTAATATGCCGGTGCTCTAGTTAGATTGACCTGTCGGGGTGTCTACCTATCTAGGATAGGTCCCCCGGCCGGGATGATAACCTCGCTTTCTAGAAGTGTTGCAGAATGTTTTCTAGCTCATGCCGGTCGATTTCGATGGCTGGTAATTTACCCAATCTCGCAAGCTTTGCCACAATATCTGCCAACCCGATACTTTCATTGTAGGAAGTGCCGATTTCTACGCTTGGATTTTCTCTCCTCAACTTGCGCAAAAGAAATGACACAGATGAACACAGAAATCTCATTTTGTTATAGTCGTAGTCCTTGTCGATAAGCACCACGTCTTCATTCCGAAGCTCGAGATTTTTCAACGTGAGAAAGATAACGGATGCCAGTAACCTAGCTTCTGGATCACGGAAGTACCTGAAATTCTTGAGGCATGAACCGTACACAGGAGACCTCAACACTGCTACCGAAAAAACGATACCGCGCTTTAGCGTTTCGATTTCCTTTTGGTTCAGGTACTTGCCATCGAGCCTCCTTCTCCTCAGCACGATGGGGAGCCTCTTTCCAACACTTTTCTTAAGCTCTTCCAGCAGCCCTCCCCGCATTTGCTTAACAGCCGCGACCCACATAGGCAACTGATTTAGCTTACCTGAGGTGTCGATTCCAATTATCATCCTCGTCCTGTAGTTGTTCTCATGAGCTCCTTTAACTGTGAATTTTGGCAGGGATTCCATCAAAACTGGAACCGCCGGTGGGACAGCGAGTTGAAGGGCTTTTGACTTCAAGCGCTGGGGAGCTGGCAAAATTATGGCAAAAGACCTTGGGTCGCGAAGAGCATCTTTTTATTGAACAGAGCAGAAAATTAACCGTATGAAAAGATTGTCGTATCGGGTCATACTCAGAAAGGAGCCGGAGGGCGGCTATACCGTGATTGTTCCTTCCTTACCTGGATGTGTTACGTATGGAAGTACTAAGAAGGAGGCTATAAAGATGGCGGAGGAAGCCATCGAGCTGTATTTGGAAAGCCTGCAGGAACACGGTGAGGAGATCCCAACCGAAGAACGCATCTTGGAGCACACCGTGACCGTGAAAGCACCTGAAGTTCATGCCTAAGCTTCCAGTTCTCACGCCAGAAAAAGTCATCAAAGTGCTAAAAAGAAAGGGATTCGTTTTGGACAGGATCAAAGGGAGCCACCACTTATATTATCATCCAGAAACCAAGCGAAGGGTTGTTGTTCCACTTCATAAAAAGGATCTACCGAAGGGGACCTTGCTCGAAATTTTGAGACAAGCCGGCATAAGTAAAGAAGAGCTAAGAGAACTGCTGTAATCCACCCGCGTGCAGTGTATGGCATGGTATTCAGAAATCTTTCCAAAAACACGAAAGAACACTTTCAAAACACAACGAGCGCCGGGGAGGGGATTTTGGCACCTTTTTACTGGTAAAAACTCTCAATTACTTTTTTTGATAAGAACCACTACGCCAATTGCTATCACGACAACAGCAATAGTGGCGATGACCCACAAAATTGGGAACTGGGAAACCTCGGTGAGCTTGACGGTTGCCTCGCCACCTGTTGAGCTGATAGAAGTACTCCCCATGTATCTCCCATCTGAAGTTTTGAAGTAAATTGTCCGTCCACCAAAGTCGGAGTTCTCTAATTCTATTTTGCCTTCATCATTGGTAGTACCAAGATAATTAGTGATCTGGTCGCTGGAGTAACCATAATAAATCTCGGCGTTAGCAAGGGGGGTTCCATCTATTTTGTTAAAAGTCAAAACAGCAAAGAGGAGGGTGCAAAACGAATTGTCGCTGCTCTCTGAGTATTTGTTGCCTTCTCCTGCAAAGGACGCAGAAATAATTACGGGATCCGGAGAATAAATTTCTGGAGCAGTGAAAATAGCAGAAATTTGTCCTGCAGAATTCGTTTCGTGGTATAGTGGACTGATGGTGCCTGAACTTGCATGCCAACTAACGGTTTTATTTGCGAGAGGTTTTCCATCAAAGGTAAGCGTGGCTGTCAAAACCATGTTTTCCTTGGGCAATAAGCGAAAGTCTCTTTGTGAAATACTCAGGGCGGTGGGGGGCACGATAATATGGATTTTAGCATAATGTGCCCCGTCTCTGGTCACGATACAGTAAGTGTGCCCTATAACAGCGGGCGTGTCCAGACAATTGTAGAATTCATATAGTCCGACACCCAAAGAAGCATCTGGGGCCTCGGCAACGCTCTCCATGGGAACCGCGCCCATGTCGTGAATTCCCCCAGAGCCATTATTTGCCAAGAAAGAGTATGGGCAATCTTCAGAATCGGAAAAATACAGGTCGGCTACTACGCCGGTCCTTGTGGCCGTGGAGAAAATGAATCCCCGGGGAAAGGGGTCAATGGAGTATAAAATGGTGGTCCCACTTGGCAGGTTGTCAGAGTAGAGGTCGGTTGTTCCGTTCGGTTGATAGACCCAGTTAAAAGCAACCCATTTTCGCCCATGGAGGATCAAATCCGGAACCTCTACCGTGCTCCCAGGAGGGGCTTCCGACGACCAAATAGTATACTGATCCCCACTGTAATCCTCCTTGGATGCTATGACCGAATAAAAATCGTTGCCAGAGAGAGGGGGCACGTTATCCATCATGTAAGATCCATCGACAGCGGTTGTCGTGCTCGCTACTACATTCCAAGATTGTCCATTAAGCCAGACTTCGATAGTTATCCCGCTGTGATCAGTTGCTTCCTCTAACATTGCTTTTCCCCTGATTGTTATGGTAGATTCTGACGCAACAACCGGAAAAGGCGTGGAGAGTAAGATCAGTAGTAGTGTGGCTGAGCTGATAACAACAAAAATTGAAGTCTTACTCTTACTCATTTCATCCCACCTTCCTTCATCAAGTCACGTATTATAATGATTTCGTTTCGGAGCCCACCGGCAACCCTCGAAAAGCTCACATCACATTTTTGACGGCAGATACCGCCGTCTGATGAGAAGTTGACTTTATGACGCCGGGGAGGGGATTTGAACCCCTGAGGCCCAAAGGGCCACGAGCTCTCCAGGCTCGCGCGCTACCTGGCTACGCCACCCCGGCCATCCAATACTTAACCCCAATGCTTCTTTTGAGTTTTTGTGAAACACAACGCTAAAAAGGGTCTTCACATGAGTTAGAAAGGTGAGGTGAGCGGGTGAGACGAGCAAGCAAGCTCTTGGGGATGCGCATTTACAGCGATCGCGGGAAGTACATAGGAGCGATTGAAGACGTCGTGATCGAGGACCGCGAAGGCGTGGTGGTGGGCCTTGTCTTCGGGAAGAAAGCAGGACGAGCACTCACCATTCCCTATAAGAGCATAATGGCGATCGGAGACATCGTGTTGGTGTACTCCAAGCGAGAAGAAGAAACGGGCGGTGTGCCCTCGTGATCCAGGAGTTCGGCAAGAAAAAACCCAGAATCCACCCCACTGCAATGATTCATCCATCAGCAGTTATCATTGGAGATGTGGAAATAGGAGCGCACTCGAGTGTATGGCCCGGGGCGGTGCTACGGGGTGATTTCGGCAAAATCACGATCGGACGCTACACCTGCATTCAGGACAACGCGGTCGTGCACGTCGGCGATATCTACGATGGAAAACCGCGTTACGCTTCGGTCAAAATCGGGGACTATGTGATAGTCGGCCACCAGGCGCTGATTCACGGAGCCACCATCGAGAACCAGACTGTTATCGGCGGAGGCGCAACTGTGTTCAATCGTGCGCGCGTCAGACGGGGAGCGATCGTGGGTTTGGGAGCTGTGGTGCTAAGAGACGCCGAGATCCCGCCAAAAACCATCGTAGTCGGTGTTCCTGCCAGACCGTTGCGTGCCCTCACTCCCCAGGAATACAAGAACATTAAAACCCAAGCGCTGAACTACGCAAGGCTGGCTGAGCGCTATCGCTGACGCTTCTTCAGCTTCCGCAAGCCCACGTCCAGGAGGAGGTCGATATCCGAGGGTAGGAACTCGCACAACGCCTCCCCGTGGTTCCGCATGATCTCCAATTTTTGCCTGGGGTACTTGATCGAGTACATCACTCGACAGCGATCGGAATACCTGGAGAATTGGACGCCCAGCACGCCCAAAAACAATCTGACAGGGGCGGAGCCACTCGTGTAGTTGAATATCACCTCGTGCTCAAAAATATCCACAGCTTTGAGCAACTCAAGCAAACAATCTCTAATCGACTTGGGGTTGAACACGTCGCACTGTTTGAAGATCACTCGCGTGCGTGTTTTCCTCGCTTCTTCCACTATCAGGTCCCGGTTTTTCTTCTCGAAGGAGGGATGAACATAATTTAGCTGATACTCAGAACACACGATGTAGGCGACATCGGGCTTGAGCTTGCGGATCGAAAGAAGTACTGGAATTGGGACCTCTCCCAGCCCTTGAATGAGGACGCGCATCACATTCATTTCGACGACATCTGATAAAAACTACTCGAGCGGAATGTAGGTCGTCTCCAGACGATCAAACGTTGGGTACTCCTCCACAAGCGCGAATCGAAGTGAGGGCTCAAGCTTGCTCAGCTTCTCAGCCAGCCGCCAGTGGATCTCCAGCCGCCGTTTCTGGAAATCCACATAAACGTCCTTCGGAGAAAGAGAGTACCTGCGGATAAGCCGTTGCCTCGTTGACCTCAGCTGGCTTAAGGACAAACCCTCAATCACTCCCTTGAAGAGAAGACCCTCCTCGGTTATCTCTTCGTGCGGCTTGGCGATGTGGAGCGCCTTTCGGATCAAACGGTTTTTCAGCTGTACGGCGTCCTTCAAACGGCTTGGGCAGTAGTGGACGCTCATGTCCACATGTGTGCTGGCCCATTCTAATACTCGCTTCGCCGTTCGCTCACTGCCCCGCACGGCCATCGAGGTCTCGGATTTCAGCTGAAATCCTCTCTCCAGCAAAGCACGAGCATTCGTTTCCGAGAACTCGAGCTCGTTCAGATTTGCAAAACGGCAACCAATCGAATCGAGACGTCCGAGATACTCAATCAACCGCTTCTCCGTCTTCGGTATCGCCGGCAGCTCCACGCCCGCATTCAATCCAGCTTTCAGTGCTCTCTCGACCGGCTCGATAGTCCACGTGTGGAAGCGAATTTCGTCTAGGCCCGCCCGTCTGAGTGCCTCGAGCTTTGACATCGGAAGATCAGCACAGCAATAGAGATGCACATGGTGCTCGCGCCCGAATTCCTTTTTCAGCAACTTAATAAATCTCAACAAGCGGCGAAAACGGAGTGTTGGGCTTCCACCAGTCAGACCGGTTCCTAGAGCGTTCATCTCGCGTGCCTCCCTGAGCACGTCAGCCCACCGCCTCACAGGACGCTCGTTTGCGTAGACTACATCTTTGTTTTTGCGTTTTTCCGACAAAGGACAGTAAAAACACCCGCGATCACATAATCCGGTAACGAACAAAACGAGCTTTGCTCCCTTAACGCACAACCGGCATCCGTGCGGCATCTCCCCCACCAACAGTGACCCCGCCTTCGTCTGTCGGATTTTCCTAGCCATCGAGCACGCCCCACCCCTTTATAAACCCCCCTGCTCATTTACCTTTAGGTTGGAGGGTATGGCCAAGGTGAAAATCGAGATTCAAAACATCGTTCTCTCCGTGACCTATCCCAATACAGAATTCGACCTCGAAAAACTGGCACGTTCGCTTGAGGGGGCACGATACGATCCGGAGGTCTTTCCAGGTATCGCCTACAAATCTGAGGATCCGCCAGCGTCATTCCTCATCTTCGCTTCCGGAAAGATGAACTGTGTGGGTGCGAAGGGAATGCGCGATGCAAAACAAGCGATCGCCAAGCTCACCAGAAAACTGAAGCGGATAGGCGCCAAAATTCGTGGGCCTCCAAAAGTTCAGGTCCAAAACATTGTGGCGTCCTTTGACTTCTTCCGGGAGTTCGATCTGGAGCGCATAGCTCGCAGCTTCGAGAACACCGAATACGAACCCGAGGTGTTTCCCGGACTCGTGTTCCGACTGGAGGACCCCAAAGTGGTGGTTCTCCTGTTCGTTTCTGGTAAAGGGGTGTGCGCCGGCGCAAAAAGTATGAAAGAAATCCGAAGGGCCGCCGACACCGTTCTAAAGCTACTCAAAGACTACTGAAGCCCTTCCATTTTCTTTTTTACTTCACAGGTGCTTCTAAATCTGATGCAAACGGTGCTTGTGCGATACGGGGAGCTCGCTCTCAAGAGCGAGCCGGTTCGGCGCCTCTTCGAGCACCAGCTGATAAACAACATCACGCGCATGCTCGGAAAAAATGCGAAAATTAGACGTGTTCGCGGCCGGATATTCGTGTACGCCCCGCAGCCACGAAAGACCGCTCGAATTCTCTCGAAAATCCCAGGAGTAGTGTCCTGCAGCCCGGCAATCGAAGTACCAGCAGATATGTCTGCTATTCTGGACACAGCCCTGAAGGAAGCAAGGCGAAGATTGCGACCTGGAATGCGGTTCGCCGTGAGGGCGAAGCGACACGGAGACTTCCCGCTAACAAGTCAGCAAATAAATCAGATAGTCGGTGCCGGGATTCTGAAACTCCTGCCAAAAACCAAAGTGGATCTGGAAAAACCCGATCTCCAAATCTTCATCGAGATCTGGGAAAACAAGGCATATGTGTTCTCCGAGATCGTTGATGGGCCGGGCGGATTACCCGTGGGGACCCAAGGCAAGGCGCTGGCATGGTTCGAGGGGAAGCGCGCCGACACAGAAGCGGCCGCCCTAATGTTTAAACGGGGATGCGAACTCGAACTCGTGATTCCTCATCGAAAGGCTCTGAAAAAAGCTCGTCAGTTGCTTCGCTATCACTATCAAATCGTTGCCCATGTGCTTCCAACAGAAGTATTGAAAAAGCGCGGTGCTTCGTTGGATTACTCGCTCAAATGCGCACTCGCCGAAGCGATTGCCAACAAACGCGGAGTAAAAGCAATAGTGATGCCGGACACCGTTCAAACGCTGGTTAGTGTGGGGCTGGAAAAAATCGGAGAAATCGACAAAAACTCGAGTGTCCTCATCCTGCGTCCTCTCGTCGGGCCCTCGTTGCTCAAGACGAAAAAACAGAAAAAGAAAGAGGTCGCGCGCGTTGGGGAACAAAGAGCATTGAAGAGAGAGATAAGCAAAATCGTTGAAAAAACACAGTCAGTGCTATTGCGGGTGAAACCGTGAAGTTGGTTGTATCGCAAGCAAAACATTTGTCCACCAAGCTGGAAGCTCTCCCATCCAAATTTCACACACAACTGGCTTGCGTTGCTGGAATGCTTGGCAAGAGAAAGAGTCTGATCAAATCCCCATCGAGGGTACGAGACACCCAAATCTTGCTCAAGATCGGAGAAATCTTTGATGTGATTGTGAGCAAGAGCGGAGGTAGCTGGCTTTTTTCCCCTCCCGAATCGCTCAGATTGAAAACCCGGTCAATCGATGCCAAGAACTCGGGCACCGTGCTCTCGCTTGTCATCCCCCTCGTTATCGCTGGAAACGCGGCTGCAATCGTTACTGGAGATCCCTTTCTGCGCAAAAGAAAGGTCGGAGGACTCCTGAGCTTGCTCCACAAGTTGGGGGTTGAGGTGCACTCCATCGCTCCCGCAGAAACGCCGCCGCTAATGGTCTTCAACACCGCTCCGCGCGGAGGTCGCGTAGCTTGCCAACCGCATGAATGTTATCATTTGCCCGCTGCATTGCTGCTTTCTCCTTTCGCTAACGAGGATGTGGAAATTCGTCTGCCAAACCAGCAATGCATGATACGGGCAGAACCCGTGCTGGAAATCATGAGGGCCTCTGGAATTCGGATAGCTGTTCAAAGAAAGAACATCCTCGTATCTCCCAGCCGATATCGCGGATTAGAATATTCAGTACCAAAGGAAATATCGGCTGCCGCTCCGTTCGTGATCGGGAGTTTGTTGGTCGAAAAACAGGTAGAAGTACAGTGTAAGGATGAGACCCCCCGAGACCGGGAATTCCTCGAGCTTTTGAAAAACATGGGTGTCGTGGTCCACCGGCGCAGACACGCCGTTTTTCTAAACGCTGAACGCCTGCGGGGGCGTGCACTAAACCTCTCAAGTATGCCCGAACTCGCTCCTTTCTTCGCCGTTCTCGGAGTGTTTGCGAGGGGCAAAACCCGAATTGTGGAGGCTCAGGAGGCTCGAAATATGAAAACGGATAGAATCGCGGCGATTGTGCGTGCGCTTAAAATCATGGGGGCAAAAATTGTCGAAACGCCTGACGGTCTCGTAGTGAAGGGTACGCACCGCCTGAAAGGAAAAGAAGTAGATGGGGCAAACGACTACGCCGTCACAGCCGCACTGACAGCCGCCGCTCTCAGGTCGGAGGGGGACACCCGAATCACAAACGGGATAGAATCTCTTAAACGCGGATATCCGCAGTTCATCCGAACCTTCAGAAATCTGGGGGCAGAAATCGGGACGGCAATAAAATAGATAATGATGCCGATCGGAATCAAATGTTTTGGACTTTTGTCACCAAAGGGTTCGCCCACAGTGGTTATTTCATTCACATTAAAACACAACAGGACCCAAGAATCTCATGGACTGGCGAGCGCCATGCACAATCTAATTAATCCGCGGAGGTCAAGTTATGCTGTGAAAGGCCAGCTGAGTTTAGAATTCATGATCGTGTTCGTAGGGCTGTTGCTCATAGTGGGAAGTATCACATATCCCCTGTATGAAACTTCGCGAAACAAAGCAGAACGGCTTAACACGCTGGCGGAAGCCCGGAAGGCTGCGACGCTTCTCGCAACGGCGCTCAACTCGGTCTATGCTGGCGGGCCCGGATCGAGGCAGACCGTGGAGTTCTGGTTGCCGCGAGGTGTCGTGAACATTGAAATGAACACGCTGAACGACGGGGTCGTAACCAGTGATGGGGCGGTGCAGCCCAACGGAAGAATCGATGTCCAAGTTTTCTTCGACTTCAACGGGGACGAGAACTGGGACAACACCCGCGATTCCGTCGTGATCGTTGAAACTCTCCTTCCCAGTGCTTGGGACGAAAATGGGAATGAGAGAAGCAGCTCTTGGCTAACCGAAAATGCAATACAGATAATAAGAGACGAGAATTTTATTTATGATTCGATACATCGGACAAAGCACCGGGTTACTTTGGAATATCAAATTCGGTATTACGAGAACGTGTTGGTGGACTGGACTCCGATAGAAGACCGGTGGGGGGTTGATTTTAAATTCCGGGCGATTGTCAACGGAATTCAACTCAGAGTGCTTGCCGAAAATCTGATTTGGAACGACTGGGTGTGGGCGAAGTTCGGAAACAAGTGGGATATGGATACCGGCAACACTTTTACCATTACGTTAACGGAAAACGGTACCACAGTGGCCATTGAAGTTGAGAATGGCCAGATAAGAATAACCTACGCGCCTGTTTTGCCCCCTTGGTATCGATGTATATCAATCACTGATGAAATCTTGGAGCGTGCATAGGGATGCGTGGGCAAACAGCCGTAGAGTATCTCGCCGTGTTCTCAGTGGCTCTGGTCGTTATCGCCGTCGCTGCCGTCGCCCGGATGATAGATCCTGCCCGGGAGAGTGGTGAATCGGCTCTTGTCATGGCACAGGCTAGGGAAGCCGTCGACCTCATAGCGTCGGCTGTGGATTCAGTGTACGCGAGCGGGCCGGGATCCGCAGATGGGGTCACCGTCCGCGTGGATGCAGTGTGGAGCTTGATTCTGGACAACGAGAATTCGGAAGTCAAAATCCAGGTCTCGACCTCAGGAGGTGTTAAAGAGTTCCAAGCCTCGCTTCGTTATCCTCTGAATGGCCAGCACACTCTGCCAAATCTCTCCTCGGGAGTGTACGTGGTCGTCGCAGACTGGCCAACGAGCAATGGCGGTGAGGGGATCGAGGTGGTGGCCGAAAACAAAATCATCCGGATTCACATCAACCCACTGGAGGGATAAAACATGAGAGTACTTCGAAATCCAAATGGGTTCTTCTCTATTGACGCGATGTTTGCCGTCACATTACTCCTCATGATCGTGTTGAGCTTTACCAACGTATACGAAGCGCGGACACAAATGGCGGAGCTGATGGGTGCCAAGCTGGAAGCGCAGGCGCTGGCAGAGAAAATCGCGGGAATCGTCAACGCGGTTCATGCAGGAGGGGAAAACATGGAGATCCGGTTCAGGCTGCCAAAATTCACGGGAGGTGGATTTGGCTATGTAGTGCATTTTAATTCTCTCGAGCGTTGCGTGGCGGTGGAAAACGCACAGGTGTGGGGAACTGTAATCGCAACAGTTGGGATGGAAAATGTCGTAATGCGCTACGCGGGAGAGAACGTGTTGTATTCCGCCCAGTTCGAAAACTCACTCGTGGCCAGATGGGGAGAAGGTGTGCTGGAAAACTGGATCGAGGTGACAGTGGTATGAAAGGACAGGCAAGCGTGGAGTTGCTGGTGCTCGTGGGCGCTATTCTTGTATCAATTGCTTCAATGCTCTACTTGGGAATGGCCAGCAACGAACAAACGGTTGTGGCCCAAGCAGCACGGGACGGGATAGAGAACGCTGCGCTTGCGCTCCAGTTGGAGTACGGGTGCGAACTCAGCGCCACGCATGTAGGAGTATCCCACGGCGATATCACTATGAGCATAAAGATAAGAAACGCCCCGCCACAAGGCTTCACCTGGGAGAACTTCAGGGACAACGTGGTGAAGCCCCTCCTCCGTGAACAGGTGCTTCGTTTTGTGGGATACGCTTTGAGCGGGAACTTTCCCGAAGCTGTTGGGCCTGTGAGCGGGCGCTACTATACCTACGATGTGGAAAACATCGAAGTGGAGCGGGTGGTGCTATGAAGGAGGAGCGAGGACAAGTCTTCACGCTCGACATGTTTCTGGCGCTCGTGCTCACCGCGATGGTACTGAGCTACTCCGGGCTGGCATACGAACAAGCGCGGCACGCTGGAGAGCGTCTCTCCCGATTCTCGCTCGAGCGGATCGCGAACGACGCGGCGGATGTGCTGGTGAAAACTCTGGGAGAGCCCGAAAACTGGTACAAAGATGCCACGACCCTGCGGGTTCTTGGCTTTGCCGAGGAAAATGACGGACAACCGGTTCCATCCACTGTAGATATTAAAAAATTTGGCCAGTTCCGAAGACTGCTTCACGGGGATAACTGGACCGACCCTGCAAACGAGAATGCTGTAAACGCCATCAAGAAGCTGTTCGGAGGAAGCGAAAAATTCGAAATAAGGTTGTTGGACGAAAACGGTCAAGAGCTGTGGCACGCCTTTCCCGGATGGGAGATAGGCGAAAACTCCGGGGCCGAGAACTCTACCGAGGTGGTGGTCGTTAGGCGTCTGATCTCGTTGCGCTATGGGAGCGCAATAAGGAGTACCACCGGCAGAATCGTGAGACTGGATGTGCAGCCTGAAAAAGAAAAGGAGAACTGGTTGTATTTTGACGTGTACGCCGGCGAAGCAAAAGCATATGATTGGTACATCATCGTTCAGGGAGAGCGCGAGAGTGGAAATCCGCATGTCCAAATCTGGGTAAATGAAAATACTGGTAACTTCGACTATGAATTCGTCGCAGCAACTGATGCACCTGAGCAGATCTACCCAAATCCTGATCTGCCGGCCACTCATCGAGTCACACACGGAGGAATGGAAAACGATCCCACCATAAAATCCGAAAACAGATTTCCCCAACCATATCCTGGAACGAACTATCTCTATCTCAAATTCACGGCTGGCCGCTGGAGCTGGCTCCAAATATACGTGGTCTTGATTCCACAGTGCTCAGATTGGGGAGAAGCGTCGACCGTTATTCAGCCTCTGCCTGCCGTTCTCGAAGTGAAGATGTGGAGATGAAAACCTTGAGATTAGCCAAAAAAAGGTTGTAACTTAGTTATAACCAAATGGTGAAAGAAATGGAAAACCCGTTCGCCTATAGGGCTGAGGTCTCAGGCGCTAATTTCGTAGATCGAGCAGAATTCGAACACCTGCGGGAAAACCTGCGCAACAAAATCCAGCGCAAGCTGTTGCTCATCCTGGCCCGGGTGCCCCATTCCCAGCTCACTTCTACCGAGTTCATCGCCAAATGGTGTTTCAAATCAGCCGCCCATGTGGAAAAGGCTATGAAGGGACTGGAGAAAAAGGGAATCGTGGAAAACGGGAAAAACAACGACATCTTTTTCGCAGAGCGGATAAGGAGGCTAGAGGAATGAGCAGACCAGATCAGTGCGGGTTCATCTTCAGCCTCGACGCTGCTCTGGCCGTCGTCATCGTGATGCTGGCGCTTGCAGGGGTGGCCCGCGTGGGGACGCTCGGCTTCTACGAAAGCTATGGCTATCTCAGGCTCGAGCGCTACGCCAACGACGCGATGGAGGCGCTCTACAACGTGGGAGCGCTGGACGAGAATGGAAACCTCACAACAGCCTACGACAACATCCGGTGGCTGCTGGATAACGGGCAGACCGCGCAGGCCGAGCTCACGGCGGAAAACTGGCTCATCCGCATCTTCCCCAACGACCTGTACTTTAAACTCGTTGTAGGAGATGAGAATTCTCCCTTGCTTGACAATGTCTTTCCGGAGTACGGAAATGATGATGCATGGGTTGCTGCGTTTGAAAACGCGGAGGAATTCGGAGTTGCTCAGAGGGTCTGGGTCGTGGGGAGCGAGTTCGTCCCCGCAAAGCTCTACGTGTGGAGGTGGCCGCGACCATGAGATCCGACCAGCGCGGGTTCGTGCTCAACGGGATCGCTCTGCTCCTTGTTCTGCCAGCCTTTCTGTTGGCAGGTGTCGGGCTCAAGCTGATCAGCACCGCTCAGGAAACAGTTGCGATCCAGCTAGTTGCGGACAAGGTTTTCTACACAAGCTGGGATTTGGACAGAACTCTAGATATGATTTGGATAGAAAACGTGCTCTTCGACAACGAGAGTAACACCAACCGGTACTTCAGATGGCTTGCGGAGAACTATCGGGCCGCAACGGGAATGCTCGTGGAAATCGCGCCCAGCTGGAAGTTCTGGATTCATGTGGACAACAACGGGGCCGACCACTACGCCGGCACCAAATATTGCAAAATCGCGCGGGGATCGCTCGACAACTGGTTTTACTATTTTGAGGACTTGGACGAAGCAACGGGCGAAACTCCTGACTGGGATTACAATGAACCAATCCTCCGGATCGAAAAAATTGGAGAAAATCTGAAGGTAACCATTGAAGCATATGGAGGAAGTTACTGGGCGGACATTTACTACGGAGACGATCTGATTTGGGAAAACATCCGCTCCGACAACGTGGGAATATCGACCTGGATCCCAAGCACGGTGCAACTGTCTCTCGAAACCAGCATAATGGATCCTAACCATGTCGCCAGCCGGACCTCAACGGTTAAACTCTGCTGATTGGCTGATTATTTGTTCACACTTCTCAAGCGCATCTGTTTAAAGTCAGACAAAACAGTTAGAATGTGAGAAAATGGGCGGCAGAAAAACCAAGGGCTTTTTTTATCGGATCGGAGAGGCAGTGCTCAACCCGAGAGTGCCAAAACCACGATTACGAACCCCCAAGGAGAAAAAGAGAGAAATCCCGAAACTCCTCCGCGGTTACTTCGAACGGCGTCAGCTGGAGTGGCCCGAATACGTGATGTTCAAGGTTCAGGTGGCGATACTGTTGCTTTTTGCTATGGCGCCCATCCACCTAGTCTTCCTCCGGCAGTACGAAACGCATTCACTTGCCGCAATGATTGCGCTCTCCGCGTATCTCGTTTACCTCGCCGCGACCCAAGTGAAACAGGCTTTCTTCGCGGACCGAGGGGCGTACTGGACCTTCATCGGAATGTGTCTGGCCCTTGTATGGGGATTTCTGGGAGTGTTGAAGAGACTCGCTCCCGTCTTGAACGCGGGGTCGATGTTCGAGATCATCTTCTTAGTAATAGCGATGATTTTCGCTGTAGTGCTCGCGTTCGCAGGGTTCAGAATAAAATATGGAAGAAACTACACTTTTGGAACCATCAGATCCGTGAGGGGGAACAAAGCGCTCGTGCGAATCGGCTACGATATCTGCAGCAACGTAAAGGCGGGAGAGTACTTGGTCGACAGCCTCGTCCGGGTCAGACCCGGCGATCGGGTGAAAGTTGGTGTGGACCGTCCCCTCCTCGGACTGCGGGGGTCGAGCGTGCGGGCGGTGCTTGGAAAGGTGGGGAAATCGCGAGCCTCGCAAAGGCGCCGTATCTGAATCGTTCAGAAGAGGTGTATGAAGCGCGGATTGGTTTCTTTTGAATGGCTACCCAAAACGTTCAGTTTTACTTTGAAATTGAAATCTCATAAGATTTAAAAACATTGTGTGATCAATTTTACTTGAGAAAGATGGAATACGAAACAAAGATTTCAAAAGGATATCAAGTCGTGGTTCCCGCCAAGCTCCGGAAGAAGTATTGCTTAATCCCTGGCGACAGACTCCTCTGGGAGGATAGAAAAGGAGAATTGAGGGTAAGAATCCGAAAAAGATTAACGTGGAAGGATATCGCCGGGATGGTTGCCGGAGAAAAACGGACAAATGCTGTAGAGCTGAAGAAGAAAGCCCAGAGAGGAGAGCTTTGATCTTCCTCGATTCTTCGTTTTTCGTAGCCCTCGTGTGCGTAAAGGATCGTTGGCATTTAAGGGCCAAAGACTTGGTCAGAACCTTACCAAAACGAAAAGTGACCAGCGACTTCGTGGTTTCAGAAAGCGTTACTGTCGTTGGAGCACTGGGCGGAGGAAAAGCAGGAGCGAAGTTATATAACTTTGTTATGGATAACTGCGAGGTAGTCTTTGTAGACAGGGAACTATTGGAGAAGGCAATCGCGACTTATTTGAAATACGACGGAACACTTTCGCTCGCCGATGCCGTGGCGGTGGAAATCATGCGCGGGCGCGGCATCAGAAAGATATGCTCCTTCGACACAGATTTTGACAAGGTGCCCGGGATTTCGAGGATCCACTAGCAAGCATTTCAGGTGTTAACTATATCAGCAATTTTTATGCTAAAATAACCGATGCGCTTGAAATCCCGAAAGATGCCAGTTTAAACATGGGGAGAAAATCTAACTTGAATTTGCCGTCTTTTCTTCGAATCGCTTGACAAAAGTTGCAGCTTGTGCTAAAGGAAAGAGAACACTATCGTCCAGTACAGATCGCCATAGAAGACGCCGACGAGAAGACCAAGGGCCAGCAGGGGGGCAAAGGGCATGCCCCGCTTGAGCTTCAGGCGGTTCTGGAGTTTTCGCTGGCGGACAAGCCGTTTCAGCACCCTTACTTGGGTTCGAGAAAGCCCGGCCGCGCGGTTGGGGTCGGCGTATATTTTGACACCGCGTGGCTTTATTCCGAGCCAAGACCTCGTCCGCCGGATCTTTCCATTTTTCTCGTAAATGAGTTCGGCTGGAATCATTCCCTCCTCAAGCTCTGTGATCCGGACGATGTCGTAGAAAACACTTTTGCCCAAAATCTTCCGCACGAGCGCATACACCGCAATCACCGGAACTGCCAAAATCAAGGAATTGAAGAGTACGGTGATGAAAAAGGGATAGAGTAACTGGTAGGTACCGGGCGGCTGGTAAAACGGCAAAAGGGCCCCGTAAGCCGTGAAGAGCTTTACATCTCCGCCGGCCCACCCTCCCGTGAGCCAGAGGGCATAGCCCAGCAGAAAGGCAAAACCCGCCCCCAGAGCACCGGAAACCGCGTTCCACCAATCCCCGTTGAGGCCTCCCCACACAAGATGCACGAGTATCCCACACCCAATAAGCGAGTAGGTCAGCCAATTAGGGATAATGCGCCATCTCAAATCAGTGTAGACGGCGATGGCGCTTCCAGCCAGAGCCGCCCCTGCTAGCACGCCTTGAATCACGGGTTAGAGTTCACGCGAGTTTTAATGATGTTTTCGGTGAACTTTATTTGGAAATCCGGCCAATTGGTCTGCAGCTCTCCTAGATCAAGCAAAAAGCCCAGCACCCAGCTTCAGCAGATTCTCCACGTGCTCAACCGTGTTTTCGATCTGGTTCTCGACCGAAGAGCCCAGACCCGCGGAAGCAAAATAGATGGTGTACACTATCCCCCCCACGATCACCAAAATGGCTGCCAGCAACACCAGGAACTCAACGGAGGCTTGCGAGATTTCTCGAGAACACATCAAAAGAAGTTGGTTTTAAAAAAAGAAAAAGCTTATGCTAGTAGGGTCTTAGATGAAAGATGAGCTAACCTCTTTAGACCCCACCAGCGATTGTGAAAATCTTTGTGGAGCCCTTGTAGGTAAATCGAATCTCAGAGTTTTTCGGCACTGCCTCTGTACAAGTAACAGTTATCTGCGTTCCACTATCGATATTGCCAGTACTGGGAGAAACCGAGGAAGTTATGTCAGTGCCGTCTGGTTTGTACACTTTAATGGTCACAGCGGTCGCATCAAGCGGAGACGGAGAAACAGTGTCCACCACAAACAGTACTTGGGTATTGTCAGTGTCTGATACTTTTGGATATCCGGTTGTCGGAGTGATTAAGAAGGATGGGCCCGTGCTCGTCACATAATATACTGCAATGGCCACGATCACTAGAACCGCTGCCAGCATCAGCAAGTACTCAGTCGCACCCTGACCGCGCTTACTCAACATTTTCATTTTCTCACCACCTCCACAGGCTTTTTAAAACCCCCTTTAAAAGCATGTCCCCTCACATATGAGAAATACTCGACATTTTTGTAGGTTTTTTATCCGCAGAAAGCATTAGTAATCGAGGGGCAACCGCATGCAACTTCTGACATCTGTCCAACACGGATCTACCGTGAAAAAAGCCCTGGAAAAAGCGGGTGCGGAACTCAACCGCGCTTTGGCCGAGATCCCGGGCCATATTTCAAAACTCGACGCAGATGTCGACTCCGGTTTTGCTGGGGCAACCGTCCGCATCGCCATTGCCGTTGACGAGCGCGACTTCAGACCCAAGTGCATCCTGTGGGCAAACGAGGGTGGTGGAAGCGCCCGCGAGGCCCTGCACAAGGCCCAGTCCCGGATAAACATGAAACTATCGAAACTTCAAGGAGAAATCGCCGACTTTTATCTCAAATTCATCACCACCCCTCTCAAGCGCACTTATGCCACCCTCATCGTAGCGGTAAACCACGTGGTCCCCCAGAAGCTAAAAGGTCTCCCCGGGCGAGAGCGGCGGGAGCGCCTAATGTCAATCCTCCGCCTACTTGGAAACGACCCGCACACAATAAACATCGCAGGGGTCGCAAAAGCTTTCGGCGTTTCGCGCGATACCATCTACCACGATTTAGAGTTGCTCGGCTTCAAACGCCGCCCGGAGCCATTCCGGCAATAATCATCTTAGCTAAATTGAACACCACGAGCGATGCAATCATGAAGCCTATCGAGTGCCCGATTCCCTTGGACATCTTTCCGTACCGAATCACTCCCACCGCGAGACCGCAGATAAAGGCTTGAATCGCCACATACAGCATCCCGATTGTCCCCATCTCAGGCGGGAGGCCTCGAGTCGCTGCTGCTCCAGCCACTTCTCCTCCTATCTGAATTCCTCCTACCCCAATAACCAGACCCACTATAAATGGGCATGCAAACAACGAAACTGCATACAAAAACATTACCTGCTGTGTGGTCAGAGACTTCCGCTCACGCTGAATCGCGTGTACCTCCTTGACGTCGTTGGCCACAGCCTCCAACACATTCGCCAGCGATGCTCCCCGCTCGATCCCCTCCACTATCAGATTGAACGCTCGCCAGTAGAGTGGCGAATATGACCGCCTCGCCATCGCCAGCAAAGCATTCTCGAGCGTCCTGCCGCGCTTGACCTCTGCAACCGCGCGCTCGAACTCCCTCGAGAGCTCCCCATAGTTCGACTTCGCTATGTCCTCGAGTGCTGCGTCCACCGACACTCCCGCTCGCAACGTCCCGGCCATTTGGCGCAAAGCATCTGGAAGAACACGCTCGAGCTCCTCTGCCCTTTTCCCGGCTAAGTATTTCGGAACCCACACAATCAGGGCAGGGAAAAACACAGCCGCTACGAGCGGAACGAGCACTGGTACGGGGAGTGGATAGTGGATGAAAAGCCCCAGAACCGACAAAACGGCACACAGCACTATGGTCACCAAAATGGCAGTACTCACATATTCCTCCGCCGCGAGTGCGATCTTGGTAGACTCTAACCTCCGATCCAGATCTCGTAAAAACTTCTCCGGGAAAACCCGCTTCACACCCGCTGAAAGTTTGGCCATCAGTCCCATTGCTCACAACCTCGGCTCAAACCGCTTTATCATGAACACGAAATAAAACAACATAAATGGGAGCAGGACGAGGTAGAGCACGCCAGCCGTCTGCGGCGGCATCCCTCCTCCACCTCTGCTGCTCATGATCATCAGCACGACCATCAACATGGATGGGACTACAGCGGAAGCGAACATGTAAATCATAGTCATCAAGTTGAGCGACTGAACATAGTCGCGTAACTTCATTCGCATCTCGTATGCTGTCTCATCCGCCAGCACGTTGAGTGTGCGTGAGAGATCACCTCCGGTTCTCAAAGTTCTCAATATTTGCCTGATCGCCCTGCGCAGCGGTTCCGAGTTCACGCGCTGATCAAGCGCCTCCAGCGCTTCTTCCATGCTCATCCCAGCATTAACATCATGGATGGTGCGTCCGAACTCTTCCGACAAAGCCCCGTAGTCAGCGGTGCTGACAGAAACCATCGTCTCTGGTAACCCAATTCCCGAGGTCAGCTGAGTTGCCATGTGTCTGAGCGCATATGGTAACATCCGATTTACCTCGACCGATCTGGCAAATGCGCGTCTCCGCGGATAAGACTTTCCGATGGCAAAAGTGAAGAGGAAGCCCATAAAGCCGGCCAATATAGCAAACACAACTGGGAGTCTAAGCAAAAAACCGAACACGATTCCCGTAATACCAGCTATCATGCCAGCACCAATAACGAACGCCACATAACGCTCCGGAGCGATATTCATATTCGCACGGTAGAGATCAGCAGACAATCCCTTGAACGACGACACCAGCTTATCGGCGGGTTTTCTGAGAATACCGTAAAAGAGATCGGAGAGCCGTTCAGAGAGCGGGCGCTTGAGTTCCTCCCGCTCCTCCCAGCGCTCTTCCTCGCGTGCACGCATTTCCTCACGGATCTCTTCCTCACGCATCAGCTCCAGTCGCTTGATCTCCAGCAATCGGCGCGTCAGCTCATCCTTGGGCTTGATCTCCTCCGCTTGCTTCACAGGGATTACTCGCCCTGTCCTTTCCCCGGTGCGGATCACGAAATCTCCAATAGCTGTGAAGAACCGGGAGAGAGATAGCTTCTTGCGTTTTCGGCGCGGCACAGAGGCACACCTTATCGCTCACTCTTTACTCGCTTCAGGATCGCATCAGGATCTTGATAGTACTCTTGGATCACCTTGCCAACCTCGAAGATGTTCCGGATGTTACGTTTTTTCATCCACTCCAACACGGCTGCGCGCTTCTCGATTTCGATTTCGATTTCCTTGCCGCTCATCCCGCTGAACTCCGCGATAGTCCGCTTGACCTTGCTCGGCACCCCCGTGGGCTCCAGCTTGTCGGCTCGCGGGTTCCACTTGAATATCCGGCTCAGCTGTGGCTGTCCCCCCTCGATCCCCGTTATCTCCGCCACCTCGGTAACCCGCCTTATCTGGCCCCGCTGACGGTGGTAAATCCTGTTTTGCATGATTATCATATCGAGAGCAGGGAGCATTATCGGCGGTACGGACATGGGCGGCTCTATCAGGCGCGTCACCGTCTCCGCGGCCGAGTTGGCGTGCAGAGTTCCCATGCATCCATCGTGGCCTGTGTTCATTGCCGTGAACATGGTTCTGGCCTCCGGCCCTCTGACTTCACCCACAATCATTCGATCGGGACGCATTCGAAGCGCGTTCTTAACCAAATCATCCATCGTGATCTCCCCGCGCCCTTCCACGTTGGGCGGTCTTGTCTCCAGCCTCACCCAGTGCTTGTGGGGGAGCTGGAGTTCGGCCGTGTCCTCGATGGAAATAATCCGCTCACGCCCGGGAACGAATGTCGTCGCCGCATTCAGAGTGGTTGTTTTCCCGCTCCCCGTGCCGCCCGAAATCAGTATGTTTGCTGGCTTCACCCCCATACCGTCCACGGCCAGCCACAGAAAGGCTGCGAAATCGACCGACATGGTTCCAAAGTTGATAATATCGATAATCGTCAACGGATCCCTCCTGAACTTTCGGACAGAGATCGTCGGCCCATCGAGAGAAACAGGGGGGATTGTGGCATTGACACGACTTCCGTCCGGCAGCCTCGCGTCCAACAAGGGAGTCTGCTGATCAATACGTCTACCTACCAGCCGAGCCATCTTATCGATAAGATACTTTATCGAGTCCTCGTCATGGAACACTATGTTCGTATAACACATGCCATGCTTGCGGTGGTACACGTACACCGGTCTGCCCACACCGGTCACCATTATGTCCTCTAACTGGTCATCAGCGAGCAGAGGATCCAGCAATCCAAAACCGATCATCTCGTGAACGATCAATTCACCCAGCTCCTTCAGGCGGCCAGGAGGGATCCGCAACCCTCTGCTCTCCCGTTCAAGAATACGCAGAACTTCTTGCGTGAACACCCGGTTCAGCTCCTCCGGACTGAGCTGGGAAGGATCAACCCTTATCTCTTCCACCGCCCGATCCTTTACTTTCGCAAGCAACTCTCGTTCACGCTGGGAGAGTTCCGGGATCTTGAGCTTGTAGAACGGGATAGGCTCGTCCGTCGCCCAAATCTCCACCTTCCCGTATCGATCCAGCATCTTGTGACCGGCTGGTGCCTTTTCTATGGCCGCTATAGAAACGGTTGGTCTCGCCGGCTTCTCAACCACTTCTTCTTTTTCTACCGGGATAGCTTCTGGCGCTGGTGCAGGGACCTCTCCTAGGATTTCCGATAGAAGGCCTCCTTCGCCTGAGCCGAAGGGGCCCAATCCGGATTTCTTACCTGCTTTTCCTTTGCTTGATTTCTTGGTCTTTTTGGGCATTCGACACCGCCATATCTTTTTTTCATTCGGTAAAAAAGTGTTTTTTACAGAAAATAAACTAAGAAGAAAGCTTTTTAAAACCCTGCTGTTGAAAAGCATATATCGATATAAATCGTGAAAAAGCAAGGATAGGATGATGCCCTTGTACGATTTCTGGGCCCGTAGCGCAGTCTGGCTAGCGCACCGGCCTTTTAAGCCGGGAGTCGTGGGTTCGAATCCCACCGGGCCCGCTCACTAGAGGTGACAAGAGATGAAGGAGATAGACATTCTAAAACACGAACTCGTCCCGAAACACGAAATCTTAAAGCCAGAAGAAGTGAAAAAATTAATGGAAGAGTATAAAATACAGCCCCACCAATTACCATGGATTCGATCAGGAGATCCCGTTGTCAAGAGAATAGGAGCGAAAGTGGGTGATGTAATCAAAATCACCCGAGAAAGCCCAACAGCCGGCAAAACGATTGCATACCGATACGTGGTGGAGGGATAAAATGAAAGACACGTGGCCATGTGTTGAAGCCTTTTTTAAGGAAAAGGGACTTGTTCGTCAACACTTAGACTCTTACAACGATTTTATCGAGCGCGGGCTTCAGCAGGTGATCGATGAGATCGGCGGGATAGATCTCGATGTCGAGGGTGTCCGCGTAGAGTTCGGGCGTGTGCGTCTGGGAGAACCCGTATCCCACGAAGCTGACGGATCAACTCCTGATTTGTGGCCGAATGAGGCCCGATTAAGAAACCTCAGCTACACCGCACCCCTCTATCTTGAAATGTCGCTGGTTATCCACGGCGAAAAACTTCCACCCGAAGAAGTCTACATCGGAGAGCTCCCAATTATGCTCAAGTCCAAAATATGCAGGTTGTACGGGTGCTCGGAAGAAGAACTGATCCAACACGGGGAGGATCCACTAGATCCCGGTGGATACTTCATTATCAACGGATCAGAGCGAGTGATAGTGGCTCAAGAAGATCTAGCGTCCAACACGGTTCTAGTGGAACTCGATGAACGAGTTGGGACAGAAGTAGCAAAAGTCTTCTCAAGCCACCGCGGATTCCGTGCGTTCGTCGTCGTTGAGAGGAAGAGAGAGGGATTGCTGCGGATCTCCTTCCCGGCCATACCCGGTCAGGTGCCATTCGTCATAATCATGCGAGCTCTGGGGCTGGAAAGCGACAAAGAAATCGTTGAAGCCGTTTCGGAAAGGGAAGAGATATTCAAAGAACTCATGGAAAACCTACAGGAGGCTGCAGAAATCAAGACACGGGAAGATGCACTCGACTTCATCGGAAAGCGTGTAGCTATCGGCCAGCCAAAGGACTACCGGCTCCAGCGCGCGCAAGAAGTTCTAGACAAATACCTGCTCCCACACATCGGAACAACACCCGATGCTAGGCTCAACAAAGCTTATTATCTTGGACGGATGGCTGAGCAAGTAATAGAACTCGCGCGTGGCGAGCGTGCTCCTGATGATAAGGATCACTACGCTAACAAACGGTTGAAATTGGCTGGGGATTTGCTGGAAAACATTTTCCGGCTTGCTTTCTTGAATTTGGTAAAAGATATCAAATACCAGCTGGAGCGGGCAGTGACGCGTGGAAGAGAACTTCAGCTCAAAAACGCTACTCGAGCGGATGTTTTGACTGAGCGGATTCGCCACGCGCTCGCCACTGGGAACTGGCCCGGAGGACGAACGGGAATAAGCCAACTGCTCGACCGCACGAACTACATTGCCACTGTATCCCACTTGCGCCGTGTCGTGTCGCCTCTAAGCCGGAGCCAGCCACACTTCGAGGCTCGTGATCTCCACTCAACTCACTGGGGCAAAATCTGTCCAGCTGAAACACCGGAGGGGCCCAACTGTGGTTTGGTGAAGAACCTAGCGCTCACTGCAGAGATCTCTATCGGCACATCAGAGGAAAAAGTGGAAAAAGTGCTCCACAGACTCGGAGTGAAGAAAATCACAAAAAGTAGCGAACGAAAAGGGAAAACTGCTGTTTATATCAACGGTAGACTTGTCGGCATCACCGACAACGGTGTCGAGTTGGCACGTAAGATACGCGAATATCGGCGAAAGGGAGAACTCGATGAACAAGTAAATGTGACGTACAAAGTTGACACGGACGAGGTCAAAATAAACACAGATGCTGGCAGAATCCGCCGGCCGGTGATCGTGGTTGAAAACGGAAAACCAGCACTCACGGACGAAATAATAGAGCAGGTCGAGCGCGGCGAACTCACCTGGAACGACTTGATAAAAAGAGGCATTGTGGAATATCTAGACGCAGATGAAGAAGAAAACGCATACATAGCTGTGTACCCGGAAGAAGTCACGCCCGCACACACGCACTTAGAACTCCACCCACTAACAATCCTCGGTGTCTCAGCAGCGCTTGTTCCCTATGCAGAACACAATCAGTCCCCCCGCAACACCTATGGAGCCAACATGGCAAAGCAGGCACTTGGTCTCGGATTCACAAACCTGCATACAAGAGTTGACACTCGCGGCCACTTCTATCATTATCCACAGGTGCCTCTCGTGAAAACGAAAATCATGGATGTACTGGGATTCGACAAGCGCCCCGCAGGACAGAACTTGGTGGTCGCCATCGCCACATACGGGGGATACAACATGGAAGATGCCATCATCATCAATCGAGCCACCATTGACCGTGGCACTGGCCGCACCACATTTTATCGGACATACGAAGCCGAAGAAATCCGATATCCGGGAGGCCAGTTCGATAAATTCGAGATTCCGAGTGAGGAAATTCGCGGATATGCGGACGCCTCCTTTTACAGAAACTTGGGAGAGGACGGCGTAATCGAAGTAGAGCGAGAGGTCAAGGGAGAAGACGTGCTTATCGGAAAAACGAGTCCCCCACGGTTCTTAGAAGAAATCGGTGAGCTAGCAGCCGCTGGTGAAAAAAGACGGGAGAGTTCGGTGCGTGTAAGACCCAACGAACAAGGCATTTCTGACATGGTTCTAAAAACGACCACACCAGACGGGACCAATTTTGTAAAAGTTCGCGTTCGGGATTTGCGAATCCCTGAGCTGGGAGATAAATTTGCTTCCAGACATGGACAGAAAGGAGTAATAGGACTAATCCTAGATGCAGCAGACATGCCGTTTACCGAAGATGGACTCATCCCCGACATCATAATCAATCCGCACGCCATTCCCTCAAGAATGTCTGTAGGGATGTTGTTAGAAATGATTGCCGGCAAGGTCGGAGCTATGCTCGGGAAACGGATGGACGGAACTACCTTTAGCAATGTGCCCGAAAGAGAGCTCCGCAGGATGTTGAAGGAACTCGGGTTCAAACACACTGGCAAGGAAGTCATGTACAACGGAATTACCGGGGAGCTGATCCCCGTGGACATATTCATCGGCGTTTGTTACTATCAGAAGCTTCACCACATGGTCCAAGACAAGATCCATGCACGCGCGCACGGTCCCATCCAAGTGCTCACGCACCAGCCCACAGAGGGGCGAGCACGAGAAGGCGGTCTGCGATTCGGCGAGATGGAGCGGGACTGTTTGATCGGCCATGGCGCCGCCATGTTGTTAAAGGAAAGACTGCTAGACGCCTCTGATCTGTATCGAGCGCTTGTCTGTGGAAAGTGCGGCAACCTTGCATATTATGACGTGAAAAAAGACACTCCCGTGTGCAGACTGTGTGGTGAGGAGTCGGACATCCACGAGGTGGAAATGTCTTATGCATTCAAATTGTTATTGGACGAGCTGAAATCGATGGGGCTCATGCCACGAATAAAAACTAGAGAGAGGGTGTAGAGATGCCAGCTCTCAAAATGATCGAAAGGATAGAGTTCGGGCTCCTGTCGCCAGACGATATTCGCCGCATGTCCGTGGCCAAGATAAACACTCCGGATACCTATGACGAGGATGGTTATCCCATCCCGGGGGGACTGATGGATCCAAAGCTGGGGGTGGTGGATCCGGGATTGAAATGTCGGACGTGTGGTGCAAGGCCGCGAGAATGTCCTGGTCACTTCGGACACATCGAGCTCGCGCGCCCAGTAATCCACGTTGGATACGTGGGAGTGATCTACGACTGTCTCAGAGCCACATGTGGTAATCCAGAGTGCCGGAGAATACTTCTACGCGACGACAAGATTCGGGAGTACAAGGAAAAAATCGAGAGGCTGAAGAAAGAAGGTGGGAAGTGGTGGGAAGTTTCGGCCCAAGCCATCAAGGAAGCTGCTAACGCAGAAAAATGTCCACATTGCGGTTCACGCCAGCCAACTATAAAGTTCGAAAAACCGACCACGTTTTATGCCGACAAGAACCGGTTGACACCGATTGATGTCCGCGCGTGGTTAGAACAAATAAGAGACGAAGAGTGCATTCTGCTAGGGATCGATCCCAAAATCGCGAGACCCGAGTGGATGGTTCTGACAGTGTTGCCTGTTCCGCCAGTAACTGTGAGACCCAGCATCACGCTGGAATCGGGAGTGCGCTCCGAAGATGATTTGACGCACAAACTCGTGGACGTCATTCGGATCAACCAGCGCTTGGCCGAAAATATCGAAGCAGGAGCCCCCCAGCTGATTGTAGAAGATATGTGGGAACTCCTCCAGTATCACGTTACCACCTACATCGACAACGCGGTCTCTGGTGTGCCCCCGGCCAGACACAGATCCGGACGTGTTCTGCGCACTTTGGCCCAGCGCCTGAGAGGCAAAGAAGGCAGGTTCCGCGGCAATCTCTCTGGAAAGCGTGTGGACTTCTCAGCGCGCACTGTGGTCTCCCCTGATCCGAGCATCAGCATAAATGAGATTGGAGTGCCGGAATACGTGGCGAAAACACTCACCATTCCCGTGCGGGTGACTGAGCATAACTTGGAAGAGCTAAAAACGTTTGTTCGAAGAGGGCCGGACATCTATCCAGGGGCGAACTATGTGATAGGTCCCGATGGAAGAAAATTCGATCTTCGTTACGCCGACCGGGAAGAACTGGCAAACAACCTTGCCCCCGGATATGTCGTCGAACGTCACCTGAAAGACGGGGATATCGTGCTCTTCAACCGGCAACCTTCGCTTCACCGGATGTCCATCATGGCACACGAAGTGAGGGTGCTGCCTGGAAGAACCTTCCGGTTGAATCTCAGCGTTTGTCCCCCTTACAATGCAGACTTTGACGGGGATGAGATGAACGTTCACGCGCCACAAACTGAAGAGGCGCAAGCGGAGGCCCGAATCTTGATGCGGGTTCAAGAACAAATCCTTTCACCGAGATTTGGTGGCCCCATTATCGGAGGAATTCAGGATCACATAACGGGGGCCTATTTGCTGACGAGAAAACAAACAAAGCTCACGAGGGAACAAGCGACTTGGTTACTCGCACAGTGTGGGATATTCGAGGAACTACCAAAGCCTGCAATCCGTGAAAGAGGCAGGGAGTACTGGACCGGAAAGCAAATCTTCAGCATGCTTCTCCCGAAGGATCTGAACCTCACTTACAGGGCCAAGATCTGTGAGAAATGTGCTTCCTGCAAGGAGGAAGATTGTGAAATCGAGGCCTACGTGGTCATCAAAAACGGGAAGCTACTGAGCGGTGTTATAGATGCGCGGGGGTTCAAAGCTCTGGACAGGTGCGAAATACTGGACAGGATCGTCAAAGACTACGGAACAACGGCTGCCCGCGAATTCCTAGACAAAGTCACCAAGCTCTCCATCGCCGCCGCAATGTTGTTAGGGTTCACCACCGGGATAGACGATGAGGACATTCCGGACAAGGCCAAAGAGCGTATCCAAGAAGTGCTGGAAGAGGCCAAAGAAAGGGTGCAAGAACTGATCCGAGCGTACGAACGGGGAGAACTAGAACCTTTGCCCGGGCGTTCTCTGAGAGAAACGCTCGAAATGAGGATCATGGGAGTGCTGGCCGAGAGCCGCGACAAAGCTGGCGAAATAGCAGAGCGCTATCTGGGATTAGACAATCACGCTGTAATCATGGCGAGAACGGGAGCACGAGGCAGCATGCTCAATCTCACCCAAATGGCTGCCTGTGTGGGGCAACAATCGGTTCGTGGCGAACGCATAAGCCGGGGATACAAGGGCAGAACTCTCCCCCACTTCCAGCCGGGTGATCTGGGGGCCGACGCAAGGGGCTTTGTCAGTTCCAGCTATAAATCCGGACTCAAACCGCTTGAGTTCTTCTTCCACGCCATGGGAGGACGAGAGGGACTCGTAGATACCGCAGTTCGCACGGCGCAGAGCGGTTATCTCCAGCGCCGACTCATCAACGCCCTGCAGGACTTGAGAGTGGAATATGACATGACCGTGCGAGACGACCGCGGAAGCATAATCCAGTTCAGATACGGAGAAGACAGTGTCGATCCGGCCAAGAGTGATTACGGAAAATCTGTGAATATTGAAAAGATGATAGACAAGATATTGGTGGAGTGATATGGCTGGCGTATCTGAAGAAACCATAAAGGAGGAGGTCCAAAAACTCAGCGGCGAGCTCCCCGAAGGAGTTGTGAAAGAACTCCAGCGCGCCTTGGTCAAAAAATCGAAGGAAAAAGCCATTACGCGGGACCAGCTGAACAGAATTATCAGCGAAGTCAAGAACGCGTATCTCAACGCCTTGGTGGAGCCGGGAGAAGCGGTCGGGACTGTTGCTGCCCAATCGATTGGTGAACCGGGCACCCAGATGACGCTCCGAACATTCCACTACGCTGGAGTCGCCGAACTCAACGTAACTCTGGGTCTGCCTCGCCTCATAGAGATTCTAGATGCTAGGAAAAATATCGCCAATCCGCTGATGACGATTTATCTCAAGGAGCCATGGAAGCACGACAAAGAAAAAGCGAGAGAATTCGCGATGAAAATCGAGGAAACCACAGTAGAAGACGTAGCTATTCAGACTGAAATGGATCTCTTCTCCATGACTTTCCGGGTGGAGTTGGACAGGAGCAAACTGAGACGGAGAAAACTGACTCCGCTCAGGGTTGCTCGTGCGATCGAGCGAGATCTCAATCTTCAGGTGTGGGTGAAGGGCAATCTCATCAAAGTGAAACCGGCCATTGAAAGTCCGGCAGAACTCAGAAGAATAGCCGATCGAGTGCGAAAGCACAAGCTGATGGGGATCAAGGGGATATCAAAAGTGCTTGTCAAAATGGAAGGAAACGAGTATGTGGTCTATACCGAGGGGTCAAACCTTGAGGAAGTTTTGAAACAAGAAGAAGTAGACGAAACGCGCACGATCACAAACGATATTTATGAAATCATGAATGTTTTGGGAATTGAAGCCGCCCGCAACGCCATCATTAAGGAAGCTGTGAAAACACTGGAAGAACAGGGTTTGGAGGTCGACATCAGACACATCATGCTTGTAGCCGACATGATGACGAGCACCGGAAGCATAAGACAGATAGGTCGGCACGGGATCAGCGGAGAAAAAGCGAGCGTGTTGGCGAGAGCCTCTTTCGAAATCACCACTCAGCACCTCTTCGATGCTTGTATTCACGGAGAAGCGGATAGGCTGTCAGGGATTATTGAAAATGTGATAGCGGGACAGCCAATACCTCTAGGAACAGGCATGGTGGAACTCCAGATGAAAGGGGGCGGCTCTCGTGGGTCTAAGTGAGGAACTCAGTAGGGCCATTTCTACTGGAAAGGTCATTATAGGAACAGATCGATCGATCAAAGCTTTAAAGCGAGGAGAAGCGAAGCTGGTGATTGCCGCGTCCAATTGCCCACGACAGGTGCTGGAAGACATCCAGTACTACACGTCCATCGGAGGTGCAAAGTTTCACGTATTCAAGGGAGACAGCAAGGAACTAGGGCTGGCATGCGGAAAGCCCTTTACCGTGAACGTCGTGGCCGTGGTTGATCCAGGGGAATCCAACATCCTCAGCACGGTGGAAAGCGGATGATTCGGCTCACTGCGGAAGAAATCAGACACATCGGATTGTTTGAGAGCTTGACGGGGGTTGAAGTCAAAGACTGTGTGATAGATGAAGAAAAGGATTTCATAACTTTTCTGGTCAAAGAAAACCAAGTGGCCAAAGCAGTTGGAAGAAACGGAAGCAAGATCCGGCGAATACAACGCGTGCTCGGGAAAAACATAGAGGTAGTCGAGTTCTCTGAGAATCCCGAAAAGTTCGTTAGGAATATTCTGGCCCCGGCCAAACTAGACAGAGTCGAGATAATCGAAAGGGAAAATGGTGAAAGAATCGCAGTCGTTTACGTGGACTTTCAAAATCGTAAGCTTGTTATAGGAAAGAGAGGACGCAAGATCAATAACGCGAAAAAACTGGCTCTGCGGCATTTCAACATCGCAAACATCGTGCTCAAATGATGAGGTTTTTAACTGCAGAACCATCTATAATTAGTTTAGGTAGGTCAAATGAAATCCCCAACCGGTGAATTTGCGGCGAGAAAACTGGCGGTGACTAGGCAACGGTTTAGATGGAAGAGCGAGCGATATAAACGGCGCATGCTTCGACTAAAGGAAAAACACGATCCACTGGAGGGAGCGCCACAAGCACGTGGGATAGTGCTGGAAAAAGTGGGGATCGAAGCGCGCCAGCCCAACTCGGCAATAAGGAAATGTGTGAGAGTCCAGCTGATCAAAAACGGAAAACAGGTGACAGCCTTTGCCCCTGGAGATGGGGCTATCAACTTCATCGAGGAACACGACGAGGTAATAATCGAGGGAATTGGAGGAAGAAAAGGAAAATCGTATGGGGACCTGCCGGGTGTTCGCTACCGGGTGGTAAAAGTCAATGGGGTGTCTCTGAAAGAGCTGATCAAAGGAAAGAAAGAAAAGCCCACAAGGTGAAGACCGTGTTCAAGTACTTTGGTGAGTGGGATGCGGAAGGCGTGGAGATAAAGGACCCGGGGCTGCGCCGATATATCGTGCTGGAGCCCAAGCTCGTGTTGCACACATGTGGGCGGCATGCCAACAAACAATTCGCCAAAGCACAGGTCAACATCGTGGAGCGGCTCATCAACAAGCTCATGAAGTCAGGTCCCGGAGTCAAAAAACTCCGAGGGAAGTTCATACGCGGGGGGAAGGCCTGCGGAAAAAAACAAAAGACGTACAACATAGTCAAACGGGCGTTCAAGATCATCGCAGAACGAACAGGAAAGAACCCCGTGCAGGTATTGGTGGATGCGATTCAAAACTCTGCCCCGCGCGAAGAAACCACAAGGATCACTTATGGAGGGATTACTTACTACGTGGCGGTGGACGCGGCGCCCCAGCGCAGGGTTGATACGGCGCTGAAAAACATCGCGGCGGGGGCTTATGCTGCTTCCTTCAAAAACAAAACCCCCATCGAAGAATGTTTGGCAGAGGAAATAATCCTCGCGGCAAACAACGATGTGAAAAGCTTCGCCGTGTCACAAAAAGAAGAAATCGAGCGAATAGCGAAAGGAGCTAGGTAAAACTATTTATAGGCGTGGATAGAAAAAATGGCGAAATAATTGAAAAAGGAGGGAGGTGAAGTATGGCAAAGCCGCACCTGAACTTGGTGACGATTGGCCACGTAGACCACGGGAAGTCCACCCTGATGGGCCGACTGCTCTACGAGACCGGTGCCGTCAAAGAGGAAGACATCAAGAAGTTCGAGGCCATGGGTGACAAAGGGAAGACCTTCAAGTTCGCGTGGGTCATGGACGGTCTCAAAGAGGAGCGTGAGCGCGGACTGACCATCGATCTCGCGCACAAGAAGTTCGAGAGCTCCAAGTACTATTTCACTATCATCGACGCACCGGGACACCGTGACTTCGTTAAGAACATGATCACCGGGGCCAGCCAGGCAGACGCTGCCATTTTGGTGGTTGCTGCAGACGACGGCATCATGCCGCAGACGCGCGAGCACGCTGCGCTGGCGTTCACTCTGGGAGTGGGACAGATGATAGTAGTGATCAACAAGATGGATCTGGTGGACTACAAGCAGGACGTTTACAACAAGCTCAAGCAAGAAGTGACAGAGCTGCTCAAAACGGTCGGATACAAGAACGCCGAAAAGTTCCCCTTCATTCCAGCTGCGGCGTTCCACGGGGAGAACGTGACCAAGCGCAGTGAAAAAATGAAGTGGTACAACGGCCCCACCGTGCTCGAGTCTCTCGACACGTTCGAAGTTCCGCCCAAGCCTGTGGATAAGCCGCTCCGAATCCCAGTTCAAGACGTGTATTCCATTACCGGTGTCGGTACGGTTCCTGTGGGGCGCGTCGAAACAGGGGTGCTCAAAGTCGGTGACGCCGTGGTGTTCGAGCCAGCGGGAGTGAAGGGAGATGTGAAGTCCATCGAGATGCACCACGAGTCCATCCAGCAGGCAGAGCCGGGAGACAACATCGGGTTCAACGTGCGCGGAGTTGCAAAGGACCAGATCAGGCGTGGAGACGTAGTCGGACACCCCAACAGTCCACCCACAGTGGTGAAGGAGTTCAAGGCTCGGATAGCGGTGCTGCAGCACCCAACAGCCATTTCCGCAGGATACACGCCGGTGTTCCACGTGCACACAGCGCAAGCAGCCTGCAAGATCACTCAGATCGTGAACAAGCTGGATCCGAAGACCGGAGAGCCCGTCGAGGAGAATCCACAGTTCATCAAGCGCGGAGATATGGCAACGATCGTGGTGACTCCGACCAAGCCGCTGGTGATCGAGAAAGCATCGGAGATCCCACAGCTCAGCAGATTCGCAATCCGAGATATGGGGATGACGATCGCAGCCGGGGTCTGCGTGGACGTGACTCCAGCAAGGTGAGTTTTTTAATCCCCTTTTCATCTAATTTTGGGGGCAGTCTATGCAAAAGGCGAGAATAAAGCTAGCTAGCACTGACATCGAAAAGCTGAATCATGTGTGCGAACAGATAATCGACATAGCGAGGAGAGTGGGGATCGAGAAGTCCGGACCCATACCCCTGCCCACCAAGCGGATAAAGGTGGTTACGCGAAAATCACCCGATGGAGAGGGAACAGCCACTTTCGACCGCTGGGAGATGCGAATACACAAGAGGCTCATCGACATAAAAGCAGACGATCGCGCGTTGAGACAGCTCATGCGTATCCAGATCCCCGAGGAAGTGTCAATCGAGATAGAGCTCAAATCGAAGTAATTAAGGGTGTTCCGAACCTGTGATGTTTTTCTCGAGTTCCTCGGGCGGAGGAGCATCCACCCCCAATCTGCGAAAATAGCGTACGAGGTTGCTCAGATCGCGACGCAAGTACTCGCGCGACATGGGGTTGCCGAGTTCCGTGCCCATTGAAAAATCGATGAGTACTGGATCCGGGGTAAGAAGCACGTTGTACTCACTAAGATCGCTATGAACCAGTCGCGCGTCACGGTAGAGACGTGCAACAGCATCGAGCAGGATCTGATATGCTCGTTGGGGGTCCTCCGGTGCTGCGTCCTTCATACGGGGATATGGAACGCCTTCCTCTCCGAGGAACTCCATGGCCAACACGTTCTTCTCGCAATCGATGGGGCGCGGAACGGGAACCCCCGCTTCATAGGCACGTTGCAAGTTCTTGAACTCTCGAGAAGTCCAAGCAAAGATTATGCGGCGGCGCTCGTGGGGGACACGAGCGTAGCGCGGATCTCCAGCAAGATAGCGATACATGCTCTTGAAATCCGTGGTGGCAATACGGTAGATCTTGAGCGCAACAAAGTTCCCGATTTGGTCGGCAGCGCAGAATACGTTGGCCTCCTTGCCGGTGGATACAGCGCCGTAAACAAACTCGAAGACCCCACGGTTCATCATGCGATAGAGAGTAAGCAAAGTAGAACTATCGAAAACACGAGCCATTATTTTGTAGATTTCGGCATCTTTCTCAAGGCGTTCTGGTTTATGGCGGTGAAGGGCTGCGAGAAGGGAATCGAGCTCCGACATAGTATCAAATATCGATTTATTCCCAAAGCCCCTGTTTGCGCAACCACTCCAACTGAGTCATGGTGTACCGGAACACGATATCGGCCCGCTCCTCCCCCTGAACCGGCCAAGGCTTTACCACCACCACATCACCCTCACGAACCCACATCCGTTTTCGTAGCTTTCCCGGAATGCGACAATTGCGAATGCGTCCGTCCCTGCACCGCACTCGTACTCGATCAAATCCAAACATCTGATCAACGATGCCCAATATCTCTCCTTCCTGCGGGAGGTATAGCTTATCACTCTCTCCGGGCTTGAATTTCGGCATCACTCATCCCCGCATCTGCCTATCCCAAAGCAAACGATTTACTCCATTCAGCATGGCCTGCACGCTCGCCATTATGATGTCGCCACTGATTCCTCGCGCCGTGACTATCCGCTTGCCGTCTGTGAGCTTTACCACCACGTCCACCACAGCATCGGTGCCACCAGAAATTGCATCTACATGATATTCCATCAACCGAATGTTGGAGATGCCTTCAACCACCTTGCGGATGGCGTTCATCGCCGCGTCCACCGGTCCTACACCTGTTCCAGACTCGACGACCTCACGATCCATGAAGCGGACACGTACGGAAGAAGTGGGGGTGATCTTGTTCCCGCTAACCACCGTGAGTTCTTCCAGCTTCACCAGATCTTTGAACTTGCGCCCCATGACCGAATCGATGATTGCCCTCAGCTCGGTGTCCGTCACGGTCTTGCCTTGATCCCCGAGGCGTTTCACGCGCTGAAAGATCTCGAGCACCTGCTTGCGCGTTGGCTTGAAACCCATTCGCTTCAGCTCACTCTCGATAGCATGAGTCCCCACGTGTTTGCCGAAAACGAGCTTGCGCTGCTGGCCCACCTCCTCCGGAGAGATGGGTTCGTAGGTAGAGGGGTGTTTTAGCACTCCATCCACGTGGATTCCCGCCTCATGAGCAAACGCGTTGTCTCCCACTAGCGGCTTCACGGGGGGTATGGGCAAACCAGTCAGACGCTCCACTAGCTTGGACACCGAATAGAGCTTCCGCGTCTTTATCCGTGTGCGCACCCCATAAAAATGCTTTAGAGACACAACAACTTCTTCCAACGGTGCATTCCCACCACGCTCTCCCAGACCGTTGACTGTGGCATGGACCTCTCTCACACCCCCTAGAATCGCGGAGACCGTGTTAGCAGTCGCCATCCCAAAGTCGTTGTGGCAGTGAGCCGCTACCGGAATCTTCAGCATGCGAACGAAACGGGAATAGAACTCACGCGCTCGCTCGGGTGTGAGAATTCCAACAGTATCACACAAACACGCCCGATGTGCTCCTCGCTCCTCCGCCTGCTTCATCAGGTCTAACAGAAACTTCTGATCACTCCGTGTTGCGTCCTCGGCCGAAAATTCCACTTTCAGCCCATGTTCAATCGCATACTCTAGTGTGGAGAGAGCCATCTGGACCACCTGGGCGCGCGTTTTCTTCAGCTTGTATCGAATATGAAGATCCGAAGTCGGAACCACCAAGTGCACACTGTCGACATCGCACCGTCTAGCCGCGTCCACGTCCTCCTTGGCAGCTCGGACAAAACTGCAGATTTCTGCCTTCAGACCAGCTTTAGAGATCAGCTTGATGGCTTTTCGCTCGCCCTCGGATGTGATCGCGGATCCGGCCTCGATTATGTCGACGCCTAGCGAATCGAGAGCTTGAGCGATCTCCAGCTTCTCTTCTGGAGTAAGGGCTAAGCCCGGTGTCTGCTCTCCGTCCCGCAGTGTCGTGTCAAGCACCACAACGCGCTGCTTGGCCATCGGAACACCTTTCTACTATGGGGAAACTAGTTATTTAATGGCATCCAGTAAAGACTAAGGGGTCGTCCATGAAGAAACCGAAGTTCATCGGAGATTATGTAAAGCTATCGGGAGAACTGCAGCACCTGCCAAGCCGGGTACGCATATTCGACACCACGCTCCGAGATGGCGAACAAACCCCTGGGGTCTCGCTGACAACCGAACAAAAGGTGATGATAGCCAGACAGCTAGACAAGCTGGGTGTGGACACTATCGAAGCAGGCATGCCCATAGTCTCGCCTGGAGAAAAACAAGCCGTGGAAAAAATCGCCAAAACGGGTTTAAATGCTGAGATATGTGCGCTTGCCCGCTGCGTAAAAGAAGACATTGATGCCGCTCTAGACTGTGACGTCGATGCGATCCACGTTTTCATTGCCACGTCCGACATTCATCTGAAACACAAGCTGAAGCTCACCCGCGAGCAAGCGCTAGAACAGGCTGTACGTTTTGTTGAATATGCAAAGAAACATGGCGTCGTGGTTGAATTCTCAGCAGAGGATGCAACCCGTAGCGATGTGGAATATCTAAAAAAAGTATACCGAGCAACAGTAGAGGCTGGAGCTGATCGTGTCAACGTCCCCGATACCGTTGGTGTAATCACGCCCCGCGGAATGTACCACCTAGTGCGACAGATAAAAGAAGTCATCGACGTCCCGGTGAGTGTACACTGCCACAACGATCTCGGCCTAGCTGTTGCTAACTCGCTCGCCGGGGTGGAGGCCGGTGCCGAACAAGTTCATGTAACCGTAAATGGGCTGGGGGAGCGCGCTGGAAATGCCGCGCTGGAAGAGGTTGTGATGGGGCTCCGGATATTCTATGGACTCAAACCTAAAGTGCGCACAGAGTTGTTAGTAGAGACCTCCGACTTGGTAGAAAGACTGACCGGGGTGACCGTATCTCCCAACAAGGCAATAGTTGGTGACAATGCCTTTGCGCACGAATCCGGAATTCATGTCCACGGGGTCTTGGAATTTCCCGGAACGTACGAACCGCTCTCGCCCGAGCTTGTGGGGCACCACCGGCGGGTCGTGCTTGGAAAGCATGCCGGAGCCCGATCGGTGCGCAGCCAGCTGGAAGAAATGGGAATACGACCGACCAGCAAGCAACTGAAGCTCATAACTCAAAAAGTAAAAGAGCTCGGCGATAAGGGGAAAAAGGTCACTGATGCGGATTTGCGAGCCATTGCCGAACACGTAATTGGGGCACTTCCGCCCGAGCAAAAAACAGTAGAGCTGAAGGAGATCACCGTCACGACGGGGAGCACCATTACTCCAACAGCCTCCGTTAGGCTTTCAATTAAAGGGGAAGAACGGGTTGGATCGGCTACAGGTGTTGGACCGGTCGATGCCGCGATTGGAGCCATCCGAAATGTCATGAAAGAGATCTCCGGACTCCGGCTCAAGGAATACCACCTAGACGCGATCACCGGCGGGAGCGACGCGCTGGCGGAGGTGACGGTGAAGCTGGAGGACGAGCGAGGCAACCTCTACATCGCGAAGGGCGTGCGGGAGGACGTGGTGATCGCCAGCGTTGAGGCCATGATCAACGGGATTAACCGCTATTTTGCAAGGCGGAAGTGAGTTTTTCACCGTTAGTAAACCCCCATCACGGATTGTACAGGAGTAAATGTTTAAACAACATATATTCACTAACTGAATTATTCAGTAGGTGAATAAATGCGATTCATCAACCGAAAAGCTGAGCTCAGAACCAAGAGTTCAATTCATACACATTTGGTACTTACAAGTCCCAAATATCTAAATTTTTAGGAACATATGAAGACCAAATACCAAATTTTTGGGAATGCTCTTAGTTGAACAATCACCACCTCCCCGACACGTAGGGGTACTCCTCTTCGAGCCACTGGAGAGGATCCCACTCTGAGGGCAGACCAATATACTCGAGCCAATTGTTGCCCGGAATATGCTCCATGCCCCATCTGAGCAACTCAGCATTCACGTTAATCCAGTGATTATCGTTTTCAATGTAAATCACCGCGATTAACCTACCGTAATGATCGCGATAGGGGCCTTGCTCTCCGCTTTGAGCATCGTTCAGATCCAAATACACGATGGTGTTCGGCGGCAATAAATTCTCCAAGAACTGCTTTGCCTCGAATGCGCCATTTTCTGGTGGATCTGTCCACGTTTCCGGAGCATCGATGCCACCACCGAATCGCACATGCTCTATGCTGTTTTTAGAGATATGCGCCGCCGGGTCTACACCCGCAAGCACTTCGAGTATCTGCACGCTCACCGTATCTCCGTCAATCACAGAGTCTATCTGAGCAACTACCTCGAAATGAATCTCCTCGTTTTCAATTTTGTGAACCAAAATTATGTTACTGAACAAAACATAACCTACGAGGGAAAGCAAGATAAACACGCAACTCAACACAAGTCCTCGCATGCGTGTCACACTCTAATTATAAGCACAACACTTAAACATCGAAGAAAGGCATCTTAAACGGATGAAGCATCTTCCGCTAGAAGAAGCCCACAAAGAAGCTGGTGCCCAATTCGTCGAGTTCGCAGGATGGTGGATGCCCATACAGTACTCTTCAATCAGTGAAGAACACATGGCTGTTCGGGAACATGCGGGGCTCTTCGACGTCAGCCACATGGGAGAATTTCTCATAACGGGACCTGGAGCACTAGAATTCTTGCAACACATAACGACTAACGATGTCTCTACGCTGAGTGAGGGTGGTGCACAATACTCCACCGTGCTCAACGATCGAGGGGGTGTGAAAGACGACGTGGTGATTTACCGCATGGGGAAAGCCAGATTCATGCTCGTGTGTAACGCTGTGAATGTAGAAAAACTGGAAAAATGGTTCATCGACCACTGCCCCAGCAATGTGGAGATCAAAAACATATCAGAATCAACAGTCCTGCTAGCGCTTCAAGGTCCAAAAGCCCAACAAATTTTGGAGTCACTCACCCCTGCTGATTTGCGGGCTATACGGCGCTTTAACGGTGCGTGGATCGAAGTGGCAGGGACACAGTGCTGGGTCAGCCGCACCGGGTACACCGGAGAAGACGGGTTCGAAATATTCTTTGTGGATATGAAGGATCTCGAGCCTGCGGTAAAGACTTGGAAAACCCTGCTCAGTGCTGGGGAGAAACTGGGACTCAAGCCCTGTGGCCTCGGTGCCCGCGACACTACCCGGATCGAGGCAGGATTGTGTCTCTATGGAAACGAACTCACAGAAGACACCACGCCACTTGAAGCCCGTATTTCATTCGTGGTAAAGTTTGAGAAATCCGATTTCATCGGAAAAAACGCCTTGCTTCAACGGAAACAGCAAGGATTACGAAAAGTACGGGTTGGATTGCGCATGTTGGATCCGGGGATTCCGCGAAAAGGCATGAAAGTCTTAAGCCAAGGAGAACCGATCGGCACCATCACATCAGGGACATTTTCCCCGTTGCTCAAGCAAGGAATAGCGATGGGTTATGTGCCGCCCAACTTCGATTTTGGCCAACAAGTAGAAATAGAGATCCACGGGCGCCCGAGACGCGCAGAACTGGTAAAATGGCCTTTTTATGACAAGAAAAGATACGGATGGACGAGGGAAGGATAGATGGGAGGAGTTTTCAGAGATCTTGAAGACGGGGTAATAAAACGGGGTTTCTGTTTGGGCTGCGGTGCATGCGTTGCAGCGTGTCCAGTGCAGTGCCTTTCGCTTCAGGATGGAACACCCACTCTGCAGGGCAAGTGCATAAACTGTGGAGTATGCTACGAGGAGTGCCTCCACACAGCCGGGTTCGATAGGGTGGGCAAGCAATGGAAAGTAGAAATGACAGATCCAGATCTGGGACCCTATCTCTCCATTCACATAGCAGAATCTCCAGAAAAGGCTGTCAAAGAGCGGGCGCAGGACGGCGGAGCGGTCACTGCCATGCTCAAGACCCTCCTGGAATACGAATATGTCGACGGAGCGATCGTCACGGGTGTGGGTGCCAAACCGCTACAGCCAGAGGGCAAAGTAGTCACCACGCCAGACGAAGTGGAAGAGTACGCGGGAAGCAAGTACTGCCGCGGCCCACTCTTTACAGCGGTCAGAGAGGCCGTGAAGCACTATGGGCGTTCGCGGCTCGCCTTGGTGGGACTGCCATGCCAGATAGCCACACTAAGACGAATCCAAACATCGAACCCGACCAACAGACAATTGGCAGAATCTGTAAAGTTAGCAATAGGGTTGTTCTGCGAGGGGGCTTTTCAATACCGCTTCTTTAGAGAAGTTGTTGAGGGACAAGCGCGCATACCCTTGGCCGAGGTCGAACGTGTCGAAGTCTCCGGGGACAAGGTTATAGTGTACCGGATGCAAAAGCCGCCTCGCGAAATCGCGCTCGCTATCGCGAAAAAATACATAGATCTCGCATGTAGAGTATGCACGGACTTCTCGGCGGTGCTAGCAGACATCTCGGTCGGTGCCGCCGGATCACCCAAAGGAAAGTCCACGGTAATCATCCGAACGAATGCCGGTGCTGACGCGTTCAATTTTGTCGCTCGTATGAACGGGATCAAGACAAAACCGCTCGAGGTAGGTTCGGGAGGAATCGAAGAAATCCGAAAAGCCAGTCAGCGAAAGAAAGACGGGGCAAAACGCACTTTGGAGCGCCTACGTGCTTCAAAACAACCCGTTCCTCTCTGGGCCGAAAGCTAAGCCGACAAAAGGGATGCGCGCTCGAGCACGGCTTTGGGATCAGGGCCGATCGGCGAACCAATAACAGCTGTGGAGAACCCAAGCTTCCGGACTTCCTCTAAACGAGATTCCAAGTCGGAAAAAGAACCACAAACGGAAAAAGCTTCGATCATGCGGGGAGAAACCGCCTCCCTTGCTTTCTGTATCTCTCCGCTTCTGAGCCATTTGCGCACCGCTTCCACATCATCTGGTGAAATACCGTGATACTCTAACGAGTCATCCGGAGCTGAGGCGGCAATGAACGCCACTATTCCTCGAACCATCCGGCGCGCACGATCCAGGTCGCTGCCAACGGAGACCGCAAGATAAGCCACGGTGTCGAATTCAGGAGATGAAGTACTGCCTCGGATCTGGACACGAGCATCGTGAAGATCGTGGGGATGCGAAGCGTTTATTAGCACCCCATCTCCGATGCGCGCTGCCAACTGTAGTATCCGCGGCCGTCTTCCTCCGACATACACTGGAATGCGATCGGGGGGAGTGAAGCGCAGTTTAGCTTGGTGACATGTGAAAAGCGCGCCCTTAAAGTCGAAGGGCTCGCCCGACCACAATCCGCGAGCGATCTCCACAGCCTCCCGAACGGCTGTGATAGGCTTGTGATGCCGAACCCCTAGCGTTAACAGGAAAAAGGGGTCGCCAGCCGAGATGCCAAGAGCAGCACGGCCTTTGGAAAGCTCCTGTAGGGTTGCTACCGCTGCTGCCGTCACAGCTGGGTGGACTAAATACGGATTGGTGACTCCCGGGCCCAGCTGGATTCGCGACGTGGCTAGTGCGATCTGACTGAGAGCTATGAAAACTGAGCGGTTATGGTAGTGATCGCACACCCACAACTGATGGTAGCCGAGTTCCTCCACCAGCTTCGCGATCTCAACCATTCGGTCAAGCGAGATGTACGGAACCAGTTCAACACCAAGCCGCATCATCTCCTCTATAAACAGAGAGAGTAAAAGACTGGTGGTAGAGATGGAAATCATCCCGGTTCATATGGACAAAAAAATTAGACCCGGCGACGACTTGCCGAGCACTGTGGTGAACGCATTGCGCAACTCCGGGATAAAACTACGAGATGGAGATGTGATTGCTGTTGCTCAAAGTGTTGTCTCGAAAGCCGAGGGGAGAATAGTTAAACTAAGGGATGTGCGCCCAAGCAAAAAAGCAAAACGAATTGCTAAAAAAGTGGGAAAAGACCCCCGCGAGGTAGAGATCATCCTGAGAGAATCCGCAAGACTGGTTCGGGTGGCGCACGTTCTCATTGCACAGACCAAACACGGGTTCGTGTGTGGAAACGCTGGAGTGGATCGGTCCAACGCGCCTCCAGGATGTGTGACCCTGCTGCCCTCCGACCCGGATTGGTGGGCAGAAAAAATCCGTGAAAGAATCCAACGCGACACGGGAGCAAGGGTGGCGGTTGTGATAACGGATTCCCAAGGACGACCATTCAGAATGGGAGCAGTCGGATATGCCATCGGAGTTGCCGGAATGAAACCTCTTATGGACTTGAAAGGCAAGAAAGATCTCTACGGGAGAAAGCTGAGATCCACCATCGTGTGTCCCGCAGATGCTCTAGCCGCCGCCGCTGTTTTGGTGATGGGTGAAGGAGGAGAAAAGATTCCTATAATAGTGATCAGAGGAGCGCCTTACAAGCGGGGAGAGGGAAAAATCAAGGAACTGCTGAGACCACGCGAACGAGACCTGTTTTTATAATTTAGCCAATCACTTCCGCTAGGGCTTTGAGCATTTCTTCGATATCTTCCCACTGAATATAGCCCATGTTCCCAATGCGAAAAGTACGCTCCTTTACCTCTCCATAACCTTTTGCCAACTCGAATCCGCGCTCCCGCATTCGCTCGTAGATCTCGATCCCACTCATCCCCTCCGGAGCGTTGACACATGTGACGGTAGGGCTTTCGTATCCCTTGCGGGGAAAGAGTGTTAGGTCCAGCTCCTTGATTCCCTCGCGTATCCGCTCGCTTCGCTTACGATAGAGTTCCAAGCGCGCCTCCTTCCCTCCCTCTTTCTCAATAATCTCCAGCTCTTTGCGCAGAGCTGCAATTTGTGGAATGGGTGGCGTCATGTGAGTGCTCCACTCTCGCTGTTGATAGCGCTCATAAAGTTTAAAGTCGAAATACCATCCCTTATTCGTAGCTTGCTCCGAAAGCCTCAAAGCCTCGTCGCTAACGCTCGCCACTGCCAAACCGGGCGGAATCCCAAAACATTTCTGAGAACTGGAAAAGCAAACGTCTATTCCCCACTCATCCACTTTGATCTCTGCACCGCCCATAGCGCTCACGGCGTCCACAAAAAGCAGCTTACCGTGGGACTTCACGACCTCCGCTAGCTGTGGCAGAGGGTTTATCAGTCCCACGCTCGTCTCGTTGTAAGTAATGGCAACTGCTTCCACGTCCGGGTTTTCCCTCAAACACCGATCGAGTTCCTCGGGAGTAGTTGGCTCCCCCAACGGGGTGCGCAGCTCCACCACCTCACGACCGTTAGATCGCGCCACATCGGCATAGCGCTTCCCAAAGGCCCCGTTGATACAGCACAGCATCCGTTTCCGCACACAGTTGCGAATGGTCGCTTCCATAACGCCGGAGCCGGAGCTTGGAAATAAAAACACCTGATTTCGGGTTTCGAGAAAGCGCTGGAGGCGCTCAATTGTTTCCTGGTGCAACCGTTGATACTCTACACTGCGATGGCTAAACATCTGAATGGACATCTCCCTCAAAACCTCTGGTCTGCAGGCGACTGGACCCACCGTAAACAGCTTCATCTCAAAATCAAATGTCGTTGTGGTTTAAAAAAGAATAGGAAAAAGGGAGCACATCACTCCCAGCCAGCATAGAGTTCCGACATGTCGAAGTCGTAGCTCTGGTTCTCGAAGGTAAGCAGATCGTCCAAATCGCTCAGCCACTCTTCGGCCTCTGTTAGCTCCGGCGGAACTTCTTCCTCAGTTGTTGCGCGGTAACTCACCAGCACAACTGCTGCTATGAGCACGACCACTACTCCTATAGCCACCAACTGCCACGCGCGCGCCATTTCAGCTCACCCCTTGAACGGAGCCCGTCGCCAGCTCCACTGTCGCCCCTTCCTCGGTCCACGAACTAGAGTGATATTCGTTCTCTCCATAGGTCCAGTAAGTTCCGGTTCCACTGAGAACCACGGTGCCCGTTCCGCTCGCTCGCAACCACATGTTTGTGCCGCTAAGAGATGCTCGAATATTGGAGCCGGTGACTCTAACCCATGTGAATCCAGTATACTGGATGTCACCGTTGTCCAAGTTCTCGGCCACCCCATCTGTTTTTACGTGCGCATTCGGCGAAACCGTTAGCTCCCCGTTCTCAATAGTCGTGACTTTAAGCAGTCCGGTGCCTTCGACTTGAACCGTTCCCGAACCCTGCGCCACCACTGTTCCAGATCCAGCCAAGACGACGGTGCATCCCTGAGAGCGCAGTGAGACCACTATATCTTTCAAATCTTTGAAGGCCGAACACAGGTATTGGAGAGCATCTCGGAGGTGCTGTATCGCGGAAGCGTAAATCTGCCGGAAAGTTAAGTTGTCTGAAATCTGCGGAATTTTGGCCTCGGCATTGTCCAGTTTTTGCTCCGCCAACTCTATGTGTGAACTGAAATCATCTAGCCACGCTTCCAAGTCGCTGGTGTCCACACCGTTTTCTTTCAGTTGCTGAATCACCACTTCTACTCGTGACGCCAACGCTTGGGCCCGCTCAACGATCCCTCTGAACCCAGCCACTATGAGCTCGGCAGTAATCTGCTTCAAGCGCACCCTGATGGAAAGCCAGTATTGATGCAAGTCCCGATTTGCCGACTTGAGCGCTCCTGTTCCTATGGTCGCCGAATCAATGTTCGCCCTATAGGTTTGAATCTGTGAGATATAGCCTTCAAGTTCCTGAACGATGTTGTCGCGCGCTTCCTCGCTTAGTCCACGGGTCGCGTTGGCTCGTGCCTCCAGCATTCGCATATGGGCAATGTAGAGATCCGCCGCTTTCAGGGCAGCTGTGCGGGCCTTTTCTGCCATCGTCTGAAAGTCCGCTTGTGAACGAGTGCCCATCCACGCAAGACGGGCATCAACGTAATCGGCGCGCGCCTTCAACCACTCAGAGTAGGCCTGGAGGAAGTTCTCCTTGGCTTCCGCATAGGTCTGTCTCGCTTCCACCCAGCCCTGAGCAGCTACTGGGAAAGCCGACACCAGCATTGCTGCAATCGTCAGCGCCGCCAACCACGATTTCATGTTGCACCACCTCTCCTGTTTTTTCGGGTAGAGCTCACCGCGCGGCCCCTGTCACCGCACGGATCATTGTGTTCTCAGATGAAGATGCTGGGAGATAGTTTTTAAGCAAATTTTCGGCTATGCGATGAAAAAGCAGCGATAACGCTTTACTAATCTTTACAAAACTTTATACACCCACCAATTGGTTTATAATTGTCCGAGGTGGCTGCATGTGGCGAAAAACGGCCTTTATCGTTCTCCTATTCTTGGGCGGGATGGTGATTCTCGGAGCGGGAGAGGAAAACGCCGCAACTATCCAGGGAACTGCCTATTACTGGTTTGATCTGGAACCTCTGCCAAAAACCGTGGTAGAGATCGACACCACCCCGTCCCAGACCATGGTGGCGACCGACGGGACCTACGAGTTTGAGGTACCGCTGGGGTCTTACACTATCAAAGCCATGTATTACTCCGGAAACGTGCTCCTCTACTACGCCGAAGAAAACGTGGATGTTTTAGAGCCTGGGACTTACCAGCTAGATCTGATTCTCTTCCCGCTGCCGGAAGAAAATTCGATTGAGGATAACGAAATAGTGCCTCAAATCGAAACACCAGCGGAGGGTTTGGGAGCGGGTATTGCAATCCTGATCGGTGTTTTTTCTCTCGCGGCAGTGCTCGCATATTATGGGGTGAGGCGCAGACCTCCAAAACTCACAGAACCGGTTCGGGTTGTTGGACTCCCTGCAGATTTATCGGCTGTGATTTCTATACTTCGACAGCACGGTGGACGAATGGAGCAGCGGGAATTGCGCAGGTTGTTAAAGTGTTCCGAAGCCAAGCTCAGCCTCATGTTGGCAGATCTAGAGTCTCGAGGGCTTGTAAGAAAAATCAAACGAGGAAGAGGGAATATAGTGGTGCTAACGGAACTCTGATTTATTTGGTTCGCCACGCCTGACAAACTGACTACTCACGACAAGATCTCCAAAGCCTTTAAATAGGCCTCCACATTTGTTAGAAAAAGGGACTTCAATGCAACGCTATCGGTGTACCAATTGCGGCTATACTTACGATCCAGCTCGGGGCGAACCCAGCTCGGCGATTCCACCTGAGACACCATTCGAGGAGCTTCCAGATGCCTGGGTTTGCCCCAACTGTGGAACTGAAAAGGAATTTTTCGAAGAGCTCCCAGAGTGAGCTCTCCCATGGCGGGTTCAGCTCTGTTCACCATCCCGCACTTCACCTCCGGTACTATCGAGAAGCGTCTGAACCGCTTTGTGGTTCAAATAAAAATCAGAAGCCAGAAGGCGTTCGCTCACATCAACAACACCGGACGACTATTGGAAATTCTGCGCCCGGGAGCACGGGCGTTTTGCATCCCTGGTAGGTGGAAACGTACTCGGTATCGGCTCTTCGCCGTGGGGCCTCGAAACCGTGCAGTGCTCATAGACACTAGACTTCAGATGAGCGCTTTTGAACAAGCACTGAAGCTTGGATTATTACCATGATTGAAAAACGTATTCATTCATCAGCGCTCGCCGCATTTATTGGGCTCGACTTTTGATTACCTGATTTGCGATACTCACAAAATTCTTGTAGAAGTAAAGAGCGCAGCGCTAAAGTCAAACGACTATGCCTTCTACCTCGACTGTCCATCAGCCCGAGCTCGTCGTCAGATAAGCGACATGATTCGCACACCTTATTCAAGAAAAATCATCGTCTTTATAGCCACTGTGCCGGGAGTGTGTGCGTTCAGACCAAACAAGAATGCTGATCCGGAACTGTACTACCTTCTCCGAGAGGCCAAAAAACAAGGAATAGAACTGCGCTGCATCCATGTGGTGTTTTCGCCACCAAGAATCCTCCTACTCAACCCCGATCTGCCAGTCCTGCTCTAGCGTTTCTGAGCTTCCCGCAAATATTCCTCTGCCAGCTTCAAAGCACAGTACTGCGAACACATGCTACAGGCCTTGGGATCCATCACCGGGGGCCTCCTGCTCCGAATCTCGCGCGCAAGATCGGGGTCTATCGCCAGTGCAATCTGTCGCGCCCAGTCGAATCTTTTGCGCGCTTCAGATATCTCATTGTCCCACCGGAGATCTCTTCCCTTTGCTACATCTGCCACGTGTGCTGCTATCCGCGTTGCGATCACGCCTGCTTTCACGTCTTCCACGCTGGGGAGACCAAGATGCTCGGTGGGCGTCACGTAGCACAAAAAGTCGGCACCGGCCCAAGCGGCCAGTGCGCCCCCGATAGCCGCAACAAGGTGATCATAGCCTGGGGCCACATCCGTCACCACTGGTCCCAGCACATAGAAGGGCGCGCCATCGCACACGGCTTTTTCCAGTCTCACATTCATCTCCACTTGATTTAGTGGCAAGTGACCGGGGCCCTCAACCATTGCCTGAACATTGGCTTTTCGAGCGCGCTTTACGAGTTCACCGAGAGTGAGCAATTCGTGGAACTGAGCAGCGTCTGATGCATCAGCAAGACAACCAGGGCGCATCCCATCACCCAAGCTGAGGGTCAGATCGAACTCACGCGCCAACTCTAGGAGATAATCAAACTCTGCATACAATGGATTTTCTCGCCCATGGTGAATCATCCAAGCCGCCAGCAACGAGCCTCCTCGGCTGACCATCTTCAGCAATCTGCCTTTCCGCCGCAAAGTCTCGACCACATCTCTCGTCACTCCACAGTGTACAGTAACAAAATCTACTCCGTCCTCGGCGTGCTTGCGAATCGTGTTAAATATGTCATCGCTGCTCATGTCAATCACGTGTCCGCGACGAGCAACCGCTTCTACAGAGGCCTGGTAAACCGGAACTGTTCCTATAGGCACCTCCACAGCTTCGAGTATCATGCGCCTAATCTGATCGAGGTCTCCTCCGATACTCAGGTCCATTACTGAATCAGCGCCATAACGCACAGCCACGCGCGCTTTCTCCACCTCCTCTTCGGGGTTCACATAATCAGGTGAGGTACCAACGTTCGCGTTAACCTTGACTCTCAATCCCTCTCCTATACCAACAGCACGCCTTTGTCTGCGCACGTTAGAGGGAATTACAATTCTGCCAGCTGCCACGCCCCGTCTAACAAACTCGACAGAAACTCCCTCTGCGCGCGCCACCTCTTCTATCTGCCGCGTGACTTTTCCGCCCTTGGCCTCCTCCATCAGCATATGGGTCCACTACCACCTCTCACACTTTCAAGGTTTAAAACCACCCCTATCGATACCAGGGCAATCGCTTGTCCAGATAATCAGCGAGGAACTCTCTAAAGCTTCTATTCCGCATTGCTTTGGTTATTTCTCTTCCGACCAACAATCTATACCTGCCGGCTTCGATGGATTCGGCAACGTGTTTGCCAAAACCCCGGTGTTCACTGATCACGCGCTTCAAACAACGTACTCCATCCGTCTCAACTCTTCTGACCTCGCACACCACCCTTCCCGCTTCATCCACGTAGGGGCCGGCAAGTCTCCTGCGCGAGCCCGAATACTCCCGGAGAAAATCAGTAGCGTCCACCGGGATCTGCGGTCCTGGGCGTATCTGAACGGGAGGGAGCCTCGAAATAGAGAGTTCTACTAACACCGCAGCGTTCCGCGAATCTGCCCATACGTCACTTCGCAGAATCTCAAATCCCGCCTGTACCACCTCGTTGGAAATTGAACGCTCGGTTTTGCGCAACTGAGGATAAATCACGTCTTCTGGCAGATCATTATGCCGAAACCATAAACAACACAAGGTTGTCCCTCTCCGTTTGAGCTGGTTCAATAGACTGGCTTGAGTCAGAGAAGGCGGGGAATTCGGGAAGAAGAACTGCTCACGAGGCTCCTTCAAGAACTCTCTGCACGCCAGCACAAAGATGGCGAAGCTGCGCATCGAAACAGCGGCGGCCACGTTGCGCTTTGGATCCACGGGATCCACGACCACGAGCGGCTGGCGCTCAAACAAAACGCGCGGCTCCGCTTCGCTCGGGTAAACGCGCTCGATGTCTATTACTATTCCCGGCTTCCAGCGCGCTGCGTTTTCCACAAGCTGCTGGAATGACCCGTAATGAATGACCAGCAGCTCGCTAAGATAGCCCGAAAAGCCTTGAATCCGCGCTTCAGCCCCATAAACACCAATCCCGCGCAAAAACTGTTTGGTGAGCAACACTTGGTCTGCGAGCTGGGGTGTGAGCCGCTGCTGGACATAACGCTGGTGATGTGGTGTTCTGTCCACGGCGCTCTTCAGTTTGCGCGGATCATCGATCCGATAACAAGGAACCAAATCAACTTGGAAGCCCTCGAATTCCATCCGCACATAGGGGTGCTCGGCATAGTGTTCTCGGCCCGAAGGCCCGGCTACCTCACGAGCGATAGCCAAACCCTGGCGCTCGAGTTCGGCACGCGGCATTTCAGGATCGAAGAGAAGAAAGATATCGAGCTCTCGCTCTGATCGCAACCACGTTCCGCGGGCGGCAGAGCCGACAAGCATTGGCTCTGTTTTGACTTTTCGAGAGCGCGCCACCCTTCTAACTTTGTTCATGACCTGTGTCACTACTCGCTCGAGACGCTGCATATCGGAAGAGGTCGGTTTGATGCGTCTCAATACACGATTCAGCATTGCGACCATTATGCCTTCCACGGCAATAGTTAAATATACCCCAAATTAGTGCTAATCGGCTAGAGAGGGTTTCCATGGCGATCGTGCTTAGTCTTGCATCTGTCAAAGGAGGCGTTGGGAAAACCACGATCGCAGAAAACTTGGCTATCGCGTTGGGAAGAATGGGTCGTCGCGTTTTGCTGATTGATGCTGACATCGCAACATCTGCTCTCAGCGCCCTGCTGGGTCTGACCGAACGAAATCCTAATCTGCACGACCTGCTCGCGGGCAGAGGGGATCCAAACCGGGCAATCTACGACGCCTACGGGATCCAAGTACTTCCCTCCGGAGGCACTCTCGGTGGTTTTGTGCGAGCAGATCCCGTGCGTTTGGCCCGTGTGATCGATGTGTACAAGAATAACTATGACTTTCTCATAATCGACACGCCTCCGGGAATTACTAAATACTCGCTTGCCCCTCTCAAGATATCTGATAGTATTCTCAGCGTCACTACGCAGGATCCATCTGCAATCGAAGCCGCTGTAAAACTAGAGGAGGCATGTGCTGCAATGCAACTGAAACTCACTGGTGTTGTTGTAAACCGTGTGCGCAAACCGTCCTTCTTCAAAAAGCTCAAGTTGTACTCCCGAGCCCAGATCCAGAGCCGGCTGAGAACTCCGATACTTCTGGGGATACCAGAAGACCCCATGGTTATGGAAGCAGCCACCATGAGGAGACCCATGCTCTTCTACAAACCTAAAAGTGCTGTTTCAAAGGCTATCTGGGAGCTGGCTCGCAAAATTGGCGGATAAATCATACGCTTGCCTTTATAGGGGAGAGAGAAAAATTCTAATCGAGCCCCATGGAGATAATTCCAACAGGAATCGCTTCGCTGGACTCGCTCATCGGAGGGGGATTTCCAGCGGGTTCGCTAGTTCTGCTCCGCTCGGAGATAGGAGCAGGAAGTAAGGAATTCCTCATGAGCTCAGCCATAATGACTGAAGCCGTCAAGCGCAATCTCATAAAACCGGCGGAAACCAATGTGAAAGTACCTAAAGACATGTGGTGGGTCACCTTCACGCGCGCGCCGGATGATATCCTGAACGAAGTTGCAATGAGTTTTGAGCGCGACTTGTTCGAGCTTTTCCGCGATGGTGTGAAATTCCGTGATTTCTCAGAAGACTATTTCAAAACATCGCCGGTGCCGATCGAATGGGTATCCGATCGGCTGAAAGAAGCCAGAGAAAAGGCCGCCCTCGAGGGTCTGTCATCTGCCTTCGCCTCCCTCTATCGTGCGACTGCTGCACCTGCAACCAGACCAAAAACTACCCTCGAGTCTCTGGCCGAGTTTCTTACAGACAATGCCACCGACAACATCGTAGTGTTCTACACTCTCAGCGACTTGGCCCGTTTGTATTCGGACTCCGAGAGCCGCTGGTACGATTTCACTCTCTTCCTCCGGGGACTCCAAAGAGCGGCGAAACGATGGGGCGGTCTAATCTATCTGCCCCTCACGGCGCGGATTCTGGATGAAAGACAAGAAGAGGAGATTTCGGCCTGTGTCGATGGTGCCATCAACTTCCAATGGGAAGCAGCCGGACCAACGCGCAGGCGCCGCGTGATGTACTTCCAGAAGTTCCGGGGCCTGCTTCCGCGTCTCGACGGTGCAGCGGTCGTCAAATTCGAAATCACTATCACCCCAACATCCGGATTCGAAGTAGCTAGGGCGGAACTCATCGAGGGTTTAAGATGAGCTCTCGCGGGATTTCTCCATTCGTAGCTACGGTACTGCTCATCTCTCTAACTATTATCGCAAGTTTGCCCGTGGTAGCATGGCTCTCTAGCTATTACGCGCCGTTTCGACCCCGATACATCGACTTGGCCGTTTATGCAGGGCTAGTGGATGAAAACATTGTGCGCCTACACATTCACCACATAGGAGGAGACAGTGCGCGCTTCGACATAACCGAACCAACTACCAGTGTGATATATGGGTGGGCAATCTCGACTGCTACGGGGATAGAAAATCAGCTCTACTGCTGGACGTTCGAGAATCCGTATCGGTTCCGCCAAGGGGACTGGGCATATGCCGAGGCAGCTCTCCGGGGGGCCAACTTGGAGGTAGGAGACAGTGTCCGGATCATCATCGGGCTATCAAAGGTCGGTGTAATTTTTGATGATGAAGTCACCATCAACGTGCTCACTCAAATACCGGGAGGCTAGTTTGTCCCAGCAAAAGCCAAAAAATTGCAGAAACCTTTATAAACGGGCCTGATTAGGCATTACCGAGGTGATGAATTGAAGAGGTTTATGGAAGAGAAGGGGATTTCTCCAATCATCGCAACAATCCTATTGATTGCAGTTACAGCTGTGGCTGCTGGAGTCATTGCCGCCTACGTGTCAGGACTTTACGTCACCCCTCCATCCGTCATTGCCGGAACCGCTGACGGCTACGTGTACGACCGTGACAATAACACTGGAGAAACTAACTATCAGAACGGAAAGGTCGTAATCATCGCAACCCTGACGAGCGGGAGGCTGAGAGATGTTACTGACCCTGACCGAGGATTTAACATCACGCTCACCAACCCTGAGACTGGGTGGTCGGTAACTCTGACACAAGAGGACCTAACAACGCCACAGTCGGACAGACCATACTATTCGGGTAAGGGAGCCACCGTAACGTTCGCAGCCACCCTCGAGGACAACAAGGATAAGCCAAACTATGGATCCATTGTGACACATGCTAGCGAAACAGCACCAGCTGTGAAAGTGATGATTCCGCTTAGCGCTGGCGACGACTGGCTAGGTGGCTCAGCAATAATTCTGATTGACAACTTGGTTGATTCTGGTGTTGAAAATCCAGAGGATCCAGGTTCGGTCTTCTGGGACGAGGAACACACCATTTACATCGAGTTCAGCGGACGAGACTCCCTGTCCCTCACCGGATACGACGGGGCTTACCTGCTTGGACAGGCGCGACCATAAAGCCGCTAGCTGTAACTAGCCTTTTTTCTGTTTTTTATTTTTTCTTTCATCAACCCCTATAAAAGCGAAAACATAGATTTGTGATGGTGTTTGTGCTCTCTCGTGCCGAACGCGGTGTGAGCCCTGTCGTAGGGGCCGTCCTAGTCCTAGGCATCGTCAGCATGGCGATAGGGATATACGTTCAGCAAGTGGTTCCTGGATATCTGAAAAACAACGAGGCCTCGTTTATGCACGAAGCCCGCGATGCCTTTCTCCGTCTTCAATCCCTTATCCTGAACCACGAGAGCGGGGAAATCGAATTCCCGATGTCGGCAGATCCCGCACCTCTTTTTTCTCCCACACCACAACCGAGCCTGATAGAGGTTCACCCTGCATGCTGGATAAAGCGAATACAGCCCACCGATGATGCTTATGTGGATGAAGGTAGCGCAAACACAAACTATGGAGGGGCTGAAATCCTCTCAGTCCGCTCCTATCAGTCTGGCAATCGATACGTGTTCTTAAAATTTGATGTGTCCAGCGCGATTCCCGATATTGATCCAAACAGTTTGGTTGAAGCTTGGCTGGTTCTTTACTGTGAAAACATCTCGAAATTCACAGGGTGGCCGTGGAACGAGCCCCCCTCCAGCTTCCCACAGTATGATGAATTCTATCTTCCTGACCTTCCCCTAAAAGTCGAAGCATGTAAGGTCCTAGGCGACTGGGATGAATCTACTATCACGTGGAACAACAAGCCAGAGCTAGGGGAAACCATAAAAGAATCTGCATGGCCATACGCCGACAACCACACCATCAAAGACAACGAGGCTTGGTTCACGTGGGACGTGACCACCTGGGTGCGAGAACGCATGGAAGCCGGCCAGCCGGTGAGCATATGCCTGAAACCTGCGTACGAAAACGCGACTCAGGAACGCTATGCCAATTTCTCAAGTAAAGAACGAGGAGGCCTTCCCGTAGTCGAGCCACCTGACGTGCCCGATCCCGGAGACAGCTTCAACGGCTATGAAACCGACAAAACCACTGGTCATCCGCCCTATCTCAAACCTCACCTGACGCTCATATATGAAAACGGAGACGATCCCGGCCCTCCCGTCTCCGATGAGTGGGGACCCATCCTTGAAGATGGCTACATCCGGATAGAACTCCACACGTACGAGTACCCGGAGCATGACTTTGTCTTCGAATCCGGTGCCGTGCTTCAGCAACAGTGGGGACGCGCAAACACGATCATGATTTCTGATCCTGGGATCCTCGCCGGAATGAGTCTAGAAGATAATGATGCAATCGTTGTAGTAGTCAACCGGTACCGGATTGTGAACTGGGATCGAATGGCGTCCACATCCGATGTGCGGGTGCGCGTGCGAGTGTGGGAAAACACGGATTACCGTATTGAACCGACAGATACGGATGGAGATGGAGACATCGACCCCAATCGGGAAAACCTGCTGATAACCATTGTCACACCGTATGAATGGCCATGGAAATACTACCTGCGGGATAAAAGTTCTGAATGGAACTCCATGTACTGGAACGGTGGTCTAGCCGACTATGTAGACTACTATTACGACACCTTGTGGACCAAGCCCAACTCGAGCCCTCCATCTGGAAACATCTGCGACTTTCAAGCAAAGCTTTACGTGGATAAAAACACACGGCTGTACATATGGGGCCGGATCGAAGACCCGTCTGTAAAAGACATCTACTACTACGACCGCACGTTCGATGTGGAGGTGAAAATCGGTGTATAAGACCCTCATGCGTGCTGTGGGTGCTGGGCTGCTCCTCGCGCTGCTCTCCACCGGCCAAGTTGCTGCTTGGGGCCAAGCGGTTCACCACGACCAAGCCACCGATTTGGCGGAAGCCCTGCGGTCTACCCCGTCCATCCCTCAAGAAATAAGAGAGAAATTTGATACTGACACGATCTACGCTCTCTCGCTAGCCCCTGACGACTGGAGGGATGTGACCGACACGTGGGGGACCTACCACTACAACATGACCGAAAACGCCTACTACGAGTTCCAGCGCATACGCGATGCGTGGGCTACTGGCGATTTCGACAACGCTGTTGCTCGGATTGGAATAGTGCTTCACTACGTGGGGGATGTCGTCTACGAGCCGCACAATAAGGGAATCAGAGACTGGTACGAAGAGTTCATACCCCCACTGGGGAGCGAGGCTCCTCTGTGGGGCTCAGGAGAGGGGGGTGGAATCTTCCTTCCCAACGAGATTCACCACAACGCCCACTACAATCACCAAGTCGCTGAGGCCTACAGCGACTCGGACTCCAACTGGATACCCATCAAGCCCGAGAACTATGGACCAGACGACGATGGGAGCCTCGATTACTTCCTTAATCTGCTGTGGAAACCCAACACCTGGGACACGGACTACATCGATCCCTCAGACCCCGATTTCGGAGGGACTATTTTCGAGTGGTATATCGCAGCCTGCAACCCACACATTGATTGGTCCTCGGACGACCGGGAGGACAACCGCTGGTTCTACTGGCTAAAAACCCGCGACCCGACCATTCCGAAGCAGGACATAGACAACACCATCCGGATTGTGTACAATGGGGTTTACCGTGCAATCCGGGATGGAGAGCGAACTAGGCTCGGCAATCCGTCTAATTTCGATACGGAAATCTGGCCATGGCCCACGGCCTCTCAATGGCTGAGCGTTGATGAGAGCTGGTATGGAGAGGGAATGGACACCATGCGGTACGCACACGGTATCTCGGGGGGAACAGAGCCGGCAACCGCTCAGAACACTCGAATGCCACTAAGTTCGCTCGCAGAATACTTGGAGATAGGAGGAGCTGTTCTTATCTCCATAGGACTTGCACTGTGGCAGGTAGAAAAACGGAAGGGGAGGAGAAAATGAAAGAAGAGAAAGGCGTCTCGGTAATAGTCGGGGAAGTGCTCCTAGTGGGGATAATAGTGGCCGTTCTTTCTCTAATGGCTATGCAAATAATCGGCTCGTCGGCTCCCCAAGCGAGAACTTTGGATTTGGAGATAATCGTGGAAAACGCAGAACCTACCCCGGCCAACAATTTGCGAGTAATCATATACCATCTCGGAGGAGATGCTCTCGGCATACCGGAAAAAGATGGTGACGAGTTCGGGGTGATCATAGGACATTTCGGGGCCAATTCTTGGGAAAACGAAGTCGCATGGAACAGCTGGACATTCTCAGAGCCGGAGGACGGATTCGAAATAGGAGAAAACGCGGTTGGATACGTGTCGTACGTGGGAGCGAACGCAAACATAGGGGACACGGTATGGGTGACAGTAGTAGATTACAAAGCGGATAAAATCATTTACCACGACACGACCACCATCCAATCGGGCTGAGGAGGGAGGACATGCGAGTTGTAGATGAAAAGGGGATCTCCTCCGTGATTGGCTTCATTATGATTGCGTCTGCTACGATGATAGCCATCTCCGTCTATATTGTACAGCAAATGCCGTATGACTGGAAGGAAGACGAATACAATGCAATGCTCGAGGTAAAAAACGCGTTTTTAAAGTTGCGCGAAGTGATCCCGCGGCTTGACCCGGGGGATGTCGCAACGGTTTCTATACCGCTCGGGGCCCTCTCTCCCCATCCGGCCGTGGCTGGCAGCAGTGGGGGAGAGATAGAAATCAAGACCGCACGAAGCCTTACTGATGTCACAGGATTCGAAACCAACGCGAACGCGTTCAGTTGGTGGAGAGCGGTGGACACTTATGTAAAGGAAGCCTCACCCACCTTTAACTACCAAAGCCCCGACTATGAAAACGAATATCTCTATGTTTCATCCACGCAGGGAAATCGAATATGGACTTTTCTGAAATTCGATCTCGCGGATTCGGCTCTCTACGATAGTTATGACTACGAGTTCCGAGATGATGTGGTCATCCATCAGGCCCAGCTGATGCTCTACATAATAGACGCGGATCTCACGGAAACACCCACCGATAAACTTCAAGTGCTAGTTCCACAGCAGGTGGAGGTGTGGGGACTAGAAAACGACGCTTGGTGGGAAAACATCACCTGGAACGACGCACAGAATATCCACGATCCTACTCGGGACGTGAAAATCGAGAACATCACCATCGACAGCGATGGGGAGTGGGCGGTGTGGGATGTCACCGATTTCGTGCGTGAAAAGTTCGAGCCGTTGCTCGGATGGGGAAAGTGGTACCAGACCAAGTGGTACACCAGCACGGGCACGGCCGAGGTGGGACGATTCAGCTCGGGTTATTATAAATACCGGTCCAAAGATTCGACAGTGAACGACGGATCCTCTCTCACGGGTTCTGGAACTCTTACTTCCTCGGTGTTCGATGCTGGAGAGATAGTGTACTGGAACTATGCACATTTTTCCTGTGATGGAGATCCGAGCGTTACAGTGTACTTTGACAATGACCCGGATCCGATAACTGGAGGAATTTCGTTCACACTTTCCGCGGGAAGCTCTTCCGGGAATCCGAATATTTATGCGCGATACGCACAGTACCAAGTTTCGCTGGGGGGAGCGGGCGATGAAGTGTATTCGGTTACCGTGGAGTACACCGCCCACCTCTCTTTCCTGCTGCGCGAACCGTGGAAGGACGGCCAGAGCCACACCACCACGCTGCAGACCCTCGCGTGCTTCAACTCGGGAGACAACTCCCGCGCCGAAGCGTATGGCTTTGAACCCAAGCTACGCATTGTCTACTCCCGAACATCGCGCGTGGGCTATGCAAAACAGGGATTGTTGGAATTCGGATACGTCAAACTAAAAGGAAACACCGAATACTTCCCTGAAACCAACTACTGCTACGAAGGAGGGGCTGTATTCGTTGAAAGGGGGACCGGATGGTATCAAACACTGATTGCCTATCCGCCCGACTTGGTTACCCTCGTGCCGACTGAGGAGAAGATCGTGGAACCGGATGGAAGTGTCAAGCGAGTGGCCATTCTCTCCGTCACGCGCTACCAAATCATGGAATCTTCTATCGAAGGGGAAAGTGTTGAAGCTTCCGGCGCCACAGCTCTGCGGGCGTCTCCTCAGAGCATCGAGTGGTTGGTGGAACCACCGGACGAGCCGAACACGGACGAAGTCACCATCACCATCATCACCGAGCATCCAAGCATATGGCGCGATGTGATGGAACAAATTGCTGCAGAGGTGAACTACGTTCTCTCTGGATACGAATCATACTACACCTATGAGGACTACACATCATATGATTACAGCACCATCAGCCTCACCATCCGCGGGGATCCCGGCGAAGGAGGAACAAAGTGGACGTTCAAATACTCTGAGAAAGTGGTGTGGCTCAAGGTATCCGCTGGAACGTATTTGGGAGGCAGAACATAGACGAATGGGAATCGGATGAGCCAGCGCCAGGTTCTGAAAATTCTCAGAGAATTCGCGGCCCGAGAAAGACGAGAGAAAGGAGGAGAGGTGCGAATCTACCAGTTAAAACTCGCAACCGTGCTCAGGAGGGGGCCAATACCGGAGATGAGAATTCGAAGCAGAGGTGGGGCGTGCTATCTGGTAGAACTCCGCCAATCGAAACAAACGAGGATATACTTCTTTGACGGAAATGGCCAAATGCTGGGAGCTGAAAACTACGGGCCCGAGGATCCCGAGCTGCAGCGCTTGTTAGACCACTATCGGCGGCTCCCGGGCTAGAGCCTGCTTTCTCAGCCAAAGCTTCCGGATTTTGCGGGCGAGAATCCCATCCTCGATGACGAGTCCTCCGCGATAGCCGCACTCCGCACACTCGTAGAGAGCCAGCTGAGGCAGTCCGGAGGCCCACCCGATTCTGTCCGATCCGCACCGCGGACAGTAACGTCTTCGGGGTTCCAGCAGACTCTCAGACCTCGATGAGTTCTACACGCACCCGCTCATCAGGCGGGATCTCGATCTCTGCTGCGTAGCCCTTCGAAATCGGCCCTGGGTTGACCATTACCGTACGGCCCAGCTTCTCCACGGCTCTGGCTTCGTGGACGTGGCCGCAAGCCAGCGCCAAGGGCTGTTTGTCCTCCACAAATTTCCTGAGGCTTTTGCTTCCCACGTGAGCGCCCGATTCGAGCTCATCGAGTTTGGTGTTGTGCGGGGGGGCGTGGGTGACCAACACCCACCTGTAGTTGTCCTCGCACTGCAGTGCTGCAAGCTCCTCTAGGATCTCGGCTTCGGTGAGTTCGAATGGTGTCTTGAAGGGGGTGATGTTGGAACCGCCCAAGCCCATGAAGCTGACATCACCCACCTTGCGGCATTTCCCGTGCAGGTTGACCTCGTAGCGATCGAGCACCTGTAGGATATCTTTGGGGTCACAGTTGCCCGGCACGGAGAGAGCTGGCACACCGCTCTCACGAACCAGATCGAGCAGACTCTCGGCCACGTCGATGGGCCCGAAGTTGGTCAGATCGCCTATGAGGAGAACACAGTCATAATCCCGCTCGAGGAGTTTTCTGAGATTGTGCTCCGCGGCAGACACACCGTGAAAGTCTGCAGTCACCAGAATCTTCAACTTGCCCACCGAACCACCATCTGCGGCGGTGTTAAAAACCTTTGGCGGCTCTCCGGCGCCCGGCGTTAAGTTTTTAACCCCCTCGTTCGCGTGCTCGCTCCGACGCTCGCTCGATCGCGCGGTCCAGCCGACTGGAGAGAGAAGCCCTTCCGCTGATCTTCAGCCGCAGTAGCTTTCGGGCGAGCTCACGAATGGCACGGCTCGCGGCGCTGTTGGGATATGCGGCCACCACCGGGAGATTTTCGCGGAAGGCCTCGTCCACCGCTTTGTCGAACGGCACGACTCCCAAAACGCGTGCGATTCGAGAGGCCTTCTCGCTCCACTGTTCCCGGCGCGTGCCGCGCATCAGCTTGGAGAGGACGACTCCGAGCGGTTTCACGCCCATCAATTCTTCGAGTCCCCGGGCAGTCGCTAGAGTGGAGTTGATGGAGTCGTCGTTCGCCTCGCACACGTAGAGCACGCGGTCAGCCGCCGCCGTGAGAATGAGGTGCTCGTACGAGACGGATGCGGGCGTATCGATGAACACGAAGGAGAACTCGGATCGGAGGTCCTCTATCATGCGCTCGAAAATCTTACGCACTCGTTCCATTCGGGATGATACATCTCCGTGTAAAGGAAAGAAGCGCCCACCGGCTGGCATCACCGCGAGGTTCGGGTAAAGGAGCGAGCCGTCGGACGCCAGCTGGCAGGTGTAAACCGCGTCCCTCCAGTTCCGCTTGCCCGAGAGCACGTCGGCTAGCGAGGCCTCGCGGGCAGGACACAGCTTCAGCTCTACAGAGCGCACGTGCAAATCCCCGTCGATGAGGAGAACACGGTCGCGCGGTTTGAGCTGGGCCACCCAGATGGCCAAACCCATGGCCACCGTGGTCTTGGACACTCCTCCTTTGGTCCCGACTACGGCTATGACCGCACCCATGGAAACTCACACTGCCAAGTCGGGTCTCCTGTAAATTTGAACCCGGATGTCTGCGCGCCGGCTCACAAGCACCTTGCGAACGCCCCCCTCTTTCACGTCCTTCCGGTACACGAGGCCTGCGCGCTCCAGAATCCGGAGGTGGTGGAGCACGCGGCTCACATCCATGCGCTTGCCCGTGCTTCGCTCCAGAGATCGAACGAGCTCGGACTGGAAGAGGGGGCCATCGTCTAGCAACTCGTACATCTGCCGGCGAAGGGGGTGCTGAAGAGCTCGAAAGATCGCGTATGGCTCGGAGACCTCTTTCCAGCCATCATCGCGCTTGAGTGCGAGCACCGGCTTTCCCGTTTTCTCGATGCGTCCGCCCATCCTGGTCACCGAAACCTAACACGGCTTCACCCGAAGACATGGCAGGTCGGTTTCCAAGCTCCGCGGGGAGCGGAGCCCCCGGATACCAGGGATCTCCGGGTAGCCTCCGTCGCGCGCGACCTCATCGTGCACCAGACCGCTGGCCTGGTGCAGGGCGGTAAGCCCGCTTCCCGTGCTTAGCCCACGCCTCGGACTTCCACCGCCTTCATCCGGCGCGACACCGCGCGGGATCTCATCCGGAGATGAGCGCAGGGATTTAAGTCGCTTTGGGGGAGAGGTGCCCGAAAATAACCTTTCGGTGCGGTCAGGATTTATGAGGTTATATTGGGTTATCGGCAACTATCACTCACCTCCCCCTCTCCTTGGGCTCTCAGGGTTTTTATACCGGGTGGACGGGCGAAAAACAAAATTAGGCTTTCACAGAGAGTGTTAGGATGCTCGGCGTGGGGCTAATCGGGTGCGGATCCATAGGCACGGCTTTGGCGAGAGCCATAGACCGCGGAAGGGCTGGAAACACCAGGTTAATGGTGGTGTATGACCTCAACCCCCAAGCGGCTAAAAAACTGGTGGCTGGTCTCAAGCAGAGGCCCAGAATCGCTCGAAGGGCAGATGAGGTCTATCGCGATCGCCGTGTGAGGCTCGTGATAGAAGCCGCATCGCAGAAGGCGGTGAGGGAATTCGGGGAGCGCATCTTGCGGGCGCGAAAGGACCTGATCGTGCTCAGCGTTGGGGCCCTTGCGGACGGCTCGCTGAGAAAAAGGTTGGAGAAGACGGCTTTGAAAAACGGTTGCAAGATATACATTCCGTCTGGAGCCGTTGTCGGTATCGATGGTGTCCGGGCAGCCAGCATAGATCAAGTAAGCAGGGTGGTGCTCACGACGCGAAAACCGCCAAGGGCCCTCGCCAGAAATCCGCTGGTGGGGAAGGAAATTGTGAAGCTGAAGCGGCCGAAAGTGGTCTTCGAGGGACCCGCCCGGAAGGCTGTTCGAGCATTTCCGGCGAGTGTGAACGTTGCAGCGACTCTTAGCCTCGCGGGGGTTGGCTTCGACAAAACTTGGGTCAGGATAGTGGCGGATCCGAGTTTGAAGCGCAACGTGCACGAGATCCGGATCGAGGGGCGGGCCGGGCGAATCCTCACGCGAACCGAAAACCTCCCGATGCGCGAAGCACCGGGCACCAGCAAGCTCGCCGCCCTGTCCACCATCCGGCTGCTGCGCAATCTCACAGAACCAACATACATAGGGGCGTGATCCGGAATGAACACCCGAGAGCTGCTGCTGGAGATGATTCGCGACGACTTGGGCAGGGGAGACATCACCACCGAGGCGGTTATCGGTTCAGACGTGCGGGCTAGAGGATTCATTGTGGCGCGCGAAAGGGGGATGCTAGCAGGGGTCCGAGAAGCGTGCTCCGTCTTCAGGCTGGCGGGGGTGAGGACACGAGTTCTGAAAAAGGACGGATCGGCAGTGAGGGCTGGGGACAAGATAATGGAAGTGAAAGGCAATGCGCGGAAAATCCTGCAGGTGGAACGTGTTGCGCTGAACCTGCTGATGCGGATGAGCGGGATAGCAACGGCAACGGCCGAGCTGGTGAGGCTGGCTAAACGTGCAAATCCTAGGGTTGTGGTGGCCGCAACGCGCAAAACCGCCCCCTTGCTCACGCGTTTCGACAAGCGGGCTGTGGAAGTGGGAGGGGGGAGCCCGCACAGGCGGGACCTGAGCGAGCAGGTTCTGATAAAGCGGAACCACGTGCGGATAGTCGGGTCGATCGAGAGTGCGGTTCGATCGGCCAAAAAGGCGAAGCGTCGACCCATAGAGATCGAGGTTTCGACCGCTGAGGAGGCGCTGAGGGCCGCGCGTGCGGGCGTCGACATCATAATGCTGGACAACATGCGGGTCAGCGAAGTCAGGCGTGCAGTCGAACTCTTGAAGCAGGAGGGGCTCAGGGAAAAAGTAGTGCTAGAGGTCTCCGGCGGAATAAGACCGAACAACATCCAGCGATATGCGGCGACTGGAGTCGACGTGATATCCAGCGGCTACATGACCATGCGGGCTCCGGCTCTGGATATGGGGCTGGAGATAGTGGCTGCCTCGCGCTCTACAAATCTGTCGAAATGATCGCAAAAACGATGGGGCACATTTATATGCCTCCCTTTGCGATTCTTAATTGGCGATCGGCACCCGGTCGCCTCGGTCCCCGCCCCCTCTTTGTGGGGACCGGTCCCCCTCCCCTTTCCCAATACTTTCAGTGGGTTCTCCGGAAAGGAACTAGTATAGCGAAAATCATATTCTAAATCGGTGAAGGAGCGGAACCGGTGGAAGGGATGAGGAGAACGGGAATCGCGGAGCTCCCGCTACACGGCGGAAAGTGCCCGCCCTGGCTTTTCAGGCGCATGAAGCAGCTGGGCGAGGCGATATGCCGGCTCGTGGTGGAGGAATACGGGAGAAAGGAGCTGCTGAGGCGTCTGGCCGATCCGTTCTTCTTTCAGTCGCTGGGCTGCGTGCTGGGATACGACTGGCACTCCAGTGGTCTGACCACCGTTACGGTCGGGGCGCTGAAGGAGGGCATTGACGCACGGGAGCTGGGGATCGCGGTCTGTGGAGGGAAGGGAAAAACGTCGCGGCGAACGCCGGAGGAAATCCAGAGGCTGGCCGACGCGTTCTCCTTTTCGGATTCCAAGGTGGAGGAACTCCAGCGGGCGAGCAGGCTGGTCGCGAAGGTGGACAACGCGTGCGTGCAGGACGGATACCAGCTGTACCACCATGCGTTCATCGTTTCCGAAGACGGAGACTGGACAGTGATCCAGCAAGGGATGCACGATCGCTTCGCCAGGCGCTATCACTGGTTTTCGGGGAACGTGCGCAGCTTCGTCGACGAGCCGCACACGGGAATCGCAGGGGATCGGCGGGAGAGCGCGGTTCTCGACATGACGGCGCGCGAGAGCGAGGAGTGCAGACGGGCGAGTGTCGATCTCGTGCGCGAGAATCCCAAGAGGCTGCTGCCCTATCTGCGGAAAACCGAGCAGCGCACGCTGGAGGACTACTTTGCGCGCTCTCCGCAGGCGAAGGTGTTGGTTATGCCAGCACGGCACACGATCTCGGAGCTCACGGAGCGGACCCTGGCGGCATTGCAGCGAGCGTACGAGATCCAGCCCCAGGACTACGAGGACCTGATTTCCATCCGTGGGATCGGGCCAAAGGCCATCCGCGCCCTCGCTCTGGTTTCGGATCTGGTCTACGGCAAGCCCCCCTCGTGGCGCGACCCGGTGAAGTACTCGTTCGCCCACGGGGGGAAGGACGGGGTTCCGTACCCAGTGGACCGCCGGACGTATCAGACGACCATCCAGATTCTGGAGGACGCAATTCAGGAAATGCAGACGACTCGGGAGGAGAAGATTCGCGCGCTCCGAAGGCTTCACGAGTTCTTGGGATGAGCGCGCCTCCGAGAGCGTTATAGGGAAGGAGCCCCCCATTCTCTTGGAAGGATGGAGCGAAAGAAGATCGCTACGCTTTTCGTCGGATTCGCTCTGGTCGCTCTGATCGCGGTAGGGCTTATCCTGCTCGGTGGAGAAAAAAGGATCGCAGTACCTGAAAACTTTTCCGTCAAATCGGGGATTTTGGAGCACGACGAGGTATGGTCGGGCGAGGTGCTGATCACAGACACGGTGGAGGTTCCCCAGGGAGTGACCCTCACCATTGAGCCCGGAACGGTGGTCAAGTTCAAACACTGGAGACACGGGTACGCGGAGCCCGAGGGAAGAGTTGGGCTCATCGTCGACGGGACGCTCAAGGCCATCGGGACGCCCGATCAACCGATTTGGTTCACCTCAGACGCCACAGATCCCATGAACGGGGACTGGGAGGGGATCCACTTCCACAATGCCAGCGATGCCAGCATTATCAAGTATGCAATCGTGGAGTTCGCCAATCACTCCAACATCAGTATGTGGAACTCCAGTCCCACCATTTCGCATGTGATCTCGCGCTGGAACAACTCGGAGGGGATCTACTTAGAGTCTCACTGCTCCCCTGTCATCGAGTACTGCATGATCTACCAGAACGGGTTCAACGGGATCGCGATGGAGCAGTTCAACGAAAACGTGTGCATTCAGCACAACTACATTGCCTACAACGGGTCGAGCGGGATCCACCACATGGCCTCCAGCTCGACGATCAGGCACAACGTCATCGTGGGGAACCAGAACGGGATCTCCTTCATGGACAACAGCTTCGCCCTTGTGGAGCACAACCTCATCCGGGACAGCCGGGGGGCGGCCATCTGGTCGGAGACAGGGGGCTCCTCGGCGGTCATCCGCCTCAACACGATCGAGAACAACCCGTGTGCCCTTGGGGGGTTTGAGTTCTCTCCGTTCGTTCTCGAGTTCAACAATCTGCTGAGCTCGGGGGACGCCGAGATCGCGCTTGAGGAGGAGGCGGCCGGAACCGTGGTGGTGGAGAACAACTGGTGGGGGACGACCGATGCGCAGGAGATTTCGGAGAGAATCGCCGCCGGGAGAGCGTCCGTGAGCTTTTCAGCATTTTTGAAGGAGCCGGCGGTCGAGGCTCCCCAGCTCCTCTTCGACTATGAGGATCTGCGCCCATACGAGCTGGGCTACACCCCAGGAGATCCAGAGCTGGACCGCTTTCCGTGGGTCCTGCCCGACGACGAGACCCGCAGGGTGGTCAAGCGCATCAGCTCCGGGGACGAGATGCCGTGGAGCCTGGCGTGGGGGGATAATCACCTGTGGGTCGCGAACAATCTGGGGGTGTTCAAGCTGGATCCGGAGACCGGCGAAGTGGTCGCAGAGTTCCCCAACCCGGGAGTGAGACCGTGGGGGATGGCATTCGATGGGGAGCACCTGTGGGTGAACGACTTCACAGAGCTCGCGCTCTACGAGCTCGATCCAGACACCGGGGAGGTGCTATCTGAATTCTCGTACGCTGAGCAGTTCCCGGGGGCTCTGAACGGGCTGGCTTGGAACGGGGAACACCTGTGCCTCACGGGATGGTCTGAGTTCCGGGGGCTGGTCAAGTTCGACCGCGACGGAAATCTCGTTGAGCAGATACCGACTGAGGAGTGGGTGGGGTGCGGACTGACCTTCGATGGGGAGTTCTTCTGGGCCCCGGACGGCAACGGGAAACTGTGGAAAATCGATCAAGAAGGAAACTGTGTTGGCTGGATTTCGGCCGGAGGGGCCGTCGGGACGTGGGATCTCGCGTGGGATGGGGAGCACCTCTGGAGCGGGGAGCGGACCTACGAGGTGTGGGCGGACAACAAGATCTTCGAGCTGGAGATTCTGGAGGTGCAGCCCGCCTGAGCGCGCAGGCGGAGAGTAATGCTTCCAAAAATTATTTTATCGTGAGGTTCCCTAGAGGAGAATGGGCCCGCGGTAACTCAGCCTGGTAGAGTGGCCGGCTGTAGACCCGGACGGCTGAAACCGGCATGTCGGGGGTTCAAATCCCCCCCGCGGGACCACCTACAACTTGTCCAGATGCCTCCTCAGAAATTTGCGCCATTTCCTCGAGGGCCCCGCTCTCCTGCAGGGCCCGCTCCACGATGTCCGGAGCCAACTCTAAGAGCTTCCGCACCACGCGGGCCACGATTTCCTCCTCTTTAGTCCTCCGCTCCTCGATTCTGAAGGCTTCTGAAGGCGAGAGCACGGCGGAGCACCGGACGCAGTAAACCGCATCTTTGGGGTTCGCGCACCCGCACCTGGGGCAGACTTTCCGATCCCTTCCGGTGTCTATTCCGTAGTGCTTCAGCAGGGCGTCGTCCACATCCCTTCCAGAAAGATGGACGTAGCGCGCCGGAACTTGGCTCGTCTTGGTCCAGCCGAAGTAGGTCCTGAGCTGGTCTTCCGTGAGGACCTTGGCGAGGTGGGTGGCTCTGGTGTGTCTTAGAAGATGCGGGTAGATTCTCCGCTTGCTGAGGCCTGCGCGTCGGGCTGCACGCTTCAGGATCTTGTTGAAGTACTCCACCGTGATCGCCTCTCCATTGGAGCCGGGCCAGAGCCACGCGCTGGGATTCTCCCGGTTGGGGTGGGAGTTCATCCATATCTGCAGATCGTGAACGCTCTCGACCAGCCTGATCCGCCTCATCCCGGTCTTCCCGTTAACCACGATTACGGCCCCGTATTGGTCGAATTCGACATCCCTGATCCGGAGGCCGAGGAGCTCCCCAGCCCTGCACCCGGACTCGTACCCAACATGGATCAGGGCCCGGTCCCGCGGGTTGCGGGCCCCTACGACGAGGCGCTGAACGTCTCCGTAGCTGAGAACCCCCTCCGGGAGCTCCCGCCTCACCTTGGGGACTTTGATCACGCTCACAGGCTCGGGCGTGGGATCCCGCGGACTTCTGCATCCGTGAACCCAGCGGAGAAAGCGCTTCACCCTCCGCCGGTAGGTGGAAACGGACTCAGGCCTGTACTCCTTCGAGGAGAGGGAGTCCATCCAAGCAATCAGATCCTCGCGCGTAAGCTCCTCATACGGCTTCCCGTCGCGCCCGAGGGTTAAAACCGCCTGCACGTTCGCCTTGATGCTCCAAGGGGAAAACCCTGAGATCCGCATCTCTTGGACGAACTCCTCCAGCTTCCTGCGCCTGGGCTCCGAGAGCACGGACAGGATTTTGGAGAGCCAGCGGTTGAGGAGTTCGTGAGTCAAGTTCATTTTTTCCCTCTCCTTTTCTTTTTGATATAAAGACGCATTTTTGGAACCCACAATGGGATTAATACATGCTCTTCGTATGACCTCTCTTCTTGTTTAAACAGGGTTGCTACTAAATTAGTGCCACAGCATGCAATGGCCTTTATCTCAAATGAACTAATTTTTGAATACGGCATACCATAAATCTCGTAAAACTTTTTCCGATCTTTTTGGTATACTTCTCTCACCCTGCTTATCTCCGGGCCTTCTACAACAGGTCGTATCCACTCTAACAGCTCCTCAAGTTGTCTTGTGGTGTTATAATTTCTCGCAACATTAAGCGCGGGAAATATCTCGGGATCATCTCTTTTGTCTTTGAAGAATTCTTCCAATTCTTCGGGCTTTTTTAATGCATATGTCCACGCTTCACGTGTTCCCGGATGTAAAGGAATCTCGCTAACAAGATATGTAAAAAGTGTTTCTAGTTCGGTTCTAAGCAATTCCCAGTTGAAACGAGCGAGTCCCCTAATAAGCTCCGCCTCATTAAGGGAGTATTCAAAAAGTTGATATTGTGTTTTTAGCCCCCCTTCGAGAGTCTCGCGCATTTCTTTCGTTTCTTCCATCCATTCACGGTAGCATGCGAACGATTGAGAATGGGGGCAATCTAAGAGCTTCCCTTTTTTAGATCTTCTGATTTCAAGAGATGAAATAACCAAGATGGTATCAATAACATCATTGGTTAGTATCTCCTTTCCTTTTTCGACATCGAGCTGAATAAGGCTTGAAATATTAGATAAGTGTCTCAAAGTTCTTCCAACTGGGGTATTGTCCACCAACTCTATTAGGATTCTATAACGCTTCCCAGGGCCTCTTTCTAAAGGAGGCGCAACTTTGCGTATTATTTTGCCTTCTTCTTCCATTTTTGAAAGGCACTCGCTAAGAGATGTCCGTGCAAGACCTGTTTCTATGACAAGATCTTCGAAGGTTTTAGGTCCTTTTTCTAAGGCTTCTTCAATTTTTCTTTCACTTATCTTTGGACGCCCACGCTTACGTCCCATGTTCCACCACGCCTTTCGTTTCATTTTCATAAAATCCATATTTTAGTAGGGAAAACTTACTTATATAGTTTTCTCTAACATATTTTTGTGAAAAAATGGCAGCAGAAACAAAAAGGAGAATAATCAACTTGGGAGGATCGGGTGTAATAGCGATTCCTCCAGATTTTCGCCGTTATTACGGGTTGAAACCTGGTTCGGAGGTTCGGGTGCTTTACGATTCGGTACTTTTGATTGTTCCTTCCAAGTGCGAGCAGAAGTTGAAAGAAAAAGAGGAACTAGTCCGGAGGTTACTGGAGTGAAGCCGGAATCCGCCCACACTCCTGCTTTCAACGCGCTTTTCAAATTCGCTCGAGAGCGCGGGCTCTTGAAGCGCGAAAAAGGAGGGAAGAAGCGTGAAGCCGGGAGAACGACCAAACATGGGGATGGGAAATAAAGACATCGAAATCCACATCCGGGCTATTGTCATCTCGCTTGAGCGCGAGCCCGAGGTGGTGCTCACAGCTGGGCAGGCTGGAATCGTTCGCATGCGAGGGGTTGAAAGCGTGAGCGGTGTTCCGAGCTTTATTCTTCCCGGCCCAAACCCGTCTTCAAGATTCGACAAAACGGGAAGGGTGGAAAGCTATGACATCAAACGGTGAAATCCCGAAAGCTGAAAACCTTCCGTCCGAACTCCTCAGACTCAACCGCTTCGTCGTCTGGCGCGAGGAGAAAAGAGGGAAGAAGCTGGTCAAGATCCCGTGTGCCCCGTGGAGGACCGGACACTGGGGTCCGGCTTCCGCCACCGATCCGGACAACTGGACCGATTTCGAAACGGCGGTGGGATGGGCTGAGAAAAAACCTGACCATGGCGTTGGGTTCGTGCTCGGCGATGGAGTTGTGGGGATAGACCTCGACGGTTGCATCGACGAGAACGGAAATCTTACAGAGTTCGCGAACGAGCTCTTGCACCGCGCTGGCTCCTACGCCGAGCTTTCACCATCGGCGCACGGAATTCACATCCTCGTGCGCGGGAGGCTCGATCAAGCGATCAAGCGGGACGACATCGGGCTAGAGGTCTATCCATGCGGTCGGTTCTTCACACTTACCGGGCGGCGCTGGAAGCACGCGCCTTTGGAAATTCGTGAAAACCAAACCCTGCTCGACGAACTCCGAGAGAAGTTCGGTCGTGAGGTGAGGGTCGAGAAGGGCGGTGAGGGTGTGAGCGTTATCGAAATTATGGAAAAGCTGGCCCCCGAGGGGCTGAAAGCGCTGAAAAAGCGCGGGAAGAACCTCCAGGGGCCGCACCCGGTTCACGGGAGCACCACCGGCTGGAATTTCTCCATAAACCTTGAGAAGAATTCTTGGTTTTGCTACCGCCACTGGACTGGTGGTGGACCGTTTTCATTGGTCGGAATCTTGGGCAAAATCATTCAATGTGAAGATGTCCAAAAGTATGGGGGAAAATATCCCAACGAGATTGGGGACAGGATTTCAGAGCTGGCGCGAAAGCATGAAATCCAGTTTAAAGGAAAAGAGGCCCTTACTGTAGATCTCGGGAAGTACACCCTCCGGGTTTTGGGGAAGAACGCAATCCTACACGATCAGAAGGGGGATCCGGTCGAGGTTTTCCCTCTCCGCTTCCTGACCGCCGAGCGAGCGAAGGAAAAAATTCGGCAGATAACCGGCATTGCGAAGGAGGAGATCGGCGCGAAAATGGCTCAGTTAATTCTGAAGCTCGAGGAAAACGAAAATGAAGAAAAAGACGAGGGTGAACTCGACATTAAGCCAGTTTTCGAATCGGAGTGGAAGGCCATACACCCAGCTCTCGACTTCCTTGATGGGGTTGCCTACATTGGTGTTCAGCTCCCTTGCGAGGTGGGGGGAAACGGCAACCCTGCTGATCTTCGGGACTTCCATTTCCTGATCACCAGCGAAAGAGAGAGAATTTTGGGGAGAAAAAAAGAGCTAGCCGAGCGCAGGATCAAGCTGGCTCACCGCGTTATCACCTTCCCGAACCGGTGGAGCTTGGACGGTATCAGGAGTTGGCTCGATGGGGGAAAGATCGTTGAAAAAACAAAACTCTACCGAATGGTGCGGAGCGCGTTCGAGGACTACATGGAGTTCCAAGATGAGACCGATTACGATTTTCTAACCCTATGGACTATCGGCACCTATGTTTTCCCGATTTTTGGAGCATACCCCTATGTGTTCATTGGAGGGATTAAGGGAGTTGGGAAGACCAAGCTATTGACCCTCCTGAGCCTTATGGCTTTCAATGCTATCTTTTCTGGGAATCTCTCCAGCGCTGCGCTCTTCCGTCTGATCCAGAGCGGGAGGGCCACAGTTTTATTGGATGAGAGCGAAAAGCTGGACAACCCGGAGAGAGCGCAGGAGCTACGGTGCCTCCTGCTGAACGGCTACAAGCGAGGAGGCTTGGTCTACCGCGTGAACAAAGACACGGGGAGACCGGAGCCTTTCGAGGTTTACTCACCCAAAGCTATCGCCAACATTCGGGGATTGGAAGACATTCTGGAGGATCGCTGCGTCAGCATTGTTATCGTAAAGGGAAAGACGGATGTGATTGACCGGGAGCCAGAGATAGAAGACCCGAGGTGGGAGAAAATCCGGGATGCTCTTTATACTTTTGCTCTAACTCACCATAAGAGAATAGTTCAAATAAAAAATGAAATCGGTAAGCTGGAGGAACTGAGAGCGCGAAGCCGCGAGATTTGGCTCCCCATCCTAACCCTCGCCAAATTCTTTGATGAGGGCAGGGGGCTTTACGATAGGATTCTGAAATACGCGATTCAGAAGGAGGATGAGCGCCTCGTCGAAAACATCACGGAGACTCGGGAGTACTTACTGGTGCAAGCTCTCACCAAACTCGTCCAATCGAAAAAAAATTCTTCAGAAATATATGAGGATGGGTACCTCCCGGTACATAAAATCAAAGACGCGTTGGCTGAGTACTTCGATGGAGAGCAGCGCTGGCTCACTTCACGCTGGATTGGGAAAGCCCTCCGGCGGCTGGGGTTCAAGGATAAGCGCCGAGTGGGAACTGGCTACGAATATCTGATCCCTGCTGATAAAGTTTCGGACCTAGCTGAGAGGCTCCAGATCAGGCGGCCTCTGCTCCAAGAGTTTTACAAAGTGTTGCAGAGACTTGCGGAAAGGAGAGGTGAGTTCTCCGAGGATGAGCTGATATCTAAGTGTAAAGAGGCGGGAATTGAGAGCCCCCGGCCATTCATCAAGAGAGCCAAAGAGCGCGGAGACTTGGTTCCCCTCCCAGATGGGAACCTCCAGGTGGTGTTGAGATGAGGAGATTAGTGAACTTAGTGAACATAAGTGAACTTGGTGAACTTGGAAAAGAGAGGACATTTTTTATTAGAAGAGGCGTTGCCCCGGAATGGGTGTTTCAGCGCTTCTCTTGCAACAAAAACGGGGGGTCTCCAGTAAGTTCACTAAATTCACTAAAGTTCACTAAGTTCACCTGTCAAAACCCGTGGAAAGGCGTAATCTCAATGCCCGACTTCAAAAATTGGAAGGAAAATGCGAAAAAGGGGTTTTCCAGCTTCCTACATCTTAATCCTCCTCGAAAAATCTTCCGCCCAAAGAAGAGTTTCGGTAAGGGTCTAGGAATAGGCCAAAATACACAAAAAGGAGAATCCAACGGAACCCGCTCCTCTAATAATATAATAAACGATGGAGGCGACGATTTTGTGTCTGTAAACCAAGAACGCGAAGGGGCGCCTTTCATAATGCCATCAACCACACCTTCCAGGTTTGTGAAACTCCTGCTCCCGTCCGGCGAGCTCACAAAACCCCCCGAGCAGAAGGTGGTGGCCGACTGGGACATTTTCCTCAGGTACTCCCCCGTCGAGCCCATGTCCCCCGTCGCTCTCCGGTTCCTCTGGGAGTGCATGGAAGGATCCCAAAGCTTCGAGAGCTTCATCGCGCGTGCCTTTTCATTCGAGCCAGCGCCCGCTGCGGTCTACACACGCGAACTCCACTACCTCAGGAACGAGGGCTACATTTCGGTGCACCACTCGACCAGGCGCGGCGGGAAGCTGTACCGTTACTACGCGCCCACGCGAAAGGGGAGGGAGTACATCAGGAGGGCGACCGACTTCAGAGCGGTCGGCGGTCGGGAGGCCCGCGAAATCGCAAGAGCGGTTTTCGATGAGATGGTGTGGACTGGGTGGTTCATCTCGGTCGCGCGAAAGCAGGTCGGTATCCAAGTTCCCGATCTCGTCGCCCACAACGCCGAGCCCTTCCTGCCCTACTGGTATCTCATGAGCTTCGACACGAGCGAGAAAGATCGCGACCGCAGGGCCCACATGCTCGCAGTTGAGGTGGAAACCTCGCGGGAGCTGAGGGCCAACCGCGAGCAGGTGCGCAGGAACCTCTCGAAGTGGAAGGATCTCGGGTTCGGCGGTCTGCTCGTCGCCGTCAAAAACAACCGCGATCTGGAATACTTGGCGAGCCGCTACCTCTCCAGCGTCGACATAGACGAGAAAATCTGGGTTTTCAATGTCGAATCCACAATGTTTCACGATCTCTACTCTATCTTCGAGGAGGAGGAAGACGAAGAAAATCTGATCGAATAAAACCGGCGAGCTCGTTCCGGGAGCGGGCGCGTGGGACTACCAGCAGGGGACGCAGCTCACCGCCCGGGCGACCCCGAACGAGGACTGGGTGTTCGAGGGGTGGTACGACGTGACGGAGGGGTCGGAGTCCCTCCTGAGTTCAAACGAGTCGCTCGAGCTCACCCTCGACTCAGACCTCACGCTCGAGGCCCGCTTCCACCCGGAGCACGTCACGGTGACCATCGGCGACCCAGTTCCGCCCGAGGGAGGGACCTCGGATCCAAGCCCCGGGACCTACGAGGTGGACTACGGGAGCGACTTCACCGCGAGCGCGAGCGCGAGCGAGCACTACGAGTTCTCGGGGTGGGCGACCTCGAACACGAACTTCTACGGGACGCTCGTCAGCACCTCGAACCCCTACACGTTCACCGCGACCGAGGACGTCACCCTCTACCCGTGGTTCGAGCCGGGCGGAACGGACGGGTGGGATGGCCTTCCCGGCACCGTGTACGCCGAGGCCGCCGAGCCGTGCGTGGACGTGTGGATAACCTCGTCGGGCGCGATGCTGGACTACGGCTCCGCCTCGGGGGGGCCCGCGGTGGGTTTCTACTCCGCGTCCAGCGGCACCGTGGAGGTTATCGTAGAAGGAGCGGGCTGGGTCAGCCAGGGGGCGGCGTACGTTTCAGCCGACGCGGAGATCGTGGAAGTCTCGTTTGACGAGTGGAGCGGGCAAACTCAAGGATGGTCTGGTTGGTAAAACTCAGAATTGAACGGGAATGTAAAATGACGGAATGTTCTCGCTTCTAAATAGGTGAATATTTACGTTAATCGGCGCGTTGTCGCCCTCACGCTCGTAGTACTCAAGCACAATTGGATTCGCAAAAACATCTGGAGGTGCATCGTCTGGGATGTCCAGAAAGTAGAGCCGTGCCGTGATGGATGCCGAGATCCACTCAGGATTGTTCTCGTCAAATTTTCCAAAACCAGCGTAGGCCAAGCCGTTTTCATCAGCAAGCGTTGCTCTACTTTCTACGGGGAGCCAAACACGTTGAAGTACTACTACGCGCTCACGCGGGTAAAGTTCACTAAATCTGTAGCCAGCGACTATGGGACTATTCGTTGTGACAATCGCCTGAGTTGTCGGGGCCTCGACGCGCTGGCCGTAGAGCTGGATGAGCTTGCCGCCGACCACCTCGACGCGGGCGACGTTGTCATCGCCGACGTAGTAGAGGACGTAGGCCCCCTGACCCTCGAAGTCGTAGTACTCGTGCTCGTCGCGGGGGACGCTGAACCCTATGTACACGTTCTCCAGCACGAGGTTGTCCGGGGTTCCCCAGTAGGTGAACTCCCCGTACACGATCACGAGGTTCTCGCCGGGGCTCACCATTTCCGTGATCGCCTCCGGCCACTCCCAGGGCGGGGGGATGATGCCGAACGCTATCAGCCCGACCACGAGCATGGCGCAGAGGATTGCGGCGTCGATGAGGTGGGTCCTGCCGAGCTTCACAATAACTCACTCCAGTTGTTTTCTCACCAATGTTTTTGTGTGAAGCATATAATAAAGGTGAAATGACCATCAAAACATTCACTAGTCGTAAATCACCACCTCTTCCATTCTCTTCATCCACTCCTTCAGAGTTTTCTCCAGCTCGCTTTCCTCCTCGCGTGGGCTTTGCGAGCTGGCGCTCATTACCGTGCTCCAGCTCTCCATATCGGATTCCAAGAGGAAAACTAGGCAGAACAAGCCGACCACGATGCAACAGATGAGAAACATCCAGCCCACTACCGTCCGGAAGAGGCCTCCCCCCTCCAAGTATCCCAGCCCGAGGAAGCGGTCGGCCAAGTACAGCACCACGAAGCTGGAGCAGCTCATCGCGATGATCCTGTACCACCCCATAGCAACTCACCTCGCGAGCGCGGGCCAGAGCGTTCCGATTATCACATCTCCCCAGAGCACGGTGATGAGGAGTCCTATGAGCATGGCCGGGACGAACGGGTAGCCTACCTGACCGGTTTTCCTGTCCATGTACATGCGTGGCACCGCCAAGCTCTGAAGGGCGACGATTCCTTCAGCCCATAGCCCCACGCACCCGATCCACCGCGCGGCGTCGGTGAGCCAGCCCATCGGGGGGAGAAACGCTGGTGCGGCGAACAGCAACGAGAGGTACCAGACCGACCAAGGCAGGGAGATCACTCCGTCATACAGGTTGTCGAGCACAGCAAACCCTGTGACCAGCAACGCGAAGCCGAAGAGGGGCGGAAACACCTGAATGAAGACATCTGGGAACTTCTCGTAGGCCCTCCCCAGAAACGGCCAAACGCCGATGGCAACAATCACTGCGCCGAGCGTGCCCCATCTGAGCATCTTCTTCAGCGTTTTTCGTTTCACAATCTTTGCGAGGAGGGGGATGTGGCGATGCCTGCGCTTGAGGAACATGGCCGTGCACACAATTGGATTTCCTATGAACAGCGAGTTCAGCATCACCGACAGGAGGAAGGCAATGTTGGGGAGGTTGGAGACGGACCAAACGGGCATCCAGGCGCCGATGCACACGAGCAGCAGGATGTCCCCACCGCCTAGGTGGTGCCAGAGGTTCAAGAACCCCGCGACGAGCAGGGCCCCGAGCATTCCCAGCACGCCGAGCACCGGCAGGATGGTTTCGAAGCTGAGGGACTGTAAGTAGGGGTACTGAGAAAAATCCCAAGCGCCCGCTATGCTCGCCGGAACGGGAGTGAAGTCAAGCCAGCACGCGATGTAGTAGACCGCCGCGGTCGCGGTGAGGGCTTTGACAAGAGCCGCGTTAACGCGCAACGTCAGGGTGTCGACGGCGGCAACCGAGGCGACGAGTCCCAGAACCACCGCGAAGGGGAGCCAGTCCCACGGCGAGACGCCGGCTCCGAGAGCGCCGGGCAACCAGAGGATGAGCCCGGTGGCCAAAACAAACATTGCAAGGCCAAACAGCTTCACTTGAGTTGTAAACTCAAGCGCTCCGGCTGTCGCAAGTGTTGTGGCGCCCGGAAATCTGTGAAACCGAACTGATCCAAAAAGGTGTGCTTTTCTAAGCCCCGCTTTCAGCTTTATTCCTCCGACGATCAAAGCAAAAGCCATCCCCATCAACATCCCTCCCCAAACGAGGTTCGCGGGATCTTGACCCTGCTGAACTTCATAAAATATCTTAAATGTTGGAAGCAACAGGACACCGCCCGTTACAAGGCACGCCCACTCCCAGACCTCTCTCACCAAATCCTTCGGCTCCGCCACAGGTGAAAACCCTACCTTCACGAGATATCCAATTAGGGAAATCGATACCACCATCCAGACCAAATGTTCAACCATCGGAGGAGATCCCACCAACCCGTAGATCTTGACGGCGAGAAATATGAGGGCCGAGAGGCCCACCGCCATAAGCGCCGAGCCCCACATTTTTCTGGCGGACTTTGAAAGCTCGTGAAACTGCGATGATCCTGTTTTGACCGCGAACACGCTTATCGCCATCAGAAGCGCCACCCAACATGTATTTTCCGACCCCAGCGAATTCCCAATCAAACCAAAAAGAATCAAAAGCGTCAAAACCGACAGGAACAGGCCAGCTCCCTCCAGCAGACAGCTTCCACCGACCCTTACTTCCTCATAGGGCACCTTCAACCCGATGATTGTCAGAGCCATCCCCATCGCCACCAAGAGCACTGAGGCCAGCGCGTTGGCGAAGGTGAGTGTTACACCGATTAGATCCTTTACCGTGATGAAGGCGAATATCAGCGCTCCAAGTCCCATGAAAACAAGCATAAATCCTGCAATCTTTCCCGTCGTCGTTCTGGTGATCCGTCGTTTTCTCTTGGGGATCCTTGGAATCTCGAACTCCACCACGTCTTTTCGTTTGGGCACGGCGTCACCGCCTCTTCTCCTTTAGCTTACCCATCTTCTTCAGCTCCTCTATGCTACTTTCGAGTTGCTCGATGGTGACTCCAAGTTCTCTCGCGGCTTTTGTTTTTGAAATTTTGCCGCGGTGCTTCACGATGTATGCCAGCACCTTTTCGTTCAGGTCGGCAGTTTTGCGGTCCTGTTTTTGGAAGGGGAAAGTCGATATGGCCTTGTGAATCCTGATTTCCAGGAGATCCATGGGAGGAACTTTATACGCGAAATCTCCCTCTTTTTCACTAACTTTTTCAACGCACTGAACCTCCAGCCACGGGTGCCGAATTATTCCGAAGAGCCTTCCCAGGAAGTAGAGGAGAGACCTCTTTTCGCGCAGATCTCTCACGGCCCAGATTTCCCCGTTGATTAAAAGTCTGCCCTCGTTTATTCCCGGCGCGTACTGAAGCAACAATCGGGGGCGCGTTTTTTTCAGAACGATGCCCTGAAGGTAAAGCCTGCCGGCAGTTCTGGTTTTCTTGACAAGTTGCACCAGCCAATCAGTTGCCCTTTTTACTCTGTTGAACTCTCGCCTGAGCACATTGGGAGACCCGTCGAACATTATCTTGAGAGCGCCCGTTTCGCCCAACGCTCTTTCGACCGTCTTGTACATGTACCAGCCCTGAACATAGGGGTTGTCCTCCGAGGTGGGGTAGTAGACCCCGTCGTCGCCGACCCTCTCGGCCTCTATGAAAATTCTGTCGCCGAGCTTGGACGCGATGTATTCGGCCGCTCCCTCGACGAACGCCTGTCCTAGGAAATCCTTCTTGGAGAGTTCGGACAGGTCCCCTCTCACGGCGTTCATCAGGTAGTGTGTAAGCTCGTGGTAGAGCACCGTCTTCTCGAGGGCCGGATCATTGCACGCGAGGGGATTCACGAACACGCGGTTCGGCGGTTTGAAAAGCCCCAGACACGCCTCCTTGAGTTCACCAGTGCCCAGTATCGGGTACCGGGTGAGCTTGAACTTGAAGCCGTGTTCACCCAACCACTTCATCAAATCCTCGAGTCTCGCTCTCCCGTCGTAAACTATTCGACCGCTCACTCTCCTTCTATCCACTGGTGTGATCTTTGGATCCTTCATAAGTTCAAGCGCGATCTCCCGAACGGCTTTTTCCTCCCCCTTCACAACGAGCCTAAATCGCTTTGGATACTTCCCGCCCGAGTACCAGATCGAGACAACAGAGGCGTTAGCGTATCCCTCAAAGTATTTCTTCAGAAACAGCTTGTTCCATTCTTCTGCTGATGTTTTCTTTTTTGCCGATCTGTTGAAGTGCTCCTTGAAAAGGATGTCTTCGAGAACTCCGTCAACGACTAAAGTTTCAACTTTCGGTGGGGGGGGCTCCGGGCAACGGGCTGAGATCGTATTTCCCCGTTCTGACTTTGAATCTAACGCGCGTTTCGCCAAGGTGCGACAGAAACCTGCATTTTTTGATTTCCAAACGCGAATACCGGTGCATCTGATGTCGTGCCTTGGGATCCCCGTGGACGAATAGAACGAGTTTCGGCCTCGCGCGTTTGATGTTCTCTATGATGTGCTTTGGGTGGGCGTGCCCCCTGATCTCGAACTTCTTCACCCTGCACTTGACGGTCAGCTCGGACTCGCCGATGCGAAACTTCCCTCCCTCCTCCATCTTCCACAGATGCCATCCCGGCCAGTCCTCGTCCTGATACCCGACGATGAATATGGCGCTCCTCTTCTCGTCAAAGATTTTAATCGCGAGATTGGAGCTCGCCCCCTCCTGCAGCGTGCCGGGAGTCGCGACGAATATGCTCGGCTTCTTGCTGTCCCTAATCTTCCTGAACCTCTCGTCGGCCTCGGGGTTCGCATCGACGCCCCGGGGAAAGTCGATGCGGGTGAAGCATTCCCATATGGTCGCCACCTTTTCCCTGTAAGCAGGGTCCTTCCCGATTACGTCCAGCATATGGTTCATCATCCCTATTGAGTAGCACGGAACTCTCGGGAGCTTTCCCTCCCTCATGGCGCTGGCAATCACATACATGATCTCCTGCGCTCTCCCGGTAGCGAACACGGGGATGAGGATTCTCCCCTTTTGCTGGAGCACGTTCTTCATCTCCTCGATGAGGCTGTTCTCCGCTGAAATGATGCTGGTGGTCGCATCTGGCCTCGAAAACTCCGCGCCGTACGTGCTCTCGGAGATCACCACATCGGCCTCCTCCCACTTCTCGAAGTTGCCGCCCATGCGCGTGTCGAAGGTGCAGATGTCGCCTGTGTAGAGTATCGTGGCTCCGTCCCAGTTCAGTACGATTTGGGCGGAGCCGGGTATGTGCCCGGCGTCCCTGAAGACGGCGCTGATCCCGTCGTCGATCTGGAACGCTTCTCCGTATTCTCTCGTCTCCCACACATTCTCCGGCGGCAGGGGCGGCGAGGGTTCGCCTCTTCTCCTCCTCACCCTTACCGCGTCCTTGAGGATGATGTAGGAGAGCTCCTTGGTGAGCGGCGTGGAAAAAATTTTGAGATTTTTGTTCTTCTCGAGCAACCAGGGCAGGGCCCCGATGTGGTCTCGGTGCGAGTGAGTTATCAGCACCGCCAGCAGCTTCTTGCCTTTCAGCGGTTCGAAGTTGGGGATTTGGTCTTTTTTCGGCGATGTCCCGCAGTCCAGCATCACGTACCTCTCACCATCACCCACGAGGTAGCAGCTCCTGCCGACCTCGTCTGCCCCCCCGAGTGGCAAAAATTCTAAAAATTTCTTGGCGCCCGCTTGGTCGGTCATCAGCCTCACCGAGCCGAAGTAATTCCTCCCCACGGAAGATATACTTTGCTCACCTGGAGTCCCAGCCTGATCCTGCCGCGGCCGATTGCGTTTTCCCACCAGTCAAAGGTCCAGGAGGACTTCAGGGCGGTTTTCACTATGATCTTGTCGTTCTTCCGCACGCACACTAGGTCCAGCTCCCCGTAGCAGACCCGCAGGGCCCGATCTCCCTCTGCCGCTACCATCCCTTCCCTCACGGCTCTCCTGCACAGCCTGAGGGCCGCGCTCGGATTGGATATGTTGAAGCGTTGCTTGAGCCTCAGAAGCGCGTGCTTGGTTACCACGAACTTCAGCTTCTTGTTGTCGTTCAGGTCAACCGCTTTTTCCATTTTCATACCACAATAATTCTATAATACAAGTAGTATATAAATTTTTCTCTTTCTAATACTGGTGGTAAAGGTTTATATACTACAAGAGAACAGTAAAAGTGGTGAGGGAAGTGGCTGAGAGGAAGGGGAAGGTCACCAGCATCCGAATCAGGGATGAGGGGCTGTGGAAGGAGGCGAAGATGCTCGCGATAGAGGAAGACACCACCCTGAGCGAGCTGGTGGAGGATCTCTTAAGGAAAGAGCTCGCCAAGAAGAAGTCCGGAAAATAGCGGAAGTCAGCATGAGTGATAACATTAGCAGAAACTCAGGCATGAACCTCGAATGGGCATTGGTGTTTTGTTGAACTGTCGCGAACTAAAAAGGCGAAGGAAAAGCTACTGGGAGAGAGAATCGTGATAGCGGTTTATTATACTGAGAGCGAAACGGGAACGAAAATCTCATGCCCCCTCTGTAAAATGAAACGCGAAGAATGGTATGGCTTGGAGCCGGAGAACGATGCGGAGCGGAAAAAGCTGGAAGAAAAGCTTGGAGATATTGCAAGCTGGCTTGTTTGTGCGGAGTGCCTCGAAACCGCAGAGCAGATACTTGGCTGTGAGATAAGGCTTGTAACCGCCGAGGATGCAGCAAAGCTCGCTGACGAGCAACTCTCAGAAACCGTTCCCGAAGGGGTTGCAGAGTATATCAAAGCCGTGGCTGATGAGAAATGCCCGTTTTGCGGGCAACCCGCAGAAGTGAAATTCGAGTATCTTCCCAAGAGCGAAAATTGGGGTGCTTACCTCCCGTTTAGGCGTGTCATTCTCTCCTGCAGTTCCTGTGGCAGTGTGAAAAAAACAGCCCCGCGCATGGACGAACCTTTGGGGTACTTTGTGATCGGAACAATCCTTGGTTTTGATAATAGGGTTCTAGTGGTGGAAGTTGCTCCCTCCGCTCCATCGTTTGTGCCAGAGGATATTCGCATTCAAGATAAAGACAGAGAAATCCTTGTGCTCGAACACCAGTGCGACCCTGTGGTGCTCGGCACTTTCAAGACGGCAGGGGAACTTGTTGAAATCTTGGTGATAGGAAACAAAGCGATTAAGGTCGAGGGATGAAAGAAGCTATATATTAACATGCGGAATAACTTCGCTCGTCTGACGCCACGGGAACTCGAAAAGCTCTCCACCGACTTCTTTAGGAAAATGTGTGGGGAGGTCAAGTCAACACCATACGTGAAGGACTATAGAGCGGACGTCATAGCAGGGGAGGATGACATGTGGTGCTCGTCCAAGCACAGCCGAAGGCACAATGTTGGAGGCGAAGTCCAACGAACACTTAGGATGACGCGGAAGCACGGGGCGAACAAGGCGGTGTTTATTACCTCCTCGAACTTTTACCCGGGAAGCGGAAAAGCATACAAAGGGGTGCCAATCGAGCTTAGAATTGCAACAGATTCTCCTAGCTACTGGAAAGAATTTCGAAGTTTTGGTGGCCTGGTTGCTAGCGTTTAAATAATAGCGGGTGCTCTTTTGAATCCCAACGTTTTTTATTTTCACCTCCAGAAAGTGATATGCGAAATCATGAGAGTCTCCTTGCTAACAGAGATAGCTCCAGAGAATAAGCTTTTGAGTAGGATAGCTTCTGAAGCTAGAAACGCAAAGACCGCATTCATAGCGGTTTCATTTATTCAAAGGGAGGGTTTGAAATACTTCTTCGAAAGCATAAAAGGAATGTTAAATAAGGGAAAGCAAGTTACAATTTACACATCGGGTTACCTTCGAATTACTGAGCCAAACGCATTGGAGGATCTGTTGAAATTGACTAAAAGCTACAATTCTTTAAAAGTCTATTTTAACCCGGACGACAGGTTCCATTCCAAATTCTTCTTGTTTGAAAAGCCGAACAAAACTTATAGCCTTTTTTTGGGTTCTTCTAACATAAGCCTGGGCGGGCTGGCTGAAATTGGGGAGTTAAACGTCCATATTAGTGGCAAAATCTCAGACCAGATTTACAGAGACTTGAAAATTGCGATTGACAATCTAAGAAAGAATAGGCGCTTTAAGAAAATTGACAGGGATGTGATATCACAATATAAAACACAATTTAGAAAACAGAGAAAACGAGAAAGGAGAGGCACGGGGGCGAGACCGGTTTACCACAAACCTTCTCTTCCACCGCTACCAACCTTGCCGGTTTATGTTGTTGTTGACGAATTCACTAGCGAGGAGATGAGGAAAATCAAAGAAAAACATCCAAGATGGAAAGATTACGTAGACTATATGTCGTCTCTCAACGGGTTGAAAAAAGGAGATCCCTTTCTTTTAATTAGAAACATTCGTGGGAGACCCAAAATGTTTAATGTTGCTCAATTTATCGAATATGATAGGATTGAAGGCATAGGAAAAATTGCTCACATAGAGCCTTACTTCAAAAGAGATCGTCCTCTGAAAAATCTAGCGAAAAAGCTTAGACTCTCAGAGAAAAAGCTTTTGGAGAGGAAAAAATTGGATAACATTGAGATTGCCATATTGAGAAGAAACTTCAAGATAGACATTTAGATAGTGTGAATGACTTTTCCCTCTTTTAGCACTTCCGCAGACATAAGATAGCGGAGCGTGAATAAACATGCCTCAGGAGGTTACATCTGCGGAACTTGTGCACATCAACAAGGCTTGTGTAAGTAGGTTTGCACTTAATCTACGGTTTCGTGGCGGGTGGCGGATCCCATCGGGGTTTCCTAAGGCCCATTCCGAGGACGATATCAATGGGAGACGACCCGAAGGCTCCCGCCACCCGCCGTAATAGAATTTTGGTAGAGATTTTTAGAGGTTATGTTTGCTTGGGAGACACTTGTGGAGGACTACATCCCTTCTTCACAGAACTTTTTTGGAGGACGGACGGGCCCCTATTTGTCATTAGAAAGCAAATTAAATTTTTTCTAAGAGACCTAGCCAGTCCTGCTTGCTCTTGACTAGAAATCCGCTACTTGCTAGAAAACTGCCGTCTGGACGGTCTTTGATCGGCACGATGTGGATCGGATACTTCCCCTCTGGATCCAGCTCCTTTATTTTAGGATGCGCTCGAACCGCCTTCTCGGAGAAGATTCCGAGCCCAGCATAGATCTCTATTCTCCTTTTTTCTTTTCGCCCGGCCAAACGGCACTGCGCAATTATAGGAACACGAAGATCCAGACGGGCTTTCTCAACAAATCCGGGTATGTAGACGGGGGGTGGCTCGAATTCAGGAATGAGATCCCAAATTTCTTTTTCAGCTTCTTTGGTCAACACTCCAATTTCCCTGCCCAGCGGAAACAGTTTTTCGCGAATGATGCTAATGTGCTTAAAGAATGAAATCATGTGAGTAATCGGCACGCCACTCTTTACCAAGACAAAAACGTCAGAGTGCTGAACTTGAGCGCCGGGAAGCTCAAGCCAAGCTCCTTGAAATTTCGTGTCTTTAATGCTTACTCTCAGCCTGGGTTTTGTCCAATTGGCACCCGGTTTTTTGATTTCAGAAATGTCGCGCGGGAGATATTTTTCTAAAGGCCCCCTTGTTTTGTCCACGCGCGCCTCAACTCCAAAATGCTCTTTCAAAAACTTCACGAACCCTATTTCGCCGAGCTCGCCACGCGTCGAGTCCGCCCACTTCTGTAACAGGTCGCGCTCCCCGCCGGTCCGGAAGTCTATCGAAGCATAGCTGAATGCAAGGCTGAGCCCCCGGATAACTGCTGTTGCGTACTCCTCCGTGTTCAGCCACACTAACCGATCCTGGAGGCGTGAGAGCCACTCCGCAACGTTTTCCCGTATTAGCTCGCCAACTCTCGTGGCGCTACGCACCAGCTTTTTTGACAAATCTTCCGCGGTTTCCTTTCTCAACCCGTGCTTTCTCATCACCCGTTTGACTTCCTCACGCACTTCCGCTTCCCAGTGCTTCATCATTACCCATCCGATGCAATAAATTTAAGTTTTAAGTGCAGGCTCTCCCAACGGCTTCAAACCCTTGTGGAACCGCGGTTTTCTTAGAGGAGCTTATCAAGCTCCGCGTAGAGCTCTTTTCTAGATAAAACAGTGCTATTCGTCTTCTTGAATTTCGCGCGGATCCGCCGGAGAAGCGCACGCACGCTCTCCGGCTTAAGCTGGCGCGAGCGTTTAACCAACCAAGACATTATCCGGGGATCGTTCTTAATTGCAGAATCAAAGAACTCCACCCAAGTTCTCCATCTCTCCTGCGAGGCAACCTCTGGTGGCATTTTTGCAAGCTCATATGAATACCGGAATATAGGATGCCGGAGAAGAGTTTTTTCTGAAAATCTATGCACCGAAGCGTGGTACTGCGCTGCTTCCAGAAACAAAAACAGCTCTGTTTGCGGGAGAGCGAAAAGCTTTCTCGCTTTCTTCCACAAGCGCTCCAACTCCTTCCCAAACCAGTACCAGTACTCGGATCCGTATCTTCTAGCATTGGGGAAGCGATTCCGCATTCTCCGCTCAATAGTTGGCACTTCGGCGCTCAAATATGCGTCCACTCTGTCGGCGGTTTCTTTTTCTTGATAGGTTATTGCACCCCCGCCTGCTTTCTTGTAAAAGGGCTCGTCGCCACGGCGTACGAGAACGGGCACGTTTATGCCCCCTTTTTCTCCAGTATGAGAGAAACCAAATCGGTTGAAGTTTTCAAAACTTCTTCAGCACTCATTTCTTTATCGAACGGTTTTAGTCCTTCCATAGCCATTATCTCAGCGACGGCGCGCGCTAGGAGCTCCACAGCATATTCATTTGTGCTTTCCTGATTTCGGCACCTCAGGCGGTACTGAGGGTGACTGGTGCTGATTTTTAACACATACCCTCCTTCTGGGTGGCTCTCTACTCTAAATTGCGGATTGAGCTCCTTTTCCCCAAATTTTCCTGAGAGCTTAGGTACATACTTGATATCGCGGAATATTCCAGTTGCTGGTGGCGGGTCCTGCTCAACCCACAGTGTAAAGATTGCTGTATCGAGTTTTTCGCCTTTATGATGTCTTGGATGTTCCAAGCACTCTAGCTCAGCAATCAGCTTGCACCTCCCTGGTGCAAGCTTTCCTGCGCTTATCTGGACACGAAAATCTCCAATTTGTTTTTTCTCTCTTGGAGCTATATTTGCCCGCTTTTTGCGTAAAAGATCTTTGACGGTCACACCTGCCTGCTCGAGGCGCGCGCCAACTTCCACCCGCGCCTTGCAATCAGTTCTGTTTGCAACCTCTAAAGTAAACGATACTTCTTCTCCAAAATCAACGCGCGAGTAGCCTCTGGGAAGATTCAGATTTTTAAAAGCCACACCGATGTCCCGTGGCGAAACATGTGGGCGTCTCTTCCCTGGACGTCCTTCCGAAAGGGTAATACCTAGTTCCTTCAGCAGACGGTTAAAATCACGCAGGAGCTGGTAAAATCCGGCTGGCCTCTCTTTGACTTCAATACCCAGTTTCTCCTCAGCGAACCTGCGGAGTTCGTTAGCCAAGAATGCTCTTATTTGAGGCACAATCCCTCGGCCAAAGGCGCTTGCCGTTCTTATGAATCCGTAGTGCGTTGGATCCTCCACTTTTTTCAGCAATTCTTCCGTGCCCATATCTCCTTCAAAAAATCCGTAGATACGATCCGCTTTCTCTGGCGGGAGATCTGTCAAATCGCTGACGGGAAATCTAGTAATAACCATTCCGCCTCGCAAGATCGCTATGCCTCGGACATCTTCTGGAGGGGGGGACTCAAGAAAACACAGATTGAGCATCTTTACGCGCGTAGACCTTTTGCCTCTCTTAAGCAGACAATCTCGCCTTATCCAAACTTTTACGCTTTTTGAATCCTCTGTCGGAAACCTCAACTCGCTCGGAACCTCAACTGTCTGCTCATCACTACCGTGCTTCAAAATTACGCGGAGAGAGCCATTTTCCAACAGTCGCCACCAAGTAGTTTGAATATACCTTTTAAACGATCCATTTAGAAAGGCTTCTTTCAGCTCTTCTACAGGGTCAACGATGATTATCCTAGTCCCAACAGTCTGAAGAGGTTGCAAAGCAGGGAAATATTGCTTTAACATTGCTCGTGCTCTTGCTCCCTCCACGGGGTTGTCTAAATCGCCCAACTTTCGGGCGCCCAGTCTGTACACTCCGTCCTTTCGGTAGGTATCGTACACTATAAGATGCTTTTTTGAGTTCATCACGAAAACAAATTTTCCTTGCCCCCGTGCCCCGCGCTTTGTCGGATCTGGACGCAGAAATGCGTAACCTTCAAAACGGCCCCATCTTTCTTCTTCTGGTAGATCGCGCCTCATTTCCTCCTCCGAAAGGATTCGGCCTGTAAGACCCGTTGTGCCACTGTCAGCAATAATGAAAAGCGGAGGGTTTGCTTCATCGATTAGCTCGAACCGCACTACTATCTGCCGTGCGTTAGGATCTTGGGCATCTACCGAATTCTGAAGCGCGTCCTTCTGGAGTGGATGAATTAAATTGTCTACGTGGTATAGATAGTTACGCTTGATGTTGTCAAGGACCCCCTCCCAAAAAGTAGGAGTCTGTCGTCGCGCTTCACTTATGCGCTTCTCAATTTTGTCAATGTTTACTATCATCACCAAGACCTTTTTCTTCCATTTATTTAATAACTCCTCAAACGCCCAGTAATAGCAAAATGAAAAGATGCGAGCGCTGAAAGTAGCATAAAACTCAAATCCCCAAGTCATCTAGATAAATCTGGTGAAAGAGTGAAGCACAAGGTTGTATCGCTGTTTTCGGGAGCCGGCGGGCTGGATTTGGGTTTTGCTTCTTCAGGAAAATTTGAAATACTGCTGGCAAACGAAATCTTGGATCCCCCAGCTGAAACTTATTCGCTGAACTTTAAAGTTGAAAAAGTAAGCCAGCGCGTGTCCCTTCCATGCATTTTGAGGTCTGATGTTGCCGACCTGGACTTCTCAACGCTTCAGGGAAGTGAGATAGACGTCGTTATAGGAGGGCCACCGTGCCAAGACTTTTCAATAGTTCGAGGACCGGCGACGGAGAGGAAGGGAGTGGAGGTAAAACGAGGCAGGTTGTACGCGCACTTTGTGCGGGCTTTGATAAAATTGCAACCCAAGGTTTTCGTGTTCGAAAATGTTCCAGGCTTGAAAAGCTCCAACAATGGCTTGGCATATCGAACTATTTTAGAGGATTTTAAGAATCTTGGCATTCGATGGGCGGAGGTAAAGGAAGTTCTGGAGAAGCAGAACGGCAACGGGAAGAGCGTCGGCTACGAAGTAGTGTTCAGCGAAGTAGTGAATATGTCAAAATTGGGAGTTCCTCAAGCGCGGGAGAGGCTTATCATCGTCGGCGTGAGGCGTGATATTCTTCATGCAGGAGGTGGCGCTCGTTTGTGGAGGCTGGCTCAGCACCTCCGCACGGTCCTTAGCGGTTGTGGAAAAGCGGTTTCAGACTGCCCTCTAACCCCCATCGAAGCTTTTGAAGGGAAGCCTCTCCCAGAACTCCAAAGCGTATACGAGGACGTGATGAGGGAATATGCTGATGTCTTTTCCGAAGTTGCTACATCGACAGCGAAGGAGTGGAAGCGAAAAGTCTGGGACCGCCTCACGTTCGACGCGGTGAGAGACTACACATATATAAACGAAATAAAAGTGCCAGAAAACTGGCTTGAAAATGCCTTTAAGGAGCACGCGGAGCTTCTCGAGGAGCTTGGATACAAAGGCGTCAAAGTGGCGGAGATAGCGCCTCCAGACGGAAGCAATGCTAGGCCGAAAGAGTCCCGAACCGTCATCGAAAGGCTTAAGAGAATTCCGCCCGGGGCGAACCACGAATTTGTAAGGGGAACCAAATGGGAGGTTGAAGGGCGGGGCATGAGCCTCATATACCGGCGCATCTTTCCCCTGAAGCCTGCGTATACGGTAGTAGCGTACGGTGGCGGTGGAACGTGGGGGTATCACTACGAGCGGGATCGAGGAATGCTTACCAACCGAGAACGGGCCCGGCTTCAAACATTTCCCGACTGGTTTTTGTTCTGCGGAGGGTGGGCGCAAGTTCGAGCGCAGATAGGCGAAGCTGTTCCGCCTCTTGCAGCAAAAAGGATTGCTAGCGCGCTTGATGAATTCTTGAAGCATGTCTGAACTCGCTATCGACTTTTTAATTTGCCCGGAAGCAAATAAAAAATCGTGCGGGCGCAAGAGAAGAAGACTGAGTTCAGAAAGCAGATGATCAAGTGGTACAGAAGATACGGAAGGCACGATCTTCCGTGGAGGAAGACTTCCGATCCTTGGAAAATACTGCTAGCTACATTAATGCTCAGAAAAACAACAGCTCGGCAAACAGAGAAGATTTATAAGAAGTTCATAGAGCGCTATCCCAATCCCCAAAGCGTGTGTTCTGAAAGCGAGAAGAAAATCAGGTCAGTGATACGCCCGCTGGGGATAGAACACCAGCGCGCGCGCCTGATAAAGCGCTTGGCCTCAGAAATTGTGGAAAAATTTGGGGGAAATGTGCCAGCAGATATGCGCAAGCTGAAGTTACTTAAAGGGGTTGGCGAATACACCGCTTCAGAAGTTCTGCTTGTAGCTTACGGCGAGCCACGACCGCTTTTAGACCGTAACATGATTCGAGTAATAGAGAGAGTCTTCGGCATAAAATCAAAAAAAGCGCGACCCCACACGGATGCACAACTTTGGAAATTCTGTAAGAGCTTGCTTCCAAAGGATCCGGAGCTGGCAAAGGAATTTAACTACGGGGTGCTGGACTTTGCTAGCTCAATCTGCCAAATCACGCCGAAGTGCGAACGTTGCCCGCTACGCTTAATCTGCTATTATTTTGCCAGACGGAAAGTTGGCGCTTAATCTTCATCAGAGCGCGACCGTTCTCGTCCCGAACGAAATCCTTTTTCTGTGCTCTCTTACCACGCAAGAAGATTCGAGCGGTTTATGCCCTTTTCCGCTTTCGGGATTTGGACACTCTTCGCTGGATGCCCCCCGCGGGACCTGCTCTTCCTACCAATCTGGGAAATTATAGGGCTTCTTTTTCGCAAAAAGGCTGCGTAAATCCTGCTTTGGTTTTACACATCCTGGCTATTTCACGATTAGATTTATATTTCACGAAAAATGAGGTAGACCGACGCTATGGGCAGGAACCCCGTCACGCGAAACGAAATAGCGAAGGTTCTTTCCGACCTCAAGCCGAGGAGCGTGAGAGAAATAGCCGAGGAAGCAGGTCTCACTCCAAAAGTCGTTGGGGCTGCCCTGGACCGGATGTGGAGGGCAGGGCTGGTGCTCCGGACGAGGCAGCCCATCCGAGAGCGAACGAAGATCTTCAGGGGACGAGCTGGGACGAGTGAGAACCTGCGGTCCTACTACCTCTATGTGCTGAAGCCCGAAGGGAAGGAGAGGTTGAGAATTGGGGAACACGAGTTCGTCCCATTCTCCACAGAGTACTTGGATGTGCGGGGAGGGGGGAGGATCAGCAAAGCGAAGCTGATTCTGGAGTTCCTGCGGAAGCACCGGGACAGGGCGTGGTTCTCCGTCGAGATAGCGGAGGCGCTGAAGGACAAGGGCGTGAAGGTGCGGGACATCATGCCCACCGTAAGGCGCTACCAGCGGAGGGGGCTGGTTTTCGTGAAGGGATTTACAACGGCTGGCGGGCGGGAGACCCCGACCGAGTATGGGTATGTCATCACTTGGCTTGATCGTGACAAGCCGATTGAGCGGGCGATTGAGGAGGCGCTGAAGCGGTATGAAGCCGCCCTGAACCGCAAGCGGCTCGAGTCACCTACGGTCGAGCGCTACAACCGCGTCCGCGAGCTTATCATAACCCAATCCAAGCTCGGGCACCTTACCGATGTGGAGTACATCACGAACCAGCTCCGCTGTTCGAGGTATCAGGCTCAGGATGCCCTTAAGAGGGTTCAGCAGCTCTTCGGCGACATAAAGGAGGTCAAGCTCTTCGACCTCTACAAGTTCTACTACCACGAGTCGATGCCGGAGGCGAAGCTCAGGGCAGCGATAAAGATGAAGGAGCAGTACATACGGGCACATGGCGGGCGGAAGCACCGTTATGGGCACAACTGGGAAGCGGTGGTGGAGTGGTTCGTCGAGACTTTCACTCCCGGGGCACGCTTCTGGGAGCAAAAGCACAGGGGGGAAGGGATGGATCCGCGGAGGATAACCCTCTACTTGATAAAGAATGTGGGGAAGCGGAGGCGACGGGCGGAGGTTGACCGCGTGTGGGAGGTGCGGGAGGATCCCTTCAGCCCACCGACCGTCAATGTGCTCTCCTGTAAAGCGGGGGTGGTGCGCAAGCAGGACATAGAGGACTTCTTTGAGGTTCTGCGCTGGAGCAAGGAGTTCGGGGCGGACACCCCGGACGGGAGGGTGATAAAGCAGGGAGTCGTCGGGAAGTTCGCCGCCGAGACCTTCGACCCGCGTGAGAAAGTCAAGCTGAAGGACGGGACGGAGATAACCCTCTCCCAGTACGCGAGCAGGCTTGGCATCACCCTCATCAAGGCTTCCGACTTCAACGAAATGATGCGGAAGTGGGGATGTTCCCCGAAGGTGAATGTCCAGAAGATTTGTAAGTGGGCCAAGAACGAGAAAGAGGTCAGGGAGATCTTGACATCGATTTACCAGAATCCATCGCGAGCCGAAGAAATCTTGGAAAAAGTTAGAGAACGAAACCTTCCGCTTTACCAGTTTGAGAAAAAACTTGAGGAGAGTGGAAAATGTTAGAAAATCTATGTAATGAAGCCATAGAATTGAGAGTTTATACTAATGGAAAGACTAAGTAGAATTTGGTGAGCGCTGTGAAACATTGGTTGTGTATCACCAACGAAGCCAATTGGGCGGTTGTGAAAACCAAGAAAGTATGGGGTGTTAATTCGAAACACGAAAAAGTAATGAATATGGTAGAGAAAGACGATAAATTAGTTTTTTATGTGAAGCCTTTACGCATTGGAGGTATTTTCACCGCAATTTCCAAACCATATAAGGATGAGACTCCTATTTTTTCTGGAGGAGAATTTCCTTACAGAGTTAAGATTAAACCACTCGTGCTCCCGAAAAAATTCCTCGACTTTTACTCATTGTTTGGAAGACTCAAATTCATCACTCAAAAGAAGAAAAAAGGTTGGGGCGGGCACTTACAAGGAAAAGCTATGCGAATTATTCCAAAAGAAGATTTTGACTTGATCAAAAGAGAATTAGAGCGGATTTAAAGGTGATTTTTAATGGAAGTGAATACTTCTGTAGCTGATTACACAACTTTCAAAAGTCAAAAAGAAAAGCATTTTGTAAGAAAAGAAAAAGTTTTTGGTCAGTTTATGACTCCCGCCGAGGTGGCGGGTTTTATTGTAAGTTTCGCGATCCAATCACTCGAATATAAACCCAAGCTTGCCATTGATCCGGCGTGTGGCGATGGAATTTTTTTGAGAGAGCTTGTGAGAGCTGGAGTTCCCCATATTGTGGGTATTGATATAGATCCCGAAGTATCGGAATCGATCCCTCCGGATATTAAATCTCAGCCTAATGTAGAACTTATTATCCCCCAAGACGGGTTGGAGGACTCGAGATATGAAGGAAAAGCAGACATTGTCGTAGGCAATCCTCCTTTCAGTGCCAAATATGGGCGGATAAAAGACACCCGACTCTCGAATTTTGAATTAGGGAAACAAAAGACAAGTCAGGCAATAGAAATTTTATTTTTGGAGAAGTTTATACGATTAGCCAAAAACGGAGGGGTGATAGGAATCATTCTGCCTTTCGGTATTTTTGCCAATTTACCACTTCGGGATGTTCGAGAATTTATATTAAAAAACACCGAAGTTCTTGCCGTGGTTTCTTTACCACGTTTCATCTTTAGAAGCGTCTCCAACACAAGTTCGAAGACCTGTATTTTATTTGCCAGAAAGAGAAACTCTCCAAACACTAAAGAAGTCTATATGTCTATTGTGAATCGAATAGAGGAATTGCCACTCCTTCTGGACAGAAAAGAACACGAATCACCAATGGCAAAATTTGTAAAATTAGAAGACCACATCCTTTATCCAGAATACTATCTTCTGTTTTCCGAACTCCCCAAAACATCATATCCGACAATGAAGTTAGGAGACTTGGTCGATATCTCCTGTGGCAGAACAGAATATGGGGAAAAGAGAAAATTCGTAGAAAAAGGCATTCCCTTTATTTCAGCAAAAACTGTTACGCAGCTCGGCATAGATTTCTCACGAGATAGGAAGTTTGTCGAGCCTGGCAGTGAAATGGATAAGAAGAGCGCTCGTGTTAAGGTTGGCGATGTCGTCTTTGTTAGGGTTGGTGTTGGGTGTATCGGAAGAGCAGCCGTAATTACAGATGAAAATGATCTTGGGGTTGTGGATGATTGGTCATACATCTTAAGAACGAAAAGAAACACTATTTCTCCATATTTCTTAGTTTTTTACCTCCAATCAAATTTCGTGCGCTCACTAATAAAAAAGTTAAGTAGAGGAGTTGGGACGGTGACCCTCCCACAAGCTCTTTTGAAACAAATACGAATTCCTATTCCTGAAAAAGAGATTGAGAGAAAGCTTAAAAAAATTTATTTAGAGATGGTTAACGCGAGAAGAAAAGGAAAAACAATTCTGGCGAAAAAGAAATTTGAAGAAGGATTGTCCCTGTTAAAAAAAGAAGTTTTTCAAGAGTGATTACTTTTCCAATAGCGGTTTGTTTTAAACTCAGGGGAGGACTTGAGGGTCAGGACCCAAGCAGTTAAAAACTTTCCACCATTATTAAGCAGGGGCCTGTGAAGGTGGTAAGAACATGGGTATTAAATGTAGAGTTCTTTCCGATGACCAAAGAAATATTGTGGTAGAATTACCTATTACTTTGCCCACAGCCTTAGTTAGAATTAAAGATAAGGATGGAAATCCAGTTGGGAGTGTTAGACAACAAAATCTAAGGAAAGGGTGGTATATCGAATGGCAAATTTCATATTTTGATGAAAATAAGGAACTTGTGGAATTAGGGGAAATGTTCAGACTACTGGTAGAATTCGGAAAACTCAACGAAGCAGAAATAAAAGAACTTTACCAAAACATTCAAAAAAGGAACACATTTTTTGAAGAAATTTTTTCTGTTTGTTTAGAAGAGAGTAAAAAACCACCAGAATTCGAAGGGTTTGTGTTATGGTATAGGAAAAACCCAATTTTGAGAAAATATCTTTCTGATGGTTCCATCATCCACATAGAGTTAAGACATAAACAAAAAGCTGTGGGATACCAAGCTATGTTGTATCTATTTATTCCCATAGAAAATGTGAGATCGAAGGAAGGCGAATTGATAATAAACCGTCCCGCACGTCAAAAAGAGGTCGTTGTGTGGTTTCCAAAAAAAGAACACATTATAGAACTTGTAAAAGCGTTTTCTTGTATGTCGAGAAAGCATTTCGAGGATATTATGTCTATAGTTAGGAGTTTTCTTTGTTAATTACCAAAAATGCCCAGAGGAGAACATGATCGTGCAAGTTCAAGGTGATAAATTAGTTGTGGAATTTCCTCTTAGTCAACCAAAAAGTTCTTGGAGAGTCAGGTCAAAAAAAAGAAGAGGGCGAAGGGGCTGGAAAAAAGACCCGAATTTATGGATTTTTAGACCCACTTTTGGAGACTTGATCTATGAAGGAGACATTTTCGAATGGATGATAAGTAATGAGGAACTGCGCGAGATACTTTATGTTGCAAAATGCATGGAAGCTGATTATTATGAAGAAATCAAGAAAGCCATACATAATTTGAACAAGTTTGAAAGTCACGTAGATATAACACTTGGTTGGGGCGTAAAAATCGAAGGTGAACTGAGACCCAAACAAAAAAAAGGAGAAGAACTGACTCCCTGGTTTTTTATTTTGTTTCCATTGGATAGAAGTTCAAATGTCTACTATTTGAAAGATGCGAAAAACAACAAGATTGAAAATCCCATCAACCGAAAAATCAGAGCAGGAGATAGACTGGTTTGGGTTGTAGATCTCAATTGGCTCAAAACCATTATTCTTAAATTGGCTGGATTGAGCGAGGATCATAAGGAAAAAATTATTAAGGAGGTCTTTGAACCAATTGATAATCTCAAGTTATAAATTTACTCTAAACAATCTTTTTTGAGCGAGCTGGTAGTATCTCTTATTTATTTCAAAACCGATAAACCGTCTTTTCAGTTGCTTACAAGCCACAGCAGTACTCCCGCTTCCGATGAAAGGATCCAAAACCAAATCGCCTTCCTTAGAAAACATCCGTAAAATTTCTTTGATGAAGTGCTTGGGTTTAGGCGTTGGATGGTCTATAAACCCTTCGTCGGGTTCAACCAGCTTCCCCGGAGTATCAATGAAAAGATCTCTATTTCGGGAAATTATTTTTGGATTTCCTTTTTTGAAAACGAAACAAGACATATACTTGGTAATACCAATTGGAGATCTAACTGCTCCCTCAGGACAGTATAAAATAATTTGCCAAAAATATGTGAATGGATTGTGTTTGAACAAAGCAGGCAAAAATTTCGTGCTAAAAAATGTGATGAAAAAAGAGTTGTCTCTTAGCACCCTATAGCACTCGGGCAGAATTTTATAGAAAGTTGTCAAATTTTCGTCACTATAAACTCCTTCCTTACCAAGTCCGTAAGGTGGATCTGTAAGGATTAAATCTATTTTTCTGTTAGGTATTTTTTTGATCAGCTGGAGAGCATCGCCACAAATTATTTTATTAATGAAATCATCTGGAAACTTCAATTTCGAAATGTCATCGTTTCTTTGTGTGTCCATTTATCTCCCGATAAAATTCGGTTGGAGTTCCTTAAAAACAGAAAAACTGTTTTTATGTCGGGGAGCGAGTCTCTTTCTTTGATGGACTTCTCGGTAGCCTCCCAATCTGGTTTTCTTCCTTTTTCTATCTCAGCCACAGCGAATACTGTATCCACTCCCACCGCGTTCACCTCCCGTAATCTCGCATTCTCTTCATTTCATAAAAATTTCCTGCCAGACTTTATCAATCGGAACGAGAGCTTCAAATATGACACATGGCAACCGAAATAGAAACCCCTCAATTACGACACGTCCAATACATAAGCCTTAGGTGAGTTTCCCAGCTTGGGAAAAATCTATTTCAAGAACGGTGCGGAGGCAGATTCATCTATGGCTCGACCACCACGTATTCTTGGACAGCAAACAGAAACGTCTATGTGGATTGGCGTTGTTTACTTAATTTTACTCCATTTTCCAACATACCTTTCAGGATACATATGTAGATTCTTTTCAACTTTCAGACGGTATTTGGGAGGGATTTTTCTCTTGTATTCCTCATATGTAGGATAACGGCAGAGAAGACACGGATTGGTTTTTGGATGAGCAGCACCGAATTCCTTTCTTTTCCCCCTCCATATCATCTTCTTCACTTCTTCTCGCAACTCTCCGTGGGTGAATATTATGAATTCTTTCGGTTTGTGTCCTTCAAAAGTTACGAACACGCAATAATCAAATTTTTTCTGGATGATTTGCTTGCCAAGCCCAAAAGATGCATCAGCGTAGCCATCCTCATCAATCAACCCTGTTTTTACCTCCACTCTCTTCCCTTTATCTGGAAGATAAATGTCGGCGGATTTGTCTTCTCTTTCATCCAATATCTGAACTTTGTGCCCTCTCTTCAACAATTCAAGGGCGACTAAGTATTCCGCATATCTTTCCCTTAATTTTTTGTCAGAAATTTCAACCTGATCCAAAATCCTCAACACTCTTTCAAGATATTTTACGATTAAACTCAGTTCCTTCTTTCTCATCGCCTTTACTTGTATTAGTGAGAAATAAATCTTCCCAAAATTTAGTATCCACCTGTCCACTCTAAGGAGGGTATGCCCCCTCCAAAATCCCGTGCCCTCTCTCCCTTTCAAGCCTCCTGATCTGATCGCCTCTGTGTTAAGACAGCCTCCTCGCAAAGCCTCGGCTTGGCTCAGCCCCCAAGCCCGGCTGTCTTGCGCTCAGCCCATTTTCAGGTAATTTTATGGGTACATGGGCTCCCGCAGTGTACAGGCGGATCCCAAATTCGCCCAAAAAGAAGCCCGTATAAACCTCCTTTTCCCCCTCTGCGTACTGGTGGAGCTGAAATTTAGGAGGCTAAAAATGGCGGTGAACTTTTCATTTTAACCCCAATGACGAATAAACATATCGGAGATGGGTTCGTATGGGTTCGGCTCGGAGGTTAGAGGTCTCTTTCCCGATTGATACTGAAATGGCTGTGCGAACCGTTTTTGACAAGTTCCACGAAAAGTTAGGATATCCCAAGATACTTGAAAGCAGAGAAAAGTTTCCCGACTACATTTTAGAAGATAGGAGAGGGAGAATAGTTCGTGCGGAAGCCAAACACTACGCCAGCGGAGCTAAAAGGTATAAAAAATTGGCTGAAAAGTGCGACTTGATAATATGCTGGTACGACGATTGGGGTGAGTGTCCCGTGCCCTGCTTGGAACTATGTAAGTATGTTAAAGCCAACCCGACCAAGGAAGTAATTGTTGTGCCCATCGGAAGGGGAAGAGAAAGACAATTAGATCCAGAAGTTGAGTGGCAAGTGATAAGAAAGAAGCACTTTTATCGATTACCATTTTGGGGGGGACCGAAGTATGAGGCAAAATACATCGCTTTCTATCACAGAGGAATTGAATACATAGCAAAACTAAAACTCCCATATGAAAAAACAACTTGGGGAAAAATTTACCGAGAAATTTATAGACTAACAAAAGATGAACGGTATAAACCAGAACCAGAATGGGAAAATGAACCCGCACTCAAATTGAAATTTGGTAGACTCATAAAAATTAGAAAAATAGAGTTAAAGGGACCTTTTAGATTATGGCGTTACACTACTTTTGAAAAATTGTTGACGGCTAAAACGGTAGCTGAATTGACAGAAAAGTAAGGCTAATCTTCAACTATCGCAGCCCCACCCACCACCAAGTCCTGAGCCGCCGCGAACTCCTCCACGAGACTTGGCGGACAACGGGCTTCGCTGAGCAAAGCGAGTTTCGGCGTTAGCTTCCTCGCCACCACCCGCACCGAGTTCTCTCCCTTCTTCTTCCTCGCCACGGCTTTCGCATAGCCATCGGTTTCAAGCCTTCTCACTCGGTGTTCCCTTTTCGTGATGTGGGCGGGCAAATGCCACGAGGCTTTCACACTCGGGGAAGAAGGCTCAGCCCAGAGGCGGATGTAGGCACTCGGCACCACCACGCAATCCAGAGGTGGCTCCAAACGCTTCAAATACCCATCTTTGACCACATACACCTTCCCGCCAATCCCCACGAACCGCCACCCCAACGGCTTCGCAAACCTCACCGCTTTGCCAGAAGGCTTGGTTTCCCCCATCAGTACCTCCAAAGGCACTTCGCAGTAAAGTTCAGCCTTCAGCCACTTTTGAAGTGAGAAAAAGTCCCTAACTCCCATCTCTATTTCTCGCTTGGCTCGTCTCAGGATCACCCGCCTTTCCGAGTGGTGTTCGTGCCTGATGCTTAGCCCCCCGACTTTGCTTTCCTCGTTCTCAAAGGGCAACTCAGCCAACGCCAGCCCTCTCGCAACCGTAAGCGGGATGGTCAGCCCGTATTTTTTGCCCTCTTGAACCAGCCGCACCAACCACCTCCGCCCCCGTTTAACGAACCAGAACCTCATCCCGCTCAGCCTCCGTGATTGGAATCCGCTGGTGAATGGGACAACGCTTGGCTTTCCCCTTCAGCAACTCCCCCAACATAGAAACCCATCCCATCGCCTCAACCCCTTCGCCCCGTGCCACGACATAGAAGTGGTTTCCATTCCGAGAGAGGGCGATGTAACCGACTGGCTCCTTTTCATCCTCGCCGTTTTTCACGAGCACGACATAGTGCTTTTTGCCCCACACCATTTCCTCAAGCGCCGCGAGTTTACAAAACGCCTTGAGTTTCCTCGCCGCGACAAACGCCCCACCGTTGGAGTTGCGGATGAGGTAGCCGATGACTCTGCCCGCCCTAAACCTCGCCATTCACCACTGTACAGGCGGGAGGCATATAAGGTGGTTATCGGATCGTGTCTAAATTCTGAATAATCAACTGGAAAGAATTATGACCTATAAACCAAGCTCCCTCGTTGAATTTGATGGGCGAAACCTTAGCCTCCAGACACTCCTTCACAATTTTTTCTCTAATCTCGTGTTCTTTGTCGTTGTCTTCTACTATCCCAATCTTGGCGGCGACCCTTCTCACCCAAGTATCAATCGGTTGAAAAAATTTCATATCTTCTATGCGGATTTTTCCCTCTCTCTCCAAGGAATATACCGTGGCTACATCCCTAAGATAAATTGAGGCGATTTTCGGACCAACCGAATGGATCCTATCCAACTCCTTATAATGTTCTTCTACTTCCCCACGCTCAATTTTTGAAATGGTGTACTCCACCAAACTCCCTTTATCTACGACCTCTCCCCTTGAAGCGAATTGTATGATTTCAACCGTCATTTGGATGTCTCTTCCCCTTCCAACTCTCCCTTTCCCAATTACTTGTCTAAGCTCGTTTCTTATTCTTTGAAGTTCTCCATCTGTTACTCCTATAGTTTGGGGTGTAATGTGTTGCTTTAAAACATTCATCGCTCGCCTCTCAACTTTCTCTGAGATCGCGTCTCTGCGCCCCTGATAGAAAGAGCGTCTTAAAAGGAATTGAAGCCCTCCCCACCAATTCCTGCGTATCAAATCTCTGTTTTCAAAATCTCTTCCCAAATATTCCCCTTCATAACGGTTGCCGAAGTCTGCTATTTTTCTGATTTTGATTATTTTTTCCTGCTCCATCTGATTTTTCTCTAACCTGACTCCTATTTATCTCGCTCTCGTAAGAACAAGTTTTGCTGGGATTTCGCCGTTCTCTATCATAATATTGGAAAATTTTTCGGTGTCGTGATCGCATTAATACTAATTCCGACCTTTCTTTACTGTGAGCCAAACCCACGCCCAGAGCACGGGTGTAAAGAGGGATTATCTTCCTCGTCCTGAATACCTACGAAAAAAGAGCTTGTGGGACTGGTTACGAGCCTGTGGCGTCCGTCCGCAGTTCATCGGGGCTATTGGTTTCTTTCTCAAGGTCTACCAACGCGCTAAACGCTTGGGGCTTCTTCCGTGCTTCACCTATCAGGATGTTGATGAACGCTTTCTCTCAATTTGCGCAAATTTGAATATGAAGCGGGAGACGGCTCGGCGTTTCGTGCGGTGGTGCTGTAGGCGCGGCTTGATTTATCTCGTCCCTGGAAGCCGCGAGAAGCTTGGCTACCACCTTTTTCTGGTAAGAGACGACACCTTCAACTTCCTGTTGGAATTGTGTCGATACGCAAAGCTCTTCAAGGAGGCGAGGCGATGAAGCGGGAAAGTCCTATCGAAGAATTCAGGCAGCGCCTTACGAAACAAATCCAAAAACTGCCCGACCCGTTTTGGTACACGCTCGCGGTGGGTGCGATCGGCTTTGGTCTCTTTTTGTTCTGGGATGTCCGGGTGATTGAGAGAACTTTTTCTAACTTGGTCGTAATCTACTTTATTTCCATCAGCACCGCTATCGCTTTGCTGAGCGCGTATGGTTCACGCGTGTATGCCGTGTGGCATAAAATCAAGGATGAGTTGGACGCGTTCGCGGTCGTTTTCCCGCGGCGAGTGTGGGAAGATGCCGTTGCCTCCCGCGAACTCTCGCGCCTCTTAGGGGATCTCCACCATCGGCTCCGCCAACTCTATCCTGAAGCTCCAGAAACCCGCGTCGCTACTTTCTTGGCTGAGTTCGGAAAAGAAGCGGAGCGAATTTACAGAGAGCACGAGAGCGACTTGGTCCGCCACGAAGCTCTCAAGCTCGCTTTCGAGAACCTAAGCAAGAAATACAGGATCCCCGTCGTGCTGAACATCCGTAAGGCAGAAACATACCCACACCTCGGCGGCGCCTTCTGGCTCTTCGACATTCACCGCTTAGACGCCGACGAAGTGGGCCTGCTTAAACAAATCAAAGAGAGCATGCGAGTGTGGGGAGCAAAAAGAGAGGCATAACCGCTTACTATTCCTTTTCCTCTGGTTCTCTTTTTGGAAATTCGAATAAGGCAGGTTTCTTCGTTATCGGGAATGCGCCCGCCGACTCTCTTAAAGCCCAAACAGCTGCCGATGTCAGCGGATCTACTTTAAACAGGAGAAGCTCCTTCCACTCTCGTAAGCAATCTAAGAGTTGTTGTAGCTCCGAGTTTTCGGCTTTTTCTGGTAGTTCCACATAGAGTAGTGCGTTTTCAAATTTCATGAAAACCTCAGACAACGAATAATTGAGTTTCCTTCGCTTGCTTTTTTCCTTTCCTAGAGAAGACAGCAGGGCTTCATGTCTATTGACGATTTCCCTAAGGTAGCGGCTTACAAGTTCGTGAAATAGTTTATTCTTACACAACTCGCTGAACTTCTTCTCAACAAGAGGTCGCCGTCTGCTCCCAAGAATAACATAAAGGGCGGGGGGCATGAAAAGGGAGGGATCCCCTTGGCTCAGGAAAAATTTACAGAATTTGCCCCAGTTTATTTCGTAGTGCTGGTGTTTGCCGATCTTCTTACTGAGCCTCACAACCCCTAACTTTCTCAATTTATGTAAATATTCGATCACGGTGGGCGGCTTGACCCCCATGGTTTCCGCGATATCTTTCGGGGTGGTTCTGCCCGCGCTCAGGTAGAGAAGCACATTTGATATGCCCACGCTCCTCGACGGGGACCTGATACTCCGCTGGAACTCATCCATCGGCATCCGATAGTACATCCGTTCACTTGCTTATAAGTGTTAGGGCATGCCAAACAGTTAGAGAAAATTAAACGATTAGGGTTAACCGAAACATTTAAATACCATTAGGTTTAACCTAATTATGGTGAGAGCACGAGAAACAAACAGCTGGGTCATAGGCTTGGGAGAAAAGTTCAAGTTCATCGACTTCAAACAAATCCCGCTCGCGGACATCCAGCCGAACCCCCATCCGCTCCGCGAGCACAGCTCTGGGTGGTTGCGCAGATTCACGAAACACTTGAAGCGCTTCGGTGTGGTGGTGGAACCACTAATCGTCACGCGCAACGGCGGAAGGAAATACACCATCGTCGCTGGGATGGGGCGCTACCTAGCAGCCAAGAGAGCAGGACTGAAGTCGCTTCCGGCAATTGTCGTGGAAATTGACGAAAAAACGGGCTACGTCCTTTCCCTAATCGAGAACCTGATAAGAAACGGCTTGAACCCAATCGACGAAGCGAGAGCTTATAAACAGTTGATGGAGTGGGGGTGGACTCAGGAGCAAATAGGTTATCTCATCGGAAAAGATCAGTCGTATGTTTCTCACAGAATTGGTTTGTTAAAGCTCCACCCAGAAGTCCAGCAAATGGTTAAGGAAGGCTACGAAGTCAGCAAAGCGGAAATCCTCTGCACAGTAAAAAACAAGGAACTACAACTCGAACTCGCCAGAAAGTCCGTGAACTGGAACTGTAACAGGCTCAGCGAAGAAGTCCGCAAACTTCAGAATGGGGGAGTGAAGCAAACCCCAAAACCAAAACCCTACGAATGCGAGTTTAAGAAAGCGGTTGACGCCCTCGTGGAAGCCGCCGTCCAGCGGAACCTGGAAGGGGACTGCGAGAGGTGCCCCATCCGAGAGAAGTGCCCCGAGGTGGTGAATTTCGTGAGGAGGTTGTTCCAATGGTAGGAGGAAAGAAATTCAAGAAGGTGGAAGGCTACGACGAGCCGCTGGAAATTTGGGAACTACCGAAGATGAGCCCGAAAAAACAACGGGAGCACTATGTCCCCGAGAGTTTTGAACACCGAGCGAGAATGGATGTGCTACTATGCCGAAAAATCATCGAGGAATACACGGAGCCTGGGGAACTCATCTTAGATCCGATGGCTGGAATAGGTACAACCTTGGTTGAGGGAGCCTTGCTAAATCATGATGTCATCGGTGTGGAGCTTGAGAAAAAATATGTGGAGATCACAAAAAAGAACATAGAGAAGTTAGAACGATATAGGACTCTCGCCCCGAAAGGCAAAGCCATCATAATCCACGGGGACAGTCGCCATCTCTCGCAAATACTCGCCGAGAAAGTGGACTCGGCGGTGTTTTCGCCTCCGTATTTCATCCCCGTTGGAAAAGTCACTGAAGGTACCCTGCTCTGGAGAATAATGAATGGGAAGGGGCGTTACAAAGACACCATAGGGGGGACGAAGAGCTATGTGCCTTTCACCCAACATCCAGACAACATCCACAAGTTACGGAGATATGGAAATGTAGATAGCATAGTTAGTAGCCCGCCCTACGGCACTGAGGGGTTCGCTTCCAAGGATAAGAACCGCACCACCTACTTCCGACAGCTCGGTGCGAAGGTGGGCAAGTACACACGGAAAGATGCTTACAAAAGTCCACACAACATTGCCAACTTGAAGTATGTAGAAATAGAAGCAATCGTTTGCTCTCCTCCCTACGGGGACTCGGTGAAAAACAGTGATGATCCAGAGAGGTTAGCCCGAGCGATGGAGAGACGCGGCTGGGGCAACCATCACACGCCTGGGCGATTGCGCGGGCTGAAGGTGATATGTAGCGGCTACTCCGATAACAAAGACAACATCGGGAACCTCCCCTATGGTAAAATCGGGGCTATCCTTAGCTCGCCACCATACTCTGAAGGCATCGGACACCAAGCGAAGAAGAAAGGTGGAAAGTACTGGCGCTACCGCGAGCTAAATCTGCTATACACGGGTTGCTTGAGCAAGGACAATATTGCGAGGCTCAAGCATGGAGATGTCAACTCCGTGATAAAGGAGGAGAAGGAGCGAAAAAAGCAACAGGAAACATATCTTGAAGCAATGTACAAAATCTACTGCGAGTGCTTTAAAGTTCTCAAACCTGGAGGGAAAATGGTTTTGGTTGTTCGCCCCTTCTATAAAAACAAAAAGTTAATCCGCCTTGACTTGGACACTCGGAAACTATGCGAACTTGCTGGCTTTCGCTTCCTGGAGGCGAAACTCGTTCCGGCAAACAAATCGGTTTGGCGCCACATTTACGAGAAGAAGAACCCCAAAGCGAAGAAATCTCTCGTCAACTACGAGTTTGTCCTCGTGTTTGAGAAGCCAGCGGAAAGGGAGGTGGGCGGAAATGGCTGAGAATACCAACGAAGTAAGGATCAACACCGAAATCCGTGGCGAACCCGCTCGGTGGCTTGAGGAGTGGATAGCAAAGGGCTATGTCTCCTCGTATCGGGACGCCGTGGTGTGTGCCCTGAGAGCCCTACACGAGGAGATAGTCGAGGAGGACATAAAGGACGGGCAGCGGAGAACCGCCCTAAGGTGCCTCGGCGAGGAAGTCCCGAACAACGGCAATGGCAGGAAGCGGCTGAACTTCACGCTCAACGGGAAGGCTGCCGAATACCTGCGGGAACTACAAAAGAGGGGGTTGGTTCTCAAAACCCCCGACGCCATCGTTCAGGCGTTCAGAGCATTACATAAGAAAGTGGTTGAGCAGGAACTGAAGGAGATTCAGCATAAGCGGGTGTTGAAAGAGCTGGGATACGAATGAACAAGCATCAGTGCTCCGAAGGCTCTTTTGCCCAGTGTGGGGCGTGAGGCGATTTAGGTGTCAAACCAGTCTTTTGAAAACTCGTTTGTTTTCCAGTTCTGAAAATCGTGAAATACAAACGGGGAGTTGTTTCTACCCCGCGGGACCACATCACGCTATCTTGCGTCCATTCATCGCTCCTTTGGGCAAAACTCCCGGCGGGGTGGCTGGACTTCCACGACGATCTTCTCCCCCTTCCGCAAGTGCTCGAGCAGCTCGCGCTCCTCCGGGTCTGTGACCTTCCGCTCGAGGTACTCCCAGTCGATTTGGTCAGCGTACATCGCCAGAAGCTCTTGGAGATCTGTGATGTCCTTGCCCCTGCGGAAGCTCAGCTTGGATCTGATGATGTCCTCCAGCGAGGCTATCGCGAGTTCCTTCCCCAAGAACCTGACTTTTCTTGCCCGCCGAAAGACCTCCTCATCTTCCTCGAGAATCAAATCCACTCCGTAGCACTCGGGGGTCTTCAGCAGGGCCATTCCGAGCTTGTGGAAGTCCTCGCCGCGAAAGGCGAAGCCCCTGCGGGTGAACTCTTGGACTACGCGCTCCCACTGAGAGCCAGAGACTGCTAAGAGGATGTCGACATCACGAGTGACCCGGATGTAGTCGTAAAGGGCGCAGGCGACAGCACCCGTCAGGACGTACTCGATGTGGAGTTCACTGAGGATATCAACTGCCTTCAGTGTCACGCGCCCCAGAGGGCCGAGCTTATCCTGCACGTCTGCCCGCCTCTCTTATCGCGATGAGAAAACTGAAATTCGCATCCAGCTCACGGAATCTTTGGGCTATTTTGTTCGGGCTGAGCTCTGCAGAGGACCGCAACAGTTTCCTCCCCCTGGCCGTGAGCCTCCAGCCGCCCCAGATGGGGTTCTCCACGTAGCCCTCCTGCTTGAGCCCGCTGAGCATCTTGGCCACGGCCCCTCTGCTCTTCCCCATCCGCTTGACGAGATCGCGGACTTGGGCGACCGGAAGCTCCCCACGCCTGCAGAGCTCCTCGACGATCCTGAGCAAGCGCACCGATTCCGGTCCCGGCTTCATCTTCACCCGAATCAAGTTAGGTAACACTAGGTATATATGTGTTACCTCATGTCTTTATTGTTCATCAAACCTTAACAATAGAATATGATGAAAAATATAACAAACCTCGTTATCTCCTGCTCAGGCGCCTAATCCACTCGGCGAAAAAAATGTCGCCGATTTTCCCCATCTTATCGGGAGGAATCCTCTCGACAATCCCTTTCTTCTCTAAAGCGTCATACGCTTTTTTCACATGGGAGGCCGACCTCATGCCGTACCTTTCGATAAATCTTGCTGAAAAGATGTTCGCATCAGGTTCAAGCGACATCCCACGGAGAAGGTTTCGTTGCCCCCTTCCCCTGAGCAAGTCCCATATCTGCTCATATTCCGCAGAATGGTGGGCGATAATACGATCTATCGCTTCCTCTATGATCGAGGCGTCTCTAACATTTTTGTTCAAATTCCAGATCTCGTGGCAGAGCTGCTGAGTGAAATATGGGTGGCCTTCGGTGTAGTCCAAAATTTTTCCGGCTATCTCCTCCCGGATGCTCCCCCCTGCCTTATGAAACTTCTCGATGATAAAGCGCTTGAACTCTTTGAGAGGGATCCTTCCCAGCTCCATCGGCTTGGCGAACCTGAAGAGAGGGCGATCTTCCCGAGAAAACATCTCCAGCAACAATCGGCGCTTGCTCCCAGCGAAAATGTAGGATGCATGGGCATGGCGTTCGAACTTTGCCTTCATGAGCTTCTCGAGCTTCAACCCGTTGAAATGGAGGATCTCTTGGAACTCGTCGAACGCGATGATGACACGTTTTCTCTTTTCCTTCGCAACCATCTCAGGGAGTTCTAGGGCTTCCGCCATTTCTGGTGGGGTTATCTCCCTAGCAATGCTGACTTTCAGACCATCTGGCGTTGTGGTGAAGCTGGGGCGCAGGCTAGACAAGAACTTTGTTGCTGACTTGATGGCTCTTTCTATCCTCCCGTAGGCCGCAGCCAAGACCGTCTCCACAATCCTTTCTGCGAGCGCAGTTTCAGAATCCACCTCATAGAGCTTTATGTGGACGAGAATCGCCTTTTCCCCAAGGCGCCGAGAGAATTCGGCAATCAGGGAGGATTTTCCAATTCGTCGAGGGGTGAGCATGAGCACACTTTTTCCAGACAATAGCTCCTGTCGAAGTTCTTTCAGCTCTTGCTCTCGGTCCACGAAGTTCTCGCCGAAGACTTCAACTCCATACACAAATGGATTCGTTCCCATGTCATCTATTTAACATGAAAGTTTCCTTTTTATACTTTTTGGTTAATAACTTTTTAGTTAATAACCTACTTGTAATCTGTGCTGACCATTCTTTTTTGACATCGAGAAAAACCTTTTCCCGAGCCCGAGCATAGAGTAGTGAAACCATGGTGAAGATAATGGCGGTGGACGATCGCCCCGAGACTCTGGGTCTGATCGAGAAGATAGTCAAGCGGGCGGGCCACGAGTTCGTGGGGTGCTCGAGCGGCGAGGAGTGCCTGGAAATCTACGAGCGGGAAAAGCCCGACTTGATTCTGCTCGACATCCTCCTGCCTGGGATGGACGGCTATGAAGTCTTCGAAAAAAATCAAGGAGCGGAACCCGAAGCAGCTGATCGCGTTCCTCTCAGCCCTCGACATCGCCCCGCGGACCATCGTCAAGCTCAAGCGCTACGGCAACCCGCCCTACATCACCAAGCCATTTGATCCGGACGAGCTGGTTCAGCGAATTGAGGAAATCTTGAAGCGTGGGGATCAAACTTGAATATCATTTATGTGGTGACGGCGGCTCTCGGAGGCCTCGTGGTTTTGGAACTCTTCATCATTCTGAACTCACTCCGCTACACCCGCCAGCTCCTGCGGATCAAAGACCGGCACGAGGCCGAGCTCCGACGCGCCCACGAGAAGCTAAAATCTGTGGACCGGCTCAAGACCGAGTTCATGAACATGGCGGCCCACGAGCTCAAGACCCCGCTCGTCCCCATGGTGGGCTATCTCCAGCTAATCGACAAGTCCAAGCTGGACCCGGAGGACCGGGAGAATCTGGAAATCGCCATCCGGAACACCAAGCGTTTGCAGCAGCTCGTCCAGGACATCCTCGATATCGCCAAGCTCGAGTCGCGGGTGATGAAGTTCAACTGGGAGGATGTGGATCTGACCCGGGTGATCAAGGACTGCACGTCAAGCATTGCCCCGCTCGCCGAAGAAAAGGGCCTCTACGTGAAAACCGTGATGCCGAAAAAGCTCCCGCCCGTCCGCGGCGACTTCATGCGGTTAAGCCAGGTGCTGACCAACCTGCTCAACAACGCCGTGAAGTTCACCGATCGCGGAGGGATCACGGTGCGGGCGCGCAGGAGCGGAGACCAAGTGATTGTGGAGGTCATCGACACGGGGATCGGCATATCGAAGAAAGACCAGCGAAAGCTCTTCCGCAAGTTCTACCAGACTGAGGCGGGCAAAAAGAAGTTCGGCGGCACCGGCCTTGGCTTGGCCATATGCAAGCAGATCATCAAATTCCACCGCGGGCGGATCTGGGTTCACAGCACCCCCGGGAAGGGGTCTACCTTCGCGTTCAGCCTGCCCGTCAGGCAGTGAGTCCGGGGACTGCGCACAGCAGGTCTTCACCATTCAGTGAAATATGAGTGTACTGAACTTGTTCACTCCTGAGCGTGTTTAACCATAAGAACTCGTATCATTGGAACTCGCACTTCCAATGGTTTAAAAGCGATTAGAAATACGACTTCCAAAAAAATAAAAAAGGGTTGCTCGCGATATTGGGTTGGGCTGGCGGCCATAGCGGCGGGGCCACACCCGGTCTCGTCCGATCCCGGAAGTTAAGCCCGCCAGCGATCCGGGTGGTACTGTGGTGCGAGAGCCCACGGGAGGCCCGGGACGCTGCCAGCCCACTAAAAAGTTTTTAGTTTGGACTCCGCATCTATTCTCGGTGCCCTGGTGGTGTAGCCCGGTCTAACATGGAGCCCTGTCGAGGCTCCGCCCCGGGTTCAAATCCCGGCCAGGGCGCCAGTTTTTATCAGGGGCTCCGGGAAGATCTAGCTTGTCGTTCGCTGGCAACGGGGCCTACCCGCCGCCTTGCAGTACCCCCTATCGAAGAGCCTGCTCAGCTTGTGGAAGACCTCTGAGTAAACGACCGCGTTGATGCCCAGCCCTTCCCTCAGCAACGTCCGGAGCTTTTCAATCGCCGCTTTATGCTCGGGGGCGTTCTCAACCTCTGCAAAAATCCAGACGTTCGAGCCAACGATGATCAGCTGAACCACTGCTCCTCCTCGAGCTTTTCAAGCAAGTCCCTTGTGATTTCAACCTTGCTTCTCAGCGGGTGAAGAACGATGTCTCCCAGTAACGGATCATTCCGGGGCACGATCTTGCCCGCCCTTCTAATCACCAGCTCCTCCCCGCCTCCTCAGGATCAAGGACTGTTTCGGCTTCAGTTTCCACATCTCAATAGACATAATATACATGCCTACACAATAATTATTCGATGGCAAAAACAATCGCGATATCTGATGAGGCTTATGAAAAGCTTGTGAAAATCAAGCTCCCGGGGGAGAGCTTCAGCGATGTGATAATAAAGACTCTGAAGAGAGCAGGACTTTCAGATATAGCCGGTTCGAAAACCGTCACGAAAAAGGAGTGGAAGCGGGTCGTAAAGGCCTTTCAGGCTCAAAGGGAACTCGATGAAAGGAGAAGGCGGCGGTTGATGAAGTAGTGTGATCTCATGTTGCTCTTTGATACGGGTTACCTCATCGATCTCATCAATGGCGACGAGGGTGCAATTAGAATCGCGAACGAGGTTGACGCTGCTGAGGCTTTTCGAAAAAGCCGAAAGGGAGTTGGAAAGATTTGAAATCTTGCCGTACACCATCGAGATAGCGAAACTCGCCGCCAAAATTGATGCCGAACTCACGCGGAGAGGCACGCCAATAAGTTTTGCCGATGTTATGATCGCGGCCACTTCGCTTCACCACGGTCTCACCTTAGTAAGCAGAAACGTGAAACACTTTGTAAGAATCCAAAATCTCAAGATCAGGCAATATTGAACAATCGAATTTCTCGTTAAAAATAAAACACGAGTTCGAACCCCGAGCAGGGTACCAGCCATCGAGAAATGGAGAAAATAGAAAGATTCACGAAGGGGTCAAGCTATGAGCGCTTCGCGAAAAACGAAATGCTCCAAAGCGCGTTTTGAGGGAGCTGATAGTGATAGCCGAGATAGTCAAAGAAAGGCTGTCAGAAACCCTGAAGAAAAAATATCCGCAAATCCCGTGGAGCGCAATAGCCGGGATGCGGGACAAGCTCGCCCACTCCTATCTCGACGTGGATGTGGATTTCAGGATCGTGTGGAGCGTGGTGAAAGAAGAGCTGCCGCCCCTCAAGCGAGCCATCGAGAAAATCATCCGCGAGATCTGACTAGGCCCCAAAATGGTTTGAGCATCGACGTTGAGCGAATCGAATGGTGGCATGAACTCAAAAAAGCCAACTATTTCCTCACCAGCCCCGCGACCAGCTCCACGTGCGGTGTCCACGGAAACATGTCTAAAAGGCGGATCGGTTCCCTCAGCTCATAGCTCTCTTCCAGCGACCTCAAGTCGTGGGCCATAGTGGCCGGATTGCACGAGACGTAAATGAGTTTCTCGATTTCTGACTTCTTCAGCAGTCTCACGGCTTTCGGATGCATTCCCGCCCTAGGCGGATCTACGATCCCAACCGTGGCCTCGAGCCGCTCCAGTTTTTCTACCTTTGCTTCGGTAACCGAGAAATTGTCCACCCCGTTTAGTTCCGCGTTTCTCCGGGCATCCTCGACTGCAAGCGGATCTGCCTCGATCCCGGTCACCCGCGCGAAGTTATCGCTGAGCGAAATCCCGAAGAGCCCGACCCCGCAGTAGAGATCCGCCAGAACATCGCCTCCCTCTGCGAGCTCGCGAACCACCTCGACGAGCCGCTCGGCCATCCGGCTGTTGGTCTGGAAGAAGGAGTAAGGGCTGAGCTGGAACTCGAAATGCCCAACGCGCTCTGAAAGCGGCTCTCCAGCGTATCTCACCACCTTCCCGACCGAGATGTCTGCCGGCCCCTCGTACACCGCCAGCGCGAACCCGGTGCAGCCGAGCTCCTCTCCGAGCCGGCAGAACTCGTCGAAGGAGAACTCCTCCTTGGCCGCCAGAACTATGACCGTGCGCCTGCCGGTGTTCTTCCCCTCGCGGACAACCAAGTACCGCACTAGTCCTCGCTTTCGCCGCAGGTCGTAAGGCAGTAGGCCCTGCGTCCGCAGAAAATCCCGGAAGCCGTTCCGGACTCTGTCAGCCTCTTCTGACTGGAGCAGGCACCGCTCGATATCGACTACCGCGTACTTCGATTTCAGCTTTCGCAGACCAATCTTGGGCCCAGGAGCCACCACGTAGTCCATTCGGTTGCGGTAGAACCACTCCTCCGCGGCTCTCACCGGCTCTTCGAACGAGGCCTCCAGCTCCATTCGCTCGAAAACCCGGCGAACCCCTTCGACCTTTATCAGGAGCTGTGACTCGTAGGAGTAGTTCTGAAGCGCACACCCGCCACAGACACCAAAATAAGGACATCGCGGCTCGGCGCGCTCGAGCTTCTCGTCCAGATCAGAAACCACCGACTGCCACATGAGGACTCCCACGTTCACCTCTGAAAGCGCTCCAAAACCCGCTCAAGCTCACGATCCAGCCGCGCCTCGTCATCCACCTCGTTGCGCACCACCACCAACTCCGCTGGTGCGCGCGACCGCAGCTCCTCCTCCGACCGCAGATAGAGTTCCTCCATGTCGTCATATCGGTAGTATTGCTCCATGATGTCGCTCGGCGCGATGTGGTCGTCAAGGGTTTTCCCGCCCCCCTCCCTGAATCGCCTCACGTTGCGCTGTACGCACACGTCAAACGGACAGTAAATGTAGAGCAAGAGAGAGCGCCGAAGCACGTCCGCGTCGAAATTTCTTAGGGCCTCCAGATATCGGTCGCGCGCGAACTCCACAAAGATAACTTTGTCCTCTCGTGCTTCCCGCTTGAGCCTCTGGTTGATCTCCTTGAGCACGTCGTCTAACAAGGTGAAGTCCGTAACAACGAAACCGCCCTCCTTTCTGTAGTGGCGTTTGAATTCCTTGTCTCGATCCAGCAGTTCCTTCAAAATCGGAAAATCGTCTATCCGTGTGACTTCCAAGCCGCGTTCGCTCAGTTTTGCTGAGAGTTTCTTATAAATCAGGGATTTTCCACACCCTGGTCTCCCCAGAAGGAACACGAAAGACGGCATCATCAAAAAAGAGAGCATTTTTCTTCTTTAAAAGTCTCCTCCAACCAAAGAACTCGCGGGCGTGCAAGTGCAGCTCACCATCCTGCTCGTGGTGCTCGGGATTGGGTGGCAGATCTCTTTGCGATACGTGAAAACCCGTCGGACCAAGCTCGCAGCGCGTCCTTCGCTGGACCACCTCTTGGCCAAGGCCGAGCTCGAAGTGCTCCGAACTCTGGAGAAGAAGCTGGCGGCCAAACCCGACGACCCGAAGCTCAAAACCATACGGCGAAGGGTGATGGATCTTGAACTACAATCAGGTGTGTAGATCGTTGTACACGATCTCTCAAATCCCTCCGACCCAGCCCGCACGAATTCGAGAATCGTGGCTGCGGGTGAAAAGGGAACTGGAAATTCTCCGCGCGATCAGCGCAGACAGCTTCTTGCAGTCCCTTTTGAGCAAGACCGAGAAAGCCGCTGCCCTTCTCTTCCGCTCCCTGATGGCAAAAAGAGGTGCCATGAGAGAGGAGTGGAGAAAGATTGCCGAAATGGATGCCGAAAGATTTCTGGACTGCATAAGCGAGCTCCACGAATATCTGGAAAACGAAAAACAGCGGCTCGAACCGCTCTTCTCGCGTGCATTCTTCGTGTTGAACCAGTGCATCGACCCCCACCGTCTCTTCCAAGAATTGCGAAAGGCTGGAGCTCTGCGAGAGGACACGTGGGCGTTGCTAAATCTCTTCGGCCCCAAAGAACTGTGCACGCACCGAGTCCAACAACGCATTCAGTTGCTCGCCCGCTTATTGTTCGAGCTACGGGAGGTTGACACCGTTGATGCGGAAAGAAGATAGAGCTCTGCTGGCCAGACATGGGGCTCAGCTCCAAAAGTTGGGAATCGAGATCCAATGGATACGCCAGAAGCTGGAGCTCTTGGAAAAGCGCGTTGGCTGGCTCGAAGACCGCATCGGGGGAGGAATTTGAAGCACTGGGTGTCTCGAGCCGGTGGAGAACTAATCCTGACGGTGGAGTGTCAATCATGCCAATCGGAAGGGGCTGTAGAATCTTCCCCCGTATGCCTCAAACACGTGCTGGAGCTACTGAGAGAGAACCCGGATGTCTCGAGAGTCGTGCTTCGCTCCAAGTGCACGCGCGAGTACTCGGGTGAGGGTCTCGAAATTTTAAAACAACACGCCGAACTCCTGAGAAAGGAAAAGAGACTTCCGTTGATCCAGTTCGGGGATGGCAAGTGCAATCGCTGCGAGACGCCCAGGCTGAACAAACTGAAACAGGTATTCCACTGCTTGGCAGAGCGACCGGCAGAGGGCGCCAAGCAACTCGAACACTTCCGGCGAGAACTACGCTCGAAACTCCGGCGTGGATCGAAGCGGTGCGTTCGGTGCAGGCAACGATTTCTCGAGGAGGTGATCCAGCCGCTGCTGCTGACTCTCCAGCACAATCAGCTCACCCGTCTTCTCGGCCAGGGCAAAACCATGGAAGAAATTCTGCGACCCCTTCTGCGCCCCGCATTCGTGCCGACACGATTCGAACTGGACATCCCGTCCACGGCAACGCTCGTAAGCTCATATGATGTGGGAGAAACCAAAATCCAGATCTACTACAACCGAGAGAAACTGCAACATCTCTACTTTGTGGTCCCGCCCGAGTACAGCATGCCATGGGAGAAGATAGAGTTGCTGGCCCGCGCGAGGGAGAAACTGCTGGAAGATCCCCCGGAATTCGATTCGAACCTCTGCGGGGCCAGACAAAAAGTGAAAAACCGGATTGAAGAAATCCTGCTCGAACTAATAGCAGGAGAACAATGCCCGTGCTCCGAGGAAGAACTCTCCCTGCTCGCGTCTTACCTGACACGGTTCACCATCGGACTGGGGATCGTGGAGGTGCTCCTCGCTGACCCAAAAATCCAAGACATATACATCGATTCCCCCTGCGGCGAAACACCGGTGTACATCAACCACCGGGACTTTCAGGAGTGTGAGACCAACATCTACATGTCGGAGGAAGAACTCGAAGCGCTCATCTCCAAGCTCAGGCTCATAAGCAAGCGTCCGTTCTCCGAAGCCCACCCGGTTCTGGACGCCCAAGTGGATGAGACCAGAATAACGGCCGTAGGGCCTCCGCTGAGTCCCGGCGGAATCGCACTCGCCATCAGGCGCCACAAGCCCACCCCTTGGACTCTGCCCCAGATGGTTCGGAGCAAGCTCCTCACCCCCTTCGCCGCGGGATTGCTCAGTCTTTTGGTGGACGGAAAAACAACGGTGCTCATAACTGGGAGCCGGGGTGCTGGTAAGACCTCACTGCTGGGGGCGCTCATCACTGAGATAGCCCCGCGTTACAGAATCATCACGATCGAAGACACGTCGGAACTCCCGGTGCGCCAGTTAAAACGGGCGGGGTACAAGATCGAAAGTCTGTGCAATCGATCGTCGGTTTCCGGATCGGGGATAGAACTGGGGGTCGAGGAATCGCTCCGAACGGCCTTGCGCCTGGGAGACTCCGTGCTGGTGATCGGAGAGGTGCGCGGGCCGGAGGCAAAAATCCTGTACGAGGCGATGCGCATCGGAGCCGCCGGCAACACGGTGATGGGAACCATTCACGGATCCTCCGCGCGGGACGTGTTCGAGCGGGTGGTATTCGATCTCGGCGTCCCACCCACATCATTCAAGTCCACCGATGTGATTCTCACCGTCGCTCCCATTCACCTCCACGGCGGTCTGTACTGGAAGCGGCGCTTGGTGCAGCTCGTCGAAGTCCGGAAGAACTGGAAAAACGGGACAGAGCCGTCTTTTTACAAACTCTTGGACTATGATGTGTCTTCCGATTCGCTAAAAATCGGCGGATTGCGGAAATCCGAGGTCTTGCAGCGGGTCGCGCAGAAATGGGGCACTTCCACGCGCGAGGTCCTGAAGAACTTGGAACTGAGAGCCAAGATCTGCTCGCGCTTGGTCGCCATGTCGGAAAAACACGGACTCCCGCAGCTGCTGGAGGTCGACTTTGTTGTCCGCTCCAATCTCAAATGGCGCGGATATCTTGAACGCTCCTACGGGCGCCGCCCCTCTAACCGTCGGGTATACGCGAAATGGACGAGGTGGTTGGCAAATGAGGTTTCTGATTTGGAAACGAGAAAAAGAGGAACACCCTGATATCGCCCAACACCTTACCGCTCTAGCCGTTGAGCTGGAGATGCACCAGAACCTCGAAGTGGCACTTGTACGGGCGGCAGAATCACTGGATGAGAAAGCGAAGCCAAGTGGCAAAAAGCTGTTTCGGTTTTTGCTGTCCTCAACCCCTTTGAGCGAGCATCAGCTGGTGGAAGAACCAGACAATCCCTCCGTAATTCGAAGGGCGTGGTGCCTCCTCCAGCGCTCCACCAAAATGCGTGAGGGGGAAAACCGCCACCTAACTCTGAACCAGGCCGTGGGTATGGTGCTCAACGATTTGTGCGAAAGCACCAAAAAATTCGTGGGCAAAACCCATCTCAAAATATTGCTCCTCTACGGGATCGGCGTGCTGGCACCGCTGATTCTCGCTGGTTTGATTCCAGCGTGGACCCTCATCGGCGGCAGTGCGAACACGCTCCATATAGCCCTCATATACTGTGGGATCCTTCCTGTGCTCGTGTTCTGGCTCATCAACCAGATACTGGCCGAACGCCCGCCCCTCATCCAGCCGCCGCAGATCCCCTTGCCGCCGCTCACGCTCAAGATGGTCGGTTTTGCCCTCCCTTCGCTGGGAATTCTGGTCGCGGCAAGGATTGGCGGTCTGGAAGGGTTTCCGCTCGTGTTCGCGGGGCTGTGGACGGCCGTGCTCGCCGTAGGGATTGTTCTCATAATCTGGGTGAAGGAACCCTATCTCCGGCGGAAGAGAGCAGAGGAGGCTGAGAGCGAGCTCCCAGACGCACTGCTGGAGATCGGGAGCATGCTCAAAGAGGGCCTTCCAATCGAAGAAGTCCTGAACAAAACGGCTAAAACCAGAAGCGGACACGAACTCGGCAAAATGGTGAGACGGATACACGCGACGCGCCTCATGGGCGAAGACATCGATCAATCACCAGCGGGCGACTCGGTTGTATCAGAGCGCGCGTGGAGGCATTTGCAGATGGTTATCCGCCTCGCCAAGCGGAGTTCTGAAGCAGCGGGCGGGTGTATAATCCGGATTGCCCACCACTTGAAACGGCTCGAAGAGATCAAACAGGAGATCAAGCTCGCGCTTCAGGAACTGACTTCGTCCATGCGCTCGGTGGCCCTCTTCTTCGCGCCGCTGGTGATAGCCATAACCGCACGGATGCACGAGATTATCGAAAAACGCGGGGGCGGATTCCTCACATCGACGACCAGCGGCTCTGCCGGGGTGGTCGCCGCGTTTGGGGCCTACTCGGTGATCCTCAGCGGGCTGTTGCTGTACTTCGCTGTGGGATTAGAGCTGGGCGACGATCGCATCGTGAAGCGGTTGGCTGTGGGGATCGGCTGCATTATCGCCTTGGCGGTTTTTACACTCAGCTGGATGGCCGGGGGCGTCCTGCTCACGTTCTTGGCCGTTTGACCTTGGAAATTTAAACAGGAAAAACCAGAGTTTACTCGTGAGACGGATGGAGAGGGTGACCACCGCCACGTTTCGCGAGCTAAAAGCCCGCGGAGAGCCGATAGTCATGGTCTCCGCGTACGATTATCTGACAGCCAAATTCTCCGACGAGGCGGGAGTGGACTCAATTCTCGTGGGGGATTCGCTTGCCGGCAACGTGCTGGGGTACGCCAACACGCTTCCGGTGACGATGGAAGAGATGCTGCACCACACACGGGCGGTGGCCCGAGGAGCACGCAGGGCGCTGGTGGTGGGCGACATGCCGTTCATGTCGTATCAGGCGAGCGTCGAGGAGGCCGTCCGCAATGCCGGACGATTCGTGAAGGAAGCGGGGGCGCAGGCAGTAAAGGTAGAGGGCGGTTCGGGCGTCCACGACAAGATCGAAGCAATAGTGAAGGCGGGCATCCCGGTCATGGGGCACTTGGGCCTGACACCCCAGTGGATATACCAGCTGGGAGGGTACAAGGTGCAGGGGAGGTCTGCGAGTGCGGCGAGACAGCTCGTGCGCGAAGCCCGATTGTTGGAGGAGCTCGGTGTCTTCAGCCTGGTTCTGGAATGCGTTCCGTGGCGAGTGGCGAAACGCATAACCAGAAGCCTTCAAATCCCGGTCATCGGATGCGGGGCGGGGCCCTACTGCGACGGCCAGGTGCTTGTTCTTCACGATTTGATCGGGCTCACCGAGAAGACCCCGAAATTCGTGAAACGCTACGCCGAGGTGGGGCAGATCATAAAAGAATCCCTTCGGCGCTACCGGGACGAGGTGAAAAAGCGCGAGTTTCCCACTCTCGCGCACTCCTACGGAACAAAAAGGAAGAAACGGACTCAACAAGTTTAAATAAATGCGTGTTGAAGACTAAGCGATTGATAAGGGAGGTGAATGGATGGCATATGTGGTAAAGTCGATGGTTAGAAAGTTGCTCAAAGGGATGAGGGCGAGTGAGGACTTCTTCACCAGCCTGGACGCTCTCGTTGCTGACCAGGTGAAGAAAGCAATTCAGCGAGCAAAGGCGAACGGTAGGAAGACTGTCCGAGGCTGCGACCTCTAAAAGCCCTCATTCCTTCATATTTTTTCTTTTTTACTTGACCCGCTCGATTTTTCTTCTCCCCAAAGCCTGGATGTACTCTACTTCGACGCCTTCCTTGACCTCGCCGCGCAGATTGATGGGAATCGGAAGTTCGAAGGTCTCATATGTGTTCAAATCCATGAGCTGCGCGTGAGTGCCCACAACCGCCAGCACCTGCGCCGAGCCTCTCTCGATGATGGGGACTTCCACCGTTGCGCTCGTGGGGCGAATTATGGTGTGCTTCTGGGAATCGAACAGGCCGATCGCGTCGATTTTTGCTTTGGCGTGGCCGTGCTTCCCTGGCGCCGAAACAGTGATGCCCACAATCCTGCACGGCTCGTTGTCGATGATAACGAATCGGCCCTCCTTGAGCTTTCCAACTTCAACGACCTCCTTCGTCATCGCGACACCTTTTTCTCATATCCGAACTCGTTTAAAAAAGTGGCGGCGAAGTTAAAAACTCGGTCTTGAAATTTGTATGGTGGCCATGAAGCTCGGAATTGTAGCGAAAACACAGCTTGCCGAGGCCGTGGAGCTCAGTCGCAAGGTGCTGGAGATCGCCGGGGAGGAGAGAGTAGTTCTGGGACCCCAGATATCGCAGGCCCTAAACGCCACGTTCAGACCCGAAGAATTCAAAAGTGTTGGCGCGGTCATCGCGATAGGAGGGGACGGCACGGTTCTGCGCGCTCATCGTTTGGTTGTGGAAAAACCGGTGATTGGAATCAACGTCGGGGAGCGAGGATTTCTGGCGGAAGCCGAGCCGGCAGAAGTGGAGGCCGTGGTGGAGAATTTGTTGAAAAAGCGCTTCGAGGTCTTGGAAGCGCCCAAGCTGGCTCCAACGGTGAAAGGGCGAGAACTGCCGGACGCCGTGAACGACATTGTAGTTCTGCCGAGAAAAGTGGGCAAGACCATATCGCTGGAAGTGTTCATCGACAAAGAGTTCGCCTTTCGGTTTCGAGGAGACGGGATAGTGGTGGCCACACCCACTGGGAGTACCGGATACGCACGGTCGGCTGGGGGCTCGATACTGGATCCGCAGACGGACACTCTCACGCTGGTGCCCATCTGTCCATCCGCGCCGCAGGCCCCAAAGCTCGTCGTGCCATCGAGAAGAGAGATCGTGGTCAAGGCGGTTCGGCCGGGGGAGAGAGGAGTCGTGGTGGTGGACGGATACCAAGAGGCCGAACTGGGACTTGACGAAACCGTGAGCATTAGGAAATCCAAAACCGTGGCAAAATTCGTGGTGTGGAAAAAATTTTACCGGAAACTCGAGGAGAAGCTCCTGTGACCGTGTACGTGCTGGACACCTCTGCCTTTTTGCACGTGACCCCCACCACCCTCCGAGGAGAACTCCTCACGGCGAAGGAGGTCATTGAGGAAGCGAAGAGCTTGGAGCTGCAGACCAAAGTGGAGACTGCTTTGGTTCAAGGAGTGGTCAAGGTGGTGAGCCCATCCAGCAGCGCCCTCAGAAAGGTGAAGCAAGAGATGAAGCGGACGGGCGACAGGCTCTCGGTGGCTGACATCAAGGTGCTGGCCATAGCACTCGAGCGGAAAGAAGAAAATCCCGTGCTTTTGACGGACGATTACGCAATGCAAAATCTGGCGGAGCGGCTGGGAGTGAGGTATCGGGCGCTCCGCACGCCCGGAATCAAGAAAACCCTAAAATGGATTCGGTGGTGCCCCGCTTGCAAGAAAGAGGTAAAAGCGAATGCGAAGGAGTGTCCCGTGTGTGGAACCAAAACCTGCCGGAGGGCACTCGGCTGAAAACAAGCAAGTTTATAAAGCGGAAGCAGAATTTCTCTTGAGCGGAACGGAGGGGTGAAACGGGTTGTTAGGTGGAAAACTCGAAACCGAAGCATTCAAGATCTTGAAAAACAACGCCAAAGCCGTGTACGACGTGGTAAAAAAGTTTGAGGAATTCATGAACGCCTACTTCGTGGAGGAGAATCTCGACAAAGCCGAACAGTTGGGGAGAGAGGTCTCGTCACTCGAAACGAAAGCCGATAAGGGGCGACGGGACTTTTTGGCGGTGCTGCACAAGGGGGCCTTCCTGCCGGCATTTCGAGGCGACCTCGCTTGGCTGGCCGAAAGACTTGACCGGGTAGCGGACACCACGGAGGGGGCGATGCGAGCGGTGCTGCTCCGAAAACAGTTGTTACAGGCCATCAAAAAGGCCGAAAAGAGAAGCCGCCGGGTAAGGGAGTGGAGACAGCGCTTCTCGAAGATGGCCCAGCTGACCACGCAAACGGTAGAAGTGCTCAAAGAGGCTGTCGAAGCGCTCGAGAAAGATATCGACACGGCACTCCGCAAAGCGAAGGACGTGGACAGTTTAGAACACGAAGTCGATTTGATAGAGCAGGAGACCGTTAACGACCTCTACGAGCTGGAGAAGCTTCTCGATCCTTTAAGTGTCGTGCAGCTAGCCGATATCTTGCGCAGAACTGGTAACATCTCCGATCGCGCAGAGGATATGAGTGACTCGATTGCTATTCTAGCTATGACTCTCACCATGTGAGAAAAGCTCTAACAGCGCTAACAAAATCCATACCACCAGTAGTCCCAAATAGGGATTATCGGCACACCAGCCGACGGCCAATCCGGCCAGCACGCTCAGCACGCCCAGCATCTGCCATCGCTCCATCTCATGCCCCCATCAACAACCATGTTAGTCCAAAAGCTATCGCTATAGGCACAAGCGGGGTGAGCACCCAAGCGAGTGAAATTATTCCTATCTTTTTCCCTCGCACGGTCGAGACGCCTCCGACCAAGCCCGCGCCTATGACCCCTCCAACTGCAGAGTGGCTGGTAGACACCGGCATTCCAAACATTGTGAGAATGTATACGGTTACGGCCGTGCCAGCCTGGGCCGCGAAAGCTGTGGGCGGTGCGAGCACGGTGATGTGCTTTCCCAGCGTTTCGATCACGCGATGGCTGAACATAATGGCCCCGCACGCGATAGCCGCGCCTCCAAAGATCTTCAACAACCCCATATCGAAGCCGGGATTGGCCGCTCCTACTGCACCCACAGCATTTCCCACATCGTTGGCGCCGAAGGAGTATGCCACAAAACATGCGGTGAGTATGGTGAGTATCCCGTAGAGCTTGTTGAGCTCGACCACATCGCGAACACGGTGGAGAAAAACGCTAGACACGTGATAGATCAGGAAAGCGAAAAATATGGCACTCGGGACCGTAAGGATCCAAGAGAGTACGATCTGAGCGAGCTTCGCATAGCTGAGCTGAACTCCCGGCCCCGAAAGGGCCGGCGGAGAGAAGAAAACCAGAGCCAAGCCCGACCCCAGCACGCCACCCACGATGGAGTGGGAAGTTGAAACTGGAAGGCCGAGTCTGGTCGCTGAGGCCACCCACAACGCTGCGGCGAGAATTGCAGCCAAAGCGCCCACCGGCACATAGGTGAAGGGGGTGGGCGATGCTCCGGCCGGTAAGTTGAGGTTTTCCAAACTTACGGCGTTCTCGTTTTCGAACAACACTATGCCTTTCCCTATCGTCTTCATCACGTATTCTCCTTGCAGAACTGCTCCTGCAATTGCGAAACAGGCAAACAGAATGACAGCACGTCTCAAAGGCAGAATGCCCGCACCAACCGAGGTTGCCATAGAGTTGGCTGCGTCGTTCCCACCCATGCTCCAGCCCATGAAGAAAGCCGTTGCAAACGTTGCCAGCAACAACCATTCAATCAATTTTTCACCGTCTTTATTACGCAGGAAAAATAAAAATTGTTGACACTTAAAAGAGAGAGTGGGAAGCGCGATGGAAAGGTGGCAGGTTACCTATCTCGCCGGACTTGCTGTGGGGCTCCTGTTGGGGTATCTGGTCGAACCCCACTTGGGAGCCGCTTTCATAATTCTCTATATATTGGGTGCTGAGATGGTGTTTTCAACTCGTGCTCAGAAAAAGTGAATCAAATACGTGAGCAAGAACGCAACGGCCATGGCCGAGAGAGTGGTCACAAACCACATGAGTGCGATTGTCGCCATTTTGCGTCCCCGAACAGCGCGCACACCCTTGACCAGACCCGCCCCCAGCACTCCACCAACAATGGACTGAGATGTGGATACCGGCAGGCCCCACTGAGTGAAGGTGTGAACGGTAAGCGCGGCAGCCAGCTGGGCAACGAAAGCAGTCATCGGCTCCAGCCGGGTGATTCCCTCACCGACCGTTCGCATCACCCGACGACCATACGTGATGCCACCCACGGCAACAGCCACCGCTCCAAAAAGGGCCAGCTGTTGTGCAAAGCCGGCACCGAGAGATTCCTTCCCCACTGCATACATGGCGGCCATTGCGGTGCCCACATCGTTTGCCCCCATCACGTACGCCACATAGCAGCCGCTGAACAGAACCATAACGGAAAATAGCAGATTGACGGTCGTAATGGATTTTATCCTGCGCACTGGTATGGAAGCCAGCTTGTAGATGATGTAGGCGAAGAAAGCTGCGCTGAAAGGCGTGATCACCCAGGCCGAGAAGATGGTCAGCAATTTTCCTGTGTGCACTTCGGTAGGAACCTCGCCCCAAGCGCTCATAGCGAAACCAGCACCCACAAGAGCTCCGATTATGGCTTGGTGCGTGGAAACGGGGACGCCAAAGTAAGTTGCAACGGTGACCCACACGCCTGCTATAAGCATTGAAATGACGACGACCTCGGGCATAGAGCTCAGCGGGGATGGGCCACCAGCCGGGTTGGTGATTATTCCCTCCCCGACAGGCTTCATCACCTTGTATCCTTCAAGCATTGCTCCGAGAATCACGAAAATTGCGAGCAGGGCCACTGCCCGCCGAAAGTTGATCACGTGAGCACCCACCGAGGTGCCCATGGCGTTGGCCGTATCGTTGGATCCGATGTTCCACCCAATGTAGAACGTCGCGGTTAGCGCTAGCAACGTAACGATTTCGAGCATTTGAGAGACCTCATTAGAGTTCTACTATCTCGGCTTCGAGAGAGGAGAGATCCAGCAAGGCTACGGTTTGCCGGCCCGTAAGATAGCCGCAGACCTCCCCCGGATTGATTACCAGAGCCTTGTCTCGTGAGATCCCGGCTCGGTGGGTGTGCCCGCGAACCACCACATCGAACAGGCCCGATCTGGCAAGAGCCTCGACTACGCGTTCGCTCGTGCCGTGAAGCAAGGCTATCTTCCGGCCGGCCAGCTCAAGGGTTGCGAACTCTCCCAAGGGTTTTACACCGATTTCCCCAAATTTCACCGTAATAAAACTCCGATCGCCTTCGTTGTTGCCCCACACGTAGTAGAGCTTTGCGTTGAGCTTTGCGAATCGTGGGGCCACGAAGGGAGAAACGAGGTCGCCAGCATGTAACACGTGTTTCACGCCCTGCCGGTTGAAGAACTCGATTGCCCGGTCGACCGCGTCGATCCGGTCGTGGGTGTCGGACATCACACCTATCTTCATCCCCGTCACCACCACCATTTCACGCGGCCCGTTTATAATTGTTTGAGCCCTCAGCAACTAGCTTGAGGATTTCCAAAACCAGATTTCCAGTGCGCTCCACCGATTTTGGTTTGAGTTTGTCAGGCAGGTCATCCGGAGTGTGAAGATATCTGTAGCTTCGAAGCCTCGCGTTTGGAATGCCGAACATTCGGGCCCGTCGATCGGGATTGGGTGCGTCGTCGTCCATGGTGAGGGTCGAGGCCTGATAGCCCCGCTTGCTGAAGGGCATGTGATCGTGGCGAGCGCGGGCCATCCACCACGGGCGGATTCCCACCCGCATTGATTGACCAGCGCGCGCGATAAGTTCGTTCAGCTTTCGAGAAGTCCGAAGCTTGAAAAACATGCCATTGCCTTCTACGTAATACGGCCTAGTCCCGTATCCAACGGTGTCGAGATTGAGAACCAGCGCATCGGATGGAACGAGGCGCGATTTTGCCAGATGTTTGCTCCCCGCTAGACCGTGCTCTTCGGCCCCCGTGAACACCACGTGAACACGCAAATTGGGGAAAGGCCGCTCCACGAGAGCGGCAGCAATCGTCAACAAGACTGCAACACCTGAAGCGTTGTCGTTCGCCCCCGGAGAGGGTCGAGATTTGAAAACCAGCGATTCTACGAGCAGCGTGCCCGCCAGCAGAACACCACATCCCATCACAATCCAAAGGGGTGCGAAAGAGAAAATTCTCAATGCTACGCCGAGGGTGAAGAGCAGCAAAAACAGTGATCTCAGGTGGCGGATGAAACCGCGGGGACGCAACCACGCGCTATCGTAGTGTGCCATGAGCGCCACTGTCCGGGGGGCGCGGGGATCTCCAATCGTGCTCACGATGTTTCGGCTTTTCCGTCGCGGCAGTAGGTGAGGCAGCCACCAGTTCGACAAAAGCGATGCGAGCCAGAGCACCGCACCGTGCAGAGGCGCTAGCAGGGGCTGAAGAACCGCTCCCAGCAGAAAAGCAAAAGAGCGAGCACGTGTGCGCATTCTAGCATCCACAAAGCTGAACTCTTGGACTCGGAAGGAAACGCCTAGCGCTTTCAGTCTCTCGGTGATGTAGGTGGCTGCCAGGTCAGATCCGCGCGTGCCGGCGACTCTTGGCCCGATTTCGTAGGCGAGTTTGTCCAAATGCTCGAACGCCTGCGCTGTCTGGAATTCCATCCGAACCCTTCGAATTTTATATCCGATACACAAAAAGTTTGAATTGCGGGGGTAGCCAAGCCAGGTCAACGGCGCCAGACTCAAGATCTGGTCCCGTAGGGGTTCGTGGGTTCGAATCCCACCCCCCGCACTAATTTACCGGTAAAATTTGAGAAAGTTGATTTTTCGAGATTCCCGAGCCTAGCTCTTGTGGAACTACTTTGCAAAAGAAGTTTGACGGCTTTTTCTCTCCAGCAGCGGCGAGTGAAATCTACAGAAGCACGAAACAACCGTGAGCACGATTAAAGATCCTTCAGTTACAAACATCGCTGGCTCATTAGACCACCAGCAACTCGCCGTAGGGCACAACGCCTTCGTGCCTGCAATTTTGAGCTGGCGGAAGGCAGGGTTTTCCTAGTTCCCGCTGTATAGCGTGAGGTTTCCGAGTTCTCTTCGCTCGAGCAACCCTGCCTCGTGAAAAGTGCTCAAGTAGTGCTTGGCAGAACCTGGGCTACCATAAAAAATCAAGTAACACGCGGCCAGAACAAAATGGTTCTCTGCCGTCTCACTTTGGGCGGACGCCGGGCCCTGACCACCTTCCGAATCTTGAACCGTCCGTACACGACCTTCTCACGCCTGCGCAGCTTCTCTTTCCACCGCTCGTAGACCGAGACAGAAATCGGTATGAGGTTGCGCGCGAGATTTTCAATCGTGTAGGCCTGAAGCGCGTAGGACTTGCCAGTTCGCTTCGGATCGTCCAGCTCGCACTCCAAGTAAATCACGTAGCCGCGGGGATCGTACAACTTGAAACGATGTTTTCTAGGCATTGTGACCATCCATTCATGCGATCCAATCCATTTAGCCGAAGCGGTGCGCGAGACACATATATTAGGGAACTGATTCTAGAGAGTGAAGGATGCGAGAGATAGGAGTGGGAATCGCGGGTATGGGCTTTATGGCCCGCATGCACTCGCGCGCCCTGTCGAGAATACCAAACACCCGAGTCGTCGCCGCGTGGTCCAAGTTCCCCCACGAGCACGAGCGCTTCCGCGAGTTCACGCGCAAGCTCGGACTCGAGGTCTCCCGGTATTATGTGGATCTGAACCAGTTCTTGGAGGATCCAGAAATAGACGCCGTTATATGTGCAATCCCATGGAAGTTCATCTACCCAATCGCCCGCGAAATCATCCAGAACGGCAAGCCGGTGCTTTTGGAGTGCCCGCCCGGAGCCACCCCTGCAGAAATAGACAAACTGAACCGGCTGGCCCGAGCGCGCGGGGCGCCCGTGATGCCCGGGCACTGCTATCGCTTCGCCCCCTGCTTCAGAAAAGTCAAGGAGCTCATCTCCAAGCTGGGTCGGCCGGAACTCGTGAGCTTCCGGGAACTGGTGCCGGCGGCCAGCTTGGCGCGCCAGTGGGCTCCCGACTCCTGGATCTGGAAAAAAGAGCACGGTGGTCCCCTGCCGACCATGACCGTGTTCGCAATGGATCTCGCCCGGTGGCTCGCCGAATCCGAGGCAAGCACTCTCTATGCGTCGCTCTCGCTCTCACGCCTCAAATCCCTGAGAATCCTCGGCTACGCAACAACCATCACCATACGGTTCAAAAACGGCACTGTGTGGAATTCGGAATTCACCAATCTGGTCAACGAGGCACGCGGTTCTCTAATGAACTTGGAAGTTATGAGCGAGAGATATGTTACACGTGTAACAAGCCCCGAACACGTCGAACTCTTCACCGAGAAAAAAAGAGAGTGGATGCTCGAACTGGAGCGCCCGGAGCGCTGGGGACACCAGGACCAGGATCTCCACTTCATCAACGACGTGGTCTCAAAAGGAAAACCCCCAGCCGTCACGTTAAAGGACGCAGAGAAAGCGTTCCGCCTCTCGCTCGCAGCTCTCCGCTCGGCTCGCCAAAACAGGCCGGTGCGTCTCTAGCTCGGCGGAGGTTTCGGCTTTTTCAGCAGAGCTGAAATCCGCTTGAGATAGCGTTCTTCCATCTTCCGGTCTTCCCAGGCCTTCTTCCACGCCCGCTTGAACTTGGAAAGCACGTCGGTCTCGGGTATCTGGAGCTTCAAGAGCTTTTTAGCAATCTTCCGCATCGCAACAGACGAAGGAGCTCGCGGATACGCGGCAGTCACCGGCAGATTGCGCTTGAAGGCATCGTCGAGCAACTCGTCGTATTCTATCATCCTGCTATCATCCCGAGCAGGGGCACCACTTCACTGGCATAATCCATCCACCCCTTCAAGTTGGGCAGCCCTATCGGAACCTTGTTGAGAACCGTGCCTATCGGCTTCAGCCCAAGCATGCCCTCCAAGCCTATCGATGTCTGCTTCGAAGAAAAGATTGAACCCACGTCCGGAGTAACTACAAAAACAATCGCATCCGAAACCGCGGTAAGAATGAAGTGCTCAAAGGTCACTGATGGCGGTGTATCTATCACGATGTAGGAGAAATACTCACGAAGACGCTTCATAACTGGTTCAAACCGCTTGACGGTGTCGCTCACGTATTTTATCACATTGCGAGTTTCTGGCGGCAGAAAACGCGCACCAGCCGGCAGAATTGAGAGCTGCGGATAGAGCCAGCGCCCACGCGATTTGAGCTGGCACCGATAAATCGCGTCCGCTAGATCGTACTTGCCCTTCAGCACTTGGGCAAACGTAATATCCGTTTTGGGGGTATCTTGAGCTCCACCATGCGAACGTAGATGTCGCCGTCGAACAGCAGAACTAAATCCGATTACAGCTTGCTCATCCAAGCCGAAATCCTCATCGCCACCGTCGACTTGCCGACTCCTCCCTTCGTTCCCAGAATCGATATCGCGGGCATTTCACTTCAGCCCCTTCCCCTCCGGCTCGGTGCTGGGATCTGCAAACGCATGGGCGGTGCTCTCGTCACCTCTCTAGCCAGCTTGCCTGCTTTCCCCGCAATAAAACTTTTCTCACCACAGCCTCATCCTAGATCCATGCCACTCGATTATTTCTTAAGCGCGATCTTATTCGACTGCAACAAGCAGTCGAACGCCACGCAGAAGGTCTGATGCCTGACCTTGCGCGGCAGATTTTTCCAAAGCTGTGTTTTCGCCGAATTCTCCGGAGTGCTCGCGCGCAAAGTTTTCGATCATCAGGAGGGTCTCCAGCGTAGGGGAACAGGATGCTCGCTCGGCCTCCATCATAGGTTCTTTGGAATTATATCAATTTATATACAATTCGGTCGAGAGGGGCTAGCGAGCGGACATGCGGACAAAATTCCGCAACATCTGCAGTCCGACCTTTCCACTCTTCTCCGGATGGAACTGGGTTCCCACTACCCTTTCGGTGGCGAGAACCGCCGGGACACGCGTTCCGTACTGGGTGGATGCCACGACGAGGGTACTGTCCGCTGGCTCAACATAATAGGAATGAACGAAGTACACATACGCTCCGTTCGAAACTCCTTCAAGAAAGGGGTGCTCACGCTCGATGGTGAGAGTGTTCCACCCCATGTGTGGTACCTTAACCCCCGCGGGCAGTTTGACAACTTTGCCGGCGAACACTCCCAAACCCTCCGATCCGCCTCCCTCCTCGCTCCAATCCATGAAGAGTTGCAGCCCCAGGCACACACCCAAAACGAATTTGCCGTCTTCGATGCACTTCCTCATCAGCTCGCGGTCGATGCTCCGCATGGCGCTGGCATGGGCGCCCACACCAGGCAGGACTACGATAGACGCTCGTCTGATATCTGCTGGGTCATCGGAAATCAGCACTCTTGCTCCGGCCATCTCCATGCCGCGCCTTATGCTGTGCAGATTTCCCACGCCGTAGTTCAGGATAACGGCCTCAACCATTACACTCTCACCGGGATCCCCCTCTCCGCCAAGTAGCGCTTAACGTCCATCACGGAATACATTCCGAAATGGAAGATGCTGGCCGCCAAAGCCGCGTCTGCATCCGTGTGTTTTAAAACTTGGAAGATGTGCTCCGGATTACCGGCCCCGCCCGAAGCGATCACCGGAATGCGCACGGCAGAACAGACCGCCTGGGTGAGTTCGAGATCGTATCCCTGTTGCGTACCATCCGCATCTATGCTGGTAAGGAGAATCTCTCCAGCTCCGAGCTCCTCCACCCTCTTCGCCCACCACACGGCGTCGATCCCCGTGGGCTTGCGACCCCCATAGGTGTACACTTCCCACTTCCCCTGCGCGATTCGCTTGGCATCGATGGCAATGACCACGCACTGACTCCCAAATCTGTCCGCCGCCTCTCGAACCAGCTCGGGTCGCTCGACCGCTGCCGTGTTTATACCAACTTTGTCGGCGCCCGAGTTCAGCATGCGCTCCATGTCTTGCAGAGAACGCACCCCCCCTCCGACCGTCAACGGAATGAAAAGCTGTTCAGCTGTCCGCTCAACCACATCGTACATGGTCTCGCGCCCTTCCGGCGATGCGCCCACATCGAGAAACACCACTTCATCAGCCCCCTGCTCCTCGTACACGCGAGCGAGTTCCGCGGGATCTCCCGCGTCCCTCAAATTCCTGAACTTCACGCCCTTGACCACCCGACCGCGATTTACGTCCAGACACGGAATTATTCTCTTCGACAGCATGCAACTCACTGATTGGATATCGTGCCTCGGGGGTAAAAACGTAGTTCCGCTTTACTCCAGCAGAATCCGTTCGAGCACCTCGGTCTCGATGCGCTCAAGAGGCGGGATGCCCGTAACAGCTGCCGCCCTCTCGTTCAGCGAAGCCAAATCCTCGCGCGAAATGAGGTGGAGCTTCCACTTTCGCACGCCAGCCATCAGCTGCTGTAAACCCACCCCAATCCGGTCACTCAGATAGGTGTAGAGACCGATCGCCGGAAAGGGTATGCGGTCGAAGCGCTCACCGTACTCCTCTTTCAACCGGGGGATGGTAACAAAAAACTGGTACGGATCAGTGCCGTACTGCTGGGCGAAATCCCGCGGGAGCTTGTTCTTGCCCGCCAGCTCTGTAAAATAGGCCGCCTTCATCACTGCTGTGAGCGGTGCGCGCGCCATGGTTATCGCTTTGACCAAGGGCCCATCGCCGAAGTTGCTCATGGCTATGCTCTTGAAGATTTGCGTTTCATTGATGAACCCCCCAGCCATGCTGATGTCGGGCACAAAGCACCCGTTTTCCTTCAGGATGCGAGCGCACCGGAGCACTTGAGCCTCCAAGTACACCGTGGGCGTGCCCATCTCGTTCATCATTGGGACGGGGCTCATGCCGGTCCCCCCGCCAGCCCCATCAAAGATGACGTAATCGACTTTGGCTTCGGAAGCCACCCTCATCGTCCAAGCAACGTCAGCGGGGCGATAAGATCCCGTCTTCAGACCGACTTTTTTCGCCCCCTGCTCCCTCAACCATTCAACGTCCTCAACGAAATCCCTTCTGTTCGGCATCCCCACCCTGCTGTGCCGCTCGAAGCTCTTGATCACCCCCGACTCGAACGCCCTCCTGACCACAGGACTTTCCGGGTCGGGAATCACGATGTACCCGCGCTTTTTGTACATCAGTGCTTTTTCCAGACTCGTGGTTCTTATCTCGCCTCCAATGGCCTTCGCTCCTTGGCCCCACTTTCGCTCAATGACGTTCACTTCGAGTTTCGATATCGCATACACGTCAACCCCGCTCCGCTGATCCTCAACGTTCGTTTGGACTGCGATGTCTCCATATTTTCCGTCCCAAAACTCCCTGTACTTGCTGACTCGGTACTCGAGATCCCGAGAGTAGGTCACCTTGCCCTTGCTGTACCTCGCCTCTGGATCTACTCCGCAAACGTTCTCACCCACCACGAGCATCACTCCCGCAAGGGCTGCGCCAATTGCCAGCCCATCCCAGTTAGTCCTCGCAACCGCGGTTGAGCCAAAAGCTCCGGTCACGATTGGAAGCTTGATCGGGATGCCGCCAAACTCCGACTCAGTGTTCACGTTTTCAAAAAACGCGACGTCTGGGTCGGCTTCGACTCCTTCTGCCCCCCGAAGCTTGGAGAGGATGGTAAAGTGGGACCAGTCAAGACCGTAGTCCTTCAAAGCCGCTGCCGTGCTTGCACCATAGTGTGCCTGATCGGGATAAAGAACCTCGCGACCGCGAAAAGCCGAGAGTCCGACCTCACACAGGAAGGGACACTCCTTCACGCAGATCGGGCACATCCCACTCGTGGGGCTGACGTCCTTCACCCGCGTTCTAGTCCCCGTGGTGGACTGGGCGTTGAGATAGGCCGAGTTGCGCGTGACCCGCTCAGTCATTCCACCACATCTGCGGATGTGTTTTTCCCTGCAAGCTCATCACCGTTTCGTACACTTTCTCCAAACCCAAAAGATAGGCAGGCAACTACATTTAACTCTAACGGATAAGGAGAGGAAGCAAATCGAGGAGTTCCCGAAGGCTCCCAATGGTGAAATCTGCCTGTTCTTCATCATGCCACTGGCGCCTGAACACGCGAACGGTGCGCATTCCCGCGGCCTTTCCTCCCCGGATGTCTGTGTAGGGCTTGTCGCCCACGACGACGCATTCAGGAGGAGATGCGCCCAGCTTGGATGCGGCGAGCAGAAATGGCTCCGGATCTGGTTTGGGCCTCGGGGTATCCTCTCCCGCAACCACGACAAAATCGAAGAACCGAAGAATCGGCATCGAAGCGATCCTGCTCCGCTTGAGACCCGGAGTTCCATCCGTGTCGGTGATAAGGGCAAGTTTGAAACCCCGGCGCCTCAGCTCTCGAAGGGTGGGCTCAGCATCCGGAAACGGCTGGTTGAGTTCGGTGAAAGTGGTCCAATACAAGCGCGTGAGCTCGGAGAGCTGTGATGCGGAAAAGGGCGGAGCGCCCAAGCGCGAAGCCAGCTCCTGCCACCACTCGTCCCGATTGTAGCTGCGCTTGATACTTCGCTCAATCTCGATCCGCCAGAGTTCTGAGAGAACGCGGTCGCAGGAGAGACCGCGCGAAGAGAGAAACTGGGTCGCACGTCTGGCTACTGCCTCGATTGCCGCGCGGATCCCCCGCTCCGCATCAGTCAGGGTTTCATCCAGATCGAAAAGGAATGCACGGATCATGGAATTTCTCCCCGACCGCCGCAGAAGCGCGTGATGTAGTCGATCGTTAGCTCAGCTGTTTCGTGCAATTTTTCTTCTGAAATTCCAGGAACACCGCAGATCAGAAGGAGGACTTCCGTTGTCTGCTCGGTGACTTTCGTCTCGTTCGAGTCGCGATACGGATAGATGGCTATCAGCTTTCTGCTGTCGCTAACCACCGGCTCATTCCCTTTGAGAATCTCGGGTTCCAGCATCCCGATTCCACGAAACGTTTCTCCTGGACGCGCTCTCCTGAGCAACAGCTCCCCCTCAATCTTGTTATGATCAAACGCTCCGATAGCAATGCCCGTGCTGGCCGAAGCCAGATTGTATGCGTCGACCACCGTGTTTATCCGAGGGAAAGGTTTGCCCGCCACCACCCTTCGAAGCAGCGCCTCTCCGGAGGGGCGGGTCTTAGTGGGGTCTATGCCTATCCGCCAGTAGAAGTCCCGATAAGCTCGAAAAACGGGCTGGTTTTTAATCGAATCGAGCGAATAGCGCGACTTCAAGTCCCGAACCACCGACTGCTTAAACTCTTCGAGTTCCGGGCTTTCTTTCCGAACGGCGACTCCGTGCACGTGCGCCACCAGCGCTTTTAGCTCGGGAAAACGGCTCGCGAGCTCCGCTTCTACCTTCAGCCACATGAAATCCCTCTTTTCTTCACCCTGCGAGCTTTAATGGTGTTGTGGCTGGTCACCTCGATAGATATCGAACAGCCAAAAACGCCCCCAGCGCAAAAATCACAAGCGTGAAGGCTCCCAAAAAGACGAAATCGAGAACTAACGTGGAAACATCCATTTCGAACACTGTGAGCTGTCGGATAGCGTCTGTAAAATAGCTAATCGGGTTAACCCGCGCAATCGTTTGAAGCCAAGAGGGCATCATTGAAAACGGAACGAAGACATTGCTGGCAAACATGAAAGGCAGGTTAACAAGGTTCACGAGGGCCATGGGGGTTTCAAACCTCGTGGCTCGCACAGCCATTGCAACAAAGATAGTGGACAGTCCCATGCTGAGCAAGCATATGGCAAGAATTATCGGCAATAGATTTAGAGGAGAAAAGGTGCTGCTGAAAGAGAGGCCTAGCATCGCTGCCACTCCCAAGATTACAAACGCTTGAAAGAGCGATCGAACCGCTGCGTTAAGACCCTTGGCGATCACCACCGTTGCTCTAGACACCGGGGTGCTCAATACCTTGTCAAGAAATCCGAGACGGCGATCCCACACTATGGACATCCCACCAAACATGCTCGTGAACATGATAGTGAACGAAATCATGCCTATGGCCATGTAGGAAAAATAGTCAGAAGTACCAAAAGTGGAACGCATTATCTGTTGGCCAAGATCGGGGGGCAAATTCGAAAGCATGGCCCCGAGATTCATGGCCTTGCCGAACAGCACCATCCACACGATGGGTTGCACGATTGTCACGAGAAGAACTATCGGATTGTTGAACCACTTTTTGAGTTCTCGCTTCGTAAGCGTCCATGTGCCGTGAAGACGGTAGAAGCCAAAACCCCTCACGTCCTAGCCCTCCTGATCGTAACCAGCTGTCGGTGCACGTCGTCGGGTGATTTCTCCGCATCGCGGATGGAACGCCCAGTGAACTCCAAATACACATCGTTCAGGGTTGGCTCGCTAAGGGACAGCTTGGTTACAGAAACACCGTGCTTCCTCAGAACCTCGATTATTCTGGGAGCGGTGAGACGTCCAAGGGAAGCTTTAATCCGATAGGTCTCGTTCTGTCGGATGACCTCTTTGACGTTCTTCACTCGTTTGATGATTCGAGACACGTCAGCTCTGGTATCGACAGAGAGAACAATGATATCGCCCCCAAGATTTTTCTTGAGATCTCCCGGACGGCCAATCACCAGAATCCGACCGCGGTCGATTATGGCAATGCGATCACAAAGCGCATCAGCCTCCTCTAAATAATGAGTGGTCATGAAAATGGTTATCCCATATTCCCGCCTTAGTTTTCGGATGTACTCCCAAATGGTCGTTCTAGTCTGAACATCAAGCCCCAGCGTAGGTTCGTCGAGAAAAAGCACTTTGGGTCTGTTGATCAGCCCACACGCCAGCTCCAGTCGCCGCCGCATCCCTCCCGAATAGAATTCAACCGGTTTGTCCTTGAACCGGGAGAGATTCACCAGATCCAAGAGCTGTGCCGCTCGGCGCTTGGCAACTTCGCGTGGAATACCATAGAGGCTGGCGCACAGCATGACATTTTCATAACCGGTGAGATCTTCATCAGCAGTATATTCCTGCGGCACCACGCCGATAACTTGACGCACCATGGAATCCTCTTTGACCACGTCGTATCCAAAAACACTGGCGCGTCCTGACGTGGGTTTGAGAACCGTTGTCAGCATTTTAATAGTGGTGGTCTTGCCAGCGCCGTTTGGGCCGAGGAATCCAAAGATCTCACCAGCGCGAACCACGAACGAAACGCGGTCGACTGCAGTCAAACCATTGAACACTCTGGTCAACTTCTCTGCCACGATAACATTTTTAACCATCCTTACCCCTCCACGTGCTCCGCCAGCTTTTCTAGTTTCTTCGACGTCTCCTCCAAAATTTGAACCATTCGATCGGCGGCCCGTTTAGAAAAATCTGCCTCGAGTCTTCGCCTCGCGTCGATCAGAGAACAAAACAGCCGGTGGACAGCTTCTCTTATTTTTCGTGCTTCATTTTCCGGGAGTTCGGAAAGAATCGTGAAGAATAGGGGCATCAGCAGTCTCTTCTTATCTTCAAACTGCTTTTTCAATTCTCTGAGTTCCTTCAGAAACTGTCTGCCTTTCGAAGTCAGAATATACCGTTTCATTCCTCCTTCCGCTTCCGATATTTCGGCAAGGCCTTCTCGGGTGAGCGCTGAGAGCAACGGATATATGGATCCCGGACGTGGGATCCAGCACCCGTTTGTTTGTTCTGCGATCTCTCTAACAATTTCAGAGCCCGAGCGGGGACGCTGTCTTAAGAGTTCGAGAACCCAATAGCGCAAAAGACCCTTGGGAACTGCCGACATGTGCCTCGCCCAGCGAGAACACGGAAATCCGTATTTCATTATATCGATGATGATATCAACGATGATATTTAAAAATTTGAGGGGGAGACGCAAAAATAGATAGATGCGACTGGGAATCGCAGAGTTCTCTCTCCCCGGACAGGGGCTGGAAGAAAAACTGCAAACAGCCGAACACAAGCGGCTATGGATAGAGGTCGCAAATGACGGGGTGCCTTGGAAGTGCTGGAGGTGGAAATCCCTCCTGCCCTCTTACCGCGTGCGGGTGCGCTCCGTACAGGCCTTCTTGCAGCATCGGCTCAGCTTGTTGTCCAAATCCGAAGTGGAGCGAAAAGCCGCTCTGAATCATGTGATACAAACAATCGAGTTCGCGTCATTGGTGTCCGCCAAGCACGTGGTGGTGGTCCTATGCTACGGGAAACCTGAAGTCGAGGATGCTGATGAACAGAGCGTACGTGCTTTGGGCGAGATGGCGAAGGTGGCCGAGGACGCGGGAATCACCTTGGGGCTGGAACCTTTGGATCATGCGCGGACGAACTATAGACCGACGACCGAAGCGGTGTGGGAAATCGTCAAGCTCGTAAACAACGATCACCTGAAACTCATGATAGATACCGGACACGCGTGGAATAACGGAGAGAACGTTGTAGAGATATTGGAAAGATTCAGAGACGTGGTATCGGAGATTCACTTAAAAGATTCGGAATCAAAAGCACCCGGACTGGGAGCACTAGACTTTGAGCCGATAGTTAACGTCTGTGCTAACGCCAAAGGGTTGAAATGCTTAGAGTACTGCCCCAGGTCGAATCCAACAGCCGAACTCGAAAAAGCTCTGCAGACCGTTGCAAAGCTCAAGCAGTGATTACAACCTTCAAACACTCTTTTGCCTCAACCACCAATCGGAATGCTTCTTGGATGCGGTCGAGAGGGAAGCGATGTGTAATGAGATCTCGAAGTGGCAGAGCGTTCTTCGCCAGTAAATCCAGTGATTGCTCCAAGTCGCGCGGAGCCGCTCCGTACGAGGTGAGCAAACGGATCTCGTTGCGCCAGTACTCGGTCACGGGGATTCTAAGCTGAACCTCGGGGGGCGGGACCGCGAAGAAAACAACCGATCCTCCGCGCTCGACACACTTCAAGGCCTGCTCCGCGGCACTAGGAGCTCCGGTGCACAAGATCACGTGATCGGCCAGACGTCCACCGTTAAGCTCGCGGAGTCCTTTTGGCACATCGGTTCGGGCGTCGAGGACTGCGTCCGCCCCGAAACGGCTCGCAGCTTGTTTGCGATACTCCGAGATATCCGTGGCGACCACCAACGAAGCCCCCTGGCGCCTAGCCAGCATCACGTGGAGCAGTCCAGAAACCCCGCTTCCCAAAACGAGAACCGAGTCCCCGGCCTGCACGCCTGAGAGTCGTTGTGCTCGAATCACACAAGCAAGTGGCTCCAACAGAGTTCCGACCTCATAGGAGATGTGAGGTGGAAGGTGGTACACGCCGCGCTCAGCGTTGATCGCCGGCACCCGGATGTACTCGGAAAATCCTCCCGGATCGTAATTGGTGGTGTGAAGTGTTTCACAGGCCGTTTCATGACCGCGCGCACAGTAACGACAAGACCCACACGGAACGTGGTGGGAGACAAAAACACGGTCCCCCACTTTGACCCGCGAAACGCCCTCGCCCACTTCCACTACCTCACCCGTTGCTTCGTGTCCAAGCACGCGCGGGGCCTTGGGAACTCTATACCACTCGAGCACATCACTTCCACATATCCCGCACGCGTGCATTTGCATCAAAAACTCTCCCGGGCCTATCCGTGGAACCGGGCGCTCCTCAATCCGGATATCGCGGTTGTTGTAGTATACGGCCACTCGCATTCCGCTCAAAAACACCTTCTCATAGGAAGAATAAGAGCTTTCCAACTGTTAGCTTCGGATGCTCTTTGAAACTGCAAGGCCCGCAAGAGTTAACGCACACGCAAACAAAAACACCGCTCGCATCCCGAAGAACTCAGAAATGGAGCCCCCTAACAACGGGCCAATCACCGCCGCGAGACTTATGGTCGAGCCAAGAACCCCCGTGGACGTCGCTCGCTCTACATTTTTTTCCAGCAAGTGCAAAAGAGAGCCAACGTAGAGGGCGCTCCACGCTATTCCAAGTAGCAACTGGACTGGGATGAGCTGAAGATAGGAGAAGCTAAAATGGTACGAGGCAAACACAACAGCTGAGAGCAAGAGTCCGAGTCTTAGAAGCTGTCCACCTTCTCCGCCCCGAGCTGTTCGCCCAATCAGACCCATGAACAGAAACTGGCTGCCGGTGTTCAGAGCCATAATCAGTCCCACCCAAAAAATGCTGGCTCCGAGTTCTTCCCGCAGAAAGAGGGGGAACACGATCCACATGGCCTGAGCCCCCGTGTGCCTCAACAAATAAGAAGCGTAAACTGCCGAATTCTCGCGAACCACCGTCCAGAACGGCCGTATGCGCACCAGCGGTTCCCGAAGCTCGCGAAAACCGAGCGACAACAAGAAGCCTGTAAAGAAGAAGAGGCCTGAAACGGCAAAAGCCAAAAACCAGTCGGAGAGCAGTCCTCCAAGCAGATAACCCGTGAACCATCCGAGCGAGCCAAATCCGGCGAACCACCCAACGCGCCGCCGATACCCGGAGCGGCCCGAGATATAGGCGAGCAAGGGAAAAGTGAACACCCCGATAGACAAACCGGCAAACCACCGGACTAAGACCATCGAAAACAGATCGTGCATGAAGACTTGGAGTGTGAATGTGAGAGCCGCCAGAGCGAAACCGGCTTGGATGAAGATCAAACGACGGCGTGTCAGATCAGAAAGGCAGCCGAAGAACGAGTAAGAAAAGAGAGAAGCGATACCATACGCCGTTCCAACTGTTCCGAGCTCTACAAAGGAAAGGCCGAGATCCCGGGCCAGCAAGGGCACGAACAGCCAAGAGAGCGATACCCCCACATTGCCAAAAAACATTAACGAATAGGCTGTGCGCATGGAGACCCTTTAACCCGTAGGACTGCGCCTTTTTAGAGTAGTTGTCTCAGCCAGATGTCGTGGCTCGCTTAGTCTCCTCAAAGACCTGCTGAGCCTCCTTGGGGGTCGCGTTCTCATGAATGATGGCCCGGATCGCTTTGGCCATCGCTACCGGGTAGTCGTGCTGCCAGATGTTCCGACCGAGGTTGACTCCAATCGCGCCCTTTTGAATGGCATCGTACACCCAATTGAAAACCTCGAGTTCTGAATCCACCTTCGGTCCGCCGGCGATTACAATTGGTACGGGGCACCCGTCGACCACTTTTTCGAAACCCTCCTCGCAGTAATAGGTCTTGACCACTCGCGCGCCGAGCTCTGCGGCGATTCGGCTGGCGAGGGCAAGATAGCGGGCATCGCGTTTCTCCAGCTCCGCTCCCACGGCTGTCACGGCCATGGCCGGTATTCCGTAGTCCTCACACTCGTCCACTAAGCGGGCGAAGTTGAGTAGGGTCTGGTGTTCCCCCGGTGCCCCAACAAAGATCGACATAGACACAGCGCAGGCGTTGAGCCTTATTGCCTCTCTGACCGAGGTGATCTGACCTTCTTGGTCCAGCTCGGCGCGGCGAGCCATGCTCGTCCCGCCCGAGACCCGAAGGATAATTGGTTTGTCCACCGTGGGGTCAATGCAGTTGCGGAGAATGCCGCGCGTCAGCATTATCGCGTCAGCATACGGTAGAAGGGGCTTGATGGTCTCACCCGGCTTCTCCAGCTTGCGGGTTGGCCCTTGGAAATACCCGTGGTCGATCGGGATGAACAGCGCTCGGCCGTCGCGCTGAATCAACTTGGAGAGCCGGTTGCGCATTCCCCAGTCCATCCGGTCACCTCACGCAAGTGATTTGGCTTCCACAGTTATAAGTTTAGCCGGTGAATTTCTTACCCGCGCTAAGGTTTTCCCCTTTTGGAACGATATCGTTTAAGCCGCAGATCTTGCCGAAGCCATGCTATGGCTGTTGCTTGGGCCGGACGATCAGATACCCGTGATCTATGAGCCAATAGTGGAACTCGCGCGCGCTGTGTAAACACCCCTGTTTACAGATTTCGCGGATGCGCTCGTATTCCTCCGAGCCTTTCTCTTTGGTGTCGAGCAGTCGCTGGACGGGGCACCCCACATCTCTGCAGAACTCCCGGCTGCGGTACTCCTGGTAGCCCTCGGGAATCATCGGATGAACTAACAACTCAAAAGGTAAAAAACAGTCGGAAAACTCGGATTTCAAAACCATCAGACTGAAAGTCTCGGTGCGCGAACATCGAAAAACTGAATCGAATCCCCTTTCAGGGTAAGGATTAAAACCCATCGTTCAATGAAGAAATGATAGCATGCCCGTGTGTAGCTCGTGCAACCGCGAGATCCCGCCAGCCGAAGTGGCCGTTCACTTCCCGTGCCCCAACTGCGGAGAGACAGAAATCTGGCGGTGTTCCAAGTGTCGCCAGCTGAGCAAGGAGTACACCTGCTCGGCGTGCGGGTTCACCGGCCCGTGAGGTGAGCGAATGGCAAAAGTCGCTGTCACTCTCAAATTGATGCCCGAGGGTCTGGATGTTGACCTCGGTCGCCTCGAGCAGCAGGTGCGGGAGCTCGCGGAGGTGTACTCGGTGTCGAGAGAGCCCATAGCTTTTGGACTTCAGGCTCTCAAAGTCACCGTGTTGGTGGAGGACGCCGCCGGAGCCAGCGACCAAGTGGAGGAAGCCCTGACCAAGCTCCCGGGTGTGAGCAACGTCCAAGTAGTCAGCTTAACGCGTGTGCTGGAGTGACTTTAGAGCTCCCAGTACTCTCTCAGCGCATGCTTCAGTCTTTCTATCGATGGTGGTGCTTTTCGTTTTTTTGGCGCGTCAAACCGCTCCCCCTGCATGGCCTTTACCATATACGTGGCACTCTCGCCTAGAGCCTGCAAGTCATATCCGCCTTCCAACACCACGAGCACCCTATGTTTGCACAGACGCCCAGCTACGTCACAGACCACGCCCATCATCCAGCCGTACATCTCGGAAGAAAGCAGAAGAGAGGTGAGCGGATCGCGCTGGTGCGCGTCAAATCCCGCTGACACCGCTATGAACTCCGGCTTGAACTGCTCAGCGAGGGGTACAAAAACGTCCTCTATGGCCGTCCGATACTCCGCGTCCCCGCTTTCAGGCAGCATGGGGACATTGGCCGTGAACCCTTCTCCTTCTCCCACTCCTATCTCATCCACTCTTCCCGTTCCCGGGTACAGGGGCGATTGATGAAAAGAAATGTAGAACACCTCCGGGTCCTCAAAAAAGATGTCTTGCGTGCCGTTTCCGTGATGGGCATCGAAATCCAAGATGAGCGTGCGCTTGAGACCAAACTCCTGCTGGATTTTTCGGATCGCTATCGCGATATTATTGAAGTAGCAAAACCCTCCTCCAGCGCTTCTGAGAGCGTGGTGTCCGGGTGGTCTGACAAGAGCAAAGGAGTTCTGAACCTCTCCTCTCCACGCCGCTCTCGCACCCTCGATCGCTCCTCCCGCGGAGAGCAAAGCGAGCTCATAGGTCTGCTTTCGTGTGGGCGTGTCCCCATCTATCGGGATCTCCGAGGCGCTGAGCCTTCGAACCAGCTCAACATATTCAGCGCTGTGAACCGCGCGCACATCTCCTACCTTTGCCGGCTTTGGCTGTCGGACGGGAGTGGATGGAGAATCCCAGAGTCCAGCCCTTTCCAAGCCATCGATTATCGCGTTCAGGCGTTCGGCTCTCTCCGGATGCCCCCACCCAGTATCGTGCTCCAGATACCGGGGAGTGTAAACGAGCAAAGTCTTCATTTCTTCTCCTCCAGCTCCGCGCGTTTGATGAGGTAATAACCGCGGGTTCCCATCCACTGCTTTTCAGCCTCCAGAATTCTTATCTTTTTCTTGAAAATCGGACCATCGACAACAAAGGTTTCGTATTCGCCGCCTTCCCCCACAGGATTTATTTGATAGCGATGACAGATCCGCAAGAATTCTTCTACAGCGGGGGCATCAAACGTCCTGCCGAGCCAGCGCTCGTCTAAACCATGGGCTGCGACTCCGGTGATCAGAATTTCGAATCCCGAATCGACTTCCGCTTTCAGCACCTCTTCGGGCTGGCGCCCCCAGAGTGGTGCTATGGACTCCAAACCCAACTCCCTGCAGACGCTGTCGATTCTCGATTTTTGATATCGCGACGCCACCGCACCGCTGACGACCCCTTCAGCATCGGCCTCCGCGAGCGCTTGCTTGAGAATCTCCACCTCCCGTTCCGGGTCCGTGGCGCACCTCACCTGGCGAAGGGGCAGACCCACGGCTTCCGCAAAGATTCCCACGAGCTCTGCGTTGGGCCAGTGAAACATGTATGAGTCCGGATCCACGGGCAAGAGCGCAACGATTTCTGCCACTTGATGACCCTCACGAAGCGCCTCATACAAGGCGAATGTTGAGTCCTTTCCGCCACTGCAAAGAGCCACCACGCGCACGGGACAAAATATCCGGGAAAGGATTTACGTTTTGTTATCGCTGAGTTTCGACCCCGTAATCAAAAACTGGCTCGCGGAGCATGAAGAGCCGGGCGTGAGCCGCTTGCTCTGCCAAGGGGAGCGGCAGAGACTCCAGCTCCCTCAGCACTTCAGCCGTCTGAAGGATCAACCGCTGCAAATCACCTTCTTCCATTCCGCTCTCGTTCACGAGCTCGTTCCAAGCCATTCGGGTGCTGGCCCACTGGCTGGCAATTGCTGCAGCCGTGACCGCAGGGCTACGCTTCCCGCCGCGAAAGGGTTCACCAAAAGCAGACGGGTCTATTCCGTACCTCCGCTCTAGTGCGTCAAGCTCGCGCGCCAAGTTGCGCAGAGGCCGGATGTCCGGTCCCTTCAGAGCGCTGCGTGACGAACGCTCCGCAGCCATTGCTCCGGCCCACCCGGCGAGTTCCTCCGGATCGAGTTCGTCCATCAGTCCTCGGCGTATCGCCTCACAAATCAGCAGTGAGCGCTCATGCCTGACCAGCAAGGCCCACTCCCCCTGCTCTGTGGGCTCGTATTCCGCCGAGAGATAACCCAGCTCCTGGAGAAGTTCGGCTCTGGCCCTGAACTGGTAGATCAGTTCTCGTCTGAGACGTCTGCGCTGCTTTCTGCTCCGACGGCTCAGTTGATAGAGAGCTAGGCTCCGATCAACCACGGTTACTGCCTCCTGCAGATCGTGCTTGGCCAACAAGTTGAGCACCTGGTAATAGCGCACGCGAAACGCCGAGAGGAGCTCTTCTGGCTCGCTTTCCGCAAGTTCGCGCGCCAGACGGAGGTCCCGCGAAGAGAACGGCAACACGATTACGAATCCTACTTTGTCCTTTCCCCGGCGGCCAGCGCGCCCCGTCATCTGGTGGAATTCCAGTGCCGTGAGCGGTCGTCTCCCCTCGGGACCACCAACCCAAAGAGTCGGGAGCACTACTGTCCGGGCGGGAACATCGAGACCAGCAGCCAAAGTGGTGGTCGCGAAAACTGCGCGCACCATTCCCCGTGCCAACATTCGCTCGACGGCGATTTTCCAAGCAGTGAGGTGTCCGGCGTGGTGGGGGGCCACTCCGGCGTCGATCAAAACTCCGGAGAAGTGGTGGGTTCGCAATATCGTGAACTCCTGAGCCAGTTCTCGGTAAACCCGCTCCCGTTCGTGCGCTCCAGCCACTCGAACCCCGCGAAAGCGTGATGCTGCCCAGTCGCAGTCCCTCCTTCGAGGCAGAAAAATAATCGCAGGCAACAAGTGGTGACGCTCCAGTTGTTCCACCGTCCACACGGGATCGAATCCGCGGTGGAAAAGGCCGCGGGCCTTCCACGGATTTCTCATGCCAGAAAGGGGGAGAGGGCGTCCAAAACGGTCCATCCATCCGTAGCGTAGCGGAACTGGACGCTGATCGCTACTCACTTGGATCAGAGCGGGTCTGCTTCCTCGCACCTCCTCCATCCATCCGACTATCTCCTCGGCGTTTGCTATGGTGGCCGAGAGGAGCAAAAGCTTGGTCCGCGGGGGCGCGAAGATGATTACCTCCTCCCACGTCACTCCGCGTTCCAGTTCTCCGATGTAGTGCGCCTCGTCCAGCACCACGAGAGCCGCGTCGACTTCCCCACTGTAGAGATGGTTACGCAAGATCTCGGTTGTCGCGACCAGTAGCGGGGCTCCAGCGTTCTCATGGCGCTCCCCCGTGAGGATTCCCACGCGGTCAGGACCAAACAGTCTGCGGAAATTGTCGTATTTCTGGTTGCTCAGAGCTTTGAGAGGGGTGGTGTACCAGCAGCGTGCGCCGCGTTCTAGCAGACGGGCAATCGCTTGTTCTGCAATCCACGTCTTGCCGCTGCCCGTGGGCGCAACGACGACCGTGTCTCTGTGCAGGACCTCCTGAAGCGCTTGGGTCTGAAACGGCGATGGAATGAAGGGGCCGGGCTCCGCCTCACCGAGACCGCGAAGGAACTGTGCCGAGAGTTTTCCAAGTCTAGCCATCTTATGTGATTTGGTGTATGTTTCCTAAAAAATCCGCAGGCGTCAGGGTTTCCCGTCAGACTTATAATTCAAACGGTTTGGGCCAGTTCAACCTTCACAATCCGAAAGCTCTCAAAACACTACCCTTCAATCCCGCGAAATACAAAATACAGGGAACCATGATCACGCCCATGCAGTGCGTCCGTTTAACATGTACAAATCCCGGAAGCATGCCGATGGCCGTCGCGGTACCGAACACCAGCAGACCGAGGGGTCCAGAATAGAAGAACACGAGAGCAGTAACCAAACACAGAACCGCCGAGCACAGGACTCGATAGGGCACGTTTTCGATGCGCACCGCAATAACTCTTGCCAGCCGGAGGGTGAGCACCGCCGCCATGCCGCCGACCATAAGGGCTACACCCACCAGAAACAGTAGCTCCCTGAGATCCACATCTATCAGCTGGCCCACGGCGACAGCTGCACCACTTCGTGCGCGACCGATGGCGTAGAGAGCCACAAAAGAAAAAAGGGCTTTAGACGTGTTCACGGAGCTTACCGCTGTCAGGAACTCTTCCGTGCCACTGGATCCCGTTGCCAGTTGCGCGAGTATCGTGCCCTGCGAGGGGCCTATCCCGGGGATCACCCCCGTGATCGCTCCCGCAGTGGTGCCGGCGATGAGTGGCCGAATGGCCTCGCCGGTGGAGAAATCCTCGCTCCCCGTGTATTGCTCTGGCAGAACGCTCCCCGAGAGAATGCTTGGAAGCAACACGCTTGCACCGAAAAGTCCCGAAAGCAGCGGCATGAGCGCCACATCGCCACTCATGAGTCCGGTGTCCAAAGTGAAGAGACCCAGCAAGCCGGAGAGGAAAAAGATGAGCAGAGCCCACCCGATTCTGACGGGCGTCCGCTCCAACACGATCATAGTCGCTATCACTGCGGACAACAACCAATGCATCCCGGGACGGATCAGGTTGTAAGCAGGCCCCACAAGCAACAAAAATGGTAGAAGCAGGGCTGCGCTAAGCATCAGTCCTCCCAAGCAGCCCCAGGTGGTGAGCCTCACAGCGTGGACACCGCGTCCTTCGAGCAGCAAACGATGGGCCGGGAGAACCGAGAGTTCTGTTCCTTCCTCCGGCACGCCGAGAAAAGTGGAGGGAATATAGCTGACAAACACGTTTGTTATCGACATGGCGACTATGAGCGCCGCAAAATCAGTGGATCCCGATCCGCCAGCCAGCAGAACAAACATTGGGGTCAAATTGTTGACGTGGAGCCCGGGGATGAGGCCCGTTACTACTCCGAGCCCCACGCCGACGAGGGAGCAAAGCAGAAACTGTAGCATTTCAGGCGCCTTCCACTGTCTGCACGCATCCAGGACTGGTTATGCGAAGCTCGGGAACACCGTTGTACAGCTGGAGCCATCCGCTCGCTCTCACCATGTCGCCCACATCCACGGGAGGAAAACCGTTGCCGGCGATCCATCCCGGCACGAAGACCGTCAAGCGTGCCGTGCCTTCTCCGAGCGTGAGCAGCAAGTGCCCGGAGCCCACTATATCGCGCTCCACAACCACGCCCTGAACCTTCACGGGACTGCCCACGTTGTCTGCTGACACCTCGGAGACGGATACGGGAGCCGTGTGAACCACGCGGACATCCGCTGGCTCGGAGGGAACCACCTCGAGATCCTCCCGGTAGAGCTTCACTTCACCGCGCACTTGAACAAAGTCTAGCAATTCTACCGGATCTTCCAATGCACTTCTGATACGATTGAATATGGGAACGCTCACGACACCACCGGAGTTGTCCTGAAGTTTGAGAAAGAGGTGTCCATCATCGGTCGTGCGGAGATCCACGACTTGTCCGGATATCACCACTCGAGTGCCGACAAAATCGTTGTCGAGGGCAGCTATCGGTGTCAATCGGGGGCGGACGGAGAGCCCGGCGCCGTACACGGCTGCGAGGCCTACCAGAGAGCACACCAAGCTAAGGCGAATCATGACGTGGTCATTCATCGAACCCGCTACCGTTTTGAGATGAAGGTTGCTTATAAAGCGGAAAAAAGGCTCAATCGATGCCTCTATAAATTGTGGAGTGCAAGTTCATCGGTTCCATGCGGAGACTCCTTGGGATGATCGCGGCGGTGCTGGTGCTGGCATCGCTTCCAGGGGTGAAGGCACAAAGCGTTGAGGAATCAGCCATATATGAAATAACCATCGACTATGTGTTTTCCAATAGCTCCAATTACACGGCGAAAAACGTGGTTGCAAGGATCTATCTCTTCGACAACTGGAGCGGGTGGACTGAACAACGTGTTTTGGGGGAGTCGATTATGCTAGATGACACACCTATTCACCCGAAAATCCACGACGAGAAAGACAACCGATGGGTAGAGGTAGAGCTCGGAACTCTGGGAGCACGTACGTCTAAAACCGTGCACGTTACCCAAGTCGTGAAGGTGGAGACCGTCGAGTTCACAATCGACCCAACACTGGTCGGGAGCGGATACCCAGAGGAGCTCCAAGAATTCGTTCAGCCAGTGCCCAATCTCTTCCAAAGCGATGACCCGAAGATCCAGACGCTGGCTCAGGAATTGACTGAGAACACTCAAAATCCATATCTGCAAGCCCAGCAAATTTTCAATTTCGTTGTGGAGAACATAACATATGAGACGCAAACGAAGGCACATAGTGCCCTTTGGACTCTTAACGAGGGCAGAGGGGACTGCGACGACTTTTCCGCCCTCTTCGTAGCGTTGGCCAGGGCAGCGGGCATACCTGCAAAAGTCGTTTCGGGCTATTTGTTTTCTGAGAACGCCCTGATCGATCATTCGGTAAACACCGATTACGCCGGACACGCATGGGCCATTTTCTACGTGCCAGGGTATGACTGCTGGTTCCCCGTTGACCTCACTGTTCCAGCGCGAATAGAAGAGCTTGGAGAAATAAATGGGCGCCCCTACATGAGAGGAAAAGCCATCGGCTCATTCGGCGATATCAACTTCTATCATCTCGTGGGAGCGATTACAAGTGGGAAAGAAGTCGTCCAAAACAACGAAATCAAATGGCCGGGACCTGGTCAGGCGAGCGTCACGTGGAGCTATACAGAGCCCTATAACCCAAACGTCACCATAGACACCGGTGGAACGGTGACCCCCGTTCTGCTCTTGGATCTAGAAACCACTGCGGCCACCCAGATAAAATCGGATGGGAGCTTGGACTTCACCGTGAGAGTGAAGAACCGAGGCACTTCTGACGTTTCATCGGTTCGGGTCACTCTCGAATACGATCCGGAAAATTTTGAAGCGGTAAACGTCGAAAACGAAAAAAACACGCTCAAAAGCGGTGAAGAGTGGGAGTCCGTGCTGACCCTGCGGGTGCGAGACAACGCCTACGGAGAAAACCACATCGTTGGGGTGCGAGCCACGTACACCTCTGATTACGAGGGGGTGGAGAAAAGTTACGCTGCCAGCTCCGAGGTGCTCCTCTCCATACCGCCCAAACCTCCGGCGATAGTGCTGGTGGACTATCAGACCCTGCTCCTGTTGATCGCAATAGCCGTGGCTGTCGGAGCCATTGCGGGGGCGGTGGCGCGCAAGAGGTGAAGTGGGCCATCAAAACTTTATATGAGCGCTCAGAGAGTGGTATCGATGTACGGTTTTAGCGGCACGGTGGTCGGAATCCGATGCAAGGACGGGGTAGCGCTAGCATCCGACTCGAAAGGAGTTGCGTACTATCACGTGCTCAGCAAGCGAGTGAAAAAGGTCTTCAAGCTGGAGGACCGGATCGGGGCGGCCATTGCTGGGAGTCCGGGAGACGTGCAAGCGTTTGTCAATCTGCTGCGAGCCGAAGCTAATCTCTACCGGATTCACCACGACCGACCCATCACCCCGCGGGCGCTTGCACACCTCGCTTCCAACATCCTGCACGGGCGGCGCATCTTTCCCTACTTGCTGGAGGGGATGATCGGAGGGATGGACCAAGCGGGGCCCGTTCTGGTCTTTCTGGATCCCGTGGGAGGAAAACTAGAGGAGAAAGAGTTCGCGGCTGCGGGAACGGGCGCCTCTGTCGCCTACGGAGCTCTGGAGAAAGATTTCAAGGAGCGAATGAGTGTAAGCGAAGGAGCAAAACTCGCAGCTCGTTCGATTAAGAGCGCTATAGAACGGGATGCGGCCACGGGTGAGCGCACGGTTGTGGCCGTGGTGGACGCTCAAGGATACCGGGAACTATCGGATGCTGAGGTCCAGAAGCTTCTGAAATAATGCGAGCGTGCAGGAATGCGGCTGACTTTTTCCGATGCTGTAATCCTAGAAGGTGAAGAGCTGGAGCCCGTTCGCGGTTCTTTGGAAATCGAGAACGGACGAATAAAATCCGTTGGCGGGGCAAAACGTGGAGTCAATCTAAAAGGGGCCATAATTATGCCGCCGTTCGTGAACGCGCACACACACATCGCAGACTACGGGTGGAAAGAGGGATACCTGGGCAGAACCCAGCCAGAGGTGGTTGGCCCAGCGGGGATCAAACACCAAGTGCTGTCGAAAAGCGGCACAAAAGCTGGAAGGGCTGTTCGCTCTGCCCTGGAGAGCATGTTGCGTACTGGAACTGTTTTCCACCTCGACTTCAGAGAAGGGGGTGTGCGCGGAGTTCGATTTCTGCGAGAGCTTGGAATCCAGCCACTGAAGACCATGATTTTAGGAAGGGGCGATACACGGAAGGAACTCCGGCGAGTGCTACGGATCGCGGACGGGATAGGTCTCCCGTCCATCAACACGCTCTCAGAGCCCGTCATCAGAAATATTGCCGCGGTGTGTAGGCAGAAACGCAAGGTGTTTGCCCTCCATGTGGACGAGACGGCCGAGGAACACGAACGCTCTGTTGAGGAGTACGGGTGCAGCGAGCTGGAAAGAGCGCTAAAGCTGAAGCCCTCGTTTGTGGTTCACGCCACCCACGCTTCCACGTACGAGCTCGAGCTAGCTAGGCAGGCAGGAGTGCCTGTCGTGTTCTGTGTGCGCTCCAATTTCTTGTTGGGGGCGGGAATCCCTCCACTGGCGCTTGCGCTTGAAATCGGAGTGGAGAGCTGGATCGGAACGGACAATGGAATGGTTTGCGAGCCCAACATGTTTGAAGAACTCATGGCCGCGTGGCAATGCGTGCGCAGACAGAATCCGCGGGCCGGACGTGAAGAAGCACTTGCCCTGCTGCAGGGGGCCACGGGAAGACCCATCAGCAAGCTGGTCAAAAAAAGTGGCTGGATCGAAAAAGGCGCTCCAGCGACCTTTATGGTGTTGGCTCGAGGGCACAACTTGCAGTTCTTGGAAGATCTGCACGCCGGGATCGTGAACAGAGCTAGGGCTGAAAACATGGCGGCGCTTTTCGTCGAAGGGAAAGCGTTTTATTATGGAAAACACCAAGAAAAAGCGAAGATTTTGAAGACTAGGAACGGATGAGAAGATGAAAGTAAAAGACGTGATGACAGAAACCGTGAAGTGGGTGGAGATTCCGGGCACCCGGGCTGACGCGCTCGAGCTGATGAAAAAGCTCGGAGTGGAAGCGGTGCCGGCTGTGAAGAAAAGTACTGAAGAATACGTGGGGATGGTAGAGCTCCACGCTCTTTTTGAGAAGCCGGACGAGGACCAGTTGGCCCTCCTGGTCAACCGCAATGTCCCAACGCTATCGCCAGAAGACGATTTGTCCAAAGCGGCGAAGGTCTTCTTGGAGCGGAGGGAGAAGCGGCTCCCGGTGGTGAAGGACAACCGGGTGGTGGGAGTGCTTGCCGTGCGAGACGTGCTGGAACGAGTTCTGCTGAAATCGGAGATCCAAACCCCCGTGTCGGAGCTGATGCGGCCGCACATTATCGCTGTGTGGGACGGAACACCTCTTCCGGTTGTGGCCCAGCTCGTGCGACTGTCGGGCTTCAGAGAACTCCCAGTGATTGACAGTAGTGGAAAACTGGTGGGTATGATCAGCGACGCAGATCTGGTAAAGCTCAGCGATGTGGAGCTGGACTCGAAAATGAGCCAGATGGTAGGACGGAGCGAGAGCGACAGCTGGGCGTGGGACACGGAGGCGCGCATTTACATCACGAAGAAAGAACTGAAGCTGCCGGATAAACCAGTTCGAGAGGTTATGAGAAAGGAAGTGGTGACGGTCGGAAAGCGCACACCCGCGACCAAAGTGGCCAAGCTGATGCTCGAGGAACGGGCAAAACAAGTGGTGGTTCAAGATCCAGATGAGAGACTGCTGGGCATCGTGCGTGACGTGGATTTGCTCAAAGCCCTCCTGAAATAAAGGGCTGGGAACTTTTTTAGGATGCGAGCCCTTATCCGTGGTGTGAAAGCATGAACCAGAAGGGCGATGAGGTACTAGAGACGGCGCTCCGGCGCGGTTTTATCTGGCCCTCGTTTGAGATCTATGGGGGCGCGGCGGGGTTCTACGACTACGGGCCGCTCGGATCGGCGCTGAAAAACAACATCATAGCGGAGTGGCGACGGGTCTTTGTTGTGGAGGAGGGGTGTCTGGAAATCGACACGCCAACAGTGGTTCCGTTCGAGGTGCTCAAGGCCAGCGGCCATGTCGACCACTTCTTGGATGCAATGGTGGAATGCACGCGGTGCAAAGGTGCGTTCAAAGCCGTTGATCTGCTGAAAGAACAAGCGGGTGTAGACATGGAGGGCAAGAGTGTGAAAGAGATGAGCAAAGCCATACGGGAACGCGGGGTAAGGTGTCCTGACTGTGGGGGTGAGCTGGGAGAGGTGTTCGAGTTCAACGCCATGTTCAAGACAGCTGTGGGGCCCGGAAGCAAGCGACAAGCGTTCCTTAGACCGGAGACCGCGCAAGGAATTTTTGTGGACTTCAGAAGGCTGTACAGGCACGGCCGTGGAAAGCTTCCGCTGGGAGTGGTGCAAATCGGCAGAGGATATCGGAACGAGATCTCGCCGCGACAGGGGATGATTCGATTGCGTGAATTCACCATGGCGGAGGCGGAGGTCTTTTTTGACCCGAAAAACCCGGTTCACCCCGGTTTCGAGCGGGTAGCGAGTGAAAGGTTGAGGCTGTGGTTAGCCAAGGACCAGAGCGCGGGTAGCGAGCAAATCACAGAAGTCACAGCAGCAGATGCTGTAAGGCAAAAGCTCGTTTGCAATCAGCTCATGGCCTACTATCTGGCGTTGACGGTGCAACTCCTGCGGAGACTGGGGATTCCGGAGAGTGCGGTTCGGTTTAGGGAGCAGTTGCCGGGCCAGCGGGCCCACTATTCTGTGGAGACGTGGGATGCGGAAGTCCACACACAACGGTACGGATGGATCGAGATCGCGGGATTCGCGTACAGAACGGACTACGACCTTTCTCGGCACATGCAACACAGCGGAGAAGATCTGACGGCGTTTATCGAGGAGCGCAAGGAGAAAGTGGTCTGCCATGTGGTCGAGCCCTCGTTCGGGATTGACCGGATATTCTACTGCGTGCTGGAGCACTCGCTCGCGACCGAGGGGAAACGCAAAATCCTCAAGCTGAAGCCGTACATCGCTCCGATCCAGGCAGGGGTATTCCCGCTGGTGACCAAGGACGGGCTGCCAGAGCGGGCGCGGCAGATCGAGCGAGAGCTGAGAACGGCTGGACTCAGGGTGGAATACGACGAAAGCGGATCGATTGGGCGCCGCTACGCGCGAGCGGACGAGGTGGGGGTTCCGTTCTGCGTAACAGTGGATCACCAGACGCTGGAGGACAACACCGTCACCATACGGGACCGAGACACGGCAAAGCAGGTACGGGTGTCTATTGAAAACCTAGCAGAAGTCCTAAAACGACTGATAGAAGGAACGCTCAGCATTGAATCGCTAGGCGGCCAAGAAAGTTGAAAGCAGGGGGAGGACCACGAACAAGAAGAACAGAGTGGGATAGAACATAAGGGCTCCGTACAGCTTGGTGTCCCGCTTAAAGTTGTGGGCCAAGACCAAGTTGAAAACCGCTGGCGGCATGGATGACTGAAGGAGTGCGGGTTTCGGAGTCAGATCGCGGGTGATATCGAGGCCCAAGGCCACTATGAACACGTAAGCCAGAACGGGACTGACGACAAATCTGAAGGCGCCGACTGAGAGAAGTTCGTCTTTGTACTGTTTTGGGCTGGTAATGGTCGTTTGGTATCCTACGAGCAGCAACATGAGGGTGAAAAAAACAGGGGCCACGTATTGATCGAAAGACGTGTAGAGAGAAGAGGGAAGAGGAGCGCTGAAGACCACGAAGAGCAGTGCCGCTATGAGGGCGAACACTGCTGGAAAGGAGATCACGCTGATGGTCAGGGCGCGGGGCTCGACTTTCCGCTTGGACAGCAGGGTGAGCAGAACGGTTCCGAGAATCACGTGCGGGATGCCGACACCCATGGCATAGAGAGCTGCTGGACCGAGGGCTGATGATCCGAGCACGGCATAGATCACGGGGAAGCCGAGATAGGTGACATTCATATAGCCGGAGTTGAGTGCTAAAGCCACTGTGCGCTCACGGCTGTCGCCAACGCGCTTGGAGATCATGACGGAAACAACAAAGCAAATGCCGGAAACTAGGAAACCGATAGCGAAGGAGTTGCTGAAGCCCAGCACATCCGCGGGAGAGTAACGGGCGATGGAGAAAAACACAACCACAGGCAGGATAATGATTATCGTGTAGGCGTGGAGAAAACGGAAAAAGCGCGTGACGGGGAGGCGAAGGGTGGGATAGCGTTGACCGGCCCAGTTGAGACATATGCCAGCTATAACCAGCACTAAAACATAGCTGAGTTTACCTAGGAGCTCGAGCGTGAGTACCCCCACACCTCTCTACATGTGCTCCTTTTCAACCTTTTTCAGGGCCTCCTCAAAGATCTCGAGTCCAACGTCTGCTTGTTCTTGAGTCAGAACAAGAGGCGGTGCCAGACGCAAAGCGCACTGCCCGGCGCCCAGCAGGATGAGACCGCGTTTGAATGACTCGGTAAGCACGGCATTTCGCAAATCGGTTGCCGGTTCTTTGGTTTTGCGGTTCTTAACGAATTCGATTCCGATCATCATTCCTTTGCCGCGCACGTCTCCGATTATTTCGTGTTTCTCCGCGAGTTCCTCGAAGCGACGGATGAGATATCCGCCAACACGCTCCGCGTTCTTATCTAGTTTTTCCTGCTCCATGATGTCGAGAACTGCAAGGGCTGCTTTGCAGACCACAGGGTTTCCGCCTAGGGTGTTCTCGTGGGCTCCCTGCTCCCAGTCCATGAGTTCCGCACGGCAAACGGTTGCACCGCACGGCAATCCGGCTGCTATGGCTTTAGAGAGAGTGATGATGTCTGGCTCCACATTCCAGTGCTCGCAAGCAAACCAGCGGCCGGTGCGGCAAAAACCAGTTTGCACCTCGTCAGCGACAAAAATGATGTTGTTGTCGCGGCAGAGCTTCGCAAGAGCTGGCAAATATTCATCGGGAGGTACTATGTATCCGCCTGCTCCTTGGATGGGCTCAACCACCAAGCACGCAAGATCGTCTGGGGGTATCACCTTCTTGAGCAGAATGTCTTCGATGTACCCCACGCACCAGAGACCGCAGCTGGGGTATTCGAGCTTGAAAGGACACCGGTAGCAATAGGCATAAGGAACGTGGAAAACGCCTTGCATCATCCCTTTAAAGTGACGGCGGGCAGCCACCGAGGTGGTGGTGAGTTGGAGAGAGCCCATGGTGCGCCCGTGAAAGCCTCCGATGAAGCCGATCACGTAGAAATTGCGGGTGTGCCACTGGGAGATCTTGAGAGCAGCTTCTACGGCTTCGGTGCCGGAGTTGCACATGAAAACGCGTTTGGGGAAATCCCCTGGAGTGAGCTCACAGAGACGTTCCATGAGTTCTACTTGCGGGACTGTGTAAAAGTCACAGCTGTTGACGAAAATGAGCTTGTCACTCTGCTCCTTGATGGCCTGAACGACCCGGGGATGCTTGTGGCCCACATTGGTGACAGCAATTCCTGATCCGAAATCGAGGAAGATGTTGCCGTCGATGTCCTTCACCCACACACCTTCCTCCTCGACACCCACCAGAGGGGCTGTTCGGGTCAGCGACGGCGAGCTGACTTTGTGGTCGCGCTCGATGAAAGCACGGGCTTTCGGGCCTGGCGGTTCAACCACTATTTTCGGTCGGTTCACCTTTTCCATTATACCCTCCGACGGGTTGAAGATATGCGTGTTAATATATATTTTTTCCGACGAATTCTCCCTCTTTCTTTTGTTTATTTTGAAATATATCTTTTAGTATACATATCTTTAAATATATCTTTTCTATTATACGCTTGGAGGAGAGAAAATGAAGCGGAAAAGAGGAGGAGAAGAATTAATTTTTCAAGAAAAGCCGGTAGCGGCCTTGCTGGTGCTGAAAGAGATAAAAGAAGGTGCGTACCAGACGCTGGTCGCGAAAAGAGTGAACACCACCTACGCTCACACCGTGAAGATCATGAATGAGCTGGAGCACCTGCGGCTGATCAGGAGCGAACAAGCGGGACGGATGAAGTTCATAAAACTCACGGAGCTGGGGCTCGAAGTTGTAGAATCATTGGAAAGGATAAAGCGAATACTCAGACTATGTGAGGTAGCCAGAGAGATCGACGACTTGTATGAAAAAGAGGTAAAGGGAAAACTGCGGCAGGAAATAAGAAAAGAGCGGGTTCAAAGAGAAGCAGATAAGCTGAGACGGCGGCTGGAAGAGTTCTTTGAGGGAGATCCCCAGTTGGCGGTGATCGCGCGAAGACTTAACACCCGGCTAAACGAGGTGTTGAGCGAAGCCATTGGACTGCCGCCCAGTCCAGCGGCCATCTAAAAAGTTTTAGCAGATCTCCAGCCAGGAGAGTGGTTTATAAAGGATTGAAAAATCCCGCGATGTTTTGGCATTTGAGGGGGACGTATTGCCCCATTCTAAAACAGACTTAGAAATCAGCGGGGTAAGAACTGACCGAAAAGCGGGGCTGGAAGATAAATTCCAAAACAGTTTTAGAAAGGCTAGGCTGAATTGAGAATAGGGAAGCAGAATGGCATTGGAGGACGTAGCGAGGCTGCTGAGCCCGAAAACGCCCCAGAACGCGGTGCGGCTGCTGGAGTGCTTCCGCGGTGGTGAACCCAAAACGAAGGAGGACCTGGTGCGCGAGTCGGGGCTGAGCGAGTCGATGGTGGAGTTCTACCTTACGCGCATGCGGCGGTGGTATATGCTGACGGCTAGGCGTGAGCGTGGCGGGCGGACGCTGTACGAGCTGAACCCAGAGGCCTTCCACGCACGGATCGACACCCTGCTGGTTGACCCGGTGCGGAACTTGGTGAGGAGGTAAAGGGAAGAGGTTGAAACTAAACACGCGCGACATATTGTGGGGGTAGAAAAACGGCACAGCTCAGGTGTAAGGTCTGCCACCGCAAGATAAAGGAGGGTGAAAAATTCTACGTGTGCGGCGAATGCGGCAAGGTCTACTGCGAGGAGTGTGCCGAGAAGAATCCAACGATCAAATCGCTGGGAGTATGCCCGGACTGCGAGGAGGTCTATGAAACTGAGGAGGACTACTGGGGCTGGGGTGGCGAGGAGTTTGAGGAGTGGTAATAGGACTGGAGACCAGAAATAGAGCCGGGGAGAGGAAGCGTCCGAAGAAGGGGTGGCTCACGGTTGGCAGGGAGGGGAGAGAGCTACGGGACTGGAGGCTGATCCGGAAGAGCGTGCGGCTCGGCTCTTACGACGACGAGGAAGGATAAAAACACCTCACAGCTCGGGAAGGGTACTCTTGCGGTCGGCTGAAGCGACCGTTAATCGCTGGCACCGAAGATCATGAAGAGGAAAGCCACCAAGAGCACCGCTATCACGAACCACAGCGCGACGAGCGACACAAGGCCGATAGCGGCGGCTTTTAGGACTCTCAGCAGGGTTCGCTTCCGCCTGCTCCTCATCGATTAGCCCTCCTCCCTTGGCTCGGACTCGGGTGGTTGCCCCCGATGCTCCTCGTCGACGCGCGGCTGCTGGTCAAGGTTGTGGAAGAGGTGAGAGAGGTGTTCAACCGGGAACGGATCGGCGTCCACCGCGAAATTTCGGGGCTCGGGTGCGGATGGAAGCACCAGCACCGCGGCCCTCACCTCCAGCAGCAAACACAAGACCTCCATTTTTATCTCCTCCATTATGGGTGCGAGTTATTGACATTTCGGACTTGACGGCTCGCCATGTTTTTTGTTGGTCAGATATGGTCTCTAGCTTCCCCTCTCCAAGGGTTTGACATCGCTTACAAACAACCTGATAGGGATAGCACGTGTCTTTAAAATCAACCTAACTTATATAAATTTATAAGTTGGGTTAATCAACGAGGAAGATGGAGAAAAAAAAGATACCGCTCCACTTGAAAATCAGGCGTCGGTTCCACCGCGAGATCGCCTGGGCCCAAGATGTCATAGTAGAAGTGCTTTACTCCGTCTTCCCGCGGGCGGTTCTACACGGTGGAACAGCCATATGGCGGTGCTACGGCGGAAACCGGTTTTCGGAGGACCTAGACGTGTACCTCGAGAAAAGAATTGAAAAAGTAAACCAACTCTTCGACGAAATCAAGAGAAGAGGATTCGAGATTCAAAAGCGTAGGGTGAAGGAAAGCTCCCTGTTCTCCACGCTCCAGTTGGGAGGTGCTCGAGTTAGGCTCGAGGGGCTTTTTAAACGGGTGGGCGGGGTGCTACGCGAGTACGAAACGTGTGAAGGAAATCTGCTCACGGTTTATGCGCTGAGCCCCGAGAAGTTGCTTGAGGAGAAAGTGGAGGCATACCTAGCAAGATACAAAGTCCGCGACCTATACGACGCCTTTTTCCTGCTGAGGCTCGTGGAGAAATCGAAAAACACCGTTTCAGCAGTTTCGAAGATGATCAAAGGTTTCCGGACGCCCGTGGATGAAAAGGAGCTCAAAACGGTGGTGCTTTACGGAGCCGTCCCGAGTGCTCGGGAGATGTTTGAATACATGAAGAGGTGGGTCAAGTGAAGGGGGAAACCATCCGGCGAGTCAGGGAGCTATTACGGGAATCCCCGGTGGTTCACATTGCGTCTGTTTCACGGCTGGTGAAGAGCACAGGATATGCCTATCTGCTGATGAACTACCTCGTAAAACGGGGGGAAGCGAGACGGATCACGCGGGGGTTTTACACCATCCATGAAGATCCGGCTTTGCTCGTATACTGTCTGAAGCCCGCGTACTTGGGTCTCCAAGACGCGATGAGTGTGCACGGCCTCTGGGAACAGGAAACGGTTCCAGTAGTGATCACGTGTCGCAAGGTCAGGAGCGGGCTGAGAACCGTGATGGGGCAGAACGTGGTGATCAGGCGGATTTCGAAGCGATACTTTTTCGGGTATGACTATGTGGAGCGAGGAGGGTTTCACCTTCCGGTGAGTGATGTGGAAAAGACGCTCATCGACCTCGTGCACTTCGGGGAGATGAGGCCAGAACTGGCGGAGGAGTTCCGGGTGCGGGTAAACCGCGAGAGGCTCCGGACCTACCTGTGCGCGTATCCAGAGCGGGTGAAGCGGGAGGTCTGGAGACTGCTGAGTGGCCGCATGGAGAGTCAGACCTAAGGGGAGTTCATCTGGGCATTTCGTTCACATCTAGCGCCTTATCTAACCACATTAGAGGAGGTTCCGTGTAGGGGGAAACTTTATGGGAAAATTTTCCCCCTGTGTGGGCACGAACCAGAATTCTCTTGGTGCCTCGGAGGTTTTTATGTCCCCCACACAGATCGCCCACCTGCGAGGCGCACGGTTCTCTCACTAAAGCGGTGGTTCAGCAGGGAACAGGAGAAATCGGTTGTCTCAGCTCACCTCTCGTTTCTTGTTTCCGCGTATTAGCATGATGTGATGTGGTATGTTTACAAATGCACCTGCATAACGTGAAAGTCCGAGATTTGGCAACCCGGAATCGCTGATGGGGAGGTAAACAGGAAGCCAGGGCATGCTTGAAGCGGTTTTTCCGAAAACGCTTCCTACTCTACCGGCTGTTTCCGAGCACCCATGAAAACCTCATCGTGCGCGGCCCGCGGCAGGTCGGGAAAACCGAGTTCTCTGCAAGTCCATTCCGAGCTTCCTGCTCGTGCTTCGAGTGCCAGACAAGCTCTCACTTGGAAAAATCTACGCTCTAATGCTAAAGAAACCCATGCCGAACGAGGCTTTCGCGCCCGCTCCCAGCACCTCGCCCACGCGCAGCAGCCAGCGCGCGCTCTCATCCAGCTCGTCGAACTCGTAGCGGGCGATCCCCGTCCACGCCCAGAACTCACGGCGTCCCGAGCGCTTGGAATAGCCAACGAGACGGTGGCGGTGGCGGGCCACGGGTTCGACCGTTCCGCTGCACGAGAACCCGGGCACGCTCTCACCGGTGCCGTACTCGTTGACATAGAGAACCAGACGACGGCGGATCATGCGGAGAAGGTGCTCTGGCTTCGGTGGAAACTCGCGAGGGCAGTCGATGGGGGTGCGGAACCCGATTTCGAACTCGCTCCCGCGAACGGGTGTGAGTTTTCTCATATCCACTGGCTCGAGGTTGCCCGGGTAGATGGTGCCGCCGTCGAATACTGGTTTGCCCGAGTGCTCACACACGGCGCGCTCTACCTCGAAGCGGTTTTTGCCGTGGTAGCGGGCCTCGCCCAAGCCGTGCGAGCCGAACTGTTGCAGAGCCAAGAGCACGTGGGGGAGATTGCGAAGGAAATTGCCGAACATCAGCAGTTTGAGTTCAAGCTGACCTTCGCGTTCAAAGGTGAGGGGCTTGCCGAAGAAAGGAGGAACCATGATAATCGGTCTAGGTGGTGCCGAGCGCCCGCGCTTCGCGTACGGACGCTCATAGGTCTGATAGTACAGGCACTCCGCCGCGCGTTCACAGTCGGCGCACTCGTGCATCGGACGGAAGCACACGATGCGGCGGAGGTGTTGACCCAAGCCACCCCGAAAGGCCGAACCGAGCCAGCGCGGAAGTTCGGCCTCGCCGAAGCGCAGGGTGAGCTGGAGGCTGGCGAGCTGGAGCACCAAGATAATCCTCCTAACAAAATTGTATTCAGAAAAATGGTTTAATCTTTCTAGCATACTTGTTTGTCGGGATAATTTTTTTAAGTTATTGGAAAGAAGAGGTTTTGATCTTAATGGAAAAAGAAAAATTCACCATTGATAAAGTTTATAGCTGGGCCTATGCGACGGCCTCAACAATCCTTGAAAAAAGAAAAGAAGATGGTACCGAACTCATAAGAAGACTTGTTTTCGCGATACGAGGAGAAGAAACTCCGGGACGTTTTTTGGACAAGCTTGCAACCACACTCATAGAATATCGAACCAACAGGGCCTATGAATTACCTGTAAGTATTCCGAAGTTCTTAACAACAACAAGTCTCATAGGAGATATCTTTCACTATGTTCGAGCAGCAATTTTAGCTGGTTTACTTGATGCTATGGCCTCGAGACAAGGAGGGAAAGCAACGTGACCAAGGTTGCGCAAATCTCTGTGCTTACAAAAATAGCTGGAAATGTGAACGCCGATGAGGTAATTGGACAAAGGATAACGCTCAAGAAGTTTTACACTTCAGAAGGAGGAATAAGACCATTTGTTTCCGCAAGAGCGATTAAGTTTGCAATAAGACAATGTCTCAAAGAAGAGTATAACTTTAACATCGATCCTTTCCAGTCTGTTAAAGGTCGTCTTCTCGATAAAGGAGATCCAAGGCAATATGTAGATGACGATCTTTTTGGATTTATGGTTGCAGAAACCCGCGAAGAGCTTGCCAGAAGAAGACAGGCCCCAGTTGCTCTCTCATATCTGAGAGCACTACGCGACACAGCCATTAAAGCGGAATTTGCGTTGAGAGCACCAAGACCGGGCGGTGCTGAGGGTAATCCGCTTCCATTCGAAGTTGAAGTAGCTGAATGGATAGGAAGAGTTGACTGCTTAATTTATGATTATATTGGAAAATGGCAAGGAACAGAGAAAGAAGGTGTGAAAGCTGGTGAGAAATTTATCAGTGACGCAGAGAGAAAAAACAGATTGAAAGCTTTTCTCGAAATATTTATGACTCCAAAATTTGTCTTAGCTAGAAGAACAAACTCTTTAGTAATTCCAGAACACCTCGTAGCTTTGGTGACTCTCTCAGAAAAGGGCCCCTGGCCGATATACCAGTATCTCGATTACGAAATGGAAGCTGGTAAATTGAAGGTAAATGTAGACATGTTGTCCAAGCTACAAAGCAGAAAATTCGCCATTCGCGAAATAAAGCTCGTTGATTATGTTGGAGTAGTTCCGAGAGAATGTCCAATAAAGTCGATTCCTGCCGAACAACTTCCTAATGTTGTAAAAGAAATTTCGGACTTCATAGTTAAGAGTGAGTAAAAATGTATGCTCTGCTTGCCGAGGTCTCTTTCTGCGAAGCTCATTTTAGGGAACATTTCACAGAAGTTAATCCCTTAACATACCCAGCGATGTTACCAACAACTGTCGCTGGATTGTTTGGCGCGATGCTAGGTTGGGATAGAAAAGAGGCTGAAAAAAAAGCGAAAGATTTTCTATTCGGATCTAAACTAATTGAACTAAAGGGGATTACTCACGAATTGGCTAGAATAACCCAATACAAAGCGGGAAAACCGAAAATTCCGTCCCCCCTTGTTAAAGTAGAACTCTTGGTAGAACCCAAATTCTTGATAGCTATGGCTGGGAAAAAAGAAAGGATTTTGGAATGTGCCCAGCAACTAAAAAATGGGATGAGATACCTCCCATATGGAGGGAGAAACGAACACTTCCTTAGAGATATTGCGACTAATGACGTGTTGCAAGAGGTTACGCGAGGAAAAATCATAGAAAATTATGCTCCTATTGATTGGGTAGAAGAAGTGAAAGTTAAAGAAAGTAGGGGATGGGTTCGAACCCACAGAGTATTTCACAAAATCAATAGAGCCTCTGAATGGTTTGTATTTGGCTACTTATGTACTATACACCTGAAGAACACGGTGCCACAGGTTGAAAGAATCGGTCTTTACTCACTAAATAATTTTTACTGGCATATGAAAGTATGATGCCCGAAGAATACGATGCTGCCATTATTGGACTAAAGAAGATATTTGAAAGAGAAAGAAAGCCCCTTTCCGAATGTCGTACGCATGACAGGCACTCAGTTTATGAACACAGCAAAGAAACCGAAGAAATTTTCAAAGAACTTGTTAGAAGATTTGATCTCCACCGCAAATATCTCGTGCTTTTGGGCACATTCATAAGTCTTTTTCATGACATCGGGAAACCTAAGGGAAAATATCACGCGAAAAAAGCCGTAGAAAAATTACTGGAGCAGAAAGAACACTTCTGCATGCTGGATCTTTACACTTTTTATCTTGGAACATATTTGATTCGATGCCATCACGGAAGTCTCAGAAAACCTCATGAGCTTCAGCTTCCAAGTCCCCTCGATAGACTCAATATGCAAAATCTGTTAGAAAAAATTAAAGAAAAACACGGTGTTGACCATCTCGAAATTGCCGATGTGTTTGGAGTTTTTAAGTTAGCCGATGCACTTTCTGCTTCCGGAGAAAAATATGATAGATTCATTCGAAGTTTGAAATTGGATCCTCATATTATCCAAAAAATAATAGTTGCAAAGGATGGCACAAGTTTGGACTCCGAAAGATGGAAACAACAGTTGAATCTATCACGCCTTCCATCCCTCGCTATGCTAAGAGCACCGACAGGTTGGGGTAAAACTACGGCTTCCCTTCTTTTTTTCAGCAACGCAAACATAAAACGTCTATTTATTCTCCTTCCTACAACCACAGCGATACGAAAGTTCCACGATCGGCTGGAGAAAGTTTTTGGGAAAGGGAATGTGGGAAGATATTATCACCTATATCTCGCAGAAGTAGGTGAAGAAGAAGATTCGCTTAAGTCTTATTATTTCGTGAAGAGATTTCTTTCTCCCATTATGATAACGACAATAGATCAATGGCTTCTCACCTTCTTGCAAGTGGGCTCATATCATGTAAAACGTCCAGCTTTCCGATGTGCAGGAATGGTTTTTGATGAAATCCACGTTCTTTCTCCAATTGGGTTGATGCTTGTTTCGGCATTGCTTAAAAAATTTGCCGATAGATACAAGATGCGTTGCCTATTTATGTCAGCTACTTTTCCTAAGGCATACCGCGATTTTTTGTCCGAAACTATTTCTCCATATTTTGAAGATCATTTGGGCGAGTACTCGAAGCTGAGACGAGTCCTTTATGAGTTAACAAACGAATCTCCTGAGGCTCTGCTGGATCTAGTCAAAGAGCAGATGTCCAAGGAAAAAAAAGTACTAGTCGTTGTGAACACTGTACCAAGAGCTATCCAAATAGCCAAAAAACTGGAGAAGGAGTTAGATAGCAATGATGTAATACTGTTGCACGCAAGATACACGTATGACGATCGATTACATTGGGAAAGACAGATAAATGGGAGACTCAAAAATAATCGACCGCATGTGCTCGTTTCCACCCAAGTTTGCCAAGTCTCGCTGGATGTTTCTTACGATTTTTTAATCACGGAAATAGCTCCTTTCGGCGATATAATACAAAGATTCGGCCGTATCAACAGGAGAAGTAAAAAAACTTACGCTAAAAATGCATGTATCACATTAAACACTATGCGAGAACCTTTTCCATACACAAAATCGGAGCTAGAGACTTCTCGTAGCATACTGGAAAAATTTGAAGACGACAAGTTAACCAACGAAAAGGAATTAATAAATGAGCTCGATCAGATGTTCGATAAAGATCAATTTTATGGTATAGGGAGGGATATCCTCAACGGCGAAGACCCAGAGAGCTGGTTCAAAGATTTGGAAGATTTTTTAAAAACTCAAGAGTTTTTTTCATTGGGCTTACAAAGCCCAGTTGAGAAGATTTTCAGGTTGTTAGGCTCCAGAGAGGAGTTTACTTTTTTATCTTTGCCAAGTCCGGAAATCTGCGCAGACACAAACGTTCAAGCAGAAATCACAAAGATACTTGAGAAAATATCTGAAAAAAAGGAAAAATTTGAAGAAAGGGCGGAATGTCTCTCTCGCCTGATGAAGTTTTTAGTTCCGGTTCCAAACACGTACTTAGATTATAAAAAGTCAGTTATGGGTTTTCCGCAAATAGCAAAAGGAAAATATACTTCAAGATATGGACTTGAATTGCGGTGAGAGAATTCCATTAGATCTTTCGAAACTGTTACAAAACCCAGATGACAGACGCATGGTTCGATCAATTCTCCTTAAGTTAACATCACAGTTTGTCCAGCCGGGGAAAGCTAGGGAACTTAGAACAATTGTTCAGCAAAGTACTCAAAACTTAAAAGTAGCGATTGAAAATTTTTCCCAATATTTCGAGGAGAGGGGCTACTCAGCTTCGATTGTCCCCACCATGCTTTCTTCTTCTGAAGCAAGCAACTTCCGCATATTTCGCCCTAAGCTTTCAGCAAATGAAGTTGTGCAGTTATGGTTATCGACCCTTTCAGGTATTCAGCACGGAAATTTTGTCATCAGTTTAGAGAACGTTGATGAAAGCACTTATCTACACTTTCGCAACAGACTGCGTCAAAGTGGGGTAATATTAGACCCAAAAAGCTCGGGAGGTTCATATAGACTGAACGAAAGAGAACTTCGACGTTCTTACGGCGGATCACTTCCATTACAAGAAGCATCCATCCTAGGTTTTGCATTTCTCAATTACCTCGCTTACTTTGAGAAAAAGGGAAGAGGAAAACTTGAAGATATCTTTGACGCTTGGAAACTCAACGATACATCAATGTTAATAATTTCGTACTTGCCACCAAGGGGCGAAAAAGGCGAGATTAGGATATACTCAAAACTACACATCTTCTTCACAAAATGGTACACTAAGTATTTTGAAAAGGAAGACGAAATCCCGTACTTGGGTTCATTTATTTCCTCACTCTACATCCCGGATCCAAACTATCGAAACATTTCAAGGTCACTTCTTGATAAATTTGTTCACTATCTGCTTCATGGAAACATAAACGGAGAACTTCTAGACAAGATTGTGACATTAAAGATCACGGCATCTTTAAGCAAAAAGCTCAATAGTATGGTAAACTCGTTCTCACAAGCAAAGAAATTTTTCAGCAACTGTCCTTAAAGTAACAGATTGAAAATTTCCTTTCAATCCTCACTTTTCGAGGCTTGCTATTGAAACCCCTTCAAAATTATTGAAAAGTTGTATTACAAACGGTTCTTTCAATCCTCACTTTTCGAGGCTTGCTATTGAAACAAAAGAGGGAGGAGTGGTTTGGGGGATGAGAATGGGCTTTCAATCCTCACTTTTCGAGGCTTGCTATTGAAACATCGACCTGAAAATTGTCGTTCCAAAACAGAACTTTCAATCCTCACTTTTCGAGGCTTGCTATTGAAACCCATAAAGCGCAAGGGGGCCCTCACCCGCCAGCTGCACCTTTCAATCCTCACTTTTCGAGGCTTGCTATTGAAACGGTACTTGGGCACGGTTCCGGCGCGCGCGGCCAAGCGGGCTTTCAATCCTCACTTTTCGAGGCTTGCTATTGAAACCTGTGGAACGCCGACTACTGCCAGCTCGCCCAAGTGGCTTTCAATCCTCACTTTTCGAGGCTTGCTATTGAAACCGTAAAAACCAAACACCCCGATGTTCCGATAACGGTCTTTCAATCCTCACTTTTCGAGGCTTGCTATTGAAACAGGACGGGCAAAGAGGTTTACGGTATTCGGGTGGTCTTTCAATCCTCACTTTTCGAGGCTTGCTATTGAAACGCCAGTTGAACTTCCCTTCATAGCAACCCGTCCTCGCCTTTCAATCCTCACTTTTCGAGGCTTGCTATTGAAACACAACGGCCCCGAGGAAATAGCCGTACATAAGGGGGACTTTCAATCCTCACTTTTCGAGGCTTGCTATTGAAACAGTGGATAGAGCCCGAGCCGAGCACGAGCGTAGGGAGCTTTCAATCCTCACTTTTCGAGGCTTGCTATTGAAACAACTTCTCTGCAGGATCGGGGGCGGGACCGGGGATCTTTCAATCCTCACTTTTCGAGGCTTGCTATTGAAACCTGGGATACGGCCCATTCAACAAAGGCGATGTGATCTTTCAATCCTCACTTTTCGAGGCTTGCTATTGAAACGAGCGCGAGGCCCGAGCCGAAATCCGCCGCAGGGCCGCTTTCAATCCTCACTTTTCGAGGCTTGCTATTGAAACGCGGTTGGACTTCCCCGCCCCCTGAACCCCCCACAGGCCTTTCAATCCTCACTTTTCGAGGCTTGCTATTGAAACGCGCGGCGGACCGACGCTGGGGCGGACACCGAGTACCCTTTCAATCCTCACTTTTCGAGGCTTGCTATTGAAACAGCTGTGTGCCCTGACCCTAAAAAACATGGATCTCTTTCAATCCTCACTTTTCGAGGCTTGCTATTGAAACATGAGGCGGGTGAGCTTGGCCATGCGCGGCAAGGTTTTCTTTCAATCCTCACTTTTCGAGGCTTGCTATTGAAACCCCGGCGCGCGTCCAGCAAAATCTCGGCCACTCTGGAGAAAAACCTTTCGCCCCCGTGAACTTCGATTTTTGCTCCACTGATTTATAAAGAAGTTCACAGCCTCCGGCAGTACTTCACCACCTCGCAGTACCCGCACCGCTCCACGCTCACCGGCCTAGGCGGCGAATCGCTCTCCACCACCCGCCGCATCCGCTCCAGATCCCGAACCAGCTGCCGCTTGTCTTCCGGGCTCACCCAGACCGAAAGCAGGCACCTTGCCGGGAGCACGTAAATCACAGCCCTCCTGATCGCCGCCCCGAACTTGCGTTCCAGCAACAGCACGTATGCTGTCATCTGCTTGCGCCAAGCCCTCGAAACATAGGTGAAATCCGAGTACTTCACCTCCACCGGCACCAGTTCGCCGTTCTTGAGCCTCAAAACCAGATCCGCCTTACCGAACAGGCCGAGTTCCTTGTCCTCGAGCGGCACATCGTGCAAAATCGCGGCAACCTCTTCCTCGGGAAAGCCAAACACGGTGCGTCTGCGCTTGCTCCGGCCAGGTTCGCGCTCGTGTTGTCTCTGCCCTAGCTCCATCTTTTTCCGCTCAGGAGGATAAAGGCCTAGTTTTCGAATGAAGTAGAGCTTGCGTGGGCAGTAGAAGTACTGATACACCTCCCAGACCGAGAACTCCATCAAAATTACTCACAACGATTTTCAATTAATAGGGCGCCCCAACGGGTTGAAAAAACTCTAACTACTATTCCGTGTTAGCTAATGGTGGTTAGCTAACCATGATTGTAAAAAGAAAGGAAATGAGAGAACTCCCCAAAGCGAGAGACTAGCTTTTACGAACCTTCGTAGCAAAAACGGCAACCCAAAAGCTACGTCATGCACGCTCGCTCGCATGGCAACTGCGAACCTTCATAACCACGCGCCCGAAAACCCCTTCAGAAATCTTCCTCCCGCATCTGATCCAACAACCGCTTTAACTCCTCCGGGCGCACACTTTTCGGTTTAGTCTCCACCACTACGCGCTTCTTGTCACTTTCCCGCCTCGATGCTCGCATATGAATTATATCCAGCATGAAAGATTTTAGATTTTTTTCACCACCGTTGCCAGAAGCCCTCGTACCGGGCCTCCTCGCCGCGCAAGAACTTGGCAAGCCTGCGAGCCTGATACAGAATCGCGTCACTCCACCTGAACTTACGGTCGCCGACCCGAACCTCGGACTCGAAGCGCTCCAAGAGCTCCTGCAGATAGAACCGCCTGACCTCGTCTCGCATCTGGCATATTCCCTGCACCATTTCAAATCTGGCATGCGATACCATCCGCTTGCTCACAAGCTTCACCACCAAGCGGTCGACCAGATGAGGTCTGAACTCCTCCATAAGATCCAAAACCATGCTCGGCTTCCCTGGTCGATCCGCGTGCAGAAACCCACCGTATGGATCGAGCCCTGCATAGTGTACGCCACGCCAGACCTCACCAAGCAAAACCCCATACCCGTAGTTCAGCATAGCGTTTACTGGATCCCGGGCATAGCGTCCGCTCCGGCCTCCGAATCCAAGAGAGCACAAAATCCTCCCGAGAGCATCCCAGTACGCTTGAGCAGCCCGTCCTTCTACGTTCATCAGCTCTAACCTCACTTCTTCCACGCTTTTCCCCTTTATCTCAGCTATTTCACCCACCAGCGCCCGGATATGCTGAGCCGCGCCGTAGAGCACCTCGGCCGTCTTCGTGTCCGTGTCTCTGCGCTTCTTGGCAAGCGTTCCCAAAACAGCCGCTTGATTCTTCAGCTTGGCCTCAATTACCGCCTTTGCAACCGTTGCTCCACGTTCATCCAAGTACGCGTAGTACTGCTGACGTCTAGTGTTCACCGTGCGCATTTCAGGTGGTGACAGCCTCGCTTGCACGTTCCCTCTCAAATCGACCAACAACACGTCAACTCCGTGTTCAGCCAGCAAAGCGAGCGCGTCCGTGCTCACACTCCCCTTCCCCGATATGACCACCTGCTCCAGCTCCCGCGGTTGTAGGCGGGCCACAGTTCTGCCCTCCTCTCTAACGATAATCGTCTCGCCCTTCCGCCCGAGAAACTTCCCGAAGCCATCGACGACCAGCCTCACTCGCACACCTCCAGAAACATGCAGCTGGGCGGGCATTGTTTGGCCTTCCCCGGATCTCTGCGTTGGGCCACCAGCTCCAGCTTGCGGTCGCGCTCCTCCAGCCACCAGTTCCGGAGATCGTCGTTGATGAAGAAGATATCGCGCTCCACCACCACCCTGCCGTTGCGGAAGTTGACGAGCACTGAACACCCAACATCCACGGGCACTTCGTAAAGGCTCTCGAACACCAGTGCGTAACCCGTGGGGTACAGCCTGTAGAAGTCCCTCCGTGGTCCGCCCACCTTGACATCGAAGACGATGTGACGCAGATAGTCGTAGCAGTCGACGCTCAGGGTTCCGCTCAGCCCCAGCAAGGTCCCGCTGAGCTTGTGCTCGACCAAAAAGGGCAGGGCGGTCGCGAGCACGTCCTGTTCGCTCGCATAGGGATGGGCGGCTCGGATCTCTTGGTAGGCGGCTCGCGCCTGGCTGAAGGAGAACTCCCACAAGGGCTCCAGACATTCCCGGAAGGCCTCGGCCCCCTCCAACTCCGGTTTTCGGCGCTCCAGCTCATGGGCCCACCACTCCTCAAAACTTATCCCGAAGTTTCCGCGCCTCACTTCGGAGAAGAGGTGCTCGAGCAGGTTGTGGGCGCTCGCACCCAGCAGGATCTCGCGCGTGCGCTTAGCGGCCCTGCGCTCCACATACATCAGGTACACGTCACGCGCCGTCTCGCAAAAGCGGCCGCAGACCGCAAACATCGAGATCCGCTCCGGATAGTACGGCCTCAGCGGCTCACGCCACCAGTTCCACCCGCGGAGCTCCGGGCTCACGCCCACCTCGCGAGCCAGCGGCTGCACGCGGTTGATCAGGTACTTGTGCTCTTGGGCCGTCAGGAAAAAGACCATCTGTTCCCCCAATTAAAGTGAACCGCTGGAGTTTTATCCAGTACTCCCAGAGAAATTGAATAGCACCTTCCCACTAATCGGGTCGCCAAACTGCGGATGGAAAATCACAAACTTTAATCCTCGCTTTTCGAAGGGCACTATTGAAACCTGAAACTTGGTCGGCGGGATAAACCGGTACTTTGCTGAGCGGAAGTGGATCTGATGCAGCCATGTGTATTCCCAAGGCTGGACCCCTCTGAAATGATTAAACCCTTATATGCATATGTATGCATAGTTAATACCGATGGGAAGTGTGGTCATACGCATAAGCCCGGAGACGCGTGAACTCCTCAAGCAGCGAGCTGCCAAGGACCAGACCTACGACCAGATTATCCAAGAGATGGTAGAGGTCTACGACGCACTGATGGCAGAGTTCGAACGCATGCTTCGTGATACCCCGGAGCGGGAATGGATCAGCCATCGGCAACTTCTCAAGGACTTGGGGCTGACCGAGGAAGAAATCGAGCGCGAACGGGAGAAGCTTGATTAGATATCATCCCTTTTTCGAGCGGCAGCTGGGGAAGCTGCCCCGTGGCCTTCAGCGGCGCATCTTGGCGCGAATTGTGGAATATCATGAGACCGGGCGGGGAGACGTTCGAAAGATCCTCGGTGATCTCGAGGCGCTGAGGGTTGGAAGTTATCGGATCTATTTGGGTTGGGTGGGGAACGAGCTCAGGGTGGTCTCCGTCTTCCACCGTAGGGTCGTATACTCCAAACACCTGCTCAAGGCTGCCCTCCGGAGGCTCAGGCGGGAGTAACTCTCGAGGAGATCGGTCTTCGTGCAGAAAAGCGTGCGAAGGAGTGCTAGCAATCACCACCGTCGGGGCTGTGATCGGGAGGACAGATCGGTGCTTCACCTTTCAATCCTTTTTGAGGCCTGCTGTTGAAACGGGGAGAGGGATCCGATAGACACACGTTGCGTGCCGTCCGCCGAGTAGCCAAACGCCTCCGCCCCGAGCCGCTGGAAGACCACCTTCCCGACTTTCTCCGCGGCCTGTTGCGACAGAAAGCAAACCCACTCGTGAAACCCGCCACGGAGTTCGGACTCGGCGTTCTCCGGATTTCGCTCGGCCTGCCGCATCCAGTCCGCGCTGCGCTCTGCCGCCGCCCACATCCCTTGGCGTCCCCTGTGCTCAAGGCTAGGCGCCACCGAGCCCTTAAACCACCCGCACGTCCTCTGCACGAGCCGGTTCGAGCCGCTCCCGAGCGACCGCGCACCACAGGCGCACACAACGTTCGCACAGGGGTACCACGTAAATCCGGTCGCGCTCGCTCCCGATGAACTCGGGCAGCTCCTTCAACAGCGCGTGGCGGTCGTGGGGGTTGAGCTCACCGCAGAACGCGCTCAGCTGTACCCGCTGCAAGCCGTAGTCAAAAAGCCGGTTCGCCAAACGCTCGCGCATCCGGTCAGAGCTTATGTCGTAGATCACCAGCGTCTGCATCTCGCCGCCCCGGAAAAAATGGAAGACCCCACTTATCCGAATTTTTATCGTTGGTTTTATAACCACCCGCTGCAAGATTGAAAAGGCGGCCCCCATGACTCGCAAAACGGGTAAGGCCCTTCAGCGCGCGCGCCAGCAGATCCGGGCGGCAAAACTCGCACGTGCAAAAAGGGAGCTGGCCGCGGCGGGGATTCCGCTGACCTTCAAGCGACCGCCAGCGCACGTCCTCAAAGAAAAGGGAGAAGAGCTCCGCAAGCTCTATCTCGAGATGTACCAAAAAGCACCGCCCGCGGACGAGGAGGGATGGGTCACCCCCGACGAGGCCACGGAGGAAGAAACGGAGGAAGGCGGGAGCACTGAAAAGTCAGAGAGTGCGCCGCCAGCGAAAGAAAAAACCGAGCCAACAGAAGCGGCCGGAAGCTGACCGTTCCATTTTATAGGCCGTGAGAAGAAACACTATACGGCCGTGATCGATTGAAGCGATACAAGCGATTGGGAAGCCTCGGAAAGACCGAGAAGGGTGAGCTCGTTCTCGTGAATCGTGAAGGGCAGGCGTTTCTGGCTGGCGATCTGGCCATCGCCATATGGAACATGTGCGACGGCAAAATCAGCATCGAACAGATCGTGGTGCGGATAAGCAAAATCGCTTCGGTGGACGAACAAGTCGCCAGGCCCCTGATCGAAGGAGTTCTTCAGCAAATGGAGCGAGTCCAGCTGATGGAAGTAATCAAGGAGTGAGTGGCTCGCTCGGCACGCCGGGGATGGCCTTTCCGTGCGAGGTCACGTTGACCAGGGGGGCGCCCAGATCCGTAGCCAGCCAGGAAAGGAGTTGTTCACAGATTCGGAGTTTTGCCCGGGTTCGCCGCGGATTCCTGCTGCCGGAGTGCTTGCCGATGCGGTCGCCCAGATCCATCCCGGCCAGCATGATCTTTGATGCTCCAAGCTCGTGGGCCATGAAGGCCGCGCGGTCCCCATCGGTGAATCCGCCGAAATTGAAGAGCTTGCCAAAGGGCTTCACTTGGGTGGTACCCAACGCTCGAATCCCGCTGCGCAGTTCGTGTCCGATCTCCATCAGTTTCGAGACGTTATCCCCATGGGCGTGCACGACCAGCCAGGCGCCGGAACGCCACGCCCTCAGCAAGTCCTTGAGATCGCCGTCCAGGTCCGTCACCACCACATCAGGGACTCGGTACTGTAGGAGAACCGAAGTCGCTCCGTCTGCGGTGATTATGGTTGCGTTCCGGAAGCCGCGGAGGCTCAGGGAGAGAGCGTCCTCTTCGAGTGACGGGCCCGCACCAAAGACCACGCAGGGGTGGCCTCGGATCAGCCGGCGCAGTCCCTCTAGGTCCGGCTCTGAAAGGAGGGCGTTGAGAGTGCGCGCTGCCTCCGTGTCGGCCCGCTCGTCCAGCTCGAGTTCGCGGACGATGCGCTGGTAGCGAGGTTTCCAGAGCGACCACTTCACCTGACCACCGGAGCTTCATAACTGGAAACCTTTCGAACTAAAAAAAGATAGTTGGTCGAGAAAGAAAAACACAATCACGCTCTGGTTAGCTGTCAGCTTAGAATCCAATTCTAGAAATATTAACATTGTTTTGGTTTCTATTCCAGCTTCAGCAATTACATGAGCATCCCGCAAAACATAAATCTGCTTATTATGGCTGATAATAGCAAACGCGAAGCTCAGGGTCGTAAACCTTGGGCTCCGGAAGCCTGCGGGCTCGCTCGGGCGTGATCCCGTCCGCGCGTCGCCACCCGTGCATGAGGGCGTTTGCGCGCAATCCGAGGTCAACCTTGCGCAGCAAGCAATTGGTGTCAGCCTGAACCTCCTGGATCTTCTTCAGGGTGCACGCGGTGTCCCTTTGCACGCGTTTGATCTCCTCCTGGGTCCGGCTGATCTTGACCAGGCAGCGCTCGAGCTTCCGGAGGATGCGCTGGGTCTGCCGGCTGTAAGTCTCGATTATCTGCCGGGTCTGCCGGTTGGAGTTCCGGATGATGTGCCGGGTCTGCCGGTTCGAGGTCTCAATCGTAGCTTGAATTATTCGCTGCGTCTGATAATTGCTCAGCACCACGGTTACGATTATCGGCAGGGTTATCGTCAGCACGGCCGTGAGCGCCTCCATCACACCCATTGCTTTTTCACCTTCCGGGCATTTCTCGCTTTCGCTTTGCGCAGGCGTTGCTTTTAAAGGGAAAAAATCCAGCCGCACACACTCGAATCCGACGGCAACCCCTCCCGCATCACCCTTTTATCTCCATGCACTCATTACACTCTGAGGTGATCCGAATGGCCAAAATCTATTACGACAGAGACGCCGATCTCGGCGTGCTCAAGGACAAGACCATCGCCATCATCGGCTACGGCAACCAGGGCCAGGCACAGGCGAACAACCTGCGCGATTCCGGCTGCAAGGTCATAATCGGAAGCATACGCGACGCCAGCTACGATCAGGCGGTCCGCGACGGCTTCGAGGTCTACGACATCCCGGAGGCCGCCAAGCGGGGAGACATCGTCCACATGCTGATCCCAGACGAGTACCAGGCAGAGGTCTACCAGCGCGACATAGCCCAGCACATGACGCGCGGCAAAGCGCTGTGCTTCAGCCACGGCTTCAACATCCACTTCAAACAGATCGTCCCGCCCTCCGACGTGGACGTGATAATGATCGCCCCGAAGGGACCCGGAGCCATCGTGCGCCGAATGTACCTCGAGGGCTTCGGGGTCCCAGGATTGCTGGCCGTCCAGCAGGACGCCACGGGTCAAGCAAAGCAAATCGCTCTGGCGCTGGCAAAGGGCGTAGGGCTCACCCGTGCAGGGGTCATCGAGACCACCTTCAAGGAAGAAGTGGAGACCGATCTCTTCGGCGAACAAGTGGTCCTGTGTGGAGGGGTCTCGGAACTCATCAAAGCCGGTTTCGAGACCCTCGTCGAAGCCGGCTACCAGCCCGAGATCGCGTACTTCGAGTGTCTCAACGAACTCAAACTCATCGTCGACCTCATCTACGAGCGCGGAATGGAGGGAATGTGGGCCGCGGTGAGCAACACCGCCGAGTACGGCGGCCGCACGCGTGGACCGCGTCTCATCGACCCCCACGTCCGGGAGACCATGCACAAAATACTCGCCGACATCCAGAGCGGGGCCTTCGCCGAGGAGTGGATCAAGGAGAGCAAGAGCGGCTGCCCCAACTTGAAGCGAATGCGAGAGGAGGCCAAAACACACCTGATAGAGCGGGTGGGCCGGGAACTCCGCAAACTTGCAGGAATCGAAAAGTAAAGGCCCTAGCTCTCGAGAGCACGCCTGTACGTGCGCAGAAGCTTGCGTATGGTGTTGCGCCAAGTGAACTTTTGCACGCTTTTCTTTCCGTTTTCACTCACCCGCTTTGCAACTTGAGGGTGCTCGAGCACATAGCAGATCCCGCGCGCTATCGACTTCGGATTGGGATTGACCTTGACCCCGTTGACGAGGTGCTTCACGTTTTCCGCCAGCCCCCCGACATTCGTGACCACCATCGGACGCCCCGTCGCCCACCCCTCGAGCAGCACTATGCCGAAGGGCTCCTGCCGACTGGGAATGCACATCACATCACAAATGTTGAGCAGATTGACGTACTTTCGATACGGTATCCATCCCAGGAACTTCACCTTCTCCATGAGCTCGTACTTCCGGGCTTTGCGCTTCAGCCGCCTGCTCATGGTCCCCGTCCCAGCAAAGAGGAAAAGCACGTCCTCGTGCCGCCGCAGAACTTCCGGCACCGCATCCAAAAGCAAATCCGGCCCCTTCTGGTACTCCAGCCGCCCCATGAACAGAATGGTTCGAACGTCGAGGGGGATCCCGTACTTCTTTTTGACTTTCTCCGCATCCATCGAGATCTGGTACTTGGAGGGGGTGATGGCGTTGGGAACAACATCTATTTTTTCCTTGGGTATCTTGCACACGCGCACGAGCTCCTTCTGCATGGTCTTGGACACCGTTGTCACCCGATTGGCTATCTGCCCCCCCAGACTCTCCCTCGCACAGATTTCGTGAAAGAGCCGGTCCTCCCCCATCCCCCCTCCGCGCCGCGAGTACTCCGTCGAGTGATAGCTCACCACGATCGGATATCCCCTCTTCTTCAGCTCGAAGAGCGCATCGACAACGTGCCAGTCGTGTCCGTGAAAGATGTCGAACTTTCCGCTTCCGCGCACAACACGCCCGATCTCGTTCAGCATCGCGCGCGACATGTTGGTGAAGAACTCCAGAATGTTCCGTCCCGGATCAAAGACGCACCGGTAGTAGTGCACGTTGTTGATCTTGGAGTGCCGGGGCTGGCCCTCCCTCCACCGCGTGAAGAGATACACCTCGTGCCCGCGCTTGGCGAGCTCTTCCGCCATTCGTGTGACGATTACCCCTAAACCCCCAACGTGGATCGAGTAAAGCGATTCCCACGACAGTACGGCTATACGCACTGGCTTCCCTCCTCCTCTCTCTCGCTTGCTCGATAAATGCCTTTTCGTCCTAAGACCCGCTGACGCGGTTGTTGCTTCCGTGAAAATTAAATACTCGGACACCGAGCCATCACGGGAGGCTGGACAATGAGGCTCCGGAGCCGAGCGGTGGTTGAGGGCCTGGAGAGTCTTCCGCGCCGCGCTCTTTTGAAGGCCGTGGGCGTATCCGACGCAGAGCTCAACCGGCCCTTTATAGCCATAGCGAACTCCTACAACAACATCGTGCCGGGTCACTACCATCTCCAGCAGCTCGGACAGGCGGTCGCGGCGGGTGTGCGCGAAGCTGGAGGAACACCCTTCGAGTTCCACACGATCGGCATCTGCGACGGGATTGCAATGGGGACCCCAGGTATGAAGTACTCCCTTCCCTCGCGCGAAATCGTTGCGGACAGCGTAGAGGCCATGCTCGAAGCCCACCGCTTTGACGCTGTCGTGTGCGTCGCGAGCTGTGACAAGATCGTCCCAGGCATGCTGATGGCGATGGCGCGTGTGGACATCCCCGCCATAATCGTCACCGGCGGCCCGATGCTGCCCGGTTTCCGAGAAGGCCAATCCCTCGATGTGATAAGCGCCTTTGAGGCCGTCGGCGCGGTGAAAGCCGGCCGGATGAGCACGCGCGAGGCCTACGAGATAGAAGAACTCGCCTGTCCCGGCTGCGGATCCTGCGCGGGAATGTTCACCGCCAACACCATGGCGTGCTTGGCAGAAGCGCTGGGTCTCTCCCTCCCCGGGACTGCAACCGCGCACGCAGTGGACGCCCGAAAGATCCGCTTGGCCAAGAGAGCGGGAACCCAGATCGTGAAGCTTGTGAAGCGTGGGCTCACACCACGCAAGATTCTCACGCGAAAGGCCTTTGAGAACGCCGTGGCCGTGGACATGGCCCTCGGCGGCTCGACCAACACGGTGCTCCACCTTCCAGCGATCGCGCGCGAAGCCGGGATAAACCTGAGCTTGGACGTGTTCGACCGCATAAGCAGGCGGACCCCCCACATCTGTGCAATCAGACCGAACGGACCGCACACGATGCTCGATCTCGACCGTGCCGGAGGAGTCCCGGCCGTGATGAAGCGATTGGGGAAGCTCATCTGTGGAAGCCCTCTGACGGTAACCGGACTGCGCGTTAGGGAGAACCTCAAGCACGCCCGGATCCTCAGCGACGAGATCATCCGCCCACTCAACCGCCCGTACCGCAGGGAAGGGGGGATCGCCATTCTCTACGGTTCGCTCGCACCCAAGGGGGCGGTGGTGAAATACGCTGGTGTTTCACCCAAGATGTTTCGGCACCAAGGGCCAGCACGCGTTTTCGATTCAGAGGAGGAAGCCGTGGCCGCCATATATGCGAGGCGCATAAAGCCCAAGGACGTGGTCGTCATCCGGTACGAGGGTCCGAAGGGCGGCCCGGGAATGCGCGAAATGCTTGCACCGACTTCAGCCATAGTGGGAATGGGCCTCTCAGAATCGGTGGCGCTTGTGACTGATGGCCGATTCTCCGGGGGAACCCGCGGAGCATGTGTGGGCCACGTTTCTCCAGAAGCCGCGGAGGGCGGGCCCATAGGCGTGGTCCAAGACGGCGACGAGATCCTGATAGACATCAAGCGCAGACGGCTGGATCTGCTCATCGATGACCGGGAGCTGAAGCGCCGGTTGAAAGACTTCAGCCCACCACGACCAAAAACTAGACGCGGATACCTCGCTTATTACGCGCGAACCGTCTCCTCCGCATCCGAGGGTGCCGTTCGTTTGTGAGAGCCCGTTGCATGTGTTTTGCGGATATCACCAGCATCCCCCCGACGAGTACTCCCATAAAGATTTTCACCGATATCAGTTCGGAGGAGACAGCGTATGGATATAAAACGACCTCACGGGTGTCCGGCGGGGCGAGGTTAACACTCGTCCCGTTTTCAATGATTCGAAAGCGCGTACGAAGCCTTACGGTCGCTGTGGGTGCCGCCGTGCAAATGCAAGGTTTGAGCGAGAGTTCGAGCGCATACGTTTCGCTGCTCCCGCCGTCTACTTCGACCCACACCTCGTTGGGATACCACCCGCCCTCGTTCAGCAGAACAACATCGTAAAACTCTGGTGGGGGATAGAGAATCGAGGGGTAAAAACCGTACACGTAGGTGCGCAGCCACCCCTCGACGCGGTTCTCGCTCATATTGATCACCTGCACCTTGGTTTGGATCTTCTCGCCCGGATGGACGACCGCGGGGTAGTCCACAAAGCGAATGGAAACCCCCTCCACGTAGCGGTCGATGGCCCCAACTGGGACAGCAGACGATAGGAGAGCGACAAGCAACAGTAGAAAGAGCGCTCGCTTCATCTAACATCGTGTTGAAACATAAAGAGTTAAATACTCTCCACTTCCCTAACATTTGAGACAAAATGCCCATGACCATTACTGAAAAAATACTGGCAAAGGCCTCCGGGCGAAAAGAGGTGGCACCCGGAGACATCGTGGAGGCGCGCGTGGACGTGGCGATGGCACACGATCTAACCGCCCCGTTGGCCATCGATAGTTTCCGCAAAATGGGCGCCAAGCGGGTGTGGGATCCGGAGCGCGTGGTGCTGCTGTTCGATCACCAGACCCCCGCTAGCTCCATAGACGCCGCAATGAACCACCGCATGATCAGAGAGTTCGCTCGCGAGCAAAACATCAAGCACTTCTACGACATGTTCGCGGGGGTGTGCCACGCCGTACTGCCCGAGCGCGGATTCGCCCAGCCCGGTCGCGTGGTCATAGGCGCGGATTCTCACTCCGTCACCTACGGGGCGTTTAACTGCTTCGCAACCGGCGTCGGATCCACTGACATGGCCGCAATTTTTGCAACAGGCAAGCTGTGGTTTCGGGTCCCCGAATCCATCCTCGTGACAGCGAACGGCAGTCTCAAACCACCAGTGGTTTCGAAGGACTTGATTCTCCACATAATCGGAGATTTCGGAATGGACGGTGCCACTTACAAAGCGGTCGAGTTCAAGGGCGAGACTTTCTCGAACATGAGCATGGACGCTCGCATGACCGTGTGCAACATGGTGGTGGAGATGGGTGGGAAGAACGGCGTGATGGAGGCCGACACGATTACCCAGCAGTACTTGGAGGAGCGGGGTGTCAAATCGGTGAACCCTGTGACCAGTGATCCGGATGCCCAATACGTGGAGACCCGCGAATACGATGCCAGCGCTTTGGACCCCCAGGTCGCCTGCCCACACTCCGTCGACAACGTGAAATCGGTGCGGGAAGTGGAGGGAATAGAAGTCGATCAAGCGTTCATCGGCACATGCACCAACGGCAGGCTCGAAGACCTAGAAATCGCCGCCAAAATCCTGAAGGGCCGAAGAGTCAGTGCTCGTGTGCGTCTGATCGTAGTCCCCGCCACGTATGAAGTCTATAGGCAGGCGCTCGAGCGAGGTCTGCTCAAGATATTTGTGGACGCCGGGGCCCTTGTCGAATCTCCCGGATGTGGTGCGTGCATGGGATGCCATATAGGTGTTGTAGGCCCTGGAGAGGTGAGCATCTCCGCGTCAAACCGCAACTTCAAAGGCCGGCAGGGGAGTCCCGAGTCGGAAGTCTATCTGGCCTCTCCAGCCACCGTTGCAGCTTCCGCGGTAGAGGGCAAGATAACTGACCCGAGGGAGATGTATGGCTAAGGCCTGGGTGTATGGAGATCACGTGAGCACGGATGACATCATCGCGGGACGCTATTTGGCGAAGCACGACCCCCAGGAGTGGGGGCGCCACGCGATGGAGAACATCGATCCCGAATTCTCGAAGCGCGTCAGCCCGGGCGACGTTATTGTGGCTGGCAGAGATTTCGGGTGCGGGTCAAGCCGCGAGCAAGCCCCCATTGCACTCAAAGCAGCCGGGATTTCGGCGGTGGTTGCGGAGTCGTTCGCGCGCATTTTTTATCGCAACGCCATCAATCAGGGGCTCCCCGTTTTGACCTGTCCCGGTATCCGCAAAGAGTTTAGAAACGGGGACGAAATCGAAATCGATCTGAAAGGCGGTGTTGTGCGCAACCTGTCCGCGGGCAAGGAGTTCAAGGTGAGCCCCCTTCCTCCGTTCATAATGGAGATCTTGGAAGCGGGAGGGCTTGTTTCCCACCTCAAAAAGAAGCTGGAGGGAAAGCGATGAGCACACGTCCTGAAATCGAACAGCTGGAGGCGGAGCGACGGAAATACTTGGAGCGCATTCAGCGGCTGATGTTTACCGATTTCGATCCGCAGCGCTGGGAGGAGCTGCGAGAAACCCTGTATGCCACTGTTCCGCTCAACGCCGACGTGATAATCGATGACTGCACCTTCCGGGAGGGCATCCAGATGGCGGGTCTGGTCACACCGCACCCATCGGACACCTGCACCATGGCCACCATGCTGCGCGACGTAGGTGTGGAGCGTCTCGAAGTTCTCTTCTATACCAAAACCGACCAGGAGGCCGTCAAGCTGATGCGGGACGAGGGGCTCGGCCCCATGTTGGCCGGATGGTGCAGGGCCAACACTGCCGATATCGATCTCGCCCGCAAGCTGGAATTGGAGCAAGTGGGGATCTCTCACCCCGTTTCCTATCTCCACTTCGTTAAGTGGCCCCACCTACCGTTGAACGACTTGATCGACCGGGTGGTGAAGGCGGTCCAGTACGCGCACGACCACGGGCTCCGAGTTTTCGTCCACGGGGAGGACAGCACGCGGGCGCACTGGGATTTCGAGCGCCTCTTCATAAACGAGGTGGCCGCGGCTGGCGCCGAGGTGTACCGGATCTGCGACACGGTGGGGTGCGGGATCTCCGACCCATCCGTTCCACCACCTCAGGGAATCCCGATGAAGGTCAAGCTCATCAAGGAGGAGACCCGGATACCATACGTGGAGATACACGCACACGACGATCTCGGAAACGCTGTGGAAAACACGATGGCTTTCTTGCGGACAGCGGCCAAGTACTACGACAAAGTTTATGCCAGCACCACTTTTTTGGGAATCGGAGACAGGGCGGGGAACGCCGAGACAGAGAAGATCATCATCAACTGCTACATGATTCACGGGATTAAGAAGTGGAACCTTGCACCGTTTCGCGATCTCGCTCTGCTCTTGGCATCCGCGACAGGATTCAGCCTTCCGCTCAACAAGGCGTTGGTCGGAGATTCGGCGTTTGCGCACGAGTCGGGAATCCACCTGCAAGGGATCAAGCAGCTGCCGGTGACCTACGAAGTAGTCCCGCCGGAACTCGTGGGGCAGGAGCGGATAATCGTTATCGGAAAACGCTCCGGAAAACATGGGATCAAGATGAAGCTGGAAGAGATACTCAAACGAGAAATCCCCGATGATGATCCCCGATTCAAACAGCTAGTCGAGATTATCACGAGAAAGTTCAGAGAGGGCCGCCGCAGAACCCCCCTGCGCGAGGACGAGTTCCGGGCGCTCGCACACCGGGTGGGATTCGAAGTAGAGTCGTAACGGTCCTGCGAAGCCAGTGAAACCACAAATCAAAAAACTCTCTCCGTTGTATTGTGAGGGGACATCATGCACCGGGTAACCCTGATTCCTGGAGACGGTGTTGGTCCTGAAGTCATCGATGCCGCCCGTCGGTGTGTGGAAGCCACCGGCGTCCAGATCGAGTGGGAGGTGGTCGAGGCGGGCGCAAGTGTAATGGAGCGGTATGGAACACCTCTCCCCGAGCACGTGCTGGAGTCCATTCGAAAAAATCGAGTCGCGCTGAAGGGACCCATCACCACTCCCGTGGGCACCGGATTTCGGAGCGTGAACGTGGCGATACGAAAAGCTCTCGACCTCTATGCGTGCGTCCGGCCGGCCAAGCTGTACCCCGGGGTTCGCTCGCCCTACAGGAACGTGGACTTGGTGGTGGTACGCGAGAACACGGAGGATCTCTACGCGGGGATCGAGTTCGAGCGAGGGAAACCCGAAACCGCCGAGTTCATCGCTTTTGTGGATGAAAAACTGAACGAGCGGATTTCGTCGGACTCCGGTATAAGTCTGAAGACCATATCGATCCGGGCCTCCGAGCGGATAGTTCGCTTCGCTTTCGAGTACGCCCGGAAGCACGGGCGCCGCAAGGTCACGGCCGTCCACAAAGCCAACATCCTGAAGTTCTCAGATGGTCTGTTCCTTCAAGTCGCGCGTAAAGTGGCGGAGGATTATCCGGACATCGAGTTTGAGGATCGAATAGTGGACAACATGTGCATGCAGCTCGTGCAAAAGCCCCATCTGTACGACGTGATCGTCGCACCCAATCTGTACGGCGACATGTTGTCGGACCTGTGCGCCGGGCTCGTGGGGGGTCTAGGAGTTGCGCCCGGTGCGAACGTAGGAGACGAGTGCGCAGTCTTCGAACCAACGCACGGGTCGGCCCCCAAGTATGCTGGCAAGAACAAAGTCAATCCGACTGCAACAATCCTTTCAGCGGCCATGATGCTGGATCACCTAGGAGAGCGCGATGCAGCTGAGCGAATCCGAAGGGCTGTGGCGAAAGTCATCAGGGAAGGAAAACACGTGACGTACGATTTAAAACCCGATCCCAACGACCCGACTGCCGTTGGCACGAGAGAAATGGCCGATGCAATAATCACCGCGATTAAATCCGGTTAGAGCGGAAACGACATCGCTATCGAAGAGAAGGTTGTGAAGATCAGAAAAACGAAAGACGTGATTCCAAGCAATCTCCTCTCCCACGTGAGAAGATTTTCCAGAACCGTTTTATTTTCCTTTGTTTTTTTCAAAGCAAGGCAGAGAGAAGAACTCACGACGGCTACCCAGAGGACGATAGCCAAGACGGTTGCTACGAGAGTCCAAGAACCGAGGCTCTCCAAGTTCAGAAAGACGAACAGCCACAGAAGACTGAGCGCGCCGAACGCCAACGACGCTATAAACCAGAAGCGCACCCAGCGAGTGATTCTGAGAGCGAATGATTTTCTCCCAGCCCTCTCGATGGCCGATCGGATGGCTTGAATGCGGAAGTTGGAAACAAACATTAGGAGGCCGGGAAGGTTCCAGCTCACTATGAACCACTCTCGCTCCCCGGAATTGCTGAGCACATCGGGGAAGCGGGGGAGCACGAAAACCACGAACGAGAGGAAAAATATTGCGCTCAACAAGGTGATCGCTATCTGACCCATGCGGCAGACGGGCGCAACACGCATGCGAATCTCCCGGCATGTGAGGTTTAATAAGGCGGATGATAAAAATCCTACGGCTGGTTGAGTGACGTACAAGATCGCTGTTATTCCGGGAGATGGTATAGGTCCCGAAGTCATCCGCGAAGGAGTGAAGGTCTTGGAAAAGGCCGCCGAGGTTACCCCCGGTTTGGATTTTGAATTCGTCTACTATCCGTTTGGTGCTGATCACTATCTGGAGACCGGACAGTTGCTCCCGGAGCGAGCGTTGGAGGAGCTTTCGGAGTTCGATGCCATATACTTGGGCGCTCTCGGAGACCCCCGAGTCCCGCCCGGAGTGCTAGAGCAGGGAATACTGCTCAAGCTGAGATTCTACTTCGAGCAGTATGTGAACTTGCGCCCGGTGAAGCTTTACCCAGGGGTTCCGTGTCCGCTCGCCGGAAAGGGACCGGAGCACGTGAACTTTTACGTGGTTCGCGAGAACACCGAGGACTTCTATGTGGGTGTTGGAGCACGCGCGAAAGGAAAGAAAAAGGTAAAGCACGAGATACGGCGCTCGATCTACCGCGCAAAGTTCGGCGTGGACATCGACGTGGATAAAGACGAGATAGCCTATCAGATCGGCGTGGTTAGCCGGAAGGGCGCCGAGCGGGTCATCCGCTATGCGTTCGAGCTGGCGAGACGCAAGCACAAGCGCAGGGTGACGTCGGTTGACAAGGCCAACGTGCTTTCTCATGTGTACTCGCTGTGGAGAGAGATCTTCGAAGAGGTCGCTAAAGACTATCCCGATATCGAAACAGAATTTGCTTTTGTGGATGCGATCACGATGTGGTTCGTCAAAAATCCAGAATGGTATCAAGTGGTGGTCACGCCCAACATGTTCGGCGATATAATCACAGATTTGGGTGCGATGATTCAGGGCGGACTTGGTTTGGCACCAGGTGGAAACATCAATCCCGAGGGCGTCAGCATGTTTGAGCCAATACATGGGTCGGCGCCCAAACACGCGGGTAAGAACGTTGCAAACCCGATTGCTACAATTTTAGCCGGACAGATGATGCTCGAGCATTTGGGCGAGCAAAAAGCCGCTGATCTGGTGGAGCGCGCCGTAATCGAGGTCCTCCGCGAGGGAAAGGTCAAAACCTACGATTTGGGTGGGAAATCCTCGACCTCCGAGATGGGCGACGCCATAGCGGCCAAAGTAAAGGAATTGGGTAAAAACGGGTGAGCATATCTTCGTTTACCGAAGTTAAAGCGCAACGATCCACTCAAAAAATGAGAGAACGTCTAGAGAAAAGACAAAAACTCCTTCGTTTTAACGATAATGGAGATGAACGAAGATGCAATCGAAAACCCCGCCCAAACGTTTGATCGTAGCCATCACTGGAGCTAGCGGTGTGATTTATGGAGTGAGATTTCTGGAAGTTTGCCGGGAGCTGAAAATAGAAACCGATTTGGTGGTATCGAAAACCGCTGAGTCGCTCCTCGATATCGAACTAGCTAAGACACGAGCTGAACTTGAGAAGCTGGCGTATTCGAGCTATCCGCCGGATGATTTTCAAGCCCCGATCGCGAGCGGTTCTCAGGCACGCGATGCTATGGTGGTGATCCCGTGCTCTATGGGAACCCTTGCAAAGATAGCCAATGGAATCGCCGATAATCTAATCGTGCGGGCGGCCGACGTTTGCCTGAAGCAACGCAAACCGTTGGTGTTAGTCATTCGCGAGACTCCTCTAAATCTGATTCACGTGATCAATATGGAGCGGCTTATACGGGCGGGAGCGGTGATTGTGCCAGCCAGCCCTGCGTTTTACCACAAACCCAAACAGATTCGTGATTTGATTGATTTTGTTGTGGGTAGAGTCTTGGACGTGCTCGGTGTTAAGCACTCCTTGTATTCCAAATGGAAAGAATGAGAAAGGGCATTTATCGTAGAATGGCAAAGTCAGTAGGGGAGGGCATGAGATGAAGGTTCCTCCGTCTCGCAGGTTTGAGTGCTCGCGGTGCGGATACGCGGACTACCGCATGTCCGCACGTGAGATAGGTTCTGAGAGCCCGGAGCACTGTCTGAAGTGTGGAGCACTAATGCGAGTAGCAGATGAGGGACTACCAACCGATATCGAGCGAATAGTTAAAGAAGTCGCAAAACGCTTCGAGATCGAGGACTTCATTGCAACCCACGAACGAGCGGAATTCGAGGTTTTTGCCCCTAATGTGAGAAAATCTTTTGATTCGCTTCTCTCCGTACTCAGGCCTCGCGGATATCTCGTGGCTTTACGTCGCGGACCAGATGTGCTCCGATTGACGGTTCTGCGCTTTTCCCCAGTAAGCCGCAGAAGTGCTTTGATCAGCATGTTGCTTTTTGGACTTACAGTGCTCTCGACTTTTTTTGCGGGTGTGGTGTTTCTCTTCGGTAACTTTCTCGACGCCGCCCTGTTTTCAATCGCCTTAATGTTGATCCTCTCTGCGCACGAACTGGGCCACAAGATGGCGGCGATGGAGCACGGCATCGACGTCTCACCTCCTTACTTCATCCCAGTCCCCTTCTTCTTGGGCACCTTGGGAGCGGTGATGAGCATCAGAAGTCCTCCTCCATCCAAGGATTCGCTGGTAGAAATGGGTGCAGCGGGTCCCATCGCGGGCTTCCTGGTAGGTTTATGCATGTTGCTGATAGGTCTGGCCAAGTCCGTGCCGGCCTCGGCAGGAGAGGGGATCTTCTTTGCCCCCTTGGCGTTTGTGTTGCTGGAGTTCGTTTTCTTTGGCCACCCGACATCGGCTCTCCGGTTGCATCCCTTGGCCTTTGCTGGGTGGGTGGCCCTCTTTCTCACCATGTTCAATCTGTTGCCGGCGGGACAGCTTGATGGGGGTCACGTGGCGCGAGGACTTATGAGCGAGACGCGCCACTACGCGCTTACCAGATCGCTCGGTATGGCCCTGATAATGTCGGGCTTTGTAATCCCAGAATTTCCCTTCTGGGTCTGGGGTTTCCTGATTTTCTTTGTTTTCAGGCACTATCACCCTGGAGCGCTCAATGAGATTTCGTCCATTTCCCGTCGCACGAAGTGGCTGGTTTTGACAACAGCCATCGTTTTTGTTTTGTCACTTCCAGTGCCACTGAGGTGAGGAAATGGCACGCGGTCTTTTCATCACACTCGAGGGTATTGACGGATGTGGAAAAAGCACCCACGCCCGATTGCTAGCGCGGTGGCTGCGCAGGAAAGGGTTTTCTGTTCTGTGCACGGATGAGCCCACAGATGGTCTCGTGGGGCGAACAATCAAGCGCATACTGAAGGGAAAACTTCACGTGCCAGTCGAGGTCGAGGTGTTTCTTTTTTCAGCAGACAGAGCGTGGCACCTTGCGAATGTGATTTTGCCCGCTCTCGAGCGGGGCTGGGTGGTGATCAACGAACGATATGTGGGATCCTCGCTGGCATATCAGACGGCAAGGGGAGCAAGCGAGAGATTGGTTCGGAAAGCCAATGCTTTGGCGGCGAATCCAGATTTGGCATTCTTCATCGATGTTTCTCCGGAAGTCGCGGCGAAAAGGGTTAGGCGCGATCGCAAACCAGATGAGTTCGAGCGAGACACCGAGCTCCAGCGGAGGGTTCGGCAGGGTTATCTGAGACAGGTGAGGCGTGGTGAGCTCCGCTATGTGGACGGGAACAGGTCGAAGGAAGAAATCCAGGCAGAAATCCGAGAGGCGGTGGAGAAAAAGCTCAGATCTACATGCTTATCTGGGCGGCAAAAGGCAGGGACTTGAACACTTCGGTGGCCGCCCGCTCAACTTTTTCTCTGTGTTCTTTGGTGGTGTAAACGCGAACAACGTCCACATATCCCTTCAGAACGTTGATGAGTCGTGAGTACTGCGAGACTGGAACGAGTTCTCGTTTTCCGCTAGCAGTTGTGTGAAACACTGGGATCTCCATAGGGTCGATATCGCGCGGGTAGTACGGAATAGAGTCCAGCGTGGGCACGTCCACGGTAACGTACTCGGGATCGACGCCCGCCTTTTGCGCGATTTCCTCCTCTTTTTGTTTGCGTACCACCTCGTCGCTCAACAACCGTGCCACATACGGATCGCTTATGTGTACCGTCCGCTGGTAGGCCGCCTTCAGGAGCTGGCGGCGATCTAGCTGGCCCATCATCTGTTTTGCGAGCTCGGCGGCTTTTCGTTCCTCGGCGTTCGAAAATTTGGAGGGATCGAGAGTCCGGAGCTTGGTGAGCACGTAGGCGTCGTCCATCCGCAGGAATTCCTCCACCGAGCCAAACGTGCTAAACCCTGCGATTTCGTGCGCGTGATCCATAGCCTTGTGAAGCAGGATCTCCGCGGCTCGCACGGCGTGGTGGTAGTATACCGCCAGAAACATCTCGTAGCGGGCGATCATGAAGGCTTCCAAGGCGTAGAGGGCTTTGAGATCGATGGCGATGTCCTCTTGGTATACGCTCATGGCTTGGATGAGCCGGTTGATATCAATCCGGCCGTACTCCACTCCGGTGTAATAGGAGTCGCGCACCAAGAAGTCAAGCTTGTCGGCGTCGATCTGGCTCGCGATTATCTGGTGCAGATATCTTTTTTTCGCCGATTCCTTTTCGAACACGAGATCGACCACATCTTGTGGAGAGTATCCGATTTCGCTTATAGCGTCGGCCAGCTCGCTCTTCTTGATCACCTGTTTTCCCATCTCCTCGTGGTTAAGACCACGGTGCTTTACCAAGATCTCCTCGAAAGAATGAGAGAATGGCCCATGTCCGATGTCGTGGAGCAAACCAGCAATTCGGATGAGCTGGTGATCATCTTCGGAGATCTCTCCGGTTTGGGAGAGCACGTCGGCTATGGCTCCCGCCACGTGCATGGTTCCCAGAGCGTGGGAAAAGCGGGTGTGGTCAGCCCCAGGGTATACCAGACAGGCAATGGAAAGCTGTTTGATGCCTCTCAGCCTTTGGACTGGCCATGTGTCGATTATCCGCTTTTCCGCGTCGGTGATGGCAATATATCCGTGGATCGGGTCTCGAACGTATTTGAGGGTCATCACAGAATTATTCGGTGTTTTATCTTTTAAGTCGCATGCGGGGTTATCAAAAAAACAACAGGGGTGTTGATCGATCTCTTGTGGAGGCGCCGCGAGCAAATAAGTTGACCCCGCCTCAGCCTCTATCCAACCCAACCGTTAAAAATCTTCTTACCTTTCAATTCAGGGTGTTCGGGTGACTCGCCGCGTGTGCTACTGGCTGGACGAACAACAGCGCTTCGTGGTCGAGAACTACAACTGGGCTACTCCTTTCTCCAACTTCTTCCCGGGCATCAGCGGAAAGTGGGGGATTCCGATGTGGATCTTCTACGTTAGTCGGGGACAAGCCATATGCAGTATGGGCGTGCGGGATAAGGATCACTCTATCCTCGAGTTTCTCTCCTTCAACCGGGCTCTCCAGCTGATCTACCAGCAGGGGTTCCGGACCTTCATAAAAGCTGGCGGAAAGACCCACGAACCCTTCCGGAAGGTCCAGGACCCGAAGATCGAACAGCGCATGATAATCGCTTCGGAGGAGCTGGAGCTGGTCGAGGTTAACCGGAAGCTGGGGCTTGAGATCAGGGTTCTTTATTATCCGGTGGTGAACGAGCCGATCGCGGCTTTGGTGCGTGAGGTTCGGATTCGAAATCTGAAAAGCAAGAGCGTTCGGTTGGAGGTGCTCGATGGTCTGCCGCGAGTCATTCCCTACGGAACCACACAGGAGCACCTCAAGACCATTCCGCGCCACATCGAAGGAATGATGGGTGTGGATGACCTCGATGGGATCCCGATCTTTAGGCTCAAGCAGACCCCCGCCGATATCTCCAAAGTTGGAAAGATCGAAGGGGGCAATTTCTACTTCACGATTACTGAAGACAGAAAGATACTCAGCCGCAATGTGGTGGTTGATCCCGCCGTGGTTTTCGGGGAGCCCGAAACGTATTTCGACCCGGTAGGCTTTGAACGGAATTCAGTGCGGAAGTTGTTGGCTTGCAAACAGGTGCGGGAAAACCGGACTCCCTGCGCCTTCACAGCGCTGGAGATTGCGATTTCTCCCAAGCAAGAATTCGTGTTCCGCACGGTTATCGGAAGCTTTCCGAACGAGAGACGAATGCGAGAGTTCTTGCGTTCCGTGAAGCGGCGTGGATTCTTTGAAAGAAAGCGCGAGGAAAACCGCCGGGTGATAGGAGAAATAAAGGGCTATGCCTTCACAGTTTCCAGCTCTCCGGAGTTCGATGCTTACTGTGGGCAGAACTTTTTGGATAATGTGTTACGGGGAGGAATGCCTATCGTTTTCGGTAGCGGGAAGAACAAGCGAGTGTTCTACGTCTTTTCCCGCATGCACGGGGATTTGGAGCGAGACTATCACTTCTTCGTGCTCGAGCCGAACTATCTCTCTCAGGGCACCGGACTGTACCGTGACCCGCTCCAGAACCGCAGGCGCGACGTTTGGTTCTTTCCCGAAATCGAGGACTTCAATCTGCGTCTCTTCATGAGTCTGCTCCAGCTCGACGGCTACAACCCCCAAATCGTTTCGAGACTCACCTACACGGTCGAGAACACAGCGGCGGTCGAACGATTGCTGAGACGAATTCTTCCATCCAAGCGAGTAAAGGAACTCATGAAATACCTGAGCTGTCAGTTCACACCGGGAGAACTCGTGATGAAGCTGGAGGAAGCGGGCTTCCGCGATAAGAAGCTATACGAGCACATCCTCGCTGAGATCCTTGCTCATTCTCGCCTCAACGATGTAGGCGCTCTCCACGAGGGCTTCTGGGTTGATCACTGGACCTACAACTTGGACCTTATCGACGCCTTCTTGGAGATCTATCCCGAGCGCTTGGAGGAACTGTTGCTAACCAAGGAGTATTTCTTCTATGACAACCCAGATGTGGTTCTCCCAAGAAGACTGAAGCACGTGCTCGTCGATGGAAAAGTCCGGCAGTACTGTGCTGTGATCCGCGATCAGAAGAAATTAGAGTTGATTCGGGGTCGGCGGGAACTCCCCACCCTGGTTCGCACGGCGTACGGGCGCGGGAGGGTGTATAGGACAACCCTGTTGGTCAAACTCCTTTCACTGCTAGTCAACCGCATGGCGACCTTGGATCCCCGGGGTTTAGGGATAGAGATGGAGGCCGATAAGCCGGGGTGGAACGACTCTGCGAACGGTTTGCCGGGTATCTTTGGTTCTTCTCTCTGCGAGACGCTGGAACTGATAAGGCTCTGCCGTTTTCTGCGCAACGCCATTCCGCAAATAAAGCGCTACCGGGAGATCCCGATTTACGAAGAGCTGGTGGACTTCATGCGTGGCTTGGAGCGAGCCATCCAGCGCAGGTTGAAGGGTGGTTCACCATTCCGCTACTGGGACGAGAGCAACGGCCTCAAGGAGCTCTATCGAGAACGCACAAAGTTTGGCATTAGTGGTCGGGAGCTCAAGGTTTCTTTAAAGCGTGTCCAGCGGTTTTTAGATCTATGCCTAAAACTGCTAGAGAACGTATTTGCTCCAGAAAACCTCAAACGAATAATGAACCCCCGAGGGATTCCGTATACTTACTTCATTAATGAGGTAGCGGACTACGAGGTCATTTGGAAGGACCCAAAGAGAAAAATACCCCTCTGTGGTCCTTCTGGCCATCCATGTGTGCGTGTGAAACGCTTCAAGCCGCGCCCGGTTTCCCTTTTCCTTGAAGGCCCGGTTCACATGCTCAGAGTGGAGCCGCAACGGGCCGCAGCGATTTACAGAGCCGTTCGGCGCAGTCCGCTGTATGACCGGAAGTTACGCATGTTCAAGGTCTGTGAATCATTGGAGCACGAGCCGTTCGAGATCGGGCGCGTGAAAGCTTACGCACGCGGCTGGCTTGAAAACGAGTCAGTGTACCTGCACATGGAATACAAGTGGTTGCTCGAGCTAATCAGGAGCGGACTTCACCGCGAGTTCTTCGAGGAAATCCGGCACGCGCTAGTCCCGTTTCTGGATCCACAAGTGTACGGAAGAAGCATCTTGGAGGGGGTCTCGGCCATTGTGAGTAGCGCATTCCCGGATGAGCGACTTCACGGCCGAGGGGTTCAACCAAGGCTTAGCGGAGTCACTGCCGAGATGATCCACATGTGGACTCTGATGGTTGCCGGACCGTCCCCCTTCAGGTTAGAGAACGGTGGACTCGTGCTCGGCTTGCGGCCGATTTTGCCCGGGTGGATGTTCACCAAGAAGAGAGTGAAGCGAACGTACTATGAACCGGGGGGCAAACCAAAAACGGTAGAGATGCCAAAGAACTCTTTTGCTTTTAGATTTCTCGGTCGGTGTTTGGTCGTGTACCACAACCCGAAGCGTCTGGACACTTTCCAAGAGGGGGTCCGGGTGGTCTCCTACAAGCTTCGGTATCGAGACGGCCGCGAAGTGGAGGTGAAAGGCGAGACGTTAGGCTCCAGGTTGGCGAGAGATATCAGAGAGGGCCGGGTGGAGCGAATCGACGCGCTCATCTCACGCTGAATAAAACAGGAGCATGACAGCCAGATAGCCGAAATAGAGGAGCAGGAGCACCATTCCCTGCCAAGTCGTGAGCCGCTTTCTCCTAAACACAAAAGCCGTCAGGAGAGTCGCAGACAACAGCATCACCGGATTGCTAACTTGGATTGCCTGCGAGTCCACCAGGAGGGCGCTTCCCTTTGCAGCGGTAGCCAAAGACGCGCTTCCCACGATGAGCCCGATGTTGAACACATTAGAGCCTATGATCGTGCCGAGCGAGATGTCGTAGAACCTCTTCTTAGCTGAAATGAGGACGGTTGCGAGCTCCGGCAGAGACGTCCCGATGGCGATTATGGTGAAGCCGACTGCGGCCTCCGCCTCGAGTTTCGAAAAACCAGCAGAAATCAGGAGGCTTTCCGCTATCCCAGCTCCTCCGTAGATCAGAAGCCTCGCTCCGATGAAGAGACCCGCCGCCGAAAGACAGAAAATCCCAACGAGCTGTTTCAGATTTGCACGCCGTTTGGGCGCAGGGTTTCCTTCCTTTTTCCAAGCAATCCACACGAAGAGTGCGAAGAGAATCAAAAGCATGGTCCCCTCAGACCACGTGATGCTTTTATCGAGGGAGAGGAGCACCAGTACTGCACTGATGATTAAAAGGAAGAGCGAGTCAATCAGATTTCCCCGCTCTATTCTAGCGACTCCAAAAAAAGCGGCTATGGCGAGCACCACTGCGATGTTGATGATGTTGGATCCGACCACATTCCCGTAGGATATTCCATAGTTTCCGAGTGCTGCTGCGATGAGAGAGGCGAAGAACTCTGGAGCCGAGGTGGCGAAGGCAATCAGAGTGAGCGCTATGAAGACTCGGGAAACCCCCAAAGCCTGCGCTATTCTGCGAGCGGATTCCACGAAAATATCGCCAGCCTTGCCGATGATGAGGACTCCCAAAACGAGGGCGCCGACGTACTGCAGCATCAAGTCCCCCGGCTTATCTCACGCTCAGATGATAAAAGAATGCGTTCCCTTGCTCGTTTCGCGAGAATCACACGTTTTCTCGTTTGCGGTCCTCAAACCCCTCGGACTTGGAGTTTCTCCTCTTCTCTGAGTGTTCGGATATCGATGCCCTTCATCGGCTGGGGGAGATTCATGCAGGCTTCCAGCACTTTTTCTGGGTCGTCATAATGGCGGGTCGCTTCAACGATGGCGCGGGCCATGCGCGGCGGATCGCTGGACTTGAAGATCCCCGAGCCGACAAAGACACCGTCGACACCGAGCTGCATCACCATGGCGGCATCGGCTGGAGTCGCTATTCCTCCGGCGCAGAACCAGACCACGGGCAGTCGCTGGAGACGGGCGGTTTCCTTTACGAGCTCGACTGGAACCCGGTACTCGCGGGCTTTAGCTTCGAGCTCGTCATCGCTCATGTCGGCCAGCTCGGCGATCTGGCGCTTGGTCAGTCGGATGTGCCGAATGGCCTCCACGATGTTGCCTGTCCCGGCCTCCCCCTTGGTGCGGATCATTGCGGCCCCTTCGTTGATTCGCCGCAGCGATTCACCGAGGTCGCGCGCGCCGCACACAAAAGGAACCTTGAACTTGCGCTTATCGATGTGGAACTCCTCGTCTGCTGGGGTTAATACCTCTGACTCGTCGATCATGTCAACGCCCAACGCTTCCAGAACTTGGGCCTCGGCGAAGTGACCGATCCTGCACTTGGCCATCACAGGGATCGTGACGGCGTCCATGATTTCTTTGATAATGGCTGGGTCGGCCATTCGCGCCACCCCGCCGGCCTTCCGGATATCGGCTGGCACGGCTTGGAGGGCCATGACGGCGACGGCTCCGGCCTCCTCGGCAATAATCGCTTGTTCCGGAGTGGTAACGTCCATGATCACTCCGCCCTTCTGCATACGGGCAAAGCCGCGCTTGAGCCGATCCGATCCGAAAATGATCTCCATCTTTCCAATCCTCCTGTTCGCGATTTCTTATCCACTTTTGGTTTGGCGCCTATTTCAACCTTTCCCACGGAGCCGGGGAGAATACTCGCCAGAGGTGGTCCTGCTTTGGATAGCGGGTGCGCTTGCCGTCGAGCAGTCTGGTTTCTCGGCTGCGAACAATTCGGCCGATTTTACTTGCTTGGATGCCAGCGCGCCGCAAGCGTTTGACGATGATATCGGCTCGCGTTGGTTTGGCTGTTATCAGAAGCGCTCCAGAACTTATGAGCCGCAACGGGTCTATCCTGAAGTACTTGCATATTTTTGTGGTCTCTGGCTCGACAGGGATTTTGGAGCCTTCCACTTCGAAGCCGACACCAGAGGCCTCGGCCAGCTCGTGGAGCCCACCGAGGACACCTCCTTCAGTGGGGTCGTGCATGGCGCTGGCACCCAGCTTGGCGGCGATGAGGGCTTCTCGTACGATGCTTATCCGGCGCAAAAAGTGCTGGGCCTTGATGACCAGTTGACGCCCCATCGCCTTGGCAAGTTCATCCCCGCGGTCGCTGGCGAGGACGGCAGTACCCTCGATTCCGGCGGATTTGGTCAGAATGATAATGTCACCTGGTTTTGCACCAGCAGGGGTGACAAGCCGTTTTCTTGAAGTTTCGCCTATCATAGCTCCCGACACGATTGTCCGATCGATTCCAGGAGTCACCTCGGTGTGCCCACCCACGAGCGAGATTCCGAGTTCGTCACAGGCAGACTGAATTTCCTTCGCGAGCCTCATGAGCTGCTGACCCGTGGATCCTTCGGGAAGAAAAATTGAGGACAGAAACCAGCGCGGCGCAGCGCCCAAGACGGCGACATCGTTTGCGTTGATGTTGACAGCCAGCCAGCCGAGGTTTTCGAGCGCCCCCGTGATGGGATCGCTTGATAGCACCAGAATGCGGGATTTGAAACTGATGGCCGCCGCGTCCAGTCCGGGACCGGGACCGAGGATTACGCGCCTGTCGCGTATCTGGACCAGCGGGAACAACCACTGCTTGAGTTCTGCCGGCCCAACCTTTCCAGAACGCAGTCTCATCGGAAAAACTTGTGTTCACGCGTATAAGTCTGCTGAGCTTTGCTCGTGGCAATGAGGGTGAGCGAGCACGATTTTTCAAAGATTTTTCCTTCTCCGCAAAAAGTTACTTTGAGAAATGATTAAATACTTTGAAAAAATATATTTTATTTTGAGGAGAAAAAATGGCAGTGAAGATCAAAACAAAAGTCTCGAGCGGATTCCAGACGGTCCTACCTGCCGAGATAAGGGAAAGATTTGACGTGGGTCCGGGCGATGAGGTGGTGTGGACAGTAATCGGCGACGAGATACTCGTGAGGGTCAGGAAAAAGAGCGGGAAAGACCCTCTTTCGAAACTCATTGGCGCGTTTCCCACAAAGACCAAATCCGATGCGACGGCCGAAATAGACGCGGTGGTCTACGGGTAAGTCCATGTACCTGATAGACTCAGGTGTTTGGATAGGGGCTGCCAATCCAAAGGACGCTCATCACAGGGAAGCCGCGGCGGTGCTGAAGACTATTCTGAAGGGAAGACTGGGGAAAGTTTACATCACGGACTTCATCTTCAGCGAAGTGGTCACATACATTAGGCGAAAAATCGGGCAAAAGGAATCCATCGAAGTTGCAAAAATGCTACTTGATTCAAGACATGTCGAAATCTTGCACACCGATGAAAACATCTTCAATGCTGCGTACCACCTGTTTGAGAGATACGCGAGGCTCAGCTTTGCGGACGCCGTGAGCGTTACTGTGATGAGAGATCGGGGCATCCGTCATATAGTGTCGTTTGATCGAGGCTTTGACGGCGTTCAGGGAATCGTCAGGCTCGAAGCGGTTTAGTGGTGGCGCACGGCGATAACCAATCGAGATCTGGCAATTTACGCTGGAGTTTGGACCAAACACCGGCGTCCCAGCAGCTTCATCGGTAGCGAATTCCTGTGGGTTGTCGGGATCTGTTTTTCCGAGTTTGCAACAGAGCTGAAATTCGTAATGCATTTAAACCCCCCCGGAGTTTTCTTGGACATCCATGAGAAAACGGACTGGTGTTCTCTGCTGCTCGCTCGCGATCGCGATACTTTTGATTGCAGGGGCTGGCTTAGCACAAGCGGAGACCCAAGAGAAAAAAATCACGTTTTCAGAGACTTTCGATACCGCAATAGGATCAGTGAACTTCTCGTGTAGCGTGTACGCCGAACTTCAAGTTCCGAGCGAGGTGGAAGCTGGGAGTTCTGCGACAGGCACCTTGAGCATAACACCTGGCCCGGCTTCCATTTCCTTCACGTTTTCTTACGGCGGGATCGAGTACCCAGTTTCATTACCTTATTTCGAGACACCGCTCGGCGACATGGATGTTAAGGTGGCGAGTTTGGGAATAGGAGATGTGGTTGTGCGCTTCTCAACGGACGTGGGGGCCTCCCTCGGGGGGAGTGTCCCAATAGCCGGAAGTAACATGCTTATGTTTTCTGGTTCTTCGTCTAAAACCTTCGAGTTTACAGCGCCTGATCGCCCCGGCGAATTCGAAATTTCGACTTCATATCAATACGAGGGCTCCTTCTCGATAGTGCTGAGCACGTTCCTCGGCGAGTACGAGATACTGCCGAGCTACACTATCGGCTACATGAAGAGCCCCGATACGCTCGTGGTTCCAGTTAAAGTTTCCCCATCCAAGAGTTTGCTGGTTGGGACGGGAATCGCCGTCCTCATCCCTTCGCTCGCGGCATATGCCGTTCTGCCAGTTCACCGAGTTTGTCGAGCAGCCGGCGCGATCCTGACAGCAATAGTACTTGGCTTCCTTATTTACTCAGAGCCGCTTCGTTCACCCGGAGATGTGGTGTCCGCGACTTTTATTCTCCTATTGTTTGTCGGCATCGTTTTCCTCCCCATCAGAATAGCAATCCTGCGGAGGCGGAGAAAGGCGCTCGAAAAACTGGCCCCAAAGGTCATCGAAAAAGTGCTGGTCGTGTGCCCGAAGTGCGGCAAGCGGGTTTCAGCCGAGTCGAAGTTCTGCCCCGAATGCGGAGCAAAGCTTGGCTCTTGAGAGCCCGGCTGGCTTCACGTTTTTATTCTGGAAACTGCGGTCTTGAAATCGAGCCGCGTGAGCTCTTCAACCACATCGAAATCTGCATCATCAGACACGATGGTGAAAATACTGTGGTTCAGGCAACAGGCGGCGTGGATGGCGTCCCGGGGTCTGAGACCGTATCGCTGTACAAGATCTATTGCCTTTCTCATGTCAAAAGCAGTTGTGTCAACGATTTTGAGATTTGGGAACTCTAATACTCGTTTGGCCCACTCGATTGCTGCCGCCTTGCCAGCATTCTTCCACACAACCCAGAGAACTTCATCGACTGTTAGGGAACACGTCAAACCTTTTAGCTTACCCCTCGCCAGTGCTTCAAGGATTTTTCTTGCCATTGTTGTCTTTCTATCCGCCGTGTAGATCGCTGGGTAAATGAAAAGATTAGAGTCGCAGTATATCATGGGTGTTCCTCAAATTGAGAGTAGTAGAGCTCGTCCCAATCTATCTTTGCCGGTGCCTTTTTCTTATGCTTAACAATGCTCAGCAGTTCGTCAACGAATTTTTTCGGGTCGACTCGTGGGTAGATCAGAATAGCATTTTCCTTCGCGTCGAACATCACCTCGTCGCCCGGAGCGATCTTGAACTCTTCTCGCAGCTCTTTGGGAATTACCACCTGTCCTTTGGGTCCAACCTTCGCTTTGACCTTCATTTTCCTACCTCTATGTATAACTAAGTAATACTACTCATTTATACTTAACTGAAAAGAAGCTTCATTCGCTCCGGGTGCTGAGCCCTTCAGATGGTGGCAATCTAAGCTTCCCGGGCGCGCATGAGGTTGAAGAGATCAACGAGCCTGCAGGAGTAGCCCCACTCGTTGTCATACCAGCCGAAGACCTTGACGGTGGTTCCGATGACCTTGGTGCTGAGACCGTCGATGATGCAGGAGTACGGGTTGCCTATGATGTCGTTTGAGACCAGCGGTTCCTCGGTGTACTGGAGAATCCCTTTGAGCTTCCCATCCGCCGCTTTCTTGAACGCTTGATTCACTTCTTCGACCGTTGTTTCTTTCCCGACTTCGACCACGAGATCGGTGATGGAACCATCAGCCACGGGAACGCGGAGCGCCACCCCGTCGAGTTTGCCCTTCAGCTCGGGTATCACCTCACCGATCGCCACAGCGGCACCGGTGGTGGTCGGGATTATGGACAACAGGGCTGCTCGAGCTCTGCGCATGTCTTTGTGAACCAGGTCAAGGATGCGCTGGTCGTTTGTGACGGCGTGGCAGGTAGTCATGAACCCGCGCTTCACCTCGAAGTTCTCGTGAAGCACCTTTACCATGGGCGCAAGGCAGTTGGTGGTGCAGGAAGCGTTCGAGAGGATGCGGTGCTTGCCGGGATCGTAGATCTCGTCGTTTACACCGAGCACGAGAGTTACATCTGGCTTCTTCGCAGGGGCAGAGATAACCACGCGCTTGGCCCCCGCCTCGAGGTGCTTGCTTGCCCCCTCGCGGTCGCGGAACACACCCGTTGACTCGAGCACGTAATCTACCCCAAGATCCTTCCACGGCAGTTTCGCCGGATCGCGCTCGTTGAACACGCGGATTTCCTTGCCGTCGATAACCAGCGAGTTCTCGGTGGCTTTGACTTCCCGGTTGAGGATTCCATGGATTGAGTCGTACTTCAGCAGGTGTGCGAGGGCCTTGGGGCTCGTGAGGTCGTTAATAGCCACGATCTCGAAGTTTTTCTGAAACTCCTGGTTCTGCAGGGCCGCACGGAAGAACACGCGCCCAATCCGTCCGAACCCATTTATGGCCAGCTTCATCATGCGTATCTTTTTGACATTGAACCTGGCTGTCTTAAATTTTATGGTCGAAAGTGTAGTACTATCGCTGCCACGCGGCTGATTGAGAATTTGGGAATGTTAAAAAATCGGGATGGTCTCAAATACGGAAGTGCTTTCAGCAGACCATCGGCCATCAGTTTTTGTCGGCGATCACCGTTTACTTTTCCTCCCAAACCACCATTTTACAAACCTCTCGGAGAGCCGGCGGATCTCTTCGGCGTCGGCGATGGCCTTCTCTGCATCGCGCTTATCGAAGAGTTTGGATGGGGGAATTTTCCTGATTTGGTCACCGTACCTTGCGATTATCCGCTTGCCAGCCAACCCAGAGACTACCTCCGCCACGTGCCTGGCCCGCTTCCTGAACCATTCGGGCAGCCGCGGATCCTTTTCCAACTTGAGCACTAGGGCGCTCACATCGTGAATGGGCGGGTATTTGATCGAGAGAGTTTCCATCACCGCCTTCACCGCGAATTCGACGCATTCTTGCGAGTAAAAGATCGAAGTGCTGTATCTCCCCTGTCCGAGAGCGCGCCGTCCGGAACTTAAGCGATCCTCCGCTTCTTCGAGATAGTATTTCACGAATTCCTCGCTCAAAGAGCTGCCACCTCCCCTCTCTCCAAGGCGGGAGCCAGCACCCAAACGGGCTTTCCATCGAGTTCTTCTCTCTTCGATTTCAGTCTCCGGAGATGAGTCGAAAGCTCGGCCAGCTTTTGAGTTAAGAGGTCGCCCCTGTCGAGGAGTACAACCACATGGCGTGTCATGTCGAGGTAGATGTCGTGGAAATCCCTTGCTTCCTCGGGGGTATACAGAATGGGTGAAACCGGAGCAGGTAGCAACCAATGTTCCGGCAACGCGTAGAACTGGAGTTTGAGTCTGGATATTTCATCTTGGCGCTCCCCGACTTTTTTCGGGAGACCCTCGATTACGAGCAACAGGTCGATGTCGCTAGAGGGGGTCGCGTTCCCCCGTGCAATTGAGCCAAACAGTGCAGCGGACACCAAGCGCTCCCCGTAGTGTTTCACAACCAGCTCCATGAAGCACTTCAGCGGCCGGATGAACTCCCTCTGAGGGACTCTATCGAGATTTCTTTCAATTTCCCTTAGGATAGCAATCCGCTTGAAGACCATGGACGGCTCCACCACGCGATACTGGCCTCTTTTCAGCCGGTTTATCCAGCCCATCCGCACCAACCGGCTCAGAATAAGCGTGGCCTTGGTTTCCGTAACTCCTAAAACCTCTGCAGCATCCTTTGGGGTAAGAATCTTTTTCGATTCTGTGCACAACACACAATATGCTTCACCCAGCCAAGCCGGTGGCCATTTCATTGTATCATGTACTATTGGTACATATACTATTTATACATTTTGGAGGAAAGTGATGTAAACGCTGTGGCAGAAGTGGATTTGATGTTCTTGCCTGCACCCAAGCGCGGCTGGCGGGTTCGGTGCGAGCTTTGTGGACGCGAGGCAGAGGAAATCTCCAAGACGCTGCGTGTTTGTCCGACCTGTGTGCGCGAACGTTTCGATGACGCGAGGCCTTACATCGAGGAGGCTCACGCCAAGGTTAGACGGCGTTATGGTTTGCCAGAAAAACCACCGCGGGCCGAGAACGGGCGGCGCTGCACCGGCTGCGGCAATGCCTGCGTTATCCCACCGGGCGGGATAGGATACTGCGGCGCGGTTGAGAACAAGGGCAACAGATTGGTGCGCCGATTTGGAACCCCGGAGCGCGGTCTGCTCCAGTACTATTATGACCCGTTGCCCACCAACTGTGTTCCGGCTGACTTTTGTGCGGGGTCGAGCGGAGCCGGGTATCCCAAATGGTGCAGAACACCCCGGGGGGACATCGAGTGGGACAATCTGGCCGTCTTCCTCGGTAGCTGCACTTATTCGTGCCTGTTCTGTCAGAACTACAGCTTTCGGGAGCTCACGCGCGCAGGCAAACCGGTGATGAGTGCCGAGGACTTGGCGGCGAAGGCCACGGAGCGGGTCGGGTGTGTGTGCTATTTCGGGGGCGACCCCTCGAGTCAGATGCCCTTTGTGATTGCGTCGGCCGAACTGATCCGCGAACGGGCCGAGCGCGAGCACCGGATTCTCAGGGTTTGTTTGGAGACCAACCTCAGCATGAATCCAAGAGATCTGGATCGCTTCATCGAGCTTTCGCTGGAGAGTGGCGGAGGAATAAAAATGGATTTCAAGTGCTGGTCGAGCGAGATCCTCTACGCCCTTTCCGGCATCGAGCACCGGCTGGCCTACGAGAACTTTAGGCAATTGGCGAAACGGCACGGGGAGCGGCCCGAAGTCCCACTGGCGCGCGCAAGCACTTTGCTCGTTCCGGGGTATGTCGACGAGGAAGAAATCCGGGCGATTGCCTCGTTCATCGCGGACCTCGACCCCACGATCCCTTACTCGCTGTTAGCCTTCCACCCGCAGTACTTCATGGATGACATGCCGTACACGCGGCGCAAAGATGCCGAGCGGTTTCTCCAGATTTGTAAAGAGGAAGGGTTGCAAAAAGTTCGGCTAGGTAACCCTTGGCTTTTGGTATGAAAAGTACGATTTTTACACGGGCTTGTAGAAAAATTTTTCCGTTCTTGAAATGAAACAATACTCGGCGAGAGGGGCGCGGCGGTTCCTCATCGGAACCGTGTGAGGTGCACCCGCTCTCGCCTCTCTTCTAGCCCGAGCGCGCAAGG
>JAPDJH010000004.1 GCA_029259175.1 Hadesarchaea archaeon
AGCAACCGGAGGACGGTATAGAGGAGTTCCAGTAGTGCATCGTCGAGTTCGGCGTATGCCGCGTCCCTTGCGCGCCATCGTCTGTTGAAGCCGTGTTTGACCGTTTCTCGTACCCCCTCATGCCATCGCCTCCAGCCCAGCCTCCCAAGAAAATTTGGGGATTCAGAATTTTTCTACAAGCCCTTTTTACACACAACATTTTTACCGCTCAGCGTGGACACCTGCCCTGGGAGCAGACATGAGAAAAACACTTGAGAACTTGGTGAAGGCCTTCATTGGGGAGAGCCAAGCTCGCAACCGTTATGCCTTCTACGCCAAAGTCGCAAAAAAGGAAGGCTACGAGCAAATTGCTGAAATTTTCAGAATGACAGCCGAGAACGAACGCGAACATGCGAGCACTCTCTTCAAGCTCATCCAAGAGCTCAAGGAAAAATTTGGTGAGTCTCTCGAAGAAATCAAAGTGGAAACCGTGGCTCCAACGGTGCTTGGGACGACCGCTGAAAATCTAAAAGCTGCAATCGCAGGGGAAAACTACGAACACACAACGATGTATCCTGAGTTCGCCAAGGTTGCTGAAGAAGAGGGGTTAAGGGAGATAGCCGCGAGACTGAGGGCTATCGGGAAGGCGGAAGAGCACCATGAGGAACGCTACCAGAAGCTCCTCCACGAAGTCAAGGCTGGCACAGTGTTCAAAAAGAACCGCGAGGTCTACTGGGTTTGTCGCGAGTGTGGCTATGTGCACTACGGGAAAGAACCACCAGAGCGCTGCCCGTCCTGTGCCCATCCACGCAGCTATTTCCAGCTCCTCTGCGAGGAGTACTAGAGTTATAACGCTCCGGGCATAACCCTATCGGGGAGGCTGATGGTTCTCCACATTGGTGAGTGTGTACTGGGCGTCTTTGCATTTGATGAAAAAGGAGAGCTAGTGGCATACGAGCGTTTTCCTCCCGACCCGGGCGAAGTCGCTGGCCGGCTGATGACAATCGAGATGGGGACACCAACGCCCGAGCACCGCGTCCTCATTCACAAACTGATGGAGCGCGGGGAGAAGGACTTCGTGCTTGAGTCCTCCAAGTTGGTCGAACGACTGGCAACCGAGTTTTCGGATGCCCGTTTTGTCCATCAAATCCCCAATCGCGCGGGATCTATTCTGCGCGAAAAACTCGCCGATGTTGCGGAGAGAATCGGTGTGGCTTCGGTAGAGGATCTGCGCCGCGAAGTGAGTTTTCTGCTAACGCGCATCAAACTGAAGCGTGAAGCCGGACAGCGCGATCGTTTGATTATTCACGCGATTGATATGATCGACGAATTAGATCGCTTTATTAACATCCTGACGATTCGAGTTCGTGAGTGGTACGGCCGCCATTTTCCTGAACTCGACCGGTTGGTCCCTGATCACGAGCTCTACCTCAAGTTTGTACACGAGCTCGGCTCGAGAGCGGATTTCACCGAAAACCGTGTGAAGGCGGTGGGGGATCTGCCAAAAGAGCGTGCCCGCCGGATTGCTGATGCAGCGAAATCTTCGGTGGGCGCGCCCATGGATGAACTCGACTTGAAAGCCATAAAGGAGTGTGTTGGGCAGATAAGATCCCTGCAGGAACTTCGAGAACGACTTGTGGAATACGTGGACGGGCTAATGGCGCAGGTTGCTCCGAATCTCAAGACACTTGTTGGGGGCACGATCGGGGCCAGACTGATCTCTCTCGCAGGCGGGCTGGGCGAGCTCTCCCGGCTCCCGGCCAGCACTATTCAGGTTCTGGGCGCGGAGAAGGCCCTTTTCCGCGCCTTAAAGGGAAAAGCCAAGCCACCAAAACACGGTGTGATCTATCAGCACCCAGCTGTTCGTACAGCCCCTCGGCGCCTGCGTGGAAAAATAGCGCGCGCTCTCGCAGGCAAAATCGCCATAGCTGCACGCGTCGATTTCATGGCGGGCGAGTTCGTTGGGGAAAGGCTTTTAGCTGAGTTCAAATCCCGAGCTGCCGAAATCATGCAGCAATAAGTTTTTTTCTTAAGACACGCTTTCATTTCTGATGGTCGAACTCGTTCGCCACCCAGACTTTGACAATGTTTACTGGGCCGCCTTTGAAGGAAAAGGGAGGAAGCTTGTTACGAAGAGTTTGGCGCCGGGATTCAAGGTTTTTGTGGACGAGTGGACTTTCGAACATAAAGGGTCTGAATTCCGTATGTGGGATCCGTACCGAAGCAAATTGGCAGCTGCCATAATGAAGGGGCTGAAGCGCTTTCCGCTTCGCAGGGGGGACCGGGTTCTCTACTTGGGCGCTGCGAGCGGAACCACAGCGAGTTTCGTGAGCGATATCGTAGACGCCGAAGGAAAAGTTTTTTGCGTGGAGATTTCCAGCCGGCCGTTACGCGATTTGCTTCAAGTATGCAGCAAGCGCTCGAACATGCTCCCGATTCTAGCAGATGCAGGCGATCCCTGTGCTTATGCTCCCCTAGTGTCCTCGGCCGATGTGGTCTATCAGGACATCGCCCAGCCAGATCAAGTCGACATCTTTCTAAAGAACGTAAGGATCTTCCTACGCGAAGGAGGGTACGGCGTTCTTGCCGTTAAGGCGCGCGCCATAGATGTGAGCAAGCGCCCCTGCGAGATTTTCAGCGAAGAACTGGAGCGGCTGCAGCGCGAACTCGATGTGTTGGACACGAAAATACTGGACCCGTATGAACGCGATCACGCAATGTTCATCGTCAGGAAGTGAGTGGTCAGCGCGTCGTGACTTCACAACCGTTTTCCGTTACGATCACGGTGTGCTCGGCTTGAGCGACTTTTCCCTTCCCACGCTCGGATAGCACATGATAGGGCCAGAGCGCCCCAGCACCGACGAGTTCGCGCAGGCTCAGTTCGAGCCGCAACTTGGACATACGCTTTGCCAGCCAGCGTTCAGCGAAGGGGAGAGTACGATAGAAGTTCTTGATGTCTCGGAGGAGCGCACGCGTCATGCGCAAGCGTGTGGGCGCGTCTCGCAGGTAACGAAAAATGAGGGTCTGCTGCAGATCGTCGACATAGCCTGCGCCGTCAGTTGCAAACGGTTCGATAGCGAGCACATCCCCCGGTTTGAGGATTTGTCCGGTCTTTTCAGCCACATTGGGGATCGTTATGCCAGCGTGCAGGTCCCACGGTGCAAGACTGTGTCCCGTGAGATTACGGATGGGCTTGAAACCGAGCTGAGTGATGGTTTGTTCGACGGCTTTTCCGATTTCTCCCACGTCGATCCCCGGCCTCACAACTGAGATCGCTGCTTCGAGGGCTTTTTCCGCAGCTTCGACCAAGGGATTGGGCGATCCGATCGATACTGAGAAAGCTGTGTCGGCAATATAACCGTCTATCTGGGCTCCGATATCCACCTTGACGAGATCACCCGTCTGAATGGTGCGCTCGTCGTTTAGAGGAGGAGAGTAGTGAGCGGCGATTTCGTTGACCGAGACGTTACAGGGAAAAGCGGGCTGGGCCCCTTTGGAGCGAATGAGTTCCTCAGCACGTTCAGCGATGTCTACCAGTTTGACCCCCTCTTTCACGTGTTTTTTGATCTCTTCCCTCACTTCGGCCAGAATTTTTCCTGCCTGTCGGTATTTCTGGAGTTCTTCCTCGCTGAGCATCGGGATCTCCTGCAAAACTGTTAACTCAAGGTCTTAAAGATTGGGGCCACACATCACCCAGATGAAAATCTGCCCCCGGCGATTTCGAGACTTGAATAACGACAGATTTTTGGGAGACGTACTATCTGACTTTGAAATAGCACACACGTAGCTTCGGATCGTGGACTTTGGGTTCGGGAATTTCGCGGGCTTTTTCCAGCGGAATGTTGTCGAGGCGCTTCCAGCCGTGCATCGCGGCGTTCGCCTTGAACCCGAAGTCAAGCTTGCGGAGCAGATAGTTCGTGTCGGCCTGGACCCTCCGGATCTTTTTAAGCGTGCACGCTATGTCTTCCTGCACTTGCTTGATTTCCCTCTGAACCCCCTTGATCTCCCGGAGAAGCTTGAGGGTCTGACGGTTTGAGTTTTGGATTATCCTTTGTGTTTGGCGGTTTGAGGATTCGATTAACTTCTGGGTCTGCAAGTTCAGCTTCTGGACGAGGCACTGCGTTTGTCGATTGGTCAGAACTATGGTCGGAACTAACGTTCCAATTAATGGTAGGGTAATCGTCAGCAGGGCGGTTAGGACCTCCATCACACCCATTTAAGTTCCGTCCTCCAGCTATTTCTCACTTTTCTCGCTGATCCTTTGCGTGAAGGTTGCTTATAAAAAACAAATTGTATTTAACAAAGCGAGCTTCTCCAACGGCGATTCCTAAAAGCTGTACCACACTTCCCGAACCACAAAGCAAGCAAAAATCCATGACCGCCGGAACACCGTCGGATACACTTTATGTAATGCTAAAAGACGACATGACATTATAGGTAGTGGGTGCACGGCTTGAAAGACACTTTTCTCACTGATGCCCAGCGCCGGGTTCTCGAGCTCCGGGCTCAGGGCTACAGCCAAGCCCAGATCGCCCGGATGCTTCGGACCACCCGTGCCAACATCTCTATTTTGGAAAAGCGCGCGCGTGAAAAGATAGAGCGCGCAAGACGGACCGTCGAGTTCGCTAAGAAGCTGGAATCGAGGGCGGTCGTGGAAGTGAGACCAGGGGAGGACTTGCTGGGCATCCCCAAACGGGTTCTCCGCGCCGCCGACTCAGCTGGGATAAAGCTCGGCAAGTCCTACGTGGATTTGCTTGCCGAGATCAAAGAGAAAGCGGGCAGAAAGGTGGACGGCCGAAGGATACGCGAAAAGTTTGAGATCGCAATTTCGGCGACAGGTGAGCTCATCGTCAGCTGAGGAATTCCTCCAAGCCGCGTTGCCGGCTTCGCTGGAATCGCAGACTCTCGTCCGAGTAGCCGAGAACTTCCATTATTCGCATGACCGCTGGCAACACCTGGTGCTCCACGTAGTAATCGGGATCGTAGTTTCTGCCCTCTAGGAGTTCCACCGGTATTGCCCGATCACTTATGCTGCCGCTCCCTCTAACCACCACATACCCTATGACCATTCCAGGCTCCACTTCTACGCCTCGCTCTCGCAGACGCTTTGCAGCTGCCACGTGGGGACCCACCGAGCGGTAGCTCTCGATCGGCATTTTCAGCTGGGTGTAGATGATCAAGTCGTTGAGATCCACTTCACCCTTTTGAATGCGGCGCGTTACCGTGCGCACGATATCGGCTGCTTTTTCCTTGGATCCCTCTCTCAGAATGGCTTCGAGCACTGCCTGCTGTGTCCGCTTGGCGATCTGTGCCCAGTCACGTCTCACGAACTCCAAGCCCTTGACGGTGATTCGACCGTCCTCGTCGATCATCGCATAGCGCTTCTTGGTCACGTATACCGCGCGCGGATAGAACCCCTCCAGCTCGAGCTCGATGATTCCGGGCAGCCGGCGGTTTAGTTCTTCCATGAAGCGGATGGCGTCCTTCTTGCTTTTACCGTTGAGGGTACAGTGCAGCGAGTCCGTGTCCGAGTACACCACCCTCAGACCGAAGCGCTCGGCCTCTTGAATGCTTTGGCGGATGTAGTAGCGCCCGAAGCTTGTCACGCTTTCTGCCGCTTCGCGGGAGTACCACCGCGCCCGAGGGTAGCCGAGCACGCCATAGAAGCTGTTCGAGATCACTTTGAGAGCCCACTGCTGGGCGTTGAGCACGGTGTATTCAGGGGTGTCTCGCTTCATCTTTTTCAGCTCGCGCTTGAGCTGTGAGCGTGTTTCAATGAGCTTTTTCAGAACCCCTGGAATGAATCCCTTGCGCTTAGCACAAATATGGTAATCCAGCTCGGGCACTCTGGTGCTCTCCGATGGTTCACAACACTTGCAGTTGATGGTGGATGGATCGATATTGTGAGTAACAATAATAGACGGATACAGGGAGCGGAAGTCGAAGACCACCAAGTTTTCGTGCATACCGCGCTTTGGCTCCATCACGTAGGCTCCCGCATATGTCTCTTCCATTCGTTCCTCGTACTCACCTCCCACAGGACGGGCGGGAACGAGCTCCCCCCTGCGCTGGGCTTCGGCCACGAGCAGCCACTCCACCAGCTGTCCCGGGGTCATGCGCGTGACATCGAAGAGGGTCTGCCCAACGATTTTGCAGATTTGAATGAAGAGCGGGAGGAACTCTAGTCCCAGCTCCAGAGTGGCTTCCGCATCCGAGAGCGAGTACTCCAGCAGACGCTTCCAGAGTTCGCCCCCGCGTTCCCAAGCCTCGACGAACCGGGTGAATTCGAAATCAGGTTTTTCCTTTCCAAATACGTAGCGGTACACGTCTTCGAGGGTGTAATGGATGAGGCGAATGTTTCCAATGGTGGCAAGGAAATTGACTATCGCGTACACGTCGACATGGATTCGACCGCGTATCCGAGTGGCAGTGGCGAACCGTCGGCGCTTGGAGACTATTTCTGATTCGTCGCGTCCGAGCGCCAGTTTGAGCTTGAGGTGTTTTGCGCGATCCTTGAGATAGGGAAAGTCGAAGAAGTCGGTGTTGTACCCAAGCAAGATGTCCACGTCGCGTTCTTTAATGATCTCGATGAAGCGCTTAATCATTGTTCGTTCGTCTTCCACCACCTCGACGAATTTGAGCGGGGGAGAGTCTTTCTTCCACGTGAGCACACGGCGGAAGCCGTCGTTTCCCGCGAGACTTATCATGAGCACCGGGTCTTGCTCTGGCCGCGGAGCGCCCGTGGGATTGTACACCTCGATGTCGAAGCTCATGACGCGGAGGTCTGGCAGGTCGAGCTCGACGGCCTTGGGGGGAGAGAGAACGGTTAGCTGCTTTTCGTCGATTTTTGTCTCCACCCCATCCATTGGTCTGAGCCCGTGTTCGATGAGGTACTGCTTGCTCACCGGGATGTCATATCCGTAAATTGCGTTCACACCGGGGAGATCGCGTATAGTTCTGCGAAGCGGCTGGAGGTGTTTGGGCTTTTCCAAAACCACTTTTACGGCGGGTGTGGGTTCACCCAGACGGGTGCGCTCGACCACTTCCGTTTTGAGCGGTTTGATGAAGCCACCGTTGGAGGGGATTCGCAACTTCGATATGAGCTGAGCTAGTTTTTGAGGGTTGGGGCCCGTCACGAAGAAGTAATGCTCGAAGCGCGGGTCGTTGACCACCACTAGGTCTCGCGTTTTTCGGAGGTAGAGCCGGATCACGTTTTGTTCGTCCGAGTAGTCGATGTCGAACAGGACTCCCTTCATCGAATATCTCTTGGTTAATCCTGAATAAATGAGAAGCGGCGGAGGCGTTCCCCACCGTTCGTCGCAGGTTCTGGAGGTCGGGGAACGCCTGCGACTACGGGTGGGCCCAAGGCCCGCTAGGTGCCGCACCGCAGAGCGGCGCGACCCTCGTAGAGTGGCACCAACGTGAGGAAGGCCGCCCCTGAAGTCGGGGTCTGGCACCAAGCCACTCCGTGGGCCCGCCTCCGCCACTAATACTTTTGTTTTTCTTTCTATTTACAGCTTTCGGCTTAGTCGATTCCAAAAGGGTGATGGGGTGGCTGGTATGAGCTGCTCATCCAAGCGTTGGCCAACACCTGTCCCAGCCAGCTTGGCACCACCCCGAAATCATATCTGGGGCCAATCTTCTTAAGAATGGGCGTTTACTGTTGTGCGATGGAACTCCTTGCTTCCAATCACAGCAGCTATCCGCGGATAGGCGACAGCCCGGAACAGCAACGGCACCGTCAAGCGTATACGCGTTGGGAGCGTGGTGAGATTTCGGACGAGGAGTTCGAGCGGGTTCAGGATGAGGTTACCCGTGAAGTCATCGAAGAGCAGATCCGGGCGGGGCTGGATGTGGTCACAGACGGTCAGATCCGGTGGTACGATCCGGTGTCGCACCTTGCCCGAAAGGTTGAGGGCTGCGAGATAGATGGTTTGCTCCGTTTTTTCGACACCAACTTCTATTTCCGCCAGCCGGTGGTCACGCAAAGCTTGCGGAGACGTGAGCCGGTCCTGCGCCGCGAGTTCGAATTCGCCAGAAGTGTGAGCTCGCGTCCCGTCAAAGCGGTGATCACCGGTCCGTACACCATCGCGAAGCTGTCGATCGATCGCAGCTCCCGAGGATTCGACTTTCTGCTCCAGGAATGGACTCGGGTGGTGACCGAGGAGATCTCGGATCTGGTGAGTGCTGGTGCGCGGGTGATTCAAGTGGAGGAGCCGGCGATTCTCCGCAATCCCGGTGACTGGAATCTGTTCAAGCGCTCGGTGGAGCAGTTAGCGTCTGCCCGTGGAGAAGCCGATCTGTTGCTCGCCACCTACTTTGGTGATGCCACGCCCCTTTATCCAAGGTTCTGCAGGCTGCCAGTTCAAGGACTGGTGTTTGATCTGACTTATGCCCCCAAGTTGCCGAACACTATTGCCCGTTTGGGCTGTCCTCTAGATTTGGGCTTGGGAATCGTTGACGGGCGCAATACTCGGATGGAGCGGATCGATGAGCTTCTCCCGGTGCTGAGGACGATTCTTCCGACCATCGGGAGTTCTCGCGTGTACCTTGTGCCCTCCTGCGGGATAGGCGATTACCTTCCCCGCGCCACCGCGTTCGCAAAGCTGGAACTGTTGGCCGAGCTGAAACGCGAGGCCGAGCGCTTATAGAGGGTTGCGTCTCTTGCTCCGTTGCCACAACAGCACCGAAAGCGCGAAACAGAAAATTGCCGCTGAGTACCCCACAGCCTCAACTCTACATTTGTCTGTTAATTCGTGACCGAGTTCCTCCCACACCCGTTCTGCCCCCACAGCAAACGTAATCCACCCAGCCCCAATCCACGCTATCAGCGGCGCCAAGATCCGAAACAAGACTGCTCGCTCTCTCATGGTAGCCAGCCCCCAGCGACCGCAACCAGCAAGTTGTAGACGGAGTGTATGCTGATGGCCACAAGTAGAAACTTTAACAGCTCTTCGATTCGTCCGGTTTTCCTCCACCTCATTACCCCGAAAGCCGCAATCGAAGTTGCGGCCATGTGTACAGGGAGGGAAAGTCCAGTGCGCAGTGCGAGTACTCCGAGCACCGCGTGGATACCGTGCGAGAGTGCTTCCGTCGCGTATATCGCGTTTTCCAGTAGGCCGAAGCCCAACCCGGCAACCGCACCGAGCACGATCCACTCTCTCGTCTTTATTCGAGCTCGTGTCAGCTTGAGCAGATAGAGTCCAGCCGGTTTGACGGACTCTTCCACCACCGGAGCTATCACGGAGATCGCCAAGAAGAGGAAGAGGCCCCGGTTTTCGGCCGTGAGGGGCCAGATGAATCCGATGTACTGGAAGTTGTAGGATGCTGCCATGAGCCCGGCATAAGCCCCTAGTCCAAAAGCTACGAACCACATCCAGCGCTGCAGCCGTGACCCCTCCTCATATTTTTATCCGCGCGGGGTGTATAGAGGGTGATGGTGTCTGAAGATCGTGTTCTGTTTTACTTCGGTGTGGGTTTAGTAGTGGCTGGGATGGTTCTGCTCGTGGTTCACGTTCTCACGCCTTCGACGGCGGAAAGTGAAACACGTTCGGAAAATTTTGAACGCGTGGTGGTCGTGAGCCCGCCCGAGTCGTGGGCGTCTCTGCGGCTGGACAATCTCGTGACGCCCCCTTTATTCTCGTTTTTGGAGGAAAACGTGCACCTGACCGGTCAGGCGAGAGAGGTGGACAACAAGCCCTTCGATTTTTTGATTCTGGCTGGAGACGAGTACCAGCTCTGGTTGGCGGGTAAGAGCTTTGACTCAATCGTCCACGGAGAGAACAAGTCCCTCCACTCCTTCGCCGTTTCGACCGATTACAAGCTTGATATGTGGTTCGTCTTCATCGGGGACAATATCGGGGTCAGACTCGAGGGCTCCATCAGCTGGACGGAGGTTATGAGTGTCTCCAGCTTCTTGCGCTCTCTTTCGAAGTTAGTCTACTTGATTTCTGGGATCGCCTGCGTCGGGAGCGGCTTTATTCTCGTGTGGCTCTTCAAAAAGAAATAAAAAAGGCTGGAGGAGGAAGAGCCGTCTTCAAGAAGAGAGCGTGGCAGAACCCGTGGAGGCGATGATGGCAGCGTAGAGTATTCCGGGAATCAGAACGGCGAGCAGAACAGCGGCCACCGCGCGGCCGGTCGAAATCTCGTGGAGTTCTCGAAGCCCTAAGATGGAAAGAATCAGCGCCCACAGACTCCCGATAAAGTTGACGAAGGGGATCCACCCTAGCACATATCCAGGAGTTCCGCCGTAGGCGAGAGCCTTCACGGTTTGCCCGTATCCCTTCCGTCCGCCGCACACGTAGACCCACAGGTGTGTCCATGCCCCGCCGATGATGAGCCCAATGATTCCGCCGATCACGGTCATCACGATGACCACGGGCACGAGTGCGTAGCCCCAACCGCTCAGAGTGTCCACGAATTGGCCCAAGCCCGGAAGCTGCTCGTACATGCTGGCAAGCGCGCCTATTACCGCCGCAAGCACGATGCCCGCCAGAACTCCCAAGATAACGAACCACACTGCCGCGTACTTCAGTGCGTCGCCGAGCGAGTCCCCTTTGGAGCCCTGAAAGGTCTTGGTGGGATTAAGCAGGAGTCCTTTTGCCTTGTCTACAAAACCCACGCTTCCACCACACTTCTATTTCCTTCTTCCGATTTAAGATGGCGGGTCTCGTGAAGTTTTTACGCCGGGGGTTCAAATGGGTGTGAAACTCATGTCGCGGACCAAGTTGGAACAGCTCGGGATTAGACTTCCACTCCTCCCGACAACGGCTGTGGGGAGTTACCCCAAGCCCCCCTATCTGCTCGAAGCCAGGCGTAGGCTGCGCGCTGGCCGAATCGAACCAGCCGAGCTCCGGGAACTCGAGGAGCGAGCGACTCGCGAGTGGATCCAGCTCCAAGAGCAGATAGGGCTAGATGTGCTGGTGGACGGCGAGATGTACAGGGGGGACATGGCCACTTACTTTGCTGAGCATCTCTCCGGGTTCAAGATCAGCGGGCTGGTTCGGAGCTACGGGAATCGGTATTACCGGAAACCCATAATCGTGGGGGAGGTGGAATGGCAGGGGCCGATTACCGTCGAGTGGTGGCGCTTCGCGCAGAGTCTCACCGAGCGCCCCGTTAAAGGGATGATTACTGGGCCGTACACGATGATGGACTGGTCGTTCAACGAGTACTATCCGAGCCGGCGCGACGCTTGTCTTGCGCTTGCCCGTGCTTTGCGGAAGGAAGTGGAGGCTCTCGTGCGCGCGGGTGCCAAGATAATCCAGATAGACGAGCCCGCCATATCAGCGCGGCCGGAGGAACTGCCAGCTTTTGCTACGGAGGCGATGCGTATAATGACAAAAAACCTGAACGCCTATTTCATCACCCACATCTGTTACGGGGCTTTCGAATTCGTTTATCCGCAGATGTTGGAGCTCCCCGTTGACAATTTTGATTTGGAGATGTCCAACTCCCAGCTGGATTTGGTGGAGCTGTTCAAGGAGCACCCGTTCACCCGTGACATCTCCTTCGGGGTTGTCGATGTGCACTCTCACGTGGTGGAGCCCCCCGAGGTGGTGGAGAAGCGAATCCGCGCGGCCCTGCAGGTGTTGCGCCCCGAGCGCGTGTGGGTGGATCCGGATTGTGGTCTCAAGACGCGAACGCGCGAGGAGGCCGTCGGTAAGTTGCGCTCGATTGTTGAGGCGACTCGAAAGATTCGGAAGGAGATGGGAGATGGATAGGGCTCTGGCGGTCGGGGTGGTGTTGGTCTTTCTTGCGGCTTTTTTCAGCGCCTATTTCATAGCAGGAATAGTTCCGGAGGCTCCTTCCATTTTGGAGTTTGAAAAGCACGACGAGCTGGTTCTTCGCGTGGACAGCGAGGGCGACGCCTGCGGTGAAGTATCTTTTTACCTTCCCCCTTCGCCTTTCACGGACGTGTTCAAGCAAGTGGTGCTGCTCACCGGGATAGAGAGCTATGCGCAGAGCATTGAGGAGGAGCTTCGGAACTCCTTTGCGCTGCGCGGATTGGAGGTGGACAATATTTGGGCGGTGGTGAAGTTTAACGCGGGGATGCGGATCGATGCGACTCTGCGGGTCCACAGGGTTGCGAGATGGACGGGGGAGGGATGGAGAATCGATTTTGGATGGATAAATCCTGAAGATGCTGCGGAGGAGGAGCTCGGGGAGCAGAAGATCGAGCGATTACTGTATCGAAGTTTTGCTCGGGGTAGCGGATACGAGGACGCAAATTTCTGGCAGTTTTATACCACTTCGATACAGCTCCCCGCCGATGCGAGTGGCGTGGTACTCCTGAGCAGCACGGACTCGGAGTACGTGGACTACGGTGGGGGGAGCTACCTGCAGAGCTCTCTCTCGCTTGAACAGGAAAATGAGGTATGGGTTCTGTCCGAGAACGGTGTACGCTTTGTTACCACCCAGAACGAGTTCACGATAGAGCCAAGCGCGCTGGCGGACAATGTGGTTTCGCTGGCGCTGACGTTTTCAGCACCGATGCCAGAGAACTGGTCGTTTGTCGAGTCGGTGGAACAGGTCAGGCTTGATCTCAAGTTTGGGCGCGAGTTACGGGAGAAGTACCCGGTGGTGGAGAACGGATCGATTTACTGGTTGACCCCCGCCCAAATACTCTACAACGCGGCCCGGTATCTGTTGGCAGAAAATGCTGCGCTGGAGTCGAAGGCAGTCGCATCTCCCGAGAACGAGTCGGGCGAGTGGGGAGCGGTGTGGCGATGGCTTTCCCGTGAGGAATACCGAGAGCTGGCGGAGCAAGTGGTTTTGAAAGTGGATGAGACGGGTAGGGCTCCTGGCACGGTGGATACTCCGGTTGGACACATGCGTTTTCGCGATGTGCTCTATCTCTTTTTACGCGTAGTGCATGAGGTCGCGGAGAACGGCGCCCAGCCGGAGAATGTGTTGGTGGCTCCTGTCCCCTCCGGTCAGCTCGAGTGGGGGGCGGTGAAGGTACCCGCTTCGTATGCTTATTTCTTACTTCCGGATTCGTACGTGATCACGGGAACGGAGCTCGTTGAAAACGTGTTGGCGAGTTTGCCCGACAACTTGGACAATCGGGCTTTGGCGGAGGAGATCGCAGACTGGACTAGCTCTGCGCTGAGCTATAGTCCCTCCTATTCGCCCCTAACGTCGGAGAAGGTGTTGAGTTCTAGGCGGGGGCAGTGTCGTGACTACACCAACGCCTATCTGGCGCTGGCGCGGACCGTTGGACTGCCCTCGAGGCGCGTGATAGGGTGGGTTTACTCGAGCTGGGTGCCCCCCGCAGGGTGGGGGCATTCCTCCACGACCACTTCGGAAGGAAAGACGGTTGCGTTGCACGCTTGGGTCGAGGTCTACGTGCCGGACGAAGGATGGATTCCGCTTGATCCCCAGTACTCGGGGGCGCATGTGGGGGAGCTGCCGAATGCCCCCTACAGGGAGTTCCGCCAGAGCTGGGTCAACGCGCTGGCCGCGTACGAGGTGGCGAGGGGGCTGCTGTGAAGCTGAAGCGCGAGCTCTTGGAGTTCCTGCTGGGAGCAGCGCGATCGGCTCATCCAAAAGAATTTGCCAGAGTGCTTAGGCGGAGAGGTGATACGATCGATGAGGTTTTGCTGGTTCCGGGGGCGGCGTCAGAGCGCTCCGCTTTGCTCCGAATCCACATGTTGCCCATAGATCCGTCAGTGGTGGGTACGGTTCACAGTCATCCGGGGCCCTCGGCCCTTCCGTCGGATGAGGACTTGCGGTTTTTTGACAAGTTTGGAGCTGTGCACATCATAATTGCTTATCCGTACACTCAGGATTCCTGGGCGGCGTACAATCACCGGGGAGAGCGCGTAGAGCTCCAAGTGGTCGGCTGAAGGGCTGAACGCTTTTTTCCCTTTAAAACGGCCCCTGCGCAAAGCGAAAGCGAGGAATGAGTGGAGGGCAGGGGGATAATGGGTTTCTCATCCCCAGCCCAGCTTTGATAACACCTAAAAGAGGACTGAAAATTTACTTCCCACCTGAGTTCCTCTCGAAGTTTCCGAAAACCGTCATTCTTCACTTCGTGAGAAGGTAAAGGACGAAAGAAAGCAGAGAAAGGATGAGGAGTAAGGGCGAGGTTATGAAATAGAAACCGTTTGAGCGGTACATGTAGAGGATCCAGGAGGGAAGGTGGCCCACGTCGAAGTAGCGGACGAGCAGCGGGGCCGCCATGAGGGCCAGTCCGATCAGCACTAGGGCGAATCCCAGCAATGGGAGCGCATCCATGACCGAGCCCCTCACAGGATCTGGTGCTCGTCCACGTGTCCGCCGCAGTACTTCCGGCCGTACAGGCTGATGCGCTCGATGGCGTGCTCCATGTTTTCGCGCGGGATTCCGGGGGCGTTCCAGAAGACCACCAAGACCGTTGAAGTGCCAAAAGTGATTTTTGGGACTTTCGAGTCGCCGATGGTGTACGCTGACACGATGCGCTGCTCGTCGCGCAGGATCACTTCGCCTGGTAGGGGGGCGAGCTTTCTGCCGTCGATCAAATCGAAGGGTTTCTCGTCAGGGCCTGCGAGGGTGGTCCGAACTCGGCCCTTGAGTCGCTGCACGTCGTAGACGCCGCCTGAGATCATCGACTCGACTGACGCCAGGAGGCAGGAGTCCACCACGTTGTTTATGCGTGGGAACTTGCCCTCGAGGGCCCTCCGCAGCAGATACTCGGGGGCTGGTCGGTAGCTGGAGGGGTCGCGTCCGATTTGCTTGAAGAACGTCCGGTAGGCTTGGATCTCGGGGATTGCGCTTATCTCCGCGCCTTGGTGTTTTGACTGAAGCTCAGACACCACTTCGGCGATGCGGGCGTTCAGGGGCTCGACTTCTGGCTCCACCGTGACGCCGCTTATCAGCACGTAGCCGGCCAGAAATCCGGGGTAGCGCTCTCTGACTGCGGGATCGAGTTCCAGCGTGCTCATCACACTCATATCGCGGGTGCCGCTCTTAAGTGTTGGTATGGGGGTTGGGATTCCGCGCGCATGGGGCGCCAAAATCCGGAGGAAACTACGAACCTTCGGAGTTGTGTGTAAGGGACGCGGTGTGGGGTGCTGAAATGAAGAGCTGGTCCTATCAACGGTGGACGCTCGCAACAGTTTGTGAGCGATGATGTCTAGAACAATGTTGCTTGAGTGGTGTCTGACTACGAACCTTCGTAGTCCACTCTACGAGTTCGCGGGCGCGGTACACTCTCAGCTCACGGACTCCGAATTCCTTGAGCTTGGTTGCGAACTCTAGGGCGAGGCGCAGTTTGCGGAATTCGACGACTGACTGCTGAACGCGCTCGCCGCCGATCTCCTTCAGCTGGCGGTAATGCCAGCCGGAGAGGCCCCTTCCGCTTTTGTCGAAGATCACCAAGTACACTCGAATCCGTTTCCCCTTGGGTGGTTGGTTACTTATAAAGCGATAAATCGGTGAACTACGAACCTTCGTAGTACAATCTAACCAGAATACGGAGATATGCAGTGCCTACTGCTCCCATGAGTGAAAGCCTGCTCTACGAACCTTCGTAGTGTTCTCGCCGCCGCCAGAACTACGAACCTTCGTAGTTGGATCTACCACCCTCGAAGCCCACACTATTCACACCCAGCTGCATGATGACTACGAACCTTCGTAGTCCCGCACAAACCCTAAAATTTTTCTCCCGGCGCGGCTGAAAACGAACTGATGCGTCCCCTCCCGCGCGCCTTCTACGAGCGCCACCCCGCCCGCGTCGCCCGAGAATTGCTCGGCCACATCCTGCTGAGCCGGTCTGCGGGCATAACGACCTCCGGGCTCATCGTCGAAACAGAGGCCTACCTCGGCTGCAACGACCCCGCCTCGCGCGCCTCCTACAAGCGAACCCCCATGAACGAGATCATGTGGGGTCCCGGCGGACTCGCTTTTGTTTACATGGTCCACGGGAACAGGCTGTTCAACATCACGGCGAATCCCCCAGGCATCCCGGGCGCGGTCCTCATAAGAGCCGTGGAGCCGCTCGGAGGAATAGAAGCCATGAAATCGAGGCGACGGTGTGAAGACCCCCGCTTGCTCACCTCTGGGCCCGGCCGATTGACCCAAGCGATGGGAATCGAAAAACGACACCACGGGAGCGACGTGACGGACCCAAAAAACGAAGTAGTGGTGGTCAGAGGCGCTGGAGGAAAGCTGGAAATAGCCTCGTCGCATCGTATCGGAGTCCGCGCCGACGCCGCTCGTCCGCTCAGGTTTTTCGTGAAACACAACCCCTTCGTGTCCAAATCCAGATGAGAAACGAGGCACCGCCGGTCACAACGGGCAGCGCCCAATCGGTCGACTTGAGCAGCCCGAGCTGGAAGTCCCACACCCACACCACCGGAAACAGCAAAACCATCCCTCCAGCTGCGTGGACCAACAGGGAATCCAAGGCAAAGTGCGAGCAGACCCCCAGCATGATCCAGCACCAAGCACGAAAAGAATCTGTAAACCACAGAGCACCGACCCCCGCCACCAGAGCTGCTCCAACGAGAGTGTGGAGTGGGAGCACCAAATCGGCGACGTGGTAGCCCCACACGCGCCCTCCTAGGTACTGGAGCGCCGCGAGATCCGGGAAAACCGCCCCGAGCAGAACTAGCGCAATAACTCCGTTGCTCGGACGGCCAAATCTGAGCTGGAAGAGCTTGAGCGCGCACCACGGCACCAACACGTGAACTAAAAGATCTGGCATCTCACCCCTCCACCATGCGCCATCCGCGCGGTTTCCACGAGCGGAAAAACAGCAAAACCAAGAGGACTGCGCCTACCAGGGAGCGGGCAAACATCGCGTAAAAATCGGTTCTCGGATAAACGATCGCCTTCCGGGGCACCAAGGAATCATTTTCCTCGAGCGTGCCCAAAACTTCGACGAGATCCCCGATCGATGCTCGAACCTCACGAACCCGGATCGTCCCCGCCGAGGTGGAGAGCCACACTCCTCCTTCATCCCTCTCGGTAACCGTTCCATACACCAGCACCTCGGAGCCCACGTAGAGGGCCTTGCTTTCGGCGAGGTCGCGAACGGTCGGGTACGGAAAGTGGGAGTGGGCCGCCTCACCGCTGTACACGCACAGGAGGAAAAGCAGAGCGATCATCGCCGCAGCCGCCAGCGCCCGCCTCATAATCCCCAAGAATTAAAGCAGGGATGCGTTTAATGAATTGTGATGAAGGCGAGGGCGCACGTGTGGATCAGCGGGCGGGTCCAGGGGGTCTTCTTCCGGTACCACACGGAGCAGCTGGCCCGACGGCTCGGAGTCCGCGGATGGGTGCGCAACCTGCCGGACGGGCGTGTAGAAGCGGTGTTCGAGGGGACCAAAGACCGAGTGGACCAGATGATAGAATTCTGTCGCCGGGGCCCGCCAGCCGCTGTTGTCCGCCGTGTGGATGTGAAGTGGGAGACGCCTACGGATGAATTCCACGATTTTGAGATAAGGTGGTGAAACACTCAGCCGGAGGGATTTGCTGACAGGGGCAGCTTCTGGAAAAATAAACTTGGATGGGACAGTAAGATTGCAACAAAAAGTGCTAGAAGGAGCAGAAATTTTCATACACTTGAAGGGGTACTCCAGAGCCCGAGTTACCCATCTCGATATCGAACATCCCGAACTCAAAATTCTGCCGCCAAAACGCGGAAGATTTGCTACTCTTCAAAATGAGAAAAATGGATTAACGGTGAAAATCGGTGCCCAATGCCTAACACTAGAATGCTCTAGATTGAAGGACTTGCTCATCACATCTGAGAAAACGGTGGTGTGGGTGGGAGGAAAGACGGGTGGGCTTTACCTAGGATTTAAGCGCCCCTATGTGAAAAAGCTGGAGCTCCTAGCCGAAAAGCTGCTGAAGCTTGGAAGGCAGCTCGGCAAGTGAGCGAATCGTCCATCGCCCTGGGCTCTCTGCCTCCCTGTCCAGCAGGAGCGCGTGGGCCCTGGCCCGCCGCGGGATCTCGAAATCGTGAATCCGGTGGTCTCCCACGTGCAGCAACTCCGATGGCCGAACACCAAGCTCGACACACACCCGCGCGAAAAGCTCCGGGCGCTTCCCGACCACTCCGAAGTCCGAAACCGCTGAAAACGTGCGTCCAAAAAACCCATCCAGTCCGCTGCCCTTTATCCCGAGCTCCACGAACTCCCGCGCTGCAGCCGAAACAACCACCAACCGGTATCGCTGCCCGAGCACGGGCAAAACCGACGGCACTTCGGGATACGGCCGGGCCAAATGCCTGTACCGCTCCAGCAACCCGCTCCAAGATCCCGACAGACCAAACCTGTCGAACCAGTACTGGGGCTTGTACCACTCGATCCGCTCCGGCCCGACCTCATCGTACGCCCGCTTGACCCTCTCCAAGGCCTCCTCAAAAGACACCTTCCACCGCTCCGAGCAGAGTTTTGGAATCCCCTCGAACCACACGGCGTCAGCAAAGTTCTTGATCACCAGAGTGCCATCCATGTCAAACGAGAGGACCTTCAACATGGTTCGGACCTTTAGAACTCCCGAGATATGTAGACCTGCCCCGAGCGAGCCACCTCTCTGAGGACCTCGGGGCCCAGCGAGCGCAGCAGGCGCTCGATCTGGTCGTGCTCGCCCGAAATCTCGGCAATTATCGCCCCCTCCCTCGAATCGATTATCTTGCCTCCGGCGCGCTCGATCTGTTCCACTATCCGCCAGTGCTGGTCAGGGGGGAGGGGATTCGTTTTTATCAGCGCCACCTCCCGAACCACGCTGTCCTCCGGCTCTATCACCTCAACGGCCTCGATCGGCTCGAGCTTCAACAAGATGTGCCGCAACAGCTCGGTGTGCTTGTCATCGGCTTTGAACATCAGGATTATGCGAGCAAGTCCCGATGGCTCGATCCCCACCGTAATGGAATCGATGTTTATCTGTCTGCGTGTGAACACGCGCGTTATGCGCATCATCACGCCCGGAGCGTTCTGACAGAGGATCGAGAATATCCGATTCTTCACCTCCACCACCTCACGTCAGGATCGGTTCGTCCAGCCTCCCGCCAGCTGGCACCATGGGCAGGACGTGTTCGTCCGGATCCACCACTATGTCCAGAACGGCCGGCTTACCGCTTTCCATCGCCTCCCGAAGCTTGGGACCTATCTCGCTTGGCTTTGACGCCCGATCTCCCCACGCACCGTATGCCTGAGCAAGCTTGGCGAAGTCGGGTGTCTTCCCCAGATAGGTCTGCGATCTGCGCTTCCCGAAGAAAAGATCCTGCCACTGCTTGACCATGCCCAGATAGCTGTTGTTGAAGATGCACACAACAACCGGGATGTCGTTTTCGACCGCCGTGGCCAGCTCCTGCGAGTTCATCAGAAAGCTGCCATCGCCTGCGATGTCGATCACCGGATGATCTGGACAGGCAACCTTTGCCCCGATGGCCGCTGGAAAACCAAAGCCCATCGTGCCCAGACCGCCCGAGCTTATGAAGTGCCTGGGACGCCTGACCCGATAGAAGTGGGCGGCCCACATCTGACACTGCCCCACCTCCGTTGTTATGATGGCATCCGGGCCTGCAACCTCCATTATTTCCTTTATTGCGCGCTGGGGTTTGATCGGGACATCGTCGTAGTCCATCCGGGGAGCCAGATTGCGACGCAGGGAGTTCACGCGCTCCAGCCACTCACTGGTTCTCCCCTTCCGCAGGTGCTGCTTCAGCGCTTCGATTATGGCTCGGAGAGCCCGCTTGGCATCCGCAACAATGGCGTGATCCACACGAACGTTCTTCCCGATCTCCGCGGCGTCTATGTCGATGTGGACCACCTTGGCGCGGGGGGCAAAATGGTGCACGTCTCCCGTGGCACGATCGCTGAATCGGACCCCCACCGCGAAGAGCAGATCGCATTCAGTGACTGCCAGATTGGCCACCATCCGGCCGTGCATTCCGAGCATGCCCAAGGCCAGCGGGTGATCCTCGGGTATTGCCCCCTTCCCCAGCAGCGAAGTGGTGACCGGGGCCTGCAAAAGCTCCGCCAGCTCGATCAGCTCGGGAGAGGCCCCCGACCATATCACGCCGCCGCCCGCATAGATCACCGGCTGCCGGGCGTGTACGAGCAACTCCACCGCGCGCGTCACTTCGGACGGGGTGGGATCCAGCTTGAGCGGCTTGCGGTACTCCACCTTGGCCGGGATTTCCAGCTCGGCTTTCGACAGCTGGACATCCTTCGGCAAATCTATGTGGACCGGGCCGGGACGACCGGTCGTAGCAATCGCGAAAGCCATTCGGAAGACCTCGGGCAGCTCCTCTATGCGGTGAACTATGAAGTTGTGCTTGGTGATGGGAAGCATCAGACTCAGCATGTCCGCTTCCTGAAAGGCGTCCGTGCCGATGGCCGTGGTGCTGACCTGCCCCGAGATCGCGATCACCGGAGAGCTATCCATGTAGGCGTTGAGAATGCCCGTCACGAGATTGGTCGCGCCGGGGCCCGACGTTGTCATGCACACGCCCGGGCGGCCGGACGCGCGGGCATAACCGTCTGCAGCGTGGGCGGCGGCCTGCTCGTGCCGGGTCAAAATGTGAGTGATCTCCGTTTCGCCGTAGAGGGCATCGTAGGTGGAAATGATGGCCCCGCCTGGAATCCCGAACACGTGCTTGACCCCTTCAGCCTTCAAACACTCCCACACGGCTTTGGCTCCAGTCATTTCGGCCATGCGACCCCAAAAGGTATTGACAAGATGGTTAAAAAATGAGCGGAGTTAGATAACTGGCGGTTGCGGATATCCCGGAGCAAACCTCACCGGGGGCTTGAACGAGGGAGAAACGATCACGCCATTGGTCTGGATAAAGCCCCGCCCGAAGCGCAGGAAGGCGCCAGGGTTTTCCACCACTTCGAACGGCCACAACAGAACTTCTCCCAAAACCTCGACTTCCAGATATTTTCGCCTGCTGCCCGGAGAGACCTCCATCCCTAATCTTTGGAGTAGCTCGCTGGACACCTGCTCGGACTCTGCATCGGTGTCAAACTCGGCCTCCACTTTCTTCCACTTGCCTGTCCCCGACTTTACCTTCACTTTCCACCTGACGCGAGCCATCACGACCCCACTCTCGCGGAAAACGTGAACCGATACCGCCTGCGCCCGTCCTTGGTCTGCCCGACGAGCTTCCTGCTCTGTTTGATAGAGAGCCCATTCCTTCTCAAAAACGTTGCCAGCTTTCGAGCCAGTCTGAGGGAGCTGGTGTAGAGATCCCAGCCGTTTTTGACCCTATCCACTTTGACAACAAAATCGCGCGAGGTCCGCTCGCTCTCGGCCTGCGCGAGCACGCGATCGAGCACTCTCCTCACGTCCCTCTCCCCCCGGAGCTGGATTATGGCCTCGTAGTGCCCGCCGTGGAGGAGAGAACAATCGGGACACGTCTGCTCCACCACTCTCAGCTCCACGGTCTTGCGCTCTTCAAATACTGGTGCTCCCGCCGAGTGCCTAGCAATGAGGGTGACGATTCCCCTCCTCAGATCGGGTATGACCTCGAGAGAGAAATGGGAGGAAGAAATGGATCTCGGTGTTTTCCCATCGATTGTGGGATTGAGCTTGACTTGGCGCGAAATCTCGCGGATCAGAGCCGCTCGGTCTCTTGACCACCGCCCCCCAGATCTCACAGCGCCACACACCCTGCACGCAGTCACAACTATCCTCGAGGGAACTTCCAAAACCCGCAACCGCTGGGAAAGACAGCGGGGACACAATCCCTCCACCAAGCGAGCAGTTGCTTTCTCGACCGCGCCACATCCATAGCAGAACTTCATGGCCCCAGAGAAAATCGGTGAACTGGAGTTTAAACCGTTGGTTTCGGTGCCAGGGGAGAGACGGTAGGATTAAAATCGAGCATAACTCAATCATCACGGTGAAAACTTGCGTCTGCTGCTGATCCATGCGGACTACTTGGAATTCGAAGTGAAACAGCCGACCGCAGTGGCTGAGGAGATCCCCAAGGAAAAACAGAAGGGGAGATTCGAAGAAGCCCTGGTGGTGTTCACGGCCGTCGAGGAGACGGATGAACAAAACGAAGACCAAGTGGTGCAACAAGCTGCTGCGGAAATAAAGAAACTCGTCGAACAAATCAAGGCCGAACGTGTGGTGCTGTATCCCTATGCCCACCTCAGCCCTTCGCTGGCTTCCCCGAGCGCTGCGGTGCGAGTCCTGGACAAGCTGCGTGAAGCCGTCCGCGATTTCGGTCTCGAGGTGTACCGCCTCCCCTTCGGATGGTATAAGGGATTCAAGCTCAGCTGTAAGGGGCATCCCCTGAGCGAGCTCTCCAAACACATCACCGGAGAGAGAGTCGAAGGAACAGCTGCCCTGCGAGAGGAAGAGCGAGTAAGCTCAACCTGGTACGTAATGGAGCCCGATGGAAGCATGCACGAACTGAAGCTGGAAGGGGAGGAAGTCAAGGGATACGATTTCACGGGGAAGGAAAACCTCAGGGTGTTCGCGCTTCACGAAATGGCTAGGCGGAGAGAGGCCGTGGGCGAGCCGCCCCACGTGGATCTCATGCGCAGACTCGAGCTGGTGGACTACGAGCCGGGGAGCGACTCCGGAAACTTCAAATTCTATCCAAAGGGGAGGTTGCTCAAACGCCTGCTCGAGCGATGGGTGGGGATGCGCGTGGCAGAGTACGGGGCGATGGAGGTGGAGACCCCCATCATGTACGATTACCACCACCCGGCGCTCAAGGACTATCTGGAGCGATTCCCCGCCAGACAGTACACGCTCAAGTCCGGCAAACGCAAGTTCTTCCTGCGCTTCTCCGCGTGCTTCGGTCAGTTCTTGCTTCTCTCGGCCTCTACCATTTCCTATCGCCAGCTCCCGCTCCGGATGTACGAGCTCACGCGGTACTCGTTCAGGCTCGAGCAGAGCGGGGAGCTCTCTGGTCTCCGGAGGTTGCGATCCTTCACCATGCCCGATATGCACACCCTGTGCCGGGACATCGAACAAGCGAAGGAGGAGTTCAGGCGTCAGTTCGAGCTCAGTATGCGCTGTCTGAGCGAGCTCGGATTTACTACCGATGACTACGAGACGGGGATACGGATGACGCAAGAGTTCCTGGAAAACCATCGAGATTTCGTGGAGGGGCTCGTGCGACTCGTTGGAAAACCGGTTTTGTTGGAGGTGTGGAACCGCCGGTACGCCTACTTCGATCCAAAGTTCGAGTTCAACTTTGTGGACGCGATCGGGAAGGCCTCGGCGCTGTCCACGGTGCAGATGGATCACGAAAACGCCGATCGCTACGGCATATTCTACGTTGATGAGCACAACCAGCGCAGGCATCCAATCATTCTGCACTGTTCTCCGACGGGGAGCATCGAGCGCGTGGTTTACGCCATGCTCGAGCGTGCGTATAAGGAGCAGCAACGCGGAAGGGTTCCGGAGCTGCCACTGTGGCTCGCACCCACGCAAGTGCGCATAATCCCGCTGGCGGACCGGCATCTAGAGTTCTGCGAAAAGCTGGCGGACGAGCTCGAGCGCGCGCGGATCAGAGTGGACGTGGACGACCGCGCGGAAACGGTCGCGAAGAAGGTGCGCGAGGCCGAGCGGGAGTGGGTGCCGTACATAGTCGTGGTCGGAGATCAAGAAGTCCAGAGCGGTGTCCTCCAAGTCCGGGTGAGGAGCTCGCGAGACATCCGGAAGCTCGGCATAGACGGGTTGAAGCGCGAAATCCGGGAAAAGGTCGAGAATCTGCCGTACGAGCCCCTTTCTCTTCCACGCCGGTTATCCGCGCGTCCCGTGTTCGTGGAGGCGTGAAATGAAATCGCCGGCCTTGCGGGCCGTGGTGATGCTCGGAATCGTGAGCCTGCTGGGTGACATCATATACGAGGGATCCAGGGGGCTCATTCCGGAATATCTGAGATTCCTCGGTGCCTCTGCACTCGTAGTCGGGACAGTGATGGGGGCGGGTGAGCTAGTAAGCTATGCCGTACGATTGGCGAGCGGGGTGCTGGCAGACACCACCAGGCGTTACTGGGGACTGACGTTCTTGGGCTACGGGTTGATCATAGGGATTCCGCTGCTGGCCCTCGCCCACAGCTGGCAGCTGGCGTTGGCGTTCATATTGGTGGAGAGGCTGGGGAAAGCCATACGAACCCCTGCCAGAGACGTTATTCTGGCTGCAGCATCGCGAGGGGTCGGAAAAGGAAAGGCATTCGGAATACACGAATTCATGGATCAGCTGGGAGCGGTGACTGGGCCTCTGATCGTTGCCGGGCTGGTGTGGGGGACCGGAAGCGATTTCTCGCTGGTCTTCGGAGCTCTGCTCGTGCCCTATCTGGTGATGCTGGCCTCGTTGATCAGAGCCAAGCGGAACATTGGAGAAATCGGATGGGAGAGAAAAGAAAGAAAAGCGAAAGTTGGTGCCGGAGCGTTTGTCACCTATACGGCGGCCGTGGGGCTCAACACGCTTGGTCTGATTCCGGCTGCACTCATCTTATACAAGACAGCGGGAATGGTTGCTGCCGCTTGGATCGTTCCACTCGTCTATGCCCTCATCCAGATCGTTGATGCTCCCGTGGCGCTCCTGGCGGGGTACGCATACGACCGGGTCGGGAGACGTATGCTCCTGCTCCCATTTGCGCTCGCCGTTGTGCCGTCTGTTCTAGTACTTGCCTCTGAAAGCATCGGGGTGATTCTGGTGGCGGCAATGGTGTTTGGTGCAGTGCTCGGGATGCAGGAGTCCATATATCGGGCGGCCGTGGCAGAGCTGGTACCGGCGGAGAAACGCGGGCGTGCTTACGGGGTGTTCCACACCGTGTATGGTGTGGCCCTGCTGGGAGCGGGAGCGATGTTTGGGTGGATGCTGGACGCGGGTGCCGGGCTGGCGGTCGGACTGCCCTATGTGTGCGGGGTTCAGATCACGGCGATTCTGTTGCTCGTTAGGACTCTATGACGTTTCTCTGACTTGACGTTCATCGGGAGCCCGCGCGAGATCGAGGCGGCCATGCGCTCCAGACGTGCCTGCTTGACCACCCTGCGCTTGAATGCCAAGTAGAACCCGAGCGAAGCTCCCAGCGAGATCATGACGACTACGGCGAAAACCGCTGAAAGCTCTGAGAGGCCGAGACCGGAGGGGATCACCGAGACCCACAGGACGGCGACCATCGCAGCGGAAACTGCTAGGGTTATCCCTACTATGGCTAGGAGTTCGGCCGTGCTTGCGCGCACCTCGAGCCCCTCCTCAGTAGCGGCGGAGAACGATCTGTCGGGTCGCGGCGATGCTTATCAAAGCTGCAACTATGGCGGCGGCGAGCACCGTGAGCCACGGGATCACTTGTACCAGACCGATCGCTCCGAGCACTCCGATCTTCGGGTCGTGGACAATGCTGGTTCCGCGCTCATAGATCAAGTAGAGCTCCCGGTCGCCCTCCTCGACGTCATGGATGAGCTCGGTGGACAGAACCGGACGCTCAACACCATCTACGAGGGCCGTGTCCTTCCAAGAGAAGAAGCCGCCGAAACCACCGGACTTGATCTCGATCTCTGTTTCCCGTTCGAACTCCTTGGATTTCACCTCCTCCTCGATTTCGCGTTCGCTTTTCAGCTCGGTCTTCAGCGCGAGCTTAGAGTCAGTCCGAGTGTACGGGAAGTTGTTGATCTCCACGGTGATCTTGGCCTCGTTGGGAGTTATGTTTTCACCGTCGAGAGTCACCGGCTGGCCAGAAGAATAGAGAATCGCCTTGAAAACACCGTCCGTGGTCTGAACGGTGATCTTGTGCACTTGAACTCCGTTCACGTTTTCCACAGTGTACTGCAGGGGTGCGAAGCTCGCATGTTTCAGGTCGTAGGTGTAGACGGCTTCTCCGGGATCGTATACGCCGTCGTTGTCGTTGTCGACGAATTCTACAATGGAGTCGAACTCGGCTTCAAATTCGAGTTCGATTTCACGCTCGATCTCCACGTTGTCCGCGAGCTCGAACTCCGTGGAGAACTCCAGCCGGAACTCGACGCCCTCGTCCGTATCCACCCGCAGCTTGATCTCGTCTTCTATTCGACCGGGTTCGGTTTCGCTGTAATTCTTGGCTTTGATTTCAACGCGGTCCGTCTCGACTTTGATCTCGATTTCTCGCTCTTCCTTTTCGATATCGTGTTCTTCGTCGACCTCATGTTCGATGTCAGAAGTTTCCTTGGGAGCGGGTGTTTGGTTTTCAGCGATGTCGGGGAGTTCGTCGGGTTCCTCCTTGCCCAGCGTCGGGACGGGGGCGAACGCTGTTGTCAGGAGTACGGCGCACAGGACCCATGCGACCACTTTTGCCGTTTTCATTTTTTACCACCTCCGAGAGGCAAGTATGACCAAAAGGGAGATATAAAAAATCTCGGACAAATTTTCATCGAGCTGGCAAAATACAAGTGTTTATCGTTCAGATCTAGAAAAAGGGGCGAAAAATCGTTCAGAAACTTGCACGAAGTCAAAGGAGAGTGGAAAAACAACAAATCCCAAGAAATTTAAGAAATCGCGATATCAGGGTTTTAGGGACTCATGAAGCTTGTCGAAGTGCTCTCAGTTATTCTGATAGCGCTCATAGTGGCCATTTTGAGCGGAGTGGTTCTGTTCGGTGTGCTGGGCATTGCGCCAGACATCGAGCCGAGCATGATCGCGTTTGCTATGCTAGTGATGATGGCGATCACCGTAGGATCAACCCTAGTCTTCTACGTGGCGTTCACACGGTACGCCGCAGAACGGGCGGTACGCGTAGCGATGCTGGCGCTGAGCGAGGACGAGCGAGCGGTGCTCCAGAAGCTCATGGAGTTCGGAGGTGAGGTTCGCCAGGAGGATCTGTGGCGAAAGCTACGGGATCGGTACTCCAAGTCTAAGCTGAGCGCGCTCGTCATCAACTTGGAGCGGAAACACGTGCTCACGCGGCAACGGTAGTATCGGACAAACTTGCTAAGGTTGACTCCTGAGTTTAGGAGGAAATGACAAAGGTTTGTCATCGGAACGCAGGGGCACCACGAGCGCCCGCCCTCCGTTAGAATTGACGAGTTCGGCGAGCGCGCGGCACTGCTCAGGATTCTCCAGCTTCCACACGGACTGCTGGATCTGCTCGGCTCTGCACTGGTGGAGCTTTCGATTGAGCCTCAGCGCATTGTTTGTCCCGCAGATATCGTACACCAGCAGGTACGGCATCTCCCACGATCGCTTTGCGCTGAAGGTTGCTTATAAAGGAACAATAGAGCGGATGCTGGAATGACAAAGGTTTGTCACTCACTAAGCCACACTCCCACGATAAAGGTTTGTCAAAGACCGGCTGTGACAAAGGTTTGTCATCCGCTAGAAAAGTCAAGCTCTCATGACAAAGGTTTGTCAAAGCTCAGACACCAGTTGCGACAAAGGTTTGTCATCCGTCAACGGGCAGCTACTCTCTCCCCAGCAGCAGCCTCATAAACTCCGGCCCCTCCACAAATCCCAGCGACCCCTGCGCACCCGCCCGCTCACAAAACGCCAGCCCGTCTCCTCTCTCTCCCGGCCTGTAAATCACGAAAGGAATCGGATCCGATGTGTGAACTTTTTTCGAAACGGGCGTCGGGTGATCCGGCAGCACCGCAATCGTGCACCCCTCGGCCCGCTCAACTATCGGACCCACCAATCTGCGATCGAACTCCTCGAGCACGCGCACCTTCCGCTCGGCACTCCCCTCGTGACCCGCCTCGTCCGGCGCTTCAACGTGCACGTACACCAGATCATTTCTTTCCAGAGCCTTGAGCGCGTGATCGGCCTTCCCCTCGTAGTTGGTGTCGTAGTAGCCCGTGGCCCCGGGCACGTCAACGATTTCCATTCCCGCATAAACACCTATCCCCTTGATCAGCAGAACCGCGGAAATCATCGCCCCCTGGATTCCGTACCGCCGCTCAAAGGGCTCGAGCCGCGGCCTTGGACCAGGACTCCACAACCATATCATGTTGGCCGGTCTCTTCCCTTCCTCCCTCCTGCGCCGGTTCACCGGGTGCTCCGAGAGCACGTCCCGCGACCGCAGCATCAGCTCGTTCAACCGCTTTCCGAGCCCACCCGCCTCTGGCGGTATGAGGTGTTCATCTATCGCCTCCCCCACTATGTTGTGCGGTGGCGTGCACCCAAGCGTAATCTCGGCACCGCGAACCACGAAGATATGTCTGTAGCTCACCCCGACAAAGAACTCTCCAACCCCCAGCTTCGCAACCTCTCGGAGGAGCTCCCTGGCCTCTCCCGTGCTCACGTGCCCCGCCGAATAGTCCACCATCCGTCCGCCCTCCACCGTCACCAGATTGCACCTGAAAGCCACATCGCGCTCGCCCAGCCGGACACCCATCGCCCCCGCCTCCAGCGGTCCGCGTCCCGTGTAGTACCGCCTCGGATCGTATCCCAGAATCGAGAGATTGGCAATCGAGGAATCCGGCTCCATCCCCTCCGGAATCGTTTTTAACATCCCCATTCTCCCATGCCCTGCAAGCCAATCCATATTGGGAGTGTCGGCGGCCTCGAGGGGTGTTCGGCCACCCAGCTCCTCAACCGGATAATCAGCCATTCCGTCCCCAACGATCACTACGTACTTCACCCGCATCACCTGAAAACCAATATTTCTTCTTCGTAGCGCCTGCCCTCCCACACCGACCCGGGCGGCAGGCGTTCCACCCGCCGGTTGCTGAGCCGTTCCTCAAACATGCGATTGACTTCGTCGAGCGGAATGGTGTCGTAAAGCCATTCCAGAGGCACACCTATGTTCACGGGACGCGCCGGAACCATGTGTCGAGTCGTCTTGTGAGCAAACACGTGGCCCGCGAGCGCCAGCTGCAACACCTCCTCTTTTTTCACGCACGGAACCATCAGCACCCCCGTCTCACCCACCCTTCGCTCAGCATCCTCCTCGTGCTCATAGCTGATCTCCGCACCCTCCTCGCGCAGCGCCAGCTCCAACCGCTTCACCCACGTATATGCCTCGAGCACATCGCCTTTCCGACCTCCCTGCACCATCAGACATCCTGAGACCGTGCGGTACGCCGCAATTATCTCTCTCCGCTCCAGCGCTTCCTTGGCCTCCGCTGGCGAAGACGACAGGACCTTTAGACCCAACAGCCGAACTATCTCGACGAATTTCTCCTCGCCAATCCCCTTGACCACCCGATACCAGCACCCCACCTTTATCGCTGGGTGCCGGTAGTCCACCTCGCACACGGGCAGGCGCGTACACCCCAACTTCTCCAATGCGGCAACGCGGTGCATCCCGTCCAGCACCACCAGCGAGCGCTCATCCACGAGCACCGGATCCTTGACCGCATTGTTCTGCTTTATGTCCGCGATCAGCTGCTCGAGGAGCTCCGGAACTATCTCCTCGTGAATCAGCACGTCCCCTATCTCCAATATCCTCAGCTTTAGCGCAAGCCCAGCCGTCCTGAACTCGAAAACCAAATGTACCAGCCGTAAGTATGTGGAATTGAAAGAAAAAAATGTTGCTCCACGGAGATTTTCGAATACGTTAAAAAAAAATTTAAGACCGCGAGTCCCCATAGGTAGACTGGGAGAGGGTCAGTGCCCCCTAGAGGGGCAGTTGGCATGCACTCACCATTGCCCCGAGGGGCTCAGAGTGCCAACCGTTCATCATCCCCTCTCCCACGCCTCATCCACACGGCTCGGCGCGGTCTCTTACCGAGGACTCACGGCCTCAGTCCCTCACGCCCGCCTCCGTTATCCTGAACGTCGCACTCTCGGGCGGCAAACACGGGTGGTCGACCAACTTCGCGATCCGCAGGTTTTCTCTGGCCTTGCGCAGATAGATCCGGGCAGTCATAGCATGGCCGAGCACATGCCCTCCTATTGGCCTCGTCGGATCACCGAAAAGCACATCCGGCCGCGCCTGCACCTGATTGGTCACCAGCACCGCCACATCGTATAGCTCCGCCACCCGGTGAAGGGCTGCGAGGTGCTTGCCCAGCTTCTGCTGCCGCTCCGCAAGCATTCCGCGGCCGCAGTACTCTGCTCGGAAAAGAGCCGTCACCGAGTCCACCACCAACACCCGCGCTTTGTGCTTCTCCACCAGCCTGTCCGCCCGCTCCACCAGCAGCATCTGGTGGTCAGTCGTGTGCGCCCGAGCCACACAAATGCGCTCCAGAACCTCTCTAGGATCCAAGCCCAAGGCTGTGGCCATCTGCGCTACTCGCTCCGGCCGGAAGGTATTCTCCGTGTCCACGAAAATCGCTCCTCCTCCCAGTCCTCCCTGCTCCAGCGGTAGCTGAACGTTGACCACCACCTGATGTGCGAGCTGCGACTTCCCGCTCCCGAACTCGCCGAAAACTTCTGTAACACCGTCCGTCTCGATGCCCCCACCCAGCAACTTATCCAAATTGGAGCTGCCCGTGGTCACACGCCCCACGCACTGGCGGCGCTCATAGAGGACGCTGGCAAGCTCATAATCCAGCTTGGCTGCCTCCCGCGCGGACTGGATGATGCGAATGGCCGTGTTAAACCCGATCCCTGCAGAGCCCGCTAGCTCACTCGCGGTCACCGTCGCAAGCCTCAAGGGGGTATCAAATCCCGCTTCCCGAAGCTTCTCGGCAATTGCGGGACCAACTCCATCCAACTCTTCCAAATCCATCAAAAACCACCTCCGCTTGCGTTTTTCGAGAAAGTGGTAAGCCATATCTTTAAACGTTTTCCGGGGAGAGGGGTCGGTGAAAGTAAATCGTTTTATCCGCTCAAAGCACACCCCTATGTGATGGCAGAAAACGACAAATCTTTATCCGACTTGGCTCGCTTTCTCAACCAGCGCATACGCGTCACATCCAAGGACGGCCGAGAATTCAAGGGAGTGCTCATCAACTATGACGAGCACATGAACCTCGTGTTAAGCGACGTGGAGGCCCCGAACGGTAAAAAACACCAGCTCGTGATCATCAAAGGTGGAAACGTCTCAGATATCTCGTCTGCCTAAATGGACTTGAGAGCCTCCGTTGTGCGCACCGCTTCGTAGACCTTTTTCCCATAGGGGGAAAGAACAAGTCCCGACTCGCTTTTTTCCACCAATCCACGTTCCACCAACATTTCAACGAAAGCCTTGACAGACCACCACTCCGGCGCTCCAAACTTTTGCTTCAAATCCCGGAACCACATGGGCTCGTGCTCAGCGATGAGCCGAAATGCTTTCCCCCATTCCTTTTCTCCCGACTTCAACCAGTTGATGTCCTCCGGCACCCCCATGTTCTCGAACCCAACTAGCCTCTGGTGCTAAAAATCGTTGTGCAGAGACACGTTTAAAAGAAACAATCTTAAGAAAAATGGGGTGAATGCTTTGCGCGAGTGGCTGATACTGGGCCTAGCAGCTCTGTTTTTAGTTGCCTTACCTGTGTGGGCAATCAACCAGAGTGGTGTCGTCAAGCTCGCCGGTCAGATCGTCCTGACCCTCGTGCTCCTCGTGGTGCTGGGGGCAACCGGGCTCTTCGGCTACATCTGCATCAAAGCCCAAGCGAAAAAGTGGGGCATCGGGCTGTGGATAATAGCTCTGCTGTCCATTCTAGCGATCTACTGGGTGTGGTTCGGACACCTTCCACTGCTGTGAACTACCGCATTATTCCCGGCACGATCTCGTAGAGCTTGTGGAAGAGTTCCTTCAACACTTCGCTGTGATCGTATATTTTTTCCTCACCCTCCAGAGTCTTGGTGGAATAGAGGATCTGGACGGGCATTATCCGGGAGAGCACTATCGCTACCGATCCCAGCACAAGACTCATCGCCTGTGTCCCACCGCTGTAGTTGATCATCACCCGGTCATCGGGCTTCAGATTTTCCAGGATTTGCCCTAGCGCATCCCCGATCGACTCTGGGTCAAATGGGTCGCATTTATAGATATGTAGCTTGGCCTTCACCCGCTTGGCAACGTTTTTGAGAACCTCGTGATTGCTGATCTTGTAGCCTTGCTCCACCGCAACATAGCGAAGCCCGTCCTCTCCCGCAACCACGTGACACACATCGGGCTTTTTCCTCAAAATAACGAGTTCAAGCGCCCGCGGGTGCAATCCCAAGGTGAGTATCGCGATCTTTCTCATTTCTCCTTTCCCCACGTCTCCAAGTTGAGCTGCTTTGCTCGCTCTTGGAGCTTCATCAAAATATAGTTTCTGGCCTGCACAGCATCGGCTTCCCCCTCCAACGAGCGACTGATCTGTTGCAACCGCTTGGATGCAAAAAGCTCAAAAGCCATCTCAACATCGGCATCGGAGAGCGGCGCATCCTTCACCTTATCTACCAGCACCTCAGACGCTTTTTCAACTATCCAGTCCAATTGCGAGAAATCTCTCACTGAAACCCCAACTCTTTTATTCGCCAGCTTAAAAATAACCTTGCTATGGACGTGTTCGAAGCAATTCACGGCAGGCGAAGTATCCGAGCCTATACGAGCGATCCAGTCCCCGAAGAAGACCTGAAACGAATTCTAGAAGCAGCGATTGCTGCCCCAAGCGCAGGAAACCGGCAACCCTGGGAATTCGTCGTTGTGCGAGATCAAGAACAAAAACACAAGCTCGCCGATGCCGCCCTGGGCCAGTCCTTCATCGAAGAGGCCCCCGTAGCAATAGTGGTGTGCGCAAACTTTCCGCGAACAGTCAGGGTTTACGGTGAACGGGCCAGAAGGCTCTACTGCATCCAAGACACTGCAGCAGCAGTTCAAAACATCCACTTGGCCGCATATGCTCTGGGATACGGAACGTGCTGGGTGGGGGCTTTCGACGACGAGCGTGTGGCGGAAGTCATCGGATGCCCCAAAGACGTCAGACCGGTAGCCATAATCCCGATCGGAAAACCCGCCGAAAAGCCTTCCGCAACACCGCGCTTGCCTCTGAACAAAGTCGTCCATCGTGAGCGCTTCTAGCCGGTGCGACGCGGGCCACCGCGGGCGAGCCGGGCAACAAAGAAGTTATCTTCCACCACGTCTGATAGGGCCCTCTTCACGGCCTGAAGCTTTTCCCTTCTCACCAACGCGAATACCGCGCGCCCCAGCATGACCTGGCTGGCCCCGATAGAACCAGCGCCCTCCATAACCCGAGCAATCGATCTGAGTTCTGAGTCAAACAATCCCAGCGACTCGGCGAAGTTCCTCGAAGCCCGCAGAAAACTTTTCGTGGATGGGGACTTCCAAACCATTTCGAATGCTTGTCTGCCAGCCGAACGACACCGGCTCACAAAATCTTCATCCGTGAGCAAACGCCGAGTTTTGAGTCCGCCCAAAACACACACGACGACTCGAATATCTGGTGAAACCTCGAGTCGCATCCAGCGACCATAAGGGGGGGCTCCCGGTTCGAGCGTGAGAACCAAAGAGCCCAGCGCCTGAGCCGAGACATCACCCAAACCCGTCCTGCACACGACCTCTGCGCGGTGCGCGGTTCTTACCAACTGCTCCTCGGGCAGGGGCAAACCCAAGGCGTCGGCAATGGCAAATGCGGCTCCGAGTGCTCCAGCACCGCTTGCTCCCAGACCGGCACCTACCGGGACTTCACACCTGTGCAAAACCTGGAGTGTTGCGTCTCGCGCAAGTGTTCGGACGACTTCTAAAGTCGTCGGCGCTTTTGCTGTCTTTCCATTAATGGTCACGCGAATCCTCCCACTCGCTTTCGCCCTGACTTCCGTAACCACTCCAACATCTAGGCACGGCCCACAATTTCGAGACCCCGTGCGCATCGGGTCTTCGTGGAAAAATGGTTCAAAGAATCCGGAGATGTGTGCTGGAACCCACCACTCGACCATACTAACGCCCGTGTTCTCTGGTATCACCGACTAATAAACCCGCTAGAAAACAGTTGTTCTACCATTCAATCTTCTTCCGGAAGTGCGCGCTCTAGCGGCGGTTTTTCAACATCTGTAAAGCCAAGTCCAAGACCTCGCGGGCTATCCGCTCCTTCGACCCGCTGAGCTTCTGTTGGAGGCCGTGCGTGAGCACCACCACTTCATTCGTGTCCGTTCCGAATCCGGCCCCCGGTCTGGCCACATCATTTGCCACCACAATGTCAAGCCGGTCGCCAAGGAGCTTCTGCCTCCCAACCTGCTCGAGCTCCTCATCGCTGACTCCGTGCTCCGCCTTGAACCCGATCAAGCAAGCATTGGGGAGTCTTTCTTTGACCCTCGCGTCCACAATCCGTGGTGCGGGCTTGAGCTTGAGCACCGTTTCCCGATCGTGGCGAAGCTTGGTCGGAGCCGGAGACTCAACGACGAAATCCTGCGGCGCTGCTGCGCTGACCACGATGTCCGGCTCGTTTTCCAGCTCCCGGTCAAACGCTTCCTTCATCTCTCGAGTGGTCGTAACACGGATCACTTTAACTCCAGGCGGCGGTGTTTCCGTCCCGGGACCGTAGATCAAACACACATCGGCACCGCGCAGGGCTGCAACTCGTGCAAATGCCATTCCCATCTTACCCGTACTCGGGTTGGTGATGTGTTTGATCGGATCTATGGGCTCAACGGTGGGGCCAGCCGTAACAAGCACTTTCAGTCCACGCATATCGCGAGGGCCGAGCAGAGAGACCATCCTATCGACCACCCTTTCCACCGGTGGAAACTTGGCCTTGCCTTCCTCAACCGACGGTTCGACCACCTCTATCCCCATCGCTCTGAGCTTCTCGAGATTCTCCTTCACCCCCGGGTGCTGGTACATGGAGAGGTGCATCGCCGGAACTACCGCTACCGGCTTTTTCAGACCCAGGGCGACCGAGACCACAGAAGTGACCGGAGTATCATCAATGGCATGCGCGATCTTGCCCAGCGTGTTGGCCGTTGCTGGGGCCACGACGACCGCATCAGCCCACTGGGCCAACTCCACATGCTCGATCCGCCCGGAAAGAGAAGTGATCACCTCGTTGCCGCTCGCCCAGTGAAAGAGTTGTGGCGTCACCAACTTGGCCCCCTCCTCTGACATCACCACTCTCACTTCTGCTCCGTGTCGCATCAGCTCACGAACCAGGTCAACAGAGCGGATTGCTGCTACGCTGCCGGTGACTCCGACCACTATTTTTCGGTCGCGCAGTTCGTCACCTTTGGAGCCCACGATATCCTTAGAGGGATGCATCAAAACAACTCGCTCATAACTCCTCTAAAAACCATCACTTTTTGAGAATCTTGCCGTGCTCGTCCATCTCACCGTAGCGGATGCGTATGGCCGAAATCGGAGTTCCATCTTCGGCGAGCACCCACGGCACCTCCACCACATGGAGCGGTTTCAATCCTTTCTCTCGCCTGCGCCTATTGATCTCCTCCGCCCCTTTACGGGTCTCGGGACTCACCACGATTGCCTCTGCTTCCGGATCCTCTGTTGCTGGACCGAGGGGATCGTTGAGGATCACGAGTTCCGTGCGCTCGAGCGCTCCCAGCTCGTTCACAAAGCTCAAAACCGAATGCACGCGAACGGCTAGCGGACGGATTCCGGCCGAGTCTTTCCTGAGCAGCTCCTGCATCTGATCCGAACAAACGCCCACAACCACCCGCTCGCCGATCTCGAACGCCCGCTTGAGCAAAGCCCTGTGCCCGTCATGGAAGTAGTCAAATGTTCCTCCAACCATCACTTTCCGATACTTCACCCTAGTGCCTCCCTCCACTCCCTGCGGAGCGGTCGGTGGGTGAACCGTTTCGCTCGCTCTCCCACGTAGTCAGCCACCACGTGTCCCCTTCCGACCACCACATACTTGGTGGTGGTGAGCCCTTCTAATCCCACTGGCCCGCGTGCGTGAATCTTGGTGGTGCTTATCCCGACTTCGGCGCCAAGCCCATAACGGTACCCGTCGCTAAAGCGTGTGGACGCGTTGACCATCACGCTGGAGGAGTCCACCCCCTCCACGAACTCCAGTGCGGCTTTCTTGCTTTCCGTCACTATCGCATCTGTGTGTCCAGAGCCGTATCGGTTTATGTGATCTACAGCTTCCTGCAACGAGTTCACCACACGAACCGACACCACCAAATCCAAATACTCCGTGCGCCAGTCCTCCTCGGTCGCTGGTTTTGCCCACGGGAGAATCCGCCTAGCGCGCGGGCACCCCCGGATCTCCACCCCGGCTTGCCGGTAAAGATCGCCCAGTTTAGAAAGAAAGCGATCGGCGAGCTTCGAGTGCACCAGAATCGTTTCCACCGCGTTGCACACCGCCGGGTACTGCACCTTGGCATCGTAGCATATGCTAACGGCTTTCGAGAGATCTGCGTGTTCATCCACATACACATGGCATATACCCTCCGCGTGCCCCAGCACCGGAATCCGCGTGTTCGCCTGCACGTACTGGATAAAGGCCTTGCTCCCGCGCGGAATCAGCAAATCCACGTATTGGTCGAGCTTTAAGAGCTCCCGCACCTCCTCCCGCGCTTCTATGAGCTGGATCCAGCCGCGCGGGATACCAACGGCCTCCGTTTCTCGCTTGATGAGCTCGAAAAACGCACGATTGGAGTGGACGGCCTCTCGGCCGCCCTTCATTATCACAGCGTTCCCGGATTTGAGACACAGCGAAGCGATCTGTGGCAGCACATCGGGGCGCGCTTCAAAAACGGTTCCGATCACCCCTATGGGGCACGTGACCTTGTAGACCTCCAGCCCCTTGTCCATTTCCATTGCGTAAACCGTCTTACCTAGCGGATCTGGCAAGCGCGCTACGCTGCGCACCATTTCAGCCACGGCACGCACTTTGGACGGACTGAGCTTCAGGCGCTGTAAGGTCGCGGCGGTGAGCTCCCCCCGCTCAACCATGCGCTCGCCTTCGCGCATGTCTTTTGCGTTGGCGCGGAGCAATTGGTCCTCAGACTGCTCGACCGCTTTAGCCACGCGCAACAGCGCGCGGTTCCTTACTTTTAGCGGAGTCTTGGCCAGCCGCAAAGCCGCTTCTCGCGCGGCCTTTGCCTTTTCCACCACTTCCGCCATCAGTCCACCCTCGGCAGGAAGAGTGTGCCCACTTCTTCCCCTTTCAAAATGGATTTCAGCACGTGGGGGTGCCGGCTGTGAGCGATCACAACCGCGATCCCGGCCTCTGACGCCATGCGCGCGGCTTGAATCTTGGTAAACATTCCACCAAACTTTTTCGATGTCCTGAATGCCGTGCGCTCGAGCTGCGGCGTGACGCGCTCCACTAGAGAGAGACGCTTTCTTTCTCTTCCCCGTTTCACATAGACCCCGTCCACGTCGGAGAGCAACACCAACAAATCCGCTTTCGCTCCTTTGGCCACATAGGCCGAAAGCAAATCGTTGTCCCCTACCATTATCTCTTCAGTCGCCACCGTGTCGTTCTCGTTGATTATGGGCACCACGCCCCACCGGAGCAGAGTGGAGAGGGTGTTCTTGAAGTTTCTATATCGCGTAGCGTTTGTGAAGTCCTCCGCTGAAAGAAGCATCTGGGCCACCGGCTGTTTCCACCGACTGAAAAAGCGCTCATACGTTTGCATGAGCAGACTCTGGCCCACAGCTGCAACCGCTTGAAGTTCCGAGAGTTTGCGAGGCCTCGAAACAATTCCCAAACGCCCCATCCCGGCTCCTATTGCCCCGGACGTGACCACCAAAACCTCCCGCTTCAATCGCCGCACCTCCATGACATCGTTCACCAGCTTGGAGACCTTCTTGACATCGAGCTTTCCGTTAGTGGTAAGGCTCTTCGTTCCTATCTTCACGACCATACGTTTGACTGACTTCAAGCCGTCGCGATTCTGTAAGCACTTCATATCTCGTCCACCTTCTCTAGCTGTTTCAAAACATTTTTCCTTATTTGGTCTGGCGAGGGCAATCGACCCACTATCTTACCCTTCCGGATAAGAGGTTTGAGCGCCTGAGTGGTCTTGTGCCCACACCGAGGACACGTGGGTGCTCTGGAACCTGCAGGCGTGAGCACAAAACACAAACAGCGTTCGCACCGCCAAACCCTTTTTCTACCGCTGAGCTTCCCGCGCTTGGCCTCTGGCCGGCCTTCGATCTCCACCAAATCCATTGCGAAGTCAACTGTAGGTGCGTTTGTTATGGACGTCCCAACACCAAAACCATCTGCCCCTGCGTTGCAGAGCTCGCGAATGTTTTGGTCGCTTATTCCTCCAGAAACGAAGATCTTGACTCTCGAGAAACCGCGCAGGTCGAGCTCCCATCGGACCTCGCGAACGATCTCAGCTAAGCTTCCCTTTCTTGATCCCGGTGTATCGAGTCTGACACCCGCAAGGCGGCGCCCAAGAGCCTCGGCTGCCATAAGGGCTTCGGCCTTCTCATCGAAACGGGTGTCCACCAAAGCTATTCGCGGAACGTCAGGCGGCATGATCTCGTCGAACGCCCGCCAGGCCTCGATCTGATTCCCGAAGCACAAAATCAGCGAGTGCGGCATAGTTCCCATGGGCTTTCGCTTTATGGTCTCTGCCCCGATAAGGCTCGAAACCCCATCAAAACCACCGACATAGGAAGCACGGTCCAGCATCGGGGCCAGCGCCGGGTGAGCTCTCCGGATCCCGAAGGCCAGCAGCGTTTTGTCCCACGCCAGCTTTCTTATCCGAGCTGCCATCGTAGCCACGCCACTCGCCTGACACAACAGTCCAAGCAGAGGTGTCTCAAACTCGCAGTACTTCGCGTAGGGGCCTTCGATCACAAGTACGGGGATCCGACGACCGCTGAAATCAAAGGGTCTGAAAATCGTGCCCTCCGGCATACAGTCCACATCCACTGGCAGACCTTCGAGCAAATGCGCGACCTCTTCCACTCCGCACAGAACCGCCCACGGCCACCCACGCGGAAGTGCTCCGCTCGTCACCTCTGCAAGTGCCCGGAGATTTTCCATTCCTTTGGCCTCTAAGACCTGTCTGGTCCGCACAAAGTAGACGTCGGTGGTTTTGCCGCTCTTGATATCAGCCTCGGACGCAACGTGAAACTTCATTGGGCTTCCCATTCCTGCATCAACTCCGTGGATTTTACTATTCTGGCTCCGTACAGTTGCTTCATTGTTTCAAGTGCTTGCCGATGGAGTTCGTCCTCTACAGCGGCCGTGCAGTCCTCTGGAACCGTTATCTCGTACCCTCGGAAGTGGGCGTCGGCGGCGGTGTGTTGAACACAGATGTTGGTAACCACACCCGTGAGAATCACCTCTCTTATCCCTCGGTCCTGAAGAAATCCGTGCAATCCCGTTTCAAAGAACGCGCTATACGTGTGCTTCTTAAAAACGGCGTCTTCTGACTGAGGGCTCAGCTCGTCCACTATCTGCGCACCCTCGCTTCCTTCCATCGCGTGCTCCCCCCACACCCGGAGTTCCGGATCACCTGGTCTGTGGGCATCGCAGACATAGACCACGGGGTACCCCACGCGCCGGGCAGCTTCGAGCAACGCGCGTATGGTGGGGATTATCTGCCGGGCTCTCGGAGATCCGAACTTGCCCGTCACAAAATCCTTGATCATGTCGATTACGAGAACGGCTTTCATCCCGAACCCCATAATCATCAATTCTCACCACTAATAAACTCTCGTTAGTCTGGTGGATGGAACTATTTCGTGCACACGCAGAAAACGTCCTCGCTATCAGGAATATTTCCCGAGTCTTTGATTCGCAACTGTGCGCTGGTAGCTAAATTTCGAAGCGTGATGTGCGTATGCTTGCGTTTGAGAGATGTGAGCACCGCGAGCCCACCCTCTCTCAGCACGCGAGCAATCTCGTTTAGCACGCGCTCTGGAGAAGGCGCGTTCTGAATCACCGTTGCAGACACAACAACATCGAAACTTCCGTTGGTGAACGGAAGAGATTCGGCGTCGGCCAAAACGAGCCGTACCTCAGGTACGCGTTCGCGTGCAAGTCGGATCATGCGCTCAGAAAAATCGATGCCTACCAACCTCGCGCTTAGTGGCCGAAGTAACTCCAGAAGAAGGCCTGATCCACAGCCAACATCCAAGACACTACCCATTCGCCGCGGCAGATATCGGAGAATCCATCGGTGTTTGTACTTCTGAATGCTTTCATAGCGTCGATCATAAACCGATGCAGTCTCGTTGTAGAGCATCATCAGCTCGCGTTTGCGCTCCACATCCATTCTTTTGGCGGGAGAGTTTTTAGACCCGAACTCCTACTAGCATTGATGTGGTTGCGCCGCCGTGTGCTGAAGCTCAAAAAGAAAATGGAGCTGTTGGGATTGGACGCATTTGTCGTGGCAAAAAGCGGCTTCTACTTTTCGGGAACCACAGCATGCAAAATGGTTGTGATCCCATCGGACGGTGAGCCAATACTAATATGCAGTCGACTGGAACGGGAGCGCGCGGCGGCTGAGAGCTGGATAAAAGACGTTCGAGCGTTCTCGGCATGGAAAGCACCCTTGCGGAGCGGCGAGCGGGTGTACTTCATGAGGCCCCACGAACTGCTAGATTCCTGTTTGGAATCTATCGGAGCAAGATTCGTTGGATACGAAGGCCTTCCTTCTTCTACGGTGCGAGCCCTAAAAAAGACTGGCAAACGGAATTGCGTAGAGTTGTCCAAATGGGTTCAAGAGCTGAGAGCGATCAAAGATCCTAGTGAAATAAAACTGCTCCGAAAATCCGCGCAGATCGCCAGTAGAGGGATGCGCGCCGCTCTAGAGACCCTGCGCCCTGGCATAAGAGAGATCGATGTTGCCGCACAAGCAGAATATGAAATGCGAAAACGTGGAAGCACCGGAACTCCCTTTCCCACCATAGTCGCGTCCGGAAAAAACTCTGCACTGCCTCACGCCAGTGCTACCGAGAAAAAGATCAGAAGAGGAGAGCTCGTCGTAATCGACTTGGGCGCCACGTATAGGGGCTATGCCTCCGATTGTACCCGAACGTGGGGTGTGGGACTCTCTAAGAAACGGCTGCGGCTGGTAGAAATCGTTAAACGGGCACAGAAATCGGCTGTAGCTAGGCTCCGCGATGGAATGATGGTCAAAGAAATCTGTGCCGCCGCGAATCAGGTGCTGAACCGAGCAGGCCTCCTTCGAGATTCGCTCCACGGACTCGGGCATGGTGTCGGAATAGAAATACACGAACTTCCCTCTCTCTATCCCGGATCTAAAGAAGTGTTGAAAAGCGGAATGGTGCTTACGGTAGAGCCCGGGGTGTATTGCCGGAACATCGGAGGTGCTCGTTGGGAAGACATGTTTTTGATTAAAAAGAACGACGCCGAGCAACTCACGATGACTACTTAAGTCAGTGTACCATAGGGGCTGTGAGAAAAATGGTTGGGCGATCACGCTGGCAAAACAATTTCAGCGAGTGGTTCAACGAGATAGTCCAAGTCGCGGAAATAATGGAGACCCGATATCCGGTCAAAGGACTCTACGTATGGTTGCCCTACGGACTCAAACTGCGTAACCACGTGATTTCTGCGTTGAAGGAACTGCTCGAGCGAACCGGCCACCGAGAAGTCTTGTTTCCACTCCTGATTCCGGAAAACCTGTTCAAAAAAGAAGCCGAGCACATCCGCGGATTCGAAGGACAGGTTTACTGGGTGACTCACGGCGGTCACGACCGATTGGACATCCGGCTGGCCCTCAGACCCACCTCCGAAACCGCAATGTACCCGATGTTCTCTCTCTGGATTCAATCCCACGCCGACCTGCCATTGAAAATCTACCAAGTGGTCAATGTGTTCCGTTATGAAACGAAAATGACCAAACCGCTCATCCGACTGCGCGAGGTCACCACCTTCAAGGAGGCACACACCGCCCACGCCACCGCCGAAGACGCCGAACGCCAGATCCGAGAAGCGATCCAGATCTACAAACAATTTTTCGACAGGCTCTGCATACCCTACATTATAACCAAGCGGCCCAGCTGGGACACTTTTGCCGGTGCTGTGTACTCCATTGCTTTCGACACGCTGGCACCAGACGGACGGACCCTCCAAATCGGAACCGTTCACAATTTGGGACAGAACTTCTCGAGGGTTTACGACGTTCAGTACGAGCGCGTGGACGGCTCTTACGAGCACGTGTACCAGACGTGCTACGGAATTTCGGAGCGAGCTATCGCGGCCCTCATAATGGTGCACGGGGACGATATCGGGATGTGTCTGCCCCCAGAGTTCGCACCGATTCAGGTGGTCATCGTTCCGATCCCCTACAAGGACGTTCAAGCTCCAATCGAGCAAACGTGCACCGAAATATATGAAAGGCTCAAGCAAGCGGGTCTAAGGGTCGAGCTCGATCTCCGAGATCTGAGACCAGGAAACAAGTACTATTACTGGGAGCGTCGCGGAGTGCCACTCCGAATAGAACTCGGCCCTACCGACCACGCAAATCAGAGGGTGACTGCCGTGCGCAGGGACACTGGCGAACGAATCCACGTCCCGCTTGACCGGGTGGCGGAGCGAGTACCCCAATTATTGAGAGAGATCGAAACGAGCATGAGAAGGCGTGCGTGGGAAGAATTCCGGAAAAGAATAAAAACAATTGCCAGTGTGGACGAACTCCAAAACGCAATTCACAACCGAAACGTGGGCAGGGTTCCGTGGTGCGGCAATGAGAAGTGCGGCTTGGAAATCGAGGAAAGAGTAGAGGGAAGTGTGCTGGGCGAAGAACTCTTCACTGAAGCCCCGAAAAACCGTTCGTGTGTGGTGTGCTTCCAGCAAGCAAACAAATGGCTCGTGGTCGCGCGGACCTATTGAATTTGCTTCATGGCTTCCAACACTTCTGTTTCTGACGGAAAGCCGACAGGCCCTCGGTACCGGATCTTGAGCCCCGCTGAGGCAGATGCGAATCGAGCAGCGTCAACGGCATCGCGCGTGCTGAGATAGCGGCACAAAAACGCTGCACCAAACACGTCACCGGCACCCGTGACATCGAAAACGGGAACCTCCAGCGTTTTTACTTCCACGACTCGATCATCGCACAAAATCAATACCGGATCCTTGCCGCGTGTGATTATCACTATCTGCGGTCCGGCCTTCCTGAATTCCTCCATGGCTTTCTCAACATCCGCCCCGAGAATGTTTATTTCTTCCAGTCCGACTTTCACCACATCGCAGTGCTTCAAGTAGGGTGAAAGATCTCTCGGCTTCACTTCCACCTTTCCATCTGCTCCTATCTCGCGGAGCACACCCTGAGGGTCAAACATCACCACCCCGCCCTGAGCCTTCAAATGGGCTAAGAGTTCTGGCGAGACCTCACCCGCTATGGGTGAAACATAGAATCCGGACGCGTCCAGGTAATCGGCGGGGATGTCCTGCTGTGTGATGGGGGGTGCGATGTGGCGGCAGACTTGAGTGCGCCGCCCCTGTTCGTCGTAGGTGTTCTCAAAGGTCGTGGTGTGTTCGCCCACGACCACCATCCCTTTGGTGTCCAGCCCCAACTTGCTGTAAATAGGCGGGAAGAGTTCGACAAAGTCCCTGCCGACCTTGCTGACCAATCCAACGCTCCGGCGCAGGTTTACCGCCGCCAGCCCCGCATAAGTGGGGGCGCCGCCGAGCACATTCTCTATTGTGCCCCACGGGAAGCGGTTGTGGTCGACTGCCACATGGCCGATGACTATGAGATCAAACGCCATGTCACCGCTCTCGCTTGCCCTCTATAAACTCTTCCACCATCCGCCTCGCTTCCGTGTCTGGGATCTGAACCGGCGGATGCTTGAAGCAGTACGCTGAGATGCTCGTCAGCGGTCCGGCGATTTTTCGATCGAGTGCCAGCTTCACGGCACGTATGGCATCAATTACCACTCCGGCACTGTTGGGAGAGTCCTCGACCGATAACTTCACGTCTAGGTAGAGAGGAACATCTCCGAACTTTCGCCCCTTGATATAGATGTAGCAGATCTTGCGGTCGTTAAGGAAGGGCACGTAATCGCTGGGACCAATCCGCAACGGCACCTCATAGGGTATCTGGCTTGCCACTGCCTCCGTTTTGCTTATTCGCTTGGAGCTCAGGCGTTCTTCCTCAAGCATGTTGAGAAAATCGGTGTTGCCCCCAATGTTTAGCTGATAGCTCTCCTCCACCTGCACTCCGCGGTCTATGAGAAGTTTGGTTAGGGTACGATGCAAAATGGTGGCCCCCACTTGCGACTTTATGTCGTCCCCCGCACACGGCAGACCTGCATCTTCAAATCGCTTTGCCCACTCCTTGTCCGAAACTATGAACTCAGGAATACAGTTTACGAACGCACAACCGGCTTTGAGGGCTTGCTCGGCATAGAAGCGGGTGCCGTTATAGCTCCCGACCGGCAGGTAATTGATCAGGATCTCGGCTCCGCTGTCCTCGAGTACCTTGGCAACATCTACTGGTTTCTTGGTCGTGTCCACTTGAATGACGGGTTTGAGATACTTGCCGAGACCGTCCAAGACTGGAGCCTGTTGGACTTCAACGTCCAGCTTTGGTACGTCGCTGAACTTGATCGTGCAGTTCGGCGGAGTGAAGATAGCCTCGGCCAAATCCTTGCCCACTTTGTTGGCGTCCACATCGAAGGCCGCCACGAATTCGATGTCCCGGATGTGGTATCCGCCGAAGTTTACGTGCATCAGGCCTGGAATGAACTGATCCTCGCGCGCGTCCTTGTAGTACTCCACCCCCTGAACCAGCGAGGACGCACAGTTCCCAACTCCAGCTATCGCTACTCTGATCTTTCCCATCGAAATCACCTTCCAATATCTAAAGTAATTCCTTATGATAAAACACGCAGATATTTTTAAGGATTCGCCCCTTTCGTCAGATAGCCGAATTTGGTCCGGGTCCATTACGCCGAGGGGGCAGTCATGGTCGCGGCCCACGCTTCAGCAGACGTTGGGCTTGCTGCTCCACCGACCGCCGATGCCCACATGTCTCCAGGATAGGTGCCGGTTCCAAATAGTGCACCAGACCAACTGTCTATCTCTGTAGAAGGCGTCACTGAAGGTGCTACGCTTGGCCCGGGTGCCGTGAGAACCCAAGCACCAATAGCAGCTATTCCAATGATGATCACAGCGGCCGCAACCCAAGGAAGCCTCTCACTCATCTTGCTCCTCCTCTCCCGCCTGATTTCTTCTTCTACTATTTTTTTCGGTGCCCGAACCCGCTTCGGAGTATAGTCCAGCCTTACCTTGCACCTCGGGCACTCGCGAGGGTTGGGCACCCGGGGCTTCCACTCATAACCGCAACGAGGGCACTTCATCGGTACATCTTTTCACTCTACCATAAAAAAATTTTTTCTATGCTAGCCTTCGCTTTGCCACCGCCAATCGATGGATGACGGTGATATGAGACAATGCTGCAACTATTACCAAAGCGTAACCTATCAAACCGATTAGGCCCCCAAAAGCCAAAATCAGCAGACGCTCGCCACGTTCGGCCACACCCACATCCAGTCTATCTGCGCCAGCCGCTTCAGCTCGCGCTCTCACATAACTCACAAGCAAGCTACCGGAAAGAGCGAGAAATCCCCACACCCAGCCGGACAATCCAAGAATCTCCGGTGGACCTCCCCACACGATGCCCGCGATCACGAAGAAATCCACGTAGCGATCAACCGTGGAATCCAAAACCCCTCCAAAGCGTGTCACTTGGCCAGAAATTCGAGCTACAGCACCATCTATGGCGTCTAGCCCTCCACACAAAAGCAGAAAAACTGCTCCCAATGCGTGATTTCCTTGGGCAAACAACAATGCGGAGATCGTCCCAGTTACTAGCCCTAGAAAGGTGAGCGAATCGGGAGAAATTCCGACTTTGGCCACCTTCTCGGCCACAGGGGTTGTGAGTTTTTCTGCTCGTTCACGTAACCGGCTCAGCACGCCAATCCACAACTTCTTTTTTGACCACAACATAAGAGTTATGGAGAGCATGATATGGCTGGGACCTGCAGGAGTTCCGGTGACTTCTAAAGACCGAAGCACGGCTGGAGGCCTGCTACGGGTTAAAGAACTGGGGCTCAACGCCATGGAAGTGGAGTTCGTCAGAGGGGTTACTCTAAGTGTTGAAGCTGCGCGAGAAGTCGGCAAGATCGCGAAAAAGCTGAAAATCAAACTTTCGGTTCACTGTCCCTACTTCATCAACCTCTGCTCACCCGAGAAAAAGAAAGTGGAAGCTTCAAAAAAACGCATTATAGAATCTGCAAGGCGTGCTTCAGCCATGGGAGCTGATATCGTTGTCTTCCATCCGGGCTACTACGGAAAACTCTCTCCCGAAGAGGCGTACGAGTTGGTGAAGAGTGCTGATGAGGACATGGTTGATCGTCTGAGAGGCGAAGGTATTCGAAAGGTTAAGCTGGGACACGAGACCACAGGAAAACTCAGTGCTTTTGGGACTCTAGATGAAATTGTGCGATTGTGTCGGGAAGTTCCGCAAAGCGTTCCAGTTGTGGATTTTGCCCACATCTACGCGCGCCAAGGCGGAAAAATCGATTATGAAAAAATTTTTGAAAAGCTTAAGCCCTTGAAACTGAAACACCTGCACGCCCACTTCACGTCGATGGAGTGGACCCCTGCAAAAAACGGAAAGGGGGGGAATGAGCGGCGACACCTGCCTCTGAAAGTCGGAAAACCTCCCTTCAAGCCCTTGGCACGAGAAATCCTGAAGCGAAAGATAAACATCACTATAATCTCCGAATCTCCGGTGCTGGAGCTCGACTCTTTAGAGATGAAAAAGATTTTCGAAAAGCTAGGTTATCGGTTTTAGTTTCTTGATCGCTTTCTCAACGCCCATCTGTTCTTGCTTCCCCGACTTCATATCCCGGAGCACCACACGCCCAGCCGCTCGCTCCGCCGGGCCTATGAGCACCACGTAAGATACGCCGAGCGCGTTCGCGTGGGCGAGGGATTTCGCGAGCTTTCGATCGGCGAGCTCTAATTCAGTGGAGATGCCTTGGCGTCGGAAGTCCAATGCTATTCTAAAGGCCTCTGGAACGTCTTCTCCCGTAACGGGGATCACCATCACTTTTGGTTCCGTGGAAAACGACAGAGATTTCGATTCTAGAACCAGCTTGGCCAAACGATCGACGCCGAACCCCACGCCTGTGGCGGGGGTGGGGGGTCCGCCTAGCGTTTCAACGAGAGTATCATAACGTCCCCCGCCAGCGACCTGCACCCCCCGCACGTAGATCTCAAAAACCACTCCGGTGTAGTAATCGAGCCCGCGCGCTATGCTCAAATCGACGCTGAACGGTATTTTCAAAGAGCGCAAGAAATTCAGGATTCGAGCAAAGTCCTGCAGAGAAGACCTGTCGACAAAAGTTGACGGAAGTTCCTCCAGGACATCCGGTGTGCCCTTGGTGGAAAACACCTTTTTGAGTTCTTGGGCTCTGTCACTGCTCATGCCCGCCCGCTTCAGTTCACGGTCAATGCGCTCTTCATCTTTAGAATCTACGGCGCGGAGGATTGGATCTTGGTCTCTTTCTTGAACTCCCGATGCCCTGAGGGCCCTGCGAAGGATGTCCACGTTGCCTATTCGTAGATCCCAAGAGGAGAACCCCAATTCCCTCATTGCTTCAGTAGCGGTAAGGATCACTTCAACATCGCACGCGGGGTTGCTGCTCCCTATCACTTCGGCCCCGGCTTGGTAGAACTGTCTCCACCGGAAGGCTTGGGGCTCCTCATAGCGGAAGCAGTGCCCAAAGTAGCAGAGCTTGAGTGGTTTTGGTGCGGACTTGAGATGCTGAGCATAGAGCCGGATCACGGGCGCTGTGAGCTCCGGTCTCAGGGCCAGATCGCGGCCGGATTTGTCTCTGAACGCGTAGAGCTGTTTAACCACCTCGCTGCCGCTCTTGCGTGTAAACAAGTCCAAATGTTCAAACATGGGTGTCTCGACCTCCTGATATCCGAATCTTTGAAACACTGAAGCGAGAGTTTTGGTGACCCCGCGTATGCTATTCAGTTCCTCTCCCATGAGGTCCCGAGTTCCTCGAGGGGTCTGAAAATCAGTCAAGTGATCACCGAATGATTTACTTTGTAAATCCTAACATATTGGTTCGAACTGGTAAAGACTTCATCCAAGAAATCAATGCCCCCCACGTCACGGATGGCCACCGGCAGCTCACGGTTCGAGACCTCGGCGGAAACCCCCTCGACCAGTTTGGCTTGGGTCACCTGATTGTTATTCACGAAGACCAGCAGGGTTTCGTCGATGGCGGGGGATGAGGGCGAATAGAACTGAGCAGAGTAGTCAAAGCGGCGGCCTCCGATCAAAGACGGGTTATAGAAGAGAAATGCAAATCCGTCCAGTTCTTGCTGGGAGCCTCCCGACTCCACGTACGCGCGGCCAGCATTCTGGTCGACTACCACTCGCTCACGGCCGGAACCGAAGTTGAAAACCAGTTTGTTTCCTTCCTGCGTGATGCTAGTGGTGCTCCGGAGCTCCGGTGAACCCAAAAGGATCGGAACAGGTTCCCAGTACTGATAGTACTTGTAGGCGTTGGAGATCTCGTCTATGGTGAACAAAATATAGTCGATGCACACACCATACTCATCGCGATAGGTCTTCAGGTACCATCGCAGCTCGTTCTCGGTTGAGTAGGGGAAGAACTGAATGTCTGGTCTGCGTCCGTTCACCGTGTACGCGCGCGCGCCCTCGTTGACCCCGTACATGTAAGCTCGGCCGTTTTTGACATAGTAAATGTAATCCGGCGGGCGAGGCGTGAAAGATGGGTTGTTCTCCCATGTCCCCTCTTGGGCTGTGACCTCAGTTCCGTCCACAACAGTCATGCGATCGGTCGCGCCAGTTAAGAGGTGGCCAAAAGACCATTGAATCGAGATAATATCGTTTTCAGATGTGTTGGTCTGAATCCAGTCGAAAGCCTCCATGAGAGCGGGATCAAGACCAATTCCGTGCCATTCAGTTGGAGGGGTGGTAACACGGGCAGCGGAGACCGCATTGTAAAAAAACGCGGCAGAGAAGAAGAGAACCACCACCAACACCAGCAAAGGGCGCTGAAAGCTTTTCAGCCATTCCCAGTTGGGATCGAAGCTCAGATCTCTGAGCCACCGAACAATGGTCGCTGCCCCCAGTCCAGCCATAACGGGGACGAAAGGCCACCACACACGCTCAAAACGGGCTTGTCCCTTGCCCGGCCATATGAGTGCCAATAAGACGATAAGGGTGGCCAGCAACAATAAATGGGGTCTCTGCCGCTTCCAGATACACAGAATCAAGGTCACTCCGACGAAGAGGAGAACAATGTTTGTGATTAATGGATCTCGGTAAAAAGATCCTATCACGTCGTTCAGAGAAGAAGGAGCCTGCATCTCCGACGCGTAACGGGGAAAGGCGATCCCCGCTCCCCCGCCGAGCGGAATTCCCAGATATCCGAGCATGGTGGTGGAAAAACCAATCCAAAAGTTAGGAGAAAGCCCTGTGAGCCCACAGTAGACAATCGTGGCTATCACCAAAACCGCGATACACCCTAAGAGAAACTGAAAGTGGGTTTTAATCGCGTGATAGGCTGCACCATAGAGGTCGTCAAAGCGTTTCATCAACTTGCCTCCAAAAGCTAGTAAAAGCACGAAAATTATCCCTAGCGCCAACGCAGCTGTGATATAGAGCGCCCCCGTCCAGCAGAAAAGGAACAATCCCATGAGAAGACCGGCCAGCAGGGTATCTCGCGCTAGCGTTTCTCGGTTGGTCTTGAACAAGCGGACTAATCCGTAGAAAGTCCACGAAGCGAACAGGGTTATGGTCGGCTCACGGTCAAATGCCCCGATCTTGTGCCAATAGATAGTGGAGACCATGGTGGCCATAAAGAAGACCGCAAAAATGCCGGCCGCGCGCCCGCCGAGTTCTCGAGCCGTCAGATAGACAGGGATGAGGGTCAAGCAAAAAAGAAAGGGACCGTAAAATCTAACTACATCCATTAAAGAAACGGAAGGCGACAGTGCATGAACTCCCCGATAAATCATCACGGCAAGCAGGGGTTGAAGCTGCTGAGGCTCGAACTTCCATCCATACGGGGCGTGCGACCAAGGATTGGTCTCTGCCAGCCCATTGGTTGAGTTGATTACCTTGGCCTCATCATATACCCAGCCACTGTCGGAGGTCGTGAGAGTGTCATAGCGCTCACCCGGTATAGACACTATTGAGAACGAGAGCCACATCATCGCAAGTAGATAGACAACTATTGCCCATTTCCAATATCTGCCCATGTATACCCTTTAAAATGAAGCGCAGAAGGTTTAAGAATGTGTAGAAGCCTACTTCTTTTTCTTCTTTTCCTCTTTGGGGCTCTCCGTAACTGGTGCCACTTCTTTCGTGGTTGCCATGATCCACCCGAGCCAGACGCCGAGCGCTGAAACCACCCATACACCTACCGCCACAGGAATAACGATGAACCAAGACGAAGTCGTCGCGTACTCGAAGAGACCAAAGTTAAGCCAACCGAGTTTTGCCAGCACGAAGCCCACGTACAACGCGAACACGATGGCCCCGACAACACAGAGCACTGCACCAAGGGCTCTTGTCTTTCCCAAACACTCACCCCCTTATCTCTCACAAAACCGCTTAAAAAGATTTTTCTCGCCAGTTCACAATTAATTTGTGGGCCCGTAGCCTAGCCAGGATAGGGCGTCGGCCTTCTAAGCCGAAGGTCGTGGGTTCGAATCCCACCGGGCCCGCCAACTAACTTATTTTTGCGATCCTCCTCTCTCAGTGGCCGAACAAAAACCAAGCCGCAAATTTTTACTGAAAATTCTCACGCTCTGCATTTTTCCACATGAGCCTGAGCCCCTCGCGCAAATAGTATGTCACAAGCCAAAATCACGCTGAACCCTGCTCTCACAGCACCCACGTCTTGATTAGTGTGTACAGACCGAGTGCGATTACCAACACACCTAGACCTGTTTTTATCCTCCGCTCAGATCTAAATTTAGCGGTAATGCGTGGCCCTACCCATCCTCCTACTGTCGCTCCAACGAGCAGAGGCATGAGTAAGTTGCTACTCGGTATGCCCTTTGTGAGCACGTAAGTGGCAAATCCGGTAAGACAGATGGGTATCTCAGACGAGGTGGTCGCCCCAATGGTCTCCTTCGACCTCCTGCCAGCGATCAGCTGGCCGGTGGTGACCACTGGACCAAACCCTCCGCCCGAAATTCCCTTGTTGAACGCGCTCAGAACGCCTACCCCGAAGATCTTCTTCCAAGAGAAGCCGAATACACTCCTCGAGAGCAGTACAACTCCCATGACGATAACCAGCACGCCTATGTAGGTCTTGAGCGCGGTCTTCGGGATACTCACGGCCGTTAGGGCCCCCACACACGTTGCCAGCACGCCAGCCGCTGAGATAATAAAGACCACTTTCAAATCCCTGCTTAGACTTCGCTTAAAAGTCTCGATGTACCCCAGCTCTGCCAGCCTCTGCCTAATATTTTTCTCTACCCTGTACTCCACATGCCCGAGCTTGTGATGTTTCACACTCGCAATGAACCCTCCAATTGCCTGTGAGAGCAAGATGGAGGGAATAACTGCAACCGGATTGTATCCCGCAGTTATGAGGGCTGGTGATAGAATGGTCCCGTAAAGCATTCCTAGGGACGAGTCAATGATTTCGCACCCGCACGCCAGCGCCGCCAACAAAAGAAGGCCCGAATCCATTCTTTTACCCCTCAACTCTTGGTCCTTAGGAACTCTTTTTCCAGCACTCTGAAGACATCTTGAGGCTGCTCTATTTCCTCCTCCACGTTCACCGTGATGAGAACCGCTCGCTCGAGGTGGTCTCCCTTCAGCTCCCCGTAGGGAGTTCGCTTGGGGAGGGTCTGCACCTTGGCCTCGCCGAACGAGCAGAACCCGTGATCGGAAATCAAAATGAGCTTGTTGGTCTCGCTCGGCAGAAAGCCAGTATCCCACACGAGCTCCCCAATTTTCTCGTCTAGTTTTTTGTACCACTCTAGAACCACGGGTTCGCCCCAGTGGAAATGCTGAACTCTATCCAGCAGCGTGAACACCGAAATCAGAAGATCTGGCTTCCAAGTCAGCAGCTCCTTCGTTGTTTCGGTGACCCGCTCGAGTTCCTCCTCCCATTCCTTTTCGTTGCTGGGCAGGCCGAAACCCACCGGCCTGAAATCCACGTTGAAGGAGTAGGGCGGCACCACAAACGGGACGTTCAAAACTCGAACATCTATCTTGTCCTTCAAAATATCCCAGATGAACTTTACGGGGATATCTTCTCTTTTTACTATCTTGCCATCTTTTGTAAACTCCAAGTGTCCGTGCTCCTCAACGGTCTTTCCAGAAAACATCCCGCACCAGATCGCTGCAGAAATTGGTTTTTCTCTGAGCACGATTTCTTTTGCCTTCCCTGCTTGGATAAGCCTCGCAAAATTCTTCAAAACTTTTAGATTTGGGCGAATAACGTTCCAGCTTGCTCCGTCGATGCCTAAAACGAAAAACGTCAACTCGATACCTCCAAGGCCACTCCTGCCCCGATATTTTTTCCATTTTTCATTATGACGAATCTACCAAGTTCTGGAATATCTGGATACCGCTCCACCACCATAGGTTCACGGAGAGATAGTACCATTAGTGCTGCTTCGTTTATGTCAACGACAGAGGGCTGTTTTTCAACAATCGCCCCGGTTTCTGTGTCGATTTTCTCAAGAATGTTCTGCACCCGCGCTGGCACGGCCGCAGTACCACACTTGACCACTATTGTTTCGTTCTTTCTCAGACGATCGAGCAGGAGAACCACTTCTCCTTTTATCTCTGTAACTTTTTTAGGTGGCGACTCCGCAAGACCGAACACTTCACCTCTCCGCGGAATTACGCTACTTATTACTCCCACGCACTCGCCTGGCTTGGCTTCGCTCCGCTCGCCTTCGTACACGCGGATTTGCTGAACTATTGCCGGTCTTCCCGAAGGCTCGAAAACCCCTTTCGCCCCTTTTCTCAGCACGCCGCTTTCCACTCGTCCAACAACAATTTTTTCTCCATCCACCTCATACACGTCCTGCACAACAAATCTCAACGGTTTGTCCAATTCCCTGCTTTTTATCGGAATAGCATCCAGTGCCTCGATCAGGGTCTTCTTCGCCCAAGGCATCTTAGTAGAGCGGCGGTAAACATTCTCTCCTTCTATGGCGGAGATCGGCACGAAACTTATCTTGTCCAAATCAAACCCTAGGGAATCTAAAAATTCCTTCATCGCGTTGTGGATCCTTTCAAACGGTTCTTTTTGATATCTTACAGCATCCATCTTGTTTACGGCGACCACCAAGTGTTCGATTCCGAGTAGTTTGAGCAGAAACACGTGTCTGCGGGTCTGCTCCTCTATCCCTTCCTGCGCTGACACTATTACGATCGCCGCGTCTGCTTGAGAAGCACCAGTTAGCATGTTTTTGAGAAACTCTTTGTGACCTGGAGAGTCGATAATAGTGTAAAGACGATTCTTACCTTTGAAAAACACCCGTGTAGACTCTATGGTCATCTGTTCTTTTCGCTCTTCTTCGAGCGCATCTAGGAAATAAGCGAACTCGAATCTCCGTTTCAGCTCCTCAGCATATTTTTGAATCTCCTCTACACGATCGTCGGTGACACTCTCACCATCATATAGCAAGCGTCCTATAGTGGTGGATTTCCCGTGATCCACATGACCAACGAAAACCACGTTGACGCTCTCCATTACCGTCCCGCCTACATGTATCCAAGCGCCCGGAGTTTCTGCATCATGAAAGCCTGTTCTTTATCCTGTGCTCGTCCGGCCCGCTCAGCGGTTTTGGTTCGCTCCAATTCCTCAATGATCTTGTCAATCGTGTCGGCGTTAGAATCGATTGGATTCGTGCATGGCATGCAACCCAAACTTCTGTATCTCTTCCCGTTTCGAGCAAAATACATGGGGTTAACAGGGATGCCCTCACGTTTTATGTAGCGCCAAATATCGATCTCCCGCCAGTGGAGCATCGGGTGCACACGTGTGTGGGTGGCCTCTTCTGAGGCCTTTTCATACTGATCCCACATCTCCAACGGTTGATCGCGATAGTCCCATCGGAAGTTGGCATCGCGGAGGCTGAAATACCTCTCCTTTGCCCGGATACCGTGCTCGTCTCTTCGGATTGCCAAAAGGAGGGCATCGAATCCGTGTTTTTTCATTGCTATCTGAAGAGCCTGCGTTTTGAGAGCAGTACAACAAGCAAGCTTTCCCTTTTCGGGACCCATTCCACTCTTCAACGCCTCTTCGTTCCGAGCAATTATCAAATTTAGCCCCCATTTTCTCACCCACTTGTCCCTGAACTCGTACATCTCTGGAAACTTCCGCCCCGTGTCAATATGGATGACCGGAAATGGCACTTTTCCATAGAAAGCCTTGCGACACAGCCAGAGGAGAGTGGTAGAGTCCTTTCCCATACTCCAGAGCATGGCTGGTTTCTTGAACTGCGCTTTTGCTTCCCTAATGATGTAGATACTCTGATTCTCGAGCTGATCTAGATAATCCCCCACGCACATCACCTCAGATATCCCAGCGCCCGCAAGCGGCGTCTGATTTTTTCTGCATCTTCTCTGGCAAACGGCATCTCACCGCTTTCATGAGCTTCCACAAGCACTTCCCGTAGCAGATATCCCACATAACTGGAAACCGAAGGGAATCCGGTATTCTCTATCTGCTTTTTTATTTTCTCGAACAGCTGCACCGGAATAGATACGGTTGTGAATTTTTTCCTTCTCGGCATCTTCTCAATTTAATTATATGTGATTACACTATAAAAATTCTCCCCATCTGGGAAACTAGCGTAAATACCCAAGGGCTCGTAGTCTTTCCTTTATTTTTTCTTCATCCGTCGCTTTTTTTTCTATAGTTTTTTCAATGATTCTCCGAACATATTCTTCTACTGAACGAATGCCCTCATTTCTAGCGCGCATCTTCAGCTCTTCATATAAAAATTTTGGAACCTTTATCGTTATTACCATAGTTTTGTTTTTTCGAAACATTTGATCCTACTCTTTCCACCGTTGAGGAAAATAAAAGCTTTTTCGTAGGCATGATGTTTAAATTAGGACGCTGATGAGAGAAAGTTACGCAAAATACATAGTCAAAGGTGGTTCGGCTGTTTTCCTAGCGTTAATAATAAGCCAAATTTTAGCATTCGGGATTCGGGTATTTCTCGCTAGACCACTTCTTCAGCAAGACCTAAGCGCAGGAGTCCCAGAGGGATATCACTTTGGATTAGTATACGGAACTCTCGCATTTATTTCGCTTTTTCCCCTTTTCAGAAATATAGGCATACCAACTGCACTAATAAAATATGTTTCCCAGTACTTTACGCAAAGAAGATTCAAACAAATAAAATCATTGTTTTTCTCTGCTCTCACGCTTCAACTTTCATTGTCAATTTTAATAGCAATACTGATAATAGTTTTCGCCGAACAAGTCGCGTTTAATGTCTTCAAAAGCCCAGAAGCCACATTATTGATCCAAATACTCGCGCTTTGGTTGATTGGAGACTCGGTCTTCACAGTGATATTAAGCTCATTTCAAGGCCTTAAAAACATGCTTACTTACTCCATTATTCGATGTTTACATTCCTTTTTACTTCTGGCTCTCATGATAGCATTTGTAGGATTTTTAGACTTGGGCGCATTGGGTGCGATTATCGCATACACAGTCAATGTGATTTTTGTCTCAATATTTGGGATGTTCAAATTGTTCAAAAGTTATCCTAAAATCTTCAAAAAAATAAAACCTCAGATCTCCATGCACTCTGCCAAAATCTTAGTAAGTTTTGGTATTCCGGTCTTTTTGGGATCTATAGCCAGCATGATTCTAACCTCGATGGACACAATCATGATCGCCTTCTTTAGAACCCTGCCTGAAGTAGGACTCTACCAGGCAGCACAGCCCACGGCCAAATTTTTATGGTATTTTCCAATGACTTTGAGTGTTTTGACTTTACCAATGTTTTCCGAGATATGGGCACGCAGAGATAAAAAACTATTACAAAATGTTCTCTACATATTAACTCGCTTCTCCTTTTTTCTGATTATTCCTGCATGTTTTCTTTTCATCGCTTTTCCTGGCGAAATTTTGCGAATATTGTTTGGTGAAGAATACGTGGCCGGTGCCACGGTACTCCAAATATTGGCTGTGGCCGCAATTATCTATACTGTGTATAGCATATTGGGTCAAACGATTATAGGAATTGGAAAACCTATTGTAGGCTCGATTACTGTTGCGATAATGGCAGTAATAAACTTGATTCTTAACATTTTGCTTATCCCTTCATCGGGCATTGTTGGTGCTGCGCTTGCAAGTCTTTTTGCTTACATGATTGGTTTCATTTTCCTGTTTAACTATTTGCAAAAATTAATGAAATTCCAAATTTTGGACATTTCAATTTTCAAGATGGCCGTTGGCGGTGTTTTGACTCTTTTGATTATCTTTGTGCTGAAATCATTTCTAAATTTTCAACCATTAGTTGAAGCCGCTGTTTTATTGATTTTAGGTACCGCAATTTATCTTCTATGGACATTGAAAACCAATGCAATAACCCAAAGCGATCTCCTAATGATAAAAAATGTAGCACCAATACCTAAATGGATACTGAAAATCGCCAAGCGCAAGTAGTTTTTAGTATCTTATCGAAAATGATGGTGGAATCATGAGAATATGTATCGTGGGTGGGGGCACCGTAGGAAGCGCGGTTGGTATGGGACTTGCAAAATTGGGACACGAAATAGTGTTTTATGATGTCGAAGAGCAAAAAACACGAGAGCTTAATAAAAAAGGATTTAGAGCTACCACAAACTTTGAAGAAGCTATTCAGAACACAAATATGTCGTTCATATGTGTTCCCACCCCCACTATCCGGGGAAAAATTTGTCTATCTCACGTTAAGGACTCTATCAAAAAAATCGCCAATTTTCTGAAACATCATGATAAGTATTACCTCGTCGTCATTAAGAGCACAGTACTTCCAATGACAACGGAAAAGGTTATAATTCCGCTCATAGAGAAGATTTCGAAAAAGAAAGTTGGTAAAGATTTTGGTGTGTGCGTAAATCCAGAATTTCTAACAGAGTCTCACAAAAGTTGGACTAAAAACAGGCGTTTTGCAAGGGATTTTTTCAGCGAAGACAGGATAGTTATCGGTGAATCCGATAAAAAAGCGGGAAACGTTCTCGTACGACTGTATAAACCACTGCGAATCCCTATCATTAGAACCGATTTGCGAACGGCAGAGACTATAAAATATGCTTGTAACTGTGCGCTAGCCTGCAGGATCTCCTATTGGAACGAAATATATTATGTGTGCAAAAACATTGGCGTAGACTCTCATTTTGTGGCTCGTGTAGCAGCCATGGACGAAAGAATAGGCGTCTATGGAACCGTGCATGGTAAGGCCTTCGGTGGAAAATGTTTGCCAAAAGATTTGAAAGCCTTTATAGCATTTTGTAAAGAGATCGGTTATAGACCACGACTCTTAGAGGCTGTCGACTTAATCAATGAAAAAATCAGAAAAGAAGAGGGGATAAGAGAGTGATCAAAAAAGGTATTGTCCTTGCGGCTGGGAAAGGCTCCAGATTATTTCCCCTAACGCTCGCAATTCCGAAGGAGATGATTCGAGTTGGTGTCAAGCCCGCGATCGAACATGCCATAAATGTTCTAAAAGCCGGAGGAGTTTCCGACATTCTAATAATCGTCGGAAGAAACAAAGAAGCCATTTTCAACTATCTAGGCTCTGGAAAAAGACTGGGTGTTCAAATCTCTTATCGCATTCAAGAGGAGCTACTGGGAACCGCCGATGCCACTTACTACGGAAAGGACTTCGTCCAAAATGAAGATTTTGCTTTGATTTATGGAGACAATTATCTCAAACCATACAACGTTATGAAAGAAGTTGTCAAAGTTCACGAAGAAAGCAACGCAGATGCTACGCTCGTATTATCCTTAGTGAAAGATCCAAGGCAACATGGGATCGTTAAAATTGACAAAGAAGGGTGGATAACACGTATGATCGAAAAACCCACTCTTAGTGAAGCCAGACCTTTTCGACACAATAGAAAATATCTCAGCATAGCTGGACTAATGATCCTTAAACCAATTATTTTTAGATACATAAAGAAAACAAAACCTGGCAAGAATGGGGAAATATGGCTCACCGACACTCTCGAACTCATGAGAAGAGATGGAAAACGTGTTCGAGGATTTATTTTTAATGGTGAACGATACGATATCGGAACCTTGGAATCTTTAATAGAAGCAGATAAACTCGAATACAAAAATTTCAAGAAATGAACTGCCTCACAATATTAAAAGGAAAACGAAACCTGTTTTTAAACCACCAGGGGAGGGCAGAATAGCTTGAATATGCCATCCTAGTTAAAAGAACTCTGAATTCGGAAGGGTTGAATTCCAATTGATATCTCTTTACTGCGGAATTATCTAGTTCTACTCCCAACCCTCCGGCCGTTGGAAGTTTTAGACATCCGCGAGTGAGGCCTATTGGTTTTTTGATAATATCATATCCTCGAATGTTAAACAGCCCAATTTCCTCGCTGGGGTATTGGATCTCTCTAAGCGAAGCAACCAAATGCATATAAGCGGAAACACCAACACCGCTCATCACCGCCCCGCCAATCACATATTCAAGACCCAAATCTAGAGCTTTTTCAATCAATTTTCTAGTCACGGAAAGACATCCAAACTTCGGAGGATGGAAATTCACAACATCTGCAACTTTTTTTGTTGCTATTAGGTCAATGTCCGACGGTTTCCACACGCTTTCATCGACCATTATCTTGATATTAGTCATTTTTCGAAGTTTTCGAAGACCATCCCAGTCACGCCATCTTATTGGTTGCTCAGCAATGATTATTCCATGCTCTTCGAGTTTTCTGAGAGTCTTTGCAGCTTTTTCAGCTTTTTCATAGGCCTGATTGGCATCTATCCTAAGCGCGATGCGGGGGCCCACCGCTTCTCGGATTTGTTTTACGATTTTACAATCAATGTCCTCATTGCCTGTTACTTTTATTTTGAGATGGGTGATGCCTTGGGATGTCCAATACTTGGCAAATCTAACCATTTCGGAAATCGGTGCCAGATATACCGTTCCTGTTGCAGGTATTTTTTTTCTGTAAATTTTGCCCAATTCTTTGGCCATTACAAATCCACTAGCTTTGCTTAGAGCGTCTAAAATTGCTGTTTCAAAAGCCAGCAAGATTCCATAATCGACTATTCGATTTTGAACCAAACGTTCTTGAATTTTGGACAAAGCTTCCAAAGCATCCGGAAGTTTTTGACCTTGTATGGTCTTGGCTATCTTTATCCCCAACGCGTGAGAATTGTAAGCGTGAGTGTAGAACGGCGTACCTTCTCCCACCCCCTCCGTCTCAGTGGTCCGTATTTTTACAAGAATGTGATTTCGGTATTTTTCTGTCCCCCACGGTAACCTAATATCGAGAGGGAACCTCAAGAGATAGATTTCAGAACGGAGGATTTTTGCCATCAAACATTCATGGCAAAAAGTGTTTTAGCCCTTTTCGATCCAAGCCTCATGCCAAAGTGTAAGACCCAACAGGACCCATAACTTCTCAAGATTAAGAACGGGATTACTCATTAATCGTCTCACATATTTTCTATTGAAATATTTTCCGAGATCCGTTTTCCACAATTTATCATCGATTGTTTCGAAGAGTGATTTCAAGAACCGCTCATCTCGAGTGATGTGAGATCCGAACCCTATCTTTTTTTTGTAAAGCGTGGTCGGCGGCAAAAGATCTAACATGCTCTTCTTGAATAGGTATTTGCCTGCCGGTCCCTTCGCATTCATGCGAGGCGGGATACAAAGAGCATAGGTAATGAATTCCATATCTAGATATGGATAGCGTACTTCGATACCTGGCAGAGCCACATACTCGCCAAGTCTAAATAATTTCTCGGGAAGTCTCCCCTTAAATTCCACTAGTGAAACAATGTGGTAAAAGTCGTTAAACCCCATCCCAAACACATTGGGGGTGTCGAAAAACGAAAACGAACTCCTGAATTGAAGATCAAACATTTTCCTTTTTTCCCATTCACAAAAAACTACTGACCAAAACGGTATTCCGTGTCTACTTCTTAGAAGATCTGGTAGAAGCTCAGAAATGATGCTTCGCCTGACACCCCCAACCAGATTGGTGGCAAAATTGACCAAACTTTTTGGAAAGACCTTCAGAGATCCCGCCAATTGGTGGGCCACAAATAACCAGCGGTAAATAGGATATCCACAAAAAAGTTCGTCCGGTCCTAAACCATTTAACCAAAGGTTAATTTTCCTCTTTCTCATTTCTCTGAAGATGTGGTGCATAAAAACAGCCACGGCATGAGATATGGGTTCGGGACTGCTCTCCACCATGTCGGACAAGTAAGCTCGCACGTCTTCGTGAGAAATGACAGACTCGTAATGTTGGGTGCCAAACTTTTCCGCTACTTGCTTTGCATCCGAGAATTCGTTATAAACACTTCCTTCCATGCTTGTCGCAAATGTGTAAATTGGTCTGTCACATAATTGGGACGCGAAAGCTACTAGGGCTGCAGAGTCTATCCCTCCACTAAGAGGAATCCCTATTCTAGCTTCTCGATCAATTCTCTTTTCAATGATACGTGGAAGCATTTCTCTGATTTTCTTCACGGTCTTCTCTTCACTCTCGTTATAATTGATTTGGATGTCTAGCATTTCCCAATATTTCTTCTCTCGGACTGAACCTTTTTCACAGATAAGCACCGTTCCAAATTTCAATTTTTTCATCCCTTGGTAAAGCGTAAGCGGAGGAGGGACAAATCTCAAAGTGAGATAATGGTATACTGCTTCCGTGTTTACTTGTGGTTTTATTACGTCAGCATTTAAAAGTACTTCAAGTCTAGAAGAAAAAACAAGCTGATCATCCACCGGAACATAGTAAAGTGGGGATTCCCCAATCTTGTCTCGTGAGAGAAGCAGTCTCTCCCTTTTAGAATCCCAAACTGCTAGTGAAAAGGGGCCGTTTAACATCCCTATAAACTTAGTGTCGTATTTCAGATAGAGATATGCCGCGAGCTCTGCATCGCTTGTGATTTCATTTTTTTTAGAAAGTTGTTGTTTTAACCAATCAAAATTATAAATTCTTCCGGAAAAGGCGACCACGATGGATTTATCGTTGTTGTAGCCAACTACCGGTCCTTCTGATTTAAAATCTCTGGTTCCCAGCAAAATTACTTTGTTGTCAACATAAGAATCTGAAGGACGGCCGATGGCTTTTTTTAATTTGCTTAAATATTGCTCGGCATTAGGTCCACATGCTCCAGCTATAAGACCCATCATTTCACAATCATTTCATTCAATTTTAAACCTTCTAGCGTTGACATTCAAGCGATAACATGGGGTCTCCGCTAGTCTCAGTGATAATGCCGGTCTACAACGCTAGCAAATATCTCCCAGAGGCCATTGAGGGAATTCTCAACCAAAGCTTTTCGGATTTTGAATTCATCATAATAGATGATGGATCTTCTGATGATAGTCCTAAAATTATCAGGAAATATGTAAAACGGGACAAGCGAATAAAGGTTCTGACCAACAAAGAGAACAGAGGTTCTGTAAAATGTAGAAACATGGGGTTAAAATTGGCTCGTGGAAAATATGTCGCTGTTGAAGATGCAGATGATGTCTCTCTTCCAAATAGGTTGGAAGTTCAGGTACAATATCTAGAAGATAATCCCCAAGTTGTCCTGTTAGGGACTTCATATCATATCATAGATGAAACCGGAGAAATATTGACAACTGTCGAAGTTCCAACCAAAGATAAAGTACTGAGAAGGATATTGCTCAAGAATAATCCTATCGACCATGGTTCCATAATGTTTAGAAGGAAGGAAATATGTAGAATAGGAGGATATCGAGAAGAGTTTGTATATGCCCACGATTATGATTTGATTTTGAGAGCACTAGAAATCGGAGAAATCCACAACCTTTCTTCAATTCATCACAAGTGGAGATTTAGAAAAGAATCCATCTCCGCTAAAAAATTTGCTCTCCAAACTGCCTTCAGCAGATTAGCTCGAAAACTAGCTCTCGAACGTTTGAACTACGGACGTGAAATAAGTCCTCTAAAACCCGAGCCTATGAGGTTCCAAATCGATCCTGAAATTCAGTTTCAGCTTAGAGTGTGTAAAATGCTCGTATGGGGCGGTAAGTTCAAAAGGGCCAGAAAAGAAGCTTTAGTACTAATGAACAATCCTGCCATTTCGTCTTGGATCCGAATCTATCTTTCGGCGCTCTATCTCTGGACTCATATGGGAAAGATAGCGTACCCTCTTCAAAGAAAAATCATTAGTACTCTTCTAAATCAAGGAATCATACTCTAACATCTTTTTAGAACACCGAGAAGAATTTTGTGGATTTTTTTCGAGTTATTCTCCGCATTGAAATTCCTTTGTGCATATTTGTAAGCTTTTTCAACAATTCGTCTGAGCTTCTTAGGATTTCGTAATACTTGAAGTATTTTGGTGGCCAGTTCCCTATGATCGCCGGGAGTATATAAAAAACCAGTTTTCCCATCATGCACGAGCTCTGGTGTGGCTCCCGATCGAGCGCCAATCACCGGAAGTCTACTAAGCATTGCTTCGATGGTAACTAGACCAAACGCTTCAGACCGAGAACATACTAAAAACACATCGGCCTGAGTTCTAATTGAGGATAAATCTGGGACTCTGGAGAAAAACACCACCTCATTCTTAACTCCTACTCTCTCAACTAGATCCTCCAGTTCCTTTTTATATGGAGATCCATTACCAACAATCCAGAGCTCTGCTTTCAATCCAACTTTCTTCAGTTCTAAAATCGCCCGTATGGCATCTGAATGCCCTTTATTAGGATGAAGTCGTCCAACCATCAACAGGATGATTTTTTTCCGCGATTTTTTTCTTCTTTGCTTCAGATTAGCCTCCACACCATCATAGACCACGTGCACCTTACTTTTTGGGAAAAACCTGCCAAATTTCTTCCTCACAGCTTTTGAAACTACGATAACTTCGCATGACATTCGATCTACCAACTTCATCGTTCTACGGAGACCTAAATCAAAGTGGAGTCCGAAATCTTCCTCAATGAATTCTCGGATATGCCACACGTGAGGTTTGCCGACTAAAATTGCTGCTACCCCTCCAACAGGCGACACCAACGCATTAGAATAAATAAGGTCTACATCTAGCTCTCTCGCTTTAGAAGCTATTAATACAGAGAAAAGTCCTATGTTTAAAACTTTCAGGATTTTTACTATCATGTCGAAAAATGGATTTCTCTTTGGGCTGGCCCACCACGCTGGAAGCAATTTTCGTGTAAGTACAACATAGTGTATTCTTGCCCTTTTCAAATCGTTTTCGAAATTTCCACGATTAGGTAAAACAACATAGCAATCGACCCCAAGCTTACGCAAACCTTTAATCAGGCTCAAAAGAGCCACGTTTGAGCCGTCATATCTACTACTAGAAAACGTCACAAATAAGACTTTCATTTTCTGTTCACCTATTCTACCTCAAACCAAGGTACTTCCAGAAGCGCTGGATGAGAATAATCAAAAATGTGTCCGTAAAATCCATCTTCTCCTAAAAGCTCTCCGTGATCAGAGGTTATCACCGTTTTTCCAGGCAATTTTTTCACAAGTTTTGCGATGTGTTTTAACACATTTTCTACTTCTCGGCGATATATTTCACGCAGTCCCTCTTGCCCATATTTTTTCGCAATTATTTCGATATACTGAAAATCCGCCAAACCTAGTTTTTTTCTAATTTTTATTGTAGTCACAGGGCCTAACACTCTACTCGCCAATCTGCCGAGCAACGCACGTAATTTAGTTATGCTTTGATAGGATAAATCTTTCTTGAGCGAAGAATTCCAAGCGGGGGGGATGTAACCTAGAGTTAGATATGGCGTGTGGGGCTGCAAGTAATGCGCTATTATTTTTTTTCCAGGAAATTCCTTTTTCACTTGCAACACAGCCTCGTTCATAACTAATGGTGGAACCGTGTTATACTTCCGATCCCATCCATAATCCCACACGTCGATTATTTTGTAAAAATGCCCCACGGCATTGAATGCATCTTTGCTTCCCGCCGCGATCCCTTTAGAGTTAACATAAGGATGAGCCGAAACATAAACAACATTGGTCAATCTTTTGTTGCCGAACAAAGCCTTAAGCCAGCCTTGGGTGTCCGAAGCTGGGGAGAGAACTTTCTTCAGCTTGCCACGCAAATATTTCTTATAGACAATTTCGAATACGTCGTATCTGCATGCATCAAGAATTATCAGGTTATCCCAATTAAACCGCATTATATGGGAGACTTGAGCCTCCATAGTGTTTATCCCTCCTAACATCGTGCTCTAAAGTCTTATAATGATCTGATGTTTATGTGTTTTGAAATCATGAAAGCTCTTGTCCTTAGTGGCGGAAAAGGAACTCGCTTGCGTCCCCTCACTTTCACTACAGCAAAGCAACTAATTCCCATAGCTAACAAACCCATTTTGGGTTATGTTCTTGACAGAATCTCAGAAGCCGGAATCAAAGAAGTTGGTGTCGTAATTGCTCCCGAGACCGGCGCAGATGTCAAACGATACGTGGGCGACGGCTCAGATTGGGGATTGAGAGTTTCTTATATAGTCCAAGAACCACTGGGGCTCGCACATGCGGTGAAAGTATCGCGCGGGTTTTTGGGGAATGATGACTTTTTAATGCATCTGGGAGACAACCTTTTAAAGAAAAATCTGGGAGAGCTAATTGACAAATTCGAATCTGAGAAGCCTGATGCCTTAATCCTGCTAAAGGAGGTCGAGGATCCAACAAAATTCGGAGTGGTGGTTCTGGACAACAAAGGAAATGTTGTGAAACTCGTGGAAAAACCCAAACAGCCACCGAGTAAGCTAGGATTGGTGGGAGTTTATCTTTTCTCGAACAAAATCCATTCTGCGATAGATGAAATCAAACCGTCGTGGCGAGGAGAGCTGGAGATTACTGACGCCATCCAGAAACTCGTTGACAAAGGATGCTTCGTGAAAGCCGAGATACTAGATTCTTGGTGGCTAGATACCGGAAAAAAAGATGATGTCCTCGCTGCCAATGCTCTTGTTTTGGACGAATACATTCAGCGAGACGTTAAGGGAGAAGCCATTGGTAGCACGATTGAAGGCAGAGTTAGTGTTGGTTCGGGGACTAAAATCATCGGAAGCGTTGTCAGAGGCCCCTGTGTAATCGGAAAAAAATGCATAATTGAGAATTCATTCATCGGACCATATACGAGCGTTGGGGACGAATGCTTAATCAAGAACAGCTCCATCAACTATTCCATCATAATGGAGAGAACAATTATTGAAGGTGTTGAAACATTGGAGGAATGTTTGATAGGGCGAAATTGCAGAATCCGAAGCGAAGACCGTTCAAAAACGTTTAAGTTGTGTGTTGGGGATTATAGTGAGGTGAAAATTTGAGCGATCTCGGTCTCAAAGGAGTGCGAGTCATCGATTTAAAGCGGATTCCAGACGAACGCGGATTTTTCTGCGAAGCCCTTCGAAAGGACTGGCAGAAGTTTTTAGAAAACGAATGGATTGAGCAGGCCAACATAAGCTATAGTTATCCCAACGTGGTGCGGGCATGGCACAGGCACCACCGCGGACAAGTTGACTATTTCTTAGTATTACAAGGAGCCATGAAAATATGTGCCTACGATGACGAAGAAGGATCGGAAACCAAGAACCATCTAGTAGAAATCTTCTGCACAGAACATAGACCACAACTTGTAAGGATTCCAGGCCACTACTGGCACGGTACTAAAACCGTGGGAAATAGACCATCTCTCACAGTATATTTCGTGACAAAATTATACGATTACAAAAACCCAGACGAAGAACGGAGGCCTTGGAACGATCCAAGCGTGGTTCCAATTTGTATAAATGGAAAAAAAGACGATCCACGCGTAGGAAAGCCATGGGATTGGTTTTATCCCGTGCATAAATGACCATGCCGACAGTTCTCCTTACCGGCGTCAGCAGTTTGCCTGGCTACCAAACCGCCATTCACTTGCTTCGCCTAGGTTATCAGGTCGTTGGAATTTACTTTAAAAACAAAATAAGGCTTGACCACCAAAATTTTAAACTAAAAAAGGCAGACATCACAAACCCCGGACTAATCACCAAGCTCGTAAAGAAAATCCAACCTGAAGTTATTGTCCACATGGCCGCACTGGGGAATGTAGATCTTTGCGAGACCGAGAAAAAGCTAGCATGGCGTACCAACACCTTGGCGTCTGCTCACTTAGCACGTCTGGCTTCAAGATACTCGCCTCAGTTTCTCTATCTCTCGACTGATTTCGTTTTTCCGGGCAAGGACGGAAATTATAGGGAGCTAGATCCACCAAATCCAATTAATTATTATGGACTCAGCAAACTTGGGGGGGAAATCGCTACTTTGAGTTCGAACACCACTTGGGCAGTCGTCAGGGCAAGCTCGATATATGGTTTTGGGCCAGGTAGGAAAAATTTTGCGAAATTTTTGGTAGAGCGGCTTTCTCAGGGGCTGAAAGTCGGAGCACTCGTGGATCAGTACACTACACCCACTCAAGCTTCTCTGCTGGCAAAAGCGGTGTGTGAAATCATAGAAAGAAAACTCTGCGGGTTCTTCCACGTTGTAGGGGAGCGAATGAGCAGATATGAATTTGCCATAAAAGTGGCGAGCACGTTGGGTTTCGATAGATCACTTATCCAAAAAGCATATGTTAAAGACATGAAATGGGTTGCAAAAAGACCGATCGATTCTAGTCTGAACTGTGAAAGAACTAGAAAGCTCCTCAAAACGAAGTTCTATTCGAGCTCCATCGCTTTTAGGGTTCTCAAGGAAGAGTACCAAGCAGTTATTAAGACCCCAAAAGCAAACTAATGTGATGAACATTCTTGTCACAGGTGGTGCAGGTTACATAGGGTCTGTCTTAGTGCGGGATCTCGTGAAAGAAGGTTACAACGTAAAATGCTTAGACCGATTCTTTTTTGGAAAATCTTCGTTATCGGAGCTAACAGATCAAATCGAAATAATTGAGGGCGACACCAGAAACTTTGACCCGAAAATTCTGAGAAATACAGATGTTGTCATCGATCTAGCCGCCATAGCTCAGCCCGATCCAGCGGGACTGGTAGATCCCCTAAAATTTTACGATATAAACTACTTGGGCCCTGTGAGAGTGGCCACTCTTAGCAAAAAGGCGGGGGTGCAACGATACATTTTCCCTTCCACATGCAGCACTTATGGGTGTCAAAACATCGTGCTCGACGAAAATTCCCCTTTAAAACCTTTGGAAATATACGCTGAAACCAAAAGCATGGCTGAAAAAGCCGTTTTGAGTCTCTCAGACGATAAATTTTGTGTAACCAGCCTCCGATTAGGAACCGTTTACGGAGTTTCACCGAAGATGAGATTCGATCTCGTGCTGAATGGAATGACTTTATCTCTTTTCAAAACGGGAGTGATAAAAGTCATGCGAGATGGTAATCAAGTGAGACCGATTGTACACGTAAGAGATGTGGCTAGAGCCATTCTCACGGTAATCGAAGCCGACATGGACAAGATACGAGGAGAAGTTTTCAATGTAGGATCCAATGATCAAAATTTCAAAGTGTTGGAACTAGCAAAGCTCATAGGTGATTCTATCGGGATAGATTATAAGATCGAATGGTATGGAGACCCGGATACCAGATCCTACCGAGTTAGCTTTGACAAAATATACAACGTTTTAGGATTTAGGGCAAAATTTTCTGCACAAGAAGGTGCAAAAGAGGTTTACGAGGCACTACAAGAGGGCAAAATAGAAGATTCAGAAAAGACTCGAGTCATCAGGTGGTATAAACATCTTCAAGACCAGGGCATCCTCTGACTCTTCATGTGGTAGAATGAAAACTCGCTGGCCTAATGTTGCAATAATAATCCTCAACTGGGAGGGAGCTCAAGACACCATTGAATGTTTGGAGTCTGTTTTTCAGATCACTTATCCTAACTACGGGGTAATAGTTGTGGATAATGGTTCACGAGATGATTCTATAGAGCAGATCAAAAGATATGCAGCAGGAGAGATCATCCCTCGGTCGAAATTTGTAAAACCTGTTTCCACGTTCAAACCCGTAAAAGTAATCGAACTTGAGGAGGATAAAGCGTTAAGAGAGGGAATAAAAGTGAAAGCCCCGCTGTCTAACAGAAAGATGATTCTCATTAAAAACAGGGATAATTACGGTTTTCCTAAAGGAAACAATATAGGAATAAAATTTGCCCTGCGCTGTATGAAGCCAAAATACCTCCTTCTTCTAAATAATGATACTGTGGTGGCCAAAGACTTTCTTGAGGAAATGGTAAAGGTGGGAGAAAAATACGGCCGAATAGGCATTCTCGGTCCAACACTTTATCATTATGCCTCTCCAAGCGAGATCTGGGCCCCACCCATATTTGCCGGGAAAACTCCACCCAAAAAGCCGTTGAAAGTGCCATATACACAACTTTGGGGCACCGCTTTGCTTATAAAATCAGTAGTTTTTCAAAAAGTCGGCTTATTGGATGAAAGTTACTTCCTTTACGGAGAGGAAAGTGACTTCTGCCTGCGAACATCGAAGTTTTTTGACCTTTACTATTGCCCGTCCTCTAGGGTGTGGCACAAAACTACTACCCCAGCAGATTGGGGTTCTCATCGATATTATTACGAGTGTAGGAACCTATTTTACTTAGAAAAGAAATATTTCGGGGTTTTGCGAGCATTTAGATTCTTGGGCTCCTATTTGCTAACTGAAGTTCTGCCCTATCTAAAATACTTCAAATTTCAGCACGTGCGGATGTTGATCAGAGGAATTATCGATGGGATCGAAGGAAAAAGAGGGAAAATTGAGAAACCAGAAAAGCCCCACAAAACGCTAAGGTGATAATGTGATCGAAAGTCAGAAAAAACTTATCGATAAGTTAGACTGGGACCATCTCATTATCTTAGACGCTTGCAGATATGATATATTCTCCGAAATATATTGCGAGTATCTGAGTGGGCAGCTAAAAAAGGTAAAATCTGCTGGCTCGTGTACTCTCGAATGGCTCAAAAAAACATGGGGGGGCCGAAATTACAAGAATGTTGTATATATCTCAGCCAATCCTTACTGTAACTCCTCCGAAGTAAAGATATTTGGATTTCGAGCAAAGGACCACTTTCATAAAATAATTGATGTTTGGGACTTTGGGTGGGACACCGAAGTAAATACTGTGCGGCCGGAGACCGTACTTAGAGAAACAAAGCGCGCCCTAGAGCAGTACCCTTCCAAGAAATTCGTGATTCATTATGCGCAGCCCCATCCTCCTTTTCTGAAGGGGTACGAACTCCAAGGAATCGGCATACTAGCAAATACCTTAATTAAAAAACTCAATCTCCTTCACTCCGGAGGCGCGGCTCAGGTGGGACTACACCAAACAAACATACGAGATGTTATTGGAGGGAAACTAATTAGAACTCTTGGATATGGTGTCACTGCTAAAATCAAGAATCTGTTAGGATTGCCCGCTGGGGCGGTCTGGGACGTGTGGTTCAGGTTTGGGCCCGATAAAGTGAAAGAATTCTACGAGGACAACTTGAGGAGAGCTCTTAAATGCGTTAAGAAATCTCTGAACTTTCTTGATGGAAAAATAATAATAACTTCTGATCACGGAGAAATCTTTCCGATAGAAATTGAAAAGTTGGATTCGCGAGTGAAAAAAGGATTTTTGCGAGCGAAATTAAGGCCGTATAAAACGATCGGCGAATTTTATACACCAGATGGGAAAAAGATGGTGTTCGGGCATCCAGCTAATGTACGAATCCCGGTTTTGAGAGAAGTACCATGGTTTCAAATGAAAGCGTAATAAAAGTTGTAAACATCTTTATAGAGATTTTCCCGGAACTCCTTATAACTGATAGAAAGATATGAAAAATATGTATGGGTGACAACAAAATTGTCGTTGTTCTCGAACACGAGAATCAGATCCGAGACTTCATCACAAAAAGAAAAACCAAGGGTAGAAAAATATTCTTGGCGGTCACACCCTTTGCCATGTATGAACTGGAAAAACTTGGGCGTAAACACAAAACACCAGAAGAATATTATGGCATCTCAGAATTGTACCGTCTAGGGATGAAGAATTATCGCAAAGTCGAAAGCATCTGTAAGATTATAGATAAGGAGATTCATGATGCGTGTCCGGTGCTGGCTCAACTCCACATCAACCCTGCTTGGTTTTCGTTCGCTGAGCTCAAGATAATATATGACACAGTGGCGATGCGGCTATTCACATTGTTCAAAATTGACCGTGCCGAGAATCCTGATTGCTTCATAGCATATGACACGAAGCGTTATCCGTTTGGTACCTCACAGTTGGCCCCAGGTTTGCGTTTTGATGGTCGAGAGTCCGTTTGGACACGTCTGCTTTCGCTTTCCGGGTGGAACTTTTACGTGAAAATACTTCCTCACCTCGAGTGGCCTGCTGGATCTTTTTTACCTAGAAAGGAATCTCTAAGCGTCCGCACCATTCTTGAAGATATGATGGTAAAAGCGACATTGCCATTCCCTCGCTTATATGATGTAGTCACTGCGGTGCACGAATATGGATGGCACGGTCTTCTTAGAGGTCTAAAAGACTTGATTCAGGAAAAAGAGAGAGTGTTATTGTTCGGCTCTAGCTGGGATTGGGACAGATGTAGAGAAGAGTTTGAAAAGATAGGGATTAGCCCAAACTTTTACAGATTGCGGTCTGACCTACAATACTATCTTAACAAACCGAGGGATTCAGGCACGGACAAGGCTCTGCGTTCGACTTGGGAGAAAATAAAGCAGATGCCTAAATTCCGCCGTTTGTTTATTTTTAAGGGTTTAGACTTCTTTCCGGTTCTTGAAGATAGATTCCAATTTCTAATTGAAAAGTTGCCATATGCCTGTCTAAACGCTTACAGAAGAACCGAAGAAATATTGAAGCGCAAAAAAGTAAGGGCATTATTGGTTAACACTTTATCCTCATGTACATACCGCTCTGCGGCCCAAGCGGCCAGAAACAATGATGTGCCAGTCATAGATTGGCAACATGGGGCTTTTGGTTTTTCACCGCATCCGATAATTCACTATACAGATATTGCCGCATCAGATATTTTCATCACATATGGTGAAGGAGTGGCCAAGCAATTTAGTTCCGTTGCTAAACGATTCAATACAAAAATCGTGCCACTAGGTTCTGCATACCTGGCAGAAATAAGGCAACAAGCGATAACGAAAAGCAAAAAATCGCGGTTTGAAAAGGTTGCTTTATATGCCACGACCGCTTATTTTGGCCACACCTTTTACGTCTCTACCTTTCCACCCTTTGTTGACACCGCATTTTGGAATGTGCAAAAAACCATACTTGCAACGCTGGCTAAAAGTAAAGGGTGGAAAATAATAGTGAAGCTTCATCCTAGCTATCTTGTGAGACAGTCGCCATTACCACAATACGCGCAAGATAACAATTTTACAAACTGCGTTTTTTTTGGAAGAGAACGGCGTTTTACCGATTTGATGTTCATCGCAGACGTGATTATCATGGATATTCCACAGACCCCCTTACTCGAAGCATTGACTACCGACGTGCCTGTGTTCGTATATACGGGCTCTCTACATCTCGACAGCTTTGCTGAAAGATTACTTCGTCAAAGAGCATATTGTTATCGAAATCTTAATGCAATGATAAGAGATTTGAGCAAATATCTGGCGGGAGAAAAGTTAAAGAAAAAGGCATCCGTACACAATACACAATTTCTGAAAGCCTATGGTATTGGGCCCTCCTGGAAAAAAATAAAAAAGCTAGCTGCAGAGATAGTGAAAGCTTCCTAATCTAACATTCTCTTAAAGATCTCCATTTTTACACGTTTGATCTTGGCTTTTTCGTTTGGTCCTATCTTCTCGAGCAAGCGTCCAGTACCGTCCGCTATTCCTATGACTCTAGTAGGATTAGAGATTGAATCCACAACGACGTCACCTTTTTCACCTACAAGTCCTCCAGCTACGACAGGCACACCAGCAATCTTTTTGTATCCGGCGTTTTTCTCTACTACTTCATCGGTTTCCAATACGTTTACTACTTCGCCTGAAAGACCAGCACGCATATCAACTCTATAGATGTTTATATGTTTCCTATGTGCGGCCCTCACGGCATCGGGTGTTATGGATCCTACTGCTGCATCCAAAATTAATGTATTGGGTCTCAAATTGCGAACTATTTTCTCATTTATTATGGGTTTTCGTAACGCAAAACTGATAAGTATGTCAATTTTGTTACAAATTCGTGGTAAATCAGTAGCAAAATTTATAATCCGGGATCCCTCTTTTTTAAGTAAATTTAAGGCTTCAACTCCTCTTTGGAGCTTTTCTTTATCTGGATCCCATAAAATTATTTCACCGCCGCGCTCAGCCAAATTTAGCGTTAGTTTGAAGCTTAACGAGTTACATCCGCATATTAAGATTTTTTTGCCGTTTATTTCTGTGAGTCGAGACAAAAGAGTTGCAACAGCGTTGACCCAAGCATCGGTCTCTTTATATAAAAGTATTTTACTTTTCGTAATCTCTTTTTTCAGGGTTTCATATAATCTAGGCGCTCTGACAATGCTTTCGGCATCCAATAGAATAAAGTCAACAAATCCATCGGCTGTTCTTGCGACTTCTATGGCCTGTTTTTCAGTGAGAAGCTCGGCGTTTCCAATGATATTTGTTGCACTTTCACGAACAACCGGAAAAACAGGCGATTTTCTAGGTTTCAATGTAAGAGAAATCGTTAAAACACTCTCCTTATGCTTTTTCTTTGAAAGAGATTGCAACTCAGAGGCGATCCTTTTAGCTGCAGCCCGAATAGTTGGGATGGAAAAATCTCCCACTTTGAAATATGTTTTTAAATCTTTTTCAGAAAGTTTTAATGTTCTTAGTTTTTGTTTTTCTTTTTTTAACTCTCTGGCGGCGGACATCGCCAATTCTTCAGACACGTGGACAACATCTTTTTCTGAGACTTTGATGATGAGTTCTCTTGGATCTATGCCATACTTTTTTGCTGCTTTATAGACATTTTTCAAAAATTTTGAGTGGAAGAAAGCATACCCAGCGGTGATATCGATAGGACTCACTCCTTTCTCTCTAAGAAGAGGTCTAATTAACTTTTCGCTTAAATCCATTATTTTATGAATATCAATTCCAAGATCATAACCCATCTTTTTGAGAATCGTTAATAAAATTTCAGTACAAGCATTGCCACCGCTTCTTCCAATCCCCTGCATAGAACAATCCAGAATAGTTGCACCCACTTCTAAAGCTGCCAAACAATTTGCGTGAACTAATGAGAGATTATTATGACCATGAAAGCCTATTCGAACATTGGTAGCTTCTCGGACAGCGTTCACGTATGTTTTCACATCAGACGGAAGCATGCCTCCAGCTGAGTCCACGATAGTGACCACATCTGCGCCCCAAGTCTCAGCCATTTTCGCACATTCGGCTAATTTCTTAGGTTTCAGTGCATAAGATTTCATTAAGTTTGAAAACACATACATGTCCAATCTTTTAGCATATTTGATGTAAGGTTCAGCACGATGAATTTCTGGAGCGTTCGTACCGATTCTAACAAAATCCATTCCATAGTCGGAAGCCAATTTTAAATCTCGTTTGCGCCCTATGCCCGGAATAAAGAACATGCCGAATTTGGCTTTTTTGAGAACACTGGATGCCGCTTCTAAATATTCCTCATCGGTTGCGGCGGCTTTTCCTTCTCCAGCATTAGAAGCGTTTAACCCTAGACCGTGTCCAATTTCAATAAGTCGGATGCCTGCTTTTTCCAATCCTGCCACAATAACAGCTGTATCCTCCGCCGTGAACTGAAAATCTATAACATAACTACCGTCTCGCAAAGTACACTCTAGTAAGTCTAACCTTTTCATTCCATTTCCTCCAAGACGTTTAATAGCACGTTGGCACTTCGGATTATGTATTCCTTTGGAAGCGAAGGATCCACCCAAAGATTAATTACATGTTTCCCAAAATATTTTGCTCTAACGAATAATTGAGGATCCTGCTTCCTTCCTGAAAAATACCAACGATGCACAGGAGGATACCAATTGCTTATATGTATGCCTTTCTTCCTAACGCGTTCTGTAACCATGTCCTGATTATTTGTCTTCAAAAGAAAGGTGTATCTCCAAGGAGTCCAATGCCAATGTTTGTATTTCGGATGGATTATATGTTTGTGTTTCAAAAGTCTACAATAAGTTTGTGCATATTCTCTTCTTTTCTTAATATAAAATTCCAGCTTCGGGATCTCACGAGCAATAGCTTTAAGATAAACCCGAGTTACCCTGAAAATGTACATTTTTTTGAAAATTTGGGGCAACGGTAAGAAAAGTCTGTCTAATTCTTCGTTTTCTTTAGTAAGAGGATACAAGGAGTAATATAATTTTCGGTAGAGTGTTTCTAAAGATTTAAAATTAGTTGGCCGAACTGGAAGTTTTCTAATTTCCTTTTTTATGTGGTGAGCTAGTGTATTCTCATCTGTAAGCAGAGCGCCGCCGCCGCCACAATCTAGTATTTTCGTGTGGCCAAAACTAAAGATAGAAACTTGACCGAAAGATCCAACTTTTTGACCTTTATACTCGCTTCCCATAGCTTGTGCAGCATCTTCTATCACAAACAGATCATTGTTTGATGCTATTTTGAGAAAACGCTCTATCTTGGCAGGATATCCGTATAGATGAGGGACAATCATTCCCGCAACATCATCTTCTAACCTGAGTATTTTTTCTACCGATCGGAAACTCATATTGAAGTCGTTTAAATCTATATCGCAAAAAATAGGTTTATACCCACCATAAAGCACAGAGTTTGGAACACTAGGGCTAATAATAGTTGGAATTATTACTTTTTTGCCCGAATAACCGTTTTTTGACAATGCTTTTAGAGCAACGTAAATCGCAGCAGTTCCTCGACCAGTCATGAAGCAGAAACGTCTATGAGTATAAGCTTTTAACCATTCTTCAACATTTTTCATTTAATGTCCCTCAAGATACACTTCTTAACATCTTTTAGCCTAATAAACTTACTTTTTTTTCCGACATTTTTACATTCAGATATTATAAAACGCAAATTTTTTTCGACTTCTTTTTCATCAAAGGAAATTAATGGATGCCAAGTTTTCCCCATTTCTGGCAAAACTTCAAATGGATGAACTACGGTAACCAACACATCATATTTACGTATATGTTCCCGAAGACCCGTGGCAAGCACATGATTGTAATAGCTCAAATTTACGTATCTCCAACGAGGTTTAGAATCGTAACTTACTCGTGTCCTTACTGTGGTCATGGGTACTTCTAATATACCAATACTCCTCTTCTCATCAAAGATTCGGTAATTTGTTGGAGCAGGATAGTAAGGGGTTTGAGGAGTCCCTCTCCAATCAATCATTTTGAGTTTATCTCTTCTAAATCTATGAGGAATTGCCGTCGAATCTATTTTAAGCCCAAGTTCCGCTAAACACTTCATAACTTCATTTGACATGAACGCCTCACCAATGCGCGAACTTTGCGGTATAAATCCCAAGTCGATCATCCGGTGGAAGGATTCTCTCAGTTGTCTGGTGAGATATTCTGGTCTAGTCTCCAGTGTCCAGTATTTCCCAACTCGACGGTATAAATGTGGATGAAAAGCTATCTCGTGGCCTTTTAGACTTAGTTTTTTCCACAAGTTTTTATAAGAAATCAGAATATGACCAGCGTCCCCATACAATTTTTCTAGCTGAAAGTCTACTCGGATAAACCATGTTATTTTGGGATTTCGTCCAGAGCTATCAGCAACTTTTTCAAATATCTTCAATAGCTTTGGAATTCCTTTTCTAAGACCAAGCCAACCATCTATATCACGAACTTCGGGCGTTTTCTTATTTTGATAGTAATATACATCATTTTCGACATCAACAGAGATGATTATGTGTAAAGTTCGAGATTTTTCCCGCTTTGTCATCCGCTCTAATTTTGGGTTATAAATTTTATTTTTTTCTCAGCCATTTTTGCTATTTTCAATGCATGTTCTCGATTATTTCCAAGGGAGATAATATGTCCAATTCGGTCATCGCCACACCTCAGTGGTCTTATAATATCTCCTGGTTTTACGTAAATATCAATTTCATAAATCCCACTTATTTTTTTCGCAGAAGCTACACCCACTACTTTTCTCAATCTCCCGGGTGTATTTTTGAAAAACAACAAAACAGAACCTTTTTTCTTCGTTTTTTTAAGATTGGGTTTTTCCCCAACTGCCAAATTTATAGTAGCTTCCAAAACATCCACTCCTGTAATATTCGGGATAATATCAGTGAAAACTTTGAAGCCAGCACCTCTAGCACCCAACTCGATTAACATAGGGCCTTTTTCCGTCATCATCATTTCTATATGTGCTGGACTGTTATCAATGCCAACAGCTTTCGTCGCTTTTTTTGCTACTGTTTCTATTTTTCTTATCCATCTCTCGCTATTTTCAAATTTTGATGGAAAACACACCAATGTGTCGACTAGATAAGGCGGCGGTGTTTTTTCCTTATCAGATGTGACTAAAATAATTTTTTTTCGTTTATACACAAATTCTTCCACACTAATGGGGCACCCTTCCATAAACTTTTCAACCAGTATTTTTCCACAGCGCGAGTGTTTTTTTGCCCATTTGAACGCAAATTCTAGTTGTTTCCAATTTTCCACTTTGCTAACCCCTCTCGCTCCAGCATTATCGACTGGTTTCACAACCACCGGGAACCCGAAGTCCCGAATCGTTCTTTTAGCTTCTTTTAAACTAAACACTGGATGAAAAGCTGGAGAAGGCACGTTAGCTTTTTTGAAACACTTTCGCTGAAGTTCTTTATTGTTTGAGATTTTTGCTACCTGTTTCTTTATTCCTACCAGCCCCAATTCTTCTGCAATAGTAGCTACCGTAGGAAGTGCTATCTCGGACGCTATTGTGGTTACCCCATCGATCTTGTATTTTTTTGCTATTTTTAAGCAACCTTTTATGTTCTTGATGTCCATACATATGGGCACATCGGCTATTCGAAGGCCGGGTGCATGTGGATTTTTATCTATTGCTACAATTTTTAGGCCCATTTCTTTTGCTTTCAAAATGCCTGGCAGTTGAAATCGGCCAGCGCCGACAAACATTATCGTTTTGATCACTTTCCTCCCTTAACGCGTAAGTTTATCACTAAGTAAAGATTTTATATATCCCTCATTCCGGACTATTTGTTTATTTATTTCCAATAAACGAGGATTTTTTTCCAAGAAATTGAGAATATCATCTAAGTAGAAAATTCCTCCTTCTTTGTATAAACTACGGAACACTTCCGAAACCACGTAAAAATCTCTTTCATCATCTACACATAATCTGATATGAGAAAGATCTCTATCGTTCTCTACCGTATATATCCGAAATTTATCAGGGTTTTTCCAAATGTAGGGAGTAACATGTTCCCTTTCTGACGCCCACTTTGCTTCTCGCCAAGCTTTTTCCAAAGCATTAAACGAAAAGACCTCGGTCTCGACAATTCCATCAGGAAATGTAGGGCCGCTTCTCACATAATCAAATTTGTCACGATTTTTTAGATAATGTTCAATTATTTTATCCACAAGTTTCGGATCTATTAATGGACAATCGGCAGTTAATCTCACTATTGGATCCACACCAAATTTTTTTGCAGCTTGATAATATCGATCCAAAACATCTTCTTCGCTTCCTCGAAAGCTATCTAATCCATTAGCTGTTGCAAACTCAACTATAACATCGTCCTCCTTTTTTTGAGTAGTTGCGATTATTATTTTTTTTATAAACTTGGACCATTTGAGACGATAAATCATATGCCACAACATTGGTTTTCCTAGAATGTTTTTCATCACTTTGCCAGGAAGGCGTGTTGACCCCATTCTCGCTTGGATGATTGCGGCCAGCATAAGCTAACCCTCCTCCAAATGTTTCACAATTATCTGCTTGATTCTCTTTTTGCCAGCGCCATCAATTAATTTTTTCTGTTTCATGCTCATGCTCCGTCTTTTTCCCCGGTCCGATATTACCTCATGCAAAATTTTTAACTTCCTCTGTAGGGGTAGCACATTTTCCAGCATCACCGCGGCCCCCCGTTCTTCGAATATTTTTCCAAATCTTTTTTCGCGGAAGTTCTGAGGCATGATGATGGCTGGAGTCCCCAACGCGCAAAACTCTAGTAGTGTGGTCCCCGCACCGCAAAATCCACAGTCTGCTGCAAAAATCAGTCCTCCCAAGTTCTGAACGTGTGAGTACAAGTTTATGTTTTTGTGCTGATGTTCCAATTCTTTTGTTTTTTTACCAAAAGCTGGCCCAACAACAACATCTATTTCTATATCCTCATTTTTTCCAAGTTTTGCGAGGAGATCCAAGGCTTCTTTTGTGTGAAAACATGGATCAGCTGAACCGAAAGCTATCAGTATTCTCTCTACTTTTTGCTTAATGGGCTTATTTTTTTTAGCGTATTCGATAAACTCATCTCGGATTATGGCGTATTCTAATCCTTCATAATAATTTTTTACCACTTGTTGTGGATTAACAACTTTCAAATTTTGGTTAAAAAGATTTATTATCACGTCTAATTGGTGAGAATATCTGAAATAATCTAAACCCACAATCAGGATCTTTCCGACAGCTCTTTTTATCACCCTCGGATTAAAATCGGGCTTCGGCTGATCTATTACAAGTGCTTTTACCGCATTCTTTTTGATAGCCTCTAATAGACTCTGCTCGATTTTGCCCCGGATTATTATGGGAGTACGACCTGCCTTTTCAATCATTTTAACCACCATCGGATGGTCATTGCAACAAAAGCAAACGTTAAAATCTTCAAACTCTCGGGCCAGCTCCAAAGAGCGAATCACGTGTCCCAATCCTCGTTTTTCATCTCCCGCAACTTTAAACAGGATGCTTGACATCATTCTCAGCTACGCACCTTTACAAATCTGCCCAATTTGGCCGATTTCTTAGCCGCAACAACCAACTCTAGGATTTTTTTGCCCTCATGCCCGTCGATTAGGGGTTTTTGTCTTCTACGTATACACTCTATGAAGTGTCGGAGTTCAGCTAGATACATGTCATTTATTTTGAAGTTGTACTTTGTAATTTTCCAGGGGCCTCCTCGGGAGATGCCCACTAAATTCTTTGAAAATTCCCAAAGCAAGTTCCCTTTTTCCCCTGTGGCTTCGATTCTGTTTGTATACACCCTACTCAAGTAATTCAGCTCAATCGTTACCACAGTCCCGCCTCTCAGCATGAAAATAAAAGTGGCGAGATCTTCTGTGTCTATATCTAAATCGCTGATTTTTACATAATGGCAAGCAACTTTTTCCGCCTCCCCAAATATCCATCGCATCATATCGAGTGAATGAGTCCCATCGAGCAGGACCCCTCCTCCTAAAGCTCTCCTAGCGCTATACTCTTTGCGGTAGTCTGATCTCGGATGCCAATACGGAAGGTAGTATCCCCCCACTATTCGGGCAGAGTAAACCTTACCGATAGCTCCTCTCGTTACTAGTTGCCTTAGCTTAATTATCCCCGGATTAAATCTATAACACATGCCAACCATTAGAATTAACTTTTTCTTCTCGACAAGACGCAATAGTGAATCGACGCCTTTTAAATCGGCGGCCAAAGGCTTTTCTACGAAAATATCGACGCCTGTCTTTGCTAGTTGTTTGGACATTGATAAATGAAGACTCGTGGGAGTACATACAAATGCTGCTTGCAGAGATGGGTTGTTTGAAATCGCCTTTTCAAAATCCGTGTACAACTCTCGAATCCCAAATCTTCTAGAAATCTGTTGTAGCCGGTTTTTGTCTTTATCACATGCAACTATATCTCTCATCCCTAATGCAAACAGGTTTGATATGTGCCGGCTCCCAATCGATCCACAACCAATAACTAAAAATTTCAAAGTCTCCCTCACGCGGTGAGTCTTTTAAAACCTTCTAAAGCTACCGGTCCCTTCAACATGGAGTAAACTTCTTTTTTCTTCATCCCAGCTATTTTTTTAAATACCATTTCAACACTCTTGAAATATTTATTCAAATGCGATTTGCGATGGCTATAGGAAACGTAAACCGTTTTGGTCGCTAAAAAACCTTTTTCCAGCATTTCTTGAGTGAAGAAGGTGTAAAGAGCCTGATTTAGCTCTCCGTAATTGAACTTGAAAGTAGGAACCGAGGGGAGTCCCACTACCTCCAACTCTAATCCACAACTCTCAGCAAGTTCCACCCAACCTCTCTTTATTTCCTTGCCCACCTTACAGATATGTCGTGGTACTTGACATTCACTCATCTTGGTAATGGTTGCGATAGCGGCTGCAGGACCCACACGTTCTGTCCAATACGTGCTGCTTATGAAACTGTCTTGAGCCACGTCCATAATTTCTCTCTTTCCTATCACTGCAGCCATTGGAAAACCGTTGCTCATCGCTTTGCCAAAAACGGCAAGATCAGGATACACCCTATAGTACATATGAATGCCGCCCACATTGACGCGCCAACCTGAAGAGACCTCGTCAAAAATGAGAACAGCTCCGATACGATCAGCTATTTTTCTGACCTTTTGCAAGAATTTGTTCTTAGGCTCTCGTTCTCTTCTGGGCTCCATTACAATAGTTCCGATATCGTTATTATCCACAATTTTTTCAAGTTCTTCAATTTTGTTGTAACGAAATGGTATCGCGGTTCCTTTCAAAGCCCGCGGAACTCCAAGAGGCTTGAGGCCGGGAAGCAAATGTCCATCTAAGGCTTTCTCGTCGGCCAAGTTTGCGGCCAGATACCAATCAGACCAACCGTGGTAGCCGCAAAATGCTACTTTATCTTTCCCCGTGCTTGCCCTAGCAATCCTCACTGCCACTGCCATGGCTTCACCGCCAGTCCTCGCATATCTCACCATGTCTGCCCAAGGATGAAGTTTTAACAAAAGTTCTGCTAGCTCGACCTCTTCAGGTGAATTTAGAGTGCACATAGAACCTCCATCTATCACATCCTTGACAGCCCTGTTAACATCGGGATCAGCGTAGCCGAGAATGCATGAACCGACACCCATGTAAGACATATCCAAATATTGCTTTCCTTCTAGCGTCCATACCCTAACACCTTTCGCCTTCTTGAAGTATGCTGGCCACAATTTTGGCAAAAAATGTTCAGAACGTTTTGAGAGCATCTGGGTTCCCCCGGGGATTATCTTTTTTGCTTTTTCCCAAAGTTTTGCCCCAACATTTTTGGATTCGCTCGCCATCTGCTCACCCTATTTTATCCCACGTTATCGGCTCATATCTTTTGATATTTTTCTTCGCTCTTTTTCCAATTACTTTGTGTAAATACTTCGGCTCCAGCCCAAGTGCAGGTCTTAAAATTGTTAGCATTTCCTTTTTCAAAACGGTTCCGGCCGGAATATCCGTTGCCGCGAATATACTTCTTCTCCCAAGAAATCTTCCTTCTTTTTCGCCTTCAAGAACTTCTTTAATACCTCGACCACGCATCTTCTCTACTTCACGAATGCTATTTACCATTTTCATAAGCTCTCGAGGTTCCAAAGCAAAAAAATGATCTGGCCCCCTCAGCTTACGACTAATCGTGAAATGTTTTTCTATCATTACTGCACCCAACGCTACTGCAGCAATTGAGGCTTCTATCCCCAGAGTATGATCTGAAAACCCTACCGGCAACCGAAATTTCTTCTCAAGTGTTTTCATTACTAAAAGGTTGACATTCTCAGGAGGGGTTGGATACATAGACACACAGTGCAATAAGATTACATCTTTATTCCCCGTCTTTTTTATTGTATTCACCGCCTCTCGGACTTCTTGTAGGGTTGATACGCCGGTGGAAACTATCATAGGTTTTCCCTTGCGAGCCATGTATCTAATCAGCGGAAGATTTGTCAAATCTCCCGAAGCCACTTTAAAGGCCGGAACTCCAATCTCGTCTAAAAGATCTACCGCCTCTTCATCGAAAGGGGATGACAGAAAAATTAGTCCGCGCTTCTCTGCATATTCTGCGAGTATCCGGTGCCATCGGCGAGGAAGTTCCACGCGCTTAAAACTCTCATACATGGCGGCGCATCTGGCAGGTGTTTCTTCATCTCCGGTTCCCGGAACTAACCTTGCTACCAACTTGTCAGCGCTAAAAGTTTGAAACTTTATGGCATCGGCACCCGCTTTTGCTGCAATATCTATTAGGCGCTTGGCCTGCTCCAATTTTCGATCATGATTGGAACCTGCCTCAGCGATTATAAAAACGGGTTCACCATTGCCCACGAACCTCTCGCCTATTTTTATTTTTTTAGTCATGAAGTTCACCTATTGTCTCTTTAACTATATCTACTACTCTATTCACATCTCTCTTTGTCATTCGCGGGAACAAGGGAAGAGTAAGCACCCTTTTAGCGATGTCCTTGGTAACCGGAAGATCTCCTGATTTGAAGCCACGTTTCTTGTAAAACGTGAATGTGTATACTGGAGGATAATGAACGGTTGCTCCTATTCCTTTAGACCTTAATGTAGAAACAAACCCGTTTCGATCAATCATAGGATCTAATAACACTGTATAGAGGTGCCAGGCGTGTTTAACATTCGGTTTTTCAACAGGCAGGGTAAGCATCGGTGTTCCTTGAAGTTTTTTTGTATAGGTCTCCGCCAATTCCCTTCTTTTTCTCAAGAATTTGTCCAGCTTTCGTAGCTGGGAAACTCCCAACGCTGCTTGAAAATCGGTCATCCGATAATTCCTACCCAAAAGCCGCACATCATAAGACCAAGAATGACGGCTATCGAATCTTTCCAAGGCACTTCGATCTATCCCGTGATTCCTTAGAATCCTCATCCTATCAGCCAATCTCTTATCATTAGTCACACACATACCCCCCTCGCCCGTTGTTACGTGCTTCACTGGGTGAAAACTGAATATTGTTATATCCGCGAAGCTTCCTACTTTTTTTCCTCTATACTCGGCTCCGAGTGCATGGGCGGCATCTTCAATTAAGTACAAGTCATGTTCTTCTGCTATCTCTTTTATCTCTGCGATATCGCACGGATGGCCGGCGAAATCTACGTAAAGTATCGCTCTTGTTTTGGCAGTTATTTTTTTTCTTATGTCGTCTGGATCGATATTATAAGTATCCTTCTGGATATCAGCAAATACTGGCTTCAAATTGTTGAAAAGAATGGCGTTAACTGTTGCCACGAAAGTGAAAGGTGTGGTTATCACCTCAGCTTTTTTTAGTCCAAGGGACGCAATGGCAATGTCGAGTGCACTTGTCCCGGAATTTACTGCGATCCCGTATTTACAATTTACATATTTACACACTGCTTCTTCAAACTCTTCTACCTTACGGCCCATCACTATCCAATCACTTTTCAGGACACTCACTACTTGGTCAATGTCCTCCCTATCGATCCAATGTAGCCCGTAGGGGAGAAAATAACGTGGTGCCATACGTATTCACCTGATTATTCGCTTAGCAAATTCATTCACGCGGCTCTTCATAATTCTGAGGAAGTATTCTCGGTTCCAGAACTTTTCTCCCCGGAACATCGGATAGACCTTTCCTCCAAACCCTGATTTGAAAAAAGTAATGTTTTTCTCTTTCTCAGAAGGCATATCATATAGCAGATCACCAAACTGCTGAAGTCCTACTTCGAAAAATTCGCAACCCTTTCTTTTTAACCACATCATCGTCTCCCACAAAAGCAAAGAAGAGATTGGAACATCTGCATGTTCAGGATCATTTGCGCTTGAACCATAATAGCACGCGTTCTTATAATAAAACATATACCCAAACCCAACATACTCGTCTTTTCGTCTTGCAGCGGATAGAAAACCGTGACCCTGTTTTATCCATTCGTACCACATCTCGAAGGTTACCAAGGGCCGAGTAATTCTTCCTGCAGCTTTGTGGTGCAACTTCCTATATTTTTCATAAATTTCTTTTGTTATCTTGTCCTTGTCAAAAACCTCAAAGGTGAGTTCGCGCTTAGCTTTTTTTACATTCCACCTATTGCCTTTTCGCATATCATTCCAAAGGTTATTTTTCCTCAAATCGATTATGCGCGTGTTCAAAGAACAATCGTTAAATCCGTATTTCATTAATATATTAAAAGTAGGAAATTCTCCACGAAGCGATATAGGTATGAGAGGTGTTAAGTAGACAAGCGAGTATGCCACGTCTTCTTCTCTTGCTATTTCATCAAATATGGCGAAAATATAGCCGAGAATTTTTTCCCTTTCCTTTTCCGAAATGTTGCTTTTTAGTGCAGGAAAAAGAATTGGCCCCTCCGCCATTCTAAATACCTTATATGTTTTATTTTCTATCTCGTGATTCTCGACAAATAGTGGAACTACTGCTATTATCTCTCGGTTGCGCTTAAGAAAGAAACTCTGTGACTCTGTTTTCAAATGCGGCTTATAATGAACGCAGTATTCTATCCAATTAGAGGTATGCCAAAACCATGCATAATCACTTTGGAAACAGAATTCATCCCATTCTGGACGATTGGCCTTTTTCAAGTACTCAATATCCATGGGTTTCACCCGGTTATAGATTTCATCCATTCAGTTGTTTTTTTTATTCCTTGGTTCAAATCTGTCTTGGGTCTCCAACCCAACAACTTCTTAGCTTTAGAATAATCACATACCAATTTTCTTATTTCTGCTTGTGGATGCGGATGACGCACATGCCGAATCCTCTTCTTATCCCTACATATGAGAAATGCCAACCGATTGATAGAAATGTCCTGCCCTGTTCCAGCGTTGATCACCTCCCCCACCGCTTTTTTGTTAGACATAGCTCTGAACAAAAAGTCGGCACAGTCTTCCACATAAAGCAAATCTCTCGTTTGCTTCCCGTCGCCAAAAACCGTGATAGGTTTCCCCTCCAGTTTCTCCCGTATAAATATACTTACAACGCCTCCTTCCGCATCACTTCTTTGATACGGTCCATAGGTGTTGAATGGTCTCGTAACTACCACCGGCAACCCATACGTTCTGAAATAGGAAAGAACCAGCTCTTCTCCGGCGAGCTTCGAGCTAGCATAGGGGGACTTCGGTTTTAACGGATGGGTTTCGCTTATTGCTGCTTTTTTGGCACTATCATAAACCATGCACGTGCTAACAAAAACTAATTTGGTGTCGTGTCTTCTGCACATCTCTAACAGATTGTACGTCCCTACAATGTTAATCTGAAATGTCTCTCTAGGATTGTCAATCGACTTTTGAACATTTATTTGGGCTGCGAGATGAATACACACTTTTATGCCTTTGAAAATCCTTGCGAGTTTTTTTGAATTCAAAATATCCGCTTTAACAAACGAGAACTTCTTGTTGTCAGAAAATTCCAAAATATTTTTTGGACTTCCGCTGCTTAAGTTATCGTATGCTATTACTTCATGCCCTCGAGATAGAAGTTCCTTTACCACCCATCTTCCGATAAATCCAGCACCGCCAGTAACCAAAATTTTCAAAGCAGCCCCTCCGGCAGGGCACTATCCAAAAGTTTTTTGATTTCTTCTTTTTTCAGAGGAGCTTCATCACAGGAACGATATGATTTGGGCTTGGCTTTTTTTGCGCCCGGATAAATAAACTTTATATTTTTGGAAACAAGTTCACGCATTTCTGGCAAAATTATAAACATCTCCTTGGTTTCCAATGCTCGACGCGCTTCATCTTCAGTCATTAGTTCTTCATACAGTTTCTCTCCAGCTTTTCTACCAATTATTTTGATCTTATTCACCCGGTGCCCAAATTTGGTAGCGTATTTTCGACTCATTACTTCGGCTAAGTCAAGAATACGAATAGCTGGCATCTTGAAAACGAAAATTTCTCCGCCCCGAGCCATTTCAGTTGCCTTGATAAGCAGTCGGACCGCCTCTCTACTGGACATCACGAATCGCGTCATATTAGGATCGGTAATTGTCAACGGCTTTCCCTGCTCCAGCTGTTTGAGGAAAGTATTTGTAACAGATCCGCTGGACCAGAGCACATTTCCAAATCTAACACTCGAAAAAACCGATTTCCTCGGTCCTTTATAATAGTTGGCAGCAATGATCAGCCGCTCGCAAAGAAGTTTGGTCGCCCCCATCACGTTTACAGGGTTCACAGCTTTATCGCTGCTCGTGAATATTACTTTCTCAACCTCGGCTTGGATAGCTACATCTATCACATTCTCCGTGCCTATAACGTTCGTTTTTACAGCCTCAAATGGATTGTACTCACAACTCTCGACGTGTTTCAAGGCCGCCGCATGAAAGATGATGTCTATGCCGTCGACAGCGTAGCGCAATCTATCTTTGTCTTTTATATCACCCAGTAAAAATCGAACATTCTCCTCTCCATCCAACTGTTGGCGAAGGACAAATAGCCGTGTTTCATCAGAGTCAAAGATACGTACGACTTTTGGCCCTAATTTTAATAGTTCCTTGACTAGTACGGATCCTATTGATCCAGCGCCTCCTGTGACCAAGACTCTTTTCCCCTCTAGAAACTTGGATCTTTCTTTCATTTCTAGGACCTCACTTCTATTTTTTTCCCCTCATATAAATTCGTTAGACGCTGTTTTCTGGAAAGTGCTCTTACTATATTTCAGACTGCCTTCGCTAAATGAAAACTCCTCATCGTTTAGTATGGATGTGAGAGTAACTCGGATCCTCTGTTCTCGAACTACATAACACGCCAACATTGTCTAATAAAACCATTTGAAAACAAACCTTGTCAACGGCACGAGAAAATGTTTTGGGACTATTTTAAGCCATCGGGGCGGTTTTGAGAGTTTTTGAACCGTATTAGAACAAGTATAGACAGGTTTCGCAGTTCCTCCCCAAGCAGCTTTGAACCAGTAATGCGAAGTCTCAGGAACTGAAGTGCCGAAATCCACGATATCGACATCTGCATCACACGCTCTTTTTATAATTTCCGAGTACAGCGCATTGTTCGGCGCCAAGTGCAGATATTCTTTCTGAGAAGCATTGCTCCATATGTGAACTCTCTTGTTGAAAGAAAACGTCAACAATCCGGCAATCAGTTCCCCGTTGTATCGAGCGGCGAACATTTGAAATTTTTCACCTAAAAGGTCCGCAATATTGGTGAAAAAACTCAAATGATGTGGTAGCGCCGATAATCTACGCATGGTCTCTATGTAGATCTTGTAATATTCCTTGAGAAAACTTCTCGACGTTTCTCTTTCTATAACCACGCCTGATTTTGTCGCCTTGCGGACGGAATTTCTTACTTTTTTTGAGAAATTCTCCATCCATATCGAATCAAACGAACGTCTGGTGTCCAACCAAAACGTGTCGACAAAGTGATATGCGTGTAGCTTCGGTAACTTGTCCAAAGAATAAATCACAACGTTCAATCCTTGCTCAGCACAATACTTCAAAACAAACTCCATTAATTGCATGCACGCTTTTTCTTCTCCCAAGGGACCAGCATAATCCGTGAACGGAATCGAGACAAGTCTTCGGCGGAAAGGATTTTTTGTAATGATCGCTGGCATCGCTGCTTTCATCTCTCCGCTTTCCCGAACACAGAAATAGAGCGGCTTATATCCATACGTTTTGTGAAGTATTTCCGGCCACTCATATAACTGAAAAATCGAACCACCGTTTAATTCTACAAATCGGTTCCATTCGTCTTTGTTAGCAAAAGTTTCAAAAATTATTTCGCTAGTCATCGCCTAAACCCCGCTCTAATGCATCTTCGAGACAAGATACGATGTAATCTATATCTCGTCTCGAAAAGAAGTGATGAAACGGTAAATTAAGTATGGATCTTGACAGCTTGATTGCACTAGGATATTGATCTTGCCGAAGGCGATATTTTCCTACCAATTCTTTTGAAATCACTGGTATGTTATGCCATATCTTATCACACAGCACTCCGTTCATCTCCATTATTTCGAACACATAATCTCTAATTTCTGGGTTTGAAAGTCTAACAGAAAAATTCATCCAAGATGGTTGACCCACCATTGACTGGGGGAAAACTTTTCCAATTTTACCCGCTTTCTTCCGGTAGTATGGAGCAAGCTTAGCTTTCTTTTTCACCATCTCTGGAATTCTATCCAAGTAGTAGTTAAATATCGCCAAAACGAAAGCATTGCTTCTTTTTATGGGAACCAATCGTTCTTCCAATTTTGCCTTCGAACTCTTTGACAATTTTATTAACTTTCCTACCGCTTTTCCCACTACACGCGGAGCAATCCCAAGGGAAAGCGATAGCATACCTATTTCAAACATCCCGATTTCTTCTCTTTTCCCTCGAAACTCTCTGAAGAACTCTTTATTGTTTATAACCAAAAATGCACCCCCCATGTTAGGAATTGTTTTATACATACTAAACAATGCAAAATCACCAAAATTTCCCACCATTTGTCCCCGATATCTTGCACCCAGCGCATGGGCACAATCTTCGATTAACAGGAAACCATATTCTTCTTTCAAGTCGAGAATTGGTTTGAGATCGCAAGGAGCGCCATACGTGTGGATAATTAAAACAGCTGCTGTTTTTCTACTTACCTTTTCTTGAATCTCGTTCAGATCAACATTGAATGTCTTTAAATCCGCATCTAAAAAAATTGGCCGAATCTTCTCTTTCAAAATCAATTGAGTGAAAAAAGGACAAGAGTATGCTGGGAGAAGGACTTCTTTACCTTGGAGACCCATCACCCGAAAGGCGTATTGAAGGGCAGATCTTCCCATGTTGAAATCCAGCACAAGCGAATCGGGAAAGAGCGACCTCATTTTGCTCTTGAAGTATGCTTCTTGATCAACTTCAGAGAAAAACCGGCATATGTCCTGAAACTCCTTCATGGACATCCGGGGATGGATCGTGTATTTCATGAAATCAGCTTCCTTAGTTTTTGCATAGTCACAAATTTGATCTTATACTTTTCCTTCAAATTTAGAATAAATCGTGACAGTAACTGGGCGTTGTTTTTTGCAGCATATGCTAGAGGTTTGCTTGGAAGCGGGATTCCAGCAAACTCCCATTCGTGAGTCAGCATAACTAGATGGGGTTTCACGCCACGAGAAATTTGATAGTTGACTATGAAATTCACGAATTCTATGCTCCACCCGACACCACGCTGGACTAATAATTTGGTGTTTAGGAAATCGAAGTGGAGATGAGGGAGTGGGAGAAAAGCAATTCTTGGTCTCGGGTTAGCTGACACCGGAATTTCTACTAACGAATCGTTTCCGACAAAAGAGGGACACGGTGGAACCCCATAGTAGGCTGGGGCAGAAGAATCTACTTTGAAACCAAACTCGTCGAGCAATGCGAGCGTTTCTAGATTGGCTACCAGATATGGCGCTCTAAAGGATCTTGCCCTAACCCCCAACTTTTTCTTGATTATGCGAATAGATCTTTGAAGCAGTTCTTCCTTCCGTTCTGGGCTCAAAACATGAACATCGGGCAGCCACCATTGTGGGTCGCCCCAGCACTCATGTGCATAGCCGTGCAAACCGATTTCGTGATGTCTCTTAATTTTACAAAAACACTCGGGGAATTGCTCACATAACTTGGATAGAATGAAAAACGTAGCAGGGGCCCGTATAGTATTTAACATTTTCAGCAAGTTTGAAAGTCCTTTGTGTAGTGATTGAAAATCGGTTGAACGGTTCAACCCAAAATCAGATTCGACGTCCACGGTGAACGAAAAGAGTAGTTCCTCATTTGGTTCATCTGGAGAAATCTGGGTGCTGGGGACTGGCTTCATTTTGAATAACCACAAGAGATTCCTCCGATCTTTCATCAAATCGAGTATAATTCTCAACATGAGGTCTCCTTCTCATTTTTGCGATTCTATAACCTTTTTATATAATTGGAGTGTTTTTTCAGCTACCACATCCCAATCAAATTTTTCTACAAATTTTCTACCCCATTTTCCCATTCTCTCTCTTTTTTGTCTGTCCTGCAAAAGTTGAATTATTTTTTCCGCTATAAAATCTGGTCTCCCCGGATTTACAAGATATCCGTTTTTTCCATCCTTGATCAAGTTCAGGACTCCCGACCCCTTCACTCTAATTCCGATAACTGGAAGATATGCAGCCATGGCTTCTTTTAGAACTATGCCTTCGCCCTCAAAAGTGCTTGGAAGCACAAAAACCTCCGACTCTTTATAATGCTTTACTACTCCCTCATAAGTTGGTGTAAGCCCCCCAAATACTACTTTACCGTTCAGTCCCAAGTCTCTGACAAGAGCTTCAAGCTTGGGTCTTTCCGGTCCGTCTCCAATTATTTTCAGCCGGGCATCCGGAAACCTCTCCAGAACTTCTTTGAACGCCATTATCAACCAATCAACATGTTTATAGTTCACTAAACGCCCCACATACAAAATCTGGCGCCGGCATTTTTTTACACGAACAGAATCGAATAACTTTAAATCAACACCATTAGGGATAACTGTTATATTTTTCTCACGCACACCTAGTCGAATTAATTTTTCTTTGCACTGTTGTGAAACAGCTATGATCTCTCCATTAAAAATCCGCACTGAGAGAAGGTTTACCAAGTATCCAACACCGCCCCACAGTAGCGAATGCTGTGATTCCACCATTCCTTTGAAAGAAAAAACATCGTGGAAAGTTCGAATTATCGAAACTTTCCTCCCCAATTTTCCGATCTTGCCTGCAAATACTGGAAAATAAGCATTGCAATGAACTATATCTACCCCAAACTTGCGGATGTAAAAACCTGTTTTTAAAATATAAGACAACACGGGGGCAATGGTTTTTTGAGCTTCACCACCCCGTTGTGGATCTCTTGTCAAACCAACCCTGTAAACATGAACTCCATCCTGATACTCATAAAAAGGCTGTTCTGGAAATCGGCACGTCAAAACATATACTTGGTGACCCCGTTTGGCCACCCGCCTAGATATTTCATAAAACTGCTTTTCGCCGCCGCCCCATACTCCCAACCCACGCTTTGGATCAGGATAAATTTCCGTCACATAGAGAATTCTCATCATTTGGAGGTTTCTCTTTTTATGTAAAATAATTATTGTTTAGCCAATATGCCGCTCACACGCAATTTTATCAGTTTGAAGAAGATGTTTATTCCACTGGCAATAGTGGTGCCTCTAGCTTTGGAATAAGGAGTAAAAAAACAACGAACAGGGACTCCAACCACTTTCATGTTTTTTAGTTTTGCTTGAATCAGAATTTCGGATGATACCTCGTATCGAGAGCTTCTAATTTTTATATTTTGAAGGGCTTTTTTGCTGAAAACCCTCAATCCAGACTGCGAATCCATCAGATATCCTCCCAGCATTCTAGTTATGAAATTCAAGAGAAAATTTCCGACCCGCTTATGAAAAGGAGGATTGACAAACACACGTTGACCGATAACCAAATCAGCGTTTTTCAAATTTTTAACAAGCTGACGCACGGCTTTTGGATCGTGCTGACCATCCGCATCAAAAGTCACGACACAGTCCGCTCCTAACTCGCGTGCTTTTGAAAGACCCGTCCGTAACGCGGCACCCAATCCCATGTTGCGCGGGTGTCTGACCACAATTGCGCCCATGCGTTTAGCAATCGATCCAGTACGGTCTTTAGAGCCGTCGTCAACAACGATGATATTGTGCCAGCCCTCGGCCTTCAGCTCTTTTAACACCTTGCCTATCATTCGCTCCTCGTTGTATGCCGGAATGACGATCCAAACTTTCACGTGAGAGCCCCCAGCAGTTTTTTGACTCCTTCTTCGACCTTTACTTTTGGTTTAAAGTTCAGGACAGATCGGGCCTTTTGAATGTCAGCACAACTATACAGGATATCTCCCGGACGCGGTGGAAGGTAAACCGGTGCTAGATTTTTCCCGGCTACTTTAAGGAATATCTCACATAGCTTGTTGATTGAGGTCTGAATCCCCGTGCCAACGTTTATTATCTCTCCAGCTGGGCCCCGATCCACAGCCAACAGGGTTGCGTCGACTACATCATCTACAAAAATAAAGTCTCTCGTTTGCTTTCCATCTCCGTAAATGACCGGTGGCTCTCCCCGCAGTATTTTTTCACGGAATTTTATCATGACACCCGCATATTCTCCTGGAGGCTGTCGAGGGCCGTAAACGTTGAAGTAACGGAGAATAACAACGGGACAACCTTGCGTCTTCCATGACTGGACACATTTCATTTCAGCCTTCAATTTAGACTCAGCGTACGGTGTAAGCGGATTGGGGGGAGCATCCTCCGGAGTAGGAATGGTCTCGGCATTCCCATAAACCGCACAGGAGGAAGCAAACACCACCCGATCCACTTCTTGCTTGACAGCTTCCTCGATCAAATTCGAAGTCCCTTCCACATTTACATCGTAAGTGATCTCCGGATGTTCCACCGAAAACGGAACACTAACGATGGCCGCCTCGTGTATTGCTGCATCTACGTCTACAAGAGCTTCACGGATGTCCTCGGGTCTCCTCACGTCGCCTTTTATTAGCTCGAACCTTGGATTTCCCTCGTGTTGTTTCAAATTTTCCATTCGACCTGAACTGAAATTGTCGAGCACTACCACCTCATCACCGCGGCTCAGAAGCGCATCCACCAGATGAGAGCCTATGAAACCGGCGCCGCCAGTCACCAATACGCGCATGGACTCAACACCCTCTACGTTTAGGGTTATAAAAATCCCCGAACATATTGTTTTTGATTCTATGCGCACGTGGTACCGCGAGCTGACTTTCTCCACCAAGCAACGCCAAGAGATAGTGGATGTCACTTCGCTGGTGCTCAAGGCGGTGCGAGATTCGAAGATAAAAAATGGCATTCTGGTCGTGCAGCTGCCACACGCCACAGCTTCCCTTGTGCTAAACGAGAACGAGAGCGGTTTGAAGCAAGACCTGCTGGAAAAGCTGGATGACCTGATTCCGGTGCGAGGCGGATACCAGCACGACCGGATAGACGACAATGCCCATTCCCACCTAAAGGCGGCGCTCATCGGTTCTAGCCGGGTTCTCCCGGTGGTCGACGGTGAGGTGATCCGCGGCACGTGGCAGAACTTTTTGGTCATCGAGCAGGACGGTCCACGAACTCGGAGACTTGCCATCTTCATCATGGGTGAGTGAATGGGTGCTCTCTACTTGGACATCGAAACCACTTCGCGGAAAGCCGACGAGGGATTCATCATAACCATCGGCGTGCTTCGCGATCAGGAGCCGGAGCTCGTGTTTGCCGGAACTCCCGAAGAAGAAAAGCAAGCGCTGCTGTGGCTCAAAGAGCGCCTCCAAGGTTGCAATCTCATCGTCACGTGGTACGGCTCGGGCTTCGACATTCCGTTCATCTTGACACGGGCACTACACCACGAAATCGAGCTACGGGAGCTACTAGAAATCCCTATGCTGGATCTGTGTGAGTGGAGCAAGGCAAACCTGTTGCTTTCGAGCAACTCGCTCCAATCGGTCGCTCGCTTTTTGGGCGTGTGGGAGGCCGGAAACTTCGCCGGTCCCGATGTGGGCACGCTTTACAAGCTCTACGTGCACGGAAACCCCGAGGGCAGAACGCTCATCATGCAGCACTGCCGTGAAGACCTCATTCTGCTCAAGCGAGTTCATGAAAAGCTCAAACCTGTGGTGGAGCACTCCGGGGGATTTGCACGGAATCACTCATCCAAAGAATAAATCAGTGCAAGCTGTGCAGGCTTCACCGCGGGCGAACCCATGCGGTTCCGGGAGAGGGCTCTCTGAACGCCAGCGTGCTCTTCGTTGGTGAGGCGCCGGGTTTTAACGAGGACAAACAGGGGCGGCCGTTCGTGGGCGCGGCCGGAAAGTTTCTGAACGAACTCTTAGAAATTGCCGGGCTGAAGCGCGAGCAGGTGTACATCACCAACGTGGTTAAGTGTCGGCCACCAGGCAACCGCGACCCCATGGACGACGAGATCGAGATCTGCACGACCAACTATTTGCAACACCAGTTCAGAATGATCAAGCCTCGCCTCACTGTGGCGCTGGGAAGGATTTCTGGCCGTGTCTTGCTTGGACGTCCTGTTCTGATGGCCCGAGACCACGGGGAAGTTTACCCGTGCACATATGCCGGTGTGAACCACCGCCTGTTTCTTACCTACCATCCGGCCGCCGGACTCTACGGAGCGGAAACCAAGCGAAAGCTGATCAGAGATTTCCAGAAACTCAGGGCCCTCGTCAAGGACCTCGCGTGATTTTACGCAAGTCGAGGACTTCAATCCCATGAAGTCTCGCAAAATCCGCTGGCAAGTCCCACACCTGCCTCGCCCGTTCGATGACTATCCGATCACTTGAGGCCACCACGTCCTGACCCCTCAGATGCGAGTCCGCGCGCTTGACTGCACGGGCTTCTCCCGACAAGCCTTCTTCGGCAAGCATCTTTCGAACAGTGGCGGCGAGCTCTCCGCTTTTGCTCACCTGGCGGTCGAAAAATACAGCTACCCGTCTCGGTTCGGCACGCTTCAGCATTTGCACAAGGTGCCGAAGCAAGGGCAGTTTCTCCGCCGAAAACCTGAACTTGCCGAAAACCCCTCGCAGATCCCGGAGCACCCCATCGTCGCATCGAATCACCAAATGGTCTTCTATTAGACTTTCGAGTGTTATGAGGACATTGTATCCGTCTACCCCCAAGGTCTTGCCTCTGATTTCTCTCCATCTCACAAGCTTGGCGCGGTGGGCTTTGCTCTCGCTCCGCGAAAACACACACCTCGTGAGCAAGTAGCGCTCGGTCTGGGACAGCCGAAAGTGGTTGGCCACAAAACTCACGGCTGAACTCCTCGGATACCCTCGATCCAACAAATAGCGAAGATCACGAATGGCTTGTTGGAGTTTATTCTCTCGCATCGGATCTACTCCAAGTAAAGGGACGGCTTCATGGGCAAGCTCAGGCGGCCTCTGTTTTTCGGATCGTAGCGTTCTTGGTCTTCGGCCCGGAAAACCCGAAACTCAAGGCCCGTTCGAGCGCTCACATATCTTTCCAGCTCAGTGAGAACCGCGTGCTCGTCCAGCTTTTGCTGTTTGAGGATTTCCAGTGCGCTCGGAGAGGAGCGCCGCAGCAACTCCAATATTCGCTGCAGGATTCGAGCCAAATCGCCTTTCTGACACGGAGGGCTCACCTTGGCCTCGATTTCTTTCAGCAGCTCTCCAAAGTCAATCCGTCCCGACTTGAAGTGAGATATGGCGATCTGATATGCCCGCCATTTCCACTCCTCAGCGACGTATGCGATGGCCCGGCTCGGCTTGGTCTTGAGGACTTTCTTTATGTCCAGAATGTCGCTGACAACCGATTCGGCGTAATCCCAGGCGAGTTCGACCATCGGATCCCGGAGGGCGGCATCGGCTTCCGGCCATTTCGCAGTCGAGATGAAGTCCTTTCTTCCGAACTCGCTCCACAACTCTTCGCACGTGTGCGGGATGAAGGGACTGAGCATTCTCAACCACGTGTCTAAAACCTTCTTGAGCACGTCGCCGCTGGGATTTTGCCCCACACAGGACAGATAGCTGCGCACGTCTTGCATCATCATGAAAAAGGCGTGCTGAATCGCTTTCCGTGTCTCAAAGTTTTCCAGTGCCTGCGTGACTTCTTCCACATGGCGCTGAGTTCTGCTCAGCAGCCACCGCTCGGGGAGCCCGAGAGAGCGCCCCGTTTTGTTCACCTTTATGAGGTCTGTGGCTAGCTGGTAGAACCGCTCCAGATTGCGCTGCATGGCCTCGACCTCCCGGGTCTTCCAGTCCATGTCCTGCCAGGGCTCAGAGACGGAGAGCAGGTACATCCGGACGGTGTCCGCACCGTATCGCCTGACGGCCTCGTTTATGGCTATGATGTTGCCCTTGGACGAGGACATCTTTTGACCCTCGAGGATGGCCATCCCGAAGCTCACTATTCCGCGGGGGCACCGGTCGGGAAAGAGCTGGGCGTGGTGGAAGATGTGGAAGGTGAGGTGGTTGGGAATCAGCTCGTTGGCCGACATCCGATAGTCGAGGGGGTACCAATACTCAAATTCCGCACGCATTTTTCGGAGCAGGTCAGCGGAAATACCAGTCCGTCGGGCTAGATTTTCTGGATCGCCCCTGCTGTGAAATACAAAGTCGAAGACTTCGTCCGAGAGCTGCTCTGGATCCACCTGCTTGAGCAGGTGTGCCACGGTGTAGTAGGCCATGTAAATGGTGGAGTCGCTGAGAGACTCTATTATCCAGCCCTCCGCCCAAGGAGCGGGGGTTCCCATCCCTATCTGGCGAGTGCAAGGCCACTCGCGGAGCCACTCGATGGTGTGTTCGAACTGGGCGCGAGTTTCGGGTGGGACCAAGTGCATGCGGGCAAGGCATTCGCGGGCCTTGCGCTTCCAGTCCGGGTCGGCATAGTTCAGGAACCACTGGTCTTCAACCACCTTGACGACGACTTGAGAGTTGCAGCGGCACACGACTGGCTTGGCCGAGAACTCGTACATAATTGCGGCCTCGCGGTTGGCCAGCATGTCGTTTCTCACGGCCTGCTTGGCCTCCGAAACTGGCATCCCACCATACTTAGGAACCCAGTCCCGCATGCGTCCTTTAGCGAACTCGTTACGGTAGACTTCCGCTGTGGCTTCCTCCAGCTTTGGGTCTCGCTGATCAGTAATGCCCATACGATTTACCACGTCTATCGCCGGGTGTTCTCCATAACCGGGTGTCTCGATGAGGGAAATCGGCTCTAGCTGCTCAACCAGCGCAGGATCGATGCCAAATGCTTTCAGGCGCTCCGGGTCGCGCTGAATCTCAACCAAGGCAATGTGATCGTAGGGGGCGTGAGAAGGGACAGAGCCCACCACTCCAGTGGCGTTGTCGGGATCAACAAACGAAGCTGGCAAAATCGGGACACGCTTGTGGGTGAGAGGGACTTCAACCTCCTGAGAGAAATCTATATTGAACGGCTCCACTTTCCCCACTTCATAGCCCTGAAGCTTGAGCTTCTCGACCGCCTGCTCGCTGACCACCCACTGCTCACCGTTGACCTCCGCAACCACATAGTTGGCCTCGGGATTCAACCAGAGATTGGTCACTCCAAAAACGGTTTCTGGCCGCAGAGTGGCGGCAGGCAGCACCAAATCGCCAAGGCGATACTTCAACAACGTGAACTCCAAGATCTCGACGCCTTCTCCCTCAAGCAAATCGTGGTCGGTCACAGGGTTGCCGCACCGTGGGCACCACTTGACCGGATGGCGCCCCTTCACTATCAAACCGGCATCCCAGAGCTTGTGATACTGCCAAGTGATGAAGCGCTGGTAGTGGGGATCCACGGTGGTGAATTCGCGGCGCCAGTCGATAGAGTACCCGAGCCACTCCATTCCCTTGCGATAGCTGAGATCGCTTTCTTTTGCGAAATAGGTGGCGAAGCGGTGCGGGTTCTCGAACTCTTTCAAACGCTCCGGAGGAACACCGTAGCGTTCGGTTAGGACTTTAACGAACTGAGGGTCGCGGCGTTCGACACGTTTGGCCGCACCGACGATCGGAGTGCCAGTGAAGTGGTAGGCCATGGGGAAGAGGACGTTGAAGCCGCGCATGCGCTTGTAGCGGGCAATAACGTCTGGGACGGTGTAGGTGCGGCCGTGGCCGATGTGCATAGGGCCGCTGACGTAGGGGTATGCGACCGTGAGGTAGAACTTTGGACGGTCATCTGGGTTCGCCTCGAACAACTTGGCCTCGCGCCATTTCTGTTGCCAGCGCGCATCCAGCTCCTGCCAGTTCACCATACAACCACTGCCTACATTTCATCGAGGAAATAAAAAATAAAACTGAGGCTCGGGTAGTTGTTATAAATATAACAAATGTGGTGTTTTGAATTCACCCATTTTCCAAGTAAGCAAAGAGAGCCACTATTCCCAGAACCGCTAACGCCCAGTTCACAAACCGATCTGACGACCTGAAGAGACCCAGACCCACGCGTCTGTTGGATAGCGGCCAAAAAGGTCTGAACTTCGCAAAAGTGGCCATATCCCCCACCAAGTGCAACACAACACCGAGAAACGCTCCGATAAACCCGGACCAAAAACCAAATCCCAGCCAGAGAAAAACTCCACCACTAAGCACGGCCATAACGACTGCGCCGAAAATCGAATGAGTCAGCGGCCCGCGGTGCTCCACGAATCCACCTGTTCGGATATCTAGGTCGGGGAACACCGAAAATACAACTGTGAGGGCGATTATGGGGAGACCGAGGGCTGGCGGATATCGAAAAAACATCATGCTGGCCGACATCACTGCCAGAGAGAAACCGGCATGACCTTCGGGCCGCATGGAGGCTCAGCTGGAGAGGATCTCTATTGCTCGCTCCAAAGCTCTCGGAAGCGACTCCGGTTTGGTCCCTCCTCCTTGCCCGAGATGAGGTTTCCCGCCGCCACCTCCCCCTATCTCGCGCGAGATCTCTGCAGCGATCTGACCGCAATTCACCCCCGATTTCACGGCCTCCGGGCCAGCCATCACCACCACGCGGGGTCTATCGCGTCTGGAACCGAGCACCACTACCAGCGCTGGATTCTCTCTGGTGAGCACCTCGGCGGCCTTCACGAGCTCCTCGGCGCTCGCATCGACTTCCTCACAGATCACCCGACGCCCGCCCACTTCTCTGACTTTTTCCTTCAAGCTCTTGGACAACAAGTCGGCAACCTGCTCCTTCAGCCTCTCCGCCTCTTTGCTCGCCGCTTTCCAATCCTGGAAGAGGCGCTCGACCGAAGAGGCCAGCTTCTCCGGTGGAACACGAAGAATCGTTGTGGCTCGCTGCACCTGCTCCTCCAGAGCGCGGAGATAGCTCAGGGCGGCATCTCCAACAGCAAACTCGATGCGCTCGATTCCGTCCTGGATTCGCTCCGTTCGCAGGATCTTGAAGAAACCCACCTCTCCTGTCCGCGTGCAGTGAGTCCCCGCACAGGCTTGCACGTCCCAGTCCTCGATTTCTACCACTCGAAGACGCTTTCCCGGAATAACTCCTCCCTGATAGAGCACAAAACCGAACTTGCGCTCCGCGGCGACCCTGTCCATCCACGCAGTGCGAACCGGTCTGTTCTCCCGAATTACTTGATTGCAGAGGCGCTCGATTTCTTGTAGCTGCTCGGGCGTAATCCGCTTGAAATGCGAGACATCCAATCTGCTGCGGTCCTCTCCTTTCTGCGCCCCTTGTTGCCACACGTGATCGCCCAAAACACGCCGCAACGCGCCAAGCAGGATGTGAGTTCCCGTGTGGTGAGCCATGAGAGCCTGTCTGCGCTTCCAGTCGATCCGGCCACGCACCATCTGCCCGCGTTTGAACGGATTGTTCTCCAGCCTGTGCAACACCACATCACCGACCTTCACGACTTCGGTGACCCTCGCCTTCCCCGCTTTGCCCTCTATCTCTCCCAAGTCCGACGGCTGACCGCCTCCCTCTGGGTAAAATGCTGTGCGATCAAGCACCACATAATCATCAATCACGCCCACGACCTTTGCTGAGAACTCCTGCGTATATGGAGCAGCGTAGTACAAGAGCTTGGTCGGCGTCAGTCCTTTCAACCGCTCTTCAGATACGGGGGAGACTTGGGCCACCACGTGACGCGGCCTGCTGTGAAGCTTCGCGACCTTGATGTAGAAGTCTTCCGGAATCCTCACCTCAACTCCAAGACCTCCAGCCACTTCTCTCACCAGCTCGGGAGGAAGACCGTGAGTGTCGTAAAGCATCAAGATTTCCGATTCCGAAAAGCCCTGACCTCTAGATCTCAGCTCTTCCGCCATTCGCTCGACCAGCGCCCGCCCGCGCTTGAGGGTGTCCCGGTACTTCCGCTCCTCGTGCGCACAGACCTCAAGGATATAATCCCGTTTTTCTCTCATTTCCGGGAACTGCGGCGCCGAGAAATCCAGCATCTTGGCCATGAGCTCCGGCAACCTGACCTCCATTCGGATTTCGTCCATGAGCCTAAGAGTTCTCCTCAGCACCAGGCGCGCGAGGTATCCCTCCCGGACGTTGCTGGGCGTTATCCCATCTGCAAACATGAATGCCAAGCAACGCAGGTGATCGGCGATCGCGTAGACCCCTTCGATCGGTGAAAGCATACGGTCAAGCTCTTCTACTGAAACCCCCGTTCGCTCGGAGAGTTTAGAGCGCAGAATGTGGAGGTCGCGGCCGCTCTCGATATCGAGCACCCCAGCGAGCTTCGAGTTCTCCTGCAGGATTTCTGGCGGTGGAAGCTGGACACCGGCCATGCCTCGCAACTCGTCGATGAGCCGGCCGAAGATGGCCTCATAGCTCGTGGGGGTCCCCTGGGTAAGCCACACAAAGCGCTCCAAACCATAGCCGGTGTCAACGATTTCAAGAGGGATGGGCCGGTAGTTGCCACTCTCCCCCGCGTAGTGCATGAAGACAAGCGTTGCGACCTCTAGGCCACGCACGTTGACTTCAAAATCCTCTCCAGCGTTTCCACCGCCCTCCCACATCCCCTCAATGTAGGTGATTTCCTCTGGCCTTATCCGCAGGGTTCGGGTAAGAAATTCATGACAGTACTGGACGGTCTCGTGATTCCAGTAAATCCGCCTGGTGCGCGTGTTGAAGGCGTGGTGTCCGCCCATGAAGAACAGGGTGAAGTGACGTCCAGAGCGCCCCACATTGTCGATGTCTTTGAGCCTGATGCTCGGCTGGCTTACGACAAGGGGATTCGCAGGCGGAGGCACTTGACCGCTCGTGACCCACGGCTGAAAGTTTGCAATCGATGCGATGGTGAGAAAGATATCATCGCGCCAGCGGGCCACGACCGGGTAACGCGGGATCACCTCGTGCCCCCGACGCTTGAAGAAACGAAGAAACGCTCGCTCGAACTCCTGCAAGGTATAGGGCTTGCGGGTCGGAGGATTTCCAATAAACGAATATTCCACACACGGCGTGTCACCGCAGAGTTCACGTTCGGGATCAAGCGTCCAGAAAAATCTCCCGCAACTCTTACACTTCCGCTGCGTGAAGCCCTCTTCCTTGAACAGCTTGACGTGATAAATTTCGCTCATCCACACCAATACGGGAATCAACGGTTAAAAACCGCGATGCTACTTGGCAAGAATCTCCTCGATTTTTTTGATCAGCGCCTCGGGGTCGAACGGCTTCACGATGTAGTCTGAAGCTCCTAGTTCTTTCACACCTTTTTTCAGAGTATCCGGGATGTCGAGCGCCGTTAGGAGCGCCACCTTTTGGCCGGGATTGGTTTTTCTGATTTCCTTGTAAACCTCCCAGCCGTCCATTTCCGGCATCATGATGTCGAGCAGAACCAGATCCGGTTTCTCTTGAGAGTAGCTGTCAAGAAACTCCTTCGGATTGGTGTATCCGACAAACTCGTGCCCGGCGCGCGTGATTATTTTTTGCAAAAGTTTCACAATATCTGGCTCATCGTCAACCGCCACAATTTTCTTCATTGGCTTTGCACCAACCATTTCTGCAGGAATGTCGTTATAAACATTTCATTACCCATAAAAGATGCTGTTCAAATAACCACCTCCAGCCACTTCTTTAACCCACCATCGCCCCCGGATGGAGGCCCCTTCAGTGTTTGATACCACCTGCAGCGGTTGTAGAAGAAGACGAAGGCCCAGCTGTTCTGTGGTGAACGGCACACTTCCGGGATTGCTCCGCTGGTGTGAGGAGCACAACACGCCGGCTTTGTTGTATGGAACAACCGTTGCGGCATGTTCGAAAATCCCGAATTTGCCTTATTTTTGCCCGTACGCCCGTCGCAGTCCTTAAGCAAGGGGGTTCAGCCGAAAAGCGCGCCAAGTCCTGAGAGTGCCTCTTCTTCCTTTTTCTCCTCTTCTTTCTTCTCCTCTTTCTTCTCAGCTGGTTTTTCCTCGGCTTTCTCTGCGGGCGCCGCAGGAGCCGCCGCTGGCGCTGCAACGGGTACTGCCGCGCTCTTGATCGCCTCGTCGATGTTGACCCCTTCGAGCGCAGCTACCAATGCCTTGACTCTGGCCTCGTCCACTTCCACACCGGCCGCTTTCAGGATATTGGTTATCCCCTGCTCGTCCACCGGCTTGCCCGCCGCGTGCAGCACGAGCGCCGCATGGATATATTCCATTCCACTCACCTCCATCACCCGAACAACGCACCCAACCCTGATAGCTCTTCTCCCTTTTCTTCCTTTTCCTCCTCTTTAGGCTTTTCCTCCGGGGGTTTTTCTTCTTTTTGTTCTGCTGGCGGAGGAGCCGGAGCCTCTTGCACCACCAGCCCCCTGAGCTCTTCATCCAAACAGGCCTCGTTTTGCTTTCCGGCAAAGCCCGCTAAGGCGAGCATCTCGTACCTGGCAAGAGACAGCAAATCGGTAATCACATCCCGGGCTGGGAATCGGGCGTTCAAGGCCAGATTGCGTGCGTTCATGGCAGCTTCGGCAATGAACAGCGGAACCGTCTGACTGGTCGGATACCCGACATTGAACGCCAGATTGAACGCCCACGAAGCCGCTTGCTGCACCTCACCGGTGGTCTTTTGCTCATCGATCTCCAGCAAATCGCTTGAGAATATCAGACCATCTTGATATGCAGCCCTCAATTTGAGCCCGAGCTCTACCGGCATTATGTTGAATTTGGCCAAAATGTCAGCAATTTGCGGAGTTATCACATCGCCGGCTTTCACGAGTGGACAGTCCTCGAGAATCACCACCTTTCCGGCTTGAATGCGTGCTTTTATCCCAACGCGCTGGAGTTCTCCAACCACCGGGCCCGGGGGGAGATCTGTTTCTCCTGCCGGGATCACAATATCCTGGGCGGCTCTAGATCCCGGCTTCGCTGGCGCTTTGGTTTTGTTCTCCCGGAGGAACTTGCTCAGCTTGAACGCGTCCATGTCGGTGAGAATCACCGCCGTGGGTCCCTCTATCATATCTGCCAGCTTGGCCAGATCTGGACGGCTCTGAGCGACCTTTGCGATCGCCAGTCTCAGGAGAGTGTTTTTCACCACCCGTATGGTCGCGCGTTCTCGCAGTTTTTCCCGGATTTCTTGGAATTGTTTTGCCGGCAGCTCCGTGATATCAGCTATTCCTATGACAGAGGTCTCTTGGAGTTGCTTGGCAAACTCTTCAACGAATCCCTTCTTCCATTCCGCCACGTGAGCCGTTTTTGCGACCATCTATTATCCCTCCACCATTCCTATCTTGACGGGTTTTCCCATTGTGGTTTTAACGTAGACGGTCTTGATCCGCCCACCCAAATCGGAAAGTTTGCGATCGACCTCCTCCAGCACAGCTAAGGCGTTTTCCGCCAGCTGTCCTTCATCCATTTTTTCACTCCCGATTTTGGTGTTGAGACACAGCTGTCCCTTGTTCATGAGGCGAACCGTTCTCCTTAGCCGCTCTATTATGGGTATGGGATTGGCTGTGGCCGGGATGGGTCGAGGCATTTTACCTCGTGGTCCCAGCACAGGACCGAAAACCTTGCCGATCAGCACCATCAGATCTGCCTGAGCCAAACACATGTCGAACTGCTCAGCTATTTTTTTGATTTCCTTTCGCTGGCCTTGCAACCGTTGGATCTCCCCTTTTCCCATAACCCGATCGGCTCCTCCTTCTCGAGCGAGTCTCGCCAGTTCTCCGTCGGCAAACACGAACACACGATTTGGTTTTCCGAGTCCGTGAGGCAGCACCACATCCAGCGTTATGCGGCTTTCCGGTTTCTTGGGATCGAGACCCTCAAGGGCAATCAGTAACTCCATCGACTGCTCGAAATTCCTCGGTTTGGACTGTTCTTTCGCCTGCCTGATAGCTTGCACCAACGCCTCCTTGCTCACGGTCATTCTTTCAACACCTCGTCGTGTTTTCCAGCGTCTACTTCCTGCTGGATTTCGCGCGGATCTCTTCCCTCCACTGTCACGCCCATGCTGACGCAGGTGCCTAGAACCTCTTTCACCGCAGCTTTCAGTGTTTTGGCCAAGCTGCCGGACCGCTTGACTTTGGCAATCTGGACGACCTGCTGCAGAGAGAGATTTCCGACCACTTCGCTGCCAGCCGTCTTGGCCCCCTTTTCAACGCCGAGTTCCTTCTTTATCAGGGCAGAGACAGGAGGTGAACCCACCTTGACATCAAAACTTTTGGTCTTTGGGTCAACGATCACGGTCACTGGGACAGTCATCCCGGCAAACTCCTTGGTTCGCTCGTTTATTTTTGCTACCACTTGCCCCACGTTTATGCCGAAAGGACCGAGCGCTGGACCTAGAGGCGGCCCAGCGGATGCCTTCCCTCCTTCGACCAGCAATTTGATTTCTGGCACAGCCCATCACCCGGCTTTCTCTCAAAAGTAGCAGACGAGGTTATAAATAGACTACGAGGGGGAGCCCTCCATTTCTTCCTTGCGCTGGATGATTTTCACGGCGTCACCGCGCACGGTAACAGGGATGGGCACGGTCGCCTCAATCAGTTCGACCGTTATCTCCTCCTTGCTCTCATCGATTCGAATTATCTTTGCACGCTCCCCTTTGAACGGACCAGAGGAGATCTCCACCAAATCTCCTACGTTCATCCGGATCACGCTTGGCCGCGGCGTCAGGAACTGCTCGAGCTGCTCCATGGGCACTTCTCCGCTCACCACCCCTTTTGCGTGCTTCACCCCGGCGCGCAGTCTTTCCACGAAGTGGCGGCCACCAAAAACTTCGACGAACACATAACCCCGTATATCCGGTGGAGCAAGAATGCTGAGCAGATCCTTCATTCCGTAATTTTTTGCTCTTCCGTCCAGCATATCCGCCGCAGTTTTTTCCTGACCCACCGTTGTTCTCAGCGCAAAGAGCTGTGGCTTGCGCTCTGTTTGACCTTCGGTTTTCTCCTCAGCCACTATACTCCACCCCCTACCATAGAAGCTATTAGCATTATTATGTAGCCCAAGATTCCAATCAAGATAATCCCCAGCCCGGTTATCTTGGCCACCTGGAGATACTCGTCTCGGTCTGGTTTCCTAGCTACCTGAAACATTCGTTTGCAGTTCTGGATGAACTCCCCCATCTACACCGGCTCCAAACCGAGCTCTGTTAGTTCTACTCGCTTCGGAGGCCTGCCGGCGGGACCCATCACGTAGGGAGAGTGAACCCCCGAGAGAACGACGAGCACACGAATCGCGTTCCGCATCTCTTCAGAAAGCTGGGCACCCCAAATCAAGTGCGCCTCGGGGTCAAGGACTTCCGAAACTTTGGCCACCACCCGCTCGGCTTCGGTGACGGTGAGATCCGGACTCCCTATGACGTTCACCAGCGCGCCTTTGGCATCAGTGACGTCCACGTCTAAGAGCGGGCTATTGAGCGCTTCGGCGGCCGCTTCTTCCGCACGATTGGCGGAGTCGGACTCTCCTATACCGAGTGCAGCGATCCCGCTATCTTGCAACACAGTCCGGATATCGGCGAAGTCCAGATTCACGAGGCCAGGCTTGGTTATCAGCTCTGTGATCCCTTTGATGGCATCAGTGAGCACCTTATCCGCCACCTCAAAGGCGGCCCCCAGCGGGAGGTTGGGCGCGAGCTGGAGCAACTTGTCGTTGGGGATCACTATGACGCTGTCGGCGACGTCCTTAAGCTTGTTGAGTCCCTTCATGGCATTGTTTATCCTCCTGCTGCCCTCCACGGTGAACGGCAGGGTCACGACACCGACCGTTAGAGCCTTGAGCTTGCGCGCGACCTCCGCGACTATGGGCGATGCACCGGTTCCCGTCCCTCCTCCCAGTCCGCACGTGACAAAGACCATGTCGGCCCCGTAGAGGTGCTCCTTGATAACGGACTCGTCCTCCCGGGCGGCCGCCTCGCCCTTCTCCGGATCGTTTCCCGCCCCCAGTCCCCCGGTGACTTCCTGGCCTATCAGTATCTTGCGGTCAGCGGCAGCATAGAGCAGGTCTTGGGCGTCGGTGTTGAGGGCAATGGTTTCAGCCCCCTCGATCCCCACTCTCATCATCCGGGAGATGGTGTTGCAGCCGGCACCTCCACAACCGACCACAATTATTCTGGCCTTGGCTTTCCGGAGAATTTCTTCGAGCTCCTCCTGAGTCACCCCCTTCGGCGCAGCGGGAGCTCTTGCCTTCGGAGCTGGTGCTATGCCCGGCTTGAACGTGAAACCAGTCTTTGGACTGAAGCCACCCTCGGGCACCTGCTCACCTGCGTTCAGAGTTATCCCGCGTTTGATTTAAGTCTTTCTTGAGGAGGGTTCCGGCCTTTACGACGGGAATTCCGAGCCGCTCTCCCACCCGGTTGCAAATCTCGCGTTGCTCCGCCGATGCTCCCTTCCAGTCCACCACGATATACTGCACACCGCCCGCGGTCCGCTCGATGGCCAGCTGCAACAACTCGTCCGAGAGAGATGCGTACTTTGGTATGATGTGTCCAATACCGATGTCTGTCTCCAGCGATACGCGGGTAAAGAGGGGCGCGTAGTGTATGCCGCCCACACCAACGGCCCTCGAACAGCGCTCGGGAGAGAGCGCTGCCAGAGCCGCTCGCGCAGCTGCTTCCCCAGCTCTCTCGTCCTTCCACTCTGCTGGCGTGCTTCCGACCTCGATGAAAGTTACGGGAAGGGAAAAATCGGCTGGGCCGTGGTGCGTGGCCTCAAGCGAAACTTGGTATCCGAGCCGCAGATCGTCATTTGCTCGCTGAAGTTCTAACAAAGCGGCTCTTATGGTCTGAGGAGAAGCGATGGCTATCCGGCGCTGGTCCAAGAGTCCGGGAACATGGGTTGTCAGCGATGGACGCCCCGATTCGCTGGCGTGGCGTGAGAGCACGACTATTTCGCTCGCATCGATGGGTGGTGAAGCTAATTCGGTGCTCTCGGTTTCGATCAACAGCAGTATTGCGCCCGGTCTCTCATAGCCGCGCATGGTCTTTTTAAACCCACCAAGTTCGATCAGTTTTTGCGCGATGTTTGCTGCAGCCGGGTCTGATTTGGAAGCGATGATTAGCTTCATCCGCTAGACACTGGACGTTAAACAGTTAAATGTGTGCGTCATGGAGAGAAAGTACTAATAATATTCGAGCACACCAAGTTTTTGGATGAACGTCCCGGCACTTCTTAGTCCAGAGCGTGAGTTCTATCTCATCAAAGAGAAGTTTTGGGACTGGGGCAGCGGGGACATCTACGATGAACGGGGAAACACTATTGGACGAATGAAGCGCAAGGTGTTGTCCCTGCGCTCTCTAATAACTGTGATGGACCTAAACGGCGAACCCATTTTCACTATTAATCAAAAATTGGCGTCTTTGCGATCGTGTTTCGACATAAAAGACAAAGATGGGAGGTTGATCGGGAGGACTAAGAAGAAAATCCTCTCCTTGTTCAGGCCAAAGCTGTGGCTGGAGGACCAATTTGGTAACCAGATATTGGAGGCCCAAGGGTCGTTTGCTGGCTGGGATTTTGTAATTAGAGATAAAACGGGTAAAACGCTAGCCGAGGTCCGAAAGCTGGACAGGTGGCGCGATGTGTGGCTTGGCGGAGTTTTTGATTTTAGCGACACATATGCGGTCAAAGTTCTTGAGAAGAACTGCGATCGGCGGCTGGTGCTTGGATTCGTGCTTGCCATAGACAACAGCGTGCACGATAGATAGTTCGCTGACAAAAAACAAATGAGCCTAGTGGGATTCGGTCGTTAGAAGGGTTGAGTGAGTAAAAATGAGCATTTTGGGGCTATCTGCGGCCCTTCTCCCGCCTGCTCTTGGAGGACAGCTCACGGAGGATCCGCTCGCCCTTCTCGGTCAACATGTACTTGGAGGTCTGCTTACTCCTCCGCTCGAGGAGCCTGTCCACTAACCCCGCGGAGTAGAGGACGCCGACGTGGTAGGCGAGCAGCCCCCGCTCAATCCCCAGCTTCCTGGCAAGGTCGTTGAAGTAGACGCCCTGCTCTCTCGCTATCTCGACGAACGCCCGCAGCCTGTGGGGGTTGTCCAGCGCCCGGTAGGCCATCAGCTTCTCGCGTACCTTCCGCAGATCCATCCTCACCGCCGTTTGAATGTTGTTTTTCAAATATATAAATCTTTATCTGGTAAACTTTTCTTTATCTAAAGCCTTCCACTGCTTATACCGTCGCGCCAGTTTCAAACGACCTCCTCGACGGGAAGGAACCCGCGCTCGCCGAACCTCCCGTACGGGTACACGTGACCGTGCACCGCGAGATGGATGAGGTAAACGTCGGTCAAGTAGCTGCGGGAGCGCCCGTGCAACGGGTGGTGCCGGTGGTGGACGAGGACCCTCAGCTTCGGGGCGATCCCCTCGTCCATGTGGAACTGCCCAAACTCCGTCGCGGAGCCCCACGACTCTACGTTGACGAACACTAGCTCCACGTCCCCGCGCCGTAGCATGCTCCGCTCGGCGAGGTCGGGTGCGATGTGGGGAGGGAAGTCGTCCTCGGGCACGAGGGCGATAATGCCCTCCCTCCTGAGTCTGCGCTTTATCCTGCGCCTCAGCTCGAGCCCGCGCCTGCCCGCCCCGAGAAGGACGACGATCAGGGAGGTCTCGTGGTACCTGCGCCTGAATTCCTCCTCGAGTTCGACGATCATCCTCCTGCTTATCGACATTCGAAAGAACACCGTGGCGACTACAATTAAATTTTCCGTTAATTACGATCAGCACCTCCTTGGATTTCTCACGGGATCCACAAACTCGTAAAACGAATCGCCGACCTCATACATATCATTTCCACGCCACAAAAGTCACAACCAGCAGTCTTCAGTTTTCGGCGAATGTTGGATTCGTAAGCCGCGCCGCGGAAATAGATCGAGGTGATGTCGTAAAAGACTGAGGAGCCTAAGCGCTTCAGCTCCAGTATAGGCCGAACTCGAGCCTGTAGGTCTCGTCTTCCGTGAGGCCGAGCGACTCGTAGAGCCTCCGATGCCGAGAGTCCACCGAAGCACGCACCCAATCCAAAGCGGTGGAAGTTCTTGACCATCTGGCTCAGGCTCGAGAACCTCAGCAAGCTGGCGAAACAAATGGGCCCGGTGGGATTCGAACCCACGCTCTCCACCTCGTAAGGGTGGCGTCATAACCGCTAGACCACGGGCCCGCTCCTCTTTAGCTCTCGTGTCAAAAAATCCTTTCTCATATTCTTAACCCACGACCATGATGATTTCCAGAACAACGATGGCCAGTATCAGCGCCAGCATAGCGGTCTCCAAAAAATTGGAGCGCTGGACGTCTATCCGCGTCATCACCATGGTGTAGAGCTGCTGTAAGCGCTCTAATTTTTCGTTTACCAGCGCAAGCCAGTCCGAAATGCGCATCCGCTCGCTCGTGAGCCGGTAAAGCTTTCCCAAGTACCATTCGCCCGTAAGCTTTCCGATATTGCGAGCGTCTTCGATGAGATCCATTACATCTATGCGGAACTCCGTCAGATCACCGAGTACGCGGGAGAGTTCGCGGTACTGGCGTCGTGTTAGCCACCACCGTAGCCCCGGGCCTTTGAGCACTTGGCGAAGGGTTGTGTACGCCCTCGAGATCTGCTGGTCGAGCAGGCGATCGTAGGTTTTGAGCTCAAGGAGCTGCACGAGGGCGAACTCGATTATGCGAACCAAGTCGTCCATATACTCAACAGCGCCGCTGATGAGAGCGGCATACCAGTCGACGATAACGATGTCCTCGGTGGAATAGCTAAGATAGAGCTTGAGAGCGTCCTCGATCTCTCGGACGTTCAAGACGCGCCACTCGAGTTCGCCACGGAGCACGCCCGTAGTCTGTTTTGCATAGTTCGTCCGGAAGTCCTCTGCGCTCAAGCGTGGTTCTGAATCGGTGATGAGAACCAAGCTGTAGATCTGTGGCTGTTCGAACGATGGATAAGGAAACAGGATGGCAGACGAGATGGTTTCGCGCAGTTTTCGGAAGTAGTCGAGCGGGATATCATCAAACACAATTTCGCCGCTCTCCACGCGAACGGTGTTTTCGTTCAAACGCACGAGCTTGATGAGATCATCGAAAGTAATTTTTTGAAAATCGATGGAAATATACACTCCTATCACGCCGATGGGAAAAATGCGCCCCTCGATTGTCGCTTGGTGTCCATCGATCCGCATCGCTCCCAGCTGAACCTCGAGTGGATTCATCCCGTATTCCTCATATTTGGGCGCGAGAACGCGGTCTCCCTTTTGTCGAGGACGCTCTATGAGAGTGAGCTGGGATTTCGGAACACGATCAAGGTCGATATCCCCGCCCACATCGTAGAGATACTGGAAGATGACACGTCCGGTAAGCAAAGGCTCGTCCGGCATAGGGCTCCAAATTACTCTATGTCTGATCAGTTTAACCTTTGCAAGAGGGGCTGAAAAAAGCCGCTTTTCCCATATTCAGAACAGGACGATCGTTTGGGCCAGCAAGAAGGACAGAACCCCCAAGATATCAGCGATGGACGTTAGCAGTGGGCCCACGATGTTATCCGGATCGAGACCCCGCATGTATGAGAAGATGGCGATAAAAGTGGAGCTGAGGATCACCAGTGGTGTCAGGATGAGTCCAGTCAAGAAGAAAGTCGCGGCGAATGCCACCGGGTTGGCTAGGCCGCGCGCCCAAGCCCATCCCCCGATCACCACCGAGATGACGAAGAAGGACGTGATTCCCGACTTTACAGAGTCGAGCATTCTCTCGCCGAGCGCGTGCTGTTTTTTGAGAGCGGGCTTCACTATTCCGAGGTGAAGGGCGGAGCCAAGTCTTGCACCCAGAATGCTCCCCACATTGCCCGCCATGCCGTTTATCGGAGGAATGAGCGCGAGAACAGCCGGGAGCATCACCATGCGCTCTAGATTCATCTGTAAAAACATGCCAGCGAAAATGGATAGGACGGCGCTGAGCAGGAGAGCGAGGGTGTTCTCCTTCACGATTTTGCTAACGGACCCTACCATCCCAACCACCCCACAAGCACAACCGCCAAGAAGATACACAGAATTGCAACGATGTCTCCCAGCGTTGTCATGAGCGGTGCTGTGACATTATCTGGATCCCACCGTCTGCGGTAGGCGACTATGGCGATGATCACCGTGATGGGAATCAAGATCAAGCCGGAGAGAATCCCAGCAAACAGGGCGATGAAAACGAAAATGTAGGGAGGCCCCACCGCTTGATTGGCGAGAACACCGATCGTGAAAGAAAGAATTCCAACGGCGAAGGACGCCAGCACGCTCACGATGATGGCTGATAGCACGTTGATTTTTAGTTCGTGGGTGATCGCGAGACGGGGCTTGATAGTCCCGAGATGTAGAGCCGTCCCTAGCCTCGAACCCAGCGCGCATCCGATGTTGCCACGCATGTCGATGAGCGGGGGCACCAGAATGATGAGCCCAGGGAGGGCCTCCAGGCTATGCCTCATGTGTTCCAGCACAGACCCTGCAGTGAGGTCTAGCAGAGCGCACGCAGAAAGAATGACGACTTGCTGGAAGAAGATCGATCTCTGGCCGCTCATCCTACAATTTTCTTCTGTGAACCATATATAGAGAAGCGGATTTCCCGGGTGGCGCCGGGGGCGGGATTTGAACCCGCGAGGCGCAACGCGCCACAGGGTTTTCGCGGCACTGCCTTAGCAACCCTGCGCCCTACCTGGCTAGGCTACCCCGGCCCCGTTAGAACTACGGCTCGCTCGCTTTTTACCTTAACCCGGCCCCGCGCTCGTTCACTAAATTTCTCCTCTCCTGAACTTTTCCACAAGCCGCTTTTTCTCTGGCGAGAGCGCCTTCCATAAGAAACGGTTGATCTCCTCCAGCCACTCCAATTTCTGTTTGGCCGAGAGCCTCGCATATTTTTTCAAAACCTCGGTGCCGGGATAGTGCTCAAACCCCTTTCTGCGCACGTCTAGCCCCCCCTCAGCTTGATCAGTTTTTGCAGGGCTTTGACATCGGCTAGATCCTGCAACCGCTTGGAACGCCGCTTCAGTGTTATCAGGTGGTCAAGGGAAATAAGAGGAATTCTCAGATCTCCTGCTTTTACGAGTTTCTTCTCTCGAAGCACCCGTGTCATATCTAAAGAGTGTTCTAGAATCACATCCACCTCCTCATAGGGCACCTTGGGGTTTCGGAAAGTGATGGCCCTCATGTGCTTCTCTTTCTTCCACCGTTGCAAATTTTCGAGTGTTAGACTCTCCCATCCGACCGGAATCCGCGGCAAATATCCTACTTTTCTCATTACATTCACTAGCTTGCGCACGTTAGAGGGGCTCATTTCGATCAGGAGATCTAGGTCGGCGGTTGCCCGGGGGACTCCATGCAAGTTGACAGCTATTCCTCCGGCAACAACGTAGCGAACTCCCGCTCGGTTCAGCTCTTTTAGGATTTTTTCGTAGAACACCGTTTCACCGACGGTATGGGCAGGTATAACTTTTTTGAGTGGCGGTGGGCGTGCCCAGGGTGGACGCCTTCCCCGCACGCCGTTTGCTGGTTCCGGACTCAATCCCGTTGACTGCCAGCACCGGACGTCCTGGCTACCCTTGCTCCCTTCCGGGCCTGGGGGATTCACCAGGTAAAGGCGGTTAGCCCACGACCCTCCGGCCGGGGCCCCGCCACCGCCGGCCCAGCAGGACGAGACCTCATCGGCGGAGACCAGCGCGTGCGTGCGGTTCCAGCGCCGCCCCCGAGCTCTCGGCCCGGCATAAGGCGGATTTCCGGTTAACAGGGGACCGCCAGCCCCCCGCCTAGCCCACCGCCACTCTAACTTTGGTCGAGATTCCTAAAACCATAGCGGTCGAATCGTGCGGCGCCGCTGTGTGGGCTCCGCGACCCAAATGAGGTTCTCGGGGTCTGCCTTCACCAATTGGATCAACAGGGTGAAACAAAAACATAAAGAACGCAATATTTTAGCGAAACGGAGACCCAGTCGATTCTTTTGTGTATCGACAAACATTTCATTTATGCGCCCAGTACGATTCAACTTTGTTTTACTCTGGCATACTTTTTTATACAAGTAAAACCAAGTAAAACTATAGGAGGCCCATGAAACGATTTGAGGTAAAAGTTAGCTCCAAGGGACAGTTGGTAATTCCCAAGGAGCTCAGAAAAAAGTATAAGATCAAACCAACATCCACGGTGGTGCTTCAAGAAGAAGAGGGCGGAATCAAAATCCTCGCCCCCGTGAACCTCGCAGACGTGTGTGGCAGCCTGCAAATCGACCGCAAGTGGGCAAAAAAGGCAATAGAGAGGGATAGATCTGAATGGTGAAGATTTTACTTGACACAATGGCACTGATCGACATCTTGACAGACAGGCGCTTCAAGCGGCTGGCATCCTTCATAGACCAGGAGAAAATCCAAGCGGTGATTTCGACGATAAGCCTGACCGAGATTTTCAAAGTTGTAGGATCGAAAGACGAAATAAAAGCGAAAACACTGATCGACTGGATTGTCGCCTCGAGGCTGGAGAAGAGAAGTGTCGACGTTTCGGTAGCGAAAAAGGCAGGAGAGCTCAAACTGCACTATAATTTGCCAACTGCCGATGCCCTCATCGCCGCAACCGGAATTGTGAGTGGAGCTACTCACGTTGTGACGGAGGACGTTCATTTTCAAAGCGTGAAGTCCCTCATCAAACCCATTGGATTGAAACAAGCGGAGCGAATGGTTTAAGGAGAACTCCTCGAGGTTTGCGATATTGAACTTGCATCGAGAAATCAAATCATGAAGAGATGCCGGGCTGACTACCTCATTTTCCGCACCCCTTTGATGTTCACGATCACGGTGGGTTGTTTAGGAACCAGCTCCTATGTCCAGTTCCCCTAGCAGTTCACAGGCTTTGCACAGATCGGAGGACGTCGGCTCTCCGCATACCCTGCAGGTCTTGGGTCTAAACTCGGGAACCGCGGAAACCAGAAACGGCCTCATCCGATCAAACATCCGTAAAATCATAAACTTAGAATTCGGGTGATTCTCTTCTAGCCAGTTGATAAAATCACGTATCTCGAGATGAATGCCACCACGGTAGGGACATTCGCTCCAATCTGCCTCTATTCCTTTCAACAAAGCATAGAGGGCGATCTCTTTCTCGGGGATTTCGCGCATGGGTTTAATCCTCGGGACAAATCCTTCACGCGGTTGATAGACGGGACCAAGTCGGTAGAGCCGAGCCAAGTCGCTCCGCACGTAGTTGAGCATGATCGCTTGCACCTCATCGTCCAGATTGTGTGCCGTCGCGAGCTTTGATGCGCCGGACTCGCGCGCCGCACGATTCAAGAGTGATCTCCTAAGAACCCCGCAGTACGTGCACGCTCCCAAACCGCTTCCCTTTTCTTTAGCACGGGCGAGTATCTCATCGAGTGTGGCACCGAAACTCTCTTTGAAACTAACAATTCGATGTTCTATCCCCAGCGCTTCAGCATTTTTTCTAGCAACCGGAATGCCTCTATTCCGATATCCTGCTATCCCCTCATCCACTGTTATGGCCACCAGCTCACACCGTTTGCTCCTGCAGTACTCGGCGAGCAAGTGCATACACACCACCGAGTCCTTTCCACCTGAAACCGCAACGGCAACGCGCTCCCCCGGTTTGATCATGTTGTGTTTCCGGATCGCGCGATAGAATCTCCGCTCAACACTTCGGGCCAAGCAACGATCACAGAGAAAGTCACCCGTATACCGCCGGTGATAAACGGCCCGCCTCCCGCACGCCGTGCACCGCATGTCAGCCACCCGTAACCACGGGCAGGATGGTTATCTGAGCCCCCTCTCTCAATGGCTCCTCTTCGGGGACTACACGCCCGTCCATGAAAACCACAACGGTTTCACGGGAGATCTTCAACTCTTTGAGCAGGTCCCACACCGTCGCTCCAGAATCCATCTCTACCTCCCGCTGCTCTCCGCGTCCCTTGATTTCCACCCGCATCCTCATCTTACCATCCTCACAACTCCCGGAACTATGTTCAGGATAAGCAGAATGAGCACCAGATATGAAGTCCACTTGACCACGCGCGATGCCCGGGCGCGTCCGACCCGGCGTTCGAGGGCCGCTTCCAACATATACCCTCCGTCCAGGGGCTTCGCGGGCAGGAGATTGAAGAGCCCCACCCCTAGATTCAGCGTGTAAAGCCACTGCAGCAGTCCAATCCCCCACCACGGGATCAGCGAGTTGTACAGCACTGGAGTGAAGAAACCGCCTGTGAGCACCACGCTCAAAGCCATGTACAGCATGACCAGCGGATTCAGGAAGTAAGTCCTAGACCGGGCCGAAGCCGGGTAGATGCCGAACACTCCGTGGTTGTCGTCCGGAGCTTTCGCCAACGTTACCACGAATTCGCCTTCATCGGTGATTAGCTCAGCGTTTTCCCCTGCTACCGTGTTCTCCATTACCGCACGGTACTCCTCCAGCGAGTCCACCGGCACACCATTGACGGCTAGTATTCTGGCTCCGAGCAGATTTTCCGCGTAGTTCTCCAACGGGTAGTTCTCGGCCACTCCATACACGTACACCCCCGGCTTGGGCACGATAAAAACCAGCAAGAGAGCGAAAAAGACGAGGGAGATGAGCACGTTGCTCACAGGACCGGCAGCGAACATTCTAATGCGCTTGAGGGGTGTTGTTCGAGCAAGCTCTTTTTCATCGGGCTCCACAAATCCCCCCGGAATGAACAGGAAGAGGAGAAGCCCCACCGACTTGGTTTTCAAACCCTGAGCGTGCAACAGAAAGCCGTGGCAGAACTCGTGGACTATCAACACGATTCCTATTACGACCAGCCACACTGGCAGGCTCAGTCCGGGCAGAATCCCCGGCAAAACGAATTTGACCCCTGGCAGAGCGATAGAGGGCCTCGTGTAAACGATTAGCGCATTCAAAGCGATGTTGAAAGTCACGAACACCATTAGAGCAAAACCCACAACAGCTGCGAACGTGCCGAACCGAATGAAACCTCGCTTGAAGCGGGCGGCCGCGTTGTCTATGAAACCCAGACCCTTGCTGGTGCGCCACATAAGAACCGCTGGGTGAAGCGAGAACCCGCGTCTCTTGAGATCGAAGAATCTCCACATCGCCAGCACGAGCGCCCAGATAACACCCACTATGAGCAAGAAGAGGATAAAATCATTCAGGCTTGCACGAGGTGCCCAAGCAGCCCCCGCTACGAGGAGGAGCCCATTCATGCGTGCACGAGTTTACTCGGGTCTCGTCGTTTAAGTGCTTTTAAGGGCCGGTGCGGAGAGGTGAAAGGTGGTGAGCAGAATGGTGAAGATACCTCTCGCCAATGCATACAAGTTCCTCGCTCCGAGACCCATCGTGCTGATAACCACCGTGGACAAGCAGGGACGCATAAACGCGGCTCCCATGTCGTGGGTCACTCCCGTTGAATCGGAGCCGCCCATCATCGCGTTTTCGACCAGCTATGACTCGGACACTTATCACAACATCATGGAGACGAGGGAATTCGTGATCAACCTTGTCCCAGCGGAGATCCGGAAGCAGATGTGGATCTGCGGTAAGAGCTTTCCGCGCGGAGTCAACGAGCTAGAGCGTGCCGGTCTCGGCTGGGAGCCCTCGGAGCAAGTAAAACCGCCACGTGTACGCGAATGCCCGGTGAACTTTGAGTGCAAGTTCGAGTGGATGTATGAGGGGCCGGAGTACGTGGTGATCGCCGGACGGGTGCTGGTCACCCACGCCAGAAAGGACGCGGTAAAGCAGGGATTGCTAAACGTGGAGGCGGTCAAGCCTCTGCTCCATCTCTCGGGGCGCAACTTCGTGATTGGAGATCACCGAGCGGGTCTGTAGATGGTGACGCCTGCCAGAGTGGGTGACGAACGAGAAATCGTGTATGACGAAGAACGCTGGAGTCTGTTTCGTGCGCTCCGAGATAGGGCACGTCAGATTATGGAGGTACTGCGCGAGTTTGATCCGGTCGTCCATGGAAGCGTCGCGCGGGGCGATGTGGACAAAGACAGCGACATCGACGTTTTCATACCTCGAGTCGTGCCCTCCTACAGGATCGAACTGACTCTGCAGCGTGAGTTCGGAATCCAGCGTCGAGAACTAGTGATGGCCACTCCTTGGCAGCTTCCCAAAGCACACGTCTATTTGGATGAAAAGTGTTCCGTCACCTTTCCAATGGTGAAGCCCCGGCAAACCGAGCTCGAGTTTTATTATTTCGGTGGAGCGGCAGATCTGTCAGCTGTTGCGGAGGGAAAGCGAGTGCCCGGGGTCGACAAGAGGCTGATGCTCATCCTTCCAACACCAGAAGGGCATGTGGAGCGTTCGATAATCGGGCAGGAGTCCGAAGTGGCGAAGATATTGGGGATTAGCATCGAAATCGTACGAGAGCGAATTCAAGTCCTCAGCCGAAGAGCGGAGATCGGCCACACCGGTTTGTTCATTCAGCGGGAGCTCGGGACAACCGAGAGTTTTGAAGAAGTGTTCAAGTCGGAAATCTTAGAGAATCCAGCCGCTAGGCTTCGGCTAAAAGCTGGCGAATAACTGCTGGACACGAATTACTTTCAGTGCGGTTAGATAGGATTAACCTAGATAACGCTGTTATAGGTATAGAGAAATCTGAATGAAAAGCTCGGAAAATGAGGAAAAAAGAGCATCTGCTGTGAAAGACGCTCTGTTTTCCCACCTGGCTCGTTTGGCAAACATGCAGGACTTCATCATCTCCCAGCGCACGGAGGCCTCCCTCTTTACCATATCCGATCCACGCGTGCGCCGAGCGATGCTCGCGATTCTCGTCGACAGCCGTGAGCACTACATGGCGCTGATTCGAACAGTCCCGGGAATCGAAGAACTGCGCGACAGCAGACGCGGTGCATCCGTGCTCCGACTGCCGATAAAAGAGGGTGAAACAGAAGAAGAAATCCTGGTCCACCAACTGAACGTGTTGAAAAGCTTGGAAATTTCGTGGGAGCTTGTCTTGAAGTTTTTGGATTTGATCGCCGAACGCGAATTCGTTGATAACGGTGTTTACATCCGAGCGGCCAAGCTCCGGCGGCTGGCCCGAACAATACTGCGAAGACATCGAGAAAACATCCGCGTGATTGAACGTGCTCTAAAGCTATACCGCGAAGGCCACATCCGTATCAGGACTTCACGAGGTTAGGTCTCGCACACCTCTCTGAAACGTCTGATGACGAACTCTCTCTCAAGGGCAGACAAAAACGCTCCAGCACGTGGCCCCGATGGGCGTCCCAGGAGTGCGAGATAGATGGCTCGAAAAAGCGCGGGTGGTTCGATGTTTTGCTCCCGGGCAACATCGTAGATCAGATTGTGTATGGAGAGAGGAGAGAACTCAGCCTCGGCCAAGCGGCGGGCAAGAGAGAGAAGGCTTTCCCGCTGTTTCTGGGACAGCTCTATCCGAGGTGGTTTTTCCAGAACTTTGAAGCGCAGGTGCTCTGGAGCGTAAAGTTCGACCCAACGCTTTGCGCGCTCTATGCGCCTGATGGCGAGTTGGATGTCTTGGTCCGAAGGCTGTTTCAGAATCCCTCGGGTCTCCAAGATTTCCAAGATGCGTTCTCTGGTGGGCGCCACCTGACAGAGAATCGCTGCGAAGCGGAAGGAGACGCGCTGTGGCATTTGCTCGGGAACGTCATCTGTTTGCGAGAGCTCGTAGATCCGCTTCACCTGTTCTATTCTCGACTCTGGGAGAGTGGCTTTTCCGAAGTACACCTGCTCGGCGAGGTCGTATTCATCATAGAGATCCGGGAGAGCTGATGGGTCGAACTCTTTGGCTTTGAGGGGCTTGCTGCGAAAGATGAAGTAACGGAGAAGCTCGGGTTCCGCGATGTCCAGCCACTGACGCAAAGTGAACACAATCCCCTTGGACGACGAGAGCTGGACTCCACGCATGCCCACCCACTCGTAGGGGACTGGGTATGGGGGGTCGTACTCAAAAATCTGCTTGGATATGAGTTTGCCAGTGTCATAACTTCCACCGGAAGCGGCGTGATCTTTGCCAAAGGGCTCGCACGTCACTCCTAACAGCTTCCAGCGGGCCGGCCACTCCACCCGCCACGTCAGTTTTCCTTCACCCTTGGTATAATCGGCTTCTCCCTCGTGGCCACACCCGCTCACATAGTCGGTTCCCTCGCACCGGTATCTCACTTTCGTGCCACTCCAATCGATTGCGCGAGTCGTGGATATCCTGCCGCACTGGTGACAGAGGGGGTCATAGGGAAGCCAGTCATCGGGAAGGGGTTGGTTGCGGAAGCGGTTCAGGATTTCGCGGATCTCGTCTGCCCGCTCGAGGGCCGTTCGGATGAGCTCAGACATCCGGCCGCTGCGGTACACATCGGCCGCCGAGTAAATCTCTACGTTGATCCCAAACTCTCTAAGCGATTCCACAAACGGGCGGGAAAAATAATCGACGAAGTTCCTGTACTCCGGACTGGGGGATGGGATGTTGGCGTACGGCACTCCCAAATATTGTTTGTACCGTTCCGCTTCTTCCCCTTGGTTGAGAGGCCACGGGACACGACGCAGCGGATCGTAGTCGTCTGCGTACCAGATGGCCTTGGCTTTTGCCCCTCGCTCAACGAGTGCCCTCCGTATAGCGTCTGCAATGAACACGTCATTTGCATGCCCGATGTGGATGTGCCCAGAGATGGAGATCCCGCTGGCCACCGTGTGCTCGTCTCCGCGTTTGAGCAGAGCTTCGGCGATGCGATCCACCCAGTGCATCACTCAAGTCTGGTTTGGTAGGACTAAAACTTTAAGGTACTGCGATGATCGCATCTAAAATTTTCAAGGTTCAAGTTTTAAGGTAATACAATAGTATTACTATCGGGAGCATGAAAGTCATTACTGCGAAGATTCCTGAAAGACTGAGCAAGAGAATGGAAAAACTGATGAAAGAGCGTGGTTATCCTTCCCAGTCCGAACTGCTTCGAGACGCGATAAGAAGACTATTGGAGCCCGAACTTGACGAGAAAATAGTTAGAGAGATTATAATCGCGAGGGAACAAATAAAACGTGGAAAAACTGTTTCATTTGAAGAAATTGAGAAAAGTTTGGAAGAATAGTAAGCAAATGTACTATATCGAATTTTCAGAGTTAGCGAAGAGAAAATTCGAAAAGCTAGGGAGGGCGATTCAGGTAAGGATTGTAAAAAAGCTTCGGCAGATACGAGCAATGGATAATCCTTATAGATTTTTCGAGCCGTTGAAAGGGGTTTCGGCTAGAAAAGCCAGGGTAGGGAATTATCGAATCATCGCAGACATCGATGTGAAAAATAAGAAGATTTACGTTTTAACGATCGGTCATAGAAAGGAAATTTACAAGAAATTGCACAAGAAATGAGGTTTGAAAGCGTTTATTTAGTTCCATCCCCTCGAGGTATTGTATGAGGCCAGCATCCAAAATGCAGCAGATCCCTCCGTCGAGCACTCTCCGCGTGCTCGGGCTCGCAAAGGAAATGGAGCGCAAGGGAAAACGCGTGCTCCATCTCGAAGTTGGGGAACCGGACTTTGACACCCCAGAACACATCAAGCAGGCAGCAAACGAAGCACTGCGCAAGGGGATGACCAAATACACTCCCAGTCAAGGGATGGTAGAGCTCCGAGAGGCTATCGCCGAAGATATTCGAAAGCGCGGTTTTGACGCAGATCCAGCAAACATCATAGTGACCCCTGGTGCGAAACACGCCATCTTCTGCGCTCTCGTGGCGGCGCTCGACCCGGGGGATGAAGTCATAATCCCTAGCCCGTGCTGGACCTACAAGGCCATGGTTCAGCTGGCTGGCGGCAAGCCGGTGTTCGTCGAAACGAAAGCAGAGGAGGGATTCGTCCCGGATCCGGAGCGAGTGTTGGAAGCCATCACTCCAAAAACCAGGATGCTTTTGCTCAACTATCCGAGCAATCCCACGGGAGCCGTTCTCGACCGCGCGCAGCTGAAACCGCTCGTGGATATTGCTATCGATAAGGGTTTCTGGATTCTCTCCGACGAAATCTATGATCGTCTCGTCTACGAGGGGGAACACGTGAGCCCCTTGTCCCTCGACGGAGCTGCCGAGTGCACGATTTACATCAACGGATTTTCGAAAACTTATGCAATGACGGGATGGCGACTGGGCTACGCCATGGCTCCCAAGGATCTCGTGACCGAGATGGTAAAGATACAGCAGGCATCGACCTCCTGTGTTCCAGCATTCGTGCAAATGGCCGGGATAGCTGCCTTGCGTGGTCCCCAGGACTCAGTCGAGCAAATGCGCAGCGAGTATCAAAAAAGGCGTGATCTGATCGTCAAGCACTTGGATGCCATAGAGGGCATTTCTTGTTTCAAGCCCCGAGGGGCGTTCTACGTCTTCCCGAGCATCAAGGAGCTCGGCATCCCGTCGCTGGAGTTCTGCGAGAAACTATTGAAGGAAAAGGGAGTGGCAGTAGTGCCCGGAAGCGGATTCGGTCCTTTTGGCAAAGGACACGTCCGATTCAGCTACGCGACGTCTCCCGCTGTGATAGAAGAGGCGATGGCCCTAGTCAAGGAGCTGGTGGAGGAGATTCGGGCTGGTAAGAAGCGCTGAGAATTGTGCGAATCTCGCGGGCTTTCTTTCTGCCGATCCCTTCCACTTCCATCAATTGCTTTTCTGTTGCCATCATCACAGCTTGGACGGATCCGAAATGCCGGAGCAAGCGGTCCGCCAAAACGGCTGAGACCCCCGGCAGCCCTTCCACAATGAAGCGCTGGAGCTGTGCGACCGAAAGCGGGATGCGCTTCGGCCTAAGCGGTGGCTCACGAGGCGGTTTTTCTATCCTCTTTGCGAGAGTGGCCAGCAGATGGGCGGTATCGGTTTCATCCTCCGTGGGGATTATCGAAACACCAAAATCCACGGTGATGGCCGCCATCGCTCCCCGAATAGCGTTGGGATGCACATCGCGCATGGTATAGAGTCCTGCGCCCTCGAGAATCAGAAGCGGACGTTCAAAGTTTTCCGCCAGCAACTTGGCTTGATTGAGCAAACGGCCGTCGATGAGAGATTGGAGGAAGTCCCACACGGTCTTTCTCTCAACGCCTATGTGTGTAGAAACTATGAAGTCCGCCACGGGAAGCTGTCGGATCTCCACTTCGACTCCCAGTTCGCGCAAGCGTTCGATAAGAAACGGGCTCTCGCGGTGATCGGCGACGATTTTCATTTTGGCCACTCTCCCATCACTCCTAGAACCGCTCTTTTATATGATGCCACGACGCCTGAGAACAAAAACACCGGATTTACGCCGCCAGCAAGGTATACGTCCATATCCACACAACAAGCCAGCAAACGAAGGTCGGAAAGAATCCGGTTTTGAGTATGGTGCTTCTAGAAATTTCCGATGGCTGTATTTTGAGAATCTGATAGGTCTGCTTGTAGGTGACATAGAAAAGACCCAACATCAAAAGGAAATCCAGCCAGCCGTTCGGGATGAATCCAGAGATTACTCCCGCCAGCACGCCTATCGCGGTAAAGAGAAGCACTACTCTCTGCCGTACGGTCAGCGCTTTCAGCATCCTCTCTTACTCCTCCTCAGATGTTTTATACTCTTACCACGACCCATCATCGAATGCGTGCGTGTCAACTCCTTCCGGGCGTGGTAGTTGCAGCGGTTGTCTCGGCGGTCGTTGTTGTGCTCGTCCCGATGCCACCAGATGTGACCACTTACTCCTTCCTCGGCAGCAACACGTTTCGCGACAATGTCTGGGCTGAGATCGTCGAAACGGCTCCCGAGGAGCTGGACAACCCACAGATCCGCAATATTGCGGACGTGATTTTGGAGTTGTTTACTGAAGCGGAGAACTTTATCGACATGGAGGTCTACACCATCTATGCGAGCGATTCCAGTCCTCTTTCCGATATTCATTCGGCACTCTTTGATGCCGCGGGGCGGGGCGTCCACGTGCGGATTTTCATCGACAACGAAATCTTTCACGATCTCTATGAGTCAGAAAAAACTCTTTTCGACAATTTGCTCAGCAACGAAAATATCGAACTAAAAACATCCCCTTGGCCGATGCACTCCAAAATGATCGTGGTTGACAATCAGGAAGCCTTGGTGAGCAGCGCCAATCTTAGCTGGAGCGCCATGACATCGGATCGTGAGATTGCTGTTTATCTTCGCGGTGAAATCATCGTGCGCGCGTTGGACGCTATTTTTGAGAGCGGATGGTATGATTCTCCGTCCACTCTTTACGAAAACGGCTGGCCTCTGGAGTGGATCAAGCCCGTGGTCACTCCGGTGGGGTCACCCGAGTGGGCTCCAGAGACCTTGGATGTGATCACCGGGCTGATCGGCTCGGCCTCTTCAACCATCCATGCACCGGTCTACGCGTACTCCGGTTTTCCCCCTTCGCTTCGCAATTCTCTGAACCAAGCGGCTGCTCATGGGGTAGAACTCAGGATGATTGTCGACCACTGGTATACCGGCCTAAACGATTTTCCCTATCTCTACGAGTTGGGATCAAAACCCTCAGTTGGAATAAAGGCGGCGACCTTGCCCTATGCCGCTTATCACACCAAATCGGTTGTGGTTGACGGCCGCCGAGGCTACGTGGGAAGCGCCAACTGGTCAAACGCTTCGATGACGTGGAGGCGAGAAATCGGCATCTGCTTCGATGACGAGAACCTAGCATCTGCGGTTGAGGAGATATTCCAAACTGATTGGAACAGCTCCTACGTAAGCTGGGTTGCCCGCCCAGAGCTCCCATCGGCTCTTCCCATCGGGATCTCCACTTTCGTAATTGTCTTCTCCATGCTGTTTTTACATCAGTGGTTGAGAGAACGAAAAAGACAAAAGCAGCGCCGGAAGTGGATCGCAGAACTGTGGGCTTCTTCTCGCTCCGAGTTGTGAGTGGAGCCCCGGGCGGGAATTGAACCCGCGACCTCACGCTTACCAAGCGTGCGCTCTTACCGGCTGAGCTACCGGGGCCCTATTTTCTGCTAGGACGGACGGATTTGAAAACCTATCGTCCCGCTAACCTTCTAAACCTCTGAAACATAGTGTTGTTGATGCGAGTAGGAGTCATCGGTGCTGGCAACATGGGGTTGGCCCTGCTCACCGGTTTCACTCGTGCCCGTTTGCAGACCCGGCATCAGTTCATGGCAAGCGATCCAGATGAAGCGAAGCTGAAGCGGTGCGCGGAACTGGGGGTGCGTGTAAGCTCGGATAACCAAGAAGTGGCACGCTGGGCGGATGTAGTGTTTGTAGCTGTCAAGCCCCACGTAGTTGAGAGCGTGTTGCGGTCTCTTGGAGATCAGCTCAAAGGAAAGCTCGTCATATCGATCGCGGCTGGTGTTCCTCTGGCAAAGCTTGAAGCGTTGACGCCTGCGCGTGTGATACGCCTGATGCCCAATCTCTGCGCTGAGGTGGGGGAGATGGCGGGATGTTACTGTCTGGGAAACAGAGCGAGCGCTGCGGACGAGCAGATTGTAAAAGAACTGCTCGAGCCCTTGGGGTTGGTCTTGCGAGTCGAGGAGTCCCTAATGGATGCGGTCACGGCGGTGAGCGGGAGTGGTCCGGCCTTCTTTTGCCACCTGATTCAAGCAGCAAGCGAGGCGGGGACAGAACTCGGTTTGGAGCCCGACACGGCGAAACAGCTCGCGGCCCAGACAGCCAAGGGAGCGGCTTCTATGATTCTCGCTGGTCATGACCCCGGGGAACTGATAAAACGAGTATGTACTCCTGGCGGAACTACTGCAGAGGGGATGAAGGTACTGGAAGAGCGAAAAACCGCCGAGAGCTTGAAAGAGGCCATTAGATCGGCGGCGCGGCGTGCCAAGGAGCTTTCACGCTAGTTCCTCGGAGACCCCCTCTACCGCCTGCTGAACCTCCGCCAGCCGCCGCTTGATAAAAGGCGGCAGATCTTTCGCTCGCTCGTAAGCTTTCCGGATTTCCTGCATGACTTGCTCGTAGACCTGTTGGGGCGGATTCTCCAGCTTGCGTCTTCGCGTTCGGCGCGTCTCGTAAACGACTTCTTCAAACCTGATGGTCTGGATGTTCCAGAGATAATTTCCCAGCAAGACCACCGCTACAACTATCCGCTTGCTCTCCGGATCTTCCACGTGCTTTTCGGCAAGCAGTGCGGTGTGAGACACGAACCACCCCTGGCGCCCGAGCGTGCCGAGAAACTTGGGGGCGTTGACGCTTCGCCCTATAAGATCGGTTCCCATGTAAATCCCCACAATTTATGCACGGCTAACATTTAACTCGCTCGGTTAGGGAGTATCAGGGCCAGACATAAGCGAACGCAAAAGTGAAAAACGTCCGCTCGTCTCCCGCTCCACGAGTTCCTGAAGCGCCAGCGGCTTCGTCGCGTCGCACCTCCCGGAGAAGCTATTTATCCGATCCAAGCCAGAATCATCTGGGGGTGGAGATGGCAGAGATAGTTGTGCGGATCCCGGAGGAGCTGAAGCAGGAGATGGATAAAATCCCGATAGACTGGTCGAAGGTCGCGCGGAACGCCATCCGCGAAAAAGTCGTCAGGTGGGTCAAGCTGAAGAAAGCGATATCCGAAAGTAAGCTCACAGAGACCGATGCGCTGGAGTTGGGGAGGAAAGTCAACCAAGCTCTAGCCCACCGATACCGAAAGCTGTATCCAGAGTTGGAGTAAGGAATGGGAATGTTACTTGTCGTTGATGCAAACATCCTATTTTCGGCGTTGATTTCGCACGGAGAGACATTCGACTTGCTGTGTTCTGAAGAGCTCCAGCTCGCCGCTCCGGAGTTTCTGCTGGTGGAGCTGAGCGAGCACAAAGCTGAGATTCTGCAGAAGTCGTCGCTTCCCGGAACTGTATTTGAGGAGTTTCTGGAGCTGCTCAGGGAGCGGATAGAAATAGTCCCCCATGACGACTTTGGAAATTTCATGTCGGAGGCAGCAAATTTGAGCCCAGACCCAGATGACATCCCATACATCGCCTTGGCCCTGAAGCTCCGCTGCCCCATCTGGTCACAGGACTCCCGGCTGAAGCGGCAGTCGAGGGTGCAGGTGTACACGACGCGCGAGCTGCTTGAGCTGCTGGGGTTGTAACTAGCTGGTGCCCTCACCCCAGACCACCTCCGAGCAACGGCTTGACCATCGTTCTCAAGTGCCCGCACTCCCGGGCCTGTCCGGCCTCTGGGGCTCTCCCGCCCGAGCCAGAGCTTCGCCCGTTTGATCCGGCGCAGCATCGCGTCCGCCGGCTCCACCTGCACCCGGCGCCCGTCCAGCCGCGCTTCCGCCAGCACCATTCCTCTACACCTCCTTTACGCTCCCACCTCCATCATGGGAATCCTAAGCGTCACCGCTGTCTGGTTTAGGATGATGGTTCCAAGATCGAGTGAGCTGCAATGAGTTTATGTCGATAAAATTGAACAGTCATCTTAATAAACAATCGTTCAATATAATAAACGATGGTTTGGCTCGAGATGTTTAGCGAGTATGCTGGCGTGAGGCTCCTCGAGCAGTTCCTGGCCTCGCCCCGAAAGGAAATCCACCTCCGCCAAGCGGCCAAGCTCGCAGGGGTAAGCCCGGGCTCCGCCGGGCGCTACCTGCGCGCCTTCCATGAGGCAGGATTGCTCGAGCGGAGAAGGCTCGGGAACCTCACGCTGTACCGCGGGAACCTGGAGAACCCGGCCTTCCGCCAGCTCAGGGTTGCGCGCACGGTCTTCCGGTTGCTGCGCTGCGGGCTCGTGGAGCACCTGGTTTCGGAGGTCAACCCGGTTTCCGTGGTTCTCTTCGGGAGCGCGGCGCGCGGCGATGACGACGAAACCAGCGATCTCGACCTGCTGGTCGTGTCCAAGCGGAGGCCGGGCGGAATGGAGAGGTTCGAAGAGCGCCTGGGGAGGAAGGTGAACCTCATCCACTACGACCAGAAGGGCTGGAGGCGGAAGGCGCGCGAGGACAGGCCGTTCTACGAGTCCGTGGTGCTCGAGGGTGTGGTGCTCCACGGTGAGCTACCGGTGATCTAGATGCGCTTCGAGGAGTGTGTGAAGCAGGGGCTGCTCAGGCGCGCGAGGCCCGACCGGCGCAAGGCCGAGCGGTCGCTACAGATCGCGCGCCAGAGGCTCAGGGAAGCTGCGAGGGCGTCCAGGAGTTCTACACGGGCGCCTTGGTGCTCTCGTACTCCGCGATGTTTCACGCCGCGCGGGCGCTGCTCTTCAGGGATGGCTGGACCGAGAAAAGCCACGCGTGCGTCGTCGCGTACCTGCGCGCCCGGTACGTGAGCCGGGGCAAGCTCGAGCGGCGCTACCTCGCGATGCTGGACGCGGCCCGGCTCGAGAGGCACGAGACGCTCTACGGGCTCGAGGTGACGGTTGCACGGGAGGATGCGGAACTGACGCTTAGGGCGGCACGCGAGTTCGTGTCAAGGGTCGCAAAATTGATTTCCTGATTGCTCGCATCAGAAATCATTTACTGGGGTCTCAGTCGCCACCCCATTTCATCTTTTCAATCGATGGGGCGCTTGCCCACGAAACCCCAAAAGAAGTATTTGACGCACATCTACAAAAACCACTCTGATTTACTGTCTGCCGTTTGGAAATTACATGCATAAAACGGCGATGAATTTTCTCCTGAATCCCGCAGATGAGAGAGATCGTGTGAATAACACGTGATTTTAGAGGTAAATTAGTGCGGGGGGAGGGATTCGAACCCTCGCAGGCCCTACGGCCACAGGATCTTAAGTCCTGCCCTTTTGGCCAGTCTCAGGCACCCCCGCCCGTGTTTAGGTTTCCGCACGTACCATATTATTCTTTTCAATTCCCATTATAGCATGGAGCGATGAGATCTTGAAGTTCAGCGGAATGAAGTGTCCGAAGTGCCAAGTTGGTGTTTTGGAGCGGTGGACTGCGGGTGACGAGGAGGACGAGGAGGCTACGTGGACGGCGTACCGGTGTACCGCTTGCGATTATGTTCTGAAAATCAAGCATGTGGATTAAAAATTCTCATTAAATTATCAAAACTTCGCAATCTTGTAAACGCCGCGGGTTCAGAAAAGTGCTTCCCGGGAAGCGAGAGCGCTTCTCGCTTCCTTCCGGGCGGGATTCGAACCCGCGGCGCGAGCTCGAGAGGCTCGCATGTTTGACCGGGCTACACCACCGGAGCACCAGAAAGTTATGATTTTCTCTACTCAAAAAAATAGCCCCTCTGTGAAAGGATCTCGATTGGTGCGATGAGGTTAATCCAAATTTTCCACTGTCCGAGAATACTCCGTGTAATCATCGAGAAGGTCGTGGTTAGGTGTCAGACCTGCACACAGCTCCGAACGAACCAATCAAAAAACAAAATTTTAATACTTGTAAAACAAGTATGATTTGTATGAAAATAAAAATCGAAGGAGTCGTGAAAGTCTCGCCTAGAGGACAGATAGTAATTCCAAAAGAAATCAGGGAACGTCTCGGGATCCGGACCGGAGAGAAACTTTTGGTGGCGAGTAGGGGGAAAGAAATCCTGCTCAGGCGGCCGGAACTTTCACTCGAAGAGACCGGAGAAAAGGTAGAGAAGCTCGCGAAGGAGAAAGGGGTCGACATCGATAGACTGATTTCTGAGGCGCTGGAATGGGCGAGAAAATCCGGATAGTTTTGGACACGAATGTATGGGTGTCGATTTTCACTAAAAAGGCTTTAAGCAGGGAATTCACCCGGGTTTTTGCAGATGAGAAAGTCCAAGTTTTTATCTCTAAAGAAATTCTGAACGAGATATCAAAAGTCTTGGTATATCCCAAACTCGCTGAACTGTTCAAGCGTGCTGGAACGCATCCGCGAGAAATCTTGAAAACAATCGTGGAGAACAGTACGCCAGTAAAACCCAAACGGAGAGTGAAAATCATAAAGGAAGATCCAGCGGATAACAGAATACTCGAATGCGCTCTTGAAGCCAATTGCGACTTTATTGTCAGCGGAGACAAACATCTGCTCAGACTGAGGAAGTTTAAAAGGACCCGAATTTTGTCGCCTAGGGAATTTGTAGAACTTATAAGCTAGGCTCGAGCGACAAGGGTTTGTGGAGAACAATTAAGAGGATCGATGTCCGGTTAGTCCTGTGAGAAAGCCAATCACTTACAAAATAGCTTACGGTGTCTGGTTCCAGCAAGACACCTTTCATATATTTTTTTACCCTAATGAGTTGGGAAAATGGGCGCGAAGATAGTCGGTTTGGGTGTGTGCTCCATCGACCAGTTCGTGCTCGTCGACGAGTTCTGCAGACCTGACGACAAGGTATGGGTGCGCGGGTTTGTCCGCCAGTGTGGCGGTGTGGTGGCCAACTTCTGCGTGGGCGTTGCGCGGATGGGCGTAAGATCCGGGTTCATGGGATCGGCCGGAAACGATCGGGAAGGAAGAGAAATCCTGCAAAACTTCAGGCGAGAAGGCGTGGACACAGGGGACTTCGCGCTCAAGTCCGATACTAGAACCCCCGTCAACATCATCGTGGTGGACTCCCATGGCAGCAGGCAGATTCTGCAGGACCCCTACATGGAGCGGAACGTGTTGCGGCCGCGCGAGGTCAGACCGGAATATGTGGAGCGGGCAGACGTCTTCCACACGGACGCCGTTAACATCTCGACTGCCAAGCGGTGTATGCAGATCGTGGAAAGAGCCGGCACCACCGTGTCCTTCGATCTAGAGCGTCACGTGGCCGTCTACGGTATGCGGACAGTTCGACCTTTAATCCAGCTGACTGACATTCTCCTTCCAAATCGCCGGGGCGCGCTGGAACTCACCAACGAAACAAACGTGGCTCGAGCGGCTCGCAAGCTCCTTCGGCTCGGACCACAGGTGGTAGTCGTGACACTCGGCGAGCGCGGAGCCCTGCTGGTCACAGAAAAGGAAGAACTCCGCATTCCAATATATCGGGTGCGAAACGTGGCTGATACGACTGGGGCAGGAGACTGTTTCAACTCGGCGTTCGTGAGCGCGCTTCACAAAGGGATGACTCCACGGGAAGCCGCCGATTTTGCAGCTGCTGCGGCAGCGCTCTCAGTTACCAAAGTAGGCGCACAGACCATGCCGAGGTGGAAAGAAGTCGAGGAATTCATTAGGTCCAACCCGCCACGAGGAAAGTAACGATTTGTCCTTCGGTTTAGGTTGATATTGCAGACCACAATTTTGATCTAAAAATGAGACTATCACGCCCGATAATAACAGATGCGCAGTGCCTCGTCGTAGATTTTGAGTTCGGGAAGGCGTTTGGCTTGCTCGGGCGTGATCCCGTCCGCGCGTCGCCACCCGTGCATGAAGGCGTTTGCGCGCAATCCAAAGTCGAGCTTACGCAACAAGCAGTTGGTGTCGGCCTGAATCTCTTGGATTCTCTTCAGGGTGCACGCGGTGTCCCTTTGCACGCGTTTGATCTCCTCTTGGGTCCGGCTGATCTTGACCAGGCAGCACTCGAGCTTCCGGAGGATGCGCTGGGTCTGCCGGTTGGAGTTCCGGATGATCCTCTGGGTTTGTCTGTTCGAATTCCAAATGATTCGCTGGGTCTGGTAATTGCTCAACACGACGGTCACGATTATCGGCAGGGTGATCGTCAGCACCGCCGTAAGAGCTTCCATCACATCCATTATCTTTTTACCCTCCGCTCATTTCTCGCTTTCGCTTTGCGCGAAGGTTGTTTAAAGGAGAAAAGAGGCAGCATCAATTTTCGAAACAAAACAAGCGGGCCCGGCGGGATTCGAACCCGCGACTTGCAGCTTAGGAGGCTGCCGCCCTATCCAGGCTAGGCCACGGGCCCCAAACTTCTCTAGCTTAGGTTTAATATCTCAATAACTGTAAACTTTTTCCGATGAAGAAGCTCTTCGGAACTTTTGGGGTCAGAGGAATAGTCAACCGTGAACTCACTCCCGAACTCGCATACAAGCTGGGCTTGGCCCTCGCGACCCATCTGGGAAACCGTGGCAAAGTCGCGATAGGACGAGACAATCGGACCTCCGGTTTCATGTTTGAAAGCAGCGTGGTCGCCGGGCTGCTCGCGGGCGGCTGCGACGTCCTTCGGCTTGGATTGACCCCCACGCCAGTCCTGAGCTTCTCCATCCACCACTTCAAATGCGACGCCGGAGTGATAATCACCGCCTCGCATAACCCACCCGAATACAACGGAATCAAACTCTGGGGCAGCGATGGCGCCGGTTTTGAGCGCCAGCGGGAGCGGGAAATCGAAAAAATCGTTGAAACCGGGGGCACAACTGTTGGGTGGGATAGAATAGGCAAAGCTCTGTCAGCCGACGCGGTTTCCGCCTACACGCGTGCATTGCTTCAACGAGTTCCGAAAATCAAACGGAAACTGCGGGTGGTTGTGGACTGCGGCAGTGCCGTTGGATCTCTCGTCACCCCTTACGTGCTGCGCGAACTCGGATGTGAGGTCATCTCCATGAACTCTCAGCTCGACGGCACTTTTCCCGGCAGGAAGCTCGAGCCCGTTCCGGAGAATCTCCAAGACCTCGCCAAAACCGTTGTGGCGTGTGGAGCTGATCTTGGAATCGCGCACGACGGAGACGCGGATCGAACCCTGATCGCAGACGAAAAGGGGAACCTGCTGAGCGGGGACCGTGTTTTCGCCTTTGCTGCTCTCAATTATCTACAACATCGAAAACGTCCGAGAATAATAACCACTGTGGCAACCAGCAAGGTCATAGACGATGTTGCGCAAAAATTGAACGGCCAAGTAGTGAGAACGCGTGTAGGCGAGCCGGAAATCGTCGGCGAGTACAAGCGAAACGGAGGAGACATCGGGGGAGAAGAGAACGGAGGGGTGCTTTTCTTTGACTGGACGCCCTGCAGGGATGGAATAATGACAGCCGTTCAGTTTGTGCTGGCGTTGGCTGAGAGCGAAACCACCGTGTCCGAATTGAACTCGACCCTCCCCCAGTACCACCAGGTAAAACAACGCATAGAGTGTCCGAACGAACTCAAACCTCGTGTGCTGCAGCAGTTGTCCGAGCAGGAATGGGAGGGTCAGCTCACAACCATCGACGGTATAAGAATCGATTTCGATGACGGGTGGCTACTCCTAAGACCATCGGGAACCGAGCCGATTTTCAGGTGTTTCGCTGAAGCCAAAACGGCCAAGCGAGCCGCAGAACTGGCTGAACTTGGGATGGCACGGCTAAAGGAAGCCGTCGAAAAAAGTAGCAGTTAGAAGAACCACCGCTGCCCGCTCACGCGTTCTCCCACTATGGGTATCCTTTCCCCACAGTTCGGGCATTTCTTGTTCCGCAGCTCGTAGCGCTGTATAACGAATCCGTATCGCTCTATTAGCAATTTGCCGCATTTGGGGCAATAGGTGTTATCAAACTCGTGGCCAGGAACATTTCCTATGTACACGAATTTTGCTCCTTTCTCCTTGGCCAACTGAGCCGCCCTCTCCAAGCTGCGAACGGGAGTCGCTTCTCTGTCTGTGAGCTTGTAGTGAGGATAAAAACGGCTGAAGTGAACCGGGACATCTGGGCCGAGCTTTTCCACCACCCAGTCGCAGAACTCGCCGATTTCCTTCTCCGAATCATTTTCTCTCGGAATAACGAGATAGGTGACCTCCAGATGGATTCCGTGCTCCACCATCCACTCACAAGTTTGTAGAACGGGAGTGATTCCGGGAACCCCACATATTCTTCGGTAGAAATCGTCCGAAAAGGCCTTCACGTCCACGTTTGCCGCATCCAGATAGGGGGCCAGCTCTTCCAAAGCCTCGACCGTGATATATCCGTTCGACACGTAGGTGTTGTAAAGCCCCTCGCGTTTTGCCAACTTGCCCACATCGATCGCGTATTCGGTCCAAATGGTTGGCTCGGTATAGGTGTGGGAGATCCCCTGGGCATCGGCTCGCTTAGCGATCCGAATTAATTCATCTGGCGCGACATCTTCTGTTTCCACCTGAGCCACGTCGGTTTGGGAGATGGACCAGTTCTGACAGTGCAAACACGAAAAGTTACAACCGGGAGCGGCGATGGAGAGCACCCCGCTCCCCGGCCAGAAGTGATAGAGCGGTTTCTTCTCTATGGGATCGACAGCCATTGAAACGAGCGACCCATAAACCAGCGAGTAAAGCTTTCCATCTTCGTTTTTCCGTGCACGACAGGCCCCCATTCTGCCAAGAGGAATTTTGCACTTGCGAGCGCACAGAAAACAAAATACCGACTGGTTCGGCCCAGGTCTCCAAAACTTGGCTTCGTGTTTCATGCGCTCACCCGGAACTCGTGCCTGCACCTAGGACACTTTATCAGCGGACATCCGCCAACTGAGTTCGGACATCCGCTGCACGCAGTAATGCGGCCGTAAGAGCGATCGAACTTAAAACCGCACCGAGGACAGGTTTCAGCCATCACCATTCTCTTGGCTTTCCATCCTTATAGACACGTTTTTCAACTCAGATACCCACAGATTTCAGGATTCGATGACACCATCGCAAGAGGAAGTGAGAAAAAGCGCCGAAGAAATAGTGGAAGAGTTCGTCCGGCTAACACAGGATCTGCCCGCGGTTGAGGAGCAATACTACCTGGGAGGATCGGTGAATATCACTAGGCCCGATGGAGAGCCGACCTCGTCTGAAACGAGAACGGAGTTCAGAAATCGTTTCCTTTCGACCGCGCCCGGTTCTGACGAAGAGGGCTACATCAAGGTGGAGGTCGCCCGATGGGTCGAACCCTAGAGATCCGCGAACAAATCCGGCGTGGAGAAGTCTCCGTGGTGGGGCGAGTCCAACAATTCATTGAACGGATCAAAAAAGAGGATAAGAAAATCAACTCCTTTATCGAGCTCAATCCTCAAGCGATCGCTGAAGCGGAGCGCGTGGAAAAAAAGCTCAGGAGTGGTGAGCGAGTAGGACGGCTCGCAGGGCTGATCGTTGGAGTAAAATCCAACATCAACGTGAAGGGACTGCGAGCCACGTGCGCATCTAGAACGCTGGAGGATTACGTTGCACCCTACGACGCAGAGGTGATCAAACGAATACGCCAAGAGGATGCGGTGATCATCGGGATGCAAAACATGGACGAATTCGCGTGCGGTTCCAGCGGTGAAACCAGCGCTTTTGGTCCGACTCAAAATCCTGCAGCTCCGGGCCGAATACCGGGTGGCTCCAGCAGTGGAAGCGCTGCCGCCATCGCTGCAGGATTCTGTGATCTGAGCTTGGGAACAGACACTGGCGGATCAATCCGGAACCCCTCGAGCCACTGTGGTGTGGTGGGGATCAAACCAACCTATGGTCTTGTCCCGCGTCAGGGGCTGATCGACCTCGGAATGAGCCTAGACCAGATAGGACCCATTGCGCCAGACGTTGAAGGAGCAGCGCTTTTGCTTGAAATCATCGCTGGGCGCACCCAAAACGAATGCGTAATGCTCCCCGTGGATCGCGTAGAATATCTCTCCAGACTAAACAGAGGAATCAAAGGTATGCGAATCGGAACAAGTTCGAAGTTTGCAGAACTCACAGACCCGAAGATAATGGCCGTCATAGACAAAGCGTTGGACAAACTGCGAGATCTGGGAGCAGAAATCGTCGAGGTCGAGCTGCCCAATCTGGAAAAAGCCATGCCAACGTATTACCTGATTGTGTCCGTTGAGTTTTTCTCTGCGACCCGAAAATACGACGGCAGAAAATATGGGAAGCGGATCGAGGAGGTGTGTGGAGAGGAAGTGCTGAGGCGGATTTTGCGGGGGGCACACATCAGTCGGAGAGAATACCGAGGAAAGTTCTACCAGCGGGCTCTGCAGGTCCGTACTCTCATAAGAGAAGAACTCATGCGTGCGTTGCAACACGTTGATGTGCTTGTGGGGCCCACCGTTCCAAAGCTGCCGCACCGCTTGGGAGACAAACTCACTCCGATGGAGATGTACGGATATGACTATCTGACAGTTCCGGCAAACCTGGCGGGAATCTGCGGAGGGGTGATAAAGGCCGGTGAGGTGAACGGGATTCCCGTGGGGCTTCAGATCCAAGGAAAGCCGCTGGGCGAGCTGGATGTGCTCCGCGTGATGAAAGCGATGGAGGAAACCGCATGAGGGTGAAAATCGGATTTGAAGTCCATCTCCAGCTCAAAACAGAACGCAAACTGTACTGCAACTGTCCAGCAAACTATCAGGACGTGCCGCCGAACACCAACGTGTGTCCCATATGCACAGGCATGCCGGGGGCAAAGCCGCTGCCACCGAACGAGCAAGCGATCGATGCCGCTATCGAGATAGGACTCATGCTTGGATGCAGGATTCTAACCGACCGCACCATCTACATCCAGCGCAAACACTATGACTATCCCGATCTCCCCTCGGGCTATCAGCGAACCAGTCAACCGATCGCCGTGGACGGAGAGCTGTCTGGAGTGAGGATAAGAGAAGTGCACTTGGAGGAGGATCCCGGACAGTACGATCCCGTAGCTGGAAGAGTGGACTTCAACCGTTCTGGCGTTCCTCTCGTGGAAATAGTCACGGAACCCGACATCAAATCGCCCGATGAGGCACGGGAATTCCTGAAGCTTCTCACGCGGGCGTTGGAATACACCGGAAAGGTGAGGCCCGAAGGCGGTGGTGCAATGCGGGCCGATGTGAACATCTCACTTGAGGGCGGTGGCAGAGTTGAAGTGAAAAACATCAACTCGATCCATGGGGCCTTCCGGGCGCTTAACTACGAAATCATGCGACAAAAAAGGAAGCTAGAACGAGGTGAGAGGGTAGAGCGGGAAACACGAGCCTATCTCGAGAGTCAAATGATAACCGTTCCCATGCGTGCCAAAGAGATGGAGGAAGACTATCGGTATATTCCAGATCCAGACTTGTTCCCCCTGAGAATCAGCAACCAGAAGGTTGAAGCGATCAGGCGCCAGATGCCCGAGGCGCCCCATCTGCGGTTCAAACGCATTGTGGCCCAGTACAACATCAACGAAGAAGCTGCGGAGGTGATAGTAAGCGAGCGCGAGTTGGCCGATCTCTTCGAGCAAGTGGCTCAGCGGGTCAGCCCACACTTGGCAGCGACCTGGTTTAGAACCAAATTGAAGAAAGTCTTGAACTATCACGGGATGAGAGCTGCCGATGTGAAGTTCACGAGCGCTCAACTCGCCGAGCTTCTACAGCTGGTAGAGCGAAAGGAGATCACGCCAGAACAGGGAGAACTCGTGCTCCGAGAGCTGGTCGTTGATCCACGGTCGCCGCGTGCTCTCCTCGAAAAACTCGGACTAAAACCGTTGAAACCCGCAGATATAGAAAAACTCATTCATGCTGTGATCGAAGAAAACCAGCCGGCAGTGCGCGATTATCTTTCAGGCAAAACCGAGGCGCTGAACTTTTTGGTTGGACAAGTGATGCGAGCGAGCAAAGGAAAGGCAGATCCGCGAGAAATCCGAAAGCGGATAGAGGAAATCCTGAAGGAAGGTCGTTAATAGCCGTACATCTTCTCTGGCTTGGACGAGTATCCGGGAACCTCAAACTCGCGCTGTGATGGGAGGACCTTTGCAATCGCTCGCTCGAAATCTGAGGTCTCTACGGTGTCCCTTCCGTCGCGGATTGCAAACATCCCGGCTTCGGTGCAAATCGCCTTGATATCGGCTCCCGTGGCGTTGGATGCAAGTCTCGCTAGCTCTCTGAGATCCACGTCTTTCGCCAGATTCATGTTTCTCACGTGAATCCGAAAGATCGCCTCACGGGCCCGTTCGTCTGGTGGCGGGAAGTAAATGAGCCGGTCAAACCTGCCTGGTCTCAAAAGTGCTGGATCCAAGATATCCGGACGGTTGGTCGCCCCGATTACCTTCACATCTCCGCGGGCATCGAACCCATCTATCTCTGCCAGCAACTGCATCAGGGTGCGGTACACTTCTCGATCTCCGCTCGTGGAGTTCTCCAGTCGCCTGGCCCCAATGGCATCCAGCTCATCGATGAACACTACGGAGGGGGCCTTCTCCCGAGCCAATTCAAAAACCTCGCGGACGATTCTGGCCCCTTCCCCGATGTATTTCTGTACCAGCTCTGAGCCAATGGTCCGGATAAAAGTGGCTTTGGTTTCGTGTGCTACGGCCCGGGCCACTAGAGTCTTGCCAGTGCCCGGTGGACCGTAAAGCAACACGCCCTTGGGGGGATCGATTCCCACTTTATCGAAAAGCTCTGGCTTGAGCAGGGGGAGCTCCACTGTCTCGCGTATTTCACGAATCTGTTCCTCGAGTCCCCCAACATCATCATAGGTTACTGGCGGGATTTCTTCTATCTCCATTCCCAGCACATAGGGGTCTTTCTTCGATGGGAGGGCCTCAACAATCGCATAGGTGTGCTGGTTCAGCGCCACACGGGTGCCTGGCTTCAAGTCACCCGGATTCACCGAGCCGTGTACGCGCACCACAAAGCTCGGACCCGCGCTGCTCTTGACGATTGCGCGCCCGTCTTCGAGCACATCGATTACGGTGGCTGCCAGCAGGGGGGGCGTTTGCAATCGTTTTATCTCGTTTCGTAAGGAGGCGATCTCTCTGTCCAGGCGAAAACAGCGGGCCTCCAAGGCTCTTCTTTCGTGCTCAAGTTCTCGCACTCTCTGCTCCAGACCCTGGACGTATTCCTCCACAAAATCTCCGTGGGGTTTACTTTTTGACCTCTCCAACCTAGCACCTCAATATCCCTGTGGGAACACGCCTAATAAGACTTCACCATGCCCTCTTTCGACCAGCATACCACAGCATGCTGCACGCACCTGCAATCAGAGCGGCAACCGCTGCGATCAGAAACACCTGCAGATTCAGCATGCGGGAGGTGTAAGACGGCTTCTCACCGAGCACACCTATCACATCATAAGAAGCGTCTATCACCTGCTTGCTGAGATCGATTCTGAGATCCGTGTTATCCACCGTATAGATCTCGTCCATCGCTCGGGATGCTTCATCGAACATCTGCTTCAGCTCTTGATTTTCTGATTCCTCCAGCAGACGAGAAGCAAACGAGAGAGCAGTTTGTGCGGCATTCACATAAAGCTCGACCGCTACATCCTTTGAAATCGGAGTTATGGACCAGCTGTCGGTGCACTCGGGAGCAGGCCCGAACGAGACGTAGCTCAGCCAGCTTTCGGTGTTTTGGATGCCCATCACGCTACGAGTTAAATGGATGGAATCCATTCTGGCAAAGTAGTCCCCGCTCGTTTCAGCCCATGTTGGATCAAAGGGCCGCCAGCCCGCTCCCGGAAGGTAGAGCTCCACCCACGCGTGGCCACGGAGATTCTCTTCCTCGTAATACCCCCACCCGTAAACCGCTCTGGCAGGAATTCCGGCTGCTCGTGCCATTGTGATGAGCAAATCAGTGTATTCGCTACAGTCCCCCTGACGGTTGAGATAAGCCCAGAGAGCACCCCTTCGCTCCGTTTGGCTCTGATAATCAAGACGATCAACCACAAAATCCATCAGATTCTCAGCGGCCGCGTAGACATCTGATTTGTTGGTCACCACTTCGTTGACAGCTTCTTGAATGTAGGGATTGTCCACCGGCCACCAGCGGTTGTCTCCATTCAAATACTCGGTAAGGGAAGAGGGGAGGTCGGACAGTTCTGAAATCTGAGCGGGGGTGAGGAGGGGATCGTGTACGCTCACTTCATATAACAGCTGGATGTGTATGGGGAGAACCGAAGTTGGGGACAAATCCCTCAAATCAAAAACCAAGTGAAGATTGTTGTCCTCATCGAAGTACAAATTCGATGGGTCTGGAGACACCAAAACCAGAGAGGAGAACTGCCAGCTGTTCTCCCTGTTCAGCACCACCACATCCAAAACAAAGCGCTCGGTAAAAGAATAAGCAGAAACCACATACGAGACATCCACCAAGTAGTATCCTGGGGTCTCATAAAACTTGCACAGAACCCTATCAAAAACGTCGGATTCGTCGAACGAACTGGAAAAACGGAAGGTGGGAGGGTCGTACGACACTACTTCCATCTCTGGATTGGAAAGAAAGGGATACGTGTTTTCCGGCCCGATGACTGTTAGAGTGTAATTCTCACAACGTGTGGCAAAAGTGTTTCCCCACCCATGAACGCGGTATTCGAAGCCTGTGCCCCCAACGGCCCCCGGAGCCGTGTAGGAAATAAAGTACCTATAATCGCTTCTGGGCGAAATCCACCGTGTCTCGAATGATACCGACACTCCACTCTCATTCTCGTTCAAGGCGAACTCTAGAGGACCGGAATCGTCCCATACAGACAAATTTTCGATGCTCGACACGGGAATCAACCTGTTAATACTCAAGCGCACAGATTTCGCAGAAGTGTTATGGTACACCTGCTGTTCGCTCACCAACAGATCTCTCTCTCGGGTGGCTTCCAGCGTTATCTCCCAGCTCTTATAATAACCTGAGAGTGGTGCAGATGCTCCTATTGGAACAGAGGCTAACACCAGCAGCCAAATATACACCATACCGGCAATGGTCTTCCGCACTAGACCACACTTTAGATTTAACAACCGTATTTAATTTGGTATGCGGGTCGTATTGGCCGAACGCATCAGGCGGGGAGAGCCATCAAAACTGAAGGAGCTGGAAGCGCTGGCTCGCACAATGGGTTATGAGGTAGTAGGAAAACTCACTCAAGTTCGAGAGCCGGATCCGGCGTATCAGATTGGAGAGGGGAAAGCTCGGGAACTCCGGCGGCTGGTAAAGGCCGTAAAAGCTCAAAGAGTCATCTTTGCCAACGAACTCTCACCCTCCCAAGCGTATAATCTGGCCAAAATTGTAGGAAACGAAGTAATCGATCGCATCCAACTGATTTTAGAAATCTTCGCCATGCGTGCGGGATCACCGGAAGCCAAACTGCAAGTGGAATACGCTCGGCTTCGATACGAGCTGCCGCGAATCAGGGAAAGAATCAGATATGGGCTGTCCGTGGAGCAACCGGGATTGAAAGGTGGAGGAGAATACGAGGTGGACGTTCAATACGATGCCATTAAGCGCAGACTGGCAACTTTGAGAAAAAAACTAGCATCGATCTCAGTGCGGAGAATGCAATTGCGAAAACACCGAAAGCGCAGAGGCTTTAAACTGGTGGCTCTCGCCGGGTATACCAATTCGGGAAAATCAACACTGTTGAACGCCCTAACAGCCGGGGGAGCAAAGGTTGACGACATGTACTTTACGACACTCACGCCGCGCACCAGAATAGTGAAAAAATGTACGAAGATTCTGCTCACGGACACTGTGGGATTCATCGACAATCTGCCGCCATGGATGATCGAGGCATTCAAGGCAACACTGGAAGAAATTTACCTAGCGGATTTGGTTTTGGTGGTGCTCGATGGCTCTGAACCAATTCCGGAAATTCTGAGAAAGTACAAGGTGGTGTCTGAGGTATTGAAAGAATATGGGGTGAAAACTGTGATAGTCTTGAACAAGCGAGATTTGATGAGCACTGCAGAGATCCGAGAAAAGCTCAAGTTGCTGAATGGCTTCTCAGCGCCGGTCATCGCGGTCTCCGCCCTTCGAGGGGACAATCTCGAATCGCTGATCGAGACCATCAGAGGATACGCATGACGGAAGTCATCGTCTTACGGCTAGGTCACAGGCCAGAGAGAGACAAACGTGTTACCACTCACGTGGGTTTGGTTGCACGTGCATTCGGGGCCAGAGGGATGATCATGACGCAGGATGACAAAAATGTGCGTGAGAGCTTAGATCGTGTATGCAAACAATGGGGAGGCGAATTCTTTGTTCAAACCGCTCACTCATGGAAAGAAACGATTGCCAAGTGGAAGGCAGATGGAGGGACGGTGGTGCATCTGACCATGTATGGTCTGCCGCTCGACGAAGTCATACCAAAGCTGCCTAGGAAGAAGCTAATGGTGGTTGTGGGGGCAGAAAAAGTCCCACCAGAAGTTTTCCAGTTAGCGGACTACAATGTGGCTATTGGAAACCAACCACATTCAGAAGTGGCTGCGTTGGCGATTTTCCTAGATCGTCTCTTCGAAGGGAAAGAACTTAAAAAGCAGTTCCCCGGTCGAAAAATTGAAATTGTTCCATCCGAAAGGGGAAAGCAGGTAATAATAAAGAGGTGACCAGTGGATTATTTGTAGTAGGAAGATATGGTTTGCGGGGATGCGGTATGGCTAAGAAAATGAAAAAAGTCAAGAAGAAAACTAAGAAACCACGCAAGCCAACAAAAGCCAAAAAAGCCCCACGCGTGAAAAAGGAAGAAAAGCGTGAGTCCTCTCTTCAGAATCCCGTGCTCGTGGATGTTCTGCACCAAATTGCTGGTGATGCAGGACTCACGGTCTTGAAAGCGCTCGAAGGAAAGGAACTCACGGACGAAGATTTGGCCAAACGTACCGGGTTGCAAGTCAACTTGGTTAGAAGAATACTCTATGACCTCTACGAGAACCAGGTGGTCAGCTACCGGAGAGAGCGGGACGAGGAAAGCGGGTGGTACATCTATTTCTGGAAGTTCAACCCGGATCGGGCTCTGGACTTCATCCGACACCACAGGGAAGAACTCCTCAGAAAGCTAGAAGAAAAGCTGGAGAGGGAGCGCAGTACAACATATTTCGTATGTGACAACAACTGCCAGAAGCTCTCTTATTCTGAAGCCCTAGAAAACGATTTCAAGTGTCCGGGGTGTGGAGAGAGCCTCAAGCCCTACGATAACTCGAAGTACATCGCTGCACTGGAGCACAAGGTGCAACAACTGAGAGAACAGCTACGCAGCGGGGCGAGCGGATTTGAATGAGCAAGAGGCCATTAAGGTTTTACAAAAAGCTGGTTGCTCTCCCGAAGTGATCAAACATTGCAAAACTGTTTGTCGAATCGCTGAAGAGATCGCTCAGAAACTCTTGGCCAGAGGATATGGGGTGGATATCTCCAGAGTCCGTGTTGGAGCGATTCTGCACGATATCGGGCGCTCGAAGACCCATGGTGTCGAGCACGGTGTTGTCGGGGGAGCACTTCTGAGATCTATGGGTTTGGGTGAATGGGCCGGATTCGCTGAAAACCATGTGGGCGGGGGAATCCCCGCCGCAGAAGCAAAAGAGCTGGGGCTGCCGGAGCGAGATTATTTTCCACAAACACTCGAGGAACTGATTGTCGCGTACGCTGACAAGCTGACTGGGGGTAAAAAACGGATTCCCTTCGAGAAAACTGTAGAGGAATTCAAACAAAAACTCGGAGCAGATCATCCCGCCATCCAAAGATTGTGGGAACTCCATCGGCGAGTGCAAGAGATGCTCAAAAAATCATATAAGACGCCGGTGAAAAGGAAAAGGGGATAGGGATGCTGGATGCATTGATTGCACTGGTTTTCTTTCTGGTGCTTGTGCTGGCCAGCTCGATCAAGATAGTGAGAGAGTACGAGCGAGCTGTAAAGTTCAGACTGGGACGCTTTGTGGGAGTGCGGGGGCCGGGAATATTCTTTGTGATACCGGGGCTCGAGAAGTTCATCAAAGTGGACCTCCGGACGGTAACGCTGGACGTGCCCAAGCAGAGGATAGTGACCAAAGACAATGTGACCGTTGATGTAGATGCTGTCGTTTACCTGCGGGTGGTTGATCCGGGAAGCGCGATTTTAAAAGTAGAGAACTATCTGCTGGCGACAAGCTTGCTGGCACAAACAACGCTTCGAGATGTCCTAGGACAGTCCGAGTTGGATGAACTGCTGAGCAAGCGAGATGAGATCAACAAGCGTCTCCAATCGCTCATCGATGAGGCAACAGATCCTTGGGGGATAAAGGTGAGCGCCGTGACGATTCGGGATGTGGCCTTGCCGACGGAGATGTTGAGGGCTATCGCAAAGCAGGCGGAGGCGGAGAGAGAGCGGAGATCACGGATAATAATGGCAGAAGGAGAGTTCGAAGCCGCAAAACGGATGGCGGAGGCGGCACAACAATATGAACGAGTACCGGCTGCGCTGAAATTGAGAGAGCTCCAGACGCTGGTTGAAATCGCTAGAGAAAAAAATCTGGTGGTCGTCGCGCCAGCACAGCTCGGTGAAACCATAGGACTGATCTCGGCCATCGACAAAAAGAAGAAGGAGAAAGACTAGACGATTTTCTTTCTGCGGCGCACCACCAGAGTATTGCCGCGCACATCTATGACCACGACGTCCTCTCCTTTGCGAATGGGCTTCTTTGTTTTTGTCTCCGCACTCCAAAGTTCACCTTTGAGCTTTACCAAACCTCGCGGACGCAGATCCGAGACCGCGACAGCGAATTGACCGATGAGTTCCTCCCTCCCTACTGTAGGTCGTTTCTGGAGAGCCCTGCGGGCCTGAACCAACACAAAAGTGAGAAAGACCGTTAGGCCCAAGAGCAGGCCCAGAATCACGTTTCCCACAACTTGAATCCATGGTTCTTTTCCAACCATCAACAATCCCAGAACGAGAGCAACTATTCCTCCGCCCCCAAAAATTCCGAAGCCAGGGGTGAGTATTTCGTAGGCGAGCATTAAAAGCCCGATGCCGAGCAGTGCTAAGCCCGCATAATCTAGAGAGAGCAGGCCCAGGCCCCAGAAGGAAAGAATCAAACAAATTGCGCCGAGGATTCCAGGAATCCCTATTCCAGGGGTGGTTATTTCGGCCAGCACTCCAAAAAATCCAAAGAGGAACAGAAGCATTACCACATCAGGATTGCTCAGCACTTGAAGAAATCGTTGAGCCCAAGACATCTCGAGTTCTATTATTTCTGGGTGGATTATGCCAAGAGAGCTGAGGATGTTGTCAAGGCTCGAGGACACCTGGTCGATCACGTTCTCGGCAAGAGCGTTTTCGGGTCCCAACGTGAGGTTCTGAGTTACGAATCGTTCCGCTACAGAAGCCGATCGACCGCGCACGCTAGCGATCTGTTTGATCCACTCGGCCATGGCCAGAGTGGTCTTCTCGTCTTTGGGACGGGGCTGAGCGGCTCCAATGGAGGTTCCCTCATCCATCACTGCATGGGTGGAGGCCAACAAGATGTAGGTCCCGGCCGAAAACGCCCATGACCCCTGAGGGGTCACCCATACGACTATTCCGTGGTCCTCCTCCAGCATCCGGTTCACTATCCGTTTGGTCGCCGAGAGTAGGCCCCCCGGAGTGTCGAGCTTGATCAAAAGCCAAGCGTTCTCATTGCTGGCACGGTCTATGGCGCTTACCACATAATCGGCTGTTCCCGCTCCAATTGTGTCCTCAACGGTAATCACGTACACCTTGGTGCTTTGAGAGGTGGTGCACCCGGGGGTGGCTAATGCTAGGAACAGTATCAATACGCTCAGCGCCAGTACTCTGCGGGTCCGGAAACGAGACATCTTTCCCGCATCACAATTAGAAGAGCAGATTTATTCGGGTTTTGAAAAAAGGGCCCCGTTGGAATTCGAGCTCTCCCGCGGAACCAGGCCCGGTTGGAGGTCATCCAACTGCACATATTTGTAAATTTTTGTGCGGTATGTTGGATAGAATGAACAACTCCTTCGCGCCGCAGAGATGAGTTGCACCTCACGAGTGGCGGCTCTAAAGCCTGCTCTCGGCAGAAATCAGTTCCTGAGAAAGGTGGGCCCGCTGGGATTTGAACCCAGGACCTCCCGGTTATCAGCCGAGCGCTCTAACCTGGCTAAGCTACGGGCCCACTCACAATTGGTTCTATCACCCACTACATAAACCTATTTCGCAGTGATCTCGTAACGTGGGGAAAGTTTCAAACGAACGACTCGATGACTCGCTCGAGGATTCACAGTTTTTATGATGCGGGCCATGTGCTCCACATACCGACTGATCCGGGTCTCGATTTGGATCACGTTTGGGAAATGGCTTATGACCCACTTGCGCAGCTGTTCCGAAACCAAGGAGAGATTCATGGTCGAAACACCGATGGCTCCCTGACCGTGAAACCAAGCGAGAAGCGGATCGAGCATATCCATGATTTTCCTGTCGGGCCATCGGGAGGCGAGATCGCTTATGGAAGTCAGGCGCCAGAACAAGGGTTTTCGAGAAATTCGAAGCTTTTCAAGGGCGTTCACGACATTCCAATACAGCTGAGATGGATACACCGAGGGACTGAAGTAAAGTTCCCAGCTCGTCCGCGGGCGGTAAGGAGGGTTGGTAAAAAAGTTCGCCACAACCAGCCGGTTCTCGATCGCCGCTTTGCGCAGGGCTTCGGCTGTCTTTGGAATGGTTCTGTCATAGCTCTGCATTGAGATGTTCCAGGAATGCCTGGTAGTGCCGATAAAAGCGGGAAACTTCTTTCCCACAAAAGTGAAGGAAAGCACGCAAGCAACAGAGACGGCAACGCCTTCGGCTTCCTCATCGGCCAAGATAAGCCACGGATACCCGGGCTGAAATCCACCGCCTATGAATCGGTCGAAGCTCTTGTGGCCAGAGGAGATTGCCTTCGAGCCCAAGTGCCTCCCAATTCTTATTGTGATTCTGTTATTATTTCAATTTAGCTAAGTCAAAACTCTGGCCGTTGCGGGGTAACAATACCTTTGTCCCGCGTACTTCTTTGGTGAAGAATTCTGGATTCTCGGTGTGAATCGGGATCAATACGCGCGGTGCGATCGTCTCAATGACTTGGAGAAGTTCCGGACCTGAAGCGTGGCCCGAGGCATGATATCCAGGCTGGAAAAACGGCTTGAGATCACCATTCACCTGTCTGATTTCGAAACCAATCACTCTAAAATTGAAAAGCTTGAGCCATTCCCACAGACGGAGAAAGTCGAACTCGGCTTCTTCGGTAAAGGCTTCAGAACTAGAATAAACATAGGTGCCGCTCTTGGGCTTGATATCTAACAAATTCTTCATATCCCAAAAGCTAAAGCTCAGAATATAGGCGTCCGGATTTTTTGCCACATCTACGGGATCCACTATCCGATCTTCGAATTTTTGTAAAATGTTTCGCTCCCATGTGTTCTTGGTCTCTTTCAGCTCCTGGTAAATCAAGACATCTCGAGTTCGGTCAACGCCGTCAACCGATTTCACGGCCTCGAGCAGGTACGCGTCGCGGGTGGTTATGACCAAAGAGCGTCCGCTTTCAGCCGCGATTTTTCTAAAGGTCTCGAGACGTTCGATGTGCCGGGGTTGAAAATCAGCGATAACCAGATTTTTTTCTTTTTCAACGGCTTCGAGAGAATTGTGAAGCACCTCCTCCTCGGATTCCTCTCCCGCTCGCTCCCTGCTGGCTCTAGTCCCTTCTATAAGTAACGCCGCTACATCCAGACTCGATGCTTCACGAACGAATCGTTTAGTTTCTGCCTGCCGTTTCCCATGGGAGCGAAAATCGCCAGTGTAAATGACCCATCCATCCTCTGTCTCAAAGCCAAAAGCCGCCGCCCCATAGATGGAGTGATCCACCTCCCAGCATTTGAACGGAATGGGGACGTGAGCGGCAGTCCGCAACGGTTTGGTCAATAGCTCACGTGCCCCCGCTGGTTTTTCCCAGAATTGTTCAAGCTTTGCTGACGGTCGGGCGGTGAGCAGGAACTCCCTCCCTTGAGCGGGCATCGATTTCCAATGGCAGCTCTTGAAAACGCGGCCATCTTCTTGAAGCCGTTCGCGCAAAACCGCGTACACGATCTGATTGGGAAGCTCGGTTCGACCCGAGTCCTGAATGGCCTTCAGGATTGCTGCCGTATAGGGTGTGCAAACGACGGGGATCTCCAACTCCAGTAATCCGATGCACCCGGCATGGTCCATGTGGGCGTGAGAAAGAAACACCGCGTCCACCCGGCATTCGCCTAGCCGCCCAAGATCTAGGTCCAAAGGAATAACATCGTTGCGATAAATCCTGAGAGGGGGAACAAGGCCCAGCTCTAGAAAATCGTGGATGCCGCGGCCCGATCGTGGACGCAAGTATTCGTCGAAAAACAAGCCCATGCGTTTGTAATTGGTGCCGAAATCAACAAACACTGCTCCGTGTTCGTCTTCAAGGTACACTTTGTTTCCGCCAATACTTTCCGCACCGTCGAATATGGTCAGTTTGCTCAACTCATCTCCCAAATCGAATACGGTGTTCGAGAAAATAAGGCTGAAAAACGGGCCCGCGGGGATTTGAACCCCGGCCACAAGCTCCGCAGGCTTGCGTCCTATCCAGGCTAGACTACGGGCCCTGTAATTACTTCAAAAAAGAGAGGTTATAACGGAGTCGGGTTTCGCACCATCCGGACCAAGTTGCGAGCGCGTCCAGTTCTCCTAAAGCCGTTTCGCTCATACCAAGGAACGCGGTCTTCAAAGACATCCGCGACGACTGGCAGATCATGGTCTTCAATTATCCGGTGAAGCAATTCGCTCCCAATTCCCTGTCCTCGATAAGCCGATGCTATGTTGATGTCTTGAAGATACACATGGTCTGGTCCGATCCTGACTACCGCACTTCCCACGATGGAGCACTCGTACACGTCCCAGCACTCGTATTTGCAACCAGTAGGGGTTGTGAGCTTGTCGATCCGCATAGTATCCGAACAATTCAGGACAACCATATAAAGGGTTTTTGGATAGAATCAGTAGTAGGTGCGGCCGTGGTCTAGTCTGGTCTAGGACTTGGGCCCTCCAAGCCCACGACGCGGGTTCGAATCCCGCCGGCCGCACCTTTCTGGAGGAGAATGCAACCTTTGCTTTTCTTAACAATTCAAGCAAGTCTCTGACTATTGCCTTCTTCAAGACATGGAAGATGGCACCAACTTTAAAGTATCCGAGGTCGTCCATCGCCGTGTTCTTTTCTGTGAGTTCCGAAAGAATCTCTTCGGGGCTGAGGTTGAATCTGCGACACAAGTCGAGTATAGTTTTCTTCACGAACTCGCTTTCCGAAACGGCCTTCGGCAAAATGCTAAATCCGCTACGTGCGTACTCGTTTCGTAGGTACTCCACGCCCAACGATCTGATATCGTTATATGTGCTTACCTTGTGTCCCATCATATATTCGATATGGTCGATTGGAACTCCTCGAGCAGTTAACTGAGTCCGGAAAAACTTACGAAGAGAGTAAAGGCTCCATCTATACCTATTGTTAAAGCGTTTGTCAGTCATGCCCGCCAAGCGCCTAAGCTTTGCGAACTCCTTTGCCAATGTCTTCTCGCTTACGGGCTTCGGTTTTGGCGAGCGCGAATCTCGTATAAGCGGTGAATCATCGGTGATTTCTTCGGGAGGAATTTTTCCATCCGGACTTCCCCTCCGACGCATGTCCAGGTATAGTTTTAGATACCGGGCGGTCACTTCGTCCACGAATGTGTCATATGAAGCGTACTTTCCCTTCGTGATTTCCTTTTCAATAAATATGTGAAGTGGTGTGATGTTTCGCTCCAGATCCTCCCGTACGTGATAATATTTCAACCGGCACACTGTGTACGGCCTGATTCCTCCGCCTCCGACGAACCCGATGATCACTTTCCCGCGCAGGTCAGCCACTTCCATCAGTCTTTCAACCTGTTCTATAGTGGGCGCGTCGGCTCCGCTTCCATACTCCACACCTCGAATTTTGGGAAGGCTGAGGCTGATATCGTTAACACGGTAAAGAGCCAGGATGGCCTTGCGATAGTTGTCTATCCTGCCGGTGGACAGACCTGCATCTTGAAGTTCCTCCAAAAAACGTATTATTCCATCCCGGTGGGTAGAAATCCTTGTAGAATCACGTGTAATATCGTTTATCAGCTCGTCAGGTTCATAGCGGGCCCATTGGGAGAACCGATGAATACAATCCACATATAAGTACAATGTCTTGGGGCTCTGAATTTGTCTTCGTAAATAGTAATCACTCAATCGTATCAAGCTCTTGTTCCTTAGCACAAACGGTATCAGGCGGCCTCGGTTTTTTGCTAGGCTTAAAATATACTTGGCGAGCTTAAGCGATCCCAATTTTGATAAATCGCTCAGAGGAATCTCCACCGGATTCTTCAGCTTCTTTCCGTCGAGTGTTTCTTTCAAGATAAAGAAGTCGTCTTGTAGCTTTCCATGTGCTAATATGGGGGCCAGCTCGTCTTCGCTTAGCGGTTGCTTTTCAGGAAAAGTTAGCTTTTCCGGAAAAGTTACCCTAGAAGTGCCCCGCGCCTCGTGGTTTTCATCCATTTGGATTTGCTTTCTGTTCCTCATGTTCTCCATATAGATATATGTTCTCCTCAATATAAAAAGCTTTCCCTATTTGGAGAACACATAGTTATATAAAACGCCAGAACGTGATTTAAACGACATGCGGACGAAGTTTAAGTACAGCGTGAAGGGCATCGACAAGCCACTGGAAGTGGCCAGATTGCGCCTCCAGGGCATGTCTTTTGGGAAGATCGCCGAAACCTTGGGGGAATACGTCCGGGCATCATACCAGAAATACCTCTTCCTATGCACCGCCATGGAACGAAGCGTTGGGCTGATCGTGCATGCCCACCGCCTCTCGAAACGAAAGCTGAACCATAAGCAGCGGAAACTATTGCAAAAAGCCGAAACGGAGTGTGCCAAACGGGTAAAATACGGCGATCTAGATGCGTTCCACTGGTTGAGGAGATTATACCGCAGCATTTTGAAAGAGCGAACCTCTGGAAGGGTGATGCATCCTCTTGAGGAGAAAATGCTGGCCTGCGCCTACAGGAACGAGGGTTTTACTCCCACAGACTTCGCGCGCAAATATGGACTCAATGTCAAGACCGCCCAGAAGACCTACCTGCTCCTGCGGCACAAGCTGCGGGCGGCGGTCGGGAACTTCGTGCGGCTGGACTCGGTGATCCCGGAGCCCCACGAGCGGGTGAGCAACCTCTGGCGGTTGGCGGCGCAAATTCGTGACTTGGCGGAATACCCGCCCGAGATCGACCCACTGAACCTTGCGGGGGAGGCCCTGCTAGGGGTCTGGGCCCAAGAGCTCGTGCTCAGGCGGATGCACGAGAAGGCGGCCGTGTTCAGGTGGCTGTCAAGAAAAGACTCTCTCCCTCCCCCTCAGACCAAGCTTTTCACACGTGTTCGACTGTCTGAATACTTGATTGAAATTATACGCGAAAGGCTTCGCCACCGAGAAACGTGAAAAAATGTGTGAGCATCTGCTAGTCTTCGAACAGATATCTATAATGAGTGAGCATGAAAGAAGGGGGAGAAAGGCTTAAGACCGCGAAACCCCATAGGCAGACCGGGAGGGGTCAGCGCCTCCCCGTACACCAGAAGTATGACGTACGGGTACGGTCGGCTGTTTAGCATAGGCGGGATTGGATCCCGCTTTGTAGTGCCAGCCGTTCATCATCCCCTCCCACGCGCCTCATGCGCGCGGTTCGGCGCCTAGTTTCTTACTAGGAATTCGTAGTCTTCCGGTTACCAACAGCGACGCAAAGTTTGCCGGTAGTTTGGGAATCCTCTATTTTTTGAAATTTTTGGTGGTATGCGAAATCGAAACAAAACGGTCAAACTCTCAATCAATGATCTATAAAAGTCAAATACAGTGCCGCAACGAGGACACTTGAGTTTCACTTCGGACCCTCGGGGATTCCATCCCCTCGGACCCAGCCTCTGATATACCATTCAACGGCAGAAGTCAAAAGTTCCGAAGAGAACCGAAAATTTTAACTTTTTAGTTTCGCGTGGCATGTAGCAATCTTTGCTCCAAACATTCTATCTTTTTAAGTTCGGCTTTTATCTCTTTCCTGAACTTGTACCAACCCATGTAGTCTTCAGTCAGGGCAAGGCATCGATTCAATATATCTCGGGCGTTTGTAAAGCATTCACGAAAATCAGAACTTTTCCGCTTGAAGCATTTTTGTATTGCTGTTGCAATTTTCATCCTAGCAAGTATCAACGTCCGGATCGTTTCGTAGGAAATCCTTTCTTCTATATCCGTCGTTTCTTCCATGAGCTTTCGGAGCTTGTGTGCCTGTTTCTCACACTCTCTGACATAATCAGCAAGTATTTCGATTGGTCGTTCGCTTTTCGGAACATTTCTGCCCGTTCGTTTCGGAAGCGTAAAGCAAAGCTCTTGGTTCATCAATCCGTTTTTGACAAGTTCTAAATTTGCCTTTGCATGTTCTAGCAATACCTCCCAACCCGCTCGCTCTCTTTTGAGTCTCGCACTACGAATTGAATCCTCACTTTCAATTGGATATTTGTTTATTGCCTCTTCTAACAGTTCGAGATGCTTTTCATAGTCCTCCCGCTTGCCAGATCGTTGGTATCTATACAAGTGTGAATTAGACAACGCGAGCTTTGCTTGCACGGCCCAGTATGTGGCATTATGTTGATCATTACAATTTCTAAAAATAACGGATGCTTTGAAAAGTTCTTTGCTCCGCTCCTCTTCGATTTTTGCTCTCTCTTCGAGTTGGGGGGCATCTTTAAAATGAAGCAAAGTGGATTTGAGCAAATGAAGATACGCCATTTCTGTTGTTATACTAGGATAAGCTTCAATTTTTTTCTGCTGGGCGATCGCTTCTTCGAGTATCGCTCTACACTCATCTACATTCTCTGTTAGAACCGAAAAACACGCCAAACTTCTTGCCTGTAAGGCCGCCGAGAGATAAGAGTTCTTAGCTTTTTCGGAGGCGATGTTAAACAATCTTCCAGCTATTTTCAGGTAAGTCTTTCTTTCCTCCGCTGTCTCGGCTGGCTTCTGCGTAAATTCCATTGCTTGTGCGGAAACCTTTGTTGGATCCGGTTCCTCCGTGGCCCATTTTTCCCAACGAAGAATTTCATCTAGCTCACGTGTTTTTTCTATGCGCGTTTCCCGCATTTTTGTCAAGAATCTCTCCAAGATTTTGATGGCTTTACTTGCCTCTCCTTTCGTCGTTCTGCGTCCTTCGTGCTTTACTTGACCCCGCAATCTGTGGATTGAGAATACTTCCTCCTTATATGGTAGCGCATAACCGAAACTCTCAACCTCTCGCACGAGTGAAGGGAAACTTCTAACCGAGGTCTCTCTTACTCCCAAGGCCTCAAGCCACCTTTTTAGCGACACCTCAAATGCCCGATCCACGGTGAGAAGAACCTGATCGTATAACCCACTTTTAAACACCCGCTTAGCCGTATCCAGATCTTCAAATGCTTTTTCAAAAAAGACCGGCATCTCGTTTTTCTTTCGTTTACGGAAGATCAGGTTTTTCCCTCCCAAGATTTTCGAGAAGCCCAGTGCTGATTGGTGAGGGTTGAAAGTCGGCCATCCTTATCCCGGGGCCAAACCACACAGAACTCGTAACCTCTGTTTTTGTATTCCTCACTTCTTTTTCGAAACTCCTTTTCACTCATGCTTGAGGACTTGACATCAATGATTATCGGTCTGGAAAGTCGTCTGCTTGTTGCGACAAAATCCCCCATCCTCCACTGGCTTGGCACGGTTTCGTATATTGGCACCATGAAAGTCATCTTGGGGATTATGATGTCCCGCAAAGGTTCACCGCTCTCCTTCTCAATGATTTCCGATCTCACGTTTGCGAGCCAAAAAAGGATCTGATATAAGAATCCCTTCATCCGACTGCTTTTCCCTACAGCGCTCTCGAACTTTCTCCATTCGTCACGAATTTCGTCGTAGAGTTCATCGAATTTTTTCTTAAGGTATGTCCCCCGCTGCTTTTTACTCTCCAGCTTACGATACTCCTCCGCGTTCTCGATTTCTCGAAGCCTGTTTCGAATGTAGTTGAAAAATTGCCGGAAAACGTAGTCTTTGATCTCCCAAGCCAGCTCGGCTCCAAACGGTACCTCCGTTTTGTTCATGGTTCTCCCACCTCTCTTTGCGTGAAGGTTATTTATAAATACAAAAAATGTATTTAATACACTTTTTGAACATCTCTATTAATACTGAACTCGCAATTATTTCGGAAAGGGGTTCGTTGAACCTGGAGCTTCTGGAAAGGAAAGGGATGCTCAAGATTCTGAAGGCCTTGGCGGAGAAGCCCGAGATGAAGTTCACCGAAATCAGGCGAATCGTCGGAAGCCCGACCTCCACCTCCCGGTGTTTGCAGGATTTGGTAAAGGCCGGGTTGTTGAAAAAGGAGATCCTGCCCGATCGCTACAGGAGCGTCGAGTATTCCCTAACCCAGCGCGGGATCAAGGTGGCGAAACTTGTGAAGGAGCTGGAAACGGCGATTACTGGCGAGTGAGTTTTCTCCCTTTAAATAACACCTCCGCTTCAAACTTGAGTGGGATAAGATCACGGCCCGCTCCAAACCGAACCGCGCCCCGCCTCCCGCACGGGTGTTACGGGAGGCTCTCCTCCTGTTCCCGAACAGGCGCTGGGTTTCCAAGGCGTTTCTTCAGGCCCTCAGCTCGTATCTCCGCTCACGGCGCAGGCACCCCATAACATACTGCGAGCGGTATGCGGGGCCGACAAAAACGCGCTCCTCGTGTGAGAACTGCCGGAGGTTTCGCCTGTGCGGACTGCGCGGGATGTGGGAGCGGAGGATGCGCGAGTTCGCCGGAAAACACCTGCGTTTCCGGGGTGCGCCGGCGGTCAGGGTCTTCGCGGATGCCGGACGGAGATCTCACGTGCTCAGGATAGGTCTGGAATACCGGGGGCGGCGCAGAGTTGACGCGATAATCGAGTACCCGTACGTGTTCACCACATCGACCCACGCCGAGCTTTTCGGGGTGTACCACGCGCTGTACCTCCTGCCCGCAGGAACCCGTGCGGAGGTGTTTAACGATGCGGAGCACTGTATGAGATCGCTGTCCCTGAACTCCGCTAGGATGTCGCCGGAGATTAGGGGATGGGCGGAACACATCTTCTGGCTGATCGAGAGCAAGGAACTTCAGGTGCGGTTTCGATGGATACCGCGGGAGATGAACGGCGCCGGAAAGCTTCTTGAGAGATTGGAGAACTCCCACGAGACGCTGGTTCTCAATGGATCCGTTCGCCGCGAAATCCCGAAGGGTACGCAGCGTCTCGAAGCGGTAATCCAAGCCTGCCTTAGACGCGCCGGAAGATAGCGGCAATCAAAACGACCGGCATACCCCGGAGAGTGCCAACATGTGTTGGCGGTGTGTCCTTTTGAAACGACGCAACCCGCTGATGGTGAAAGACTACAAGCATTTTGATGAGCTTGAAAAGCGTTTGCGCCGGGGTGAAATTCAGAATGAGCTCCTCGCGCGCCTGTTGGAATCGATTCTCGCTTCAAGCTGGGATGTGGATTCGCTGGAAATGTTCAACTAGACGGCATAAGCGGCCAAAAATTAGAACGATAGGGCTCGCTCGCGTAAGCTCGCTCGCCCGATAGAGTTCCTAAAATAAACTGAGGAACCTCGCCATGCCCAGTGCCGAAGGATCGAGAAACTTCTCACAATGAGATAAGAATTTTACAAGATCAGCTAATCAATATAGATTGAGTGGGAACGTGGGCTGCCAGTTCACTGTTGTTGATTTGTTCGGAGCACCAGGCGGCCTAGCTCTAGGATTCAAGATGACGGGAAATTACTCTATTTCAGTTTGTGTGGATAGCGATAAAATTGCGGCACAAACATATCAGACCAATATAGGGTCTCCGGTAATCACTATTCCAATCGAGAAGGTAAATTTGAGGGATCTGCTGAGGGTGGGTGGATTAAGGAAGAATGATGTCGATGTTGTAATTGGTGGACCGCCGTGTTCCGGGTTTTCTATTGTTGGTCGCGTGAAAATAGCCTCCCTAGCACGAAATGGAATATGGACTCTACGTAACCATGACCCCAAGTTTATAGACGACCCACGCAACTTTCTCTATAAATATTTCTACAAGACCGTGAGATACCTCAGCCCAAAATACTTTGTAATGGAGAACGTCCCGGGAATTCTCAGCTATGCGAAGGGAACGTTGGTAAGCCAAATTTTCAAGGATTTTAATAGAGTCGGATACCATGTGGAGTGGAGAGTTCTCGACGCAAGCAATTACGGTGTTCCCCAAGTAAGACGGCGGGTATTTTTCATAGGAAGCAAAAAAGGTCTGCCAAACCCGTTTTCGTCGGATGAATATGCTGACCCCGACGATAGGAAAAAACGCCGTAAAAGAACCCCGACCGTATGGGAGGCTATTGGCGATCTTCCGCGACTCCGGGCCGGGGAGGGCGATGAAAAAATGCCTTATGACCGTAAACCATTTGCCCCTTATCAAAAATGGGCTCGGAAAAGAAGTAAATTTGTTCACAACCATGTAGCCCGAAAGCACGGGGAACGCGATTTAAAATTGTTCAAATACATGCGAGAGGGGACGAAGTGGAAAGATCTTCCTGCAAGACTTAGAAAAGCATACGGCTATCGAGATGACATTTTTCTGGACAAAATAAGAAGATTAAGACGGAATAAACCGGCTTGGACGATTACCGCCCACCTTGCCAAAGATGGTTATGCATACATTCATCCAACCCAAAATAGGACAATTACTGTTCGGGAAGCCGCGAGGCTCCAAAGCTTTCCGGATACATTTATTTTCCACGGCTCGCGCACGAGTCAATATAAACAAGTCGGGAACGCGGTTCCGCCGCTGATGGCACGCGCGATTGCCTCCGAGATAAGCCGAATGCTTCAAAAGGGAGGGTAGCTATTTGGCCGAGAACCCAAGAAACCTTGCAAAAATTCTTCTTCAGTGGTGGAGAAAAAACAAACGGAACTATCCGTGGAGACGGGAAAAGGATCCTTACAAAATACTGATAGCGGAACTTATGCTTCAGCGCACCAAAGCTGATCAAGTAGCCATGGTCTATTCCCATTTTATTAGCAGATTTCCCAACCCAACAGCCTTGGCTTCGGCCCAGTCATCGGAAATTCAAAACTTTTTTCGACAATTGGGTCTGCTTTGGAGGGTGAAAAAGGTAAAAAAGCTTGGTTTAACGTTAAAAAAACGATTTGCGGGAAGAATCCCAAATAACAGAGAAGAACTACTTTCTCTGCCAGGAGTAGGCGAATACATCGCGGACGCTGTGCTGGCTTCCGCGTTTAATGAAAAAGTTGTTGCCGTTGATATGAATGTTTGTCGAGTCGTGCGGAGATTGTTTGACCTAAAACCCCGCGGCGAGTGTAAACGGGACCCCCAAGTAAGAAAAAAGGTACAACAAATGATGCCGGAAAATAATGTAAAGGAATTCAACTGGGCAATGATGGACTTTGCTGCTTTGGTATGCATCCCGCGTAACCCTCGATGTCGAATTTGCCCCCTAAAAACAAAATGTTTGTTTATGTCGAGAAATCGGTGAGATTCGGGCCACAGATTCGAAACGTGTCCGTTACCCTTTCGCGGTTTTCCTGAATACTGGGAGGAGGAGTCTTATCAGATCTTCTGTGTTCATCTTCCAAATTCTATAATTGAACCAAAGACTGCCGAGAACAAGACAAAGATGTCTGAGCGTTCCAACTCCGGTCTTTTTTGATGCCTCCTTTTTCAATCTGTTTAGCTTTTCGTCCCAAAAAATCTTGAACATAACTTCTATGGCGGTTCTGTGATACAAAATGCCGTAACTCCGTCCCAAGATTTGCTCAGCAGCATCACCATAGCGGTACGGCGGTGTGGAAAGGAAAAGCTTTGCATAGTTTGGAATCCCCAACTTTTTAAGCGTCCGATATGGGAAGTATGAATAAGCAATAAGATGCCGATAAAAATGCCTGCTCCCCGGTTGGAAAATATATCGGGCTTCCTCGCCGGGTTTTTCCGGACAAACCTGATCAAACCATAAGTATGTTAGCCAGCTCCACATGTTTACATGTTTTTGAAGAATCACATCGCGATTCTCGGCGCCTACTTGGGGATCCAAATTCTTTTCAAAAATTGAATCCAGATACTGGGCCATTTCCAGCCTGCTGGAAAACTTGCGGTGTTCATCCACGTATACGGTGGGGGTGAACTCTTCCACATAGGGTGGCCGGTTCAAATCGGGTTTTGGCACTGTCAAGTCCTCTTTTCGTTTTTGAATAAATTGTCGAAATTCCTCAATGCCCTCGCTTGTAAACATTCTGAGCTTCATAAGCTTTCCTCCTCCCATTTTACAAGACGTATTTTTTGGGAAAGTTGCCGACAGAATCCTTCCACGGCCTTTTCCACCCAATCGAGTTTTTTCTGTATGTCTTCCTCTGTATCCGGAGGTCCCGTTTGAGCACACTTTTTGCCAAAATTCAGCCATTCCTCTCGCCAATCGTCTGCAATCTCATCCGGTACCAATAAACATCTCAGCAATATCTCTCTTACCACGCTGGGATATACGGCATGGACCCAACGCGGATCTTTTAGCGCTCGTTGCGGCACAAGGTCGGGATCGTACTCTAACACTGGCTGCGAGCCAACATCCGAAGGACAATCAAACTCAAGACGCCAAAACCTGCCCAAGTTGGGTACCGCGCGTGTTGGTAGTAGACTTTCCGCCAGTTTTGGTGATAAAAGCGATGAAGAAGCGATTATCAAGTTCTTTTTTGAGGGGTGTATCACAACAACTCGAATACGCGCGCGAATGGGGTCGGGAACTTCTATTGTTTTGCTAAAACACAAGTTCCGACTCTCAGATATTTTACCTAAAAGTTCGAAGTGTGGCGGTTCAGCCGGGAGATATATTTCCACATATACTTCCGAATCTGGCGGAAACGATCGCAATGGTAAGGTTTTCTTAACCTCACCCAAGTCTACCGAGATTGTAAGACGTTTTCCTTGAAACTTTAAATTCATTCGTTTGAGAGTGATTCTTCCCCGCGGATTTGCCGAAACGTGCCGGGTGATGCTGGCTCTCCTCATGTTTTTTCCTCCTCTATTTTCACTACCAAGTCGCGGTGTGGATCAAATCCGCTTACGTGAACACAGAAGTTCTTACCCATGTCAGATATTCGAAAGGAGTTTCCGCTTCTTCCGTCAATCCGACAGTTTTCCGCCGTGAACCTAAATTTCTCTTCACTCAAGTCGAATTCTGGGTGGGCCTCAAACGCCCGAAACGGGGAACTGAGTGTTCGATACGCGATCCAAACCTTGGCTGTCCGAGGCAATTTGCCCTTTCCAGACGAACAGATCTTGATAGTTCCTTTTTCTCCGGACACCGAGAATGGTGAGGGAGGTGGCGGCGGGGGTGGGGGCGGTGACAGAATTGTTTCGCCTTTCCCCACTGGAAATATGTCGGCTAGCAGAGATCTCTCAACAGCTTGCGGTGGCTGGGACAACAGAAGAGCCAGATCTCGAGGCACAACGCGTATTCTTTGGAGGGTTTCACGAGCTTTTTCGTAACGTGCTTGAAGGTCTCGTCCTACTTCCCATTCCAAATGTTTGGGGCCCTCGGCCTCTCGCAGAAAATTTGATATAACGGGATCATTTGCTAGCACTATGATCCAGTTTCCCTTTGGCACGCGAACCTTACGAGGTTCGTTTTGAATCCATAAGCCTTGGCGAAGCATGAAAACTTGACCGGTGTCCGAAGCTTTCTGAATGTAAACAACTATCTCACTCCGTTGGGATTTTCCCTTTTTGGGAGTCACATCTATGGAGAATATAAATCCCAATGGTCGCCCCTCCGAATATTTTTCCCGTAGGTCATCTAAATCGGAATTTTGAAACAGGTTCTCCGAAATTTTGTCAGCTTTGGGCAATTGGACACGTTTTGTATTCTCCTCTAGGGTCGCCCGGGCAAATTCAAACAACTCATTCAAAGTTTCTGGAGAAATGTGCTCCCAAGCCGTTTCCTCGTAGCTACACCGACGCGCAAGATCCGGCAACCTCTCACGATCTAAAATTATTGTAGTACCTCTACGGAGATCCTCAATTTTTACCTCCAGCTCTCCACTCAAAATGGGATAAAAATATTGGGCGATGGCTGAGGCCACCAACGTGTCTACCGTTATCACATCCAACGGAAACGGAATAACAAGTGACAGCCCCGCTCGGTTTCCGCGCTCCAATTGGAAAGACTGCATAAATTTTCGAGTTATGTGTTCGTCTTGGATTGGAAGCCGCCCTGGAAGGGAGAAGTAACCAAACCCTTCGTACCATTTCCCATTAGCTTCGTGAGATCGTCCTATGAGTTCTCCCATTAAAAGTGTGCGCGGAGATTCCGGAGGAATTCTTACTGTGATTCCCCAAATGAGATATAACTTGGAGGCGAGGGCGGCGGCGAGCCTACCGATTCCGCATCTCCCGCGTTTTGGTTCACGAACTTTCGTGGATGTTCCCCACCTGAACCAAAAATCGTACCACCTGCTTTTCCCAAGAGGTGGAACGGTTTTTAAACCGAAATCGCCGGTGAGACCGGAAGTGCCAAAGTCTTCAACCGCTAAGAATTTCCATTTTCCTTTTTTATGGAGATTCTTCGAGTCAGTTTCCTCAAGGATAGAGTCCAAGTGCGGATCCAATTCCGTAAGAAAAGGCTCGATTTTTTCACGCGGAATCTTCCCCAGTGCAAAGCGAACCCGAACTTGCTGTTCCTCCCTAGCATCTAACGAGTTTTGGATCATTTCTCGAACCAGTTCTTCCGGGGATCCCTTGAGCACTCTCGTGCCGGGAAGATCCACTTCAGCACAGCGTTCAGCTTCTCGAAATTCCCAACGAGGATGCGGGGCCATAATAACTCACCTTTCATCTCCGATTACACTGTAGTCGTTTCTTTTACAACTTATCATTCCAAGTTCCCGGAGCAACGCTATCTTGCTTTGGGCAAACATCGTAGCCACATGTTCGAGCTGCTTTTTGAACTTCGCGGGATCGTTTCGCTTTCGGCTCCAGCTTTTGACATATTCATTGAACTTCTCATCATTTTGAAGCCAAACCGGGATATTTGTGTTGCCTCTCTTAAGCTCCTCAAAAATTCTACGCAAAAAGGAGTATTCTTTGTATCCCTTCGCGTCAATTTCTTTAAGATAGTTAAGAATCCATTCTCGCTCAGATTTAGATAACACTTGCTCGGCGCTTCCCTTATCAAAAATTGGATTTTCTAACCTAGCAAACTCCAAACCCTCCCGTGTGAGAGAGACATAAACCTTCTCCCATTCTTTAGTTGAAATATTTTCTGCTCCCTCCATATGGATGAGACCCATCTGGTGGGCCGGAATTATAAAATGCCACACCAGCCTTCCTATCGCTGAAGGCTTGGAGGAGCTTGGAAAACCGCGATATCGCCCGAGTCCAGCCTGCTCGAACACCTCTTTTGAAACATTAACCAGCTTCTGCAGGTTCACCGCCTTTCCGTTATTTTCGCTCATTATATGGGCAAGCACTCGCAATACCGCTTTCACCGGGAAAAAGGAGTTGAACTGTCCCCACGTGCCCACATGCCTAGCCTCCACCGAATCCAGCAGAACATTTCCGCTCCTGAGGTTCTCAAGCCTTGGCGGAGGGGCAAGATAGTTGGGAAACCATTCCGTCAAGCCGAAACCCCTAGCCTCTTCTTTGGGGCTACCAAGGATGGTTTCTTCAACTTCCAGCCGAGCCAACTCCTCTATCAACCTAGCGATTTTCCGGGCATTTTTACGCGTTATCTTTATTCGCAATTCCATCATCGGGATCACTTCCCCGCATAAAATAATATGTTTAAACCCCTTATAAATATTTCCATTACCCTTTAAAACCTGTTAACGGGTATTGAAAAATATTGATAAAAAACGTAACAATATTTTGAACTCTTAAGTGAGATCAAAGGCGGGCTGCTGCCAAAATGCTGAGGCGAGCTTCGTTCAACAGTTCTATTTTAGGAGCACATAAAACTATATATAGGACAAACCACAAATTCAATATGGAGCTATCAGGTGCTCCACATTTTTGGGTGAAAAATATCCCGCGGCGTTGCCGGGTTCCGCCAGCCCGAGCAACGCCGTTAAAAAGTGTGGTGGCCCCATGTCTCGCCCGCAAGGGGGCGTTCAATAATCGACCTGAGTCCTTCGGGCGCAGGCGTCCCAAAGTTATTTTGGAGCATCTCACGGTGGCACCGTTCCTCACTATAGGATTAAAATAAGGAAGTCGGGGGTTGATAAAGTTGATCATTTGATCGAAAAATCACAGCATATGCCGGGGACAACTGATTTTGGATTAAAACGGGCCAGCGGAGAAAAGAGTTGGTGAACCCCCGCTGGCCCGGTTGGGCGAAGGGTGACTGCTTTCAAAAAGAGCGTTAGCCCCATTTTCGTGGATTGAAAGCCAGCTCACGGTAGCTCTCCACCTCCACCTCGATTTCTGGATATCCCAGCCCCTGAGCTCCTCGATGCCTGAGAACCCGCAGGTATCCGCGCTCCAAGATCGGCACATCGCTCCGGTTTCTGGCCACCAGCACGAGCCTGCTCGGAACACCGGCTTCGCGTGGGTGCTCCCGCGCGAGTTCCGCCCGCCTCAGACACGCCTCCACGCACCTGAGATCCACCCGCCAGATTCCGTTGTAGCAGAAAGGCGTGAACCACTCAATCCACAGGATCACACCAGGATATTTTCGGTTTTGATCCGCTACCATATCCACATAGCCGATCTTCGTGCTGCTGCTGGGGTCGTAACACGGGACCTCGAAACGTGTGCGCCAGCCCTTCCGTCTAAGATGGTGGGCCAGCTTGGGCACGTAGAAGTCCTGCTCTCCCCGACCGCGGTGTTTTCTGGTAGATTTACCCCCCTCCACGTGTTGCCCCTCCCTTTTGCTTCTGATTCTCGAGAGCCTCGATAAGCAGGTCAATCAGGCGGGATTCATTCTCCTCCGGAGTTCCGCGTCCCGCCGGCCGCATCACATCATGCTAGGAGGAGCAATGGGTTTGCTTTCTTCATCGAGATAGAATCTCTTGTTGATTCGAACGGCCCCGCGGGCGAGAGGAGTTATGCGGGTGAAAGCAACAACCCTGACAAAAGCGGAGCGATACCAGGGGGTGCTCGGATGTCCAAAGCGACGCGCCATAGGAGTTCTATAGCTTTCACCCGTTTCCTCGTACAAACTGAAATCACGCCGGATGTCCGTGACCACCAAGCCCATTTGATACAGCATCTGGTGCAATTTCCTCCATTTTGAAATCGAGGATTCAATCGTGGTCATGCCGAAATATCCTGCACATCCTTTTCCTCTCAAAGCTGTAGCGGCTCGAGAGAGAAAGAGTCGGAGCGCTGGAATCGTTTCCGTCGGATCCGTAACGAAAACGTCGAAACGCTTTTGGAAGCTCTTGGGTAAAGGCTTGCGTACGTCGTAGACACTGGCTCTCACTGGAAGGCGCAGGTCCTCTCCTATTCGATTTATGAAATCCACAACTCGATCATCAATATCTACCGCGACCACTTCCCGGGGCATACGCGTCAGGGCCAACGCCAGACTGAACATGTCATCGTCGCCCACAACAAAGATTCGGCTTCCGGCCAGATCCCCACGTTCGTGAATGAAAACCATTCTGCGAAAAACGCTCTCGGCTGAGATGAACTTCTGATCTAATGATTCGCGAGGGGGTGGACGACCCTTTACCACGCGCTTGAAAACTTCAAAAACTCGACGAAATGGACTAGGAAGTGTGTATCCGGTTCCATCACAGTGTGAACATCGTATTCTTCCTGTGGGTCTCAAACCCAGAGCTTTTGCGGCCGATAGTCCGCGCGCTGACAAGACAACGGTATTGTTTCTAACTTTTACTAGTCCCCGCGAGGACAACCGGTCGAGAACACGGATAAAATCGCGAACACACAAATCCTGAACGCTCAGCAGAACATACACGTCCTCTTTTCTCTCGTTTAAGAGGTGCTGAAGAATTAGCTTTTCTGCCCGCTTAAAATCCACCCTATCAGCCTCGATCCAGCGAAAGGAGTCGATGAGATTTGGGTTTAAGTTTCTGGAGAAAGAGCTCAAAAGCTTTATCAGCCTTTTTGGGATCGCCGCAGGTGAACACGTCCAGATTAACGAGCTTGTATTCTGGCCAGGTGTGGATAGATATGTGGCTTTCGCTGAGCAACACAACGCCCGCAACGCCAAAGGGTTCAAACTGTTTGAACGCTGAACTCACGGCGTGGAGCCCGCTCTCTCTGACGACTTCCCACACGATTTTCTCGACCTCGGACTGTTGGGCGATGAGCTTTTCATCGACACCATAAAGTTCTGCGATAATGTGTTTCCCTATCTGCATCCCCTCACCCCCAGCCGAAAAGTTTTAGTAAAAAAATATTTTTCTTCTTTTCGTTCGCTCACTTTTTCAAACATTTCTCCAGTTTCTTCACCGCCGAGTAGGAAACACAGATGTCGCCAACGCCGCCGAACCCCGAATCCGTTCCCCCCACCTCCACCAGCTTGTATCGCTTGGCCAGCTGCTTGAAGCGCTTTATGTCCTCACGTGTGTGTGTCGGGTGGTACACCTCGATGGCTTTAAGCCCTTCGCGGACGAGTTCGGGGAGAAAGCGCTCTGCTCCACCGAATTTGGGATGCGCGAGTGCAACTACTCCTCCTGCTTGGTGGATAAAATCCATAAGAACCGGAAGGGGATACTCCTCCCGCTCAACATAGGCAGGTTTTCCAGGACCGAGATATTTCTCGAAGACTTCCGGAACCGACTTGGCTTGCCCGGTCTTCAAAGTACTGGGCGATGTGGAGCCGTGTGAGGACTTCAGCGCCGCCCACCTCGTGCAAAAGTTCCTCGTAGCGCACGTCCAGGCCCAGGACTGAGAGCCTAGCAATTATGTCGTTTATCCTTGCGAGCCTCATGCCCTGGGCTCGCCCGATTTCTCGCCTCAGGCGTTCGTTGTGGGGGTCCACGAAGTAGCCGATCAAGTGGCAGTTGCTGTCCCCACGCTCGTAGACGAGTTCTACGCCCGGAATCACTTGCACACCATAAGCTGGTGCCGCCCTGAGCGCCTCGACCGCCCCGCTCATGGTTTCATGCTCTACCACGGCGATCGCCTTCAGACCTTTTCGCTTTGCGAGTGCCACCACGTCTGCCGGGCTGTACTTGCCCGTTGTCGCCGTTGTTCTGACGTGGAGATCAGCCTTTTCCATGCGGTTTCACCCCAACAGCTTTTTGAGTCTTTTTGGAAGCTCCTTCCACCAGTTCCGAAGCTCTTCGACCACCTTGTACGGGACCGTCACAGTGCCAACGGGGGAACGCTTGGGCTCCGAATCCGTTCCGCCCGTCTCTATGAGTCCGTGCCGCTGAGCCAGCGATTTGAAACGCTTAACATCGTCTTTGGTGTGATAGGGATGATACACTTCGATCGCACGGAGACCGTGTTTGACGAGTTCGGGTACCAGCTCCTCTGCTCGGCTGAATTTTGGGTGCGCAAGTGCTGGAACCCCTCCGGCTTCGAAGATAGGCCTCATTACTTCCGACAGAGGAAGCTGATAGCGAGGCACGTATGCCGGTTTGCCATAACTGAGATACTTATCAAAAGCCTGCATCATGTTAGACACAACACCACGTTTGACGAGCAAGCTGGCGATGTGAGTGCGGCCCAAAATTGCTGCGTTGCCTGCTTCGGCAAGTACGTCCTCATAAGAGATCTTGATCCCGAGCTTTTGGAGTTCTTCGATTATCCTTCTGATCCTCCACGCTCGAGCGGCTTGAGACCGACTGATCTCGGTGAGCAATGAACGGTTTTTCCAGTCGATGAAATAACCGATGATGTGGGCCTCTCGAGGGCCCTCCTCGTACATCAATTCGACACCGGGGATAACCTCCACACCATATCGTTCGCCGGCTTCGACTGCCTCTGGGATGGCCTCGACTGACTCGTGATCTACAATAGCGATAGCGGCCAAGCCCTTTTCTTTGGCCAAACGAACGGCTTCGGCGGGAGAAACACGACCCATAGAAGCGATGGTTCTAACGTGCAAATCGGCTTTTTTAGGCATCAGCCCCCTAGTATTACTCTACGTGTTTTGCGATAAATTCCTTTTGGAGCTATGAAATTAGTGGAAAGATTTGTTCAAAAATGTAGTTCACAAAATCGTGGAGATCGGCACGGCTGAACAGCGTGACCACACAGTTGCGCGTGATCCCAATCACGAGCCCCCGATCTCTGATCTCGAAGAGCACGTACCAGATCTTCCCGTGCTTGAGATACTCTTTGTAGAGTTTGGTGTCGGCTAAGGCGGATCCTGCTAGAGCCAGCTTTCCGATTCCGGGGAGGTCTACGCTGTCAAACCATATGAGCTTGGTGGCCTGTGGATTGGATTCGTGGAGTTCACGCAGAGTCTCGTGGGTGATCTGGGTTTCTACTATCGGGCCGGGCTTGATAAACAAGATCTCGCTCATTTTGTTGGCCACGAAGTTGGTCAACAGCTTCTTGACCCCTCGGGCCTTGGAGGGGGCAAGCACTGTTAAAAACATGCGCGAATCGTGGGGACGGAACCAGAACGGTACTTCCTCGGTCACAGGGGTTTCTATCAGTCCGCGCTTGTAGTGGCGGGCCATGATAAAGTCCTTGCTAAAGATGCCGGAGAGTGTGTCCTTCTCCAGTTTGAGGTCTAGAATCTCGGTCGAGAGGTTTATTTCTCCTTTCTGGGTTTTGTGGGGGCGCTCTTCTTTGAAATCCCTGAGTTTTCGCGCGATTGTCGGCAGAGACATGCGCTCCTTTATTTCAAAGATCTTGGCTACCAGAACCATAGAATCACTTTATTTATGGTTGCTGGGCTCTTTAAACTGCGACGGAGAAAGGATAAGATGGTGAGAGAGATGGGGTGTGCGATCATCAGGGAAGTCATCTTGGAGAACTTCATGAGCCATGAGTACTCGCGGATTCCGCTCACGCCCGGATTGAATGTGATCTGTGGGCCCAACGGGGCGGGAAAATCGTCCATATTGCTGGGTATTGCGGTGGCGCTGGGTCAGAGCTATACCGAGCGCTCAAAGCGCTTGGGCGATCTCATCATGCGCGGGAAGAAGCTGGCTCGGGTAAGTCTGGTGTTCGATAACCGGGCTGAGAACGGAAAGCGTCCAATTCCCGAGATAAATTCTGACACCATTGTTTTGTCACGCTATCTGAGCAAGGACGGCACCTACTGGTATCAGATAAACAACCGCACAGTAACAAAGGGGGATGTGCTGCGGTTGTTAGGTAGGTTATCGATAGATCCGGACAACATGCTCATCATCATGCATCAGAACATGATCGATGTGTTCGGAGCTACGGATGCGAGTGAAAAACTGCGGATGGTGGAGGAAGCAGTTGGGATCCAAAGCTATAGGGAAAAGATCATGGAAGCGCAACAAAAGCTCTCCCACACACTGAGCGAGGAAGAATCGGTAAGGGTGATGCTGCAAAAAGCCCAAGAAACGCTGCGCTACTGGGAGGGGGAGTACGAACGGCTCAAGCGCAAGCGCGAGCTCGAGCGAAGGAAAAAACAGTTGGAGTTGGAATACGCTTGGTCCAAAGTGGTGAGGCAGGAAAAGGCAGTAGCTGATCTCGAGAGACAGATAGAGAACATGAAAAACGAACTGGAAGGGGTAAGAGAAGAGCTGAAGAAATGGGACAAAAAACAGCACGTGTTGACTAACAAGTTGAGAGAGCTTGATAGTCAAGTGGACGGGCTGTATCGTCGGCTCGTGGAGATCGGTCGGTGGGAGGCAAGACATCAAACCAGGCTCGAGCTGCTAGAACGTGTACAAAAAATCGCTGAGCTGAAAGAGAACATGCATTTCTTGAAAGAGGAGGCCGAGAAGGCCAAAAAGGAGATGGCGGAGGTGGAGGGTCTTCTAAGCAAGGCCAAAAGAAAGAGAGAAGAAATCCAAAAATCGTTGATAGAGGCGAGTGCAAAAAGCGCAGTGTTAGAATTTCGGCAAGGGTTGTTGGAGCACGAGCTTTCGGATCTCAGGAGAGAACTGAGACGAGCGCGACGTGAGCTAGAAGAAACGACAGAGGAAGCACAGAAGATCGGGAGGCGTGTCGAAACCGCGCGAAAACCGCAGGAGGTGCTCGACGAACTGCGACTGGTGAACGCCCAGCTCGGCACGCTGGCAGACGTGCCGGCGGATGCTGAGCACATGTACCTCAGCTACAAATCGACGTTGAGAGAGCTGGAAAAGAAGGCGAGAGAGGTGGAGCGAAACAGACAGAGAGCACTCGAAGAGCTGGAGCTGCGCAAACAGCGATGGAGAGAGGAGATGGAACGATTGATTTCTGAGATCAACAAAGAATATCGGAGGTTTTTGGAGCGAGTGGGGGGAACGGGTGAGATCTCGCTGGTTAACGCGGAAGATATCGAGAGCGCAGGGTTGGAACTCACGGTGGGATTCAAGGGCATAACGCCGCAGATCTTGGACGCATACACTCAGAGCGGAGGGGAGCGCACGACGGCTTTGATGTGCTTCTTGTTGGCGCTTCAAAGGAGGATAAAGTCGCCGGTGCGAGCGATCGACGAATTCGAGGCGCACTTGGATCCGAGGAATCGGGAAAATCTCTTCCAAAGCGTTGCGGAGGTCGCGAACAGCGACACGGCGCAGTACTTGGTGATAACACCCGGACGGCTGGCAGGTATTGAAAAAGCGTTCAATGTGATCGTGGTGCAAAGCGTTGGCGGGGTGTCCAAGGTGGGGGTGGTAACATGAGGCGGAGCGAGCGGCGTGAATTATTGGAACGCGTCATAGAGCTGGCGGAAGCTGTTCGGTCAAAGGGGCTGGATCCGTTCGATGTTCGGGTGCGGGAGTTCTTCCAGAAGCTGCGCGAGCTGCTGCCGATGCTCCGAAGCTATGAGGAGTTGTTTCTGGATGCGCAGGCGGTATTGGGGCTCTCAGACGTTATCCAGCACCAAGAGGAGTGGGTGAAACACCGCTCGTCGGTGCTCTATCTTGACCCGCTGCTGATAATGCTGAAGGTTCAAGCACTGGATTCTCAAGAGCTGGCCGAGATCTTTCTGAGGGTGTGGAAGCCGGTGGTGGAAGTGGAGGTGCTCTCGCCGGGCGGTCTGCGTGAGGCTCTGGACTACTGGACGGAACTCTCACCGCTGAGTGAGCGGGCGAAAGAGCTGGAGGGAGGCGGTAAAGGGGTTTCAGCGATCGGTGAAAGGGAGCTGGAGCGGTGGGGGGTGCTGGAAAGGGAGGAGTTCGAAAAATTGTTGGAGAAAACGCGACGGGAACTCGAGAGAACGTGTGGGAAAGAGGGAAAGGTCTCCTACTGGGAGTTCGTGAAGGGCCCAAGTTATGAGCAGACGGTAAAGCGGGCGTGGATGGTGAGCTTTCTGGTTTCCTATGGATACGCCGATCTCGAGCTTGATCCGCTAGAGGAGGAAATAACCATCCGGATTCGGGGAGAGAGAGGGCAGCCGGAGGAGGTGAAGTCGCTCCCCATTGCGATCACGAAAGAATGGTGGAGGGGCAGATATGCAGGAAGAAGTGGCAGAGCTGCGGCATAAGCTTGCACGGGCGGCACAGCTTCTGTTGTTCAAGCACCACATGCACCCAGGAGCGAAGCGGTGGGAGCTCCGGCGGGCGCTGGGACGAAATTACGAGCAGGTCCTGCGGGCGCTCGATCAGGAGCTAAGCAAACTGGGGCTCAAGGTAAAAAAGGTAGAAGGGGGGGATGCGGATTCGGATCTCTTTGTAGTGACGTTCAAGGAGCACCCGCCGCTCAACGAGTTCCGCACGTTCGGGTGGAGAATAGACGATATGGCCATGCTGACGGCCGTGCTGGCCCATCTGGTGGTCAAGGGAGGGAAGGCTCCAGCGAAGGAAGTCATGCAGATACTGGAGGAAAAGTTTCCGAAGTGGCGAGTGCAGGCGGGGATCGATCGGTTTATCCGGAGGGGGTATCTGTCGGAGGACGACAAGGGGGTGCTTTACATAGGGTGGCGGACGAGGGCAGAGATCGATCAGCAAACGCTTGTCGGGCTTTTGCTGGGAAAGCCCGGTGAAAAGGGCTGAACACAGTTTTAAGACCGGGAGATGAAGATTTTCTCGAGTGGGCCGGTAGCTCAGTCTGGTATGAGCGCTCGCTTCGCAAGCGAGAGGTCGCGGGTTCAAATCCCGCCCGGTCCACCACTCGAATTGCTCAGCGATCCATCTTGGTCATAGCTGTGAGGATGTCAGAAGCAGCAGATAAGGCGATAGGAGTCCTCTTCGGAAGTCTGGGTCTCCCGCGCGGCCCCGTTCTAGGAGGGGTGAGGGCTCACTCGGGTGCTCAAGCCAATGAAGAACGGCCTCGGTGATGCCTGGGGTCAGGTCGAAACCCGTTGCCAAGACTCGATGAGATGGGGAACAGTGTCGTAGGTGGGGAGTTCCTCGGGAAGCACCCACCGGGCTTCCTCGTGTTCCCAGTCGAGACGGATGTGAGGGGTTGGGGTGCGAAAGCGGAAAGGGTGGATGATCCAGATCACGCCTACGGTGTGGTCGTGGAACTCGTAGGGCTCGCCGCGCTTGACCAGTTCGACGTTGGTGAGGCCCGTTTCCTCACGAATTTCTTTGAAAGCCGTCTGCTCGGGGGTCTCACCGGGCTCCACATAGCCGGCGACCGCGCCCCACTTTCCACGGTAGGTACGAACGAGCTGGCTTCGCTTCATAATCAGGATCTTACGGTTGTGCTCTAGAAAGCAAGTCACGACGTGTTTCCGTGGGAGGGTCATCAAAAAACAGTTTGTCGATTATGATTTTAATAGAGTTGGTGGTGTCCCATATGGGACACCACATCGCCTCTTGATACTTCGAGCGAAATCAAGCCACAACTATGGGACACTCGACAGAAATCGATCTGTTGTACAGTGTCCCATATGGGACAGTTCTATAGAGTTGGTGTGGCGGAAATAGATTTTTTTGAAAAAAACCAATACCTTCCTCGCGCATGTCCCATATGGGACGTTCCGCCAGATCAGTTTCATTAATCAAGACTGTGAAGCACGTTCAGATTGTCCCATATGGGACATCGCTCAAAGGTATTTTTAACGAATGGAATCAATGAGAAAATGTGGGCCCGTGGTCTAGTGGTTATGACGTCACCCTGACACGGTGGAGGTCGTGGGTTCGAATCCCACCGGGCCCACCTTTTCCGGCAACCGATTCTTTGAGAACAAGCGTCAGAAGCATCGGCCATTGAATCCCGTCTTTACAACTTCTCCTACGTGGTCACTCTGCTGGCATATGGGTTTAGAGAAGAACAAGTTCAATTCCTCCGAGTATGGCGGGAGAAGAGCTGGCAGATCTTCACATCAAGCTCCGATTCCGACCGGATCTTCGCGCTCATACCGTTAAGCAGCGGCTCTCCGCATCAGCTCAAACATCCGGTCGATAGCTGACTTGGTTTTGGCTGCTATGGGCTCCTCAACTTTTACCTCGTGCTTTTCGTCGCGCAACGCTAGGTAAAGCTTTTCCAAGTTGTGCTCCTTCATTTGCTCGCACACCGCCGTTTCCAGCGCCGGTATGAACTCCTTGTCCGGGAGCTCTCGCTTGAGCCGGTAGATCATCCCAACCTCGGTTCCTATGATGAAGCGCTTTGCTGGCGACTCTTGGGCATACGATAACATCTGACTGGTGCTACAGATCCGGTCTGCAAGTTTCTGAACTTCCGGGTCGCACTCGGGGTGAACCAAAACCTCGGCATCGGGATGCTGTTTCTTTTTTAGAAGGATATCTGCTGGTGTGAACATCCGGTGTACATAGCAGTAACCCTGATCCGGAATCGCGATAACTCTTTTTGATGATCTCTGCTGCACAAACCACGCCAAGTTCTTATCCGGTCCGAATATGACCGTGTCCTCTTCTAGCGCGTTAACTACCTTCGGAGCGTTCGCCGAGGTGCACACGGCCGTCGCCTCGGCCTTTGCTTCCGCCAGCGTGTTCACGTACAAGACGACCGGAGCATCTGGATATCGCCGCTTCGCCCGTCTAACTTCTTCAGCCGGAAGCTGCGCCGCCATGGGGCACCTAGCGGCGGGATCCGGAATCAAAACTTTCTTGTCGGGGTTGAGAACCGCTGCCATCTCAGCCATGAAGTTAACGCCGCAGAAAACCACAATCTCAGCATCCAGCTCGGTTGAAGCCCTCGCCAATTCAAGAGAATCGCCCAGAATGTCAGCCAAGTCTTGAATCTCAGGTCTCTGGTAGTTGTGGGCCAGGATGATGGCGCGCTTCTTTTCTTTCAGGGCCCTTATTTTTTGACTCAACCCCTCGCCCATGGTTTCGATAACACCATTATACCCAACCCTATTTAAGCAGAGAACCGAAAAGATGAGAACGATGCCGGTCTTTGAACCCGTGAGCGAGCGCGAGATCACCCGAGCCATCGTCCAAGAGTTCGCCAAAGAACTCCAGCGCCACGCGGAAAGCGACGTCATCGTGGTGGGTGGCGGACCAAGTGGCCTCATGGCGGCCCGCGAACTCGCACGCAAGAACATCCGAGTCCTCGTGATCGAACGCAACAACTACCTCGGGGGCGGCTTCTGGATAGGCGGCTATCTCATGAACAAGATCACGGTCCGGGCCCCAGGACAGGAGATCCTAGACGAACTAAAAGTCCCCTACACCGAGTTCTCAAAGGGTCTCTATGTCGCGGACGGGCCGCACGCGTGCTCAAAACTCATTGCTGCCGCCTGCGACGCCGGAGCCAAGATCCTCAACATGACATTCATCGAGGACGTGGTGTTGCGCGAAAACAACCGCGTTGGCGGCGTGGTCGTGAACTGGACTCCCATCAGCGCCCTGCCACGCGAAATAACGTGCGTAGATCCCGTGGGGCTCGAAGCAAAATTCGTTGTGGACGCCACTGGACACGACGCAGCGGTGGTCCGACTGCTGGAGCGGCGCGGTCTGGTTAAAGTCCCCGGCTACGGCGCGATGTGGCTCGAGCGCTCGGAGGACGCGATAGTCGAACATACTGGCGAGTTCTATCCCGGGTTGGCTGTCACAGGAATGGCGGTATCTACGGCTTATGGTCTGCCAAGAATGGGGCCGACTTTTGGAGCGATGCTGTTGAGCGGGAAGCGAGTGGCCGAGGTAATCCATGAGAAGCTCAAAGGCACTTAGAATCTTCATCTACCGAGATCCGGATCCCAATATTTTAAAGTGGACAGAACTTCGGGAGTACCTCAAAAAAAGAGTTGGATGCACGGTTGAGATCCGGGAGCCCCTCTTCAAGCAAAACGAGTCTCTAGCCCGAGCATTCGCTGCAGCACGAGTCCATGACCCGCTAAAGCCGCTTGCGAATCGTGAGCCTCTCCCATCAGAAATCCAAATCGAAGAGAAATTTCTTGGGGCGCAAAAGCAGATCCCAGGAGTGCTCTACGACGGCCTCGAGATCCAGCGCCTGTGCCTCGGACTTCTGCCCGTTGGAGAGCGAACGAGAGACCATCTCCACCTCGTCTTCGTCAACCGATTGATCGGGACATATGAACAGGACGGCCGCTATCACATTCATGCTGCAGTTTTCGGCTTTCCTACTCTATTGTCTGTGCAGGGAGTTGTTTTTGGACCTGCAAGGCCAAAAGAATACTACACCCTGCGAGGCCAACTGAGCGAGGAGGAACTCTACGAGCGGCTCGAGCGCCGCTTTCTCGTGCTGGACGATCCGAGGCTGACCGAGGTCGTCAAGGGTTACGCGATACAAGCCGTTTTCTACCACGTCTTCGGAAACCCGTTCTGCGAGAACAGTCAGTGCCGTCTCTACAATGCCCGCTGGCAGGAAGAACTGCTAAAGGCCCAGCTCAGCTCCCCTGAGTTCTGCGAGCGTCACGAACAAATGCTGCAAGAGTTCAAATCCGAAATCACTGGCACGCCCTGCTAAGTCGCTGCTAAGGACTCCAAAAAGTCACTCAGATCCTCGTCCAGCGTTTTAAGCTCAACGATTCTTTCCATCTCCCGCTCAACCAGCTGCCGCAGACCAATTCTGGCCTCGATTTCGTTCACCTCCCTCCGCTTCGCTGCGGTTCGTGGACGGCGAGGTGTCGCATAACAGCAGCTGGCATGAGTCTCCCGCCAGAGCCCCAGCTGCTTGGCGAGACGCTCGATCTCCAGCTTATCCATCGCGAGTAGCGGCCGGAGGATCGGATATCGAATGCCCGCCGACACCGCCTGCAGGTTCTGCAACGTCTGCGACGCCTTCTGGCCCAGCGATTCGCCCGTGACTATCCCCGACGCCTCCACACGATCACACAGGAGCTCAGCGGCCATCAGCATCCCACGACGGCACAGCACGCACGCGTGTCTGCCAGCTTGGCGGAGCACGCATCTCAAAACCCGGCTCCACGGAAAGAGAAATGCGCGGGCAAACCGTGTCTTCCTTTTTAAAACACGTAAAACATCCACTGCCACGTAGAAATTATCCTCGCATGTGTAGGGATAAAGAGCAAAGTGCACGGGAACTACTTCGAAGCCACGGGCCGCAAGCGCACACGCGACCGGAGAGTCTATGCCCCCCGACACCAAACACACGACGCGCTCCACCAGCATTCCCATCGCCTCATCGGCGGCCGCCTATATCAACCATTCGTTTTTATAACAACGTTATGAATAAACTCGAGTTAAAACAATTGGCCGGAAAGACCAATAATTACTTCGACTGGAGTTCCGCTCAAAAACCTGAAACCCTGAATCATTTTGAAATACTCAATCCGTATTTCTCTGCAATTTCCAAAAACGCCTCTGCAACTTTTTCTATTCGCTCACGGCTTAACCCGTACGTGTTCAATTTGAAATGCTTGGTTAAACCAGGCTGAATACCAACTATTCCTCGATCTCTCAACTCCTCGTACAGAAAGAATCCCCTGCGCTTGTGATGTCGGGAAACTTCGTACAAACCCTCGGACTCCATGTGGATCAGCGTGTGATCTTTGGGCCTGACACCCAGCTGCCGCGTCCCCTCTATGCGCTCGAGCTGTTCAACCAGCCACCGGGCGTTCTCCACCTCCTCCGGCCATCTCTCGACTCGCTCGACCACGTGGGGAAAGGAGGCCATCATCGAAATGAGAGGACCACCCATCACGGTACAACCAAGCAGCGCGTATTCTTTTATGCTAAACTTCCGTCCTGTCAGATCTCCCACGATCTGTGACGGCGCGAGCACTCGCTTCGCCATCTCCTTGGTCAGCGCAAGTACACCGGTGGAGGCACTCGCTGCCCAAGATTTATGACCGCTCCCTGTAATGATATCCGCTCCGAGCTCTCTCCCATCGATGGGCATCACACCCGCCGTGTAAGCGGCATTCAGCAAAAACGGAACTTCGTACTCGTGAGCTATCTCTGCCACCCGTCTGGCATCGTTCAAATTGCCGTAGAGATAGTCCACATGGGTCAAAACCACGACCGCAGGCAATTTTCCGGTTTCGCGCTTTACCTCTTCTATCTTTGCCGCATAAGCATCGAGATCTACTCGAAATTCCGGATACCCGCTGTTCGGGACCTCTTTAATCTTCATCATGGCAAGCTCGGCCGCAACGTAGGTGGAATAGTGGGCCAGGCTGTCGATTACCACCACATCCCCCGGTCTACCAAGCATTCTGAACGCTATGAACTGCGCCTCGCGACACCGGGTCACGACACGCGCCACATCCATTCCAAGAAATTCCGCCAAGTCTTCAACGAAATCCGCTATGGGAGGCCGGGTAACCTTATCCAACCGGGGGGTTTTTGCAGGGCACCAATCACACGTAGAATACCCATCCCCAAATTCTGCCAATGCTTCTCTCGCCTCAGCGGTAAGAACCCCTCCACGCTGAATTGGATTGAGGTTGATATACCGATCCTCCTTAAAATCTCTCCTCAGATTCCGATACTTCTTCAGTCTCTCTTCGGAAAGCTTCATCCTCTACTCCTCCGGCCGCATATCTCACAGTGGGGATCGCGCTCAACTTTCATTACTTCAAACACCATCTCCATACCATCAAATATTAGCAACCGGCCTATCAATGGTCTCCCAAGACCTGTGATCAGTTTTATCGCTTCCATTGCCTGCAAACAACCTATCACGCCCGGGGTTGCTCCGAGTACCGGGAATGCCCGCTTTCGCGGCGGGAGTGACGGAACCAAACACTGCAAACACGGCCCCTTCTTGGGCACAATAGTCATCAGCTGACCCAGGGTTCCCTCCACGGCCCCGTGAACAAGTGGAATTCTGTGCTTTACACAGGCTCGGTTCAGCGCATACCTAGCAGGATAGTTGTCCGTGGCATCCACCACCACATCGGCACCGCGCACAAGAGGGTCCGCATTTTCGTTTGCCACATGCAGAGATTTTCCCCTCACCCGCACATTTGGATTGAGAGCTCTCAGCTTCTCCATCGCCGAATCAGTTTTCTGGCGTCCGATGTCTTTATCCCAGTGCAAAATCTGACGATTGAGATTTGAGAGCTCTACTCGCTGATCGTCCACGAGCGTTAGCTTCCCCACACCCGCCGCTGTCAAATAAATACTGACCGGAGACCCCAGACCGCCCAATCCTACAACCACCACATGCGCTCGCTTCAATTTGAGCTGACCTTTCCGACCAAAACCCGCAATCAACATCTGCCGACTATAACGTTCGAGTTCTTGAGGAGACAGTTTAGTCCTCATACCATTACCCTTTGGACTCCTGCTAAAAATACTTCCAACCATCGGTCAAGATTTTATACCGGGAACGACTCCTCCACCAACCGGGACGGGACTCCTCTCATCAAAGGTTATAATCTCTGGAACCTCGCCCCAAACACCCACGTGTTCTCCACGTATTATCAGACATCCTTCTATCTCACGTATCCGGCTAGCCCGGTTCAACCCGTCTAAAATCGACTGTCGTGTGTCGGAACCGCGCACAGAATTCGCAACCGAAGTCGCAGCAGCGTCAGCTACCGAAGCCTCTCGGGCAAAGACCACGGTGGCGTCGGCATCGCCAAAACTAATCGAGTGTCCGATCGAACCAGAACTCGTACATATTCCGAGCGGCAATCTGGCCGATTTTATCAGAAAACCCAACTTACTGGATGTGCTGGCGGTGCCCGCATAAACTCCTACTATAAAATCTCGATCTCCCGCTATCGCAATGTCTCCACCATTTTCGACCAGCACATTCCTCGCTCCTTGCTCCAGAGCGGCCTCCATGGCTATCTGAGAAATCGCTCCGGCAACCGCTGCAAAAGGACCGACCCGCGCAAGCTTTCCGGCCCTCAACATCAGCTCGATCACCCGCGGGTGTTCTCCCTCGAGCTCAACGGGTTCAAGTGACCAACGAAACTCTGGATAGGTCACAGCATAACGCTCCACCTCTTGTCTGGCCCTCAATGCCGCTTCTACCGCTGCATCGATCGCGCGCGCGTCGTCGGATTTTATAGTGAGTGCAGTCTCCTTGTAAACCCAGCGCTGAACGAGCAAATCCACCACCTCACAACCTCGGAATCTTCAAAGCGCGCACCGGACACGCAGGAACACAGATCTCACACAAAACACACTTCTGCTCATCCAGACCCAGCGAGGCATCCTCTTTCAGATACAATGCCTTGGTTGGACAGAGCGAAACACAAGCCCCACAGTGAACGCAGGAATCCCAGTCCACCCTGATCGCGTCTTTTATCTCTTGAAATTCTATTCCGCGTTTCGAGAGAGCGCTAAAAATCCGCTCCGCGTCCGAGTCCTTAACGGAAATCAGGATCTCCCCACCCTTTGTGTCCATGTCCGCATACAGGATGTTTACCAACACTCCCGTCTCTTTAATCACCGAAGCCAAAACAGGCTCCGCCGCTTTCTCCGCCGAGTATCGAAGCAAGATCCGCCTCGTCATTTTCTCCCACCTCCAATCAGCTTTGAAATATCATCGCTCGTCACTATCCCCCTGAGCCTGCCGCGAGCATCAACAACCGGAACACCAGAGATCCCGAATTTATCCAGCTTTCTTGCAACGGCATCTATGGGCTCGTCTTCCCGCGCGGTTATCACCTGCCGTGTCATTATTTCCGAAAGCTTCTGCTTGCCCTTTCCCACCGAAACCGCAATATCCCACGAAGTCACTATCCCGATCACGCGGTTTTCATCGTCCACAATGGGGAGGTGATCAAAGTTCTTCTCCGCGAATATCCGAGCCGCTTTGGTGATCGGATCCTCCGGCCTACCTACGACCACTTCGCGGGTCATTACCGCACCTGCCGTTATGATCCGCGTCGGCTGTTTCATCGGGCGGAACTCCATATCCACAGGAAGCTGGCGCACCGGAGCGGTGAGGGAAAACTCCCCTCGCTCTATCAGCTCCTTGAGTTTCTCAGCGATTTCTCTCGCCACTTTGAGACTGCTGAGCGGACTGACCGGGACTTCCCGACCGTTCAATTCGATCTTGCCCTCCCACAGCTCCGCATAGGTCAACTGCTTGAGCACCGGCCTGTCCCGTCGCGGAACTCCGTAGTCGAGCAAATCAATTTTAATCTCCTCATTGCTCCTGCCAGCGGTCCTCGCCAAATCCTCGTCTAGAATCGGTATCGGAATCCCGATACCCACAAACAGCGATGTTCCATAGCGATGGATGTTCGCGCCACGCAGATACCGGGGTGACATCTCTTTTAAATCGCCCACCGTCATCAGCGTGCCCAGCTCTCGCTTCGGATCGTGCTGAGTGCCTTCCCAAACCACATATCCCTGAGCTCCGCCAATGAAAATTCGAGTTCCCGTGCCAATGGTCCGATAGGTGGGGTCTTTGTTCAGCGGACTGAGTTCCCCAGTACCAGCAAACGTAACGTTTCTGAATTCTGGAAGCAGGGTGCCCATATAGGTATAAATGGTCTCCTTCCGTGAATTGGTGGCAGCAACGTATCGTTGGTGAGCGTTTCTCGGATTCAGCAAAACGGCTTGGTTGAGGTCATGGATGGTTATGGTCGTCTCCAGCTCCCTGCGCGGATAGCAATCGGTCCCGTATGCCAGAGCCCTAACATGGATCTCTTCGCCTCTGACCAAGTCCTCGATCACGTGGCCTCCTCCATAGTCGAACCCCCGGGTTTCACTCAGCTGTGCGGCACCGATATATGCATCGACTGCTGCCACCCCTGTATACGCTTCGACATCGTTGAGCCAAACGCGTTGCATCTTGATGGGCGGATCAGCGTGCCCAAAGTTTAGCCAGGCACCCGAGCTACACATCGCACCAAACGTCCCGGTGGTCACCACATCAACTTCTTTTGCCGCTGCTACGGCCCCCTTGCTCTTGACTATCTCGACCATCTCCTCGGCGGTAACGACCACGGCATCTCCACGCCTGATGCGCTCGTTGATTTCCTCGATTGTTTTCTTAACCATGCCCGTCTCACCCTCCCCATTCTCGATAGTTATATTTATAAAGTTTTTTTATTCCTGCTAGTTATATCAAAACTCTCCACGCCGAATTTCCTCAATTTGCTGAACAAACTTGCGATATGCCTCCGTTTGCTTCAGCCGGTCCACATCCCGCTTGTACAGATCGTCCTGAAGCCTGCGTCCCGTCCTGCGCTCCCACTCCTCAATCGGAATCCCCTGGCTCTCTTGGTCCTTGTCCCGATACCACTCCGGAATGACATTGAACGCACAGAACGGAATCACGCGCTTGTCAGTCATCGCGTAGTGAATACAGCAGCGCTTCACGCGTTCGATGTCGTAGTTGTACAAATCCATGAAGTGCATCATCCCGATAAACAGACTCTTCATGTGGAACTGGCCGAGCGCATCGTAATTGTGCTTTATGAAAATGTTGTAGAGAATCTTATTGATATCCAGATCCTTCGGTTTTTGTTTGCCATCTATGAACTTGCCGATGCTGGCCAGCAGCTTGAGGCCCACCCATCGCTTGCTCTTCCCTTGCCTCAGCTCCTCCGTCTTCTCCTTCAGGTACTCCAGCAGGCCCTCAACATCGATGAACCGGGTGATCGGAATCAGCTTTCCGTTCTCTTTGAACACGTACGTCGCCGCACCGCAGGCGAAGTGGGAACTCAGATCATAAGTGGGGTGACCCACAAGCGCCTCCACGAACTCGCTGATTATCATAGCAGTGGGGACCGGGAAGAAATCCTCCATCGTTATGGCCCCGTCGGTCTGCTCCTCTATCCGCTTGATTACATCAGGGATAGTGATGCGGTACTTGTCCCGCTCCTTCCGCGGCATGCGGCCCACCAGCGCCACCGGCTGAAAGTTCACACTCCGGACGATGTCCATGTTCTTGAACCCGTACTTGAGGATGTCGCCGACCTCGTGATCGTTGACTGACTTAATCACCGTCGGCACCAAGACGATTCCGAGTCCCACCTTGCGGGCGTTCTCTATGGTCAATGGCACCTCCCAGTGGTTTTTCGGATTGGCTTGTTCTGAAACCCCATCAAAGCTGAGGTAGAGGGTGTTCACCCCTGCTTCCCGAACCCGCTTCACCAGCTCGGGATCGAACGCCAGCCGTATCCCATTGGTGTTGAGCTGAACGTGGTCGATCCCGTGCTTTTTCACTATTTTAATGATGTCCACCAAATCGTCTCGAAGAAGCGGCTCTCCCCCCGTAAGCTGAACTGCGTTGCAGGCAATCGGGCGCTCACTTCTGATGACTCCCACCATCTCGTCGATTTGTTCCAGCGTCGGCTCGTAGACGTAGCCCACCTTACGGGCGAAAAAGAAGCAATACCAGCAACTGAGGTCGCAGCGGTTCGTAACCACTATGTTCGCAAGCGCCGTGTGGCTCTTGTGGAGCTTGCAGAGACCGCAGTCTCGGGGACAGACGGGCGCCTCTTTGGTCACCTGCGGGTTCTCAATTCCCTTCCCGTCCTTCGCGTAGCGCTCCGCCCGTCGATACCATTCATAGGATCCGTGGTACAAATCCTCAAATTCGCCGTGTTCCGGACAGGTTTTCTTGATCCACACCTTGCCGTCTCGTTCAAAGATAGTGGCCGGAAGGGTTCTCAAGCACTCCGGACAAAGCGAGGCGGTCTTTCTAATTTCTTGCATTCTCCCTATTTATCACCCCGTAGTGGCAATTTAAAGATTTGCCCACCCGTTCCCGATTCTAACAAAAAGATTTAGCGATGATTACCAAAGTTGGATTGAGACGATGGAAAGCCCCTCCGCAAATCTCGTGCAGCAGGCTTTTCGAGAAAACCGGGAGCTCGCCCTCCGTTTGAGATCTCTCATCGATAGGCGCGGCACCGAAGTCGTGAAAAAAATGGGACTCGATCGAATCAAGATCATGAACTTCTGCGGGACCCACGAATGGACGACCGTGCACTACGGGCTCCGGTCCTTCCTACCCCCTTTTATAGAGCTCGTTGCTGGCCCGGGCTGTCCCGTGTGCGTCACGCCCGGACACTACGTGCAAGAGGCTGTAAAGCTGGCAATGGACGGCGTAATAGTCTACACCTATGGGGACTCCTTCAAGCTGAGGAGCACTTCAGGCCCCGGACCGCAGAGCTTGGCGGAAGCGCGGGCATCCGGGGGCGAGGTCCGGGTTGTGTACAGTTTCTTGGACGCCATAAGAGATGCGAAAAAACACGGAAAGCCATCTGTGTTCTTCGGTGTTGGATTCGAGACCACTGTGCCAGCATATGGATTTCCCCTTATTCAAAACCATGTGCCAGAAAATCTGAAGTTTCTCTCCGTCTGCCGGCTGACACCGCCTGCGATGAAATACACCATCAAGCTGCACCAAGAGCGAGGCCTCCTGCCTATTTCTGGGGTCATCGCACCTGGACACGTGTCAACCATCATAGGTGCTGGAGAATGGGAGTTCCTCCCACGCGATTATTGTATGCCCACGGTAGTCGCCGGATTTGAACCGCTCGATGTTTTGATCGCTATCGCTCGGATTCTACAAATGGTGAAGAACAAGAAACCGGCCGTGGCGAATGAATACAGTCGCCTCGTACGCTGGGACGGAAACCCTGAAGCGAAGAAGGTGATCGAAGAAGTATTTGTTCCGACGTTTGCAGCGTGGCGCGGAATGGGATTCATTCCAAGGAGCGGACTCAGGCTCCGAGACCGGTATCAAAAACACGACGCATTTGTTCATTTCGGGATTAAGGATGTCGAACCGTCTAAATACGCGTTCACCCATGCGCACTATGGGAGCCCGCCCGAAGCCGATTTGCCGCCCAACTGCAAGTGCGGCGAAGTCGTGACAGGCATATCGAAACCGACTGACTGTCCGCTGTTCATGCGTGGATGCACCCCCTCCAATCCGTGGGGGCCGTGCATGGTCTCCGTAGAAGGAACATGCATGATCTGGGCCAGGGAAAGGGGAGGATAAAAATGTGCCTAGGAGTGCCAGCGCGTGTAGAAGAGGTGCGCGGAATCACAGCGATTGCAGATTTTGGAGGGATCAAACGTGAAATCTTGGTCGGAGTGAAAGATTTGCAGCCGGGCGATCTGGTGATGGTTCATGCGGGAATGGCTATCGGCAAGCTCACGGAGGAAGCCGTGATAGAAAATCTAATGGTGTACAAAGAGCTTTTCGTTGCCGAGTCCTTGATGCGGGGGGAAAGCGAGGAAAGTGCAAAAAGAACCGCTGAGAAAGAAATAGAGAAAATTCTGGAAGAGTTGGGAGTGGAAAAACCCATGATCAAAGAAACAGAGGACGTCAGAACAGCCGAGCAGGTGGAAACGCCCATTCCGCCCAATGCGTTCAAGCGCAGGTATCGGGCCTCGCTCTCTGATACGGACTACCTGCAAGTGATGCACTACACCAACTATCTGCGCTATTGTGAGCGCGCACAACAAGAGCTGCTGGACTCTATAGGGTTCGGGTACGCCAAGCTGATCCACCAACACGGTCTTTTCATCCCTACTGTTGAAACCTCTATCAGGCTCAAGGGACCCATCAGGCTGGACAACGAATTTGAGGTTGCCGTGTGGGTGGAAGAAATCGGTCGAAAACACATCCGCTTTAAAAACGTGATAAGGAACCTCACGTCTAACAAGATTGTGGCCGAAGCAACGACCATAGCGGTCTGCACCGACATCAGTCTGATGGAGGGGATGGAGCTTCCGGCAGAACTGGTGGAAAAACTCAGGCCATACATGGAGGGTGCGAAATGAGGGTGAAGGTGAGGCTGTTCGCGAACTTCAGAGAGGTGATGGGGACGGGAAATCTCGAAGTTGAAAACGTGCACAATATCGGGGAGCTGCTAAGCAAACTCACCGAGATGAAAAGAGAAATGGAAAAAGAACTCTACTACCCCGGCACAAAAGAACTCGTAAAAACGGTGCAGATAATGCACAACGGAAAAAACGTCAAATTACCCCAGGGTCTTGAAGCGGAGCTGAAAGAGGGCGACGAGATTGCAATATTTCCGCCCGTGGCCGGGGGAGAGGGCTCGAACACATCAGCTTCTCATGTCTCTTAAACTTCTGCCGCTCGCATCCGGTCTGCGCAGTACTTTGATGATTTCAGCCATTATGCTGACGGCGATTTCCGCTGGTGTTTCGGCGCCGATATCGAGACCCACTGGGGCATGAACACGTTCCAACCACTCTTTGGACACCCCGTCACGCACCAAACGTTCAAAGGTCATCTGGATTCGGGTCCTGCTGGCTAGCCACCCCACATAACGTGCGCGTGAGCCGGACAGCGCTTTGAGCGCCTCTTCATCTCCTTTGTGTCTCGATGCAATAACCACAAAGGTGTTTTCGTCGACTTCGATCTCGCGCGCGGCTTGTTCAATCGGTTTCTGAAGCACTTTCACTCCTTGGAACTCGGAAGGATCAAGCGCAGGATCGACCACTGTGACTTGAAAGCCGTTTCTCTTTCCCAGCTCCGCCAGCTCGCGTCCCACGTGACCACCGCCGACTATCAAAAGCTTTGGTGGAGGGAGTATGGGCTCGATGTAGAGCCGAACAGTCCCGCCGCATTCCATTCCTACACCGCCTCTAGACTCTTCAACCAAATCCAACTCGATCAACTTAGGCTGGCGTGTTCTGAGCACCTCAAGGGCCTCGTTCACCGCACTGCTTTCTATACAACCGCCGCCGATGGATCCGATGGTCGAACCGTCTGGAAGAACGAGCATCTTTGCGCCCAGATCACGGGGAGAGGATCCCTTACGCCCGACCACAGTCACTACGGCGAAGGGCTTTCCTTCAGCCATCAGTCGTCCCATTTCCGCAAGCACCTTGGGCTCCATCCATTCTCCTTTTCTTCTAAAATTTATGAGAATAGCGGGCGGAGATTTATCGGTGCTGATACGTAAACAGGACTACCAGCTCATTGCGGAACACGCACAGAAAGAGGCGCCCAACGAGGCCTGTGGAGCGCTGCTCGGAAAACACGAAAACGAAAAAATCGTTGTGGAACGAGTCGTGAAGGCAAAAAATATCCGCGAGTCCCCGGTGGAATACGAAATCTCAGCAGAAGAAATCTTGGAAATCTATAGGCTCGCTGAAGTGCTGGAGCTCGAGGTGGTCGGGTTTTACCACAGCCATCCGTTCCACGGTCCATTGTGGTCAACTGTGGACGACGAGCGTAGCAAGCTGTGGATCAACCACCTTTTCCTGATTTACTCCGTGGCCCAGAAGGAGGCCAGATGTTACAAACGAGTAGCCGAAAATCGTGTTGAGGAGGAGCCCATCGAAATCGTTGAATAAAACACGCCTCTCCTTACTAAGAATTTTTTGGATATGGTGAAAATGTGCGCGTAGTGCTGTGAAAAATCGGGATATGCTTGTGTGGAATTCAAAGATGACTTCGTTGAGATAAGCTCGGAACGGCAAGACTCTTAAAGGAAGAATGGAGTCTGCTTGTCTCCAAGATTCAGAACGGAAAACTCACGGCCCGCTAAGCCAGCGATCTGGAGATCTCTTCGACTACTGAAATCAGCCTTTCGATTTCTTCTTTTTTATTGTACAAATAGACCGAAGCCCTCACCGATCCCTGCGGTCGGTTCAGCACCTCTCTGTGCAGGGGCATCGCACAGTGGTGGCCCGAGCGCACCATTATTTTGGCAGCGTTATCCAAGGTCGCTGCAACATCGTGGGGGCCAAGTCCCTCCACATTAAAAGCCACTATTCCTGTGCGCTTAGAGGGCGGTGGGCCATAGATCTCAACCCGCTCAATCGACGAGAGCCCATCATACAACTCGCGCGTAAGCTTTCGTTCGTGAGCCGCGATTGCTGTCATCCCGTGAGTGCGCAGATATCTTACCGCTTCAGCCAATCCAATTGTCTCAGCAATTGGTGGGGTGCCCGCCTCAAAACCTTCAGGCGGTTTAGCCAGCTTGTAACCCTTCGACGAAACCTCATCGATGGTGCCTCCGCCAATAGCTAGCGGATCGAGTTCTGCCAACGCGTCCGCTCGAGCATAGAGTACTCCTACGCCCGTGGGGCCCAGCATCTTGTGACCGGAGAAAACCAAAAAGTCACAACCCAGCTTGCGAACACTCACAGGCATGTGCGGCACCGACTGTGCACCGTCTACGAGGACTAGAGCACCATGCTCGTGGGCTATCCGAACCACTTCCTTGACTGGGAGAACACACCCAAGCACGTTCGACACATGAGTGACCGCCACGAGTTTTGTTTGGTCGGAAACAGCTCGTTCAAAATCATCCAACGAAATCTCCCCCTCACGTGATGCGCGTACGAGAACCAAGCGCACACCGCAGTCTTGGGCGAGACGTTGCCATGGAATGAAATTCGAGTGGTGCTCGATAAGTGTTGTAACGATGTGGTCTCCTCTCTTCCACCGCAATCCTCTCGCTACAGCATTTATTCCCTCTGTAGCATTCTTTGTGAAAATGATTTCCTCTCGTGCCGACGCCGATATGAAACGCTGAATCTCTCTGCGGGCCTCTTCCATCTCGTGTGTCGCCCGCTGGGAAAGCCGGTGCACCCCACGTTCCACGTTGGCGCGGTACTCGCGGTAAAACGAAAGCATGCGCTCGATCACTGGCTCAGGGGTCAGACTGCTTGCAGCGTTGTCGAGGTATATGATGCCCGTATCGAGAATGGGAAAATCCTTTCTTATCCGATCTACTCGCAACATCATCTACATCTCCATCTCTGTGATTCAATAAAACTGTAGAGGCTGAGGTTCTCTTCGGAAGCCTTGACCTCCGAAGTTGGCGACTCTGGGCCGCCTCTAGGGCCGGAACCCACACGGCCCCGTTCCCGGAGCGCTGCTCCAGGAACCTCTTCCCCGGGCCTGTCGATCCACGCAGTTCTGCTTCCCGCAGAGCGCCACGGACGGTGCGAGAAGCGCTCTCTGGAGTCACCGACCCGGACTTTCCGTAAAGAAGTTTCACTTCCCATTTAAGCTCGTTTCGGGGAGAGAGGCCGACGAAAGTATTTGCGGGCTCAGAGTTTCAAAGAGAACCAGAGGCTGAAAATATTTATAACGGCGTTATAAAAAATATTTCTCGATGAAGCTCCTGATGCTTCACTGTGATTACTTCTCATTCGCCACCACCCAGCCAACCAAGTTTGCCGAGCAAGTGGGTGAAGAATGCAAGAGTTGCGGTATAAAGGACACGCTTGTGATCTTCACCACCGTCGAGCGCAAGGACGAGCGCGACCCTAAGGCCGTTGTGGAATGCGCCGTGCACGAAATAAACACCACCACCAAACGCTTGGGTGTGAGAAAACTGATAGTATATCCCTTCGTCCACCTCTCAGCCGAAGCTGGAAGCCCCCAAGCCGCAAAACACATAATCGACACGTTATACCAACAACTACAGAGCGCCGGATACGAGGTCAAGAAAGCACCTTTCGGATGGGAAAAAGTGTTCTCGCTGACTTCCAAAGGACACCCCCTGTCAGAGTCTTTCAAAACCATTGAAGTTTAACTCACGAATTCGCCCAAGAGCGAAATCCCAACCACTGCATCCTCCTTTGTTGGGGACTCGACAATGAATCGAAACACAAAATATGCCGCGCGCTTCCTATCTTGGAGTTTCATCGCGTGCGCCAAGAGTTCTCCAGCCGGCAAGCGCTCAACCCTCACGGCTTGTTTCCCTTTTGAGCATTTACCACACCTATCGGTTGCGCATTCAAGCGCTGGGCGCTTGCACACGTCGCAGAGAGCTGCCGCCCACACGAGCCGAGACACGCGATTGGCCGTCCGCAGTATATCACTACGATCCACGCACCTCTGAATCTTGAGCTTTCCGTTCCGGAACACGCTGATCTCACGGCCTTTCCACACGAACTTTGCTACGCCAAGGTTGGAACTGCACTTAAACTGTGAAAATCCCAAGGCCGCGCTTTCGAGGATCTTGCAGAGCGTGTCGCCGTCGAAAAAATCCTTTTCGAGATCCTCGGACAGCTCCACATCGGCCATGAGCTTTCCCCGCTCTGACGCGCACGGGTGCACGTAAAGAAGTGCTTGCTTCCTGATTTTCAAAAGCTCGCCAATCTCCAAACCCTTGCGCAACACACATCCATCCACGTATCGGGGAATCACAAGTTCAGGCACTTGCGCCACCGCTCTTTGCACGATACTCCTGCAGCGCCTTTTTCAAGGTCTTATACGCCAGGACGGCACAGTGCATCTTGAGTGCTGGCAGTCCGCCAAGCGCATCGGTGATTTGTTTAATGGTGAGTTTCTCCGCTTCCTCGACACTCTTGCCTTTGATAAGTTCGGTGGTCATAGAACCCGTGGCTATGTTCGCCGCGCATCCGAACGACAGAAACTTGGCGTCGACGATTTTGTTGTTCTCGATTCTCAGAAACATCTTGAACATGTCTCCGCACTGCGGGTCTCCCTCTACCGCCACCACTGTGGGATCCTTCATTTCTCCCATGTTCTTTGGATTCCGAAAGAGTTCGAGAACTTTTTCCGTGTACCTCAGCAAACTGCGCTCGGTGTATTCGGCTGGCATCACATTTCCTCCGGTTTTATCGGGCTGATCCGACGCAGGTCTTCTATGACTCTTGGAAGGACTTCCAGTGCATGGTCGATTTCTTTTTCTTCTGTGAGCCACGTGAACGTGAAGCGGATTGCCCCATGTGCAATCTCTGGCTTGACCCCAATGGCCGACAGCACATGGCTGGGCTCCAGCTTTCTTGTGGAACAGGCCGAACCGGTGGCTACAGCGATTCCGTGCATATCCAGCCGTAGAAGAATGGATTCTCCTTCGATCCCCTTAAACGAATAATTTACGTTCGCCGGACTGCGTTTTTCTCCTCGCGGACCATGCAGTACAACGTGTGGGATTTTATCCTCGATACCCTGCATGAGCCTCGCTTGGAGCTTCCGCATATGTGCTATGTGGGCATCAAAGTGGTCAAACGCAAGTTCAACGGCCTTGGCGAATCCCATTATGCCCGGGATATTCTCGGTGCCTGGCCTCAGAGCTGAAAGCGAGATGTATCCGTAATCGATCGGCTCGATTCGTGTCCCCTCTCTCACGTAAAGCGCTCCAGCTCCTTTGGGGCCGTGAATCTTGTGAGCGCTTATGCTCAGCAAATCCACGCCCATGTGGCCAACATCTATCGGAACACGGGCATAACCAGCGGCGGCGTTTACGTGAAAATACGTGTGCTGATTCCGCTCTTTCACGATCTTGACTATCTCCTCAACGTTTTGTATCGTTCCGATCTCGTCGTTCACGTTTCCGATACTTACCAAGATGGTTTCGTTGGTAAGCTTCTCTTCAACGGTTTTTGGATCGACAAATCCTTCACTGTCCACCGGCAGGTAATCCACTTTGAATCCCTCCTTTTCAAGCCGCTCACACACCCGAAGCACAGAAGGGTTCTCAACCTTGGTAGTTATGATGTGGCGACCGCGATTCCTGTTGGCATACGCTACCCCCCGGAGTGCGATATCGTTCGCTTCTGTGGCTCCCGAGGTAAACACGATCTCTTCTGGTTTTCCGCCGATGCTGTGCGCAATCACCTCTCGGGCCCGGTCGACCGCCGCGGCGGCGCGCGTGCCCAGCTCGTACAAGAAAATCGGATGACCAAAATCTTCCTCCATATACTTTCTCATTTCCTGTACAACTTGGGGGTGTGTCCAAGTGGTGCTCCCGCAATCCAGGTAGGCCTTCATTTCAAGGCCCCTTTCTTCGAAAGCTCGGCACAGATATGACAGTAGATCTGAGAAAATTCCTCGTCTCTGCGTTCCTCCGCCACTATTTGTTCAACCAGCTCATCTATCACCGACATTATTCCGTATCGGCGCAGGACTGATTGATATCGTGAGCCCCTAAGCCTGTTCAGATACTGGCTAACCGCTGGCTGGGTGATGCCCAAACGCTCGGCTATCTCGGTTTGCTTCATTCTGTGCTTCTCCGCCAGCTTTTTCACAACAGCTACACGAACGGCCGGCAGAATCCGCTTGACCATGAGTTCACATTTCGGTCGCATCTATAACAACGTTATCCTTTCTCTAATAAACCCTTTCTTGGTGATCTCTTCCGCCTGATCTCGTGGCAATGAACCACTCATTGAGAAAACAGTTCTTCTGGCTGAAAAGTGGAATTTGTTCAGCTCACCTCCGGAATCTGCAGCAATGTCCCATATAGGACATCGTACTGACCGCCCGTTTTCCAGGACTTTGGTGCTAGAAAATCGAACTGCCGGTGGTAAGGATTGTCGTTGTTGTCCCATATGGGACATCCCAAAAGGAGAAGCTGTCAGTTATCGATGTGTCCCATATGGGACATCACCAAACCTGAAAAACAATAAAAGAAAAATGTCTCTAATACTCTCGTCGCACATTCATTTCACTTTCAAAATTCGTGAGTAGAGATCCCTTTCTATTGGAATCCTTGGAGACGCTTCACCCCTCTTCGGAAGATTTAATCTCCGGATTATAACCACGGGAGTTTGCTCCGCGCCTTCACCCATTATAAGCTGGGCCGCCGTCGCAAGCTGGTCTGCTATGGCCCTAAATGTCTGTTTTAGTGGTTTTCCGTACAAATCAGGATCTCCACGACAATCGATCACCGGGACTACGCCAGCCACGCCGATCGATTGCCCCACCGTCCCCACCCGCAACGGCTTCACATTGCTGTCGGAGATCACCACGCCAACGTCCGCTTTGACCCGCTTCTTTATTTCCATGCGAATTCTTCGCGCTGCTCTCTCGGGATTCTCCGGCATGAGAGCCACCCACCCCGGAGGCATGTTGGAAGAATCCACGCCCGCATTGGCACACAGGAGTCCGTTCTTTATGGTCAGAACAGCGCCACGTGTGACGCCCAACACTTTGTCCGCTTCACGCAAAACGATCTCGACAAATCGCGGATCTTGGCCCGAAACCCTGGCGAGATTCATGGCCCGCTTTGAGGGCCTAATATCTGCAAGACGCGCAATCCTGTTCTCGCATATCGCTACAACCTTTGAAGAAATCACCACTATGTCTCGATTCTTCAGTCCACCGATTTTCGAAGAATTCCTAACAATTAGTGAAACCAGATCTGCTCCCGGTTTAACCACGGGGAACTTCAGACCAAAGATTTCCATCCAAACCCCACCCCTCTTCTGAGTTCTCCCATATAAGAAAACAAGCGAAAGCATTATTTTCGCCCACTTGCAGTAGAATGTGAAATGATCGAGATTACCATTCACGGGAGAGGCGGACTTGGCGCCGTAACTGCGGCACGCTTGCTCGCCGAAGCAGCTTTCCGGGAAGGCAAACACTGCCAAGCTTTTCCTTCTTTTGGAGCTGAGCGGAGAGGGGCTCCGGTTGCAGCGTTTGTCAGAATAAACGAAAAACCCATCCGGGCACGCGGCATGGTGTACGCGCCCGACCACGTTGTTGTTCTGGATCCGTCCCTGATCGACGCGGTGGAGATCACTCAAGGACTAAAAAGGGATGGGTGGGTGATCATAAACTCTAAAAACAAACCGAACCGGCTCTCTTGGCCGAAAATAGCATGGGTGGACGCCACCACCATAGCAAACGAAACTCTGGGCAGACCGATCGTCAACACGGCAATGCTGGGGGCCCTGGTCAAGGTCACAGAGATCGTCAGCCTAACATCACTGACAAAAACCGTTGAGGAATACTTCAAAGGAAAGGGAGCGGTGGGGAATGTGAACGCCGTTAGACTGGCGTACGAGGGGGTACGAACCGAATGAAACTCCTGCCTGGCGCAGTCATAGACCGGCCCGGGAACTCTGAAGAGTACCAAACAGGAGGGTGGAGAACCAAGCGCCCGATCATCGATCCAGAAAAGTGTAAGGCATGCGGCACGTGCTGGGTCTACTGTCCAGACGCTGCCATCATCCCTGGAAATCCCTACACCATAGACTACCGGTATTGTAAGGGGTGCGGGATATGCGCCAACGAGTGCCCGTTTAAAGCCATCCGAATGGAGGAGGAAATCAAATGAAAATGATTCTTACCGGCAATGAGGCTGCCGCTTACGCCGCCAAGCTCGCTCGGGTTCAGGTTATATCAGCCTACCCCATCACCCCCCAGACAATAGTGGTAGAAAAGCTGTCAGAATTCATAGCCAACGGTGAGCTAAACGCAGAATTCATCAAGGTGGAGTCAGAACACAGCGCCATGAGTGCTTGCATCGGAGCTGCAGCCGCTGGGGCAAGGGCGTTCACCGCAACCTCCTCCCAAGGCCTCATGCTGATGAGCGAAATGCTCTTCGTTGCAGCAGGTCTTCGTCTTCCCATAGTGATGACCAACGCCAATCGTTCTCTTTCCGCCCCCCTAAGCATATGGTGCGACCAACAGGACTCCATGGCAGTCCGCGACTCTGGCTGGATTCAGATCTACTGCGAAAACAACCAAGAGATCTTGGACAGCACTCTCCAAGCATTCAAAATCGCCGAGTCCGAGCTGGTGCCTGTAATGGTGTGCTACGACGGCTATATCCTCTCCCACACTGCCGAGCCAGTAGACGTGCCATCGCAGTCTGATGTCGACAAATTCCTTCCACCGTACCGCTACCCGTACACGCTGGATCCGGAAAAGCCTGTAACTCTTGGGTGTGTTGGAACCCCGCCGTATTACACCGAGTTCCGCTATATGCTGCAACAGGCTCTCTTGAAGGCCAAAGAGACTGTGAAAGAAGTCGGTGCAGAGTTCGGAAAATCCTTTGGAAGGCCATATTCCGTGCTGGACGCATATCATTGCAACGACGCTGATGTGGTCTTAATAACCTTGGGCTCCCTGGCCGGTCCACTGAAGGAGCTAATCGACGAAAAGCGAGAGCAAGGTGAAAAGATTGGGCTCGTCAGATTAAGACTGTTCAGACCATTCCCAGCAGAGGAACTGGTGTCCGCTGTCAAAAACGCCAAAGCAATAGGGGTGTTAGAAAAAGACGTTTCACTGGGATCCACAGGTGCGCTTTATTTAGACGTCAGCAACGCTCTCCTGTGTTATGGGATTGCTGTTCCTACCATCAACTTTATCTGTGGTTTGGCTGGACGGGACATCTCACCCGCAGATCTAGACTATGTCTTCAAAACCACCACCAAAGCCGCACAGGAGGGAAAAGCTGAACAGCGCGTGGTCTGGCTGGGGCTGAGAAAAGACCTGATAGGTGAGGGAACGTGAAGGGATTTCCGGCTGAAGAGCTGATCGCCAGAGGACACAGGGCGTGTGCTGGCTGCGGGTGTATTCTCGCCCTGCGCCACATTATGAAAGCTCTCGGAAGGAACACGATAGTGGTAGCGGTCACCGGCTGTATGGAAGTGGTCACCACGCCCTATCCGCACACGGCTTGGAGAGTCCCGTGGATTCACGCCGCATTCGAAAATGCTGCGTCGGTGGCTTCCGGTGTAGCGAGAGCGCTAAAGGTACGGGGTCGAGAGGACGTAAAAGTGGTTGCCATCGCTGGAGACGGAGGAACCGCAGACATCGGACTTCAAGCGCTCTCCGGTGCGCTGGAACGGAACGAAAACATGCTTTACATCTGTTATGACAACGAGGCCTACGAAAACACAGGAATCCAGAGGAGTGGATCTACTCCTCTCTATGCGTGGACCACGACTACTCCCGTGGGGAAGGTGTGGCGCGGAGAAGACAGACCAAAAAAGGACTTGCCCGCGATCGTTGCGGCCCACGGTGCTCCGTATGTGGCCACTGCTTCGGTCGCATATCCGCTCGACCTCATCAAAAAGGTCAAGAAGGCGGCAGCGATCCGCGGTCCAACCTATATTCACGTGCATGCCACGTGTGTGCCGGGATGGCGGATACCCGAGCATAAAAGCATAGAGGTGGCCAGAATGGCTGTGCTGACGGGTGTATGGATCCTCTATGAAATAGAAAACGGAAAAATCCAAGTGACTTTCAAGCCGCCAAAGCGAAAACCTGTGGCAGAATATCTTCGGATGCAGGGACGCTTTAGGCACCTGAGCGACAAGGAGATCGCTGAAATCCAAAAAATGGTCGACGAACAATGCAAAAAATTCGGTATCGACTAATCGATGTGCGCATCATCGATCTTTGTCCACTGGGGCATGCCTGGTGTCCAAACAAGAGCGTTTGGCTTGATCCGGCCTTCCGATTTCCATTTCCTCAATACATCCAACGACACAGGCCCGTACTGAACACCGTCCTGATACAGATACCAGAGGGAGGGAGTGCTCGGAGGTGAAGGACCCCGCTTTCTAGCACCTAGGTAGTAAAGGAAGAGACCAGTGCCCGCACCGAGCAGTGCCACAAGGATCCACAAGTTCAAGAAAGAGGAGGGTGCCTCCAGCTCCCAAGCGTAAGGCGAGTTCCACGCTGTTTCGAAAATGTTTTCTAACTTCGACACTATTTCCGGACTCTCAAAGACTATGCCCAGATCCCTGGTCGCTCCCGGAGTCCAACCGTCTACCGTCACCGAGTAGCCCATGTGGGGAGCAAACCAGTTGGCGCTTCCTACATATGCTCGCTCGCCGTCCACAAAGAGGGTTTTAGCGTGCAGCCACCCGCTTGTCTGGGAGTCCCCGATTTCCACTATGTCTATTATTTTGACTTCCACATTCGGAACTCTCGATAACTCGTAGAGAGTCTCTCTGCAATGCTCCCACTCATCAAAATAATGCTGGTCAACCAGCACTTGGACAGGGACCCCCCGGGCTGCCGCCCTCCTCAGAGCATCGTCCAGGGTTGTGTAACCGCCTCCAGTCGAGTGCTTGTAAAGCATTGCACGAACTCTGGTGGTCGCGTTGTCTATGAGGGCAACCAGCGCGCTCTCGGTGTTCGTTATCTTTGGATTGTCGAGTTCGGAAGTCGGAGCGGTTTCAGCAACTTCCATCTGGCGAATAGGCAGAGCGCCAAAAAATTCAGTCACCGGTACGAATGGATTGGGATCCACTGAATCAATCGCTCCATCATTGTCTGTGTCTTCGTTTTGCGGATCTGTGCCCAAAAGCGTCTCGATCTCGTTTGTCAATCCATCACCGTCCAGGTCATTTTCAGAGGGGGACCTGAGCGGAGTTCCTCCAGCTGCCACCCAGTCCCGCTCGAACACGCTCAGCAACACGCCAGTCAGCGCACGGCTCTTCACGTGCAAACCTACCTCCAAACTATCGTTCAATGCGGTCCAACTCCAGTTCTGACTTCCCACATAGGCTTGCCGATTATCGATTACGAAGTACTTGGCATGGAGCCATCCACCGCTCAGCTCTTTCACGGGCAGCAATTTCAATTCTATATTCTCATTGAGTGCTAGATCCGCAGGAACTCGAGAGTAACTCGAACTCTTTTCGTACATTCCTTCATCTAAAATTATTTTTACTTGGACCCCCCTGCGAGCAGCGTTTTTTATTGCCTCGAGTATGTTTTCGGGAAAAGAACTGGAGATATAGTATGTTTCTACGCAAATCGTTTTTTGCGCCTCTTCGAAGAGACTGGGCCACAGCGAAACAGAGTTTGGAATATCTGCGCTGTCTAGCTCCGGAGGGGCGCTTTGGTACAGTTCCAGTTCCTTGGCCGAGAGGGGATCCCGATCGATTGGATCGCTGATTCCGTCCCCATCGGTATCGGTGCTTGTCGGATCCGTACCCAAAATTTGTTCCTGCACATCTGTCCACCCATCCCCGTCCGTGTCCACATTCCCCGGAGCGGCTTCAGCATTTGATGCAGTTAGTGCCACAAGCAAAACAAAGGCCATCAGTGCCGAGCTTGGTGCCTTCATATTCTCAACTAGAAACGGTTATTAAAGCTAAGATAAAAGATATGTTGGAGGCTTGACCCGAGGGGTGGTCCCCGAGGGTCGAGAGTGCCGTGGATAACCAAAATCGAGCTTCGAGGCTTCAAGTCGTTTGGGAATACTAAGGTAGAAATCCCGTTAGCCAAGGGATTAACGGCAATTATTGGCAGAAACGGGCATGGTAAAAGCAACATTGTGGACGCCTTGTGCTTCGTTTTTGGCGGGAGAAGCGTCAAATCGATGAGGGGAGAGCGCTACACCGACTTCATATACACTCGAAACAATCGCATACTTGCCCCCTACGCTGAAGTCACGATTCATATTAACAATCAAGACGGCAAGCTGCCCGTGGGCTCCAACACAGTGGTGATCTCCCGACGAGTTGATCGTACGGGCAGGTGCACGTACCGGATCAACGGAAAACGAGTGGATCAGAAAGACATCATCGACCTGTTGGCTCCGGTAATGGGAGGTCCCAACGACGTCAACTTTGTGATGCAGGGGCAGATAAAGAAGATTTTTGCCATGAACTCGGTGGAAAGGCGCCAGATAATCGACCAGCTGGCTGGGGTCTCCGAATACGACGACAGAAAGAAGGAGACCCAAGCTCAACTGGAGCACGTAACCAATAATCTCCAGATCCTCCGAACAAGAGCGGAAGAAATCCAGCGGAGAGTCAATATCCTTCGCGAACAAGCCCGGGCCTACGTGACCCACCGGGACATCAAAAGAGAGCTCGAAAAGCTCGAGGCCGCCTACAATCACAAGAAGGAGAACGAGCTGAAACGACAGCTTCAAAAAATAAACACAAAACTCCGAAAGAAGAAAGCCGAAGCTGAAAAATGGAAGAACAAAGCCGAGGAGTTGAACAGAAAAGCTGATGTGTGCGAGCAAAAAGCGAATCGGCTTTGGGAGCTCATTGCGAAAAAACAGCAAAGCGGAATTTTGACCAAGGTCCGGGGATGGGAAGCCAGTCTCCGGGTCTATCAACGGATGCTGAGAGAGGCCAAAGAAAAACACTCGGAGTTGGAAAGAAAACTGGAACAGTTAAAGAACATTGCCCCGCAGGCGACGAGGGTTTCCAGCACAGTGGTCGAATTCCGAAAAACCAAAACGCGGCTCCAAACACTTCTTTCTCAGCTCTCAAACATCCAGAGCTTGGCCGAAGCCAGGCGTTTAGCGGAAGAGATCGCCCAGCTTTTGCAAGAAATAGAGCGACTGCTGGACTCCGCGCTATCGGAAATCGGAAAGCGACAGCTAAAAACCGCGGATATCGAAAAGGCCCAGTACGTGTTGCGGTTGACCGCAGAGCTGGAGCTCCACCAACAAAACATCCGGGAATTCGGGGTCAGAATCGAGGAATTGAAAACAAAACTCCAGCGGGTAAATGAGAAAAGGAAGACTCTCGAAACCGAAATCGACTCGCTTAAGGAAAGAAATGAGAAGTTGCAGCAGAAAGCCCACGAGCTGCGCGTAAAAGCTCGCGAGCTGTACAACCGGGCTTTCGAGACAAACAATGCACTGAGCGCGCTTGAGAGCAAACGTGCTCAAACGGAACAACGGCTTCGAGAGCTCTCTGAAAGGAAGACTGATGCCGATTATTCGTATTTCATTCGATTGCCGTTATCCCAGCTCTTGCGGCGAATCGAAGATCTCAATGCACGGCTTAAAGAGCTGGGCGAAGTGAATCCACACGCTTTGGAGGACTTGAAGGCGGAAGAAGAACGATTTTTGGAGGAAGAAAGAAAGGTGAAAAAGCTTGAAGAAGAACAGCAAAGTTTGTTGGAGAAGCTCCAGCTGTTGGACCAGAGAAAGAAAGAGGTCTTCATGAATGTGTTCAACGTGGTTGCTGAGAACTTCAGACAAATATTTTATGAGATCTCCGGGGGTTGTCGTGGAGAACTCGTGCTCGAGAATCCGGAGAACCCGTTCGAAGGCGGGCTGGACATCCGCGCAGACTTTGATGGGGGGCCATCGAGCGGGATCAGCGGCGGCCAAAAAACATTGATTGCGGTGGCATTGCTGCTGGCTCTACAACAGTACAGGCCCTCCACCCTGTACGTGCTGGACGAAATGGACGAAAGTCTGGACCCACAAAATCGAAGGCTTGTAGCGAAGCTGTTGAAAGAGTACTCAAAGAAATCGCAAATTCTTGTTGTAACTCTGCACAACGCCCTAGCGGCTGTTGCGGATCGGGTATTCGGTGTGGTCAAGGACAACGGGGTGTCGAAGATCTTCTCAGTCGAATTGACTGGAATGGGGGACTAAAAAATGGAGGTAAACGAACAACCGATAATGGAGCTTGTTGAATTAGTACGAAATCACAAGGTCGATCCATGGGAAATCGACATAAGGAAAATAGTGGACATTTACGGGGAAAAACTCCTTGTTGAACCCATCACCGATATCAGGACGCCCGCACGAGTCCTTCACTCCGCAGCAACTTTGCTGCGAATCAAATCAGAGCATGCATTGAATGGAAATGGAAGCAAAGGGCTTGTCAGCGAAGAACTGGAGGAACTGCTGGACCTGGATATTCCAAATCTCGGCGAATTGACCATCGAATACTTTGTTCCCCGGAAGCTCACCCTAGAGGATTTGCTTGGAGCCCTTCGCGAAGTGATCAAGGAAATGCCAAAAAGAAAGGAAAAGATACCAAAACGCTTGGACAAGCTCAGAATTGATGTTGCGAAAGATCCAGATGTCCGGCTCGAACAAATGATGGAGGCGTTGCTGGAAAAGATTAGAGCCATCAAAAGAGAAGGAAAATCCGTTTCACTGTTCTCGCTTGTGAAAGAAAGGAAGCGAGGGGCTGTCGTTTTAACGTTTTACCTGCTCCTTTCCTTGTATGCTGAAAGAAAAGTTATCTTAGAACAGCCCGAGATGTTCGGAGACATCGTAGTGAAGACACCGGAGGAAAACACTCATGGGAATGAGGGAGGATAGGAAACTGCTGGAAGCGGCGCTTTATGCTGCAGACCACCCCCTGACCATTCAAGAGCTCAGAGAAACGCTGGGGCTCAAATCCGAAACTTACGTAAAGCGATTGATTGAGGAGGTTCGGGAAAGCCTCCGGCGGCGACAAAGCCCTTTCGAACTGAGAGAAACGGGCGGTGAAGCGTATTCCATCCGGCTAAAACGTGAGATATCAGAGAGACTGGGCCGCTTGGTTCCAAAGCTGAAGATATCGAGAGGGGCGCTAAAGACCCTAGCATTCATCGCTTACAAGCAAAACATCACGCTGGCCCAACTGGCGGAGGTGCGGGGGAGCAGGACCTACGAGCACGTGCGGCAACTCATAGCTGCTGGCTTTGTGGAGGCAAAACGCTTCGGCAAGACCCGTGCACTCCGGACGTCGCCAAAATTTGCGAGTTATTTCGGATTTGAAGACGATATAGATTTGATCTCGGAGAAACTGGAAGAACTGTTGAAGTGAAAACCGTCGTTTTTATATTAGGAAAGTGCTTCTTTCCTGTGGTGATCCCGTGGCGAAATGGCAGGGCCGATCATTTCGGAAACCCACTGGCGGCAAAATCGTCCAAGCAAGGAAGAAGCGTAAACGGGAGATGGGACGCGAGTTTCTAGAAACAAGGATCGGGGAGCGAAAGGTCGTAAAGCTGAGGGTGAGGGGAGGGAACTACAAACTACGGCTTCTTAGTGCCTTGGAAGCTAATGTGACCGATCCGAAAACTGGAAGAACCGTGAAAACCAAAATCCTGGGAGTGGCGGAGAACCCAGCAAACAGACACTTCGTGCGGAGGAATGTTATCACCAAAGGGGCTGTGATCGAGACCGAAATCGGAAAAGCTAGAGTAACCAGCAGGCCAGGACAGGACGGGGTTGTCAACGCCCTCTTGGTGGAAGCGAAGACCTAAGAGAACCGTCTGCCAAAATGTGGTAAACTTTGAATCCTTGCTTTTTCATGGCTGAAGCGATGTATCTTCGGTGGCATGCGCGGGGGTTTTCCTCCAAACACATTATCACTGTGGGAGCGTGTTTTGCTATTCGAACGAGTTCTTGGAGAGCTTCTTTGAACTCTGGGGTTCGCATGTGTTTCACATATCCACCGCGATATCCTCCCAGCCCACTTAGGTGGTAGTACCGGATTCCGTGCTTTTTCAAAATTCTCCGAAGGGTTGCTTGCTGGAACTCCTTCCGCTTGGATGTCGGAAATCTTCGAACGTCTACGAGCGCCTCTATTCCGTTTTGCCGAAGATTCGTCAAAAAGTCGTCCAGTTTGCGAGTGCCGTATCCAATCGTGTACACACTCTTCTGCCGACCGCCCATCCATTTTATAAATTGGAGTCCAAAGGGGTATGAATGTTAGCCCAGATCACTCTCACCCCTGCCGAGTCGAAGCGGCTGATAGCGAAGGCCGTTGCCGTTCTTCCAGAAGTACGACACGCCCTGAAACACGGAATAATAGTGATTGGTCTTGGTTCCACTAATGCCCATGTGGTGGAAGAGATCCTCAAAAAACCCATAGATCGCAGCCGTTATGTGGCAGGGATGGTGACTCCAAAAGGGACGTGTGTGCTGCCAAGGGAGCGCAGGCTGAAGAGCGTAGTGATCCAAAAAGGAAAGGAGGTCAACAAGCCATTAGAGGAGATTCTAGAAAAATTGAAATCCACGGATGTGGTGATCAAGGGAGCCAATGCCTTCGATGCCTATGGAAACGCCGGTGTGCTATTAGCATCGAAATCGGGGGGCACGGTGGGCAAAGTACTGGGCTATGTCAGGGCTCGGGGAGTGAACTTAATCATCCCAGTCGGATTGGAAAAATTTGTCCCCGGATTTCTTCCAAGTCTGGAGACCAAAGCTGGAATATTCAGAATCAAGGCTGCGACCGGTTGTCCAGTAGGGATCGGAATCATCCGAGGAAAAATCATCAACGAGATAGAGGCTGTTAAGATTCTGACCGGAGCGGAGGCGGAGGTAATGGCCGCCGGAGGAATAGCCGGAGCAGAAGGAAGCACCACCCTGTTGATCTCTGGTACAAAAACACAGGTTTCCGCGTTGCTCAAGATCGTGAAAAAAATAAAGGGGATCAGAGATCCGAAAATCGACGTTTCCTGCGCGTCCTGTAAGCATTCGGATTGCTTCTACGCGTCTCACTCTTCTTGAGTGCTGACCCTGCCACGCTTTTCTTTCAGCAGCAGATCTCCGGCGGCCACCTCATCAACGCTGTGAATCACGCCGCCCCATTCCTCGATCGCGCTACGAATCAAATCGTAATCAAGATCTCCTTCTAGGGTGACCTTGAGGGTCTCCGTGTCCTTGTCGATCTCCACCAGCGAAACGTTTACCCCCTTTACCCCGTCCAAGGAACCTAGGCGTGTGGCAAATTCTGGAAGAGAAGGAGAATGCGGTTTAAGGACATCTAAGACCAAACGTCGGAGTTTGGAACTGTTTCGTTTGCTCATTCAATTTCACAACCGTCTTTCTTTTTAAAAATGCAATGCAACAAAAACAATTAAAAGAAATAAACCGAAAGGTTTTTATACCAGAAGCTTGGGAGGAAAAGGCGTTATGAAACTTTTGGGAAAAGTCTTGCATTTGGGAGTCAAAGGGCCTATACTGAAGGCTTCTTTTCCCCCAAAAGTCGGTCAACCGGTGTTTAATTCAAAAAAGAAGCGGATGGGAAACATTTATGACCTCTTCGGCCCCGTAAAGTCCCCGTATGTTATTATAAAACCGGCTTCCGGCGTCTCTGGGGAAAAGTTGGTAGGTGTTTCCCTATATATTATGGAAGAAGGAAAGAGGAGGAGATAAAATGGCAGAAGAAGAGACCAAATGCCCGATTTGCGGCGGGACGGTATTCATACGAGACTATGACAGAGGAGAGACGACCTGTAAGAAATGCGGGTACGTGATCGACGAGCGCATGATCGACCTCGGGCCCGAGTGGCGGGCTTTCGATGAAGAGCAGCGGGAGCGCCGAGGAAGGACTGGAGCTCCAATGACGCTAAGTGTTGATTATTCTGAACCGGTGATGATCGAGAAGGACGGTTTAGTTAGAATAGTAAAGATCGGTGAATTTGTTGATTCATTGCTAGCAAAAGCTAAGGAAGTAAAGAGAGAAGCCAATGTGGAGATCGCTAGAGTCACGGGTTACAAGACGCTTGTGTTTGACGATAACTACAAGATCCGGTGGAAACCCATCGATTACGTCTCCAGACATGAAATCGAAGAAGAACTCTACGAAGTGGAGCTGGAAACGGGCCGCAAAGTCAGGGTAACGGCTTCTCACAGTCTTTACACGGTGAGAGACAACGAGGTGATCCCAATAGAGGCGAAAACGCTACGCCCGGGAGACTTCGTTGTGGCTCCCAGGACTTTGCCGCTTTCTCCGACTCCGCTGAGAGATCTGAATCTGGCTGAGGAGACGATGAAGATAAGTGGCTCCGAGTTTACTGTTTGCAAAATTCCGGCGCACGTTTTTGAGAAACTCAAACATATGCGGGGCCTCAAAGACTGGAAAAAGCGCGCGAGGTTGCCTCTGAGCCTGTTTCTCCAAGTATATGATGGCGAAAACGGTGGGGAGATCTCAATAAAGCCACGGGGATCCCGAAACGGGCTTCCATTGAAAGTTGGAATCGACGAAAGACTCGCGGAATTCTTGGGCTTCTACGCAAGTGAGGGGTGTGTCGCCAACGACAGCATAAGGCTCACGTTTGGACCCGAGGAAGAAGAATGCGCGAGGAGGGTGGCGAAGCTAATACGAGATCTCTTCGAGCTTCGACCGCGTGTTACTCGAGAAAAACATTCGATTGTAGTAGAAGTGGACAGCAAGATGCTCGTGGTGTTTCTCACGGATATTCTCGGAGCAGGACGCAACGCCAGGGAGAAAAGAGTTCCACCGGTTGTTCTTTCGGCCTCGGAAGAAGTCAAGCGGGCCTTCTTAGACGCGTACATTCGGGGTGACGGTTGTCTCTATCAACACCCGGAGGAGAAAGAGGACTGGCGCCCCCTTGTACACCTATACACCAGTTCGGTGAGTCCGGAGCTCAGCAGCGACCTAATGTATCTCTATCTCCAGCTTGGGGTGATGGCCGGGTATTTCGAAGAAGAGATTCCGCCGCACACCATCCAGAGCACCGGGCAAAAAGTTGTTGGGTGCAAAGTCACCGGAACGCGAATAACAAGCCCGGATATGGTGGCGAAGCTGGATTTTGTTCAAGTAGAGCGAAGGAAAAGAAAAGCTCCGATTGAAAATTTGATTCCGGCTCCTTGGAAGTACCGCAGGGAGTGGAAGGGAAGAAGGCGGTTGAGAATATCGCGAGAACTAGCGCTGCGTATAGCTGAGAAGTACGGGGATGAAAAACTAAAGCGGCTCGCGGAGAGCGACTTTGTATTCCTAAGAGTTAGAAAAATCCGTAAGGTGAAGCCAACCACCTCGCACACATACGATTTGACAATTCTGGGCCACGAGAATTTCGTCGGAGGGCGGGGCGGGGTGTGTCTGAGAGACACGATCCATGACAAAGGTTTGTCAACCATGATTGACTGGCGCGACCGGGACTCCCACGGGAAGGACTTGACGCCCAAGCGGCGCGCACAGATCTACCGGTTGCGGAAGTGGCAGCGGCGGATTCGGGTGTCCGATGCGACCGAACGCAACCTAGCCTTTGCACTCTCCGAAATCGACCGGATGGCCTCCCACCTATCGCTCCCGCGCAACGTCCGAGAAACGGCCTCGCTGATTTACAGAAAGGCTGTGGAGGAGAGGCTGATTCGCGGGCGATCGATCGAAGGGGTTGCGGCCGCGGCGCTGTACGCGGCCTGTCGGGAATGTAAGGTGCCGCGCACGCTGGATGAAATCGCGGAGGTGGCGCGAGTCAGTAAGAAAGAGATCGGGCGGAGTTACCGGTTCATCGCGCGCGAACTGCTCATCCATCTGCGTCCGACTAGTCCCATCGATTATATCCCGCGCTTCGCGTCGGAGCTTGGGCTGAGCGGAGAAGTGCAATCGAAAGCGATCGAGCTGTTAAAGGAGGCACAGGCGAGAGGGCTGACCTCTGGGCGTGGGCCAACGGGGGTGGCGGCCGCTGCGATTTACATCGCCAGCGTGCTGTGCGGAGAGCGGAGGACCCAGCGCGATGTGGCAGATGTGGCGAGGGTTACTGAGGTCACCGTGAGGAATCGCTATAAGGAACTTTGCGAGAAGCTGGGGCTGGACGTAGAGCTTTAGAGCAAATTTTGTTTTTTTCTCGGAATAACGCAATTCTTCGGTGCTTTTCTTGGCAAACACTTTCGGTGATTTCTTCTCCACAAATTCGTTAAACGCCGTTTCCAACCCAATTTGGGCGGGTTCACGGTTCACAGTCGTTTATAAGTTACTTTCGGTGGGCTCCCTCTCCCGAAGTCGTTTAAAGGGAACTTTCAATCAGGCACTTGAGAGGTGAAAAGTTGATTCTCGATCTCGCACAGATTGCACCCACAGAAACCTCCATCGGGCGAAGAATAGAGCTCACGGTTAGCTCAAACAATGTAGCAATGTATATACAACCTCCCCGTGGATGGGGCGGAGGAAGAGAATCTAAAAAAGTAATCGTGAATCGGTTTATCCAGCTAGATGAACTGTTTCTCGAGGGATTGGGGCTCTGGCTAGGCGAAGGTGGCCGGAGAAAAGGCATCTATTTTGGCAATTCCAGTTCATTACTGTTACGGCGCTTCTTAGAATTTGTAGAGCAGAAGATTGGGCTCGCGAGGGAAGAATTTAAAGCTACAATCAATGCCTCCAATTCTTCGCCTTCAGAAGGCGCCGTAAAAGAAAAGTGGTCAAAAGAGCTTCAGCTTCCAGTACGAAACTTCACGCATATTTGCACCGATCCCAGAATCAGGAAAGAGTATGTGCAGGTCTACTTCAATTCGGTTGTTTTGGCAGAGTTGATGAGCACTTTGTATACAAGTTCGAAGGAGATTGTCTTGCGTTATCCAAAATTGTGCGTCCCCTTGCTACGCGGCCTTTTTGCAGCTGAGGGTTCCGTGCTGCTAAAAAAATCCGGGGTTCTACACCACATAACTTTTTCATCAAAAGATAGGGAACTCATTCAATTCCTCGAACGATGTCTACACCGGCTCGGAGTGAAAGCAAGCAAATACGTGATCAACAAAATGAATCTCCAAATTTATGGTCTACCAAACTTTAGGCGGATCCGTGAACTGAACATCCACGCGCTGCATCCTGAGAAGCGCGCGAAGTTCGAACGAGGGTTCGCGAGCTACAAGCGCGTGAACGTGCTGCGGGGCGAGGAAGCCCGGGCACTCATCCTCGAGCAACTCGCCTCTGGCCCAAAAACCTACGACGACCTCGCAGCCGCGCTCGGTAAGGCACGTACTACGATCCAAGCCCATCACGTACCTATTCTCGAGCGCCAGGGACTCATCAAGCGCGCGGGCAAGCGCGGCCATGCCCAGCTCTGGACCCTCGCGGGAACCAAGGTTTCAGGAAAATGCCAAAAAGGAAGGTAATCGGGCTCGACGCAGAACTCTAAAGGCTAGCATTCGCCAATAGAACCGGGGAACTGGTGATGTCGTCCAAATTACGCTCAATTCTCAGAAAAATAGACGGGAGAGGGTACAAGGCATACAAACAAATCGAGGGAAGGTATCATTTTCCGGACTACCAGTTGATCATCGACCACGCGCAGGCCGACCCGTTCGCTCCTCCCAGTGCCGTGCGTGTTAAAGTGCCTCAAGAAAAAGCTAGGTTTCCGAGCGAACTCTCCGAGACCAAACCAAAGAAAACGGCGTTGGAAGATTATCTGACACGCCGGTTCTATCAGACCACGAGAACCTTCAGCAAAAGGTGTGGGACGGGAAACAGCGGTCTTGTGACCATACTGAAGCCCAGCCAGCAAGTCCTCGAGCGCAGCAGCATGGAAATCAGCGGAGATGGTGTTGAGGCCCGGTTCTGGATAGGACTGCCAGCCAGAGGCAGGAGAATTCTGGGACGCGAGGCTATGCACATCTTTGATAACGTGCTTCCAAAAATCGTGGAAAACTCTTTGATCTATCGAAATCTAGAACCGGAAAAGGTCAAAACCCATGTGGAAGTGGTAGAAGATACTGAATACATCCGGCAGCACCTTCGGAAGTCGGGCTTGGTCGCGTTTGTAGCCAATGGCGCGGTGCTACCGAGGAGAAGTGGTGTGGATGAACGACCGCTTCAAAACGCGGTGCGCTTCCAATCGCCGCCATCTTTAGAAGTCTGTTTCGAGTGCCCGAACCGTGCTATAAAAGGGATGGGGATTCCGGAGGGGGTAACGCTGATCGTTGGCGGAGGGTACCACGGAAAAACGACGCTTTTAAACGCGCTGGCCTTGGGAGTCTACAATCACATCCCAGGAGATGGCAGGGAATTCGTGGTAACCGTTTCGGACGCTGTCAAAATAAGGGCTGAGGACGGTCGTTATGTGGCAAACGTGGATATCTCGAGTTTCATATCAAATCTTCCCGACGGACGGGACACCGCTCACTTCAGTACCGAGAACGCTTCCGGTAGCACCTCGCAGGCGGCGAATATCGTGGAGGCCTTGGAAATGGGATGCAGGCTCCTTTTGATCGACGAGGACACCTCCGCGACCAATCTGATGATCCGGGATAGACGAATGCAGGAACTTGTGACCAAGGACAAGGAACCCATTACCCCGCTGATCGACCTGATTCCATCCCTGAAGCGAAAAGGGGTGTCTATCGTTATGGTGATGGGCGGGCTCGGGGAGTACTTCGACGTGGCTGATACGGTCATAATGATGGATGCCTACCGCCCCCAGGACGTGACGGACCGTGCAAGGGAAATCGCCCGCAAGCACGGAATTAGGCCAAAGGCAACGCCCCAAGAAATCAAAATAAGGGATCGGGTTCCTGATCTGAAAAGCATCGATCCGGAATGGAGGGGCAAAGTGAGAATAAAGGCGCGGGGGATTTCCGGGATAACCTTTGGGAAAAGAACCATAGACCTGGGGAGGGTCGAACAGCTGGTTGAGACTGCCCAACTGACCGCCATTGGGGAACTCATCTACCTGATCTCAAAAAGTAGGAGAAGCAGGTGCTTGCGGGAAATGCTGGACGAAGTCGAAGAAAAGATGGAGCGGGAGGGGCTGACCTCGCTCCTCCCGCCGCGGGGGTGCTACGCAAAACCGAGAAAATTCGAAATCGCGGCGGCCATGAATCGGCTCCGGGGCTCGCTTTGGAGATAGGTCCACCGTTCGAAGCCGATATAACCTAGGGCCATACAGATTCTTCGGGGCCGTGGGGTAGCTTGGTCTATCCTGCCGGCTTCGGGAGCCGGTGACTCGAGTTCAAATCTCGACGGCCCCACCACTCAGACTGTTTAATAACTCGCCCATGTGACATGTTTTGATAATAATCCGAGATTAAAGTCCTCGATAAATCTTCTTTCGATGCCCCACTACAACCACGATCAAGATCTTTGACTCTCTGTTGACGTCAAAAATTACCCTGTAGTCTCCGACCCTGAGCTTGTAGTACGGGTGGCCCCGAAGCGGTTCAAGAAAACGAAAAGGGGAATCGGTTATCGATTCAATTTTTCTTAAAACCCGCCTAGCGACTTCTTTGTCCAGGCTCAAAATGTCTTTTCTAGCACCGGAGGTCCACTTGATGGTAAAGCTCATTTGAGGACTTCTCTCCTTACCTCTTCATGATCCACGATTCGCTCTTTCCCTTTTTCATATCTCTCCAAGCGTTTTTTTGCCCAGTCAGATAGCTCAAGATTTTCAATCAAGTCACGCTTTATCTCTTCAATTTCTGCTTTGAGCTTTATTATCTCTTCTTGGAGATCTTGAAGAGTTAGGGATTCAGCCATGTGTTTTCCCCTCATTACTTGGGACACTTTCCTTAAATTAGTGTCTTTGAGTGTTCGCAACTCATCCTAGCTGTGAACTCGGCTGCTTTTTCTATTGCGTTGAGAATGTCTCAGATAGTCCTCGATTTCACGTTTCAAGCATGAACCACCTCGAGCACCCCTTTTTTAAACTCCTGGTATGTTTAGGTAAGTGGTAAGAATGGTACGAATCACAGATCTGCGCGCGCGTGAAATCTTGGACAGCCGCGGGAACGCCACCATAGAGATAGACTTGGTGGTTGAGCACGATGGAAAGAAAGGCCACGGAAGGGCGGCGGCACCCAGCGGTGCGAGCCGTGGTAAGCACGAGGTGGTGGACTTCCCGAGCGGAGGAGTCAAAGCCGCCATTCAACGACTGGAGAAAATCGGTGCCGAGCTGAAGCGGAGAGAGTTTTCCGATCAATCCGCCTTCGACCTCGCACTCAGGGAGATCGACGGAACCGAAAATCTATCTCGCATAGGCGGCAACACAACCGTGGCGCTGTCGATGGCGTTTGCGAAGGCGGTCGCTTCGCTAGCAAACAAACCCCTCTTCCAAAGTCTCAACCCGGAGGCCAAGGGTTTGCCATTCCCTCTCGGAAACGTGCTGGGGGGAGGTAAGCACGCGGGGATGCGGGCGCCGGATATTCAAGAATTTCTGGTTATCCCCGTGGGAGCAAAAAACGCTGTAGAAGCCGTTTTCACAAACTCGAAAGTGCACAAGCGCGTGAGAAAAACTCTCGAGAAACTAGATCCAACCTTTACGGGCGGTAAGGGAGACGAAGGGGCCTGGGCACCGAATCTGGACAGTCAAAAAGCTCTGGAAGTGGTCGCCCAAGTGTGTGAGGAGATCTCAAATGAAACCGGTGTCGAAGTGAGAGCCGGACTCGATGTGGCGGCGAGCAGTTTGTACGACCAGGAAAAAAACCTCTACCACTATAAGAGAGAAGGAAAAACCCGAAGCCCCGGCGAGCACTTGGATTTCATCGTGGAGTTAATCCGGACGTACAAACTGGCGTATGTGGAAGACCCCATTCAAGAGGAGGACTTCGAAGGGTTTGCCGAAATAACAGCAAAAGTAGGCAAAGAATGTCTGATCTGTGGTGATGATCTCTTTGTCACCAACGTGGAGCGTATAGAGCGTGGTCTCAAAATGAAAGCAGCGAACTCCGTTTTGATAAAACCGAACCAAATAGGAACGCTAACCGACACTTTAAAAGCCATCGTCGCCGCGAAAAACCATGACTGCGTCCCGGTTGTTTCTCACCGCTCAGGAGAAACCACGGACGAGACCATCGCCCACATAGCAGTCGCCTGGGGCTGCCCGTTAATAAAAACAGGGGTTGTGGGTGGTGAGCGAATAGCCAAACTGAACGAGCTAATCCGCATAGAAGAAATGCTGGGCGCTGAAGCTACCATGCAGCACTTGCCTCTGAAATGAGCTTTAATGCTCCTAACAAAAAAAATAATGGGGAGGAAAAATGAGCACAAGCGAGTTTGCCGAGGTCAAACTCATAGACTTCAGCACCTATCTGGTCAACGGCGTGCACATAGGAACTAGGCAGAAAACCGGCCACATGCAGAAATATATTTATCGGACCCGCCCCGATGGGCTCTACATCCTCGATGTCCGGAAGACCGATGCCCGCATAGAAATCGCTGCCAAGTTCATCGCGCGGTACGATCCCTCTCAGGTAGTGGCCGTTTCGGCTAGACAATACGGACAGTTTCCGGTGAAAAAATTTGGAGAGGTCACGAGAATAAACACCATAATTGGAAGGTTTATTCCCGGGACATTTACCAACCCCAAATATCCTGGCTTTATAGAGCCTGAACTTGTGATAATCTCCGACCCGCTCGCGGATGAACAGCCTCTGACCGAAGCGGCACAGGTGGGGATTCCCGTTATTGCTCTCTGCGACTCCGACAACGAAACCACAAATGTTGATCTCGTTATCCCCACCAACAACAAAGGACGGAAAGCGCTGGCATTGGTGTACTGGTTGCTGGCCAGACAAGTGCTCATGGCTCGAGGCGAGATCACATCGGATAAACCTTTCGAACTCACACCGCAGGATTTCGAGCCAAAACCTGGTGGTGGATAGTGCGCTACCCTTCTAGTTTCGAAAGCATGACGATTGTTCGCGAACGTTCCCAGCTGATTTCGCTCATCGAAAGATGCTATTTGCATCCGCTGGGGCCCGGAGCTCTCCCGCAACTAAGCGAGAAAAGGAAGGGAAAGATCAAAGGAGCGATCGTCCCCCACGCAGGTTATGAATACTCGGGACCCGTAGCGGCCCACGTGTACAAAGCACTCGCCTCTGATGGATTTCCAAAAACATTCATAATTCTGGGTGGAGACCATGTCGGTTTTTCCCATGCGGTCACCACCACCGAAGACTTTGAAACGCCTCTCGGCGTCGTGAACGTTGATCGCGAACTCGCCGACAGAATGGGTCTAGAAGAAAATCTGGATGTCCACTCGGACGAGCACGCCATCGGTATGCAGTTGCCATTTTTGCTCCACATCTCTTCCACATTTAAATTCGTTCCAGTGTACGTGCCGTCTTCTAGCCTCCAGGTTGCGAAAACTGCCGGAGAAAAGATAGGTAGGGCCATCAAAGGGGAAGACGTGGTTCTCATCGCATCGACTGATTTTATGCACGCGGGGCCGAGCTACGGATACCCGCCGCCGCCAGGCGTGAAAGTGAACGAGTTCATCGAAAAACAGGACAAGCTGGCCATCGACGAAATCCTGAAACTGTCTCCAAAAACCTTGTGGGAAATTGTTCACAAAAACAACATCTCAGTGTGCGGAGTAGGGGCGGTCGCCTGTTTGCTTTACGCGCTCCGAGGCATTGCAAACACCGCAAGACTATTGAAGCATGCTTCGTCCTATGACGTGTCTCCTGCTCCAGATGCCGTGGGGTACGCGGCCATTGTTTTCGAGTGAGGAGATCAAATGGCATCGAAAAAACCTCTGATTGTGAAGCTCGGGGGAAGCGTTATTACAGATAAGAAAAGGCCCTTTACCATCAGAAAGCGAGAGCTAGCACGGCTCTCCCGCGAACTATCCGGCTCTAGATATCCCCTCATTGTGGTCCACGGAGGCGGGTCGTTCGGGCACCCGGTCGCAGCCAAATACCAGTTAGAACAGGGATACAAACACCCTGCGCAGCGGATCGGCATCACGCTCACACGCTTGGCCATGAATCGTCTGAACACCGCTGTGGTATACTCCCTCTACTCGGCCGGTTTGCCCGCAGTTTCGATACAACCATCGGCATGTATGACTTTAGACAACGGAAAGATAAAAACAGCAAATCTGTCTCCGATAAAAAAGATGTTGAAGCTGGAGATGGTTCCCGTGCTCTACGGAGATGTTGTTTTCGACGAAATGCGCGGCGTGGGGATTCTCTCAGGCGACCAGTTGGTGTCCTATCTCGCCCGAAGGCTGGCCGCTAGACGAGTGATCGTGGGAGTCGATGTAAACGGTGTTTACACCTCCAATCCCAAACTTGACAAAAACGCGAGACTTCTCCCGCTCATCACTCCGAGCACTTGGAAGGAGCTCTCCTTCGGATTTGACGAAAAGACAAAAGACGTAACGGGAGGCATGGGATATAAAATCGAGGAGTTGCTGAAACTAGCAAAAGCTGGTATCGAATCTGAAATCGTGAATGCACTAAAACCAGGAACGATTCACCAACTAGTCACAGGAAAAAAAGGTTTAGGGACAATTATTAGGGGTAAGTGAGATGCGGACTACTCGGATGAGAAAGAGTGAACATCTGGAAATCTGCTTACGCAGAGATGTGGAAGCCATTCTGAAGAGCACGGGATTTGAAGACGTTGAGTTGATCCACGATGCGCTACCAGAAGTGGATTTTGATGAGATTTCCCTCAAAACGACTTTTCTGGGTAAAAAGCTCCAGGCTCCCGTGATGATTTTGCCAATGACCGGAGGACACCCAAGGGGTGGTCGCCTCAATCTCCTGATGGCCTCAATCGCGCAGGAGTTCGGATTGGCCTTTGGAGTAGGAAGTCAACGTGCGGGTCTGGAAAACCCGCGCCTCATGTCCACCTACAAGGTGAGAAAGGTGGCCCCCGACGTGTTCCTGCTGGGCAACCTCGGGATTCCACAACTCTTGGGAAAGAAGGGCCCACAATTGGCTCGCTACGCAGTGGAAAGCATAGATGCCGATGCGCTATCCATTCACTTGAATCCCCTCCAAGAGGTCGTCCAGCCCGAGGGTCAGCCCACATTTCGTGGAGGGTTGCGAGCCATATCGAAGGTGTGCAACACATTGGATGTGCCAGTCATCGTTAAAGAAACGGGTGCCGGAATAAACCGCCGTGTGGCCAAAAAACTTGTGTCTGCTGGAGCCGCTGCAATCGATGTGAGCGGTGCTGGCGGAACGTCTTGGGCGGGTGTAGAACTCCACCGAGCCGGGAGAGGACTCGGGGCCACGTTTTGGGATTGGGGCATACCCACTGCTGTCGCCGTCATAGAAGTGGCGGAATCGGTTTCGGTTCCCGTTATAGCAAGCGGAGGAGTGCGCTCCGGTCTGGACGCCGCAAAAGCTCTGGCACTCGGCGCCGATCTGGTTGGTTTGGCCCTGCCAGTACTAAAAGCGGCTGCAAAGGGGGAGAAATCCCTTAGACAATTTCTAACGTCCTTTTTGCTTGAGCTGAAAGCAGCCATGTTTCTATGCGGGTGCAAAAATCTGAAAGAGTTGTGCAACACCGAGGTGGTGATAACCGGCAGAACAGCCGAATGGCTCACAGCTAGAGGATTTTCGATCACCAAACTCTGCAGAGGTAAAAGAAGATGATCGAGATTTTGCCCATTGGTGGAATGAACGAGGTTGGACGCAACATGACTGCCATCGGATTCGATGGGGAGTACATAGTTGTGGATATGGGGATACGACTGGATAGCATCATAGGGTTCGACGATGTGGACATCGGGCGAATGAGTCGTGCGGAGCTCATCAATCTCCAAGCAATACCCGACGATACGGATTTCAGAGGCAACAAAGTAAAAGCCATTCTTCTCTCACATGGACATCTAGATCACATCGGAGCTGTCGGAAAGCTGGCCACCAGCTACAATGCGCCGATCTACGGGACGCCATACACAATCCGGATATTAAAAAAATTGTTGCGGGAAGAACACTTTCCAACTCCTTCGCAGCACCTTATTCGGGCTGTGCTACCGAAAGCCACTCTGCGGTTTGATAACGTGAGAGTCGAATTCATTCCAGTCACTCACAGCATACTGCACACGGTCGCGATAGCAATACATCATGAAAACGAGACAGTTCTCGTCGCATCCGATTTCAAGCTAGACGAGCACCCATTGTTGGGTCCGCTCACGGATACGGAGGGTTTGTGCCGGCTCCGCAAGGACAACAATTGTTTAATCGCGCTTGTGGGCTCGGTGAGAGCCGACGAACCGGGAACGACCCCCTCGGAAGCAGAAGTGCGTGATATGCTCAAAAAAGTGATGGAGGAAAGCGCAGACAGCGGAGGACTGCTCTATATCAGCACTTTTTCGTCCCACATGGCCCGGCTGAAGTCGATCGTGGATCTCTCATATGAGCTCGGGCGAACTCCTGTAATGGTGGGGAGATCTCTGAAGAATTATTGTAGTGCCGCGACGGAGTTGGGATTGGTCGAATTTCCCCGCGAACTGGAGATATACGGACGCCCCAACACTGCAAAAAAGGTAATGAAGCGAATAGAAAATCGAAGGCAGGACTATGTGATTATTTGCACCGGGCACCAGGGAGAACCCACTTCGGTTCTCACTCGCATTGCAGACGGCAAGCTGCCGCCTCGAGTCCGAAAGGGGGATCACGTCATCTTCTCGAGTAGCGTGATACCGAGTCCGATCAACCAAGCGAATCGGGCGGAGCTTGAAGCGAAACTGGAAGTTCAGGGGGCAGAGATTCACCGGGACGTGCACGCTTCGGGACACGCCAGGAGAGAGGATATCAAAAAGTTTCTCAAAATGGTGGCTCCAGATGTAGTGGTACCCTGTCATGGCACTCCAGAAAAACTCCACGCGATGGCAACTATCGCTGCTGAACTCGGATACACCAAAAACACCATCCATCTCTTGAAAAACGGGACGGCGATACATGTGGGGGGATGAGATTGGATGTCCTCAAATATCTGATGGATAGGGTAAAGATAGTAGATAAAGAACTCGACAGATGGGTTCCCAAGAACTTGAGGCCAAAAATTCTCGCCCAAGCAACGCGTCACCTTCTAGAAGCAGGGGGAAAACGCCTACGGCCCTGCTTGGTGATTCTCTCCTGTGAAGCGGTGGGAGGAAAAACCAAAGACGCTCTGGAAGCCGCCGCAGCAATCGAGCTATTGCACACATTCACCCTCATCCACGACGACATCATGGATCACGACGAGATCAGGCGTAATGTCAAGACCGTTCACGTGCTGTGGGGAGAACCGATTGCGATCGTCGCCGGAGATGCCCTTTTCGCAAAAGTTTTCGAAGCTCTGGCTGCAAACATGCAACGGCTGGGGGTGGATGGAAGGAGAGCAGCAGAAGTCCTCGACATCGTGAGCAAAGCAAGTTTCGAGATCTGCCGAGGGCAGACTAAGGATTTGCTCATGGCGAAAAAACGGCGTGTAACAGAGGAGGAATATCTAGATATGATCGCTGGTAAAACAGGGGCGCTGATAGAGGCGTCCATGAGAGTTGGTGCGCTGCTAGGTGGTGGGACCCGAAAGCAAGTAGACTTGCTCGGCAGATACGGAATGCTGATCGGTATGGCCTTCCAAATACGGGATGATGTGCTGGGAATAATCGGGGAAAAGCGCAAGTTCGGCAAGCCCATTGGCAGCGACATCCAAGAGGGGAAAAAGACGCTGCTCGTGGTCAAGGCTCTGGAGCGGCTGGATCCGAAAGACCGCAGGACTCTGTTGCGATTGTTGGGGAAGAAAGACATCACAAGAAAGGAGATGCGCAAAGCTATCGGCCTGCTGGAGAAGACGGGTGCCATTGAATACGCATCACGTAAAGCCGAGGCAATGGTGAACGAGGCAAAAAAGCTTTTGGGAGAGCTTCCGGAGTCCCGAGCAAAAAATGCTCTACTCAGGATTGCTGATTTCGTGATACACAGAGAGATTTAGACAGGTGATGGCTCTGGAGGAAGAACGAGCAGAGATTATGAGATGGGTTCTGGCAAACGCCGTTGAACACGAAGGACGGGCCGACGTCAACGCCGTGGTGAAGAAAATACTGGCTGAACGACCGCAGTGGAAATCCAGAATAAAAGAGCTGCTCCCGCTCGTCCGTGGTGTAGTTCTCGAGGTGAACACCATGGGCGCCAACGAGCAGGAAAAAATGTTAAAAGAACTCGGTGGAGTGCCAGAAACCGCAAAGGAGGAGAAAAGAGGGCTTCCGGAGCTGCCCCGAGCGGAGGAGCTCAAATCAATAGTCACCAGGTTTGCGCCCAATCCCAATGGGCCATTACACCTCGGTCATATCAGGGCCGCGATTTTGAGTCACGAATACGCCCGAAAATACAATGGGAAATTCATATTGCGATTCGAAGACACCAATCCCGAAAACGTTCGGCCCGAGATGTACGATCTGATAAAACAGGATTTGCGCTGGCTGGGCCTCAGCTGGGATGAAGAATACGTGCAGTCTGATAGACTAAATGTTTACTACGACTTCGCTGAGCGGTTGCTCTCCGAGGGAAAGGCCTATGTGTGCACGTGTGCGGTGGAGCAGTTCCGATCTCTGCGCGATCGCGGTGGGGCTTGCGCGTGTCGCGGGCTCTCGCCAGCGGAAAACATGCAGCGCTGGAACCGAATGCTGGCCGGTGACTACAAGGCCGGAGAGGCCGTTCTCCGAATAAAAACAGATCTGAAACATCCGAATCCTGCCGTTCGTGAGTGGCCAGCGTTTAGAATCGTTGAAACACCGCACCCCCGGGTTGGCAGCAAATACCGTGTTTGGCCCCTCTACAACTTCGCGGTTTCGATCGACGACCACGAAATGGGAGTTACGCACATCTTCAGGGGAAAAGAACACGAGGTCAATGAAGAACGACAGCGCTTTCTCTACGCCCACTTGGGATGGGAGTATCCAGTAGCGATTCAGTACGGACGATTGAGCATTCCGGGAGGGGAGCTGAGCAAGACGGCCATAGTAGAGGCGGTTAAGAAAGGAGAGTTGTCCGGTTATAACGATGTGAGGCTGGCCACGCTGGCGGCGCTGAGACGTCGTGGCTTTCTTCCCGAGACCCTGAAAAAAGTGATTATGGATTTGGGAGCAACGCTCGTGGACTCCTCTCTCAGCTGGGAAACACTATACGCGTACAACCGGAAGTTTGCGGATCTGAAAGCCATGCGTCTCTTTTTTGTGCCAGATCCCATAGAAATCCTAGTTCGCAAAACCCCATCATTGAACGACGTACGACTGCGCAACCACCCCTCCAATCCGGAGGCTGGAGAAAGAATAGTACCAATCGACAGGCGAGGCAGCGAGGCGCGTTTCTGGATACCAAAGGCTGACGCGGTCAAGTGGAAGGAGGGAGACATCGTTCGCCTCAAGGATTTGATGAACGTGGTGATCAAAAGAAAAGGGGTAAGAATCGAGGCGGAGTTCTTCGGCTTCGGCCTTCTGGATGTGCCAAAGATTCAATGGGTCTCGCGCGGAGCACTCGAAATGGATGTGCTCATGCCGGATGCGACAACCATCTCCGGCTTGGTAGAACCCACTGTTGCCAGTTTGACGGTGCCTCTCATCGTACAATTCGAGAGATTTGGCTTCGCACGCATTGAACGAGTGAGTCCAAAACCTTTAGCCGTGTTCGCACACACGTGAGGTGAAAGCCGTGGAAGAAATCGACAGCGTTGATCTCAAGCTTTTGCGTGCGCTCGCGAAGAACTCCAGAGTGTCTCTGAAAGAACTGAGCAGGGAACTGGGGCTGAGCATTTCGGGAGTAAAGAGAAGGATAGACAAGCTTCGAAAAAAGGGCATAATAAAGGGTTTCTCGATAGTCATAGACTCCAAAAAATATGGATGGGAGATAACTGCCTTCGTAAAAGTGGATGTGGAATCCAGATCCATAAAGGAGCTCGCAGACAGCTTGTTGAGAAAGCGCGAGGTGTGCGAAGTCCACAAAATCGCTGGAGGAGATTCGCTGCTGATAAAACTTCGAACGAGAACCATGGATGATCTAAACAAGTTCATTGAGGACAACATTGCTTCGCGGGACGGAGTGCGAAACGTGTCCACCATGCTGTCGATGGAGTGTTTCAAGGAAACGCTGGCTGCCGTATAGGGGAAAGCATGCAAGGCGATGAACTCTCCCTGCTTCAGGAAGCCTATCGGCGTGTTCTCCCCAATGTCGTTCATATTTCCGAACTGGAAAAACTGATAAAGGAGGCTAGCGACCTAGACGATATCCAGTCAGTGATAGAGTGGTTCAAACGCCGGATTTCGGACACCCCAGACATCGTCAGGAAAACGGATTATCGCATTTTGTTAAACGAGTTACAGCGCGAACTCGATCGGCAACAAAAGAGTAAATAACTCAGGCGGCGATGGAATAGCGATGGTTCTTACGCAAGTCAAGAAGACGGCGGCTGACATCAAACACATGCGGATACGCGGCGCCGGCAGGATTGCTAGAGCGGTTGCCCGGGCACTGAAGACCGTGGCGGTAAAATCCAAAGCCAAGAGAACAAGCGATTTTGTAAAGGAAATCAAACAAGCGGCCGATCTGCTCTATCGGACGCGGCCAACAGCGGTTTCCCTGCCAAACGCTATACGGTACGTCCTACGAGATTTGCGAGCTGACAGAGACGTTAAGGAACTGCGCGAGCAGATAGTCACGCGTGCTAACGAGTTCATTCAGAACTCGCTCCTAGCTGTCAAGCGCATCGGAGAGATTGGAGCCAGACGGATCTCAGACGGCGATGTGGTTTTAACCCACTGCAATAGCGAATGTGCGATCTCGGTTCTCACCGCTGCCTACAAACAGGGAAAAGACATCCGGGTGATCGTCACGGAATCGCGTCCTCGTTTGCAAGGTCATCTTACAGCCAGAGCCCTACTCAAGGAGAAAATACCCACCACCATGATAGTCGATTCGGCAGTCCGCTTTATCATGAAAGAGGTCGACAAGGTGATCGTGGGTGCTGATAGTATTGCGGCAAATGGTGCTGTAGTTAACAAAATCGGGACATCCCAGATCGCGCTTGCGGCGCATGAAGCCCGTGTGTTGTTCTACGTGGCGGCGGAGACGTACAAATTTCACCCTGGAACTCTGGTCGGACAGCTGGTGGAAATCGAAGAAAGAGATCCACAAGAAGTAGTCGATCTCCGGAAGTTTCCGGGGTTGAAGGTGAGAAATCCGAGTTTTGATGTGACACCGCCGGAGTATGTGGATCTCATTATAACGGAACAAGGAGTCATTCCTCCGTCGGCGGCTTTCACTATTATTCGGGAACTCTTTGGATGGGGGCCTCAGGAGCGCTCTAAGTTTCTCTCCTTGTCCGGCGGATCAGCCCTCGAATAGCTCCGATTTCTGTTCGGCGTACCCGATCACTGATGAAGTCGATCCAGGGTTTTCCCGGATTGCCGATCTGCCAAAGGTCCACAAACAACTGACCCACGGGTGCGACATTGTTCTGTGCCAGTTTGATGAGATGGGGATCCGAATTGAGGACGATTATCTCGGAGACTGGTTCTTGAACTTTGGCGAATGCTCTGCGAACGGGAGCGCTATCCCCGTAAACGAACACCTGATCGTATTCGCGCAGCACCTTTTTGAACCGGGCTTTGAATCCCGAAAAACACGTAAGAACATGGGTGGTGCTCAGGGTTCGCTCTACGTCGGTGATTGGAGACCCCGTTGGCCATCGAAGTGCAATATCGGCGTACAGATCTCGGTGGTTTGCCCAGTAAAGAAGAATTCTTTCAATATCGATTACTCGAAAACCTTGGGGCTTGATCTCTACCGCGCCCAGACGCTCAAATTTTTTGAGCACACGGTTAACCGCTCCTATAGCGATATCACACTCCCTCGCCAGATCGAGCTGACACATAAACCGCAAGTCCTCTTCCAAATACGAATAGGCAATCTGACGCGGAATTCGCTCCCACTTCTTCACGTGAAACTGGTGGATGGCTGTAGATTTATAACTTTCGCAAAAATGTGAAACATTTCAAAATTTAAAAATCACATAAATTTGGCGGACGAAAAAGATAGAGGTAGAGGGATGCGAAGCGCCTTAGTGGTGGCACTCATGTTGTTGGGGGGAGCGCTGGGAGTATCGGCACAAACGGAAAACTACCAGTATTATCTATCGTTTCCGGGAGATCCCATTCTCAGAGAGGTTGTTCTTGTATTCAACACCCCGGTTGAAAACACTCCTGCAGTCATGAGGACTGATGAAAAACCCGTAGGAGTGCCAGCGCCAGCGCAAGTCGTGCTTTCCTATCTTACTATCACGGCTGATGAGCAGGCTCAGAGCATGGAGCTGAACTTCGCCATTTCTTGTCAGTGGTTGCAGCAAAACCACGCACTGGAAAATGAGGTGAAGGTGCTAAAATATGATAATGGGTGGATTCAATTCACTCCAGACCTGACGGGAAAAGATGAAAATTTCGTATACTATCACGCAGAGGTAGATTTCCCGCAGATTTTGGCCATAGTGGCTTCCCAGCAAGCTTCGAGCAATCCGTTCCTGCCAGCAGTGGTCATCATACTAGGGTTGGTGGCTTTCTCAGTGGCATACTGGTTCGTCATACGACCCCGAAAGCCCTTTGCCCCTCTAAAAAAGCTAAAGTCGGAGATGCGCGCGCCCGTGATTAAAGAAGAACCGAAAGCGGAAGAGAGGATGGTTCACGCGCTAAGAAAATTGAGGGAAAGCGCGTCTGCACGCGAAAAACAAAAACACACAAAACAACACAAGAAGAGGGGTTGAGATGGAGAGTAGCCGGCGATTAGATGTGGATACTATAATGGAAGCGGCCAAGAGACTGGATGAGCTGGTGCTGTGGGTGTTGCGATCGAGGGGAAAACTCGGTCGCTCATCCATAATCCAGGAGATATTTGTGACACATGGGTTCTCCCCTCCCTCTGAAAAAATCGATGAAATACTCGAGCGAATGGAGCGAGAAGGATACGTGAAAAGGGAAAAGGAGGGACTGATTTCTGTTTATGCCCTGACGGAAAAAGGACAAGAGATCGTTAACGGAAAAACGAGCATATCGATCTGTTGAGAGCTGAATGAAATGCCAAAGACAAAACCTCTGAAGCGAATTCTGCACACCATGCAGCGGGGACAAAAGCCCCAGATTCGAGTCAAACGTGCAAAAATTCTGGGGGTGTTTTCGTGCAAAGGGGGTGTGGGGAAAACGACCACCGCTGCCAATCTCGCCTCCTTCTTCGCGTCCCGGCTGGGGAAAGAGGTGCTGGTGGTGGACGCGAATCTTTCAGCACCGAATTTAGGACTCCACCTAGGAATCTTGGAGGTGGAGAACAGCATTCACGATGTGTTGGTGGGTGCTGTTCCAGCAGAAAGTGCGGTCCACGTTCACAACTCCGGGCTTCACGTGATCCCTGGATCGCTGGCTTATGAGGGAGACATTCCGCTGATAGATTTCAAGGCAAGTATCGAACCACTAAGGCAGAAATACAAGCTCATCATTCTCGATTCGGCTCCCGGTCTGGGGACTGAAGCCGTCGCAGCTATAAAAGCTTGTGATCACATGCTCATCGTAACCAATCCAGAGATACCGACCATAGCCAGCACGATGAAAACGTTCAGGGCGGCCGAACGGTATCGCAAACCAATTCTGGGGGTAGTAGTAAACAAGGTAAGCGGGCGAAAGTTCGAGGTCCCGCTATCGGAGGTCAAGCGAACGCTCGGATGGCCGGTTCTGATGTCCGTGCCCGAAGATCTGAAAGTGAGGGAGAGTCTCACGGCGGGAGCTCCGGTAATCAACTTTGCTCCAAAATCTGCTGCCGCGCGGGCCTTTATGGAGCTTGGGGAGCGAGTTTGGGAAAAACTCGGATTCAAGTCTCGTTAGCTCAGCTTGTACACCAAGTCTCCTTCTCTCACTCGCTGTTCCACTTTGAGACCGATGGACTGTCCCGGACCAGCTTTTTCCACGTTTTGGTGCTCGATCTGCATCGATGTCACGGTCTGCTGGAAGTTCGTTGTGTGCCCCTCAATCGATATGCGATCTCCTATCTTGAGTTCGTCCGTTAGCTCCACAACCGCCACGCTTATCTTCGTGAAGTAGTGGGTGACTTTTCCCACCAATTTCTTTTCTGGTTGAGGCTCCATTTCTCTCACCACCTCACTATTAGACGGCGATCCTAAAAACGCTTTCAGAGAGAACGGCGAGATCGCTTTCGGGTTCGCTCCAACACGGCCGCAGCCATTAGGGGGAGCAACACCGTGGCGTCGCCTTCCACGGTAACACGCGGCGCAACCGGCTTCACTTTTTTCCAAGAGACCGCCTCTCGCGTGCGGGCGCCGCTCAAGCTCCCGTCCCATTCGACAGCAGTGGTCATATAGACCACATAGTCGAGCCCGTTCTTGAATTGATTCCACCAAATGGTGTGGTGCTTGCTGATACCTCCACCAACGATCACCGCTCCCGTCTTCTTCGCGCTGAAGACGATATCAGCGAGCTTTTGCTGGTCCGCGAACTCGTCGATTCTGAATTCCCGGTGAGTCTGCCAAAACATCCAGAGCTGACTTCCGACTGCACCATCGAATATGCCCGGGACAAAAACCGGGATACGGTTTTTCCAAGCCCAGTAGAGAATCGAGTCCGGCTTCAGCCGCTTTCCGAATTCCCAGATCAGCTCATGAACGGAGAATTCGCGTTTTCCCTCGCTCCACAGCTCTTCCAAAAACGACTGGACTTTTTTCTCCAAAAGCTGGCCGTAGCTCGAATCGGGAACAAAGATATTGCCCAAGCGATTGATTCCCTCCTTTCTCAGCTCCGCGTCGTCGGCCATGAAATCCCCATGGTAATAAGGTTTCCAAGTTCGCGCGATATCGTGGTCGAGGGTTCCGCAGGTGGTCACTATCACATCGATCAGTTTTTGCTTTGCGAGATCTGCGATTACTCCCCGGCATCCCGTGGCAACTATGCAGGCTGGAAAAGAGAAGAACTTCACACAGTCGGGATCCTCAACCATCCGTCTCCATATCTGTACGCCCTGCCACACTTTTTTCGCGACGAATCCTCCGGCATTGCCCAAAGCATCGACCATTTTTCCTACACTCATCTTGGGTGTGAGACGGATGTCCCGCACTTTCTTCATTCTCGACCTCATACTTATCTCGGGTGCTCGTGAAAAAGACTTATGTGAAAGCCGGGAAGTAAAATTTGTTATGCGGCTGATGGATCTGCTGAGAAGAATAAATCTGCTAAAAAGTGTGCCGCGAGCCGGGTGGGCTCTGGCAAAAATAGAGCGCACGTCGATGGAGGATGTTGCGCAGCACTCCTTTGAAGTCGCGTCGATCTGTGCGGCTGTCGACGACGAATTGAAAAAGCGAGGAGTACAGCTCGATTTGCATAAAACGGTCTTGATGGCGCTAATCCACGACTGGAACGAAGCGTTGATTGGGGACATTCCGTGTCCCGCGCTGGAACACGCTGGCGATCGGGGTTTCAAAAGCGAAATGGAAGTGAACGCCACGGCCAAAATGTTGTCTGATCACCCAGAATTGTTGGCACTGTGGCAGGAATATCACGAACAGTCAAGTCCGGAGGCGAGGTTGGTCCGAGCGGCTGACTATCTCTCCATGTTGTTGCAAGCGCTCACCTATATGGAGCGGGGGACACGGTGCGAAGAAATGGAGGGGCTCTGGGCCGCTGTGCGCCAAGATATCGCTCCCTTTTTGTCCGAGTTTCCTCTTCTCTCCGGGCTGGTGGATGAGCTGGAGCAGAAAAAAGCTGAGATTCTATCCTCCGGTGGATGAAGAGGTCTTTTCGAGCGCGCTCCTCACCATCTCGTAGGCCTTCTTGGCCTCTTCCACCGCCACCTCGCTCTCTAGAGTGGTCACATCACCTAAGGGTTTGCCCTCAGCGACAGCGCGGAGCAGCCGTCTCATGATCTTTCCACTTCGGGTCTTCGGGAGGGTGTCCACGAAGGTGATGAGAGCATCAGACGCGACCACTGGGCCCAAGGTGGTGCGGAGGTGTTTTTTGAGCTCGGTTGCGAGTTCTTGGCTTCCGCTGAATCCGGATCTCAGCGTCACATAGATCAGCGGGATTTCTCCCTTGATCGGGTCACTCTTTCCAACGCACGCGGCCTCCGCAACGGCCGGATGTTTGACCATGGCGGACTCCACCTCGGCCGTGCCGATCCGATGGCCAGCCACTTTCAGAACATCGTCTGCCCTCCCCAGCACCCAGATATATCCGTCGTCGTCCACCATGGCGAAGTCGCCGGTATAATAGTGCCAGCCACGCTGCTTGTATTTCCCGAAATACACCTGAAGATAGCGTTCCGGCTCCTTGAAAAGGGTCATCAACATCCCGGGCCACGGGGTGCTGATAACCAGATATCCTCGCTGCCCTGGCTTGACCGGCTTGCCCTCTTCGTCGAACACCTGCATCTTAACAGCGGGGATGGGATACCCGTTGGTCCCCGGTTTGAGGGGGAAGATCTTACCCATGCCGGGGAAATGTCCTGTGAGCATTCCGCCCGTTTCGGTCATCCACCACGTGCTCGAACACACGCAGTCAGAATTGCCGAAGACCTCGTAGTACCACCTCCACGCCTCCGGATTTATGGGCTCGCCCACGCTGTGGATTATGCGGAGGGAAGAAAGATCGTGCTTTGTGTACTTTTCCTTGGAATGGCGCATGAGCATGCGGATGGCCGTGGGTGCCGTGTAGAATATGGTCACGCGGTGGCGCTCGATCATTGCCGCCCAGCGGTCCACATCCGGATAATTCGGTGCCCCCTCATACATGAGAGTAGTCGCGCCGCAGATGAGGGGGCCATAAACGATGTAGCTGTGACCGGTGATCCATCCGATGTCGGCGGCGCACCAGTACACGTCCTCGTCCCGGATATCGAAAATGAGCTTCATGGTGGTGTAGAGATGGACGGCGTATCCCCCGACAGAGTGCTGCGCCCCCTTGGGTTTGCCGGTGGTGCCGGAGGTGTAGAGGATGAAACTGAAATCGTCGTGTCCCAAGGGCTCACAGGACACGGTGGCGTCGGAGGGGATTCCGCCTAGCAGATCCGAGTGCCACAGATCTCGGCTGGGATCCCAGGAAACATCGTTCCCCACTCGTTTGACGACCACGACTTTTTCTATTCGGTGGCCCTCGCGTTCACAGATCGCGATCGCCTCATCAACGATTTGCTTGAGGTTCAAAACCTTTCCTCTCCGGTACACACCGTCGGCGGTCACCACAATCCGAGCCCCGGCGTCCATTATCCTTATAGCCAGTGCTTGGGCGCTGAACCCGCTGAAGACTATGCTGTGCCCCGCTCCAAGACGTTGCACTGCCAGCATGTAGAGAGGGAGCTCGGGAATCATAGGGAGGTAAAAAGTGAGTATTTCTCCCTTCTTCACTCCGAGTTTTTGTCTCAGAGCAAAAGCAATCCGGTTGGACAATCGACACAGCTCGCGGTAGGTGAACTTTCGGATCTCAACTGGTTTTCCGTTCTCGTCCACCGGTTCACTCTCCCATATCAGGGCCACTTTGTCCCCCCTTCCCTGACGCAGTTGCCAATCAGTGCAGAGATAGGCCAAATTCGTTTTGGCTCCCACAAACCAGCGGTAGAAAGGAGGGTTGCTATCGTCTAGAACTTTGGTCCACTTTTCGAACCAGTAGAGCTCGTTGGCCCATTTCTCCCACCACCGCTCGATTGCCTGCTTGTCTTTAATGGTCCGCTCGTGAAATTCTCGGTACTCCTCAATTTTCCAGATCTTGTCCTCCCAGCTCGGTGGAATGATGTACGACTCGAACTCCTTTTTCATCGCCTCCATGGGGTCGGGCATCATCTACTTTTAGAAATCTTTTCTCTTAAAACCAATGGAAAAATTATGTCCTGATGCCGCGCTGCTTCAACATCTGCTTGATTTTTCGATCGCTGATTTTTTCCGGGACTAGCTTGAACTCGCGAACTATGTGGGGTCTGATTCTCTCTACGACCTTTCCGAGCAGGACGGTGAAAACAAACGCCAAGACGCAAATGTGGAGAGCCTCGAGATCCAACAACACGCCAACTGAGAGCGAAAGGACAACGATGGAGAATCCCAACAGCACGCTCATTCCCAGCACGAAGAGTGGCCGCTTGCGGTAAAGGAGAACGATCTTTCCACCCATTCCCAGCATCATGGCTTCGAAGCCCAAGCTCAGGGAGCCCACGAGCAACAACAAGTAGAGCACCAGCATGCGTGCACATTCCTACTTTGTTTTCTTTGGTTTAAGCTTCTGCTTCCCCGTGGGGCAGAGATCGGAGAGAGGACATAAAGAACACTTTGGTCTGAGAGGTCTGCAGATCTCCCGGCCGAAGAGAACTAGCCCCCGGTTGAGCACGTGCCAGTAGCGGCGCGGAAAGATCTTGGAGAGGGCTGGAGCGACTTCCTCTATTTTTGCGTTAGGCGAAACAAGTCCGAGCCTGCGGCTGATGCGGTTGACGTGGGTATCGACTGGTATCGCCGGGATTCCAAATCCGTAGCACAGGACTACGTTGGCCGTTTTTGAACCCACACCGGGCAAGCGGGTCAGCTCATCGAAGTTCCGCGGGACTCTGCCCCCGTACTGCTCGAGCAAGATCTTGGAAATGGCTTGCAGGCGCCGAGCTTTCTGTTTCGGGAAGCCCGCGGGTCTTATCAGCTTCTCGAGTTTTCTGAGTGGGAGTCTCGCGAGCTCATGAGGGGTGGCAGCTACGGTGAAGAGGGCACGGCTGGCGGCTTCGGTGTTTTCTTCGCGCGTTCGCTGTGAGAGCACACACGAAACAAGCACTTTGAATGGGTCGTCGTGCCAGGGGTGCTCGAGTTCTCTCCGATAGCGTTTTCTCAAGAAGCTGATGAGGCGAGATGCCAATTCGTGCTTTCTCAAGGTTCTTCCACCGGCTCTATCACGTAGTAGGCTTGGAGCTTTTCGCAGATGGTTTTGGCCAGCGCGTGATAGCACATGTCGACGTCGGCTTTGCCGGGCGCGATGTTCATCACGTAATCCCGGCAGGTGCACATCGTTTTTACGACCTCGTACTCTCCTCCGCGGCCGCGCACAAACCAGTGGCGACCTCTCTTGATCACCCGGCGCTCTTTTACGGCTTCGAGGGCTCGCTTTCCGCGCCCCCCGTACACATCCATTATTTTTCTTTCTATTTCAGGGGTTAGGATCGCTCCGGGCTTGAGCATGCCGAACAGCTCTTCTTTTCCTTTGAGAAATGCCTCAGATGGCACGCGATCACCGTTTCCCTTAGCTAATCTCTCGTTCATTATAATTTCTGCGGTTTCCATAATAATTGCGTGGTGAGGGTGGAAGTTCTCCAAGACCTGAAAAAGTATGGGGTGTGGTTGCTAAAGAGACGAGGACAGCACGTGGTGGTATCCCCGGAGGTGCTCCACCGAATGGCCGAACACGCGGAGGTGGGAAAAAACGATGTGGTGCTGGAGGTCGGGACGGGTCTCGGAAATCTCACCGCTGTGCTGGCCGAGCGAGCCAAACACGTCATATCGGTGGAGAAAGATGGCCGGATGCTCGAGCTGGCAAAGCGGAGGGTCCGGGCGTCCAATGTGACCTTCATTCATGGTGATATCTTCAGAGCAGAGATACCGCGGTTCAATAAGGTAGTGTCCAACATCCCGTACAACATCTCGTCAAAGCTCACCTTCTGGCTGCTCGAACATCCTTTCGACGTCGGCGTCCTCATGTTCCAGCTGGAGTTCGCGAAACGGCTGGTTGCGGCTCCCGGAACGGCTCAATACGGCCGACTAACGGTCAACTTTTGGTACAAAGCGGAGGCGGAGGTTCTGGAAGTTCTTCCCCCAGAAGTCTTCTTTCCGCGGCCACGCGTCATGTCCGCCATAGTGCGTATAAGACGGCGCGCACCGGGTGTGGAGATCAGTGATCAAGAGGTCTTTCAGCGGGTGGTTCGGGCGCTCTTCCAGCACCGGCAACAGAAAGTCCGGAATGCGCTGGAACACTCCTTTCACGAGATCTTTCCGAAAGCCCGCTTGGACAAACACGAGCGAAGAAAATTTCTGAATGAAAGAATTCATCCGAAGCTGCTCGAGAAAAGAGTGTTGCACTTGACGCCGGAGGAAATCGCGGATGTTTCGAATGCCCTAAGCAGAGATTAGTACCCCTATTTCTCCATGAACTCCTCGGGCTTAGGAGGTTCTGGCTTCAGTCCTTTGCGCTTGCGGGTGTTCTGGATCACCTGCTGCTGGAGTTCGGGGGGCAGTTTCTCGAATTTTGCGAACTCGGTTGCCCATATGGCGCGGCCCTCGGTCTCGGATCTCAGATCGGCTGCTAGTCCAAAGGAGTTCGCCACCGGGAGGAGGGCCTGGAGCACTATGATGTCCTCTTCGGTCTGCATGTCGATTATCCGGCCCCGCCGCCCTTGGATCACCTTGGTTGCTCCGCCCATGAACTCCTGGGGAACCTTGACCTCCAGCTTCAGCAGGGGTTCGAGCACGATGGGGTCTCCCAAGAGGACGCATGCCAAGATGGGTCTGCGGACAGCAGGGATGATCTGGGCTGGGCCGCGGTGGACCGAGTCCTCGTGAAGCATTGCGTCCTCTATTATGACCTTGAGGCCCCGGCAAGGCTCGCGCATGAGGGGCCCTTCCTCCACCACGTTCTTGAAGGCCTCGATTATGTAGTCCTGAACGTCGCGCATGAACTGGACCCCCTTGGTAGCGTTGATGAGCACGTTGGGGCCGACCACGGCTATCACGTTTCGGGCCAGGTGCGTGTCCCATCCCAGTTCTCGCAGAAGCGCCGCCCGTTCTTTCCGATCTTGATCGTCCGTGATGCGCTTGTCCTCGATCGCCTTGATGACTTCGGGCTCGAGCGGTTCCACCGAGATCATGAACCGGTTGTGGCGGTTGGGAGATTTGCCCTCGACGGGTCCGGCGTGCTTGGTGACGGTCTCGCGGTAGACCACGATGGGCTCGGAAGTCTTTACCTCAAGTCCGGCTTCGCGCAGCTTGTATTCCACGATTTCGAGGTGCACCTCACCCATTCCGGACACCAGATACTCTCCGGTCTCCTCGTTGATCTTCACGCGGATGTTCGGATCCTCCTTCGCGATTTTGTTGAGACGGTCGACGAGCTTCGGTAGCTCCTGGAAGTTCTTCGGCTCGATTGCCACAGTGACCACTGGCTCGCTGATGTAGCGGAGCTCCTCGAAGCCCGGGGCGTCAACACCCTCTTCCATCAGGGTCTCTCCAACGACGGCCTCCTTCATCCCGATGAGGGCCGCGATGTTGCCAGCTGGGACTTTGTCCACTATCACACGATCGGGACCCATGTAGATGGAGACCTGCTGGATCTTGCTCGTTTGCTTGGCGTTCAACAGCTTCACGGCTTTTCCTTTCTCGACGGTTCCAGAGAAAATGCGGCCCGTGGAGATGACCCCTGCCTGTTCGTCGACCACGATGTCGGTAATGACCATGCACAGCTTGCCGTTCGGGTCGGCGCTGAGCATGGCCTTGCCTATCTCGCTCTCGATGTCACCCTTCCACAGGACGGGGACGCGCTTCTGCTGGGCGGCTTTTGGATCGGGCAGGTGGCGGATGACCATGTCGAGAACAACCTCGTAGAGTGGGGTGAGCTTGGCGAGTTCCGCTTGGCGGCCCTCTTGGTATGCTTGGTATATGTCTTTGAACGAGATGTTCTTCTTTTTCATCTGGGGAATGGAAATCGCCCATTTCTCCTTCGCGGATCCGAAGGCCACGGATCCGTTCTCGACATTTACCATCCAGTCCGCGGCCACATCCTTGGGGGCAAAACGGCGGATGAGTTCGTTGAACTTGGTTATGAGCTTTGCGAAGCGGGCTTGGATCTCCTCCGGGGAGAGCTTCAGTTCGGTTATCAATCGGTCGACTTTGTTGATGAACAGAACGGGCTTAGTTCGTTCTTGAAGGGCCTGGCGTGTAACGGTTTCGGTCTGCGGCATTATTCCCTCCACCGCGTCCATCACGACGATCACGCCGTCGATGGCGCGGAGCGCGCGGGTCACGTCGCCACTGAAGTCCACGTGTCCGGGGGTGTCGAGCAGGTTGATGAGATATTCGTTTCCCTCATAGGTGTGTGCGAGACTAACGGCCGCGGTTTGGACCGTGATTCCGCGCTGCTGCTCGATGTCTAGGAAATCCGTGAAGAGCTGCTCTCCGGCCAGATCGAAGCTGATAATTCCCGAAGCGGCGACGAGCGAGTCCGTGAGAGTGGTTTTTCCGTGGTCGACATGAGCCACTATCCCGATGTTACGGATGCGCTCCGGTTTCCACATCAGCTTTATGATCTCCTCGACGTGCTTGTAGCGGCGCATGGGACTCACTCCTCTATTGATGAGTGGTGGAGGCTTAAAAAAACTCCTCACCTCACGAGAAGCTGAGTTGACTCGATCGCTTCAGGGCGCCTCTCAGGAGGCAGCGGGAACTTCTTGGGGATTTGGTCGGGGCGCTGGCCGATGCCGATGGTGTTTCCGATGCCCGCCACGATCACAGTGTCGCCCCGCTTGGTGCGCTCGCGGATGGCCTTCCGAACGCGCTCCGCTGCAATGCGAGCCCCCTGGGCTAGGCGCTGGTGGAGAGGGGTAATGGCCTCGGTGAAGGACTCCTTGATGACGATGGCGTCGAGCGGGATTCGCAGTTTGGTGGCTATCTGTTCGATCTTGTACTTCTCGACGGGTGGGCCTCCGATGGCCGCCCCGACGCCCTCGACCACTTCTCCGCTGCGCTCGCCCTCGAGTTTCCCGGCCGCGTCGATCATGATGATTCGTGCGATTTTCCTGCGTCTCGCCAGCCATTGGACGAGTTCTCCGGGCTTGCCGACGCGGCCACCCGGACCCTTCGCCTTGATGAGCAGCGCCCTACGGCCCTCTATTTTCGTCTCCGCGTATACGGTATCCTCAACGGGTTCTTTCCATTGAGCCTTCCCGGCCAGCATGGTCACGGTGAGGGGACCCACTCCGTCCCCGATGGGCTTGTTTTCAGCGAACGCTCGGGTTGCTTCGAGATATCCTTTTGCGAACTCCTTGAGAAACGGCAGGTTCATTTGGATGAGCATCGTCAGCTGCAAGTTCTTTGTCTTTTCGGCAAGCAGCATGTAGTGCTTCACCACTCGGTAGAGGACATTGCTTGCGATGGCGCCCTCCAGAACCATTTCAAGGGAAGCTGCTGCTTCTGGGTCTGCCTTTGGCGCCAGTTGCCGAACAGCATGCTCGAAGCGGCGCTTGCGGACGTCCAAGATGTGTTCCAGCCGGCGGAGCACGCCCGCGGGGTCGTCGCGCACGGGCTCGATGGCGAAGAACTCCAGCAGGCCGTCGAGCTCTTGGCGAACATCGCGCTTGGTCCGGCCGTGACGGGCGAAGGCGCGGAGGGCTATGGTCCGGCTCTCGCGGGCCCACTGCTCAAGAACGCGCACCGATTTGCGGAGCTGGCCGATACCGACCCGGGCCTGGAGCCACAGCATATGAGGCGTCAGCAACGTGTAGATCAGGCTGAGCAAGATGATGAAGAGCAGGGTCGTGGCGATGTCGATGTCGGGCACGCCTATCGGATACATCTTGATGTGCCGGGTTCAAAAGTGTATCCGTGTGGCCCGAGGCTTTAAGGAGGAGCACTAAATATAATTCATCTTGGGCGGGGGTGGCCGAGTCAGGTCAAAGGCGCAGGCTTCAGGAGCCTGTCCCGTAGGGGTTCGGGGGTTCGAATCCCCTCCCCCGCACTATTTTACCGTTTTTTTCAACATTGTGAAGTTAACTTTAAATATTTGAACTTGACTTCACAATATGGGAAAATGAAATTTCACGACGTGCTCGAAGAAGTGTTTGGAACTCCGGAGCGGATAAAAATCCTACGGGTATTGGTAAGTTACCCTAAGGAGTTCACATCGAGAGAACTCTCCGCCCACACAGGTGTCTCCGTCCGCGGCGTCATCGACATCCTTAGCCTGTTCGAGCGGCACGAGTTTGTCAAGAGCCGTAGGGTTGGGAAGTCCATAGTCTGGAGAATCGACAGAGAACACTGCTTGGTCAAGTCACTCATCGAACCGGTCTTCGAGGCAGAGAAAAACCTCATGCACGTCCTGAAGCGGGAGATCTCAGCTATTCTGAGAAAGTATTCGGTTCAAAAGGCGATCGTGTACGGCAGCATTGCCCGAGGCGACGAGAGGCCAGACAGCGACTTGGATCTGGCACTCTTGGTGAAGAGAAAGGGCAAGTGGGTTGAGCAACTGAAAGCTGAGCTAAGAGATCGGGTCTTGAGGCGGTTCGGAAACACGCTGTCGATCTTGGTCTACACAACCGCCGAGTTCAAGAAGGCGAAGGGCGCGCTGAAAAAGGAAATAGAGAGCGGTGTTGTGATGTTCGGTGATTGAGATGGTTGAGGGACAACGGGTCGAAAAACATCTATACTGGAATTGCCTCAGAAAAGCCCGGGAGTACCTCGAAGGCATGAAGGCCGAGCTAGCAGGCGGGCGCTGGAACATGGCAGTGCTGGCCGGGGTTCACTGCGCGATCTCTGCGTGTGATGCTCTCACAATTTTTTAC
>JAPDJH010000002.1 GCA_029259175.1 Hadesarchaea archaeon
ACGGTGGGGTCTGGTCGAGGTAGAGCGTGGTCGAGCTGCGGTTCTGGTGGTCGACGTTGCCGGCCCCGTCGCGCAGCCAGACGTAAATCGTGTGGGCGCCGTCTCCCTCGACCTGGATGTTGGTGAGCATGCTCGAAGCCTCCTCGCTCCCGTAGGTCAGCAGGCTATCGTTTCCGGAGTGGTAGGAGGCCTTTATCCAAGCGGCGGAACGGGCAACATTTGAAACCCGCACCTCGTCTATCATACCATCCATCCACCCGTAACCCCAATCAGGGGCATTGTTTTTGTCGTGTCTTACTCCAATGGAAGTCTCGAACTCGTCTGATGGGGTATTAAAGCCAGGAGTGTTGTTGACACTTGCTATTTCATTTCCATTGTAGAAAAGTTTCATTACTCCGCTACTGTCTTTAGTGGCCACGACGTATGACCAGGTGTTGTTGGGAACATCACCGCCCTCCACGGCTTCGGGGTTGTTCCCGCTGTATCTAACACTGTACCTTAGAACATGATCTGATGTGCGGAAAAAGGTATATTGAGCATAAGGATAAGCACCAGCATCCATATATGTTATGACGTTAACTGAGCAATCGCTCACAGGGTATATCCAGCCCTCAAGAGTTTGCTCAGTTTCGGCATCAAAATCTATTGGAGGGTCGATATAAATTGCTTGCTTTTGGGATGCATCAAAATTTTGACAATAGCCAATTTTGCCTTCGACTCTTGTTGGACCCTCATTTGGATCGGGAACCCTGCTACCGTGATGAGTGTTCTGGGCCGAATTTTTGTATTCCCCGGAAGCTCCGGTTCCGCTTTCTTTTAAATGGTAAACGGCCACGAAATTGCTATCCCAGACCGCGGTCGGGTCGGCTCCATCCGAAGCATCCGGGTTTTCATAATAGATATAAAACTCGGTGTCGGTGGTGGAGGAGACGAAGGGGATCTTCACCCAGTACTCCGCAACCTGATTTGCAGCGTCGTGACGCTCCCGCTCGTATTTCAGCAAGGTTGTGCCGTCTGAGGCTGTGAACCTGATGTCGTACCCGTCGCTCCTCGCTTTGGAGAAGTCGAAGTTGGCGGAGGTAAGCCTCACCAGCACCGGGAAGTTCTCCAGATTCTCATCGATCTTTGTGTGGTCGATGGTGAGCTTCTTGCGGTAGCTCCACCCGGGCAGCCCCCACTCGACGTAGGTTCCGTCGGTGGCCGAGGTTGGCTCCGCGTCTAGCTTGTAGTAGGCCCCGGCTATCCCGGAGGGGTCGGAGGGGTTGGTCCAGTCAACCGAGAACGAGTTCACGTTGGTCCAGGTGCTGGGGGTCGCGACCAGGCCGGTGGGCGCGGGAGGGGCGGTCGTGTCCTTCCCGACATCGATCGAGAGATCCTCTTCAGCTCGAAACACGACGGAGTCTCCCACCTTCCAGACAAGCCAGTCGCCCCAGTTGTCCACGCAGTTGAAGTAAACGGTGTGGCTGCTGCCCTCCGCGAGCGCGTTCCAGTCATCATCAGAGATCATCCAGTCCGTGGTGAAGGACTGGGCGTTGATGTTTTGTCCGATCACGGTCGATCCATTAGAAGTGAGGTTCTTCCAGGTGCCTGTGTAGGAGTCGATTTGGTAGTAAACGTCGTCGAGCACCGCGTCCCCCGCGCTCTGGAAGTCCACATCGAGCAGGGGGTTGGAGCCGTACCACTGGCCGTTCTCGGTGTTCAGGGTTATGGTGAAGAGGGGGAGCTGCGCCTCGCGGTAGGTTCCGGGGGCACCGTCCGTAGCATAACCACCACCTTCGCCACCACTCTCACTATGGCTAAAGCCCCCAAGCTTATTGAAGGTTGTCCAGTAGAATATCCTATTCTTGCCCCCGTCGCCGCCAGGGCCGTCGCCGTCGCCCCAGCTGCCGTTGCCGCCGTCCACAGTCAGCGAACCCGACACACTCACAGTATCGCCCTGAATGGATACCGTACCACCCGCTCCGCCACCGCCGCCGGGGCCGTGGGAACCGCCGTGGTTGCCGTCGCCGCCATCCGCGCTCAGGGAGTTGTCCACGGTCACGCTGGTGCCCTGGATCGATATGGTGCCCCCGTCGCCGCCAGGGCCTCCGCTGTAGTCGTTGGAGCATCCACCCTTACCACCGTTCGCGCTCAGGGAGTTGTCCACGGTCACGCTGGTGCCTTGGATCGATATGGTGCCCCCGTCGCCGCCAGGGCCTCCGTCATTGCCTTGGCCCGAGCCTCCGTTGCCGCCGTCCACGGTCAGCGAACCCGACACGCTCACGGTATCGCCCTGAATGGATATCGTGCCGCCAGAACCGCCGTCGCCACCCTCACCAGCAGATGGACTGCCACCAGTACCGCCCTTCGCGATTAGCGAACCCGACACGGTCATGGTGGTGCCTCGGATTGATATGGTGCCGCCGTCACCTCCGTTGGCGTTGGAGCCGCTACCGTTGCCACCGTTGGCCCTGAGAGAACCGCTTATCGTAACGTTATCGGTGGCGTACAGCCTTACCGTGCCACCGCCCCAGCCAGGGCTGTAATCACCCGTGGCTCGAGGGCCAGCGTAATCAGCGCTCAGGGTTCCCTCAATAATGATGTTCTCGGCGTGGATTTCGACCCAGCCACAACCTCCCTCGCTCTGTTTTTTGACGTAAACCGTGACCCCGGCCTCGATCTTGAAGAGCCTGATGTTGTAGTGGTTGTCGGCTATCTCGATGTTGTTGTCGGCGGCCGTGATGATCCAGTCCTGCCCCCCGTGGTCTCCTCCGGTGAGGTTGTCCCAAGCTGCTGCCGGGACGGGCTCGAACGTTATCAGGCCGAGAAGGGCAACGACTCCGGCGGTGAGCATAAGGAGGCTGATCGACAGAGCCCCCGCGCGCCTCGAGCGGGATGGGCCCCTTTTGGAAGAGCGCTTCGCCCCTAAAGCTTCACGGCTACCCATTCACCCCCCCAGCGGGCTTTTTCAAATTTGGCATTGATTCCTCAAGAAGGTGACTGTTTAATGACGTGATAAACTTCATGCTCTCACCCTCCCTCTCGCGGAACCGGCTCGAAAAGAACGGTGGTTTGACCTCTATTTTCGAAATCAAAGGCATATTTAGGCTCATTTGGTAAATAGTTTTCCCCGCGGCGGTGGTCAGAAGGCATAGAGAACACTCCCGGAGGTCACGTACATCTTGCTCGCGATAACGGGGTGGAGCGGGGACTTCCCGATCGCGCGCGACCACCGCAACCCCCCGCTGGGGTCGAGCGAGCGCAGCATCCCGTCGTCGGAGGTGAAGTAGACGTTGCCCGAGGAGTCGAGGGTCGGTGCACCCCTGACCATTCCTCCGGTCGCGTAGGACCAGAGCTTCGAACCGTCGGGGCGGAGGGCATATATCCTGCCGTTGTTCGATCCGAAGTAGACCGTGTTGTCCGCCCCGATAGCAGGCGAGGAGTAGGAGTAGCTCCCGTGCAGGTAAGCCCACCGTAGCGTCCCGTTCGGGTTCAGGGCGTAGAAGAAGATGTCCCCGGCGAAGTAGACCGTGCCGTCCGCTCCCACAGCGGGCGAGGAGTGGATATAGGTCCCAGTGTCGTGCGACCACCGCAACGTGCCATCAGGGTTCAGGGCGTAGAGCCTGCCGTCGTAGGAGGTCACGTACACCGTTCCGTCCCTCGCGATAGCTGGAGATGAGCGGATCTTATCCGCGGTCGTGTACGACCACTTCAGCGTTCCCTCGGGATCGAGGGCGTAAAGTTTGCCATCGTCTGACCCGAAGTAGACGGTACCGTCGTCACCAATCACAGGTGAGGAGTGAATCTCTCCCCCGGTCGAGTATGACCAGTTCTCCGTCCCATCCGAGCGGATAGCGTAAAACTTACCGTCCGCGCACCCGAAATAAATAATACCTCCCTCGGTCACGGCCGGTGAAGTCAGAATCGGGGAACCCGTTGGGAAAGACCACCGCAGCGTCCCGTTGGGGTTCAAGGAGTAAAGTCTATCCCACGAGCCGAAGTAGATGTTGTTGTCGACGTCTAGCGCAACGGAGGTCCAGACCGCTACATCAGGGTGAGTCCACGTAATGGCATTGTCAGCAGGACCGACGTACGCGCTCTGGCCCGTGTTGCGTGCATCGCGCCTTGCGCACGCCCAAGCACTCGAAGCCAGGCGGGCCTCGATCCAGACCCTGAAGGAGCTCGAAGACCATTGGCTGTGGTTGCCGACGTTGTCGACCGCCTGAACTCCCCAGTACCACACGCCGTTCGCGAGCGAGGTTTCTACCGGATAAGAAGAGGTGCTTGTGGTCGTATCGATCAGGGGTGAGGAGAGATCGGGGTCATTATCGACTTTGACCGCGTAGTGGCTGAGTCCGCTTCCCGGGTCCACAACGTCACTCCAGTCCAAGAGAGGCGTAGAGTCCGATATCGTCACGTTGTTCACGGGCGAGAGTAAGGAGGGCGCGGGGGTTTGGGTATCAATTCTAAAGGGCCCGATGTGGAGGGCGCCGCTCGCGAGGTTTCCAGCGGCATCGCACGCCCGAACGTGCAGGTACCAGGAGTCATTGTCCGCAAGTGGTGGGCTGGTCACGCTCGTCGAGGTCGTGTAAGCGTCAGATGTCGTCGGGACGGTGGCGGAACTCCTGTCCCAGACGTAGTAGTATCCGGCTACTCCGGAGAGCCCCTCTTGATCCGTGGCACCCGACCAGCTGACGTCAATCGTGTTGTCGTTTGTCCACACATTCACATCCGGGGTCTGGGTAGAGGCAGTGGGATTAGAGGGGGCCTGGGTGTCTTTCTTTATGACTAACGATGGGCTTGAACCCTCCTTCACATTGCCGCTGTTGTCGACGCACTTGAAGTAGATGGTGTGCGAACCCTCGCTCAGCGCGTTCCAGTCCGCGGTGGAGATGTACCAGTTGGCAGTGAAGGAGGGAGCATCGACGTTTAGCCCAACCACCGTCGATCCGTCTGAGGTAAGAGGCTTCCACCCTTGGGCGTTCTCGTAGTTGTCAACCTGATAGAAGCAGTTCTCGACTGCCGAATCGTCAGCAAAGTCGACATCGAGCAGAGGGTTGGAGCTGTACCACTGGCCCTCAGGGGTGTTAACGGTAATGGTCGGGGGGGTCACGTCGAGGACCGTAGCCGTCCCTTCTATCGAGCTCTCCTGCGTGAGCGCAGCAGGAGCCATCGCCAGCACCAGAACCACCGTCATCAACGCCGCACATGTCTTCCTTACCCATTTCACTCCCATCCTTTACACCCCACGCCCATCATTGATGAGAGAGTGCAAAGGCCACGCCGGATTCTTCTTAAGTATAATGACCACCCAAGCAGGGAAGCCGGCCAGCCTCTACACTCCTCTGTTCCGTTCTAAAAGGCAGGAGTTTAAAAGGTAATTGTAAAATAACAAAATAAAACAATGGCTGTTTCGCCATCTTTTGCGATTATCTCTCTACCTGCTCGGGCTCTGGGCGCGGCTTGAACTGGACCCGATAGTCGACCTTACGGTAGATGATCTTGGCACGGTTCTCGTTGCGGGTGGTCCCGAACCCGATGAGTCCGGCCCGCTCGAGCTCCCGCAAGTGGTAGTGCACCAGGGAGTCACGGTAGTAGCGCCCGGTGACTTCTGAAAGGATTTGGGTAAGCTCGTACTGGCGCATAGGCCAGAGCTCGAGGAGTTTTAAAATCGCACGGCGAACGGGGTCGTGAAGCGCACGGACAAAGGCTACCACCTCGGCCTCGCTCGCAGTTCGCCACTCGTCCTTAGAAGAGAGTTTAGAAACCACTGGTTTTCTTTCACCACATATCTTGATCTGACTCAAGCGGTAGGAGGAGCGGGCGCGAGGTTCCGCTCCCGAGCTAGCCGAATTGGAGGCTGGCAGGAGCAATATCGAATCGCCACACCCTTCCACATCTCCCACCAGTTCAAAAACTTTTGAAGACGTTAAGAAGGTCACTATAAAACGACGAGATTAAACAAACCTAAAAAAATAAAAACTTTGGCCCGGGTTTGTGCATTTCCGGGCCTGATCTTGCGCTACGCTACGTCACTACGTTGCAGTCTCTCTGGCCTGGATCTCCCACTTCAACGTGTAGTCCTCGGGTATGTTCCACAACCTCGCATAGGTCCCTATGTAGATCTTGCCGCCTGCTGCGATGTTCGCGGTCACCCAGCCCTCGGACGTCGCCGGGATGCCGTTCATGACCACAGGGATGAACCCAATCCGAGCATCGTAGGTTGGCCACACCTCGTGGTCGTCACCGGTAGCATAGGTGTTTTCCTCAGCCTGCTGTTCAGCTGTCACGTCCGGGTCGATGTATCCCGTTGCCGTGCTCGTATTCAGCACCCACACCACCAGTCTGCGCACGTTGTCGTCGTAGGTCGCCGTGACGTCGCCGCCGGTCGTGTTCTCTATCTTGAAGGTGTACGGGATGTAGCCCACGTCCACGGTCCGTGCCGCGGTGTCTGAGTTCACCAGCCTGACAACATCGGTGAAGAGCATCCTGCGGTTTGAGTAAGCTTTCAGCGATATGGCAATAGTACCGTCGTTCGTGGGCGTGCTGACCGACACCACGTCGGTATCACTACCAAAGTCTTTACCAACGTCGCCTCCAGCCTCCCAAATGATCTTCGGAGCCTTGACCGTCGCTGTGTAGGTCGCGTACATAAATACCTGAACCGCTGCAGCCACTGCCGTCACCGTCATGAATATTGCAAGCCCTGCGAGTAACGCGCGCCTCTTTCGGGCTGCACATTTCACCATTTGTTTCCCCCTCCTTATTTTTTACACAGGTAAGTTGAAGGGGGTCTCTTTAAAAGGTAATTATTAAATGACAAAGTTTTATGATGGACCCGCATACGGATGTCTGCGATCAGGCGCAGTTCTGAGATTTAACAACATTGGAAAATCAAAACGTTTAAAAACCATTTCAATCCTCTTCTCAACAGAGAAAATGTGGCCTATTGCAGTTGGAGCTGCATGTGCGTTCGGGGTGACTTCCCTGTTGGCCTATAAAATCCGCAGCAATACTATCAAAACCTCGAACAAGCACTGGTCTGTCTGCCGAGGGTGCCCTTTGGTTAAAAGGTGTCCCACGGCGAAAAACAACAAAGGCGTCGGTCCGGAGGAGTTTGCACTCAGGGCATCACTAGCTGTGCAAAGTGGGATTGGAATTTCGTTCCTTTTCATCAGCTTTATCCTGCTTGGAGACCTCTTCGCGGGCTGGCTCTTCACGGTGTTCAGGTTCCTGCTCGTGGGCGGTTTGGCTTGCACGTTCTACGCTGTCCTCAAGCCGAACGACCACGATTTTTACTTATTCCTAGGCGGGTGCGCACCGTGGATTTTCCTCTTCGTTCTCCAGCTGCTAGGCGTGGCGATGGGGTGGCCATCCCCGTTCGGCGCTTAGCCTAGCTGATATCAGATCATTCGAGAGCGTAGCTTGACATACTTGATTAAGTACGTACCTGAGTTTAGGAGGTTGTTATCACAACAAGAGTTGAGCTAAAAGCACCAAATTTAGGGCCTCTGGTGCAAGGAAGCAGTTCAGAGCCTGGTGCGGAAGCGCAGGCTTGAGCTCAAAACACCTGTGCCTTGCGGCTATGCACCTGCTGAGGCCCTCGAGCCTGAACTAGGTGGTCAAGAACTTCCACCGTTTTGGCTTGGATGCGTACTTCGGCGAACTCTCGACAGCGGGGCTCTACGAGTCGCTTGACCTCACGGAAGACGAGACTTGCTCGAGCTCAGCCTATACCGCGCTCTCGGGGATCCGGGTGAGCTACAAGAGCATGGAGCGTCTGTACTCTGATCGGGAAGCCGTGCTGATCCTGCACAACATGCACGCGCTGATGCTGAGATGCAAAGAGGTGGGGCGCGCCCACTGCTCGGGAGACGGTACTGGGTACTCGCTTTTGATCAAGGAACACTATGCGACCCTCGTGCAGCAAGTCAAGAAGAGAAAGCCGGGGAAGCGTGGGCGCTTCGTATTCTCGTTCACCGTTCCGGATCTGGACACGGATGTATATGGGATACGGAACCGGCTTCAGGAGCAAGGAGGAGCATTCCAAAAGGCCGTCGAGATGGTTGAGGAGATCGGGGTTGAAATCAGCAGTATGCAACTAGACCGCCTTTTCAGCAAGCAAACGCACGCCGAGAAGCTGGGACAGAAATTCAAGGGGATGGTGCTCCACATCATCTGAAGTGCAATCCAACTGTGAAGGATTCTTAGGAGTGGAAGCAGATGATGAAGCGGTTTTGTCGAAAACCTTTGATTACTTGCGCGAATATTTTTCAGGCAAAACCAATCCGAAAGCACGATTTCTGAAGACAAGCGGAGATTTAGATGGCGCGTGGCCCAACGGAGAAATGATCAGATCGATACTACCAACTTCTGCACGGTGGTTTGGCACGTCCTGTTCTGGCTAGGAAAGCCGTGAATTTTGTCCCACAGCCACCTAACAACGATTTTGACTCACGGTTCACCGTTTTCACGATTTCTGCTATCGTGTGCTTCAACACGAGATCTGCGGGATTTTCATTCATCAACCAGCATGCAGCCTCAAGATCGCTGCGCGCTCGGGCATAGACGCTCTCTAGATCCCCCCTGTTGATAAGTATCAGCCCCCCGCGTCGGTTCATGTCTACTTTCCACTGGGTCGACCTGCGGGTGGATACCGCGGACCCACCCCAGTGTGGTTTCACTCCGTGCTTGAGGAGGACCGCGTCCGTTATTTCAACCAGCGCGTTGAGTATTTTTCTGCACCCGAAAGCAACTGCCGAGGTGTCTCGTTTCTGCCATCCATCTTGATACTCCCTTATCCCACGCTCGAGGAGGTTCTGTGCGCGCCAGACTTTCCTAATAATTATCTCTTCGAATGAAGGAGGTGTAGATTTTTTATTTATCCCCCCTTTTCTCTCTCTCTCTCTCTCTGTGTGTTCATGATTAACCCCGCGACCAGCATTCACCAAGAAACTAGCTTGTGTCACCGGTCGTCACCTCGTCTGTTTTCGATTTTGTAGAGCCGTAAACAATCCTCTTTAACTCCGTAAGCAGGTCATTATTTGAATTTTTAATCGTAAATCCACCTTTTTTTTTCTTTTTGCGCATGTCCAGCCCCTTTAATTGCTGTTTTCTTGTATTTTTTAAAGTTTTTTTAGAAAAAAAAGATAGTTCTAAGGAAAATTTATTAAATAAAGTTAGTAAAAATTTTTCTTCTTGGAAGGAAGAATTTTTTTATCCTAGTCAAATGCTTTCCGCCGTATCTACAACTTATTTACCATCATGTTTTATCAAATAAAATGGGAGGTGGTATAACGGATAATCGTGAAAAGATTTTAAACGCTCTCAAATCGTCATCGATGGGGCTGACCACCACAGAACTCCAGTCGAAGACCGGATTGAGTTATCCAACCATGTTAAAATGGCTGGAGGTCCTTCGGGTGGAAGGCCTCGCCGATTACAGGACCATTGGGAAATCGCGGCTCTGGTTTGCTTCCGAAACCCTAAAGAGCATGGAAAAACCGCTCCTGAACAAGCTCCTCGTCCAAAGGATCCTGACCAGCAGTTTCGAGCAGTTCAAGGAGCAACTCGTTTCTAAGGCGCCAGGTGTGATAGATTTGCTCGATAGCCGCCACGCCTTGATGGGAAGTTGGGCATTATCTAAGATGGTGTCGATGTACTTGAACAGTTTTGGTTACAAAAAAGGGTCGGAAGTGTTGTACAGATTAGGCAAGGAACTTGGCGGCACGTATGTGCAATTCTGGAGTGAGCGCTTCGAGGGAGCGGGGAAAGAACTGTTACGAGTGCACTTGAGCCTTCTCTCACTGACTGGGTGGGGGCAGGGAAAACTCGTGCACTGCAAGCCAGAAGAGGGGAAGTGCACGATCCGGATCTACAACCACCCCGTCTCGATGCCTGAGTTCGGAAAACCCATCCACTTCCTCGAGGCTGGGATGTTCGCCGAGCTCATGAGCCACATCGCGGGGAAGCGGGTCAAGGTCAGCGAGGTAAAGTGTACCTCCGCCGGGGCGAACTTCTGCGAGTTCAGGAGCAAGTTCAGATAATGAAAAATCTTATCTGAATTACCCCCAGCTTTCGCAGGGGGTTTCCGCGCTCGCTGGCTTTTGAGGCCAGCTCATCCGCAGTTCGGGCGTGTTCATGGATGTCCCGTTCCTGGAGGAAACCCTTGATTTGACATCGCCTTTAGAGCGATGTTTATGGCACCATTTACGTCCCGATCGATCTCTAGGCCACAACAGGTACAGCGTAGCATTCGATCCCCAAGCTCTGCCATCTTCGAGCCATCTAAGTAGCCAGCAGTGCGTCGTCTCGCGCTCGTTCCCCCTACCGCGACGATGTCTCGCCCGAACGCCTTGCTGCGAATCCACCATGCCTGCCGCCTGAATGACTACCGGTTTAGTCGCTTTCGCTGAATTCCGCCAGGAACCTGGAACTCATCGAGGCCCTGGAGGCGAGGATCAAGGCAACTGTGAGGCTACTCAAGCAGCGCTGCGAAGGAACACGGGTCATCGAGCTGCTGCGCACTATCCCGGGGATAGACTTCATCACCGCGGTGGGGCTGTACGCCGAGATCTGCGACATCCGGCGCTTCCCGAACCAGGAGCGCCTCGCCCACTACGCCGGGCTCGTCCCGCGCGTGCGGCAGAGCGGTGAGCACACGTGGCACGGCAGGGAGACCCGCGGGAACCGGTGGCTGAAGTGGATGTTCATCGAAGCGGCGTGGGCCCACATCCGCAGTCACCCGCAAGGTAGGCTGGTGCGCGTCTTCCGCGATGCTCTCAAGCGCAAGCGCAGCAAGACGAAGGCGATCAAGGTCGTGGCGCGCAAGCTCGCCAATGTGGTGTGGGCGGTCTGGGCCTACGGGCAGCCCTTTGCCACGGGCGAAGCGTGAGCGAAGACCCCTGAGTTTAACTGCGGCCTTGACCGCTCGATTTAGGATGGGGCTTAGCTCACGCTCGGCTGATCAAGCCGAAGTGATATAATGTTGGGGGGTAAAAGTCCACCTCCCAAACAATGAATGTGGAGGTGAAAAACATGCCAAAGTATGTGGGACTGGACATACACAAGCAAACATGCTATGCGACGGTTGTAGATGAAGATGGCAAAGCAAAACAGAAAAGGTTCGCGAGCACCTTGGAGGGATTCAAGGAGTTCTTCAAAGACCTCGCCCCCGCTGAAGTTGCAATGGAAGCTGGGAGGTTCTGGCAACCAGTCTATGACTATCTGGTAGACGCTGGATACACCGTAAAGCTCGCCCATCCGCTAAAGACCCGTTTGATCGCAGATGTGAAGATCAAAACCGACGCGAGCGATTCCGAGGCTCTGGCACAGCTGCTCAAACTCGGCTGGCTCCCGACCGCCTACGTGCCGCCGAAGGAGATAAGAGAACTACGCGAGCTGGTCAGGCAGTACACCTACTTTGTACAACAGCGCACAAGGTTCAAGAACAAGATTTACGGGGAGCTGGAAAAGCGCGGCATACGTCTCGCCGTGGACCCGTTCACTAGAAGGGGTAGGCGCGCCTTGAGCGACCTCGGAGTAAAACCCGTGGACGACTGTCTGGCGGTCATAGAGGTGCTCAGCGAGCGGATCAAGCAGCTGCAGAGGGAGCTGAGGGCACGGGCCAAAGCAAGCGCCGATGCCAGGCTACTCATGACGATCCCCGGTATCGGATACTTCTCAGCATTGACACTGCTGGCCGAAATCGGAGACATCAATCGCTTTCCGAGCCCCGAGAGACTCTGCTCATACGCAGGGCTGGTTCCCTCATTGCACCAGTCGGGTTCAACGCAGAGGCTAGGGAGGATCACGAAGGAGGGGAGCAGTTTACTGCGGTGGGTTCTCGTTGAGTGCGCGTGGATGCATGTGAATCACGCCCGGGACACGAAGCTGACGAGGTTCTTCCACAGGTTAGCCCGGAGGAAAGGGAGAAAAACTACAATCGTTGCAACAGCCCGCAAGCTGTTGGTCACCGTTTACTGGATGCTCAAGCGACGAGAAGAGTTCCGCAATTAGTGGGCGGTGGGCACCCCGCGTGAGCCGCTGCGGCTTGAGACCGCGTCGAACTGATTGGGGCCCTCAAGCGCAAGACAATCCTGCGGCACCGACCGCGTATAGGTGCATGCGCTCGTCGCCCAATAATTACAGAACTCGAAACGTTTAAAACCCACATAGGTGCGGCCCAGACCGCTAACAGAAGAATGCCGTCCCGGGGTAAAAGGCTATATGCCTGCTGGGCAAAGGCTACTCGGAGGTTGTCGGGAGCGGGCCTTCACAGAAGAAGATAAACCAACTATGTTAAACAGTAAGTTTAAAAACAATGGTAAAACCGAATAAAAGCGGCAACAAAGAGTATGACTTAGATGGAAAATGTTTCAGGCGTTGTTAATCAAAAGGTGGAGGTAACAACCATGCGATCTGCATCTGCCAGTGAGCTTATCCTCGCCGTGCTTTCGCAGGCCCCAGCTGGAGCAACCGTGGATGAACTCTCACGCTGGCTCAACCTTGATCAGTACTCCCTCTCAAAATCGCTAGAAAGCCTACGGGAAAGGAGACTTGCGGACTACAGGGGCACAGAATGGGTACAGATCTGGTTTGCCTCCCGATTTCTGAAGAAAAAACCAGAACCACTCGTTAGGGAAATTTTCTTCGAGAGGATCTTCTTGAGTAACGATTTTGAGAAGCTAAGTTGTCACCTCACCGCTGAGGAACCCGGAACGATAGATTTACTAGGCACTCGTTACGTGCTCCTAGCCGATAGGGTGATCACGAAGCTGATCACGGGATTTTTCGAAAGCATGGGCTACTGGCAGGGCTCCGAGATGCTTTACCGACTGGGCGCGGAACTTGGAAAAATGCATATCAGTCGCTGGAAGAAGCGGCTCGCATCTTTGAGCGAGTTTCACGAGGCGTGTCCCCGAAAGCTGGTCTTCTACCTTGCCTCCAGCACCCTGCTTGGCTGGGGAAAGAATGAACTAATCGAATTTAACCCTGGGAAGGGAAGGTGTACAATTAGGATCTACAACCACCCCGTCTCGATGCCTGAGTTCGGAAAACCCATCCACTTCCTCGAGGCTGGGATGTTCGCCGAGCTCATGAGCCACATCGCGGGGAAGCGGGTCAAGGTCAGCGAGGTAAAGTGTACCTCCGCCGGGGCGAACTTCTGCGAGTTCAGGAGCAAGTTTAAGGCGTAAAACACTCATATCAGAAGGGGCTTCCTGCTTCAACGACCGAGCTTGTCCCAGCGCGGAGCTGGGATAAGGGCTCGATCTCCACAGGTATGAATTCGGCTAGTTCCTGACCCACTCGCTTCAGTCCTTCTTGAAGGTCGTTCCACGCGGTGTTCAGGTGGCGGTCTAGCTCTAAGCCGCACTCGGGGCAGCGATGCATCCTCACCCAAAGCGGCTTCTCAACCGCTTCGCCGCGCCTCGAACATCTCTCTGTCGTCCCCCTCAGCTCGACGCGCACGACCCACCTACCAGCTCTTTCAGCCTTGTAGGTGAGCACGGGAAAAATGTGGCCCAAGCGGCATCTGCACGGTTCTTGCCGTTGCGGACCATCTCCATTAGCTCTCTCACCCCTAAATCCTCAATAGCGATGTAGTGGTTGGTGTAATGACGCGAGAGCTTGTGGAGGAAATCGAGGCGCTGGTTGCAGATTCGCTCGTAGAGCCTCGCCAGCTTGAAGCGTTGCTTTACTCAATTTTTCGAGTCGCGCTTCTTCCTCGAAAATCTACGCTGCCCCTATTTCAGCTTCTGCTCTGACTTGGCGAGGTTGGGTGGGTGCTCGACGAAGTTGCCGTCGGATAGAGCTTGAACCGATAAGTCAGCTGCATTAGAGCTCATCCCGCGTCTTCATTCTATCGTCTACCCAAGGTACACATACGATTTCTGGAGAGAGATACCCGTAAGTAATCGGCGGCTCTCATCCCCTAGCTCACGCAAGGAGACTTCCCGCCGCAAGACTTAATCAAGCGGTGTTTTCTAACACGGTTACCGACTTCCATTCGGAAACCGGATCTAGCGCGGTTATAATGTATGCCCATTTTTTTGGGTCGAAGCGGTGAATCACCACCCTGACACGATAGTTGCCGGCTGCTTTGGCTTCTAGAGAAAAGTTTTCGCTTCGGATTTCCCCCTCCCCGAAGGTGGATAGCCTCGCTTGGGGGAGGAGACCATCAGCGGGTTCGACTTCTATTTCAACTCTCACAGTGGCCTCGAGCCCGTTATTCTTCACCGTTGCTGTGGCTCCCACCGATTCACCGACCCAAATAGTATCTCTCTCGAGTTCCAAGGAAAGGACCTCAAAATTGAAGCTCTCGTCGGGAGTGAGCTGTTGATAAACGTACAAGGTCGATCCTAGCATGGCTACCACCCCCACCGCTACAAGAATGTAGAACTTCATCTGAATCCCGCTAGCTTTCGTACCACAACCAAGCGATCCCGAGCAGGGTTCCGCCAAATGAGCAAAGCAGGGCAATCAAAAACGCGATAACTAAACGCGTATCCAAAATCCACACAACTTTTCCCTCGATTTGGTTTGGGTATATCCTTTGGGCAGGATCGGCAGCGGCAAGCGCTCTTAACCGGTCGCGCTCGCTAGGAGTATTTTGAGCATCACCGATCACCACGTAATATAGTTGCCCGTTCTCATCCTCCGAGCGCTCAAATATGCGGTGACATCTTTTCTCGCCCGCAGCGTCTCGATAAACAATGATGTCTCCACTATTCTCATTATCGACCCTAAGTGACATCGGGTCGATATTGCGCATCACCACGATAGTGTCACCTTCGCAAATGGTCGGGGTCATGCTCGTGTTCTCGATTCGCGCGAAGGGAAACAGGTTACCTGTGTAGATGATGATCGCGAGATCCGCCCCGAGTAAAACGGCAAACGTCGCCGCACTGAGGCTCATCAGGACTTTTCTCATTTTTACACCTCATGTCAATATCTGCTCAAATCCTAAAACGGTTGGTTCCGTAAAAAGCTTGGGGTAAAAAATTTTGGTTAGGGGAGGTGGATTTGAGAAAAGTTTGAAATGGATTATCGTTGATTTTTTTGGTGGCACCAAGTACTACTTTCCCTGCAACCAAAGTGAGATGTAACCTATTTTAGGGATGGCAAAAATCACTCTGCCTTTGATCCACTCTGGTTTTACTGGGATTGGGTCTGCCCCGGGATTCGCGTCCCCCTTCGTTCTAAAAATGAGCTGGTTATCGACCTCTAACTTTTCTACTACACGATGGGTGAGCTCTTGCCTACCTGGCACCTGGAACACTATGACATCCCCAATTGCAATATCTTTTGCATTACACCCTCGGACGACGAGCAAATCACCCCGCTCGAAACCACTTTGAAACGGAAAGTTCGATGGATCGTACCCCCGATCCAAAAAATATGTTTTCCAAGAATTGTCGTTGTGCCTCATGCTGTCCGAGGTGACAGCACAGAGTGGAGTAGTTGTGCCAAGGGCGAGCATTAAAATCGCCATAAAAGCAAAATAAACGACTGCAAGAATGAAAACCGTAATGATTATCTCGCGTATTGTTCGGTGCTTTTTGAAAAAACCGCTGGGCCGACACCTTGCTGTTTTGATACTTTCCATATCGAATCTCCCGCCCGGGATGATGATTACTGCAATTCACTTTCTATAGATGACTTATGTTTTACCTCTCGAGCTTGGCCGCCAAAACCTAACATATTTTCTTCACCTGAAGACATGGTAGGTCGGTTTTCAAGTCCTGGATGAACAAGGATCCCACATACCCCAGGGATTTCCAAGTAGTCTCCGTTGTAGCAAACCGCAACCTCATCGTCGCCTAGGCTCTTTGCCTGATGCAGGGCGGTAAGCCCACTTCCCGCGCTTAATCTGCGCCTCGGACTTCTAGCGCCCTTATCCAGCGACGGCTGGCTCTCCACCCTGTCGGGTGCAAGGTTCTCCGGCGAGAGGTCCTCTGCCACTTGATCAGTCAAGTTGTCTGGAGTGAGGTCGTCCAGCGACGGCTGGCTCTCCACCCTGTCGGGTGCAAGGTTCTCCGGCGAGAGGTCCTCTGCCACTTGATCAGTCAAGTTGTCTGGAGTGAGGTCGTCCAGAGCTGGCGAATTTTTAATCACTCTAATCGTATCACTACCCTCAAACGGTATCCTTGCGACTTCACCTCTTACCACCATCGTAACTACATTATCATCAATTAGACCCTCCACCGCTTTTCGATCGAACTTTACCATCAAGTCAGATGTGCTGTCGTCGTCGTAGTCTCCAATTCCAGTTAGTCGAGATTCGGCTGGTACTGCGGTTCCGTTGATGATTAGCTTTACAGTGGTAGCATCAATATCTTTGACGTTGTATGGCTTGGGTAACTCAATGTAGCAAGTTATCCATTTGCCTCGACTCTTCAGGTTTAGAGTATCAGGATCTATGTCAACCGTCGCAGGCAGGAGTGTGAAGAGTGGTTTAACCTCCCATCTAGACTGTAAGAAAACTTGAACGCTTCCTGAACTTCCTCCGATTGTTTCTTGTGCAGCGATTTCAAAGACAGCGCGGCACTGAGTGTTCGACTCAAACCTTGTAAGCAGCGCAAAGCTGTCGAAATCTTGGGATTCGAGAGCAACTACTTGCGGGGTGCTGGTTATTGTACCATCTCTAACCTCGAGCACGGGCTTTAGAAAAATATGCTCCAAGGCTTTGTGGATGGCCTTGGTGCCCCGTTCAAGGGAGAGGTAGCTGGCTATGTATCCTCCACGATCCAACCCCATAGTGTAGAGAGCGCCACCGCCGGAGTCATGGGGTGCCACTTCGTTAGTCATGAAGAAAGAGAAGTTTTGCGAAATCGTTGTGGAGTACTTGGGGCACTCGAGCAAATAGAGTCCAAGGCGTTTTATACAGGTAAGCGGTGCTGGGGCGCCGTTTTCAAAATAACACCTAAGCGTGTTGTCTATATATAAAATAGTGAGGCTCCTCGGCATAACATCGAGGTTTTTGAGCCGGAGCGGGTCTAGGGTAACTGGCCATGAGGAGTTAACGTTCACCATCCCCCCGCTCTCCGAAATTTCCACCTCAACTCCGGGGAATCCCGCACCCCAACCTCGCTCCCACCCAACTTTATGCGGATAGACTACTGTTTCGGCAACTGAACTCGCATGGACTCCTACAAGCGCGGTCACTCCCGTTGTTGCCTTTAGGATCACCAGGATGAGCGAAAATGCTATGGCACCTTCGCTACGTATAGGAGCTTTCACTGTGATCGCCGTTTTCAGTCAAATAGGAGTTTTTTATAGGGTAACTGTTTAACAAGGTTATATACTCGTGTAATTTTCCAAAATCAATTAATTATAATCTAAACCCTGGATATTCTCGCAAGTTCCGACTTGATTTCGCGGGAGTTAACCACAACGGAAAGTTTCTTTAGCTACCGCGCAAATGAACCGGTGATAATATGCTTATGAAGTTCATAACAGCTTTCGTGTTACTAACCTGTTTCGCCCATGTAGCTGTAGCTCAAACCAGCACCACGACTATCGAAGTCATGTCCGAGGGATCCGCACACCTCACCACTGTCACGACAATACAAATGCCCCAAAGCCTTTTGTCTTCCGGCTCCCTTGAACTGAGGGGGGAGAAGCTTATCGACAACGCTAGCATCACTTGCACTTGGGAGTTCACAACGATTTATTCACAACCTCGGTACCTTTTTGGCTTGCCGGAAAATGCCTGGATTTCTTCTTCCCAAAATTGGGGTTTCGAAAACTATCTCTCCTCCGAGGTAGAACTCCAGATCTTCGGGTTGGAAAATGCTCAGCAGGTTGCTGACAACATAGTCAACATCATAGACTCCTTAGCCGAATACCACATCCTTTACCGACTTTGGGGATCGCTCATGATCGACGAGGCAAGCATTCACACCGAGGTTCTAGATGGGTGTGTAAAAGCCAGTTTTCGAGCTGCTGGGGGCTGGGCGCTTGTTTACCCGCTCGGTGATATACCTGCCCTCTTGGCGGGCGGCTCAGGGATCTGGGTTTCGTCGGTTGACAATACAACTTGGCAGGGTAGTTTCACTATGGTCGCCCCAAATTTGAACGAAATGTTCGTGAAGCTAGGACACCAAGGCGTGAAAACCTCCCTCGTCAAGGTCGACTCGTTGAGCCACTCCGCAACTTACGCCGACAACGTGTATACCCAACGCCTTGAGGCAACTCTTCTCGATTTCGCACGGAGGGAAGACGGTGGTTGGGTGATAGAAAGCCTTGCCCAGAGCTTCCCGCTCGGTGAAAATGAGAACTTTATCATCAAACTACCGCCCGGCGTTGAGACAGTCAGGTACTGGGGCACTCAAGCGGCGATCGAGGGCGCGAGTTTCGTATGGAAAGGCCCGACGACTTTAGATAATATTCGGATTGTCTACACGCTTGAAGCTCAGGAACCAACGGCGATGGTACCAATACTAATTGTAGAAGCCGTAATCTGTGTGAGCATCGTGATTCTGCTTACCTTTCGCTCGCGCGGCAAGAGATTCAAACTTTTAGTTTTCTAATAGCTACCAGCGCGATAGCAACCGATATGCAGGCTACAACAACTAAGATGCCAACCAGCGAGGCTGGAGCGCTATACGGACTTGGCACGATGGATTGGCCGCTCACGGCGAACACTGAAAGCCCGGACGAGTTAGCTGAGTAAAAAACGTAGTCAGCGTCCTCTCCTATTCTCTCGGTCGGCAGGGGCACCCACCCTCCGGCGCTGTAGCGGTTCAGCGTTATCATGGTGTCATCAATGTTGTTCACTTCGATCCACGACCGTTCGACCCCGAACTGAAGTTCGACAGCACTCAAGTCATTGTCCGTGATGTTCTCCTTCACGACGTTCAAGTACTTGTAAACGACGCCTTCGGTGATTGCCGGCACTTGACTTGGCACTTCAATTAGCTCCTGCACTTTTATACCTAAGCTGGTTATTTCTCTAGCAGCTTTGAGTACAATTTTATTTATCGTCATGTTCTCAAACTCTATGTTCTCTTGGGCCCCCTCCGCCACGGCAGCGATTTCTATCAAAGGTGACTCCGCCGCCACAGCATTTGGTGATACAAAAAGGTTAACGCTCAGCACATAGCTGCATGTGCGCTCGCTCTCACCGACAACCCCTTTAACAGTTATTGTATAGTCACCAACGGGCACGTTCTCACCAACGCTTATCGTCATCGCCGAGTTAAAGGGAACTCTCCCCTCATCTGATTCAAAGCTTACCCAAACGCCCGAGGGCAAACCACTCGCGGTCAGGCGCACGAGGTTATCAAAACCTCCGCTTGCCGTGAGGGTGACCATCGCGGTCGTTGAACCCCCTTGGTGTATGGTAGCCCTCGACGGCTCTATCGAGATGCTGAAGTCCGGGATTGGCTTGGCGCCGGTGATGCTAAGCAAGTAGGTGGCAGTTCTTACTTTCCCATCACCTCCGGTGCCAGTAACTGTTATTGTGTACTCGCCGCTGGGCACGTTCTCGCCAACGCTTATCGTCATCGTTGAGTTGAAGCTAGGTACGCCTGCTGCCTGCGATAAATAGACGGTAACTCCCGAAGGCTGACCGCTTACACTCAGATTCACAACGTACCCATAACCCCCGGTACCACTTACCGCAACGGAAGCGGTGCTAGAACCTCCAGCTGGAATCGAACCGCTTAGCGGACGAACTGAAACAGTGAAATCCGGGGACGGCTGCGGTGACGGCTGTTCCTTTTCCGCGACATCCGGTCCGCTGTAGCTTCCGCTCCCCGGTAGCCTCGCGGTATAAACGCCATCACTGGCCTCAAAGTAATAGGTGTGGTTGTCCCCAACATCCGCGGAGGTGGGCGTCCACGAGTAACGGTACACGGCGCCACCCGCATAGGTTCCGCTCACGTAGCTCATGCTCTTGGCCGAGCCGTCGATGTAGACCTTGACATAAGACGGTGCATCGCCGTCCGCATCGGTGTAAATCACTTCGTAGGTGAAGGTAGCACCGGCTTGACCTGAGGTTGGGGATAGGCCCCTCGAGCTCAGGGTTGGCGGAGTATTTCCGAATAGGTAAACTTTGGAGTCCCAGCTTCCGGCGGCGATGGTGTCTCCGTTAGATGAAACTGAAACTGAGTAAACCTGACCGCCAGTTGGGTAGCTCCAGAGAAAGGTGCCGGAGGTGCGGCTGAATAGGTAGACCCTTCCATCTTTACTTCCCGCTGCCACGATAGAACCATTTTCAGAGATATCAACCGACCAAACACCGCCGCCGGTCGCATGACTCCAGAGCGGAGCATTATCAGAGCGCGAGAAGAGGTAGACCTTGTGGTCGTCGCTCCCAGCTGCTATGTACAAGCCGTCGGAGGAGATCGTGATGGACTCAACGTAACCTCCGGTCGCGTAACTCCAGAGGGGGGTGCTGGAGTCGCGGGAGAAGAGGTAGATTTTGCCACCAGCGTTGCCAGCAGCCACGTCCGAGCCGTCCCCCGAAATGGCAACCGATGAAACCGTGTTGCCGGTCGCGTAACTCCAGAGGGGGGTGCTACTCTCCCAGCTGAATAGGTAGACCTTGCCGTCGTCGCTACCCGCAGCTATGTACGAGCCGTCTTCGGAAATCGCGACCGATAAAACCTTGCCGCCCGTTTTGTAGCTCCAGAGGGGGGTGCTGGAGTCGCGGGAGAAGAGGTAGATGTTCTCGTCCCAGCTTCCTGCAACTATGTACGAGCCGTCTTCAGAAATCGCGACCGACTCCACCCAGCCCTGGGTTTGGTAGCTCCAGAGGAGGGTGCCGTTGTTGTCAAAGAGGTGAACTTTGTAGTCGTCCGCGCCCCCGGTGACGACGTACGAGCCATTTTCCGAAACGGCAACCGACAGGATCATGCTATCCGTCGCGTAGGACCAGAGCGGAGCATTATCAGAGCGCGAGAAGAGGTAGACCTTGTGGTCGTCGCTCCCAGCTGCTATATATGACCCATCTGGGGAGACGGAGACCGATTCAATCCAACCTCCGGCCGTGAAACTCCAGAGGGGATGCTTCTCGAACCCGGGTGAAGACGCCGAAACGACCCAACAACCCACCGCACTAAACAACAAGATCAAGGCACAGGCGATTAAAAAAATGACCATGCATCTAGACACTTTGAACCTCTCGCAAGCTCCGACCATCGTTATCGTAACCACGATCCCACCGTTGTTGTTTCAACACCCACATCCTAAAGTTTTTCCTGTACGTATTTAGCTCTTTGTCCCAGCCGATGTGAGCAACCGGGTGTGGGACAAAATTTGCTTCACCCAGCCAGAATAAATTATGCCAGACCACCGTGCACAGATTAGCCGTGTCTATCCGATCCATTCTCCGCTGCGCCACGCGTTACCCGAACCTGCGCTCGGTCCCCGCATGGTCGCATTGCTCTTCGGAATCAAGTAGAAGAGTAATTCCCCGAATTTCTGTTCCAGATCCTAGACGCATGCCTGCGTGCTGTACAGGCGGTCGAGGCGCATGCTCTCGATCTCTATTCCGAGCTCGGACGAGCTCAACCGCCTTCCGGAACGCCTCCTCTTCGCTCTCGAATCCCGTCCCGTAGCCCACGTACATGCGCGTGTCCAGATCCAAGATGGTGAAGGTGAACACGAACCGTCTGCGCGTGCCACGCTTTCCCCGAACGCGCTGGATGAAGGTCGCGTAGTGCTCCTTCACCGACAGCGAGTATCCGGTACCGTCTCCGGCGCAGTGGGCACGTTTGACCCCTTTGCGCTCCAGCATCAGCGCGTGCATGTTGTACAGAACCAGGCGGACCTCTTGGTCCGAGTACAGGCGCTCCACGCTTTTGTAGCTCACCTGGATGCCTGAGAGGGCGCTGAAGAGGTGAGCATGAGGGACATCTCGCGGTTGCTTCGTCCAATCAGGTGCTTCAGGAGGAGCAGGGTCACGCGCTACTCGACACTCAAGGCGCGTTTCTGCTCACGCCCATTTTTGGACGGATGCTTGAGCACGGCGGCGATTTCCGCGATGAGCGGCCGGAACTCGGCCAGAGCCATCTGGACGCGCTTGGCCAAGCGCTGTTCGTAGGTTCTCCAGTCCCGCATCCGCTCGGGCGCGAGTTGTTTGTACTCCTCAACGATTTCATCGAGAAGCCTGACGGTTTCCCTGACATCTGTGGTGGTCAGCACCATAAGGGCCTTGAAAGGTATATAAGGTTTTCCATGGATATCCCTAATGGGAGAATGGTTCTGAAACGTCGCTTGCTCGGTGGAAGTCGGGGGAGAAAGATAGAGATCCTGGAGGGGCGCATCGTTCTGACCGACGAGGTCGAAGTGTTCTTTGAAAAGCGAGTGACCCCGGTGGGGAACAGCGCGAAAGTCGATGCCCCGCGCCGGTACATTGGCAGGAGAGCCTACGTGATCATCCTGAAAGAGTAATCATAGGATTTTGTCCCACACCTCCGTCTCCCCTAAAACTTTTGACACACGTTTTTAACCATAACTTGAAAAATAAATACACAAGGAAGAATGGAGGGAGAATGTGAAACAGATTGGGGAAGCTGATAGAGCAAAAATTACGGTGCTGGTTGAGGATTACGCTGGGTATGGGGGGTCGCTCTGGGCTGAACACGGTGTCTCGTTTTTGGTGGAGGTCGTGGCCGGGAAAACCTCCAAAACCATTTTGTTCGATACGAGCCAGTCCTCGGCTCTAGTCTCCCACAACATGGAAATGCTGGGGATAGAGCCGAAATCGGTGGATCTCATCTTCCTGTCCCACTGTCACTACGATCACACCGGAGGCTTGGTTGGAATGCTGAAGAAGATAAAAAAGAGGGAGATCCCGATCATTGCTCATCCGAAGTTGTTCAGGCCCAGCTTTGCTTTAAAACCCCGCCGCAGGTGGATAGGGATGACCAAGAAAAACACCAAGGCGAACATAAAGAGGAATGGCGGACTACTGAAACTGACGGATGAACCACTTGAGCTAATGACGGGAGTGCTCTCCACCGGGGAGATAAAAAGAACAACTGATTTCGAGAGAAGAGTCACCGTGGGGAGCTACACTATCGAGAAAGGGAAAACCGTAAAGGATCCGATGAAAGACGACATGTCCTTGGTGGTCAACATCAGAGATAAGGGTCTCTTCATAATCACTGGATGCTCGCATGCCGGGATCGTGAACATAGTCAAGCACTCGATGGCGGTGAGCGGTATAAAAAAGGTCAAGGCTGTGATTGGCGGCTTACACTTGATAGACGCAAGCGACGATAGGATCAAGAAAACGGTGAAAAGTTTGAGGGGACTCGGAGTTGAAAAGGTCTACGCGGGGCACTGCACGGGGTTCAAAGCGGAGATGGAGCTTTTCAAAGAGTTCGGGAATAACTTCCAAAAACTCCGATGTGGAAAAGTGATCGACTCGGATGAAATTTGAATTAAGAGGGCAGTGCCTCGATTTTTCAAACCGAATCGAGCAACTTTCTCAGCGTTTTATAATTTTCAACCATCTTCTCTTCGAGCGAGCTGTGGTAAAGCAGCGCTGCTGGGTGGCCCAAAGGAACGATTTTTTTGAAACCGACCGAGAAAACTTTGCCGCAAACCTTTGGGAAGTCCAGCTTGTCTTCAATTCCAAATTTCTTGAAAATGTATCTGGCAGGAAAGTAGCCCAAGGTGGCCACGATGGTTGGGTTTACAAGGTCTAGCTCTCTGTCCAGATAGCGGGCGCAGGTTTCGATCTCGTCGGGGCGGGGTTTTCGGTTGTGGGGGAGGACACACTTGACGAGGTTTGTCATGAATATTTCATCTCTTGAGATGGAGGCCTTCTCGAACAGCCTGTCCAGCTTCTTTCCAGAGGGACCCACAAACATCCTTCCCTCCCGGTCTTCGGTGTAGCCGGGAGCCTGCGCGATGATCATCAATTTTGAAGAGAGGCTACCCTCGCCGGGAAGCGCGTGCGTTCTGGTTTTCCACAACCTGCATTTTTTGCAATTCCTGATTTCCCAGCTCAGTTTTCTGAATTCATTTATTTTTTCATCCATCTTTCATCCACCAGTTGGTCGGAAAAAGCCCCATTAAGTTTTAACGTTCCTCTTTGCTAGCTTCCTAGGGGCGCATGGCTCGCAAGATCTGCAAATGGTACGAGGTCTGCCCGATGAAGAGATTTTACGATGAAGGGAAGTTGGAGGAAAAATGGATTGAGTGTTACTGCAAGGGCGATTACAAAAGTTGCGTGCGTTACCAGATGGAGGAGAGAGGAGAGCCCCATCCCGACAACATGCTGCCGAATGGTGAAATAAGGGAAGATTTAAAGTAAGTGCTCGCTATTGCAAGATATCAAGTTTTTAAAGTATCAGAGGAATGAAGGGTTGAGGACTTGAAGGTCATGCAAGAAATCGTATTGAAGAAGGAAAGAGTTCTTTTAGTGGGAGCGGAATTATGAAAGCCTATGGGCCGGTTCCGTCTAGGCGTCTGGGGCGCAGTTTGGGAATAAACAATATCCCTCCCAAGATATGTACCTATTCTTGTGCTTATTGTCAGCTCGGGAGAACAATAAGAATGCAGTTCGATCGTCAGGAGTTCTACAAAGTTGAGGATATAGTCTCGGATGTCAAGGAAAAGGTGAAGAAAGCTAGGCAAAAAAAGGAAACCATTGATTACCTTAGTTTCGTGCCTGACGGAGAACCGACTTTGGATCTCGGTCTGGGAAAGGAAATTGATCTCCTGAAACCTTTAGGAATTAAAATCGCTGTGCTTACAAATGCATCACTTCTGTGGCGCGAAGATGTAAGAGACGATTTGTTAAAGGCCGACTGGGTTTCACTAAAAATAGATGCTCTGAGCGAAAAAATTTGGCGGAAGCTTGACAGGCCTCACAGATTCCTGAAATTCGAGACAATTTTAGAAGGCATGGACGATTTTGCCAACACTTTCAAAGGAACGCTAGCGACCGAAACGATGCTTATTCGGAATGTCAACGATGACGAGGAAGAAATCAGAAAAATAGCTGATTTCTTGGCAGAGTTAAAACCGGATGAGGCTTATATTGCTATCCCCACTAGGCCGCCGGCGGAAAAGTGGGCCGAGCCAGCGAGTGAGCAGAGCATCAACATGGCTTATCAAATCTTCAGCGAGAAGCTACGCAGAGTGGAGTATCTAATCGGCTACGAAGGAAACGCCTTTGCGTTCACTGGAAATGTCGAAAACGATTTGCTTAGCATCACGGCAGTTCACCCGATGAGAGAAGAAGGCGTTAATGAGTTTTTGTCAAAGGCCAACTCCTCGTGGGATGTTATTGAGAAGTTAGTTAAAGAGGGCAAACTCGTAGAAACGGAGTACCGAGGAAAAAAATTCTATATGAGAAAGCTATCGTAAATGGTTAAGCACGGGCACGACTCGATATGAAATCTTCAATTAGCTAAATCCTCTTTCAACTTTTCAAGCTCTTGCAAGGTTTTTTCTGCAATGATTTTCTCGTTATTGAAATGTTTTATCATCCTTGCCAAACATTTCTTTTTTTCTTCGATATTACCTAGATACTTTGCACAGGCTTCCATGAATTCCTTTGTTCTTTCGACATTGGATTTTACAATTTCAGGTATTTTTTCGCTGTCATGCCTGACCGCCTGTTGCGGACAAACTTCGTGGCATACACCACAGCGGATACACCCCTCCATGTTTATTCTTGCCTTACCGCTTTCCATCGATATCGCGTTCACTGGACACTTCTCCGCACATATTCCACAGCCGACGCATCTATCCTCATCAATCCATGGCGTCTTAAGACCTCCTTCTAAAAAGTCTCTCCAATCAATTATAAGTAGTTTGGGCTACGTGGCCACACATGTCCATTGAAAAGGGGAAGCTAAAACAAATGATTGTGTGATATCGTCGATGGTTCTCGCTCATGAGTTTCGTTTGGGACTTCGTGAAGCTGTAAATGAGATCCAACCCACAAGCATTCAGAAATCAGAGGTCATCGTCCACCAGCCTCAAACGACGAGCGAGGTTGGTAGACAAAAACCCTTCCACATGTGACCGCACGGTGTCAGAAGCAAATAACCTTCATTCTCTATTTCTCAGCGGTCTGACTCAACTTGCTTGGCCCGTAAATCGCAAGTGATTTGTCATAGAAAGAGAGCATTGCCTCGGGAGTCATCGTAAGCGCTTTCGTTGGACACCTCTCAACACACAATCCACAAAAACAACATTTTCCCAAATGGATCTGGGGATATGTTTTGCCGTTAAATTTCACCATTTCGATAGCATTATTGGGGCAGACTCTCGAACACATTCCACAGCCCACACATTTTTCTAAATTTAAGAAATGTCTTCCTCTATAGTCCTTTACGGGTTCTAAAGATTCGCTAGGAAATTTCAGAGTCATCGGCTTTTTAAAGAGTATTCTAAAAATCACTTTGGCAGGTTTAATCAAACCCATGACGGACTTCAACAAATTCATTTCGATCACCTATCCATATCGCTCGGGCAGGGATCTAAACTCCAGTATATTGCGGGAATGTCAGCCACTTGGGCCCCCTTGGCCAAGTATGAAAATGTCATTAATGTGTGAGAAAAACTCGGTCCCCGCACCTTTACTCGATATGGTTTGTCAGTTTCGTTGCCCACCATGTAAAAGCATGCCTCTCCCCTTGCAGCCTCGAGGCAAAAACGGGCGTCTCTTTTTGGGATCTTGCGCGGAAGCTGTTTTCTCGTTTCTCCCTTGGGTATTTTTTCCAACAATTGTTTAATGATCGAAATGCTTTCAGCGATCTCCCCTCTTCTGCACAAAACTCTGGCGTAGGAGTCCCCTTTCGTTTGTGTCACAATTTCAAAATCGACTTCCGGATATGCCTCGTAGGGTTCATCTTTTCTTATATCGGACTTTACTCCGCTTGCTCTCAGGTTGGGACCCGTAGTGCCCAGCTCTACGGCTTTTTTGGCGTCGAGTACACCCACACCTTCCGTTCTTTTGATGACCGTGGCATTTTTGAAAAACAAATCATCATAAAAAACCAGTTTCTTTTGCAAATGGTTGAGCACTCTCGAAATTTTTTCTTCAAATCCTTCAGGGAAATCCCTTCTCACACCCCCAGGAACAAAATGGCATGGATAAATTCTTCCTCCGGATGCGATCTCGATCAAACGGATAATTTTTTCCCTGTCCCCCCAAGCGATTCTATTCGCGCTCTCAAAACCCAAAGCAAACGACATCATCCCTATCCAAGTTATGTGGCTCAGGATTCTTCCGAGCTCCGTCATGATGGTCCGTATGAACTTCGCCCTTTCAGGTGCTTCGACTCCCGCAATCTTTTCAGCCACGTTAGCATATCCCAGTTCGTAGGAGTAGGGCTCTAGAACACATATCCTGTCAACAAGCATGGCATTTTGTTCATGGGTTCTGTATTCCATTAGCTTCTCTATTCCCCGATGGAGGTATCCAGGGTATAGCATCAGCCCGGTCACTTCTTCGCCCGCGCAGTCGATCAAAGCCCGAAAATGGCCCGAAGCTGGGTGTTGGGGACCAAAAGGCAAGAGAAAGCAGCCTCCCTCTTTTTGTTCGCTGCTGCTTTCATCATAATATTCTCTCTTCACGTATTCGCGCGTGTCGAAATCCTTTCTCAGCGGGGGAATTTCTTTCCAATCTTCGAGAAAAAGGGGAGAGGGATCCGGATGCTCTTCAAAATTTACTCCAAACAGTTCACATATTTCTCTTTCGTGTATCTGTGCTCCCTCCCATATATTAGAGACCGACTCTATCGATGGCGATTCTCTTGGAAGCCTAATCTTGACAACCTTCCTACATTTTTTTGCGTGCGACCAGAGGTGATAAAGTATTTCAAACTCTCTTTCATCGGGATAATCCACGCAAGTAACATCTGAAAGATGATCAAACCCAGCATCCTTGAGCTGAGATAAAACTTTGCGGAGCTCTTCTTTTTTTACTGAGATGGTTGCGTTTTCTAGGAGCGCTCGAGGCGTCGATCCCTGGAACCCGGGCTTCAATTCTTCGCTGTTCATCTAGTGTCCCTCGAATCCATTTTCTATTTTCTTCATGAGCATGACTAGCCCGTGACCTATGTTCTCAGGTTTTGGTGGGCATCCGGTGACCCAGACGTCCACCGGGATGTATTTATCTATGCGCTTGATTGTGGAATAAGAGTCCCAGTACATTCCTCCAGTCATGGGGCAACTCCCAAGGGCGAGAACATATTTGGGAGACGGCATTTGTTCGTAAATTCTCTTTATACGCGGAAGGGCTTTTTTTGTCACGTAACCAGCTATGATGAGCACGTCTGCATGCCGGGGGCTCCCCTTGGCCAATATCCCGAAGCGTTCCATGTCGTAACCTGATCCAACCCAAGGAAGCAGTTCTATGAATCCGCAAGCGGTGAAGTAATTGATAACCCAAAGCGAGCGAGCGCGCGTTTTGTGTTTTATACCCACGGGCACGCCTCCTCAGTTTTTCATATTATGGTGGGTGAGGGTTTATAAAGGCTGGGAGCAAAAATCGAGGGTACAAATTCTGATTTTGCCTGCCCACGAGTTCCAGCACGCGCTTATCCTCTAGTTTGAGTTTCACCACTTGTGAACTTTCTCGTGCCGCCTGAGGAAGCCGAGAACAAAATTGTTATCTCCATCCTTACGCTGGCCACACGTGTCCGTGGCAGTGATCGATTGGAAAGGGGAAGCTGAAAACGATGATCGTGTTGATATTATCAATAGTCCCCGCCCACGAGAGTTCCCTTTCGGACTTGGTGAAGTCGTAGATGAGATCCAATCCATGAGCATTCAGAAACCAGAGGAGATCGTATGAGTTTTCCGCATATTCCTTGCCGTGAACATCGCATCTCAAAGTCGTCGTCTTGTTTTCCTCATCGAACTCAACGCTGAAGTTATCGGCAACCACATTGTATTTCTTGTTAAATTGCTCAATTTGGGCGGATTGGAAGCCACTTTGGTTTTCCATGATTTGGGAGAATTGATTTTCATCCCAGAAGAGAGTTTCCTGATAATGCAGAACCGGTCCATCCGCGACTATCTCGATGTATCTCTCTACGGCGTTTTCTCCCTGCCAAAGTGGGACTGGCTTTCGTTGGGCAACCCACCAAGCAGAAACACTGATGAGAACAACGCAGATCACTGCAACGATGATAATTTTTCCAGCCATTTTCACTTTCACACCTTCCCTTCCAGCCAGCCAATTCTGACATTGTCCTTCTGGTCAAACTTTGGAACGTATGGTTTGATGTCCAAAAGAGGAGTACCATCAAGCATATCAACGCCTTTCACCTTGAGGATATTTCCTTCACGCTTTAGTAGCTCCACAATCGTGAGCCCTATTGGGTTTGGCCTGTTAGGGGATCTCGTGGCGAAAACCCCATGAAGAGCATCGTCTAGGTAAGGTTTTACCAAAAGTCCCAGCGAATCCAAGCGGTGTTCTTTTTTCACAGAGTGCTTCACCGGTTTATGGAACTCGTACAGGATTATGAGGTGAGAAAAGCCTTCTATGTCTTTCAGCCCCTCCTCATATTCCTTGAAAACCTCGATCTCCCCAATTTCCTCTGACACGTAGGCTTGATGGGGTGCCTCTCCGTCCTTTTTGTATGGCGTGTGGATTATTCCTATTGGCTTTAGTTTTATCATTCTACCACAAGCCCTGCCCCACACCTCACGTATTGTTTCGGGAATGCGCGCGCCAACTCCTTTTTGTATACAGTGCAGTGGCAGGGAGAAATCAACCTAAGGCCCTTTAGAGCGTCGAAATCGCTGAACCCGTGAAAGCCTCCAACGATACCGTATATCTTGCCAATTTTTGATGCTGCGTTTAGGATGCTGCGCACTCCCGGATGAGAGCAGCCCGTGATCACAAACGCGCCTCTTTTGTCCAGACAAATCAACGACTGCTCTTTAGTGTATGCGCCCAACTCACCTGTCGTGAATATCTCCTTGCGTATCTGTGTTGGCCCACGGACTTCAACCAACCTCGTTTTTGCTGGGATCTCGTTTTTTAACCACCTAGAAAACGATGCCAAGGCGTACACGGTAAGATTTGGGTTCACCTCAAGTAGCTCCGATAGCCCACCGGTGTGATCCCCATGCCCGTGCGACAATACGACAGATTTTATGTTGCTCGGATCTATGCCCAATTTTTCCATGTTATGCAATAAGGCCACACCATCGCCACCCGTGTCGAACAAGGTGTCGTTGTCGATTAAACAGGAGAAACCCCAGCCCGCTATTAGTCCTTTCTTTAACACTTCATTGTCATAAACCACTGTTATTTTCATCAGTACCAGCTTCCGATTGGGAATCTTCTGTAATTTAATGAGCACAGTTAAGTTTATATGTAATTATGTGCATATGCTAATAATGGAGGAATGGAAGAGATGGCTTACGGTCAAGGGGGTTGGAGAAGGGGAAGAAGAAACATGTATTACCTCACAGGCATGCCGGGATGGATGAGGTTTGGATATCCCCCGTGGTGGATGGGCGGTCCAGCAGGAACGCCGGCCGCCCAACCTCTGGTGCAGGCTGGGCAGATACCACAACCTTACTCGACGCAAGCACCAGCCCAAGGTTCGGTTCCCTCTCACGAGAACTGCGCCAATTACAGGGATGGATTCTGCACGTTATATGGCATCCCTATAGATCCCAACACTCCTGTGTGTCCAAACTTTACGCCGAAGAATATCTCTTCAACACCACCAATGCCATCAACCTCACCCTCGTTCCAAGTCCCTGTTGGTTTTCCTCAAGCACAAATGTCCAAAGACCAAGAAGTCCAGATGTTGGAAAGTCAGGCGAGAATGGTGGAGCAACAGCTCGAGCTGATCAAGAAAAGGCTTGAAGAACTCAAAAGGAGGTGAGATAGATGCCGTTTGGAATGGGCCCCTATGGCTGGATGGGAATGTACGGGTATCCATACTGGGGGTGGAGATGCAGGTGGTTCCCGTGGTTGCCCAGATGGTGGTGGACTGGAATATACGGTCCCATCACACCTTTCACGGGAGCACCATGGATGCCTTACAGCTCATATAGCTCCTACGCTCTAACGACTACACCATGGACAGCCTTCTATGCGCCCTACTACGCATCCTCCTACAGCCCGTATGCACCGCCAATCGCGGCAATGCCGAACGTGGCGTACCCGTTCCCATATCTAGCCGGTGCAGAGGCTCCCCAAATTCCGAGGGAACAGGAAATAGAGATGCTCGAGAGCCAAGCAGCAGCGCTCCAGCAGCAATTGGATCAGATCAAGAAGAGGCTTGAGGAGCTCGGCAGAATATAGGACTCAACGGTCGGCGCTGTTCAGGTCGCTCTTTCTCATCCCAAATCCGGCTGGTTGGGCTAGGAGATGTCATTGTTTAAATTCTTGAGTCGATAGGGGGTTAGAGAAGAGGAGGCAAGGCTAAAATGAAAATCTTACTTCTTTCTCCTCCAACCACGAGTGCGGTAAAAGCAGTTGTGGGAACAACGGGTCCGCCTCTCGGTTTGGCTTATCTAGCATCCATGGTGAGAGAAGAGCATGAGGTACGTATAGTCGATTCGCTTGCCGAGGGCTATGATCACGGAGATGTGAAAAGAATAATGAAAGGGTACGATCCCGATGTGGTTGGAATAACTGCAACCACCTCGATGATGCCCGATGCCTATCGAGTCGCGAGAATGGCGAAAAGGCTCAATGAAAACGTAAAAGTAGTAATGGGTGGCCCTCATGCGACATTTTTGCCAGAAAGAACCTTTAGAGAATGTCCTTATTTGGACTTCATAGTGAGAGGAGAAGGGGAAGTCACTTTCAAGGAACTTGTTGATGCTTTAGAGGAAAATAAGAACCCTTCCAACATTTTGGGTCTGAGTATAAACATGGATGGCAAAGTAAAGAACAATCCCTCGCGACCCCTTATAGAAAACCTCGACACAATTCCTATGCCTTCTTACGATTTGCTCCCCATGGAAAAGTATCAAGTTGACGGAGTTAGATTCGGAACTTTGATGACGAGTAGAGGCTGCCCGTTCAGGTGTGTATTCTGCTCATCTTCTCTTCTATTCGGTAACAGATGGAGAGGGCATAGCGATTCGAGGGTGATTGAGGAGCTGAAATATCTTCGGGAAGAATACAAGATTCAGGAGATAGAGTTCTTGGACGATACCTTTACTTTAAATAAGAGAAGAGCACTGAGAATAGCTAAAAGGATTGTAAAAGAAGGGCTCGATGTTTCGTGGTCTGCCTCCTCGAGGGTCGACCTGTTCACGGATGAAGTTGCTGAAGCTATGAAAAGAGGCGGATGCCACACAATATATTTCGGCATTGAATCCGGTTCCTCAAAGACCCTCGAGTTCATCGACAAGAGGATAACTCCTGAGCAATCGATTTCTGCAGTGAAGAAAGCAAAAAAGCATAAACTCCAAGCCTTAGGAGCATTCATTATAGGATTTCCTGAGGAGAGTAGAGAAGACGTAGAGAAAACGATAAAATTTTCAAAAAAGGTGGGTGTGGATTACGCACAGTTCACCATAGCCACACCCTATCCGGGAACGAGGTTATGGGATTATGCTTTGTCTAAGAAACTTATACGGACTTTTGATTGGAAAAAGTACACCACATTGGATCCGGTGATGAGATTGAAAAATTTCACCACCAAGCAAATAAGGAAGCTCTTTCGGAAGACATACGTGAGCTTCTACCTGCGCCCGTCCTATGTGATTAAAGACCTGATTTTAAGAAAAGGTTTTACGTTTAGAAGGGCTATTTCAGGAATCATAAAATGGTTTAATCGATAAACTGGGCTTCAAATCGAGTCTTCAGCGCAAGCGCAGATAGAGGCAAATACAGACTGGAACAATGAATTTTGCCACTCATGTGAGGTTCTCTTAAATCGACCAAGCGCATATTTATTTTGTGCAATCGCTGAAAAGAAATTCTGAGCGAGTGTGAGGCGAGTGGAAGAAAAGATGAGGGAGATGCAGGAGCTGGAAAGGCGCATCAAAGCACGGATGGCGAAAATCAAGCATAAGCTGGCGATCCTGAGCGGGAAAGGGGGCGTAGGGAAAAGCACCATCGCCGCGAACTTGGCAGTAGGGCTGGCACAGCGCGGATGCAAGGTTGGCATCTTGGACGCGGATATCCACGGGCCGAGCATACCGAAGATCCTTGATTTGGAGAATCGAGAGGTAGCTGTTGGACCGAATGGCATGCTTCCGCTTGCCGGGCCTTTTGGGACAAAAGTTTTCTCAATTGAGTTTCTGCTCGATAGCAGGGAGACTCCAGTTATCTGGCGAGGTCCTCTAAAAATGCGGGCGCTTCAACAGTTTCTGGCAGATGTGGAGTGGGGAGAACTCGACTGTTTTATAGTTGACCTGCCTCCCGGAACGGGCGATGAACCACTAAGTATAATGCAGCTGATTCCTAGCATAAGCGGGGTCGTGATAGTCACCGTACCGTCGGAGGTTTCGCAGATAGTGGTGAAAAAAGCGATTACCTTCGTGAGGACGGTCAACGCGCCCCTGATCGGAGTGATTGAAAACATGAGCGGATTCGTGTGTCCGAATTGCGGTTCTGAGTTCAACATTTTGGGAGCTGGAGGGGGAAGAAAAATCTCTGAAGAAATGGGCGTTCGATTTCTGGGAAGAATTCCGATAGATCCGAATGTGTGTGAGGACTCGGACAGAGGCGTTCCCTTCATAATCGGACATCCAGACTCGCCCGCCACCAAGGCCTTTTACCAAATAGTGGAAAAGATAGAAGAACTCTTGGACAAGGAGAGGTGAGGGGAGCGTTCATGGTCAGCTGTGCTTTCTGTGAGAAAAAATCTTGCGCGAGGGGCGAGCCGTGTCCGGTTGGTCTGCCGCTGAAGAAACATGCTGTGGGAGAATATCGAAAGAGAGCGAATTCGAGGCTTTACCGGAAGTCAAGCGCGCTTGAAATAGAAGGGTACATGAAGTACCCGCGGGTGCGTGAGCTGATCGAGCTGGCGAAGGACATGGGATGGAAGAAGCTAGGAATAGCTTTCTGCATCGGGCTCTCGGAGGAAGCGAGGAAACTTCAGGAAGTTTTGGAAACCCACGGGTTTGAGGTTCACTCGGTGGTGTGCAAGGTTGGAAGTGTTAAAAAACGCGAACTGGGCGTCTCCCGGAGGGATGATGAGACCGCGTGCAACCCGATTCTGCAGGCAATGGTTCTCAACCAGGTGAAAACCGACCTCAACATCATTGTGGGGCTCTGCTTGGGACATGACATTCTCTTCCAACGATACTCGGAAGCGCCCACCACAACGCTCGTGGTCAAGGACAGAGTGCTGGCTCACAATCCGCTCGGAGCCCTCTACTCTAGGTATCATCTCAAGAAACTGATGGGGAGGAAAAGTTGAGGTTCTCGGTGGTTTACGGTCCTGTTTCTTCGTGGAGGCTCGGCAGGTCCCTCGGCGTGGATCCGATATGCGCGGCCGAGAAGGTCTGCTCCTTCGATTGCGTTTACTGCTCCCTTGGCCGGACCACCGAGAAAATTATTGAGCGCAAGATATTCGTTCCGACCGAGGCTGTGGAAAAATCGCTCGGGAAGGTTCTGCCCAAAGTCAAGCCCGATGTGATAACCTTCTCCGGAACCGGCGAACCAACGCTGGCGAAAAACTTGGGCGAGATGATAGAAAGCGTCAGGCGGCTCTCAAAGCTTCCCATTGCTGTTCTCACAAACTCTTCTCTCCAGTTCAAAAAGGAAGTCAGGCGGGATCTCGTGAAAGCGGACATCGTTAAGGGAAAACTGGACGCGTCAAACGCAGAGCTTTTTGCTCGGGTGAACCGGCCGCACAAGGGAATCGCGTTTTGGAAAGTTTTGAAGGGCTTGAAAAGGTTTCGAAACGAGTTCGCAGGAAAGTTTGCCTTGGAAGTGATGTTTGTTCCTCACAACAAGGAGCTTGCGGCCGACATCGCAGAGATGGTCAAAGAGATAGAACCAGATGAGGTTCATATCAACACGCCACTGCGGCCGAGCCCCGTAGCCCCGCTCAGCCGGGCGGAGCTGGAGGAGGTGGAAAAGAGCTTCCGCGGGCTCAACTACATATCAGTTTACAAGACCAAAAAACCTCCCAAGATTTCGAGAGTGATTGGGAAGGAGAAAATAAAGCGGCTTAAGCGGTGAGGGTGTAAAATGAAGATACAACTTGCTCACGTTCTGATTTTATTGTTGCGTGTATAGGAACAAGGTTTGCTTTGGAACCGCTTTGGATGTTTCATCACGATTCCGTTCAGTTCTGGGTTTTGACATCAATTGAGATCGGTGCTAAAATCGCAATCCTCATTGCTTAGGGAACGATAGAACGCTAAATACGTATCACTAATCAAAGAAAAAAGGAATTCATTACAAAGGTGAACTGACTATTTCAAAAGCCGCTTTATCTCTTCCACGGTCGGAACCCTTCCTGCCACTTTGACCTTTCCGTCCACCACAAGTGCAGGCGTTGAAACTATTCCTCTCCTTGCTATTTCGACGGCGTCGTATACGTGGGACACTTCCGCCTTTATTCCCAGCTCCTTCACTGCCTTTCTGGCGTTCTCTTCCATTTTCCTGCACTTGGGGCAACCTATTCCTAATACCTCTATTTTCATGTTCTCACCTCCGGTCTGTATTTTTTAAAGTGTTTGACGATGCTCTTCCCAAAAGGGGTGAGAGAATATATGAAGTAATTCCCCAAACGCTCGGAGTGCACGAGGCCACCCTTCTTGAGTTTGGAAAGATGGTATGAGCATCTGGAATAAGAGCTCCCAATCACTTTTCTCAACATGCAGACGCACATCCGTTGACGTTTCAATGCATAAAGGATCTTCACCCGCTGGGGGTCCGAGAGAGTGTTCATAACCTTGGCCACCATCCTTATCTCATCTCGAGGAAGCTCCTTGATGATTCGCTCGAACCCTCCTTTTTCCTCGACTTCCACCCTGATTTCTTCAGGAATCACGAATCTCTTTTTCACTCCCGCCATCTACAACCCCCCCAGCGCTAAGAAACACAAACCAGATATTATCGCCACGATCACCGCAAGAAACGCATACGTACCGACGACTCTCCATCCCACGATACGTGAAACCCCTAGCATAGAGGGAATGGAGGCCATGGGAGCACCTATCAGGAAAGCCAGGGCGGCAGCAGGGGTCATCCCTAAATCCAAGAGGGACTTGACAAAAAATACCTCTACTAGTGTGGGCGTGTAGGTGGGAACCCCTAAGGCTCCTCCCAGCACTACTCCTTTGGTTCCAGTCAACCATCTTGCCACCACATCCTCGGGGAGGTAAGCCTCGATGTAGGAGACGAAGAACACCCCTGCCAACAAATAAGGAATGACTCGCTTAGTGAGATCCCAAGCCACCCTTCCTGCTTCCCAGCACTTTTCCTCGAACCCCATCCGTCCGATTTCCACTGCGCGCTCGGAGGCCGTCTTCCCGAACTTTTCCTCTATACTTCGACCCCACGGGGTTCGGGCCACCGCTGCTCCGATAATGATCGCACCAACGAACGAGAATATCAATCTTGCGAGTGCGAGCTTGACGGATATTATCTCAGAAGTAAAGATTAGCGCCATGACGTTTGCAGCAGGTGCCATCAGTAAGAAAGATATTGCAGGACCTATGCCCGCTCCCGCCATCATTATCCCACCAAAGATTGGTATCATTGCACACGAACAAACGGTAAACACAGGTGCCAAAGCCGCAGCGAGAAAATAGTTCTTTATTTTTTTGCTCGAGAAATGCTGCATCATTTTCTCTTTTGGGATGAAGGCTGAGAAGAATCCTCCGAGCATGAAAGCAAAAAGTAATGCTCCCCACGCACGAGTCATGTAGCTGAAAGTGTAAACAAGAGGAACCTCCCACACAGGATAGTTGTCTAGGTCTTCATACACGAAGACTGGTGTTAGGGTAGAGCCAGTGACTTTGGGATACACGATGATAACAAGTCCGAGAAGCAACAGGCCTATTGTTAAGAGTGCTTTCTTCATTTTTCTCAAGTATTTAAAAAATTTTTGAAATATTTAAATCTTTTGGGATAGGGGAAGAGCTGCTCATCATCTTTTGCTCCCTTTGATGACGTACAGAGCTGCCCAGTCTTTTTTATCGGTTGTGAAAACATCTTCTCCACGAATTCCCAAAAAGTATTCAGCTTTTGTGTGAAAATGTTTAAAAACAAGGTTTTCAATTTCTTTCAAATTCCTATGCCGGATTTTCCTGAAGTAGGAACCTCTCCTTTTCACACGGGTTTTGAAATATTTTGACTCCGGATTCAACAGCATGAGGATAAATTTGCCACTGGGCGTGAGAACTCTTGCCACTTCCTCCACCGCCTTCTTAGGATTTTTCAGAAACTCCAGAGTTGTGACCATAAAGGCCCCATCGAACGAGCTGTTGCGAAAAGGGAGTTCTTCCGCGCTTCCAATAACGAAATGTTTGTTGCTCCGCTTTTTCGCCTCTCTCAGCATCGCTTCTGAGATATCGAGACCGAAAACATTCAATTCAGGTAGCGCCTGTTCGAAAACGCCGATACCGCATCCGATGTCGAGAATCTTGTTTCGCCCTTTCAGTTCCTTTCGTAGATATCTCACTTCTCGTTGTAACACCCGCTTTCCGAATCTACTCTCGTAGAACTTTTTGAACTTCCCAACTTCATTGAAGCTTGTCAAACCCGTCTCCCGGTTTAATCAGCAGGTAAATCATATATAAACCGTGCAAATGAACATAAAATAAAGATTTCAGGAAAATGGGTGTGTTGTGGGTGTGCAAAAATGGCGGTGATGGAAATCAGTGTGATCCCAATGGGAACCTCTGCCTCGGTGAGCGGTTTTGTCGCCGGGGCAGTTGAGCTCATCAAAAAAAGCGGGTTGCGATATCGGCTCACCGCCATGGGGACGATCGTGGAGGGAGAGGTCGACCAGCTTTTGAAGCTCGCGGGAGAGGTTCACAAAAATGTGCTGGATCGAGGTGCCCCCCGCGTGGTCACTCTAATCAAACTGGACGACCGGAAAGACAAACCTCTGTCTGCTGAGGGAAAAATTCGGTCCGTGCAATCCAAGCTGGAGGGATTGAATGCGGGCTGAGGTTCGCCACGTGGCTGGCCTAAGCTTTGTGGGGAAAGCCGATTCCAACCACTGGGTCGCGATGGACGGACCCACCGCTTGGGGGGGCGCGGAAGCCGGGTCAAAACCCATGGAACTTATCTTGATAGCCTTGGGTGGATGCACAGGAATGGATGTGGTGAGCCTTCTCAAAAAAATGAGGGTGGCGTTCAGTGATTTCAAAGTAGAAATCTCCGCCGAAAAGAAAGAAGAGCATCCAAAAACGTTTACCAAAGTTCACATCAGATACGTCATCAAGAGCACCGCTCCCAAGCAGAAAATAGAGAAAGCTGTCGAGCTCTCACAGAAAAGATACTGTCCGGTTTCTGCGATTCTCCGACAGTCAGCTGAAGTTACCTATGAAATTGTTGTGTTGCCGCCGGGAGAAGGCTGAGGAAGATGACCACGGTAATCGAGGATCTGCTGTCCGCCGTCGGAAGAAGGAAGGAATTTATCGCCGGGCTCAAACTCTCAAAAGTTTCCGTGAGCCTGTGCTACACCGCCGTGATGCTCAGCAATGGATACGTGGGACTCTGTCATACACCCACCGAGGATATCCCCCACGTGCACACCCGCCGGACGAGGAACTTCCACGAGATGGACGTGGAAGAGGCAGTCTCGCTTGCATCCTCCACGGATTTCTTGGAGAGGGTGGTGGGAATCGCCACCGTTAATGCGCTGTCGCAATATCTCATGGATCAGCAGAACTATCCGCGCGAGATGGAACGCGATGTTTTCGACGCTCTGGATTTGCGCGGGTGCGAGGAGGCCGTCGTCGTGGGATACATCCGACCACTGGTTGGCAAGCTAAGAGGAAAGGTGAAAACCGTGAGGGTCTTCGAGCGCAACCCCCAGCTCCGGGGCGACGCCCTGCCTGACACACTTGCGGACCAGTTCCTTCCTCGGGCCGACGCGGTGGTCATTTCAGGTTCTGCAGTAGTAAACGGGAGCATCGATCGGTTGCTCGACCTCTCCAGGAATGCTCGAATCGTCGCGTTGGCCGGGCCCACAGCGAGTTTTGTCCCAGAACCTCTCTTCCGAAGGGGGGTCAGCGTTATAGCGGGTGTTTGGGCGAAAGGCGACGCGGCGGTGCGGGCGGTGGCGGAGGCAAAATCTTTCAGAGAAATCAAACCCTTGGTAAAAAAATACGTGATCAGAAAAAGTGGTAAAGCGTAACGTGTTGGGTTTTTGTCCAGAGCTAACCGAACACCAAGCTTGCTGCTATTCCAACGAGCAAACCGAAGACCACGTTGAAAATCTTCACCAGCACCGAATCCCGTATGGTGTAGGAAAGCAGCGGAAGCATGCCGTGTCCGTCCTGAACCACTGAGCTCGTCAGCAACACGGAAAACGGAATGGCTCCGTCCGCGTAGAGAAGTACGAACGGGATGTGGGGTCCGGAGCCGGGTATCAGCCCAACTACGGCAGCGGAGAAAATCAGCAGGGGGAGGGGAAGACGTGAGATGGTGGGCTCCAAGTTCGGGATGAGGCGGATCACGAGCAGGGCCCCCAGCAACCACGCGAAGAGTTTGGGGAGGTGCTGCTTGATGATGTGGTTGAAAACGTGCTCCTTCACGAAGTGGCGGAGCTCGGTGCGCTCACGCTCGATGCGATGAACTTTGATCACGCACTTCTTGTCTCTGGTTATTCCGAATTTCCGAACGATCGAGTCCGTCAGGAAACCGCCCAAGATCCCGAGCACAAACAACAGGGCGAACAGCGCCAGCGCAGTCGCAGGAAATTTGGCCAACATCACGAACGCTTCATCCCCCGAAGTAGAAATCATGCAGGCTGTTATTGCCCCCATGCTCAGGAATCCGTGCACGTAAAGCGAAACGCTGGCAAAAGCCCCAACACAGCCCGGAGTGGCTCCGAGGAAAGAGGCGAGGAGATACTGCCTTAGCGGTCCTCGGGTCATCCACTTGCTCATGCGCTTCTGGGTCCGGAGTTCGATGTATTCGATCACCGTCATCAGAACGAACACTATGGCTAAGATGTGGATGGTTTCGCGCAGGACTTCGATTATCATTCACCTCACCTCTTCACACTTGGGATCCGGGAAGATCGGCTTGTTGCAGGGGCACAGGCGGGGGTGCCCATAGGCCCGGCATATGGAATTGACCAGTTCCTCCGAAACGTGGTAGTCCAGCCTGGAGGCTTCTTGGCAGGCCTTCTCCTTATCATGTCCCAAGAAGTTCGCTAGCAAGACTTCAAGGATCCGGTGCTTTCTCAGGAGCTTTTGGGTTATTTTGATACCCTTGGGGGTGAGTTCTACTCCACGATACCGGTGGTGGATGACGAGCTTTTTCCTAGAGAGGTTCCGGAGGACCTCCGTCACGCTGGCTGGGCGAACCCCGAAGAACTTGGCTAAAGAGGTGGTTTTTACTCTTCTAGACTCCTCATACTGCTGTCTGTAGATGAACTTGAGGTGCTTCGCCTCGTTCTCGGTCACTTCAATTTTTGTCATCAAAAAATTTAGGTAATCCCTAAATAAAAAGATCCATCATGAGGGAAGGACCGACTTACACTATGGGGAGGAATGGGCGCTCTCATGGGGCGATTCCTGATCAGGCCCCGAAGCTTCACAAGAAAGTGGACACCGAGCGGCAACGGCCTCGTTCGTTTTGTTTATAGGGAGTTCTAGTTATGAAAATGATGAAGTACTCGCCGGGGGTTGGCAGATGAGAATCGAGGAGCTCCGGGCACTAATGGAGAAATATGCCAAGATGAAGGGGTACCGATTGAATCCAGATGAGGAAACGGTCATGACTGTTCTGCAGGGGCTGCTGAAGAACGAGGAAAGGTACGGGTATCGGTACTGTCCGTGCCGGCCGGTAACGGGTGACCGACAGGCCGATCTGCCGAAGATCTGTCCATGCAAGTGGCATCAGGAGGAGATAAGGCAGATGGGCCGCTGTCTCTGTGGTTTGTTTGTGAGCGGAGTGGATGAGGAGCTCGAGCGAATAAAGGAGCGCAAGCTCAAAGAATTGGAGCGGCGTTTGATCGAGCGGCGCAAGTCTCTGGCAGAACCGGCAATCCTCACGGATGCAACCTTTGATCGCTTCATCCGGGAGCACCCGGCGGCGGTCGTGGATTTCTGGGCCGAGTGGTGCATGCCGTGCAAGCTGCTGGCCCCGGTGATCGAGGAGCTGGCTAGGCGGTATGCTGGCAAGGTCGCCTTCGGGAAGCTCAACGTGGACGAACACCCGCGGACTGCCGCGCGGTTTGGTATAAGCGCCATCCCCATCTTGATCTTTTTCAAGAATGGGAGGCCGGTCGATCAAGTGGTGGGGGTCGCTCCCCGAGGCGAGCTCGAATCCAGGATCGCCAGGCTGCTCCGGTGAGCGGCTTGTTCACTGAGTTTTGAATTCCTTCAGAGCCTGAAGGGCAAACTTGGAGTATGCGAGGGAAGGTCCTCCGCCCATGACCACCGCGATGTAGCACGTTTCGACGATTTCCTGCTCCGTTGCTCCGGCTTCCAGCGCCTTTTTCACGTGGGTGGCAATGCACCACTCGCAGCCGCGCACGATTCCCCCAGCAAGCGCGATTAATCTCTTGGTTTTCGCTGAGAGGGCGCCGTCTTCAAAGGCATGTCTGAGAAATACGTTGAACTGTCCTCCCACTCGTGGGGAGCGCTTCCCAAGCTCTTCAGCCACTTCGTTCAGTTCTTTTGCCAGTTTTTCCATTTCCACTTTTTCACCTCTTTAACCCTTAAAACACCGTTTTTTAGCTTTACGGAATAATCCATATTCATCATAGTGTGAAGTAATCAAGCGTGGGATTTACTGTTGGGGATAGTTAAATCTTGTTCGTCGCCGAGCGTCACCGTTTTCCCACTTCCTCTTTGGTAAGCACATCATTACGGGAACAACAACGCACTGCGCTACCAGCGGCGGTTTTTATTCACCCCCAACGCCCTCGTCCCCCATGTTTTTCGGAATTCCCCGTTCGGCCGACAAACCGCGTGTAGAAAAGGTGGAAGAGGAGTCCAATCGCCGCTACGCCCGCGAAGGCGAAGAGTATCCTCACTCCCACCACGTACGCTCCGAAAACCGCCAGCCCGCAGAAGAGCTGTCCCACTTCCACCGTGGTGGTCGCAACGAGCATTGTTATCAGCGGAAGGAATTTCACCCCTCCGTCTTTGAAACCTCTGATTATCGGGTATGACACGACGGGACAGGGGGGCAGAACGGACCCCACAATGCCCGCGTTGACGACCCCGCGCGCTTCGCTTCCTCCTTTTCCGAACCACTTGCCGACCCGTTGGGGGGTGAGCAGGTTTTTTACAGCCGCTCCGACAAAAATCGCGGCGATGAGGGGCAGCATCAGCTTTTCAATTTCCTTCAGGCTTTGGGTTACTGCGCGCTGAAAAGCACCGGGATCCAGCAGAGCCATACCTGCGTAAAGAATCACTGCTGCAAAGAGAACGGCGCGCAGCCCCCATGTTTCGCCCAGCGATCTCCACGAAATCATTGGCTCACCCCAGCAGGAAGTAGACTAAGAATCCCGCCACGAGGGCTGCGAGGTAGGTGAGGGCGATTCTCAGCGCCATGATTCGGTGGTCGAAATAAGTCAGATCACAGGACAGGTAGCAGGGAAAAGCCAGGCCAGCTCCGAAGAGCATCCCCATGATTCCCGGGAAACCCGCCCCCGCCGCCCACAGCCCTGCGATCAGTGGATACGAGACAAACGGACAGGCGGGGAGCACACTCCCTATTCCGACCCCAAGCAATACCGCGATGGGCCCTGCCTGTTCTCCCAGATATCCGGCGAGGATTTCTTTGGGCACGAGAGTCACGGCCGCTCCCGCGATGAAGAGCGCCGCGAGAATGAATGGGAAGAGTTTTTTCAGGGTCGAGAACGAGTCGCGAATGCTCTTTCTTGCCATGGTGGGGCTAGTCAGGCTCAACAGCAGATAAAGAGAAACGCCGAAAACGATCATGACGTGAATGAGGGGATTCTTTCCAAACCAGAGGGGCACAGTCCCGCGAAGGGGGCCGAGGAAGGCCCAGCTGCCAATCGCCGTGATCGCGATCACACTCATGGTTGCCGCTCTTTTTCGATTCATGCGCTCAGTTTATTGCTGTAAATAGGTTAATTTAAGCATTTTGTTTACTAGAAGCGGTTAACAAAAATCCATATAAAGAAAAGCCGAGTGGAATGAGGGGGGCGGTTAGAGGTGAGTGGAGTCTCGGACGTGTACGCCCGCGTCCGCGAGGAGTTCGAGAAGTTGGTCAGAAATCATCAGATCGGCGGCGAACCGGTCTACTGCGAGGTGCTGGCCAAGGGATTCGTCGGAAAGGCTCCGGCTAGGGATGACATGGTGTATTTCGAGATGCCGTCCTCCGATTACGCCTTGGTGAGAGGCAAGGAGGTTCTGTTGAGGTGCAGGTTCAGAGACGCGTGGGGGGATGCTTTCACGGATGAGCCGAAACGATACAGGGGCACGGTAGAGGAGGTGATCCGCTTACCTTTTACCTCCTCCTCCGCCCGAGCCGTGTTTTTCGCCACGCTCAACGCGGTCTGCAGCTCTCTGGGCTTGGTCAGCGGAGGCGTCCACTGTAAGGAGGGGGATCCGGAGCGGTGCGGCGAAAAGCTGGTCGAACACCTCCGGGCGCAGTTCGGTAAGGAGGTCACGGTTGCGCACATCGGCTACCAGCCAGGCCACGTGGGGGCGCTGGGCAAATCTTTCAAAACGCTGGTCACCGATCTGGACCCTGAGAACATCGGAAAAGTGAAGTCGGGCGTTCCCATTCTGGATGGTGGGGAGAACGAGAGCGTGATCCAGAAAGCAGACGTGGTTTGTATAACAGGGAGCGCTCTGGTGAACGGGACGTTTCCGGAGCTGCTCGAGTGGGCCCGCCGGTATTCGACCGCGGTGCTGGTGTATGGAGTGTCAGCGATCGGGGCCTGCCGCCTTTTGAACCTCCCTTTTTTCTGTCCTTATGTGCGAAAATCTGCTTAGCGTTTTCGTTCTGTACAGCTTTAATTCCGCAAGAGAAAACAGAAGTGGTGCGACGATGAGCTCTAGAAGGTCCTATCTCACTCCTCGCCAAATCCAAGTCCTCGAGCTCAAAATTCGGGGAAACAGCGTGTCACAGATTGCGCGAAAGTTAAGAACTAGCCGGTCCAACGTGAGCCGCCTGCTCAAAACGGCCGAAGAAAACATAGAGCGTGCGAAGAACACTCTGAAGCTTTTGGAAACTCTCGAGTGGCCGGTAAAGGTGGTGGCTCGAAAGAACGCGAACATCTATGAAGTGGCCGAACGTGTTTTTAAGTCGGCCGATCAGCGCGGGATAAAAATCGCTCACAACTATGCCGAAGTTGTGCGAATCATAACCGAGTTCTTGGGTCGCAGGGGTTTGAGGCGGAGGAGGGCTTTGCGTTCGTTCGTTGTCGTGGTCAGCGCGGATGGAAAACTCGAGGTCATTTAGAACCTGAAAACTTCTTTACTCGAGCAATTCCAATATTTCTGGATGCGCACGATTACAGTGTCACAGATGAAAAAAATTGAGCAGCGCGCGGAGCGGATTGGGATTTCGCCTCTGCTTCTAATGGAAAATGCGGGACGGGCAGTTGCGGAAACCGTGCTGAGTTTTCATCCGAAACGGGCTCTGGTCTTAGCTGGATCGGGAAACAATGGGGGAGATGGGTTTGTTGCCGCTCGGCATCTGCTCTCAGCTGGTGTGAAGGTTCGTGTTTGGTTACTAGGCTCGTTTTCCAAGCTGCGCACACCGGAGACGCGAATCAACGCCCAAGCGCTTCGCCGGCTCGATCGAAGCGTGATTTCTTGCTTGCGATCCACCAAGGATTTAACACGGCTCAAGCGCGATTTGTTGACCGCGGATGTCGTGATCGACGCGATGTTGGGCACCGGAATCAGGGGAGAGCTGCGAGAACCCTTTTTTACGGTCGTGCAGCTGGTCAACTCTGCACGCAAACCGGTCGTGGCCGTTGACGTGCCGACGGGGGTTGATCCCACGACCGGAGCGATTGCGGGCGCTGCTGTTCGAGCCACCATAACTGTTAGTTTTCATGCTGTCAAGCGGGGATTGCTGAAGGCCCGTGAGCACGCTGGAGAAATCCGAGTGGCGAGTATCGGGATTCCACCCAACTTGTGACTCACCACATTCGTTTGATCGCCCACACTGCGAAAAACCCGACGAGACCGAAGAGAAATCCTAGTGAGTGGCCCAGCACATCGATTCCCGGCGCCATTCCGAAAAACTCTGCGGGGGCCAGGAGCAACCTGAGGGGGATCACGATGATGAAGCTCAGATTGAGCGCTCCACGACCTGCTGCACCCCATGCTCGCACGTTCAAACGATCTGATCTGAGCGATTGGAGCGCGCGGAGAAATCTCTCCCAGTTGCGTGCCGAGCTCAGAGACGCAACGGAATAGGTGATGCCGAGCACAGCATACACCATCCCTGAGGCACCTCGTGATGTTAGATTTGTGGTTCCTTTGAGTTCCCACATGATGAGTTCGATGGCATTGGTCAGAAATGCAGCTCCAAAGGCGACTAGAAAGAGCATGAGAGTGATGGTTCGTCGATCTTTAGGGGGGAGAGAGCTCGTGAAAATAATGAAGAAAGCCATCCATGTGAGGAAGCCGTAGACGTTGTTTAGCAAGTGGTCTGGATTTTCGTGAACGAACACCGAAGTTATTATTCCCCACGGTCGATCGGCGGAAAGGGAGAGAGCGTCTTTCAGCTCTAGGGCCGAGCACAGGCCGAAACAAAGAAAGTTGAGCCCTAGGAAGACCAGCACTAGCAGTAAAAGCGGCTCGTACCCTCGGATCGATTTTGTTTTGATGGTCTCACCCTTTCAAGGTTTTCTCGCAATGATTCCGGCGGCGACTTGTTTTTTCGTTTCAAATCCGGCTTCTTTTAGTCGTTTGTTTACTCCGGCAACCAATTTTTTCCTTCTCCATTTTCCGGGATCGCCCACATAGTGATAGAGCCATCCGCCGGGTTTGAGCACTCGGAAGAGTTCGTCGTAGAACGACTTGGAATAGAGCTCGCCGGCAAGGGCGAAACGCGGGGGGTCGTGCAGGATTCGGTGGAAGTGGTTTTTGGGCAGCTCTGGCACTAGCGTTGCTGCGTTTTCGAGCCACAGGTGGATGTGAGGGGCGGCAAGTTCGTGTGACCAGGGATTCACCTCAGCCATCTCGAGCACGTGTGGATCGATCTCCACGGTGGTCACCTCGGCTCCCTGCCGGTACGCGATTATGGATGTGTAGCCTAGCCCGGTTCCTATGTCTAGGATCCGAGCCCCGTCGAATACGCGAAGTGCACGGACCTTTTCCAGAGCGTCCCGCCAAGGCGTTATGTTTTCGATTCGGTGCATGTGGATGCCCGAGACTTCTAGGGTGGGTGCCCGATCCGGTCCCACAGCGAGCAGGCGATAGTAGCGCCCATTCGCGTAAAAAGCCACTTTGAACACGTTTCCTTCTTTTACCATGCACACATCGCCGGTTTTCATCTTGTCGAGGATCTCTAGTTCCACTATCGAACCATCTGGGAACACAACACCACTTTCGTTCAGTTTCACTTCGCTTTTGGTCAGCCCCAGATCGAGGCTGATTTTGACGTTTGCTTTCTTCTCTCCCAGTGCTCGCTTGAGGACGTCGACCGTTTCGCGCACGAGCAATATGGCGGCTTTCGGGCGGAATGTGTAGCGCTTCATGCTGTCCCCACGATTTGGAGTGCCAGTTCTATGGCGCGAGTCGGAGAGGGCACGATCACAGCCCCGCACTCTGCTAGCTTTTTTTCTTGGCTGGTGCGAGAGGGGGTGTCGCCGTCGGTGCCCAGAACGGTTCCGATAACGCTCAGATATCCACCTGTGTCTTCTACGGTTTGCTTGGCCTTTCTGATGGCTTCTCCTATTATTGTTGCGGGGTTTGGGTGTCCTCCTCGCCCAAGTTCGAGGTCGAATACGATGACGGCCAATCCCAGGTCGCTCGATTCTTTTATCATTCTGGATGCCAATGGGGCCGGATCCATCAGCAACTCCTGTTCGCCCGTGAATTCGGCGGCGCTCATGTCGACGAGCGCGTGCCCCCGACTGGAGTGAGGATCCGCCAACCGGTTGCGTGGTTTCAACGGCACATTGGAGTAGGGCGTTTTTCCACGTTTTTCGAGCACGACTTGAGCTTCAGCACAGAGAAAGCGTCCCGTGTACAGCCCGCGGATGTGTCGCTGACCATAAGCGAGTTCTGCAGATTCGCGCTCTACGATTTTTTTCGCAGCCGTTTCATTGGGAAGTTGGTGGTTTAGTGCGGAAGCCATCTTTCCGGCCGTTTCGAGTAGGGTTTGAGAGATTCGCCTTGAGGGGAGGTGATCCGGCATACAAAAGAAGCAAGGTTTATCTAATGTGTTCACGGCTTCCATGATCTTTCGCTCCACCGTTGTGGCCGGAGTGAGGCCCACCACCCCTATGACCTCGACTTTAGGATCCTCGTTTAGAAATCGAAGCGCTTGGATGGTGCTGCTCCCCGCAATCCTTTGAGATAGATCGCGGGCCCCCACATAGAGAACATGTCTGATCCCCACCGGGGCCAGCAGAACAGACAAGCCTCTCAGCCCGGAAGTGGTGGTGCCGACGAGCCCGACCGGACCGGGTGGAAGGGCATTCCAGCTCCCGAACCGGAGATCTCCAACTATGGAGAAGGAGCACCTGGGCCCCAGAAGCAGTACTTCGCGTTCACCCGCAAGCCGCTTTATCTCGCTTTCCTCTTCGATGGTTAAATCGCAGCGCAGAACCACGTGTTTTTTCGAGTTGATGGCCTCGACCGCTTGCGTGCGGCTGTGTGCTTCCGCAACTTCCATCGGATAATTGTCGGTGCGGTGGCTTTTTTTGATTTTAGGAAGGGGATTCTCTTCGAAACCCTTGACTCGCAAATACTTTCGCCGGCCTCTCCCCGAAACGAGCTTAAACGGGAAGGCGGAACCGCTTTACGGAATGCCCGGGTCAGTGACTCCAGAGAGCGCTTCCCGCACCGTCCGTGGCGCTCTGCGGGAAGCAGGTCACGCGCGGATCAACAAGCCCGGAAAAGAGGTTCCCGGAGCAGCGCTCCGGGAACGGGGCCGTGCGGGTTCCGGCCCTGAAGGCGGCCTAGAGCCGCCAACTTCGGAGGTCAAGGCTTCCGAGGAGAACCTAGGAAGGGTTTTAGAGTTGCAACGCTAGAAGGAATGGATGACTCGGGCGGAGTACGGGAGCGGCAGAGTGATTCTTGCACGTTTGCCCCACAACGGGGTTATTCCGGAGGAGATCCAGAGGGCCGCGGAGGACTTCCAGATTCGGATGGGGGTTTTCACTTTGGTGGGGGCTCTGAAGCGGGCAAAGCTCGCGTATTATGACCAGCGACGCAGGGAATACAAGGTTCTCGAGGTGCTCGGTCCGCACGAGATAGTCAGCTGCGTGGGCAACGTGTCGCTCTACAAGCGGAAGCCCTTCGTGCACGCGCATATCGTGCTTGCTGACGAGCACGGAGGCACTAAAGGAGGACATCTGTTGCAGGGGGTTGTTTTCGCCGCCGAGCTTCACTTACACGAGTTGAGTGGACCGATTCTGGAGCGGAGACCGGATCGGACCACAGGTCTAGCACTCTGGCAGCGCTCAAAACTCTTATGATGGACAATCGCGACCAGCACGGTTCGTCAAGCGCTGAGATTATCGAGTTCAAATCGAGGTCGAAAAAGGTCTAGTACGGCATGCTTTGAAGCCGAAAACCCTGTACATAGCTTGCACGTCGAGGGGGCCTGTTGGATTTTTCATGTTTAGTTGGTACAACTGGGGAGTTGTATTCCTGCGGGTTATACAACCGGGGAGTTGTAAGCCCTTGCATCCTTTGCGCCCGGCTAGCCAGAATTGAGCATGGTGGTGTGAATCGTGAGCGCGCCAAGCTCGGAACCCGTTCGATGCATCCCGACCTCTTCCGCCACCGAGTGCTCCACCGGGTTGGAAAAAGCCTCGGAGGGTCAAACCTAAATAACGCCTTTCATATGTTCTCGAGGTGGAAGAATGGCCAGCTTCGACCTGGTGATCAAGAACGCGAGGACGAGGGCAGATCCTAAGCAAACCGTGGAGATCGCGATAAGCAACGGCAAGATCGCGCGGATTGGACACTCCGTCGGGAAGGGTGACCAGGAAATTGATGCCGGAGGCGGCTTGGTCACGGAAAGCTTTGTGAACGCTCACCTGCACATGTGCAAAGTGTACACCTTGGAAATGATTGGGGAGGATGCGATGCGGGCATACCAAGAGGGAGGCATGGACAAAGCGATGATCGCGATTGAGCTGGCCTCCAAGGTCAAGCGCAAGTACAAAGCGGACTGGATTTACGAGAACGCAAAACGCGCTTTGCTTCTCGGAATCAAACACGGTGTTCTGCACTACCGCGCGTTCGTGGACACCGATACCAAAGGAAAGCTGGAGGGCATCAAAGCTCTGCTCAAGCTACGCGATGACTTCCGTGACCTGGTGGACTTGCAGGTGGTGGCGTTTCCCCAAGACGGTGTTGTTCGCGATCCGGGAAGCGAAGCGCTTGTGCGAAAGGCTGTGGAGCTCGGAGCCGATGTGGTTGGCGGTATCCCTTGGATCGAGTACACCGAGGAAGACGCCCAGCGCCATGTGGATTTGATGTTTGACATCGCGGTGGAGCACAATCGAGACATTGCCATGCTCACTGATGACGCGGGAGATCCGGGACTGCGCACCACAGAGATGCTCGTGCGCCGAGGCATCAAAGAGGGATGGACTGGAAGGGTAGAGATCTGCCATGCTCGTGCCATGCAGCTTTATCCCGGCCCGTACTTCGAGAAGCTCGTGGCGCTGCTGAAGCGATGCGACGCGGGAGTCGTTTCCGATCCGCACACCGGACCGCTCCACGCCCGTGTTTTTGAACTGCTCCAGCACGGCGTGACAGTAGCTCTGGGTCAGGACGACATTGCCGACGCCTACTATCCCTACGGCCAGAACTCCATGCTTGAAGTGGCCTTCTTGGCCTCTCACCTGTTGTGGGCGACCACCTTTCACAAAATGGACGTTCTCTACGACATGATCACCGTGAATCCAGCCAAAATTTTGAGATTGTCGGCTTACGGGCTCAAAGAGGGTAGCCGTGCTGATCTGGTGGTGCTAGGGGCGCGCTCGGTGTATGAGGCCCTGACGTACCAAGACCCGCCGCGGTACGTGATACGAGCTGGCAGGGTGATCGCTGAAAACATCGCTGAGACCAAGTACGGGTTCTCCCTTTAGAGCCATCCACGACTGCGCATGGTCTCGACCAAATTCTGTGTTGCCAATGCCAGAGCAGCCGTGCGCATGGAGACCTTGTGTTCGTCCGCAAACTCTAGCACGTGGTCGAAGGTCTCAGAGAGAATGGATCGGATGGTGTCAAAGGTTTCCTCCCGTTTGGTTCGCGTGCCGGACTTGCCCTTTCTCCACTCGTCGTAACTGGCGATAACACCTCCAGCGTTTGCCAAGATGTCCGGAACGACGGGGATTCGCCTTTTCGTCAGGATTTTGTCCCCTTCCGGAGTCGTGGGTGCGTTCGCGGCCTCGATCACCAGCCGGGCCCTGACCTCGGGCGCACTCTTAGTGTTGAGCACCGCACCTACAGCGGCTGGGATGAGCACGTCAACGTCTAGGCTTAAGAGCTGCTCGTTGGAAATCCGCTGGGCCTCGAATCCTTGCACACTGCCCGTTTGTTGCGCATGTTTTCTCAGTTCGACGATGTTCAAACCATTGGGATCGTACAGGCCTCCGCTTACATCTGAGACGCCCACGATCCGCGCCCCCCACTCCGAAAGAAACGTGCACAACCACGACCCGACGTTTCCGAATCCCTGCACCGCCACGGTGGTTTCTGACAGTTCCTTTTTCAGAAACTCGCGCACTGCACGCGCGGTGATGACGGCCACTCCGTACCCCGTGGCCTCGAGACGTCCCGGAAGCCCGCCGATCCCAACGGGTTTTCCTGTCACGCTTTCTCGGATGTGTGTTTCTGAGAAGATGTCGGCCATCTCGGAGGGCCCCGTTCCTAGGTCGGGCCCGGGCACAAAGTTCCCAGAAGTCAGTTCGTACCGGAGTTCGTGGGCAAAGCCGTGCATGATCATTGATTTCGCTTCGCGTGACAATGTGCTTTCTGCGGCTATCCCGGCCTTGGCTCCACCGAAGGGCAAGTCCATGAGTGCGTTTTTGTAGGTCATGAGCTCCGCTAGCTGGATGGTCTCTTCCAGGGTCACGTGAGAACTCATTCGAACGCCCCCCTTGTAGGGAGGACCGCGCGCCGTGTTGTGATACACCACGAATACGTGCACAACGTGGTGTCCGGGCGGCAGATAGCGGCGGATCCGGAAGTGAATTACGCGGTCCGGTTCGCTTAACAGCTCGAGGGTTCGCTCTGGAGCGCCTATGAGATCGAGGATCTGAGAGTTGATGAGCATCAGTTCTGTATGGGTGAGTGTGACAAAATAAAGGTGGCGGTGTACACGCCAGTCAGATTTTTAGGCGGTTGGTCGAGGTTATTGTGCATGGAGCGAGTTGCGGATCTGCATGTCCACACCACCTACTCCGACAGCATTTATTCGCCAGAGCAGGTTCTCAGGGTAGCGAAGGAGCGCGGTCTTGCGGCCATCGGGATCTGTGATCACGACTCGGTCAGCGGGATTGAAGAGGCGCTGGAGCTCGAGAGCCGATACGGGGTCGAAGTGGTTCCAGGGATTGAGTTGAGCACCGAATACCGCAACATGGAGGTTCACATCTTGGGATACTTCATGGATTGGAATGATTTGCAGTTTCAGGCACTCTTGAAGACCATTCAGGAGGTGCGAAAGTGGAGGGCGGAGCTCATGGTCACCAAACTCCGACAGCTGGGATTCAATCTGGAGTTCGAGGAGGTGCTGGCCGAGTCGGACAAGGGCGCGGTGGGCAGACCACACATCGCGAGGCTCATGGTCAAGAAGGGCTATGTGGCGACGATGGATGAGGTGTTCGAGAAGTACTTGAAGTACGGGGGGCCCGCTTACGTTCCGAAGTACAACATGCTGCCGGAGGAGGCGGTGCGGCTGGTGCGAAAGCTGAGGGGCATTCCGGTGCTGGCCCACCCGAAGTTTTCTCCTCTGAGTGAGGAAGAGATCGAGTACTTGATAAGCCAGGGGCTGAGGGGGATCGAGGCCTATCACGCACGGCACACTCCAGAGGAGGCACAGCAGTACGTGGCGCTCGCGGAAAAGTACGGATTGCTCATCACGGGGGGCAGCGACAGTCACGGAGAAGAGGATCCAATCGGGTGTGTGCGCCTGCCGTACGAGCACGTGCGCAGATTGAAGGAGGAGCGAAAGCGGATGGTGTTCGAGTGAGGGTACGGGCGAGGGCCGCCATTTTCGACCTCGACTGCACTCTGGTCGACACTCTGGAAAGATTTTTTGAGGTGTTCAACGAGTGTCTGAAGCGCAGGGGGCGCGGGGAGCTCGGCTGGGACGAGTTCTTCAAGCACTATGTGGACGATACCCTCGACGATGTGGTCGCCCCCTCGGGCACTTCAGACCGGGACCGCGTCCTCCACGAGTTCTGGATGGAGTTCCTGTGGAAATACCGGGAGGGGGATCCAAAGGCCAGGCTTATTCCCGGAGTACGGGAGGTTTTCGAGGAGCTCTGTCGTCGCGGTGTCCCCATAGCCGTTATCACGAGTTGCATTGTTCCGTTCGGGAAGGTGCGGGAGGAGCTGGACGCCCACGGAATTGGTGAGTTCGTTAAAGTCGTGGTTACGGCTCACGATGTGGTGCAGGAGCTCGAGCGCGGTCATCACTTCTCCAAGGTCGAGATTTTTCAGCTGGCTGCCGAGCGGCTTGGGGTGAGGCCCCAAGAGTGTGTGGTGGTGGGCGATTACTGGAATGACATCCGCGACGGGAAAAGGGTGGGTGCGCGCACGGTGGCGGTTCTCACGGGGCTGATGAGGCGTGAGCTGCTCGAGCGCTACGGGCCGGACGCAATAATTCCCTCAGTTAAAGAGCTGTTTGATGTGGTTCAGTTCGAGCCACCACAAGAGTAAAAACTAGTGGAGTTCTTCTGGTGAATGGATGCACATAGATGGCACGAGTTTCGGATCGATTACAATCGACGGAACCGTATACAATCACGATGTCTGGATTCGTGTAGACGGATCAGTGAAAAGGCGCGACCGCAATCACGAGTTCACGCTGGACGAGGCGTGGGAGCTGCTCGAGGGGGATCCGGAAATCATCGTGGTGGGCACGGGACAAGCCGGGCGTGTTCGGATCGAGGATGCGGTTGTTGAGGAGCTGCGAAAGCGTGGGGTTGAATTGGTGGCAGCTGAAACGCCCAAGGCCATCCTGTTTTTCAACGACGCGGTCCGGAAGGGAAGACGAGTTGCCGCAGCGCTTCACGTCACTTGCTGAATTTCTCGATATTTAGAAAACGGCGGACTTACGCGCTACTTCGAAAGCGCTTTCATCCCCAGCTCAAACGCCCTCGCGTTGGCATCGATGGTTTTCGGCGGGACGTTTTCCTTTATAGCCTCCTTCAGGACCTCGGCTGGAAACGGAAGCTTTCCCGTCGCCGCCAGAGCTCCGAGCATCACCGTGTTCGCAGTCCGAACATTGCCCGCCTCCTGCGCCAGCTTGGTGGCATCCAGCTTGATCAGCTTCCCCTTCAGCTTGCTGATCGCCTGCTCGATCTCCTCCATGCTCGGATACCGCGCCCTCCCTATGTTTACGTCCATCGGATACCACGGATGGATGTTCGTTATCACCAACCCCCCGGGCTTCAGGAACTTCACAGCGTTCCGCAGCCCCTCCAGCGGCTCAACAGCCACTATGACGTCCGCCCCGTCGCACGGCACCAGCGGCCCTTCAACCGTTTTACCAATCCGCACATGGCTCGCCACCGCTCCTCCTCGCATAGCCGCCCCAAAGGTTTCTCCAACCCTGGCCCGCAGCCCTGCCTTGATGGCAGCGATCGCCACGATGTGTGAAGCCAGAATGCTTCCCTGACCTCCGACCCCCGCAATGATCAGGTTCAGCTCGCTCACTCCTTCACCTCCTCGATCGCCCCGAACGGGCACACCTGTTTGCACATCCCGCAGTTCACGCACAGAATCGGATCGATCCCCGCCTTCTTCCGCTCAGTGTCGAAGGTCGTAGCGGGACATCCAAAGCTCACACACAGCATACAGCCCGTGCACTTTTCCTCGTTGACCCGGGTCTGCTTAGCCCTCGGCTTGTACTGTTTCAGTCTCAGTGCCTGCAGAGTGCACACGCGCCTGCTCACCACTATCGCGAACTTGCCGCTTTGGATCGCCCGCTCAATGGTTTGCTGCGTGGCTTTCAGATCGTATGGATCCGTCACCTCCACGAACTCCACTCCGATGGCTTGCGCTATCCCCTCGATGCTCAGCTTCGCAGCCTCCTCCCCTGTGGCGGTGACCCCCGTGCACGGATCCGGCTGGTGACCCGTCATCGCAGTCCAGTGGTTGTCCATCACCACGAACACGCCCTTCGCCTTATTGTACACCGCATTCACGATGGCTGGCAAGCACGCATGGAAGTACGTGGAGTCTCCAGCTACAGCCACGAGCGCACCGTCTTTGTATCCCGCGTGGTGTTGCCCCTGCATGAGCCCGATACCTCCCCCCATGATGTAGTTGGTGTCCAGCGTCTCATACGGCGCTTGGATGGGATAGGCCTTCGACTCGCTGGAATCGCTCGGCTCGTAGCGTTTTCCCGCAATGCCGTACCCTCCCTGTTCGTAACACCCGATATCCCCGTTTACTATGGGAACTTTTCCGCCAACCCGCTTCAGCGCCTGTTTCAGCGCCCAGTAGGTGCCCAGGTGCGGACAACCGGCGCATAGTGTTGAGGACCGGGGCGCCACGAGCTTCTGGATCTCCTCCTTGATTTTTTCCCGTTCTTCGTCCTTCTCGAGTTCCATCCCGAGAGCCTTCGCTATGGATTGCTTGGCTATATCCGGGTTGAGCTCCCCCACCCGCGGGACGTGCCCGGTAAACCTCCCGAGCAACTCCACCCCCGGTGCCACATCTTTTGCCAGCGCCTTGACCTGCAGCTCGATCACGGGCTCGCCTTCTTCCACGACCAGCACGCGCTTCACCGATTTCAGGAGCTTGGACGTGAGCTGCTTGGCGACGGGCACCGGAGCCGCCAGTTTGAGAAAAGCAACTTTGTCTTCCACCCCCAGCAGCCGGAGAGCGTCTTTCGCAAAACTGGCAGCAATCCCGCTGGCGATTATCCCGAGCTCAGCCCCCTCGACCAGCTTGAGCTCGTTCCAGGGGAGTTTCTCGACGGCCTGCTCGATCTCAGCTTGTTTGGAGTGCAACCACCGGTGCTTCTCCACTGGGCCCGGCGGACCGTAGACGTTCCATCGCCACGCCATCCGCCAGTGCTTGTCAAAGACCGGTCGCCGCTCCGGGGCCTTGATGGGCCCAAGCTCGACATCACCGGATGCGTGCGATATCCGTGTGACCGACCTCAGAAAGACCGGAAGCTCCAGCTGCTCCGAGAGTTCGAACGCATACTTGCACATGTCTTTCGCTTCCTGAGCATTGGAAGGCTCCAAACACGGGATCTCTCCATAGAACGCGGCGAAGCGGGTGTCCTGCTCGTTGGACGAGTAGTGCGCATCGGGATCATCAGCCACCGCTATTACAAACCCTCCCCGCACCCCTCCGTACACGAGCGTCATAAACATGTCCATCACCCAGTTGAGCCCAGCGTTCTTCATCGAGGTTATCGCCCGCACTCCCGTTATGGCGGCCCCAGCAGCGACCTCGAATGCAACTTTTTCATTGGTCGACCATTCCGCGTGAAAGCCCAGCTTCTGTGCCGCATCTGCGAGGGTTTCGAGAATCTCAGATGCTGGAGTCCCGGGATAGGAGGCGGCAACTTGGACTCCAGCCTCGATCGCGCCCCTCGCGATCGCTTGATTACCCATCAGCAAAACGCGTTTTCCCGGAGCATCTTGCGTTATGAAGTCCGTGAGTTTGCCCATCGGCTCACCTTTTCATCATTTCATTGCTGGTTTAAATTTTTGCGTTTTGCGTACCGGTACATGGCGGCCAGAGCCTTTGCCCCGCGCACCGGATCGGAAAACACTGGTATGCGCTTTTCCGCGAGCTTTCTTTTTTCCTCCTCTTCTGCTCTGCCACCGCCCAGCATTACCGCGATCACCGGCTTTCCCTTCTTCAAGTGTTTTTCCACCACCTCTGCGATCCCGGGCATCGGATCTCCCACAATCGCCAGAACCGAGTCGACCCCCTCCTCCCCCAGCAGGATTTCGAGAGCATCGTCGTACATCTGAGTCGTGGCGCTCCCAGTGAGATCCAGCGGATTCTTGAAAATGCACTGCGGCGGCAGCTTCTCTTTGAGCCTGTCGACGGTGGCGGACGAGAGATCCACGACTTCGAGCCCGCTCTCCTCGCACGTGTCCGTTGCCAGGATTCCGCATCCGCCGGAGCTTGTTATGATCACCGTCCGCGGCCCTCGTGGCAGCGGCAACATGGCCAGTGCTTTGCAGTAATCGTAGAGTTCCTCCACCGAGTACGCCCTTATCAGACCCGCTTGCTTGAACGCGGTGTCGAACACCTGATCCAGCCCCGCCAGCGTGCGCGTGTGCGACTGGGCCGCTTCCGCCCCCTTCTCCGTCCGCCCGCCTTTCAGCACAACCACCGGCTTGTTTTGTGCAACCTTGCCTGCAGCTTCCAGAAATCTTCGGCCATCACGCACGCCCTCAATGTAGAGGGCGACAACCTTCGTTTGGTCGTCGTCCGCGAAGTACTCCAGCAGCTCCGTTTCGTCCACATCGCATTTGTTCCCGAGGGCCACTTGTTTCGACGTCCCTATTCCTTCGTCTTCAGCCCAACACCCGAGCGCAGCGAAGACAGTCCCGCTTTGAGAAACCACCGAGATCGGGCCGGAGAGCTTGACCAGAGGCCAGCTGGCGCACAGCCTGGCAGGCATGCTGTTTATCCCCTGACAGTTGGGCCCAATCACTCTGACATTCGACTTTTTCGCCGTCTTCACGAGCTCCTGCTCCAGTTTTTCCCCATCCGGCCCGACCTCTCTGAACCCGCCGGAAATAATCACAGCAGCTTTGATCCCCTTCTGCCCGCACTCTTCTATCACCCTGTTCACAAACTTGGCGGGGACGACGATGATTGCCAGATCCACTTCCCCCGGGATCTGAGTAACCGAGGGATAGCATTTCAGCCCGAGGACTTCGTCGGCCTTTGGATTGATCGGATAGATCCCGCCCTCAAAACCCGCATCGATGATGTTGCGCAAAATCTCATGCCCCAGCTTGCCCGGCTCACGGGACGCGCCCACTACCGCAACTCCTCGTGGCTGGAAGAACTCCTTCATTCGATCACCGGCCAGTTGGGCCCGATTCTCAGTCCGCGTCTCGCATCGACTTCCGGCCCTACTCTGGAGGCCTCCTCGATCACTTTTTCCTCGTCTATGGTGAGTATTTTTCTTTTTTCCATCACGACTCGCCCGTCGATTATTACCGTTTCTACATCGCTCCCGTTTGCCGCGTATACCAGGGTGGACACCGGGTTGCGAACCGGCACGAGGTGCGATTTCCGCATGTTTACCACTATGACGTCGGCAAGCTTTCCGGGCTCGATCGATCCCAGCTCATCGCCCCAAAGCGTGGCTTTCGCCCCGTTGACGGTGGCCATCTCCAACACGCGCTCGGCGGGCATGACGATGGGGTTCAACAAGCGAGCTTTGTGAATTATGGCTGCCAGCTTCATCTCTCGGATCATGTCGTAGCAGTCGTTGCTCGGACCCCCGTCGCACCCAAGCGCAACATTCACTCCCGCGTCCAGCATCTCGGGAATCGGGGCGAAGCCGGATGCCAGCTTCAAATTGGAGGCCGGACAGTGGCACACGGTGCCCCCCGTTTCACGCAAGATGGGGAAGTCTTCCGGTGGCATCCACACGCAGTGCACGTAGATCACCTTCACATCTGGACCCACCAAGTTGCAGTGTTTCATGAACTGCATGGGGGTCATACCAAACTCGTTGCGCATGTAGCGGATATCGTCCTGGACTTCTGCGAGGTGCAGCGTTATCCCCGTCTGGTACTTGCGGGCGTTTTCTCCGATCTCACGATAGTACTCCACCGTGGCTCCCCCCGGGGTGCGCGGCCCGAACCAGATGTGAATGCGATTGTTGGCCTTCCCGTGCCACCGTTTGATCATCTGGATGCACTGACGCATCGCCGTCTCTCCGTCCTCCCGCATGTCCGGATGGATCGCCTCCGGGAAGTCCGCGTATCCAGGGAGGTTCATGAGCTTCTTGCTTATGGCCCCCCTCATTCCCACTTCCTCCACGGCTCGAGGTACCTCGTCCAGACCGTACTTCCAGTGAAGACTGCTCTCCACGAAGCAAGTGGTACCGGATTTGATCATCTCGATGCAGCACAGCTTGGCGCTCAGCTCGCCCTCGCGGGGGGTGTAGCTTCCCTGGAGCGGGTGCACCCGCTTGGTCAGCCAATCGACAAGCGAGAGATCGTCCGCACACCCCCGCAACAAAGCTTGGGCGAGGTGGACGTGACAGTCCACGAAGCCCGGCAGGATCAAGCGATGGGTACAATTGTATTCACGATCCGCGCGCGGATACTCCTTCACGATGTCAGAGGTTTTTCCGACAGCGACTATGCGGTTTCCATCGATGGCGACTGCGCCGTCCTTGATGATTTCGCGCCGTTCGTTCATGGTGATTACGGTACCGTGCTTGAGCAAGATGGAAACCATATCAACCCCGTTAATAGACGAATCTCGCTTTAAAAAACTCTCGCCCCAAGTCCCGCGCGCTTCTGAAAATATTTCTAGATCTAGAGGGGTTCTCTTCGAAACTTTGACCCGCAGATACTTTCGCCTACCCCTCTCCCCGAAACGGGCTTAAAGAGAGAGGTGGAACCGCTTTACGGGATGCCCCGGGGCCAGTGACTCCAGTGCGCGCTTCTCGCACCGTCCGTGGCGCTCTGCGGGAAGCGGGATTGCGCGGGTCGACAGGCCCGGGGAAGAGGTTCCCGGAGCAGCGCTCCGGGAACGGGGCCGTGCGGGTTCCGGCCCTGAAGGCGGCCTAGAGCCGCTAACTTCGGAGGTCAGGGCTTCCGAAGAGAACCCTAGAGAGAACACCGGAAATTGATGGGGTCAAATGGAGCTCGTGCTCGTGGGCCGTTCCAACGTGGGCAAGTCCAGCCTGATCAGACGATTAACCGGCCTGCGCGTCCGAGTGGGAAAACGTCCGGGCGTTACGCGCAGGACGAGACGATACCGATTGGATGGATTGGAAGTGGTGGACCTCCCCGGCTTTGGCTTCATGTCCGGCGTTCCAAGGGGGATCCAAGAAAGGATTAAAACTCAGCTTATCCGTTATCTCGAAAGTCACAGCAAGCGCATTGGAGTGGCAATAGAGGTCATCGACGCCCGCTCGTTCCCAGAGATAGTCGAGCGCTGGGAGCGCCGGGCCCAGATCCCTGTCGATGTGGAGTTCTTCCATTTTTTGAAAGACCTGCGCCTGGATCCGATCATAGCCGTGAACAAAATCGATTTGATATATCCGGACGAGCGCGACGATCTCTTGGACTTCATTTGTGAGCGAATGGACATGCTGCCTCCCTGGAGACAGTGGCTTGACGTGGTCGCGCCGGTGTCAGCGCGCACGGGTGAGGGGATTGCCCATCTCCGCCGGCTGATCGAAAAGAGGCTGCGAAAAAAGAAAATGGAGCACCTCATGAGGGTCTTCCGCAAGCGTAGCGGATAGCGAACTATTTCAGTTCAGAACGAGCGGGTGACGTGACGAGTTTTCTGATGACTTTCCAGAGATCGATGTCCGGGGTCTTCCCGCGCCGGAGGTCGTCAACGGCTACGAGCGTGTCGAGCCCGATTTTGATCATGTCCTCTTCCAGTTTTTTCTTGTCCACCTTGCTGACATCGATCTCTCCCTCCGCCGCTGGCGATGCCAGTATTGCGAGCAGTTCACACGTGAGGATTTTACCGGGGCGTTGGCCTTCATAGAAGTCCCGGATTATGCAGTACACGGAGAACTCCATCGAGCTGGCCATCACTCCCATTCGCTTGTATGATTCGAGCTTGGGCTCCATGAACTCGCGCAGCGGTGAAAAGTGTGGTGTTTCCACGAAGTAGAGATCGTCTTTGACGTGCGTGATCCCCACCCATAGATTCTCCAGCAGCTCGTACCCGTGTTTTTCTGCCACTCCCGCCACGATGGGGATCAGCTCCGGATTCGCCATGGCTGGATACTCGGCTCCCACAACGGCTCTGGTCGTCCCCTCGTCTCGCACGCAGCCGGCGCTTATCACGAGGTCTCCAACGCGGATAAACGTCTGGAGCGCCCCCGCGGTCCCGAGTCTGAGCAGCGTTACGGGGCCCTCGGTGGCTTCGATGGCCTCGGGAAGAACTATTGCGGTGCTAGCGGGCCCCATGCCTGTGGGGAAGGCAGAGACTGGAATGCCTCGGTACTCGCCGCTGACAACCGTGTGCCCCCGATCCCCCTCCACCATCTCAACGTTTTTCAGGTATTTCGCAATTTTTTTCACCCGCCCGGGAGAACCTGCCGTGAGGATGTTGGGATGGAGTTTGTCGATCTCTAGGTGATAGGCTTTCCCCGTTGCGGTTTTGAAAGTTATGGACACCATGGGCACACCTTGTTTTAGTCGCAGCCCCGGATTAAAAACATAATGGGCTTTGGGAGTTTGTGTCTGTTTTGAGAAGTCTGTATGAGCCACTCGCTTGTCCGGCCTGGGCAAAGGTTTCTGAACCTTCTTTAGCACGTATGTCGCATCCTTATAACCTCAGGTGTGCACACGTGTGCAGTGCCAGCCCTCGATCCTAAACTTGAACCACTTGAGTTCGGGTCCCTCAAAAGACCTCAAGAACTCAGCGAACTCCACCGAGTGTTTTTCTTCAACAATGTAGACGGAACCACCGATCTTCCTCCAGCTCCCGGCCGGAAGGTCGTTCAAGAGCCGCTGAAGCCTTGCGTAGAACCACCGCCTTTTCTTTGTCCCCCTCCTCAGATCCCAAGTGAAGAGGATCCAGCGCTCTGTGTGTGCACACGTGTGCATTCCCGTTCCCCATTCACGTGGAGGCCGCTTATAAAGGGAAAAAAACCCCAATTGAGCATGGTGGGATGCTTACGCTACGGAGTTTCTTCTAGATCCGCGTCCACCAATCGTTTTCCGCCGAGCATCCGCAAAGTTTGTATCAGCCGAGCCCCGACCGCAATTCAGAACTGCCCGTGGTTCAAGCGGAGATGCAGCCGCAGGTGTTCTATGGCCAGCAGGCCGAAGTATAGGGGGAGGGTCCCCTCCGCCGCCGTCCGAGCGCCTCCCCACACAGGGCACAGAATCCAACTCCCGAGCGCGAACACGCCCGTTCCAGCACATGCTAGGCCTATTTTTCGCTCCAGCGGATCTGCCAGCTCCCACACAAAGAGCTGAGGCGCGAGAACCGCTACTGCCGCGAGGGGGGCCAAAACGAGGGTTATGAGCGCACCACCACCCACACCCAGTGCGGCGCCGAGCGCGAACACTATCCATGCGTAAGCTAGGCCTGCCGGAACGGACCAGCTGCCGATCCGGAGGAGCTTGCTTCGCTCCGAGTCCCTTTTCCCCCACAGCAGAGCCCATGCCGAGAGCCACAGAACCAACACCGCCAGCCCGAAGTGCAGGCTCAAGATGCGGGGAAATCTCCCGAAAACCGAGTAGAGATAGTAAAAGGGGGCGTCGGGCGATAGAGCAAGGGTTGGGAAGAAAAAGGTGGTGAACATGTAAAATCCGATATAGGAGGCGATGAAGAGCCGGAAGGCCCATCTCACTTGGTTCTTTGTCCGTCCGCGATAGAGCCAGCGGGTTCGCACACGCTCTATTTGGGCTCTCCGAGTTATAAATCTGAACTTTTTATCAATGTACAAAAGTGTACACTAAAGTATTAAATAGTACATTGGACAAAGATGGGAGGATGACGAAACTGGAATCACGTGCCGGTGGTGCCCAGCGCGCCTTAAGGCTCTCCATCCGGACGAGCGAGGGGGAAAGAGACCCGGCGTTGCTTTACTTTGGGATCCAGCAACTGGGCAAGCCCTCGTTCCTGTTGCAGTCGGCCGCCGGTCCGGGTGAGAGCGCTCGCTACTCGGTAATAGGTTTTGACCCCTTGCTCTACATCCGGATTCAGCGTGGAAAAGTCGTCTTGGACGGAGATCCGGATTTCGTTGAGTTCGCGGAGAACCGAGTGGGCGACGGTGACTCCCTCTCCAAGCTTCAACGCGCCATGGGATTCGGAGAACTGCTGACCCCTTCCCCCGATCCCCGGTACGCCCTTTCCTGTGTCGGATACATCAGCTACGATTTTATCCGGGAGCTTGTGGATGTGGGCGACACGGCAGTGGATGACACCGCTCACCCCGTATTGGAGTTCATGCTCCCCTCACGCGTGATAGTGATAGACCACCTCTCGCACAAGACCCACTGGGTGCGCGTGGGTTTTGGAGATCAGAACGTGTCCGGTGGCTTGGACGAGATGGGCGCTTTCCAGCCGGTCTCACCCGGTGAGGTGTCCAGTCAGGGGTCTGTCAAACAGACGAACATAGGGCGTCGCGATTTCGAATCGGCAGTCCAGCGAGCCAAGGAGTACATACGGGCGGGCGATGTTATCCAAGTGGTTCTCTCCCGCCGCATCGAGCTGTCTCCCATGCCTGATCTGAGATATTTCTATTTGAACCTCATCCGGATCAACCCCTCTCCGTACATGTTCTTCCTTGACTTTCCCGCGGCCCGCGTGGTCGGATCCAGTCCCGAGATTCTGGTGAGAGTGAAAGACCGAGAGGTGATCACACGCCCCATCGCTGGAACGCGGAGGCGGGGTAGAGACCCGGCGGACGAACACGCGATGGAGACGGATCTGCTCTCAGACGAGAAAGAAAAAGCTGAACACGTGATGCTGGTGGATCTCGGCCGCAACGACATCGGAAGAGTGTCAGAGTTCAACTCGGTGCGGGTAACGGAGTTCATGCGGGTGGAAAAATACAGCCACGTGCAACACTTGGTGAGCAACGTGGTCGGACGCTTGCGTCCGGAATGCGACGCGTTCGATGCCTTGCGCGCAACATTTCCTGCTGGCACAGTTACCGGCGCACCCAAGGTTCGCGCAATGGAGATAATTGAGGAGCTGGAGCCAACGCGACGTGGCATTTATGCGGGGGCGGTCGGCTCCTTCAGCTACGGTGGCGACGCCGACCTTGCCATCACCATTCGAACCCTGGTGGCCGACGAAAGACGAGCCTTTATCCAGGCAGGCGCTGGCGTGGTGGCCGATTCGGTACCCTGGAAGGAGTACTATGAAACCGAAAACAAAGCTAGAGCGCTGCTCGTCGCTGCGGGGGTGGAGGAATGAGAGTGGTAGTGATAGACAACATAGACAGTTTCGTGTACAATTTGGTTCACTACCTTGGCGAACTCGGGGCACAGCCGGTGGTGTTTACCAATCGAGCCTCGTTGAAACAGATCGAGAAAGCGAAGCCGGAGCGAATAGTCATCTCTCCAGGGCCCAAGCGACCGGAAGACGCCAGGGTCTCTTTGGAGGTGGTCAGACGATTTGCTGGAGAGATCCCGATTTTGGGCGTCTGTTTAGGTCACCAAGTAATCGCATATGTATTTGGCGGACGCGTGGTTCAGGCCAAGCGTCTGATCCATGGCAAGGTCTCCAAGATCCGGCACAACGGCGACCCCCTCTTCCGCAGCATCCCCAGCCCCTTCGAGGCCACTCGGTATCACTCTCTCGCTGTGGAGCGGAAGAGTCTTCCGCCAGAGCTCGAGATTATAGCCGAAACCGATGACGCCGATCGAGAGGTGATGGCCATCCGGCACCGCGCGTACCCCGTATTCGGCGTGCAGTTCCATCCCGAGTCAATTCTGACGAAGCACGGAAAACAGCTCCTTCGCAACTTCTTGGAGGTGAGCCGATGAGCGAGTTCAAACCGATACTGGAGAAGATACTCACCCATCAAGATCTGTCAGAGCGGGAAGCGGCTTCTGCTATGCGTTTGCTGATGTCCGGCAAGCTCGAGCCCGTTCAGATAGCCGCTTTTCTCACAGCCATGCGGATGAAGGGCGAAACGATCGAGGAAATCACCGCATTCGCCAAGGTCATGCGGGAGTTTGCGTTACCTGTCCGCCCCAAGGTTCAGGGGGCGCTGGTGGACGTGTGCGGAACGGGAGGCGATTCTCTCAAAACTTTCAACATCAGCACGGCCGCGATGTTCGTGGCAGCAGGAGCGGGCGTGCGCATTGCCAAGCACGGAAACCGTTCGGTGACCAGCAAGAGCGGCAGTGCCGATGTGCTGGAGGCCCTTGGAGTGGTTATAGATCTTCCTCCTGCAGAGGTCGAGCGTTGCATCGAGAGCGTAGGGATAGGTTTCATGTTCGCTCCCCGGTATCACCCGGCGATGAAATACGCGACGCCCGTGCGCCGGCAAATCGGGATTCGGACGGTATTCAATATTCTGGGCCCTTTGACGAATCCTGCGGGAGCCACCGCTCAACTCATGGGAGTTTTTGATGGCGCACTCACAGAAAAACTAGCCTGGGTGCTGCACCGACTGGGCTGTGCGCGCGCCATGGTGGTCCACGGGCTCGACGGTTTGGACGAGCTGTCAACGATTGGAAAAACGCAGATCTCAGAACTGCGAGACGGCGAAGTGTCCACGCACGTGCTCAGACCCGAAGATGTGGGCCTAAGCACGGCTTCCCCATCTCAGCTCGCGGGAGGAGACGCTCGCGAAAACGCCCGGCTGATACTCAAGGTGTTTCGGGGCGAACGTGGACCCAAACGAGATATCGTGGTCCTCAATGCAGCGGCTGCTATCTGCGTGGGAGGGCGAGCACAGGATTTGCGCGAAGGACTCGAGATAGCACAGGAGTCCATCGATTCAGGCGCGGCTTATCAAAAGCTTCGCGATTTTATCAAGGCAACGGGCGGCGATTTCGCCAAACTTCAGCAACTGGAGGATCAGCTATGAATATTTTGGACAGAATTGTGCGTGATGTTGAGCAGGAAGTGAAGAGAAGACTGGAGACACGCCCTTACGAGCACATAAGGCCACCGCGCCCTAAACTTAAGCTCTCTCGAGCCATTTCTGAGTCTCCCATTCTTATTGCCGAGGTCAAGCGGGCCTCACCATCGCTCGGGGGTATCCGGCCGAACGCCGATCCTCTCTCGCTGGCTGCGGAAATGGTGGACGGCGGTGCTGGAGCGCTCTCAGTTTTGACGGAGCGGATTCACTTCCAGGGGGACCCGCTGTTTCTTCACCGTCTTGCCAAGCACGTACAGGTCCCTTTGTTGATGAAGGATTTCGTGATCCACCCGTACCAGCTCGAGGAGGCCTATCGCTTGGGAGCGGATGCTGTGTTGCTCATAGCGAGGGTTCTGGACGACCGTTTACCGGAGTTTGTGGACCGAACTCTCGAACTCGGGATGGAACCATTGGTGGAAGTGTTTGATGAGGCCGAGCTTCGTCGGGCCCTGCAGACGAGGGCGCAGCTCATCGGAATAAATAACCGCGACTTGGCGACCATGAGAATCGATCTCGGCAGGACCGAGCGTCTCGCCCCTCTGGTTCCCCAGGACAGAGCGGTGATAAGCGAGAGCGGTATTGCGACTCCTGCAGATGTCAAGCGGGTGCTGCGTGCTGGGGCGAGAGCGGTTCTGGTGGGAACCGCTATAATGCGGGCCCCCGATATCAGGTTGAAAGTGCGAGAACTGGTGGAGGCGATTTCGTGATCATCAAGGTGTGTGGTTTCACACGATCCAGAGACGTCGAAAAAGCTTGTGAGCTGGGCGTCGACATGATCGGTGTGATCTTGGTGGAGGGATCGAAACGCCAAGTCGATGTGGATCAAGCGAGAAATCTTTTGTCGAGTGCAACAGCGAAAAAAGTTGTTGTCTGCAAGCCATCGAGCGTTGAAAATCTGCTGCTGCTGGAGCGGACGTTAGAGCCCGATTATTTTCAGCTCCATCCGAGCCTATCAGTTCAGGAGCTCCAACGCGCTCGCGAGTCCCTTGACGCCGGGCTCATTCTTGTAGTTCCAGTCCCACCAGCTGGAGCCGAAGCGGAGCAACTGGTTGAGCAGGCAAAGGAGCTGGAGCCCTTGGCCGACTATCTGTTGATAGACACGAAAGGCCCTCATGGAGGCGGGACGGGGATCACGCACGATTGGTCCGTGAGCAGGCGGATCGTGGAGAGGTGTGACACGCCCGTTTTGCTTGCCGGGGGTCTGAACCCCTTCAACGTTGAGCAGGCGATCCGTACAGTCAGACCGGCGGGCGTAGATGTGGCGAGCGGGGTCGAGCAAGCACCCGGAATCAAAGACGAAGAACTCATGCGGGAGTTTGTTGAAAAAGCGCGTAAGGTGAGCGCGTGAGGGGACGGTACGGTCGTTTCGGTGGCCGCTATGTGAGCGAAGTGCTGATCCATGTGCTGGAGGAATTGGAGGAGGCATTTGAGCGCATTTATCCAACTCCAGAGTTTCAACAGGAATTTCACCATTTGCTGCGTACCTACGCTGGACGTCCAACGCCCCTTTACTATGCCCGAAGGCTAAGCGAGCGAACGGGACTCAAAATTTACTTGAAAAGGGAGGACTTGGTCACGGGAGGATCCCACAAGCTCAACAACTCACTGGGTCAGGCCTTGCTGGCCAAGCGAATGGGCAAGCGAAGGATAATCACCGAAACAGCGGCTGGACAGCACGGTCTTTCCGCCGCAATGGCCGGCAACGTGGTGGGCTTGGAGGTGGAGATCTTCATGGGTGTCAAGGACATGGAGCGGCAGGCTAGCAATGTCAAGCGGATGCGTCTGCTGGGGGCCAAGGTGACACCGGTGACCACGGGCACTGGCGTGTTGAAAGATGCGGTTTCGGACACCCTGCGGGAGTGGGCCAAGACGAGCCGTACAACGCACTACTTGATGGGCTCCGCTGTTGGCCCCGCCCCGTTCCCGGAGATAGTGGCGACCTTTCAGAGCGTTATAGGGGAAGAGCTGAGACGCCAGATATTGGAGTTCGAGGGGCGCCTTCCGGATGCAATAGTTGCTTGTGGGAGCGGGGGGAGTAACGCCATAGGCGCCTTTCGCCCGTTCTTGTCGGATTCAGATGTGCGCCTCTACTTCATCGAGGGCGGCGGTGAGTCGCTGGATGCGGATAACAGTGCGGCGGCCTTTGTTCTCGGAAGACCCGGTGTTTTGCACGGGGCTCTGATGCAGATCATGCAAGACGAGGACGGACAGATAAAACCCTCCAAGACACGTGCAGCTGGGTTGAACTATCCAGGCCGTGGCCCGGAGATCTCGTACTTATGCGAAACGGGGAGGGTGAAGCCGGGGTACGCCTTTGATCGGGAGGTGTTCGAGGCTGTGAAGACCACCGCCGAGTGTGAGGGTCTGATTCCAGCACTCGAGACGGCGCACGCGATAGCGTACGTGCTGAATCACCCAGAAGAGTTCGATCGCGGCGAACTGGTGGTGATAAACTTCTCGGGGCGCGGAGACAAGGACTTGGACGCTATCATGAGGTACTTCTATGAGGATTGAACGAAAGCTGCGACAGCTTCGGGAGCGCAGGGAAGGGGCTCTCATGCCCCACGTGTATTACGGCGATCCCACGCCAGAGTTCTCTTTCGAGCTTGTGCGAACTCTGGCCGCGAGCGGTGCGGATCTGCTGGAGGTGGGAGTACCGTTTTCGGATCCCATTGCCGACGGACCGGTGTTCACGGCGGCTTGTGAGCGGGCCCTTTCCAGAGGGATAAAACCACGCATGTGTATCGCAGCCATAGAACGGCTGAGATCCGAGGGTATAGACCTGCCCGTGGTTGTGACCGCCTACTACAATATCGTGTACAACTGGGGAGTTGTGAGGTTCTGTGCAGATCTCCAAGCGGCTGGAGCGGACGGGATCATAGTGCCCGACCTGCCGGTGGAGGAATCGGAAGAGCTTTTGGAGGCTGCGAAAGACCGGGATCTCGACTTGATTTTTCAAGTGGCCCCCACAACTTCTGAGAGCCGGATCGACAAGGTGCTGAGAAAGGCTTCGGGCTTTGTCTATGTGATAAACGTCGAGGGGGTGACCGGCCCGCGCGGCGACATAGTCCCTTCCACTCTCCAGCTCATCAGCCGCGTGCGGGAGAGGACGTCGCTACCGCTGCTAGCTGGTTTTGGTGTTTCGTCCGCTGATCACGCCCGGCTTTTGGTGGCCAACGGTGCAGACGGTGTGGTGGTCGGAAGCGCCATTGCCGAGATTTACTCAAAGAATCTCCGGAATCCGCACTCCACTCTAGAGCGAATCAGAAGCTTCGTATCGGAGTTGAAGGCCGCCTGTGTTCAAGGCATGCGCGAGCGAAAGAGGATATAAGCCGGCAGGTGTCCAGTATACTCGTGAAGCGCATCCGTTTGAGACTTAGACCCCTGGACATGGAAACCGGCCGCCACATAGTAGTGCTCCACGAGCGGGACTCCCAGCAGCTGGGCCACATGCCGGGAAGCCGGATCAGGATAGGAGCCAATGGAAGAGAGTACGTGATGATCGCCAACGTTAGCGGTCGTTTGGTCGAACCCGGGGAGCTGGGCACGTTCATTGAGGCCACAGAGATTCTGGGATTGAAGCAGGGAGCGGAAGTGGAGGTCTCGCTTGCTCCGCAACCCGCTTCCATTTCAGCGATAAAGAAGAAGTTGCGCGGGGAAAGCCTCTCCGCCGAGGAAATTGGAACTATCGTCCGCGATATTGTTTCCAACAATCTTACGACTACCGAGCTAACGGCTTTTATCGTTGCACAGTACACCCGTGGAATGTCGATGGAGGAAATAGTTGCTCTAACACGGCACATGGTAGAAACCGGCGAGAAACTGGAGTTCGACACGAAACCCATTCTGGACGTCCACAGCATCGGCGGCGTTCCCGGAAACAAGTATGCCCTGCTGACCGTGCCCATTGTTTCAGCCGCCGGACTCAAAGTGCCGAAGACCAGCAGCAGGGCCATTACGAGCGCTGCGGGCACGGCGGATGTGATGGAGGTCTTGGCCCCCGTGGATCTGTCGCTGGAGGAAATCAAGCGAATAGTGAATCGTGTAGGGGCAGTGCTCGCGTGGGGGGGCGCCGTGCGACTTGCCCCCGCAGACGATATAATAATTCAGGTTGAACGCCATCTCGGCATAGACCCTCGTTGCCAGCTCTTGGCTAGCGTCATGTCCAAAAAATTGGCCGTGGGTGCTGATCGGGTCGTCATCGACATCCCCACAGGTCTCGGGGCCAAAGTCTGTACGCGCGAAGAAGCCCGCGAGCTTGCCCACGACTTCATCGAGCTGGCCCGACGCGTGGACGTGCAGATGGAGGTGGCGGTGACCTATGGCGGACAGCCCGTGGGCTACGCCGTGGGTCCAGCTCTCGAAGCAAAGGAAGCCCTCGAGGCGTTAAAAGGAGAGGGCCCGGGAAGTCTGATTGAGAAGGCCACGAGCCTCGCAGGCTTGATGCTTGAACTCGGCGAGGTGGCCCCACCCGGGCTGGGCAAGCAAATGGCCAAGGACATCTTGAGATCAGGACGTGCTCTGGAGCAGTTGCGAAAAATTATCGAGGCCCAGGGCGGGGATCCAAAGATCGATTCAGGTGATCTCCCGATAGGACAGTACAAGCAAGTGATAGAATCTCCAGCCTCCGGATATGTGAAACGCGTCTACAATGAGCGCATCAACGCCATAGCCCGAGCCGCTGGAGCGCCCATTGACAAAGGCGCAGGTGTTCGCATTCTCCTAAAAGAGGGGCGGAAGGTGGAACGCGGAGAACCTCTAGTAGAAATCTATGCCGAGCACGAGAACAAACTCGATGAGGCGATCGCGGTTGCCAAGCAAAACTTCCCGGTTCTGATCGAGGGGATGCTTTTGGAAAAACTCGCGCACCGCCCGCACCTAGAATGATCAGAGAATGAAGACCGCAGCGGCCACGACGGTCGTCCACATCCCTTCCTTCACGAGCGCCGTCTGGGTGATGTTGGTAGTTCTGACTATCTTTCCCGAGATCTTCCATATCTGCTTTCTCTCATCCCAGCTTTTGTTTGGATCGAAGGGGAGCCCCAAGGAGCTCGCCAACATGGATGCTGCCAGATCCTCCGCGTACTCGCCCGCTTCCTTGGCTGTCTGACCGTATGCGTGGTGCTCACTGATGTAGCCAATGGTCTTCTTGTCGGCCGGTAGAGCACACCCGATGCTCGCCGATATCAGCCTTCGCCGCTCGTTGCTCGCACACCGCGACATCACCAAGAACACTATCTGACCATCGGACAGCATGGAGAGCGCTCTTTTTCTGGAGATGACCTTGCACCCCGGCGGCACTATGCTGGAGACCGGGACCAAGTTGAATCGGGCTATCCCGGCGTCCTCCAAGGCGTTCTCGAAAGATCTCAACATCTCTCTGTCGTGTCCCACACCCTTCGTTAGGAATAGATACTTGGGAACGAGGTTCATGCGAGTCCCTTATTCCTCTTCGCCGCCGCCCTCCTCTCCTCCGGGGGTCTCAGGGGACTTCGGGCCCTTCTCCTCCTTCTTGCTGGCCGCGATCACATCATCAATCCTCAGGATCATGATGGCAGCTTCGCTGGCGGACTTGATGGCCTGCGTTTTGGTTCTTAGCGGCTCAAGAACTCCGAGCTTCTTCATGTCCACAATTTTTCCGTTGTACACGTCGATTCCGTATGTCTTCCCATCCGGCTTTTCGTGCTTCGCCCTCAGCTCCACGAGCACATCGATCGCGTCTAGACCCGCGTTTTCCGCCAGAGTTTTCGGAATGACCTCCACCGCGTTGGCGAAGGCGTTGATGGCCAGCGCTTCCTTACCGCCAACCTTCTGGGCGTAGTTTCTAAGCTCCTTTGCGAGCTCCACTTCCGGAGCTCCACCTCCCATCACTATCTTCCCGTCCTCGATGGCTGCGGCCACTACCGAGAGCGCATCGTGAAGCGCGCGCTCGACCTCGTCCACCACGTGCTCGCTCCCACCGCGAACGAGGATTCCAACCGCCTTGGGGTTCTTGCACTTTCTCACGAAAGTCATTTTGTCCTCTCCAATCCTCACTTCCTCCACAAGCCCGGCGGATCCCAAGTCCTCAGCAGTGAGCTCCTCCAAGTTGTTGACTATGCGCCCCCCGGTGGCTCTGGCCAGCTTCTCCATATCGGATTTCTTCGCCCGCCTCACCGCATAGATTCCGGCTTTTGCCAAGTAGTGCTGTGCGATGTCATCGATCCCCTTCTGGCAGATTACGACATTCGCTCCGGTGCTCACGATCTTGTCCACCATTTCTTTCAGGATCTTTTCTTCTTCCTCGATGAACGCGCGGAGTTGAGAAGGATCAGAAATTCGGATCTCCGCATCGGTTTCCGTCTTTTTGATTTCGAGCGGAGCGTCGATCAACGCAATCTTAGCGTCCTTCACTCGCTTGGGCATACCCGGGTGCACGCGCTCTTTGTCGACGATCACTCCCTCTACGAGTTCCGAATCAAAAGTGCTCTTGCCCGGTTTTTTCTCCACACCGATATAGTCGATGTCTATCACATAGCGGTCTCCCACTTTGTCGGCGATCTGCTTGACCGCCTTCACCGCCAGCTCCGCCAAGTATTCGCGGGCGCTTTCGGCCTTCTTTCCCGTCATGGCTGTCATGGCGATTTGCTTGAGGGTTTCCTCGTCCTCGATACTCACAGGGATAGCGACCTTGTTCAGAGTCTCCTGAGCCTTCTCGGCGGCCATCCGGTATCCAATCGCGATTATAGTGGGGTGAATGGCCTGATCGAGCAGTTTCTCGGCTTCCTTTAGGAGCTCCCCGCCGATCACCACCGCGGTTGTGGTTCCATCACCCACCAGATCATCCTGAGTTTTGGCAACCTCCACCATCATTTTTGCGGCTGGATGCTCTACCTCCATTTCCTTCAGAATGGTCACGCCGTCGTTTGTCACTATTACATCTCCCAGCGTGTCGACCAGCATCTTATCCATTCCACGGGGGCCGAGGGTGGTGCGAACAGCTTCGGCTATCACCCGGGCCGCCATGATGTTCATCCGCTGAGCATCACGCCCCACGGTCCGCCTCGTTCCCTCGGGCAGGATTAGAACTGGGCGTCCACCGAGTGTTGCACTCATAGAAATTCACCTCTATTTGTGAAGATTTGGTCTCAGCCTTTTAAACTTTACGCTTGTTTTATTTCTGCGACTATCCTTCTCGCCGCTCTTTCTGGATTGCTGGTGTTGTATATCGCGCTCCCGGCTATACAGATATCTGCACCGGCCCTCACAACCTCTTTTGCCACACCCTCTTTGATGCCGCCAGCGACGGCCAGCAGGAAGGGCCGGCACCGCTTTTTCGCTTCAGCGATGAGCGTGGTAGAATCGTAGATCCCTCTCCCCCTGAGTTGCTCGCTTATTCCTCGGTGCAGGCAGAATATCACGTGGTTTTCCCTTCCCTCAAATTGTCTGGCGAGTTCTTCTATCAAGGCGATCGGGTCGGGACAATCGATGAAGTCGATGAGTATCGCTCTGTTCCACCTGATCGCCTCGCTGAGAGCTTCGAATATTTTGGTTCGTCCTCCGATGCCTAGAACGGCCGCTATGTCGGCTCCGGCCCTGAACGCGATCTTGGCCTCCAGATTTCCAACATCCATGGTTTTCAGATCCGCGACTATCAGCGCGTCTGGAGCCACCTTGCGGAGTTCTGGAATCAGACGATCGGTTCCGTGGCGTTTGAGGGCGGGCGTTCCCGCTTCAACGATTTGAGCTCCGCCGCGATAAGCCGCGCGTGCTATCCTGACCACGGTTTTCAAATCCGCGTCTAGATCGAGGGCCACCTGAAGCGCCGGGCATCTGAGACGTTCGATTGGAGTGATCCCCACCGGAATCTCTTTTGCCCGCTTGGGTGTCTTTAACTTGAGCATTCTGCTCGGCACACCTCTCTTGCCCCATCCTCTGAGCTTGTAGTATCTTTGAAGCATTTGAGTGAGATCGAGCCCGAACTCCGCGGGTAGACGATCTTGGGCTGGTTCGAATCCCTCTCGCACGTTGAATCTCCGCTCTACGTCGTAGATACGCGCTCCCACCTCTCTCAGGTGTTTTTCCGTCCACATGACTCCAGTCAAAGCAGTGAGGAGCTCCGCGAAATCGTAGAGTTCGAAGTCCAAGGTGGAGAAGAGCGCCAGCGAATGATATTTGCACACGACCAGAGAATCGTAAACTGCCGACGCGTCTTGCAGTCGCTTCACCAGCTCGGGCTTGCCGTCTTCCGTTTGTGGATCCACGAACTCCGGATGGCCTAGAATCTCGGGGTCTATCGTGTACGCCCGCAGATGACATCCGCCGCGATTCGAAGTGGCGTAGGCGAGCGCTATTCCCTTTGCACCGCGGGGGTCATAAGCCGGGAGTTCTAGCTTTTTGCAATGAGGAACGAAGACCTTCAGCTTGAGCTTCTTTGCTGCTGCGACGGTTCCGAGAGAAAACGGAGACTTGCCGCGCCCGATGTCGTTCACCAGCCGAACCGCATCTTCAAAATTTCTGCAAATTCCAGCCTTCCTCGCCACTCCGAGCGCAACACCCATCGATATGGTGTCGAGCCCCAGTTCATCGCAGATGGCGCTGAGCTTGGCAATCTGCTGGTAATCGAAGAAGCCGGCGTTGGGCCCAAGCATGACGATGCTTTCATATTCCGGTCCCTTTCCTTCCCAATTCTTGACCCGCACCCAGCGCCCGCAGCCAGTGGGACAGCCGAAGCAGGCGATTTTTTTGACCAGGTATCGTTCGCGCACCGTTTCGCCTGAGAACGGATCCACATCTTCGAAGCTCAGTTCCTTTCCGGAAAAATTCCAGGCTGGCAGCAATCCGCCCGCTGTGATGCGGTGGACGAGCATCGCGGTTCCGAAGCGAGCCAGGGTGCCATCTGTTCCCGTTATCGGATTGGTTTCTATGACTTTTCGCACCCGAGTGAGAATTTTCTGAAATTCGGGTGGATGAGCCACAGGCACGCGCTTGGTACCCCGCACGACAACGGCTTTGAGGTTTTTGGAACCCATCACGGCTCCCCCTCCGCATCGCCCGGCCACCCCCATCCGCCCTTCCCGGTTTCCCGTGACTACACACGCCATTCGGGCTAGGTTTTCACCTGCTGGTCCAATGGTTGCGATAGAGAACTGCGGGTAACGGTCAAGCAGCTCCTCGATGGTCTCCAAAGTCGACTTGCCCCAGAGTTCCGTGGCGTCGTGTAGGGTGACTTTGTCGTCATCGATTTCAATATAGACCGGTTTTTTGCTTCTTCCCTGAACGATCAGCCCGTCGAAACCCGCCCGTTTGAGCCAAGCTCCGAAGAAGCCGCCCATGGACGAATCAGCTATGGTACCCGTTAGCGGGGACTTGAAAACCACAGCTGTTCGTCCGCTTCCGGGAAAGGGTGTTCCGGTCAGCGGGCCCGTCATGAAAATCAAGCGATTAGCGGGTCCGAGTGGACCGGTTCCTCGTTTTAGCTCACGGTAAAGAATCCATGCGCCGTACCCTCTGCCACCCAAAAAATTGAACGCGATTTTCGGATCGAGCAGTTCCGTGTTTATGGTTCCTGAATTCAAATCCACTCTCAGGAGTTTCCCGGCATAGCCACCCTTCATTTAACCATATGGTTATCACCGTTATCTAAAAAGACATTTGCAGACGGAGTAGTGTTGGTGGCCAGCAGTGGAGGAATTTTTGAGAAAAGCGCGAGTTCTTCTTCGCGAAACCAAGCGGGTGTTCGCTGATTGCGCGACCAAGAGTGGCGGGATCCTGGCAGCCAATCCAGCCAAGCCGTATTATCCGAGAGGGGCTGCGAACTACGGGTATGTGTGGGTACGGGACGCGTCTTTTGTTTGTGTCGCTGCGGACGTGTTGGAGTTGGGAATTCAGGAAAAGTTCTTTGAGTGGTGCATGCGGGCTGAGCGCTTTCCGGGAACCACACTCTTTTGTCGCCGCTATCACCCGGATGGAACGGCTCTGGCCGCGGGCGAGGGCCTCGGAGGCGAAATCGAGAACCAGCTCCAGCCGGATCAGGCGGGGGCCCTGTTGTGGGCGCTGTGGCACCACTTCAGGGAGGATCCGTCAGAGGCGAGGGACTTCCGGCCGCTGATTCGCGAAGTTGCGGATGGGTTGTGCGAACTCTGGAAAAAGAACAGGTTTGACATGGTGGTGTTCGATGTGTGGGAGGAGCAGGCTGCCTTTCCAGACCTCGATGAGTTTTTTTCTTACACACTCGCGGCCTGTGCTGGTGGTCTCAGATATGCAGGCGCTCTGTTTCCGAATCCGCGCTGGCAAAAAACAGCGGATCAAATGGTCTCGGTTTTAAGAAGAACTCCCGGAAAGCGGTTTTTCCGAAGTTATGGGCGGATACCCGATCCGGAGGTGGACGCCTCTCTGCTTGGGTTGGTGTTCCCGTTTGAGGTTTTCTCACATGCTCATCCGAAAATCCGAAGGACGATTGCCGATATCGAGAAGGAGCTAGTGATCGGCGGAGGGCTTCATCGCTACCCCGGCGATAGATACGATGGCTGGGTGTACGAGGGAAAGATGTTGAGGCAGAAGGGCGGGGGCGCGTGGCCGCTGCTCAACTTTTGGCTGAGCGTGTGCCACGCGCGGGCAGGGAACAAGAGGAGGGCTCTTCGGTATGCGCGGTGGGTGCTTCGGCGCGTGAACAGACACATTCCGGAGCAGATTTTCCCTAATCGGTTGCAGGTTTCTCCATCTCCTCTGGCTTGGGCGCACGCCATGTTTGTGCTGGCCATGCGAGAACTCAGGATCGTGTGAGCGGAAAAAACTTATGAATGGTGCCAGAATTCTTTATCGGGCGGCAGTAGTCTAGCCTGGTCTAGGACACCAGCCTGCCACGCTGGTGGCGCGGGTTCGAATCCCGCCTGCCGCACCATTTTGGAAGAGAACGCAATTGAATCACAAAGTTTATTATTATGTGCACTCGATGCATCGAGTTGCTGGCAACCAGTGACGAACTGCTTGAGGGGTTTCGACTAACAGGGGACTCCCAGCCTCCAGTTGTGCTTGTTCATCTCCTCTCTTACCACTCCCATCGAATCACGTACTGATAGCGCCGAGATTTCAACCTCCGCCACACAGGATAGATCAGCAACACACCCGCTATGAAACCTCCAACGTGCGCCAAGTAGGCAACCCCCGATTGAACTCCGAGCACCCACGTGAACGACGCAGAGAGCACCTGAAGCACAAACCAGAAACCGATGAGAAACAGCGCCGGGACTGCCACAATCTGAATGATGTAGAAAAACACCACGGCGGTGTGGACCCGAGCCCATGGATATAGAATCAGATACGCCCCTAGCACCCCCGAAATCGCTCCAGAAGCTCCTATGGTGGGGATCTGGGAACTCGGGTTCGCGATCGCGTGTACCAAGCTCGCCGCCAGTCCACACACCACATAAAACAGAATGAATCTGCGCTTGCCCAACACATCCTCCACATTATCCCCAAAGATCCACAGGTACCACATGTTGCCTACCACGTGCAGAATCCCGCCGTGCAGAAACATGGAGGTGAGGAGCGTGTGCAGCTCCCTCCCCGCCAGGATTTCCCGGGGACGCATCCCGTAGAGGTTCACGAGTTCGTCTAGCCGTCCCGCCAGCCAGCTCCCGAAAAATATTCCGAGGTTGATCGCAATCAGAGCGGCGGTCACCACGGGCCGGCTCCGGGTGGGGTTTTCATCCTTCAGCGGGAACACCAAGTCACCTCGATTGCTTTCTTCCGGCTTCTAGCTGGGTCTTTCCCTCGAGCATCTGAGGGGGCAAGAACCCCTGCTGATTGGAGAGTCCTTGTTCCTGCACGGTCACAGCCCCAGCTTCTCCACAACACTTCGCTCACGATAAATAATATCATAACTGAGGAGTAGTGATGCTTCACCTCGTTCTGGCCGACTCGGAACTGGAACAGGTCCCTGCTGAGATCGCTACGCACAAGGTGATTCGCTATCTGGCGAGAAAACGCGGGCGCAAGCCAACCGAGCTTATTTTGAACTCGAGCCGGCATCACCCTGCCATGCGCAAGCTGCCGCAGGCCGAGCGGCGCGGCCGTCCGGATATCGCTCACTTCGCCCTTCTGCAGGCGCTCGACTCTCCGGCCAATCTGGTGGGGGAGCTCCGGGTTTACGTTCACACACGCCACAACCGAGTGATTCGAGTAGATCCCCGCACCAGACTGCCACGGGCGTATGAGCGCTTTGAGGGTCTGATGGAACAGCTTTTCCTGACAGGAGCCGTACCGCCGGACAACCCCTTGTTGCTCCTAGAGGCGAAGACGTTAGAACAACTGGTTCAGGAGATCGCTCCCGACCGCGTGGTGGCGATGGCGGAGAGGGGAAAGCGAAAAAAACTCGCTGAGCTGTTTACAAGAGCTGACTCAAACGTGTGTGTGGTTATTGGCGGATTTTCGCACGGAGATTTTCTGTCTCCTGTGAACCGGATCGCCGACGAACTCGTAAGCCTGTTTCCGCAGCCACTCACGGCCCCGCTGGTTGTTTCTAGGGTCCTTTCTGCGTATGAGCAGGCCAAGGGGATTCTATGAGTCGCACACGGCACCGAGCGAGGGAGAGAGCAATGGAGTGCGCGATAAAACTCCTAGATCTCGCTGACAAGAGGTGGTCATCGGACCCCTCGCTCTCGAGAAGATACGTGGAGCTGGCTTGGAGGCTGAAGACCAAGTTCAACCTCCGTTTTTCCCGTGAAGTGAAGATGCACTTCTGCAAGCGGTGCTTTACCATCTGGCGCCCCGGTGAGACGTGCAGGGTGCGTATCCGTGACGGAGTGCTGACCGTGACCTGCCTGAATTGCAACCGCGTCTACCGGCTACCCCTTCCAGCAAAACGTTAATATCGGGTAAAAAGAGAGATTTAAAGCGTGTCGATGAAAGTGACAAGCGTCCCGGCTGACAAGCTCATCGGGCGTTTGAAGGAAGAACTAAAAAAATACAAGGAGCTAGAGCCCCCGCACTGGGCCCACTTCGTGAAAACGGGTGCGCACCGCGAACGCCCTCCGGATCAGCCCGATTGGTGGTACATCCGGGCTGCATCCATGCTCCGCAGGCTGTATTTGGACGGCCCGGTAGGGGTCTCTCGGCTCCGCACATACTACGGGGGAAGGCAGAACCGAGGCCAAGCTCCTGAGCACTTTCGCAAGGGGAGCGGCAAGATAGTCCGCACTATCCTTCAACAGCTGGAGAAGGCGGGGCTAGTCATCAAGCTCGATAAGAAAGGACGGAAGCCAAGCAAAAAAGGAGTGGAACTGCTCGAGCGCTTGGCAAGCGAGGTGGGTGGTATAAGTGGATGAAGCAGAACTCGAGGAGCTTAGGAGAAGAAAAATGCTGGAGCTCCAAGCAAGATTGCAAGAACAGCAGAGACAGGAAGAACTCCGCAGACAGTTGGAGTACCAGAAGCGTGCCGTGCTCCAGCAAATCTTGACACCTGAAGCACGCAGCAGACTTGCCAACATCCGGATGGCAAAGCCGGAATTTGCCGAACAACTGGAGCTGCAACTCTTGCAACTCGCACAGAGCGGCCGTATAACTTCGAAGATCACCGATGAGCAACTGAAGAAGATTTTGGATCGGATAGTTTCCAGCCGCCGTGAAATAAGAATCAAGAGGTTGTGAGATGGCGCGGAACAAGCCGTTTCCCAAGAAAAAGAGGCTCATCAAAGCGGGCAGACGAACGAGACGCGCACCTATGTGGGTAATAGTAAAAACACGCGGCAAGATAAGGGCCAGCATGAAGCAGCGCCATTGGAGACGCCAGCGTATTAAGCCGTGAGGTGAACGACTGTGGTGGAGGAGCGCATTTACGTGGTGCCCCTACGCCGTGCAAAGCTGGCTGCCCGTTACAAGCGCACACCACGTGCGGTGCGCATTCTGCGCGAGTTCATAGCTAGGCACATGAAATCGGAGAACGTGAAAATCGATGCGGCCCTCAACCAGCATCTCTGGGAGCGAGGAGCGAGGAAGCCTCCTTCTCGCGTTCGCGTTAAGGCCGTGAAACAAGACGATGGAACGGTTGTAGTTTCTTTAGCCGAATAGGTGTCTTCATGCCAGTGCGTCGGATGGATTTCAATCGAATCCCGTTTATAGGAGCGTATTCCCTATGTACCGACAAGCTGTGTTTAATTCCCGAGCACGTTCACTTACGCCCCGACAACACTCATGTTCTTGGCGTGCCCGTTATTCGGGCTTCCGTGTCCGATAGCCCTTTGCTCGGAATCTTGCTTGCTGGCAATTCCCAGTGTTTACTGTGCTCGGATCTTTTCGAAGTCCAGCTCCCATCCGATCTGGACGTGGACGTGGAATACCTGCCGGGAAAGCATACTGCGTTGGGCAACTTGGTATTGGCCAACGACAAGGGAGCGATCGTCAGTCCAGAGCTCTCGTCCTCCGTGGTGCGTATGATCGCTGATGGTCTTGGAGTAGAAGTTGAGCGCGGCACCATTGCGGGTCACTCCACCGTGGGTGCTGTTGCGGTCGTGACCAACCGCGGGGCGTTGCTTCACCCAGATGTGAGCGAGTCGGAGGCAAAGCTCGTGGAGGAAATCCTCAAGGTTCCGGTGGATGTGGGCACGGCATGCGGTGGCGTAAGCTTCTTAGGGCTGTGTGTGATTGCAAATTCGAATGGGGCTCTCACGGGCTCCACAACCACCGGACCCGAGCTGGGGAGGATTGAGAGTTCGTTGGACCTGGTGTGAGGTGGGCGCATGAAAAAAGTGTACAGAATTCGAGGATGGTTCAAGCAGGGATTGTGGAAACAGGTATTCACTAAAGAACTCGTGGCATTGAGTGAGCGGCAAGCCCTTGAGCGATTGTTGTCCGACGTGGGAAGCAAGCACAAGGTCAAACGCAACATGGTGCGAATCGAAGAAATCCGGGAGATCCGACCCGAGGAGGTTAAAGACCCTCGGGTCTTAAGGATGTTGGAGGCGTAACATGGCGGAGAGATCGTCACAAGACAAACTCCAAAGCTTATTAACACAGATCGGAAGCTACAGAGAGCTCATTCGCGTGCTCCAGCAACAGATTTCGAACTTAGTCGAGGCCCGTTCGGAGCTGTCGATGACCCTGAATTTCCTCAAGAACATGCGCCAGCTCAAACCAGATACAGAAGTTTTAATTCCGGTGGGCTCGGGGGCCTTGGTTCCGGGACGGCTGACGACTGTTGAGAAAGTGCTCGTTGAAATCGGATCCGGAGTGGTAGTCGAGAAGAGCGCAGAGGAGGCCGTCCAAGTCATCGAGAACCGGATAAAGGAGGTTGACGAAACGGTTGGCCGCTTGCAAAAGGACATCGCCGATATCCAAGAAAAAATAGAGGCAATCAGGCCTGAAGCCGAGCAGCTGATGAAGCAGCTAGAGAGGGAATCCTGAAAATGTTTGGTGCACTTAAAAAGAAACTGAGCAAGTTCAAGGAGCGCATAGTCGAGGCTATAAGCAAAAGAGAAGCGGAGGAAGTCGTCGAGCCTGCTCCGCAGACGGTTCGCGGGGAGGAGAGAGAAGTTCCTCCGGCTCCCATTCCGCCTCCGAAACCGGAAAAAGAAGCGAAGATCCCAGAACAAAAAGTGGAGGGAACTGTTGCGGAGCAGACCACTCCTCAGCCCACCGAGGTGTTCTTGCCTTCTCCCGAAAAGCCCAAGCGAGTAGTCAAGCGAGCTATAAAGCGGTTACTTGTTAAGAGGCTTTCTCCGCAGGACGTGGACGACATCATGTGGGATCTCGAGGTGGCCCTGTTGGAAAGCGATGTGGCTCTCCCAGTGGCAAACCACATTCTCGAAAAAGTGAGGAGCGAACTCACGGCGAGAAAGATAAGCATCCGCGACGATCCCCGCAAGATCGCCGACGAGATTTTGCGCTCGGCTCTTCACGATGTTTTGACCCCAAGCTCGCGCGTGGACCTCCTCAGCGTGATCCGGTCCAAAAAATCGCGCAACGAACCAGCAGTTCTCGTGTTCGTAGGGATCAACGGACACGGCAAAACCACAACCATCGCCAAACTTGCCAAGTATTTGAAGGACCGTGGATTCAAAGTGGTGCTGGCAGCCGGAGACACCTTCAGAGCCGCCGCGATAGAGCAGCTCGAAATCCACGCACAGCGACTGAACGTTCCCCTCATTAAGCAGAAAAGAGGGGCCGACTCAGCCGCGGTGGCATATGACGCCATCGCTTTCGCCAAAGCTCGGGGATACGATGTGGTTCTGGTGGACACAGCTGGCCGTATGCAGACCAATAGGAACCTCATGGACGAGATGCGAAAGATCGTCAGGGTTGCCAAGCCAGACTTGGTGTTGTTTGTTGGGGACGCGCTGACAGGGAATGACGCTGTCGAGCAGGCAAAGGCGTTCGATGAGGCAGTGGGAATTCATGGGTCGATTCTCTGCAAGATGGACGCGGATGCCCGTGGCGGTGCGGCCCTTTCTATCTCATACGTGACGGGCAAGCCCATCTTGTTCTTGGGAACTGGGCAGGGATATGACGACCTCGTGGAATTTAAACCCGAGTTAGTCATAAATTCATTACTGGGGGACTAGGCGTGAAAGAACCTTCAGCCATAATTGCACTCCTCTCAGATCTCGGTACCAAGGATTTCTTTGTCGGAGCCATGAAGGGAGAAATACTGAAAATCAACCCTCGTGCCACCATCGTGGATATCTCCCACAACCTCCCGAAGTTCAACTGCTGGACTGCCAGCTTTGTTCTGGCTCAGGCTACTAAGAGTTTTCCTCCGGGCTCAATCTTCGTTGTCGTTGTAGATCCCGGGGTAGGGTCCTGTCGCAAGTGCGTGTTGTTAGAAACGAGAAGCGGACACTATTTCATAGCACCCGATAATGGGGTCCTTACTCTAGTCATCAAAGAGTTCGGGAAAAAATCCGTCCGAGAAATCAGGAACCGTGCCCTTATGGCGAAACACGTCTCTCACACTTTCCATGGAAGAGACATCATGGCACCCGTGGCAGCACACCTTAGTCTTGGAGCAAAACCAGAGGAAGTGGGGCCTGAGATCGATGAGCTTGAGCTGTTACCCGTGAGGCGTGTGAAAAAGGAAAGAAATCGGATCGTCGGAAGTGTCGTCCACATAGACGATTTCGGCAATATCGTAACTAACATCCCTGAAGCTATGATAGACCTCAACCCAGGAGAAAAAGTAAAAGTTCGGGTCAACGGAAAGGAAGTACACGCAATGTTTGGTCTGACCTTTTGTGATGTTTCGGCGGGAGAATATGTGTGCTTTGTGGGTAGCACGGGTTTCTTGGAGTTTTCGAAGAATCAGGATAATGCTGCGTCGGACCTAAAGGTTAAAGTGGGCGACGAGTTCGTGTTGGTGGGTGTTTCGGAATGAAGCGTGGCTTGTTCATAGGTCGTTTTCAGCCGTTGCACAAGGGGCACATCGAAATCATCAAGAAGATTCTCAGAGAGGTGGACGAGCTGATCATAGGCATCGGGAGTGCACAGGAGAGCCACACTTTGGAGAATCCCTTCACCGCGGGTGAACGCGAGCTGATGATTCTCCGAAGCTTGGCAGAGGAAAAGATAGATCTGTCCCGTGTTCACATCATCCCCATCCCAGATGTCAACAATAACTCGGTTTGGGTGTCGCATGTGCTTTCTCTTTCCCCACCATTTCACGTGGTGTACTCCGGCAACCCCTTGGTGTGCCGACTGTTCAGAGAAGCTGGATTCACGGTGAGAAAACCGCCGATGGTAAAGCGGAAGGAGTACTGGGGCACAGAAATCCGCGAGCGCATGGTCAAAAACAAAAACTGGCGCGAGTTCGTACCCAAAGCCGTAGCCGAGGTCATCGAAGAAATAGAGGGCATTGCACGTTTGAGAGAGCTCGCCCAAACCGACTATCCGTTGTGAAATCTGAAACCGAATTTTTTCAGGTTAATCCGTCCGTTTCGCACCTCTATCCCCTCAGAGGTCAGCAACTGGATTTTCTTGCGGATCCCCAGCTTGTATCCTCCTAGCCTCCCATCCGAGCGGATCACACGGTGGCATGGCACGATTACTGGATGCGGATTTCTGGAAAGGGCCTGTCCGACAGCTCTCCATCCCTTTGGAACTCCAAGCGCTCTGGCCACCTCTCGATAGGTGGTCACTTTTCCTTTGGGAATCTTTTGAACGATCTCCAAGACTTTTTGAACGAAATCACTCATCATCCTAATTAAGTCGTCAAGGTTTATTTTGAATGATGATCGAGATCGATGGTTCGATAGGAGAAGGTGGAGGATCCGTTGTCCGTGTGGCCGTGGCTTTAAGCGCTGCGAGCGGAAAACCCATAAGGATTTTCAACATCCGCGCTAAGAGGCCCAAGCCAGGACTCCAGTACCAGCATCTGAACGCGGTCAAGGCCGTTGCAAACCTGTCGAATGCGAGCATAGAGGGACTCGAACTTGGATCCACCGAGCTGGTTTTTCATCCAGGCCGTATTTCTGCCGGCAAGTTCAGAATCGATATAGGCACGGCTGGTAGCACAATGCTCGTGCTTCAAGCTCTCATGCCAGTCGCGGCCTTCGCTCCTGCTCCCGTAGAGTTTGAGATACGCGGCGGGACCGACAATCCGTTGGCACCTCCGGTGGATTATGTGAAAAACGTGACCCTGCGTGCGCTGGAAAAGTTCGGATATAGAGCAGAGTTGCAGTGTGTCAAGCGCGGATACTATCCGAGGGGAGGAGGAATCGTATTTGCGAGATTAAACCCAGTCGATCATTTGGCTTCTATAAATTTAGCAAAGGGTGGAGATATCTCGAAAATTGAAGGAATAGCTCACATATCCCAACTTCCGGATCATGTTGCGAGACGAATGGCACACTCCGCTACGCGTGAGCTAATTTCTGCCGGGTTTTCTAAAGTTCACATTCGATCCGAGAGAAGCGATTCCCTCAGCGTGGGGGGAGGAATAACTCTCTGGGCTATTTTTGAATCGGGCGACGCTGTTGGTGCAAGTCGGTTGGCCAAAAGAGGGGTACCGGCAGAACAAATAGGCCGAGAAGCCGCAAGGGACTTGATTTCTCAGTTCCGAACGGGAGCCCCAGTGGACAAGTATTTGGCAGATCAGCTGATCCCGTACATGGCGCTTGCGACAGGAAAGTCTACCATCTACTGTAGTGAGATGACACTCCACACAGTGACAAACATCGCTTTGGTCGAGCGGATTCTTGGGGTCAAATTTCGTATCGATGGTGAGCTAGGCAAACCAGCCGTTATCCAGGTGGAGGGTCTCGGAAAATCCAATCCCTCTCTCAACGGTAAACGCGAGACGGGTTGAAGAGACGCTTTCTGTATTTTACCAGCTTTCCGTTTCTCAGCTTCCTGAAGAAGCAAGACCGATACCCCTTGTGGCATGCGCCTCCGATTTGTTTCACATCGTACAGCAGCGTGTCACCGTCACAGTCCACATAAACTGCCTTCACCAATTGAACATTTCCTGATGTCTCTCCTTTCATCCAGAGCTTTTTTCTTTCTCTGCTCCAGTAGTGCATCTTCCCCTCTGATAACGTCCTTCTGACAGCTTCTCGATTTTGCCACGCCACCATCAATACCTCTTTGTTCTGATAATCTCTCACAACAGCTGTTACGAGCCCCCGCCTGAACCTAAGATTTCTGAGAACGTTTTTCACTTGAGCAGTTTCTAGCTTCACCGTTTTCTCCTCCGTCTCAGTTCCTCCATCACATCCTCCAGCTCCACGTTCTTTTCAGCAAGCAAAATCATCGCGTGGAAAAACAAGTCCGCCGCTTCATGAATGATTTCGCTTTTTTCAGATGCTTCAATCAGTTCCTGTGCTTCTTCCATTATTTTTTCCTTTGTCTTTCCCGCGCGCAGGAGCCCAGCCACATAGGACTCCGGCTTGGGGTTTCGCTTTCTGTCTTTTATCACTTCGAACACTTCTTCCAAGATCTCAGTCCCCATCAGCTCCCTCCTGCAGTCTTATCCGAACGCTTAGCGCGTGCCCCGGTAATCCCTCCACGTTTGCTAACTGTTCTACCACCTCGGCGATACTCTCCAGCCCTTCTTTTGTGAGTTCTTGAACCGTTGGCAGTTTGAGGAAATGGAGGACCGAGAGACCCGACTGTCGTTTCGCAATACCCCCCGTCGGCAAAATGTGGTTTACACCAACTCCCAAATCGCCCGCAGCAACTGGTGTGTAGTGGCCCACAAAAATTGACCCAGCGTTTTTTATCAGTCTCAGAAGCTTTCGCGGACGCTTGACCATTAGCTGGAGATGCTCGGGAGCATAAGCATTTGCTAGTTCAACGGCTTCATCGAGGGTCTTCACGATTATTATTCGGCCGTATCTGGCTAGAGCTCTCACTGAGATATTCCATCTAGCGCTACTCTTCACGATCTTTCTAGCTTCCTCCCTCACTCGCTTTGCCAGCGGTTCTGATGTGGTCACAAGAACGGCCGCCGCTTCTGGATCGTGTTCCGCTTGTGCGACCAAATCAGCAGCCGCAAACTTTGGATTCGCCGTTTCGTCAGCGATTATGAGCACCTCGCTTGGTCCAGCTGCGAAGTCCACCTCCACATCAGGCGCAACGATTTGTTTTGCAGCAACCACGTAGACATTTCCGGGTCCCACGATTTTGTCAACTTTTGGAATGGTTTCGGTGCCATAGGCCATCGCAGCCACGGCCTGAGCTCCCCCTGCCTTGAAAACTTGCGTGACGCCCGCTAGCCGCGCGGCAACCAGAACGGCTGGAGAGATCTTTCCGTCTTGATTCGGAGGAGTGCACATGATTATTTGTTTAACCCCCGCAATCCGGGCAGGGATGGCTGCCATCAGCACGGTGGATGGATATTTTGCCAGACCTCCCGGGACATAAATCCCCACACTTTCCAGCGGGCGCACCAGCTGTCCAGCACGAACACCTTTTTCTATTAGCGTCCACCACTCGCGGGGCAACTGTTTTCTATGAAATCTCTCAATAGCTTTCGCCAGTTTTTCCAGACTCCGGCGTATCTCTGGTTTTAACTGCTGAAACGCCAGCTCGAACTCCTCCTCTGTTACTGCAAGCTGGGCGGGATCCAATTTTACCTTGTCGAATCTCTCGGTGTAGTGCAGGAGCGCAGCATCTCCTTCTCTGCGCACATCCGCCACTATTTTGGTCGTTCGAAGCAAAACGGACTCAACGTCTACTACTGATCGCTTCAGTATCTCTTCTTTTTCTTTTGGAGTGCATTCCCACCACTTTATGATTTTCAGCGGCTCCATCAGAGAACCCCTTTGGTGCTGGCGATCTTTCGCCTAGAAGTTTTTCCAGTGGCTCTGCGCAATGCGATTCCAAGAGCTTTGAAGACAGCCTCTGCTTTGTGGTGGTCGTTAAATCCCCGCATGATCTCTACGTGCAGATTGAACCTCCCAACCGTCGCGAAAGTCTGGAGCAGGTGTGTGAAGAGATCGCTGCTCAGATCGTCTAGTTGCTTCTTCCTGAACTTGCACCTGATGTCGGGATACGCTCGCCCGCTGAGATCCACAGCTACCAACACCAAAGCGTCGTCCATGGGTATGATGGCTTCTCCCATTCGCTCGATCCCTTTTTTGTCCTTTAGGGCTTTGGTTAAAGCCTCACCAAGCGTGATCATGACATCTTCTGCGATGTGGTGTGGCAGGTCTCCACTCGCTTTTACACTTAGATCGAAGCATCCGTGTTTTGCAAAAGCAGCTAGGAGGTGATTAAAGAATCGGATGGGAGTTTGAATTTTTGATTCGCCACTTCCATCCAAGTTGAGTTTTACCTCGACTTCAGTTTCCTTGGTTTTTCTCCTCACTGTTGCCCTTCTCATCGATGCACCACCTCGAGCGCCTGTTTAAGTGTGAACTTTTTCTCATATAACGCCATTCCTACCACTGCTCCGTACGCACCGGTTTGTTTTACTTTCAGAAGATCATCCAAGCAGCCCACACCCCCCGATGCGATAACGGGAGAACGAACCGCTTCTACGAGCTTGCGTATGGCCGAGATGTCCGGCCCCTTCATCCGACCTTCCCTGTCCACAGCGGTAAAGAGAAAGCCCCAAACTCCGATCTTTTCAAATCTCTGAGCCATTTGCTGGGGTTCTAGTTTCGTTTTTTTCCGCCACCCGTTCACGAGCACGCGGCCTTGCCTAGAGTCGAGAGCGATAGCGACCCTGCCTTTCCCGAACAGCTTAATTAGTTTCTCCACAAATGGTGGATTTTTCACAGCAGCGGTACCAACCACGATTCTTTCAACATTTGATTCTATCAGTTCTCTCGCTCTTTCTTCACTTCGGATACCACCACCAACTTGAACAGGCACATGAGCCTCTTTCACTATCCGTTTTATCACTTCTAGATTGTTTCCGATACCCAGAGCAGCATCTAAATCCACTACATGCAAAAGATTTGCTCCTTCTCTTTCCCATTTCCTTACCCATTTGAGCGGATCTCCGTAGTCATTTCTTGTTCTCGGGTCTCCTCCTACAAGCTGAACGCATCGCCCGTCCATGAGGTCGATACTCGGTATAACAAGCATGCTGGAGCCTCACGGAAGAACTCGCTCGATGGGTAAAACCAGAATATCTTGGGCCCCGGCCTCTTTTGCCTGTCTGATGATTTTTTCTACTTGATCGGCCCACACAACAGCCTGAATCGCCAGCATCGGTGTTTCTGATTCAACTCTGGATATGGTTGGTCCAGCCATGCCGGGGACGATCCGCTTTACCTCTTCAAGTTTTTCTTCCGGGACATTCATCAAGATGAGTCTCATACCCCGCGCACGGATTACGCTCTCAAGTGCTGTCCTGATTTGTTCTATTTTCGCCCGCTTTTTTTGTAGACTCTTCGGATTCGCCACAAGTCTAGCCGAGGTATCGAGGATCTCATCCACGATTTTCAGTCCATGCACTCGCAGGGTAGTCCCGGTGCTGACCAGATCCACTATGACATCTGCCACTCCGATGAGAGGAGTAATTTCGGCCGATCCTGTAATCTTGGAGATTTGAACCCGGATTCCTTTTTCCCTGAAGTATCTCTTTGTAATGTTGGGAAACTCCGTCGCTATCCGTAGTGGTTGCTTTAGTTTTTTCAGGTCTCCCTTTGCTTTGGTGGCGATCACCATTTTCGCATTTCCAAATTTCAAGTCCAGCAGCTCCACCACCCTTGCTCCGCTTTCCACGATTAGATCGTATCCGGTGATCCCCAGATCCATAGCTCCTCTGGCAACCATTTGGGGAATGTCCTGTGCACGAACAAAAACAAGTTCTACAGTTTTGTCTCTCGTCCTCGCGAATAGCTGACGTTCTCCTCTATCTATCACCCCTATGCCGGCATCCTCTAGCAACTTGATGGCTGGTTCGCACAACCGCCCTTTGTTTGGCACGGCAATCTTAATTTGCACCATATTTCCTTCCCACCTTTCTGAGAGCTCTTACGAGTTTTAGGTTTTGATTTGGTGTGCCTACTGTAATTCGGACATAGCTTTTTCCGGCCCCCTTGAAACCAGACAGATCACGCACAAAGATGTTCTCTTTGGCTAACTCGTTGCAAAGAGTGGTAGCGTCCACACCCCACGGTCTCAACCCCACCATGACGAAATTCGCTAAGGATGGAAGAACTTGAAGGCCTAGCTCACGTATTTTGGAGCACAACCATTCTCGCTGGATTTGAATCTTTTTGACAGTTTTCTGAACGTATTCGAGATCTGTCAGAGCCGCTACTGCTGCCTTCTGAGCAAATCGGTTTATGTTGAAAGGCGCGCGTATTTGTTCGAGCACGTCGATAATCTTTCGTGGTCCAACTGCGTACCCGATGCGTAGTCCTGCTAACCCGAAAGCTTTAGAGAAAGTTTTGAGCACCACAATGTTTCGACTTTGGGCAGCCAGCTGTGCTAGCGAAAAACCAGCGAATTCTCCATACGCTTCATCTATTACCACTAGTTCCTGAATTTTCGCCAAACGCAAAATAGTTTCAACACTTGCACAGGTTCCGGTGGGGTTGTTCGGTCTGCCTATGAACGCTATTCTTGTTTTTCTGCTTTTGGCAAGAAGGATTTTTTTCTCCCACTGAAAGTTCGGAAGTTTGCAGTATGTCGGAATCCCTCCCGCAATCTTGGTGGTTATTTCATAAAGGGCAAAGGTGGGCAGCGGGATTAATACTCGTTCGTTTTTATCTATGAATGCCTTGCAGATTAGATCGATCAGTTCGTCCGACCCGTTTCCCACACATATGTTTTCCGGCTTTACTCCCAGATAACTCGAAATTTTGTCTTTGACCTCCCTGCAAAGCGGGTCGGGATATGTGTTGATCTTATCCAACTCTTTTTTCAAAACTCTCTTCACGAGGGGAGAAGGCCCATAAGGATTTTCGTTTGATGCCAAGTTAACGATTTTTCGGTTTTTGATGTCATACCTGCTTGCCAGCGGGTATCTTCTCCGACTTTTCAAGTACTGTGCAACACGGGGGTTCAGCAGCCTCATCCCATCGACCTCCGCAGTAGTTCGTCCCTATCGGCGTACTTCTTCCACACGAATTCTCGTTCGAAAGTCAGCTCGCTGGGTACGCCCTCCTTTTCGAGTATCTGATGAGCCTCTTCCAGAGTATTCGTGTTGACCAGTTTTTTTGCGATTTGGTTCACATTTTCGAACACCACTTTGGGATCCAAGTAAAAAGTCAGAGCGGCCAGGGGGGTCAGCAAGACTTTACGATAACCTCCTCGAATTTCAATTTCCCCTATTTCTCCCTTTGCCGCACGTACCGCAAGTTTGCTGGCTTCTGTCTTTGTTTTGGGGATGAGTTCTTCCAGTACTTGCACATCTTCTTTGGTTAACCCTCTCGCTCCTAGGAATCCCCCGTACTTCGCAGTTTTAGCCAGCTGGTTCAAAATTTGCTCGAATGTGAGTTCGCCGTCTGTTCCCGCTCCCATCACCCCGAGGACAGAGGGCACCTTTAGATAACACATTGCTGCGAGCATCATACTATCTGCCAGCATGCTGTGGAGCCCTTCTTCCTTTCCGCTAGCCAAGATGTCTCCTCCTACATCAATTCCTACGAAGAGCCGGGTTCCAAGTTTGTCTATCGCTTCGTTTAGCCCTCGGATCACGCCTCTCACCCCTTGATTGAGATCGACGAGTACTGTTTTTTCACCGAGAAACTTGGCGACAACGGATTCGGTAAATATCACTCCTTTTTTAGTTTTTGTTTCACTTGACGCTAGCCCGACTGTTTCTGAGATGATTTCTAAGTTCTCAATCTCCGAAAACTTTCTTGGACCGGGTTCGGGGTCGTTTACATAACGCTCCCAGCTCAATCCTCCCACCATGGGCTGTGCACCCAACTTTTTGAGATAGCGAGCGGTAGGGATGGTTCCGACCACATCTCCTCCACCGCCTACTCCGATTACCATCGCTCTTTCGCCGGGTTGGATAAGATTCTCCAGCACCATATGGACCGCTTAAATTTTGGGAAATTGGTATATAAAGTTTAGCTTTTATTTATACTTTGTAAACAAAATTAACCATATTGATAAAATATTTAAATAATGTTTTCGAAAATTATGCTGGAAGAGCATGAATTCGGCATCCGAAAGTGAAAAAAATTTACTCGACAGAACCAACTTGAAGCTCTTGAAACTCCTCCAATCCGATTCCCAGCTTTCATACCGACAGCTAGCACGATTTCTCAAGATAAGCCCTGCGGCAGTTCATAAGCGAATACAGAAGTTGAAGAAGAGCGGTGTGATTTCGGGCTTTACCGTTCTGATAGATCCACAAAAAATAGGGAAGAAACTTAAAGCCTTCGTGGGGATCTCGACCAGTGCTGGTTCGTGTTCTGAAGTGATTGCGGTTCTAAAAGAAAGACCAGAAATTTTGGAAATCCACGAAATAGCTGGTGAACACGATCTTTTCGCCAAGATAGTGACCTCGGACACGGACGAACTTAACCGAGTTCTTCATGAGATCGACAGGATTCCGGGTGTGGTTTCCACGCGAACTCTTGTAGTCCTAAAAACAGAAAAGGAGACTCTGTCGGTTCCCTTATGAGTGTTGCTTATATTGTAGATGCGAGTGTTTTTGTGATGGAAGAGAAGCCTCCTTCCGCCCCCAGCTCTGACATCAAGCCAGTGGCGCTTCTGTTGGTGTTGCTAGGAGTGATTGCTGCAGCAATATATTTTCTTCCATCAGAGCCATCTGAAACGCTTTCCAAGGTCAAGATTCTCGAAACATTCGATAACCAAACTATAGAAGACTTGCTTTCCTCCGGATGGGTTATATGGTATAACCCCTCCATGGTTGAACTCACTGGGCTTTCAGTAGGTTATCCTGAGGAGACTTGGACTATCACTGAGCACGGTATACTGTGTGCGGACAAGGGAGCCGGAGGGCTCTTCTATATGGGCCACGAAGGGTCAGATTTTCGTCTGAGTGTTTCGACCAAGTGGGAAGGAGGCCCTTGGATCGGTCTGGCTTTCCGTTGCGAGAACGACTGAGTTTCGGGAACTGTGGGGGGGGTGCTTCGTCTGGTAGTTGGTACTCGACGGGTTATTTGGTTCAATTGGGATATCAAAACTCGGTCAGATTGTGGAAGTTGGAGAATAGGAGTCCGCAGCTTTTAGCCGAGCAATCCTCCTCAGCAGAGGTCAGGCAGTGGCATCAAGTACAGGTAGAAGTCAAAGGAGCTCCCATCGATGTGTGGGTGGACAACCAGCTGGTTCTATCCGAAGTTGACACAAATCCGATACTCGGGCCGGGACGTGTTGGACTGGTAAACTGCAGTGGATATGTGTACTTCGATAATCTATTAATTGAAACCCTCTAAAACCCCTTTTATAAATGAAGATTCCACAGTTATAGGGAGTTGGTGTGGAACCGTTGAGTGAAAAATCAGCAGATAGCGGCGTTGGTCAGGAGATTGTGAAAAATCTGGCACTCTTGGAAGGCGAGGATGAGTACTTAATGGAACTGGCAACCAAACTCGCACAACCTGTTCAAGTCCAATCACAATCTTCTGAGACCACGAGCATGGATCTTTCCGATTCTCTCGTCGAGGAGCTTGCACAAAGATTAGAAAAAATGCAACCTTCTGCTCAGCCTTCTGTTGCCCAACCAGCTCAACCTACGGTTGCTCAGCCGGTCCCGCAACCCGCCGAGCTTCCACCAGAACCAGAGGTTGATCTCCACGTAAAGATGCACGAGATGATATCGAGCATGGACGAAACCGTCCAGGAACTTTACACTAGAATTTCTGATCTTGAAAAACTTCGAGCTCCACAGGAGTTCACAGAATACTGTGTTTTTGAGCCTCCGCCAGGGTACCAAGAACTTGAACGTTATTGGATCCACAAGCCTTTCGTGTGGGCAGCGATTTTGTATTCCCCCGAACGCAACGAGCGGATGTACTATTTGGTAGAGCCGGCCCTTACGGTTGGTGAAAAAACTGCTCTGGAAATTCTCTATCAAAACCTTTTAGAACGGATAACCTATGATCCTCGAATTAAAGATCGTGACAGGTTGTTGGAAGCGAAGGTCAATGAGATTTTGAGAGAGTATGGGATTGTCATGACGAAGAAATCCATTCAGAAACTCCTCTATTATCTCAAAAGGAACTATATCGGCTATGGTCGAATCGATGGTCTTATCCGGGACCCAAACATTGAGGACATCTCCTGCGATGGATGGAATGTTCCAATATTCGTGTACAGCAGGAAGTACCAAAGCCTGAGAACAAACATCATTTTCACAGATCAAAATGAGCTGGATTTGTTTGTTATTAGGTTGGTGGAGCGAGCTGGCAAGCAGATCACGTTGGCCAAGCCCACCGTGGACGCAGCTCTGCCCGAGGGGTACCGTTTGCAAGCCACATTGGGGAGTGAGGTCACGACGCGAGGAAGTTCGTTCTCCATCCGAAAGTTCGCAGAAGAACCGTTCACACCAATAGATCTCTTAGCGTATGGAACGTTTTCTTCAGAGATGCTCGCATATCTATGGTTGGCCACCGAGAACAAGAAGAACATTATGGTCATCGGCGGTACTGCGAGTGGAAAGACATCGACCTTGAACGCACTTTCCATGTTTATCTGGCCCGATGCTAAAATTGTCAGTATCGAAGACACGCGCGAATTGGCGCTGTATCAAGAAAACTGGATTCCAAGTGTTACGCGCCCAGCCCCTGGGGATCGGGCGATAGACATGTACGACTTGCTTCGGCAGGCGCTCCGGCAGCGACCGGAGGTAATTATTGTAGGTGAGGTTCGAGGAAAAGAAGCCCTTACCCTCTTCCAAGCGATGTCTACCGGCCACACGTGTTACGGAACCATGCACGCTGGTTCGATCCAAGAGATGGTGCACCGTCTCGAGGGGGAGCCAATAAACGTTCCCCACCACATGCTTGCAGCACTGGATATTGTGTGTCTCCAGTTACTCACGTATTTCAGAGATCAACGTGTGAGGCGGAATCAGAGTGTGGTAGAAATAGTGGGAATAGATCCAGCCACTGGGGCTCTAAGAACTAACAGAGTTTTTGAGCGCAACCCGCTAACCGACGAATTTGAACGGGTGGGAGAATCGCATGTGCTCAGAGAGATCGCTAAGGAGCGAGGTTGGAGCGCACTGGAGCTGGAGCAGGAGCTCACTAGGAGACGACAAGTGTTGGAGTATCTGCACAGAAACAATATCCGCCGATTGAATGAGGTGGCGAGCGTGTTCCGCCAATACTATTATGAGCCAGAAAAAGTCATGGAGCAAATAGCTTCTGGCAAGCTGAGGGTCTAGTTTTATTTATTGTGCTATGATAAGATAGTTCGAGATAATGAAATACAGTCACTTGGCGTTCAGATTGTTTGGCAGGTTTACTCGGGGAAAGAGATACGTGTCTTTACAGGAAGCTTTGAGAAAAGCCAGGATGCCAACGACAGCAGATGTGTATGTCTCGATGGCTTTCTTGTCGGCTTTGCTGGCGTCGGCTGCGGGAGTTGGTCTCGGATTCGTGGTGGGCTCTCTGCTGGGCTTGTCCACTTTAATGGTGGTCCTTTTGGTGATTTTGGTCGGCGCCTCGCTGGGAGGGCTAACATATCTTCTCACAATTCAGTATCCGGGCATTCTAGCCAGTGAGCGAGCGCGTAACATTGACTTGGCTCTCCCCTACGCTATAAGTTTTATGCACGCACTGAGTAGAAGCGGGGCAACTGTAGTAGATATCTTTCGGGAATTGAGCGCGCGAACCGATGTGGGTGAGATCCAGAAAGAGGCCCAACAGTTCATGCGCGACATCGAATACCTCGGCAGGGATCCTCTTACAGCATTACGATCGCTCGCTCGCAGCACGCCTTCAGAGAAATTCAGAAGCTTCCTGGAAGTGCTGATTTCGATTGTCGAGACAGGAGGAGATATTGGTCCATACTTGGCTGGCAAGGTATCTGAGTACCACATGGGGATGAAAGAAGAAAACAAAAAGACCGTCTCCACCATGGAGCTCTTGACCGAAATTTACATCATCATAGTCCAATTTCTACCATTGCTCATGATGGCTATTTTTATTTACATGGGCTTCATGCCTGGCCAACAGATGAACATCTTTCTTCTCCAGTTGATGGCTTATTTGTGGGTTCCTCTAGGATCAATAATCTTCGCGATTCTGCTGGCTACTATCCCTCCCATAGAACTCAGGGGTCGCCCCCTGCTTGTTCGCTTGACGAGTCCATTCAAAGGCATCCCGGTGATTTCGGGTGGGGAATACGATCGACGAATTCTGAAAAAACTGCGAGGAGGCATGCTAAGCATGAAGATAAAGAGGTTTCTCTCCAACCCCTTCAGACTATTCACACAAAATCCATCGTACGTGCTGTTCTTTAGTATTCCAGCAGGGATCCTTTATCTTCTTTACACTCCGCTGAGAACGTTAACTCTTTGCATAGGATTTTTGATCATGGTTGTACCGTATACGATTTTTTATGAATTCCGGTCTAGACGAGCAACACAGCTAGAACGATCTCTTCCCGACTTTTTGAAATCTCTTTCCAGCGCTTCTCGGTCGGGTCTGCCTCTCGCAAGAGCGCTCCAGGTAACATCAGGGGCCGAACTGGGAGTTTTGAGCCGAGAACTGGATCAAGTAGGTAGGGAGATCCAGTGGGGATCCTCGGCAACCGAAGCTCTCTCTAAACTGGAAGCCCGGGTGTCTATTTCACCGACGACAGCACGTACCATCACTTTGATTCGAAGGGCAAGCGAAGCGGAAGAAGATATCTCGGATGTGATCGATATTGCTTTCAAGGATGTTCAGACCCGTCAAGAAATAGCGAAAGAGAGGAAATCGGCCATGAGTATTTATCGAATGATCATCTTAATGAGCTTTGTGATCTTCATTGTTACCATCTTTTTCATAGTCCAAAGCTACATGATGATGCCTATCAGTATGGAAGCAGGAGAAGTCAAAATCCAAGGCCTACCTCCCATGGACGTAAAGCTTCTCCTATATCGGTTAATGATATTTCAAGCGATGTTTACTGGAATTATTGCGGGACAAATTGGGAGCGGAGACGTAAAGAGTGGTCTCAAGTTTGCCATCTTGTTATTGTGCATAGCGATTTTGATGTTTGAGCTGATCATATTGCCTATGGGGCCTGCCCCCTCTGCTGCGACAGAATAAAATAGGCAAACTGAGCAACCTAGATAAGGGTGTGTGAGTGGTAGGAGGACTAGGAAAAACCCTTGCTCTGTTGGCAATTCTTACTTTCATTTTACTAGGAGTCGGCACAGCTGTAGGATACTTGTTGGGAGTGCCTCCAACGTATTCTCTCGGAATAGCTCTGATGTTGGCTCTCGTTATGAATGCCAGCCTCTACTATGCTGCGGACAAATGGGTACTCAGATTATATCATGCACGAATAGTTAGCGAGAAAGAGGCACCGGTTCTTCATCGCATTGTGGAGCGTATTGCTCAAAACGCGAAAATACCCAAACCGAAAATAGCAGTCATCCCTATAGAAACTCCAAATGCTTTTGCTACCGGTCGTTCCCCAGCACACTCCGTGGTGGCCGTGACTCGAGGAGCGCTTGAACTTTTGAGTGAAGAGGAGCTCGAAGGAGTGATAGGGCATGAGATGGCTCATATCAAGAACCGCGACATGCTGATCAACACGCTTGCAGCAGTAATAGGCGCGGCTGTTACATATCTGATGTATTTCTCATTGTTTGCTGGAAGCGGTAGAGATCGGGAAGGATCCAGCAGCATTTTAGCAATCTTGGCCATAATCGTTGCACCGTTTGCTGTGATGCTTGTGAGATTTGCAATTTCACGTGCCAGAGAGTTTGAGGCCGACAAGAGTGGAGCTACTTTTTCCAGAAAACCCTTGGCCTTGGCAAGCGCGCTTCGCAAGATAGAGTCTAAGGTGAAAACACAACCAATCACTGGTGGGAATCCTTCCACTTCGCATCTCTTTATAATCAATCCGTTTCGTGGTGCTCGGCTGAGTTCGCTTTTCGCGACTCATCCTCCCACAGAGGAGCGGATAAAAAGACTGGAGTGGCTTGCCAAAACGGGACAATACTAAAATCCGAGAAGAGAGGGGCCTACAAATCGAAGGGCTATCTCAAAGAGGATCACGCCGATAATGAAATAGAGCATGTGTTTTGGCTGTATCTTTATCCCGTGTCCTTCTTCCTCAAAGTACCGGATCAGTCCTGCACCACTAACCGGCATTCTCTCTTGTCTTCTCCGCATCCTTCTCACTAAGACTTTGGTTTCTTTTTATTAATCTTTGTAGAATCTCTTCCTGAGTTCGTAATACATCGGTGCGTGTTCGTGCCCTTTGATACATGTGAAGTGGCTCAGCGTTTAGATGGAGGAATGTGTTGCCCCATTTGAATGGTCGCAGAAGATCACGAGCTAGCTCCTCATATCCCAGAATGTAAAGCGCGGCAGATAGCGCTTCGGCTGTACTAAGTCTGGTGGGCCGTCCGTAGTTGATGGGATTGGCAGCCACCAAGTACGGAAGTGCACGTGGATGAACCCGCTTCCAGAGTTCCTTAAATGCTCGGATGTTGTGCCACGAACAATCGATAGCGGTTATCCCAAACCTGTCTGCAATTGGTTTGTCTTCTGGCGAGAAGCATATCTCCGAGTGCGGATCAAGCAGAATGCTGGAGCGGGGCACACGGCGATAGTGAACGGGAGTGAGAAGTCCTTGGTTGATCAGCCGGCGTGCCGTGCATTTTTTTGGATCGCATTCGTGAAGATGGAGAACATAAAGCTTCATCGACGTACCTATGCTTCCATGATGGATTTAATATATGCAGTTTCCTTCTGCAGAAGCTCTTTTCCCTCTAAGACCTGTTCGACACTCTTGAACGCCGTTTCAAGGACAATGGTCTCGACGCCTTTCCTTTTCACGATTCGTGCATATCTCTCCAAGTTGGCTCTCTTGAGCAATCCCCATTCTAGGTGTAGAGGAGGATGAAACATTTTCTCACCAGGCACATAGTCGTTCAAGTGGAGCTCTTTGATGAAATCTGCTGGGATTTCCTCCATTATATTTTCTGGTGGGTCTGGCACGTCTTTGCCATTATCAGCACGGGTAAACCAGTGCCCGATATCGAAGTTCAAGAATATTTCGACATCCTTTTCTCTCATTTCTCGGACGACTCGAATGCAGTCTGGGAGTTCGCTAAAAATTTCATCAAAGGCGGTGTTGTTTTCGAGGTGGAGAGCAATCCCTAAATCATTGCACATTTTTCCGAGCTCCTCCAAACTCTTTTTAAGAGATTCCGTTATGAGATTGAGATACCATCCCACTCTATGCCAGAAGGGCGCTGTTCCTGGATGGGTATTCACATAGATCGCTCCTACGTCCGCCGCGAATTGAATGCATTGTTTGTGGATTTTCACAGCAATTCTCCGATCGCTTTCCTGCGGGGCACATATGCTTCCTCCGACGTAGGAGTAGGGAAGATGGAGAGAGAGAGTGACATCATAAGATTTTGCTAGTTCTCGGATGTGTTGTCTTTCTTCCTTGCTCATATCTAAGTATGGATTCGGAGAATCCCCATCCAATTCTACGTGATTCAATCCCAGCGCTTTTGTGATTTCCAGTTGAAGTTTCACATCTTTCTTCGCTTTCTCGAGAGCCAGCGCATTCATGGTTCCAAGGTCTATCTCTCCTCGCCGAAAAGCGGCCTTTTGTTCTTCAGACAGATGGTCATATACAAGACAGTTCGTGTAGTCTCTTCCCAGTCGCATTCTACCGGTGAAGGTAATTCCATAGAATATTAAAAACTTCTGGATAATTCGGGCTTGGGACAAAAATCGATAGCGTGAGTTCAAGTTTCCTTCGCACGCCGGCCCGCAAGCCCCAGCACGCGCTCGTCCTGCGGTCTGAGTTCCACCGTCCACTCGTGGACTTCCGCCCGATGCCGCTTTAGGAACTCGACGACCCGCGGACCGTCCTCCTCCCGCACCAGCACCACGTTTCGCATCACCCGCACGTGTGGGATCCCGCTCAGGAAGCCCGGTCTGAAATACCGGTACCGCCCCCGGTTCGAGTAGTCTGTGTACCCGTAGAATTGCTTGCAGAACCGCATGACCTCCGCATGCTTCACGCGCCCGTATAGCTTGAAGACTATCAGTCGTCCACGCATTTCCTACGGTTAGATATTAACCGTAAGATTTATATACCTTTGGGTAGGGTTTTCATCGTGCCACGATTCGATCGAAAGCAGCGAGAGCTCAACCGGCTGATCCGCGAGATCAAGAGCAGGCGCTTTCCATACAGACCGCGCGAGGGGCGCGAGATCGACTGGTCGAAGTACGATCAGGCACAGCTCCGCGAGATCAACGACATGCTGCTCACGATCCGCGACGCGGTCGACGAGGCCGCGCTCAGGCTCGGGCTCGAGGAGTGGCACCCGGAGGGGCCAGGGAGACCGCCCTACCCTCCGGCGGACATGGCGAAGGCCCTGCTGATCCAGCAGTACTTCGGAGTGTCCAACCGGGTAGCAGCCGGGCTGGTTCTCCTCTTCAGGGAGAAAATGGCGATCAGAGAAGCCCCCTCCTACAAGGCGATTGAGCGCGCTTACGAGTATCCGGAGGTGCTCGCGATTTTGGAGGAGGTGCTCAGGCTCACCCAGGAGCCGCTGAAATCAGTCGAGCACAACTTCGCGGCCGACGGGACAGGCCTCCCAACCTCCGTCAAGCACAACTGGGAGCGCGACAGAGACGACGAACAGGAGCGAGCCAGTTTCCAGAAGCTCGTCGCGATGGTGGGAACCACGTACTCGCTGGTCTCTGCGGTCGAGTTTCCCGAGAACCCCTATGCCCACGACTCGCCTTTTCTCGAACCACTGCTTCACCGGACATCCGCTGTCTATCCGTCGATCGGGGTGGTCAGCCTCGACGAGGCGTTCCTGTCAAGAGAAAACTGCGAGCTGATAAATGCCGTCGGCGGAATTCCCCGCATAAGCCTGAAGCAGGGGATAACGCTCAAGCAAAAGGGGAGCCCCGCGTGGAGGCAAATGCTGCTGAGCTTTCTGACACGCCCTCAGGAATGGCTGCGTGAGTACCACATGCGCTCGGTTGTTGAAAGCGTGTTCTCCGCGTTCAAGCGCAAATTTCAAAGGCCGTTGATGCGTCGCATCTCGAAGCGGAGGCGCACCGAGGCGCTGGCCCGGATCTGCACGTACAACCTTAGACGGCTGTGCTATCTCAGGTATCTCGAAGGCTTGGATGTTGGATGGGGAGCTAGCTAATTTCGTCCCAAACCCGGATAATTCAGGACCCTTTGGGTTCTACCCACTCAAACTTTCGCTGAAGGGTTTTTGGATATATTTCGCGCCAATCATAGTTGAGCTTTTTGGCCCAGTAAAAGAAGGCTCGAGGGTCAATGTAGCTTTTGAGAGAGGTGTTGAGATTGTAGTTCTTTGTAGATTTTGCGATTTCGTATTTCACTTTGGCTATCAAGATTTTTTCACGATACCTTTTGACGCGCTCAAGATGTTTCATTTTCCTTTGTCTGGTTTTTTCCTTAAACTCTCTTTTCATTTTTCTTATTTTCTCCTTTTCTTCTCGAATTCTCTTCCTTAGCTTTTGAATGATTTGTTTTCTTCGAGGCGTTGTTTTTTTCTGTTTGAGCTCCTCGAGCCGGGTTTGAAGAGTGGCTAAGTGTTGCTCACGTTTTTTCAGTTTTTCAGTAAATTTCTCCCGCCGCTTTTTTTCGTCTGATTCGTATTTTTCTATAATAGAGCGAAGGGTTTGTTGTAGTTTTTTTATTCGCTCGGCTTTTTTCTGAAGCGACTCTCTCCAATTTTTTGGAAGTTTTCGTTTGTGATTGCATTCGATGGCGGCATTGAGATTGGCTCGCACGGCGGCAAATTTTTTCATGATGGGGTGTTCGTCCGGCTTTACAGGATGTGTGTTGAGATATTCCTCAACGATTTTGGTCGCGTGGTAAGTGCGGAATACTTTTGCTGTGAGTCCCGGCATCACTTCTGAAAGAAAGGCATTTACCAACTCGGATCGAACTCCGTCGAAAATTCGCTCTCTTGGTGTTTTGATGAAGGATTTTAAGTTGGATAGAACTTTTTCTGGCAATTTTACTGTTTTGACCCACCTCACCGAATCTTTCCCCAAGAAATCGAATCTCACCGTACCGTCGGAGTTTATCTTCACATGTGATCCCCGAAGCGTAGTTGCACCAACCGTATCGGCTTCGTCTTTGTCTTTTTCGTCTCCCACCCGCAGCTTTAGCTTGTCTATTAAGTAGGCGACCGTTGCTATTTTGCGCCTCAGCTCATCCGGCGAGTCCAAGTTTTTCCAGATGTGCTCTCGAACTCTTTCAATATATTGCTCCAGTTTCCGCGCGGTGTCGTATTTTTCTTTTTCCCTTAGCTGTCTGAACTCGAAGCTTTCGGATATCCACACGTATTTCATCTTCCCAGTAAGTTTGTCTCTCCATTTGGCTATCCATAGGGCCTTTGGATCGAAGACCCTGCCACCCCATTTTTCGCCCCGAGGAGTGGGAGGGGTCGGGGCGTTTGGGGAAAGATTGAGAATGATATCGGAGTAATAGACTCTGGGCTTCCATCGCCCGCGCAACGGATGCTTTCCCCGACCCATGAATATGCCGGGCGGTTCAACGGTATAATTTGCGATTTCGACTCGTTGTCCGTTTATGATGGCATACCCATATCTTTCTTTGTTTTCTTCCCGTTGTTTTTTCCTCAGCTCGCTCAGGCGTTTTTTCTCCTCTTTTGTTAATTTTTCCTTTTTCTTCTTCTCCCTTTCCAACCACCGCTGTATGCTTGAAAAGTCGAAATCTTCGGGGCGCGCAACCGCTTTCAGCCCCAAAGCTTTTGAAAAATCCTTGAAAAAGTTTTTCACAAATACCGGATCTTTCACATACTCGGTCTCGAGCTTTTTTACCCAAGCGACTGCCATTTCTTCCTGCTCAGGATTGAGCCTGAGCCTTCTTCCTTTGTATTTTATGGAAAAGCCCACTGGTTCATACTCAGGAATAAGAACTCCGTTGTGTATGAGTTCCTTCATCTGAAACGAGTTGTTGTTTGGATCCATTTGGCCACACCAGATTTTTTATTTTTTCTCTAAGGAATTATATGCTTAGTTGGCGATAGAAATGGTCAGAAAATTAAAAGTGGAGGAGGCAGTTGGACATCGATTGGCTCACGACGTTGTTCAGTATGGGCCGAATTTGAAGGCCGTTATCTTTAAGCGCGGCCACTTGATTAGAGCCGAAGACATAGAGCGTTTGAAGGATTCCGGAAACTATTATGTGTATGTCGAGGGTGGAGAAGAGCAAGGGATTCACGAAGACGAAGCAGCCATCCGCTTGATGAGAGCTGCAGCCGGAAAGAACGTTTTTTTATCACGACCCAACAAGGGAAGGGTTGATGCATTCGCGTCTATCCCTGGGATCCTGCGCGTCAACGTGTCTCTTTTGAGAGAAATCAATTCGATAGATGGTTTCATATTAGTGAGTAGAAAGGATTACTCGCTTGTAGGAAAAAGCGAGCTCGTAGCGTCGGGCAAGATAGTTCCCTTATTCATTTCAGAAATAGAGTTGCGGCGGGTAGAGAAGACTCTCAGATCGCAGACACCTGGAATAGAAATCTTTCCTCCACAAAAGAGAGCGGTGTGTGCAATCATAACTGGAACTGAAGTGTACGAGGGTCGCGTAAAGGACGGTTTTGTTCCGGCCATAAATACTAGACTAGAAAAAGTGGGGCTGAGATTGAGCAAGATCTGTTATGTGCCCGACGACGTAGAGCAGATAAAGAGCGCAATTCTGGATAGCGTGAAAACCGCTGATATTGTGTTAGTCGGGGGAGGAATGGCGGTTGATGCTGGCGATGTTACTCCGGAAGCGATCAAAGCAACTGGAGCAAAGGTAGTTTCGAGAGGAATTCCGGTGTTTCCCGGTGCAATGTTGATGGTCGCTTATCTCGACTCCATTCCGATTCTTGGCCTTCCGGCATGTGTTATTCCGGACAGATTGACCAGCTTTGATTTGCTCCTTCCAAAGCTTTTGCTTGGCGAACCGATCACGAAAGCGATGATTATAGAACTTGCACACGGGGGGTTGCTTTGATTGGCGCCGTAATACTGGCTGCTGGAGAATCACGGAGAATGGGAAAATTCAAGCCCTTAATCGAGATTGAAGGAAAACCGATGCTTCAGCACGTGATTGAAAACTTTCAGCCTCTCGTCGAAAAAGTTGTGGTGGTGTTAGGATTTAGCGCAGATTTGCTCATTCCCTTAATACAACGACTCGGTGCGGAGTACGTGATAAACGAGTCTTATCGGAAAGGGATGGCCTCCTCTTTTAAGAAAGGATTGGAGCAATGTCTTGACTGTGATGCAGTTTTTCTGGCTTTAGGAGATCAGCCTTACGTGGATCCACATTATCTGCGAAGAGCCATTCAGACCTGGAAAAATAGCGCAAAAGTGGTGAGTCCCGTTTATCAGGGGAAGAAAGGTCATCCTGTTCTAATCGACAAATCTCTATTCAATGAATTTCTAAGCATTTCACCAGAAGAACAGCTCCGAGATGTACTTCGTCGTCATTCTGCGGATCAAGTGCTTTTAGAGGCGGGCAAGTGGGCGATCGTTGATTTGGATTTCCCGGAAGATCTCAGCTTGATCAGAACCGGAGAGCTTTGACAGGACAAACGGTTACACAGAGGCCGCATCCGTAGCATTTCGAAGTGTCGACTCTAGCTACTCTTCCCACAACGTGGATCGCATCATATGGGCAGTGTTTTTGACAGAGCCCGCACGCGGTACACCTAGAGGCGATTACTTCCACGGGTTTGGCCGAAACTCGCAGGGGCTCGTCGCGCAGATGGGGCAGAGCTTTTCCTTTTATATCTGCAATGGCAGAGTATCCCTTTCGTTTCATGAACTGTGCTAACTGGTCGGCTATGATCCCGTATATCTGAGGCCCCCTCACGATAGCAGCTGTACACACCTGAACTGCTGATGCCCCGACCATGAGGAACTCGGCCGCATCGTTGCCCGTAGAGATACCTCCCACTCCAATCACTGGTATGTCTACTGTTCGGGCAATGTCAGCAACGCAACGCACGGCTAGTGGTTTGATTGCCGGTCCGGACAACCATCCATATCCGTGTGGTGAGCCCATGTATGGCATGGCTGTTTCGATGTCGACTGCCAAGCATGGACCGAGCGTGTTTATTGCTACTATTCCGTCAGCTCCAGCTTCTGCAGCGGTTTTTGCGAAGATCTTTATATCGAGCACGTTTGGGCTTAACTTGACGAACACCGGGACCTCAACCACCTCTTTTGCAGCCTTTACTGCTGCCGCTACCGGAGATGGATCGTTGCCCAGATAGTGGGTGGACAGTTCAAGAGCGTCGGCTCCCGCATCCACGACTTTTGGGGCGACCTCCTTTATCTCCTCAGCTTTATACCCTACGCTGGCGATGAGCGGCAAGCCAGTCTTTTTAGCCTTTTTGTACTCCTCTTTAACCCACTGTTCAAGGGGCAGATCCGACCAGAGCTCAGCATTGAGTAAACTATCTTTTATTTTAGCTATGCATGGCCTCGGGACTTGAGCTGGGGCCACGCTCACCGTTTTTGCAACTAGACCTCCAGCTCCACCCTCGGCAGCTTTTACTAGCATATCGCCGTTCCACACGTTTGGCCCAGCAGCTGGCATCACAGGATTTCGAAATTTCAGCCCCACGATCTCTACGGACAAATCCACCATTTGCTCACCTCCTCTTTCCTATCCGCGTCCACAGTTTTGCTGCTGCACGTCTTGACACAGTAGTTACATAATCTTCAGCGATTGTTTGCATCTTGCGTTCCTTCATGACTATTTTTCCTCCTATGATTACCGTTTCCACATCACTACCTGAAAATGTGTTTACGAGGTGTCCTAAAACGGTGGTGGTGTTTACTGGTGTTGGGGCTCGCGAAGTGTCCAGAATGATCAGATCAGCCCATTTACCTTTTTCGATTGATCCTAGTTTGTCGCCCATTCCATACAATTCTGCCCCTTTGATTGTAGCCATTTCTAACACTTGTCGAGGAGTAATCACTCTCGGATCTCTGGTGTTCACCTTATGAATCAAATAGGCCGCTCGGATGTTTTCAAAACCGTCAAAAATGTATCCGTCATTTCCCAGACCCACAAGAATTCCTTCTTTTAGCATTCTAGGTACAGGAGCCACTCCTACCGCATTGAGCATGTTACTCATCGGGTTATGCGCGACTCTTGCCCCAGTTTTTTGTACGATCTTCAATTCGTCTTCGTTTAGGTGGACGCAGTGTGCTAGTACAACATCTTCCTTGAGCAGCCCCACATCATTTAATCGTTCTATAGTTCGCTTTCCATGATGAATGTAATTGTAGTAGACATCTACAAGCCCTTCGGAAGTGTGAATGGTCAGGGGGACGCGATATCTGCTAGCAACTTCACGTCCATATTGGAGAAGTTCGTCGGAAACGGTGAACGATGCGTGGATGCTAACCATGCCGAAAAGGTGTGTTGAGCGATTTTTTCGCATTTTTTTAATGAACCTGATGTTTTCTTTCATGCCTTTGGCTCCCTCGGTGCTTGAGTTTCGCTCGGTACTTTCGAAAGCGAGTATTCCCCTCATTCCGACCTTCTCAACAGCTGAGCCGATTTTATCCAGTACTCCAGAAATCGCGTTGGGTCCGGAAAACGTGTCTGCAAATAAAGTGGTTCCGGTTTTTACGAATTCAAGGCTCGCGGCCAAAGCACTCGCGTACGCATCTTCTTTGTTCATCGCCTCGTCCATTGGCCACCACACCCGTTGAAGAATTTGAGCAAAATCGGTGGGTGGTTCAATTTTCAGAACGGCACCTCTTAACAGGATGCCGTAGAGGTGGGTGTGAGAGCATATCAGTCCAGGCATCACGATTTTGCCCTGAGCATCGATCACCTCGTCTGCAGAACCTCTTGCATTTCCTTTGGACACGAACGAAATTTTTCCGTCTTCAATTCCAATGGAACCCTTTGGAATAATAGTACACCCAGAATCCATCGTCACTATGAGAGCGTTTTTGATCAATATATCAACCATTCTATCATTACTCCAAAAACGTGAACAATATAAAGTTTTATGGCGCTCTGAGAATACGCTGATGCGGAGTGAGCGGATGCCAGATCTCGTGATAAGAAACGCTCGTCTAGCATTGCCCGAGGGGATCGTGCGTGCTGAACTCTCAGTCACCGATGGAAAGATAGACAAGATAGCGATTTCTGGGATACCTAAAGGGGAAAATGAGATTGATGCCAAAGACCGAATTGTCATTCCAGGGGTGATCGATTCTCATGTGCATATTCATGATCCTCGATTTCTTCGCCGAGAGACCTTTAGAACAGGGAGCATAGCTGCGGCAGCGGGCGGAGTCACTACGGTGTTGGTGATGCCTCTGGATACGCCGGTAACCGATGTGCAAAGCGCAAAAAAAATTATTGCCGCCGGGCGCCGAGCGAGTCTAATCGACTTTGCCCTTCACGCTGGAAACATGACGGAGGAGTCGATCGAGAACGTTGAAGCGTTGGCGGCTTTGGGTATAAAGTCTTTCAAAGCTTTCACGTGTTCGCCCTATTATCTCCGCTCAGAAGCGATGGAAGCTCTGATGGATCGAATAAAGGCCGTGGATGGAATTCTTTTCGTTCATGCGGAGGATGAGCAGACTTTGCAGGCACAACGTGCCAAGTTAGGCGAGCGAAGAGATCCTTTGGCACATCATGAGTGTAGACCCTCTGAAGCTGAAGAGCGAGCTGTTAGAGACGTCCTAGAGCTTGTAAAAAAACACGAGTGTAAAACCCATTTTGCCCACATCACCACGCGCAAAGCAGGCGAGCTCATCAGAGATGCAAAGCAAAATCACCTACCCGTTACGGCTGAGACATGCATTCACTATTTGGTCTTTACTCGAATGGATGTTGCGGAGAAGGGGCCGTATTTGCGTGTTAATCCTTCTCTCAAAGATGTAGAGGATCAGAAAGCGTTGTGGGAGTTCTTGAAAGCTCACATTATAGATGTGGTCGCTACTGACCACGCACCGGGGACAAAAAAAGAGAAAGAAATTGGATGGGAGAGCATATGGAAGGCTCAGATCGGTATTCCGGGGGTCGAGACTCTCCTTTCGCTTCTTTTGACTTTTGGGGTCGGTTCGGGGCGGCTCACCTTAGATAGAATGGTCAACGTGGTTTCGACACGGCCAGCTCAGATATTTGGGCTCTACCCTCGCAAAGGAGTGATCCGAGAGGGAAGCGATGCCGATTTGGTGATTCTGAACTTTAGAAAGAAGAAAATCCGAGCCAAGAATCTGCACTACAAGGTCGGCTGGTCTCCGTATGAGGGGTTGATGGTGAATGGGTATCCGCTTATAACTGTCTCTCGTGGTGAGATCATATACAAAGATGGGGAAATCTTAGGGAAGCCAGGCAGGGGACAGTTCCTATCTTTGAGCTAGAGCACTTAGACCTTCTGCAAATGACCAGAGGCTCGTGAAGATATCTGGACGGGAAAGTTCCTTCTCAGTCAACACGCATAAACTCGAGCTTAATTTCGCATTTGTGATGCTATCTATCAGTTTTTTCTGTACATCTTCTGGGGCAAACCGAGTGTCGATAATGATCAGAGCTAGATTCACATCAGTTTCTTTTGCGAGCAAATCGAGCGCAACTCGCCATTTTTTCTGCTCTAATGTGACCAGGATAAAAACTCCTGGAGCGTGAATTTGAAGTTCTCGTACCTTTTTCCTCATTTTCTGCAATGCCTTTTCGGCGATGGGTGCAGGTTTCAGATTTTTCACGCGCGAGAGCACCGCGAGACAGAGGGTTTTTGAGTTTGATATCAACACGATTTTTCGTTCTTGCTTTGGTATTCGATCAAGATGTTTGGCTCCCGATGCAAAAGCAGGTAAGCCAGATATGAAAACACCACCAGCTTGACGGACTGCAGCTCGGAACAAAGACGAGGTTTGGTTACTAGAGAACACAAGAACGTGCTTCTCCTTTCCGATTTCTGTCAGGGAATCAAAGAAGGCCCTTCCCGAGCGAAGTTGGTGGACATGTAATGCTAGAACATTTGAGTGTTCGTCTTTGCCAAGCAACTGGATGAGAGTCTCGGGCAACGGTTTATCACCAACACAGAAGGCACTGCTGATTCCGACTTTCAAGTCTTTGAAGCACTTCAGGATCTCGCCCGAGATGTCTCCCATGTGTGTTAAGAGAACGATTTTTCCATTCGGTAGCGGAGGGTAGGGTGATAAAAAAACTTTGTTTCGAGGAACCATCAGTCCTGCAGATCCAGGTCCCAACACCCATATTCGCTTGTTGGCTCGCTCCAACTCTCTTTCAGTCTTTTGAGATATGGTGGGCGTGAAGAGAACCAGAGCACGAGCCGTTCTCGAGATTATCTTTCTTATGTTTTTTTCGAGCACAGGCTCAGGCAAACACACTCCAACGATATCGCATTGCTTCGGAATCTCTGACACACTTTTTCCGCAATCGGGTCTTTTTCCACTCAAGTCGATGGGAACAAACTTCTTGAATTCTCTCATGTTTGAGAGAATTCGCTCGAATATCTGGCGGTACTGGGGCGCGAGCTTCTTCTGTTCCCAAATACCCACCAGCCCTATTTGCTTGGGATTGAAGAGCCGGTCGATTTGTTTCATTCGTTGCTCTCTCCCAATCCTATTCTGGCGTCCACAGCTTTGACTCCTTTTCCTTTCTCAAACACGAAGAGCGGGTTGATGTCAAGTTCTTTGATTTGAGGGAATTCCGCCACGAGATTTCCAACTTTTACAATGGTGTCCGCGATGGCTTCAATATCGGTTTGCGGCCGTCCTCGGTATCCGGAGAGGAGCGGATATCCTTTGATCTCGCGAATCATTTCTAGCGCTTCCCCAGAGTTCAAGGGCGCGAGCCTGAAGCTAATGTCTTTCAGCACCTCCACCCAGATTCCTCCGAACCCGAACATCACTGTGGGGCCGAAGGATTTATCTTGCAGCCCTCCCACGATAACCTCTGCAGCTGGCGATAGATGCTCCTGCACAGCTACTCCAAGGATCTGTGCTTTCGGGTTGTAAGCACGAATGTTGTCGAGGATCTCTTGATAAGCCCGTCGTAGTTCAGTTTCTGATCCAATACCGACACGCACACCACCACAGTCGCTCTTATGGGTAATATCTGGAGAAACTATTTTCAAAACCACGGGGTAGTTGATTTCTCTTGCGAGTCTTATGGCTTCGTCGAGGTTTGTGGCCAATTGGGTCTTGTTTACGGGAATTTCGCAAGCTTGGAGAACTTGCTTGGCTTCCGGCTCAGTAAGGATTTTACGCCCCTCGGTCTTGGCCTTTTCCAATATTTCGACAATTGTCGATTTATCCAACCTCTCAACCCCTGTGCATCTTTCAAATGTTATATAAATCGTTTTTGGATTACGAGTTTTGACGAAAATGAGACGGCAAAATCTTTTTTCCAGCTTTTAGTCCTAGAACTAGACCCAACATAAGATCCGATCCAGATGTTTCGCCCAGTTCCAACACGCGGCGCGCGGATCTCTCAACAGAAGGAGGGTCTCCCGCGAACACGGATTCCAATAGCTCCTCTACCGCTTTGTTTGCTTGTCCTTGGAAACTCTGTTTAAGAAGTTGCGAACTCAGCAAAGTGGTTCTGGATGAGCATCTGTCCACACTTTTCTTTAAGCTACTCAGCCCGGGACAAGAAGCTCTCGTTGTGTTTGCGATCCAAACGAGGGAACAGCCCAGCCCGCACAGGAAATCATCTCCGGAGGGGGTCAGGCCCGGACCCAGACCTATTAGATTGCCCGTGTCACGTTCGTCGGGTTTTTCTCCGTTCTCGATTTTTTGAACAAGTCTAAGTATTGCTTCGAAAGCCCGTGCGAGAAAGGGATCTGAAGTATTGAGTTTTTCACCTTCTACAAGGGACGGGTAAAGAGAAAGAAGCCCGCTCTTTTTTGTGTTTTTTATGAAATCCTGCAGGGCCCGATACCCGATGTGGAACTTTTTCAAATCTAGCTCTGTAACACCAGTCTTTGGCTTCCATATAATCGCTTGACTGAAATCAATTGCTATGTGACCGCTAAGCGTGATTTTCTTATTTCTTATTTTCACATCGGAGCCAGCAGCTATACCAATGGTTTTGAACGTGTCGATATTTGCTATTAAACTAATGGGATTCAGAATAGAGCGACTGGTGAGAACCCCCACTAGCTTATCCTGAAACCGCAGGTTGAGCGCGTGTTCGAAAGTGCTGTGAACCGTGCCGCGTGTTTGAGAGCACAGAGTTTCCAGAGCGCAGCATCCGATTTCCAGAGCTTTGATGTACCGCATCCCAAATAAGAAGAAGAGAAGGGAGACAAAAAGTGTTTGTAGATGTTCAGCCTAGGAGCTCTCCGACCAGTTTTCCGGCCTTTATCCGATCCCACTGCTCCTTGGTCATGGTCTGAAGCATGGTACCAAAGTGGCTGACTTTATCCGGATGCTCGGTGAATCCATAGGTTTTGAAGAGCTTTCTGGAACCGATGGGAGTTTCGGCACTGGCCTCCACCACATCCACGCCCAAGACATCGAAATAGTGCTCTAGCTTGCAGGGCCAGAGATATGCGCCAATCTGCAACCCGCGGATCAGAGTGTTAGTGTGAAGACTACAGCCGATTTTCGGATCTCTCAGCACCCCGTTGGTCACTCCTACAACCTTGCCCTCCACTCTGCCCACGAGACAGAAGTGAGTTTCCGGCGGGCATCCCCACATAGGTCTGTTCTCTCGCCACAGATAGAGTTCCGTGATTATCTCGGAGCTCACCAGATCGAAAAGGTCTTGATGGTATGTAACGTTCTTAACTAGAGCGTCAGCCACTTCCTCAATTTCGTCCTTGGTCATGCTGGTGACCACCATTTCGTCTCCGTTTGGTAGCGTGATTCTTCTTCCTGGATAGGGTTTCATGATTTTGCTCCAATCAACGCTCATGTTTTCACCTCCTGTTTTTAGTGCGAACACTCGCCTTTAAGTTTTGCGTAGACCTATGGCCGAAATTGATTGAATTTCTGACTGGAAAAATTTGGAAACTTTAAATACATGTAGGTAAGATATATCTTACTGGTAGAGAAATGGCTATAGACATGACACGATTATCCGAAAAGGGACAAGTTGTTATCCCGAGCGAGTTACGAAAACAAATGAAGCTGAAAAAGGGAGCGAGATTTATTGTGATAGGAATGGAAGACTTCATCATTTTGAGAAAGTTGGAGATTTCCAAAGAGCGAATGGAGCTAAAACGTCTCTTGCAGCGTGCGCGAAAGCAGGCAAAACGGGTTGGTTTTACACAAAAGGAGATAGATCGATTGATTCACTCTATCAGAAAGGTTTGAGGATGAAAATAGTCCTTGATACCAACGTGCTCGTTTCGGCATTTATATCTAAACATGGAAAACCGGCGGCGTTGTTAGATCTTATTTTGACATTTCCGGAAGTTCAGCTGATCACTTCGAAACCGATTCTGGAAGAACTCGAGAGTGTCCTTCGCAGAAAGGAAGTGAGAGAAAGGTTTGGCTATTCTGTGTCCGATATCGAATCGTTTGTTCACGCAGTTCAAAAAGTTTCACTCGAGGTAAAAATAAAATCGGATTTCAAAGTGGTGGCAGAAGATCCGAAAGACAACCTCGTTTTAAGCACCGCTTATGATGGAAAAGCAGATTATGTGGTTTCGGGGGACAAGCACTTAAAAGGGTTGAAGAAATTCAAAGGAATTAAAATAGTGAATCCGGCCCAGATGATAGAGATTATTCTAAAGGAGTTTGAGAAGTTCATTTTGCAAGGCCTGTAGAATGTATCAGAAGAAATAACGGTGGAATTGGAAGTAGGTTTTTCAGTCTTGCGTAAGACTTTAGAGGGGCTGAAACTTGAAGCCCTCGATATCTCTGCCCCGAAGTTTCCGCAAGTGCCCCCACACGGGCTTGACACGCATTCCGGTCTTTGGATCGTCGGTCATTACCTGACCCAATACGTGAACTTCGCCGAACTTGGCAATTCCGAGGGTAAGCGGCGGCATTTCGATACCTTCTGGCGGAAAGTAGAGTTTAGTCCAAGTAATGAGAGTTCCTTCTTGCGGTAGCTCAACTTCCTCGAATTCCTCTCCCTTGCATTGCAAGCAACGGTCGTGTTTGGGCAACATGAGCTTGCCGCAAGCTTTACACCGATACGCTACCCATTTCTGCTCCATCTTTACCAGCCTCTTTCCAAGATGTGAATAACCGTGTTGTTTCCGAATCCTCCGAAGTTGCAAGCCAACGCTCGCTTGGGATCTTTTACTTGGCGCTCACCGCATTCCCCTCGGAGTTGCCATGTGAGCTCAACCACTTGAGCCACCCCCGTCGCTCCTACCGGGTGTCCTCGCGCTTTGAGACCGCCTGACGGGTTAATGGGCAAATCTCCGTTTATGCTAGTGACCCCCTTTTCAACGGCGAGATGAGCAGTTCCCTTTTCGAAAAATCCTATGTCCTCGCTCTCGGCCAATTCTAAAATTTCGAACGCATCGTGGAGTTCAACTACATCGATATCCGACGGTCCACACCCCGCCATCTTGAAAGCGCGTTCTGCCGCCAGTTTTACCGATTTCAGCACAGCGGGATCTTCTCGTTCTTGCAGAGCCTGAACGTCTGTTGCTTGTCCAAAGCCAGCAACCCTGACCGGCTTGTCTGTGTATTTCTTCGCTTTGTCCAGCGGGCACAGCACCACCGCAGCTGCCCCGTCGCTTATCGGGCATACATAGTAAAGCCGCAGCGGATCGGAGATCATGCCTGAACTCATCGCGCCTTCAATCGTGCACGCACGCTGAATGTGGGCATATGGGTTCTTGAGACCGTTTTCATGATTTTTTACAGCAATCATGGCCAGATGGCGTTCAGTGACTCCATATCTTTCCATATAGATACGGGTAAGCATGGCCGCCATCGCCGGAAGAGTAACCCCGTGAATATACTCTGCCGTTGGGTGGGTCATGGTGGCCACGAGATCAGTGATTATGTCCGTGTCGGCGGTGCTCATTTTTTCTCCACCAGCGACCAAAACCAAGTCGTAATAACCCGAAGCCACGGCCAGAATTCCATTTTTCAAAGCCGATCCTCCGGCAGCTGGTCCGTTTTCTACTCGATCTGCAGCTGCCGGAATTAGATTGATGCGGTCAACCAGCGAGCTGGCAACGGCGGTCTGGAAAACCGTTTCGCCGGCCATCATGTTCGCCACGTACACTGCATCGAAGTCTTCTTTTTCGACGTGTGCATCCTTTATGGCTTTGAGGGAGGCCTCGGCTAAGAGATCCATCAAATCTTCCTTTCGCCTCCCAAACTTCGTCATTCCACATCCGATTATAGCAACGTCTCTCATCGCCCTCCCCCATCCGAGATGGTTTTCTTTCTATATAATCTCACCGGAATGAAGAACCGATAGCCTATAACTGCCGTGAGGTCACTATAGAATGATGTCCGCCGAAGCACTTCGGTACATCGAATACGTGTTTGCGGGTGTTCTGTTTTTGGTGATCGTGTCGTCAGCGATTGTGCTGTTTCAACAGACCGCAAGCAAAAACGCGTTTTTTGATGATGTCCAAGGCTTGGTGCTGGTTATAAACTCTATGAGCAACCCCGGCACAATTCAATACTATTCTCTTAAAATCCCAGATGGAGCGCAAGTGGTTTTTGATGACCGCGTTGTCTCAGCACTGATAAACGGTGACTCCGAAAATTTCAACATAGAGGTCCCGGTGATCCCCATAGTGTTATCAGAAGGAAATTATGACTTGAAACTCGTGCGAGCCGAGAACGGGGTGGAAATCATTGTTAGGTGAAGAAAGGGGTGCACACGAAGTCCCGCTGATAGTGATTTTTGGAGTTTTCCTAGCGTTTCTGCTTATGCTGATTTTTGTCAATGTTTACTCACAGCAGGCAGGGGCGCGCGTCGACGAAGAAGCCAATTCATTGCTTGAGCAGTTGTCTCAAACCGTCTTCCAGTCTTTTTCTACCCAAACTGTCTCATCAGTGCAACTTCCGCTCACTTTGGGTGGGTGCCAGTACGTGCTAGAGGTAGTTGATAACTCCAATTTGATTGTCCGTATCCTTTCCGGGCTACGAGCTGGTTCGGAGTACATCATAATCAGCCAGATTCCTCTTTCCCCCGACAACTCAGCCTATCAGCCGGGAACCACGCTTTATTTTGGATCTTCCGACTCTTCTGTCCTCTTGTCCCAGAAACCAATCGAGATAACAGAATCTGAGTCACCTCAGTTTGCTGGAACACCTCCTCCGGAGTTTTACTATTTCGCCAAGAAACATCCGGTGGAGGCGGCGAGCATTCTCGAAGCGTTTTTCGTTGTTCGCGAGAATCTTGAGGTAGCAGATGCTTCCAGATATGCTTACGAGGAAAACTCCGTGCTGGTTGAATTGAGGTTGGAGAATGATGATACTCTTCTGGTAAAAGCGAAGCTAGTTCTTGATACTATGAAAGTCGGTGCCGTGGAAAATGCTGTTGTGGTTTCGGCCGTGGAATCTCACGCAGGGGAACAAGGAGAGCTAGTGGGGTGTCCGTCCGTGGATAATGCTTGGATGTCTGGATGGGTCTATTCACCGTCCGAGGTCCTCGCGCACTTGAGTTCCAGAACGTGGAAAAATGAGAACGATGTGGCGGTGTCCCTTTCTTCTGATGCACGCGTCTCAGCGGCAGCGGTCACCACTAATGTTGGTCAGTACCCCGCTTGGCGCGTCGAGTCTCCCCCGTACGTGATTTATTATAGAGCCATGCCGTGGTGGGAGCTGGAAAATGAGCCCGGCTTTCTTTTCCAATCCTATCCTCCGCTGGAACCAGTAATTTAGAATAGTTCTACTTCTACACTCTCTCCCTTACGCAGTCCTTCTATATTCTCTGGTATTAGCACAAAACCATCCGCGTTTACTAAAGAACTCAGAATTCCAGAACCAGTGATCCTCATCGGCTCAGCCAAGACTTGCTTACCAGCTTTTCGAATCTTTACTCGCAAGATGTCCGTTCTTCCCACTGTTGATCCTACATCGCTTGTTAGAAGTGCTTTGACTGTTTTCTTCCCATACTGAGGAGGAAGACCGCGGAGTTTCATAATGACTGGCTTCACAAATACATGAAAGGCAAGCAACGAGGCAACGGGGAAGCCGGGCAAACAAAAAACGGGCATGCCTTCGATCAATCCAAAGGCAGTTGGCGATGCGGGGCGCATAGAGACCCCATGAAAAATAAGCTTTCCTAATCTTTGAACACATTCTGGGGCATAGTCCCTCTTACCGACCGAAGTGCCACCCGAGATGATTATCAAGTCACATTCGGTTATTCGTAGGAGCTCTTTTTCGAGCAGCTTGGGATCATCCGAAACCCTTTTCATCGAGACAAGATGTGCTCCACACTCGCTCACCGCGCTGGAAAGAGAATAACTGTTCACATCGATCGTTTTGTTTTTTTCGACTTTCCACGGAGAGACTAGTTCATCGCCGGTCGTTATAAGAGACACTCGGGGCAGTGGGTGAACCCTGACTTTGAGTTTCCGAAGCTGAGCTAGCATCCCGATTTCCTGTGGACGAAGCAAAGTCCCCGCTCTCATGATCAGCTCCCCCTTTTTCACATCCTCTCCTTTTCTGGACACATTCCTTCCGGGAGCTAGTGGTCTGAGAACTTGAAGGATATCACCTCGTACTATTGTATGTTCCAGCATTACCACTGCATCCGCGCCAGAAGGAAGAGGATCTCCCGTCGTTACTTCCATGGCTTCTCCCTTTTTCAGTCTTTTTCTTTTGCTGGCTATTCTGAGCACTGCGGGCTTGTTTTGACTTGCCCTATAGGTGTCCGAAGCTCTGACAGCATATCCGTCTACAGCTGATCTATCAAATGAGGGAACATCTTCTGTCGCGACGATGTCTTCAGCCAATACGAGCCCATGCGCATTATGAAAGACCACTGAGTGAGGGGGGAGAGGGCTCACGTGGGAAAGCGCGTTCTTTAAGGCAACAGAGAAGGGAATGTATTCTTGGAATCCTTTTCCTCGTACCTTCATCTACTCACGCGCGTGTTTTACTAAATGTGGAAGCTCTGGGGCTATGATCCGCATAGCGATTTTAACGGCATTGGGAGCACCGGGAAGACAAAAGATCAACCGCCCTTGGAAAACCCCTGCAGTCGCTCTCGTGAGCAGGGCGGGGGCACCGACTTTTTCATAACCGATTCTTCTTAACACTTCTCCAAAGCCCGGGAGCGTTTTTTCCAATTGAGGTTCGATGGCTTCTATGGTTATATCCCGACGTGTTATTCCCGTTCCTCCGGTGAAGATTATCACGTGTTTTTTCTTAATCATTCGTTTGAGAGCTCGCAAAATTTTCTTTTTGCTGTCGGGGACGACAACGCGTTCTGTTTGATGCCCCCTGCGCTGCAACAAATCCACAATGATTTTTCCTGAGACGTCCGTATCCCTCCCTTTTTTCATGGACTCGTATCGAGAATCACTAACCACCACAACCCCGATTTTGAGACGTTTTGGTGCCTCCTTCCTGTGTTTTTGGAAACTCATTGCTTCACCTTTTCTACGACTTTAATTTCTCTGATCGCCGTGGTGGGATATTGGCCCTGCTCATTCTTTTCCAATCCTTTGGTCATATCCCAAATCGTGAGCAAACCTATGGCGACACCCGTTAGCGCTTCCATTTCCACACCAGTTTTCCCAATGCTTTTTACTTCCACTTCCATCTCCACACCATCGTCCAGCAGAGATGTTCGAACGTTCACTCCGGTAATGTGTATGGGGTGTGTCAGCGGGATAAGTTCCGGAACTTTTTTTACAGCTAAAATAGCCGACGTTTTTGCAACACCTAGAACATCTCCTTTCGGAACTTTTCCTTCAGATATCAGCTTCACAGTTTCAGGCTTGAGCTTGATGAAACCTTTGGCTCTAGCAATCCTCACTACATCTCTTTTATCACTTATGTCGATCATCTGAATCTTCATGGGCTCACAAATTTAGTAATACATGCAGTTGGTCAAAAATTCTTCGATTGGACACCAAGCTTGTACTCTTCCAATACGCGTTCGCTTGACCTTTCCCCAAGATTCGAGAGTTTTCAAAACTTGATTGACTTCTCTGACTCTCCAGTTTAGCACGCGCGCGATATCGCGGCTTCTCATTACTCCATATCGGCGCAATATGAACTCAACAATTTCGTGGCGCGCACGCTCTAACCATTCTTCCCCATCCATCTCCATTTCAATGTCTTCTTCGTACCCCAGCGGCTGGATGCCGACCACCTAATTGATGTGATGACAGGGGATAAAATAAGATTTTTGGTTTACCGCAGTTTTATGATCGACTTTGCGAGTTCTGCCATGTGTTTGAAATGCTCCTGAGTGAGTGGTGCGCCGAGGCCGATGCCTGGACAGTCTTCCGAGACTTCAAACACTAGACCACCGTCATTTTTTGATACCAAGAATGGGTATAATCGACAAACGGTGGGACGTATATCATATATCTGGCATGCTTTGTTTTTCAAGAAAATACATACTCCGTTGCGTTTTTTCATTTTGTATTTGAAATTGCCCAAGCCCGAGATAGGCGACGCAAATTCCAGTGGTTTTAAACCGGTTTTCTTTGATATTTTTTTGACCTCGCTTTCCAACAAATAGATGATGCGGCCACGATGAGGAGTATCTCCACAACATCGGGCGCAACGCTGGCACTCAAATCGCACGTTTTTCGGCGCGCGAATGTTCATAGCACCTATCTTTTTTTTGTTTTCATCGTTTTTATACTCGTAGCCAACACTCGTTTTTGCTCGTTAATGTATTTTTTAAGGCATTCAATCTAAAAGTAGTTGAGAGAACATGCAGGTGATAGTGTATATCCGCACGGAGCCGGGCAAGGCGCTAGACATTTTGGGAAAAATAAAAGGTCTGCCGGGTGTGAAATTCGCCGCTGCAACCACCGGTCGCTTTGATATCGTCGCCCGACTAGAAGTCGCTGATGTGGAAGGAATCGGAAAATCTGTAGTTGGCGAGATCCAGCAAATCCCAGGTGTCCGATATACTGAGACTTCACTGATCGTGGCCACCTGATTTAAATAACTTGGTTCGAGAGAAGTCAGGGGATCGCTCTGACAACAGTCTCCTTGGTGAGCAAAGTTGGCCGGGTTAGAGTATACAAGGTCAGCAATCCCGCGCTACCCAAGCGGAGTTTTATACTCTCGATTCCATGGGCTCAGCGGATAATTTATGATCCTAGCATATGTGGTCTTAAACTTGAGGACTTGGCGAAAAAATGTAGTGAAGAATTCCTCCGAGTTGCGTGGGAACTCGTTCCTCTCTTCAGACGATTGAGAAACTTTCAGATTGCCGAGTTGGTGGTTCTTAGGGGAAGTCTGGGTTATCACTTTGATCAGGCATACCGAGCGGTATTTGGCAGATATTTGCCCCGATGTTTTGTAGGCGCCAAGCGGTATCGAATTTCAGGTGGGGAATTTGGAGCCAACATCTTTTACACCAATTTTGATTCTCTTCCAAGTCGAGGTCTTTTGTTTACAGGGGACACCATCGCTACGGGGGTCTCACTTTCACAGACTCTTGCGGTTACGCGGAGCGAACTCAGGAATAGAGATTACGATATTTCTGCCCTGCTCGTTTTCACGATCGCTGGTTCTTTCCGTGGTTGTTCTAGGCTATTAGAATGGGAAGAAAGATACCGCGAATGGTGGCCGAACTTCCGTGTGTATTTGTTTGCATGCGAGGCCTTGTTTGGTCTGGCCCCCAATGGGACAGATTTGCTTTTTGCTCATCCCGAAGCTATTCTGCCAGCAGAGACCAAACAGAGAGTGATTCGAAGATATGGGGACCTTGATTCTGGATACCTGCCAAGCCGGATATGTGCAATATTCGACTGGGGAGATCGAAACTTCAAACCTGACCGTCACTTGGAAGATCTGATCAAGTTTTGTCGCGAGCATTTGCGCAGAACGCGAGAGCCACAAGCCAGAAGAGTACTTCAAAAGCTCGTGAGTAAAGCCAAAACCGAGCTCAAAAACATTCGCGGAAGAAACCAGTTATACAAACCGAAGTGATTAAAACCACGCTTTCTAAACTTTCCTTTTGGTCATAATGAAGCACGAGTTGCCGAAAGATTACGAGCCTCTCAAAGTCGAACCGAAATGGCAGAGAGAGTGGATGGAGTGGAAGATTTACGAGTTCGATTGGTCTGATCGAACCCGGCCGACTTACGTGATAGACACGCCTCCCCCATATCCGTCCGGCGAATTTCACATGGGAACTGCTCTGAACTGGACCTACATGGACATTGTTGCTAGGTACAAGCGCATGCGTGGTTACAATGTTTTCTTCCCGCAGGGATGGGATTGTCATGGATTGCCCACTGAGGTGCAAGTTGAGAAGAAATACAAAATCAGAAAATCTGATCTGCCTCCAGAGAAGTTTCGAGAACTCTGCGTCAAGCTGACATTAGAGAACATCGAGCACATGAAAGAGGAAATGAACTCGTTGGGTTTTTCAATCGATTGGTCAACAGAATACAAGACAATGGATCCGGAGTATTATGGTCGAACTCAGCTCTCCTTTGTGAAATTATATAAGAAGGGTGTTATCTACCGAGGAGAACACCCCGTGAACTGGTGTCCTCGGTGTGAAACTGCGATTGCCGACGCCGAAGTGGAGTACGAGGATCGTGAAACGAGATTATACTATATTGACTTTGAGCTGGTCGGTGGCGATAAAATAACTATTGCCACGACTAGACCAGAATTTCTGCCTGCTTGTGTAGCGATAGCGGTGCACCCCAGCGATGAGCGGTATCGCGGACTGATTGGCAAAAAGGCACGCGTACCACCGTTGGGACAAGAAGTAAAGATAATCTCCGATCCTGAAGTAGATCCTGAGTTTGGAACGGGTATTGTGATGATCTGTACATTTGGTGACAAAACCGATGTTAGATGGGTTAAGCGCCACAAGCTCTCGATCGTCAAGTTGCTGGACGAGCGAGGGAAAATCACTGAGGCTGGAGGCCCCTATGCAGGCATGGATATAGAAACGTCAAGGCGAAAAATCATAGAAGATTTGAAGAAAGCAGGACTTGTGAGAAAAGAAGAACCACTTCAGCAAAGTGTTGGTGTGTGCTGGCGTTGCAAGACACCAGTAGAGATTTTATCGAAACCTCAATGGTTTATGCGCGTTCTTGATCTCAACGATTTAGCAATCCAGAAGGCAAAGGAGGTCCGCTGGGTTCCATCTCATATGTTAACGAGGTTCGTGGATTGGGCTCGGTCTATGGACTGGGACTGGGTGATCTCTAGGCAACGTGTATTTGCTACTCCTATCCCGGCTTGGTATTGTAAACAATGTGGAGAGCCATTGGTGGCCGACGAGCAACATTTGCCCATAACTCCGGGTAAAGATCCGCCTCCTTTTGAGAAATGCCCTCGATGCGGTGGAAAAGAGTTTGAACCAGAACGAGACGTGTTGGATACTTGGATGGATAGCTCCATCACGATTGCTGTTCATGCTGGTTGGCCCAATATGGATTCGCGGTTGTTTCCAGCCGATTTGCAGCCCAATGGTACAGACATCATTCGAACTTGGGATTATTACCTGATGGTTCGACACCTTGCCTTGCTTGGTGAGGCGCCTTATCGCACGGTCTTGATAAACGGAATGGTAGTTGGAGATGACGGACGAAAGATGTCAAAGTCTCTCGGCAATTACGTGGATACTACTTACGCACGAGGAAAGTGGGGCGCTGACGCGCTGAGGCAGTGGGCGGTTATTGCTGCCTCGACGGGTGCCGATGTTCCATTCAATTGGAAAGACGTTGAATTTGGACACAGATTCATGCGCAAGTTCTGGAACGCGGCGAGATTTGCTTACCCTTATCTAGAGGGCGCATCGAAGCTCAAGCTGGAAAAGGTGAAACTCCGTTTGGTCGATCGATGGATTCTCAGTAGATACAATCGATTGGTGAAAGAGGTCACCGAACATCTTGAAAACTTCGAGTTCAACCATGCGTTACGGAAGATTCACACCTTTGTGTGGCACGAACTATGTGACATGTATATCGAAGAAGTAAAACATCGTCTGTACGAATCCGCTGAGGACTCGGATGGGGCGCGGGCCGTGCTTTACCATGTAATATTAGGATGCGTACAGATGCTGGCTCCCTTCATACCCCACTTCGCTGAGGAAGTTTTTCAACAAGTTTTCAAGCGCGAGGAAGTATTTGCCTCTATTCAGAGTGTCCACCTATTGTCTTGGCCTTCTTATGATGAGAAATGGATTGACAAGCAGACGGAGCGGGCTGGAAAACTTCTTAACTCCGTGGTTTCGGCCGTGCGACAATTGAAAGCCAAAAAACGTTTATCGTTGGTTCATCCCGTGGAGGAGCTGCAAATTCACACTCCTGACCCCTCCTTGCGAAAGATCATTGATGAGTTGGAGAAGGATATCTGCGGAACTCTCAAAGTTGGCAAGCTCATCTACTTAGAAACGGCTCCGGCAATCGAGCACACCATCCAGTCGGTTAGCCTAAACTATGCAACGGTTGGACCAAAGTATCGTGGCAAGCTGAAAATGCTCGAACACGAGTTGCAAAAGCTGACTCCCCAAGAAATTGTTGAAAAAATTAAAGATGGAAAATTGGTTCTGCAAGCGGCTGGAGAAATTTTCGAGCTTGGGGTTGACGACTTGATAATAAACAGAGAGGTAAGAGTCAAAGAGAAAGATGTCGACGTGGTTGAGACAATAGGTTTTCCGATTGTACTTATCGTTAGATTAAGTGCCACCGCTTCGAAGAATTGAAACAAGCATCAATACTAAAACGAAAGTGAGTAAAAGCAGGATGTTTAGAATTCGTGTTTTTCGCAACTTGGCTTGTTGCCGTTTGAAAATTTCTTCACAGGAAGGAGAACATATGTATTTTTCTGGCGGCGTGGGTTTGCCGCAAACAATGCAGTGTCTGTGATCTTCAACCATTATTTCACCGGCTCTACGGTTGTTCCTGAATGTGAAGCACCTGCGACGATTTCAGGTAGTCTCGGCACATCGGTTGCTGGCAACACAAAAGTTTTCAACTTGTATCTGTCTATCAGCTTGACGGCAATGGGATCAAGAACTATTTTTATGCCCGGTTTTTGACGAACATGACCAAACATTTTGACGAGTTCTTTCGTGGTAAGGCGCAGAATTTTTTGCGCCTCGGGGTTCGTTTTCGGATCAGCGGTGTATATCCCATCTACGTCGGTGATAAATATCAAAAGCTCCGATCCGCTTGCATTGGCGAGGAGCGCTGCGACGGCGTCAGTTGTTTGACCGGGAGCAGTACCTCCCATCACAGGGATTTTACCATGCATGGCTTGTTCAAGCGCAGCTTCTATGGTGGTAGGGACTTCTCTCCCAATTTCGCTACCCAGCAGGAGTGAGAGAAGCTTGGCATTTAGCCGCGTCGTCCATATGCCGATTTCGTCCAAAAGACTGGAAGACAAGTGAAGTTTTTTTCCAGCCTCCATATATTTTCGAGCAGTTTCTCCTCCTCCAACGACCACGTAAACCAAGTGCCCTTGACGTTTCAGGGTCTTCACAGCGCTAGCGATCTCTGAAAGTAATTTTACATCGAGTTCTCCATTTTTGGCGAGAATCGAGCCACCGATGTTTAGGGTAATCCGCATTGTCTCCTCTCTTCTCTGATTTCCGCATATAAAAATCCTTGATGTTTTTAACCGTTGAATAAAGAGGTATTCCCGATTGGTATGCCCGCCGACTCCAAAACGATGTATCACTTCCGAAAAATGCTCGAGGAGCTAGAGAGTAAGAAGGGACGAGGCACCGAGCTTATTTCAGTTTATATTCCTCCGGATTTCGAGCTAGCCAAAGTTTTACAGCAACTTCGTGAGGAACAAGGAACCGCTGCGAACATCAAGTCTAAATCTACCAGAAAAAACGTGCAAGGCGCTCTCGAGCGAATTATTCAGTTTCTCCAAGCATATATGCGGACCAACAAAAAACCACCCAAGAACGGGCTGGCGATTTTTGCCGGCAATGTAGCGGGGAGAGATGATTACGTGGATATCCAGCTCTATTGGATCGAGCCTCCGGAGCCCGTGAGAGTCCGGATGTATCGGTGTGATCAGCAATTCGTCTTGGATCCTCTCAAGGAAATGCTAGAAGTAAAAGAAACCGTCGGTGTGGTGGCGATCGATGGGAAGGAAGCCACCATCGCGACCGTGAGAGGGAAAAATATTGACATCGAGCGCTCTTTGACGTCGGGGGTTCCTAGCAAGCACGGCAAGGGTGGACAATCCGCTAGGCGATTTGAACGCTTAAGGGAAATCGCAATTCATGAATACTTTAAGCGAGTCGCTGAGGCCATGAACTCCATATTTTCGAACATTCCTGATCTGAAGGCAATTCTTGTGGGTGGTCCTGGTCCAACGAAAGAGGATTTTCTGAAAGAAGAATTGCTTCATCCAAATATTCGAGAAAAGATAATTGGAGTAATCGACACTGGATATGCGGACGAACAAGGAATAAAAGAAATCGTGAACAAAGCGGGAGAAATACTCGGCGAGCTAGAAATCATGAAAGAGAAGAATTTGATGCAGAAGTTTTTGCAGGAACTGGTTATTGGATCTGGATTGGCTGTTTTTGGTGAAGAAGAAGTTCGGAAAGCTCTAGAAGTTGGTGCCGTTGATCGATTATTAATCTCTGAAGCTTATGGAGAGACGCGAGCGCAATTGAAGTGTATGGGGTGTGGTTACGAATTCGAGCAACGTACCAAGAATTTCAAGATATTTCAGCAACAACTTCCAATGAAAGCTTGTCCCAAATGTGGTGAAAAAAAGCTAACCATTGTGGGAGCTCATGATATCGTCGAGGAGTTTCTCGAAATGGCGGAGCAAAAGGGTTCAAAAGTGGAGTTCATCTCGACCCAAACAGAGGAAGGCAAACAACTTCAGCTAGGTTTTAAAGGAATAGCGGCGATCTTGCGGTTCAAGCCGGGCTAAGTCCCCATCTCCCAAGAGCGCTGATATTCTTGTTGTTCGGGAGTGAGTGGCTCGAGTTCTACTCCCATTGCCTTTAGCTTGAGAGTCACTACTTTCCGATCTATTTCGGGTGGAACGTTGTAGACCCCGGGCTCCATCTGGCTGCCATACTTTGCCAAGTACTCGACAGACAATGCTTGTAATGAGAAACTCAGATCCATTATTTCGATGGGATGCCCCAGTGATCTTCTGCCGGCGAGGTTCACCAACCGCCCCTCCGTGAGCAGATACAATCTTCTGCCGTTTCGCAACGTGAATTCTTCCACGTCTTCCATAATCTTTCTGCGTTTTTTGCTGATTTGTGCGAGTCCACCGATGTCTATCTCCACGTTGAAGTGGCCAGCATTGCAAAGAATGGCTTTGTCCTTCATTATACGGAAATGCTCTTTGCGGATCACGTGGTAGCTGCCGGTAGCAGTAATAAAAATGTCTCCCACTCGTGCGGCGTTTCGCATTGGAAGCACTTCAAATCCTTCGAAAGTAGCTTCTAGGGCCTTCACGGGATCAGATTCCACCACAACGACCCTAGCCCCCAGACCTCTAGCTCTCGAGGCAATCCCTCGTCCCACGAAGCCAAAGCCGATAACCACCACTTTTTTTCCCGAGATTTGAGTGTTCGTGATGCTCATCAGAGCTTGCAGAGTGGACTCTGCTGTTCCGAACCTGTTATCAAAGTACCGTTTACCCGGCGAATCGTTGACGGCTATCACGGGGATTCGCAATACTCGATCCCGTTCCATAGCTTTCAAGCGTATGACTCCGGTGGTAGTCTCCTCTGAGGCACCCAGGATCTGAGTTATCAACTTGGGTTTTTTGTGTGCGAGCACTATGAGGTCTCCACCGTCGTCGATCAAAATATCTGGCTTGGTAGCCAAAACTCGGTTCAGATTCTTATAATATTCTTGCTTGCTTTCACCACGTTTGGCGAACACCTGTGCTCCCTCTCCGGCGAGAGCCGTAGCCACTTCATCTTTGGTTGAGAGAGGATTGCAGCCTGTGATCGCGACTTTTGCACCACCCTCAATGAGTGTTTTCATCAGGACAGCCGTTTTTGCTTCCACATGCAGCGCCGCACCGATTTGCAAACCCCTGAGCGGCTTTGTTCTAGAAAAATGAGACATGATTTGGCTCAAGACTGGCATGTGGAGCTTTGCCCACTGAATCATTTGCCTACCAACTGTTGTTTTGTCTCGTTTCATCCGGCTCTCTCCACTAAATCCATTGCCATTTCTTGTGCACGAGAGAGAACTAGTGATTCATCCATAGTCAATACTTGTCGATCCTTCATGATGATTTGTCCGTCGCAGATTACGTCGCTGACGTCGCCACCGTTAGCAGCATATACCAAGTGCGAGACCACATCGTGCATTGGTGCTAGGTGAGCCGATCGGAGATTTACCAAAATGATGTCTGCTTTTTTTCCTACCTCAATACTTCCGATTTCATTTTCCAAGCGCAGAGCTTTGGCTCCTCCAATGGTGGCCATTTCGAGGGTTTCCCACGTGTTCACAACCGTGGGATTGTTTTCTCTGACTTTGGCAATCAAGCTGCAGATTTTCATTTCTTCGAACATGTCAAGATTGTTGTTGCTTGCTGCGCCGTCCGTTCCAATCCCTACCGTGATCCCTTCACGTAAATAGCGGGCGATTGGAGCAATCCCGGAAGCCAGCTTGAGATTGCTCACGGGGTTGTGGGCGATCTTTACGTTTCTTTGTTTTAGTATTCTCATTTCTTCATCGTTCACTTTTACGCAGTGAGCAGCGAGGACTTCTGGACCGAGAAATCCTATTTGTTCCAAAAACTTGATGGGACGCTCTCCTTGAAACTCGATAGTGTTTTTGATATCTCCTTCGCTTTCGGACACGTGGATGTGAATCCCCACGTTATGCTTGCGCGCGAGCTCCTTCACCTCTAACAAACACTCCTTCGAGCACGTGTAGGGCGCATGGGGGCCATACATGGTGAGAATCCGCCCGTTGGCTTTTCCGTGAAATTTTTGCACGAGTTCTGTTCCTTTTACAATTTCCGATTTTCGCCTTTCCGGATCTCCAAGTTCGATTATCCCGTAAGACAATACCCCTCGTATGCCCGATTCTTTTACTGCTTTTGCGACCCGATCCATGAAGAAGTATTGGTCGGCAAAGCATGTTGTTCCGCTTTTGATCATCTCAAGGCAGCCGAGCATTGCGCCCCAGTACACATGGTCGGCAGTCAGGTGAAGCTCCATTGGCCAAATCTTTTGTTCCAGCCATTCGATTAGCTCCATATCGTCGGCAACACCTCGGAAGAGAACCATTGCTAAATGGGTATGAGCGTTGATTAATCCCGGTAATACGGCTTTTTGGCGGGCGTCTATTTCGATATCAGCTTTCTGTTTTACTTCCCCGATTTGAGCTATTTTTCCATCTTGGATTAGCACGTCAGTGTTTTTCAGAACTTGCCGCCGTCCATCACAAGGAATGACAGTTCCCTTCTTGATGAGGATGCTCTCCATTTTTTCACCTAAGTGCTTTCACAATGGCACGACCGAATTCGCGGGCAGCTGGAGGGCCATTGGCTGTGATTATCTTCCCGTCGATTTCTACAGATTTTCCAGTATACGTTGCCCCTCCTGCTTCAAGAATTTCGATGAACTGACCGTTCCAGATTGTGGCTTTTTTGCCTTTGAGAACTCCAGCTTTTGCCAAGATTCCGGGAGCGATACAAATGGCTCCCAGCACTTTGCCTAGCTTGGCGGCTTCTCTAGCAATTCGGTGGGCTTCCCGATCTTCGTAATATACGGATGCTCCGGAGCCTCCGATGAAAATCACCGCATCGTATTGAGCGGTGTCTACCTCGCTGAGCAGGATCTTAGCTTCAGCGGTTCCTCCAAGCATTCCGCGGATAGTTCCACGCTTGGAGCTGGCCACCGCGGTTTCGATTCCAGCTTTTTCTAGCTCTTCTTGGGTGTGGAACAACTCCTCATCTCTGAAGTTTGCCGGCGCGATTATTAACAACGCCTTCATGAGCTCAAACGACACTATTCGTTCAAAATTAAATGTGTTTAGGATAAAGAGCTAGGTTTTCGTCGTCCAAGAAATCGTAAATTACAAAAGAACCAAGGCTCTATTCTATAGGGGAGGCTGGGGCCGAGGTATCTCGGTGATGAGGTGAAGCTAACCAAAACCTTGGCCTCGGCCGCCCTAGAGCTGGCTCAGGAACTCGGAGCCAAGGCCATTTTAGTTTCTACTCAAACTGGACGGACTTATCATATGTTAGAACACATGACCCATGGCCCGCGTGTTATCGCCGCTACCGTTAATCGATCAACCTTTGAACGGCTGAGGGCCGAGGGTGCCCAAGTTATCTTGATGCCTAGCGGCACAAGGATTCCTCAACTTCAACATGCCATCGGTAGAGCTTGCGTTGAGGGCCTAGTTCAAAGAGGAGACGTGCTGGTTTGTTTGATAGGTGAACGACCGGGAGCAGAAGCAGATACTCTTTTCGTTCATCAAGTCAACGGACTGGAAGGTCAGCCTCTCGCTGGTCTAGATCGTGTTGCCGAAAATGTGATCGAACTTTCGATAAAAATGGCACGCGAGGGAATGGATGGCAAGCCAGTTGGGACTTCCTTCACGATTGGCGATGCTGGAAAAGTTATGCGGCTCTCGGCCCAAATTGGCATAAACCCCTTCAAGAGCTACAGGATTTCGGTCTTGGATAGAAAGAGCTGGTACCCCATCCGAAGATATGCTCTGGCATGTGAGGGGACATTCGTTGTACGCTCAAATGGTTTGATTGTTGGTGCCGACCGATATCTAAAAGCCGACCATGTTCGTGTTTCCCTACCCAGCGGCCTCGGAACCAGACATCGTGCGATAGCTCGAATAACCAAAGTCACACGAGCCGTGGGCGTAGTTGTTTCCGAAAGTGATCGCCAAGTTAGGGTTTTCCGGGAAGGCAAGCTAATCGCCACCATAGACCCGCTTGGCAAGTTGTGGGCCGAGGTTGCGTGAGCTATACATCGTTTTAAGTCTTCTTTCCACAGGATAGAGAGGTGAATATGGGGAAGAAATTCTACATCACCACACCGATATACTACATAAATGCGGAGCCCCACATAGGACACGCCTACACCACAGTCATAGCCGATATTTTTGCGCGTTGGCACCGGCTGAAGGGAGAGGATGTTTTTTTCTTAACAGGGTTAGATGAGAATTCAGTCAAAACCGTCCAAGCCGCTAAAGCTCACGGATTTTCCGATCCTCAAGCGTATGCTGACTGGATGGCGGAAAAATGGATCAGTGTGTGGAAAACCTTGAACATAAGCTACGATGATTTTATCAGAACTACTCAGGAGAGGCACAAACAAAACGTCCGAGCATTATTTACGCGCCTGCGTGAACGTGGAGAACTGTATAAGGGAACTTATCGGGGGCTTTACTGTGAGGGTTGTGAGGCCTATTTGTCGGAAGAAGAATTGGTAGATGGAAAATGCCCGTTGCACAAAACACCACCAAGAAAAGTGGAGGAAGAAAACTTTTTCTTCAGGCTTTCAAAGTATCAGGATGCTCTCTTGGAACACATCAAAAAGAACCCAGATTTCATTCAACCGGAAAGCAGACGAAACGAGATAGTTTCTTTCATTCAACAGGGACTAAAAGACGTTAGCATTACGCGGCACGGCGCTCAATGGGGTATTGAAGTTCCAGGAGAACCCGATCAGCGCATATGGGTGTGGTTCGATGCTTTGATCAACTATCTGCTTCCGAGAGATTACTGGCCCGCTGATATTCACCTGATAGCCAAGGACATTTTGCGTTTCCACTGCGTTATCTGGCCAGCTATGCTGATGGCCGCAGGATACGAACTTCCGAAGTGTATTTTTGCACATGGTTTTATGACAGTGAATGGTCAGAAAATAAGCAAATCATTAGGCAACACTATAAATCCTGTTTATCTGGCTCAGAAGTACTCAACAGACGTTCTGAGGTATTTTTTTGCTCGTGAGATTTCTTTTGGTCAAGACGGGGATTTCTCGGAAGAAAACCTGTGTAAACGTTTAAACGACGAACTCGCTGATATCTTGGGCAATTTTGTCCATCGGGTGCTCACATTCATAAAGAATTATTTCGATGGGCGCGTGCCAGAAGGTGAAGTTGACGAAGAATTTTGGTCACAGGTGGTCTCGAAAATAGACAAGATAGACGAGCTGATGGAGAGAGTAGCAATTACGCAGGCGGTGATGGAAATTCTGATGTTGGCCAAGATTGGAAACGAATACTTCCAAAAGCATTCTCCGTGGGAAACCGTGAAATCTGACCAGAAACGAGCCGCCATGTGCTTGTATAACGCGGTCAATTTGGTGAAATCGCTTTGCATTCTGATAACTCCTTTCATGCCTTCGACAGGCAAAGAATTAGCTAATCAACTGAATTACGAAGTTACTTCTTTAGATCAAGCAAGGCAGCCAGACTTGAAGCCCGGACACGCTATAGGTCAACCGAAGCCGTTGTTCTCCAAAGTAAAAGCGGTTAAAAAGGAAAACTCTCGGATTTCGCTTGAAGAATTCAAGAAGCTGGATTTGCGCGTGGCCAGAGTAGTCTCCGCTGAGCGCATATCTGGCACCACACGTTTGCTTAAGCTGGAAATTGACTTGGGCGATGAATCACGAACGTTGGTCGCCGGGATCGGAGATCAGTATTCTCCGGAGGATTTAGTTGGAAAAAACATAGTGGTTGTCGCCAACCTAAAACCTGCTAAAATCCGAGGAGTTGTTTCCGATGGGATGCTGTTAGCCGCTGAGGATGAGAAAGGTAAAATTGCGGTGCTTGTTTCCGATAAGGAGGTTAAGCCAGGGAGTAAGGTGAAGTAGTTTTGATTAAGCTCGATCTCCATGTGCATTCCACATATTCTGTCGATGGCCGGTGTGATATTAAGGATCTCGTCCGGATAGCAAAAAAGAAAGGTATCGATGGTTTTGCACTCACCGACCACAACACCATCGAGGGGCATAAAGTACTTTCGAGATTTAGGAGGAATGACGTTCTCATAATTCCGGGCGTGGAAATAACTAGTTCCAAAGGTCACATTGTTGCACTGGGAATTCGAGATCTCATTCCTCGAGGTTTGGAGCCAGCCGAAGTGGTGGAGAGGATTAAAGAGCAAGGAGGTGTCGCAATAGCGGCGCACCCTTTTGTGCTTGGTCGGAATCCCAGCTTAGTTTTTTCAGCAAAATTTGACGCGGTGGAGGGGTTAAACGGGCGGGCGTTTTTTCCCGCTAACCAGCTTGCTCAGAAAGTAGCGCACAATCTGAAGCTACCGATGGTTGCGGGTTCGGATGCCCACCGATGTGATGAGATCGGGTGTGTTTTTACGAAACTGAATGCGCACTTTTCCATAGATAGCGTGTTGGAGGAGATTCGAAAGGGCAGAACAACCATTGGCGGCAAGCCCTTGTCATTTCCCAAAGTGCTCTGGAGAAGTCTGATAAAAGTATTCGGAAAATGAGCGCAAGGGCGGGGGAGAACCCCCGCCCTTGAGGGAGGCTGGACCCGAGGCGATGGTTATCGTGATTTTCGGGCGTATTCCATCAGTCCTTTGTACCCTAACTCGCGCATCACCCAATCGTGAATCATTTTTCGGACGACTTCACTCCGGTTGGTTCCAATACCTACTTTTATCAGATCATCGATGACCTTGAGATACAGGCCGTCTATAAAGACCCGGACTTCAGCCTTTTTTTCCACCATCTTGCCTCCTCTCCTGTTTCAACACCTTTGCTTTGAATTCGCGCTCGAGCTTGGACGGACGCAAGCGTGCAATTGTTTTCAGTTTTATCATCTCACCCTCCAGCTAGCATCCAGCTAACTTGCATCTATAATCCATCACGAAGGGTTAAAAAGGTTTCGGAGACGTAAAAAAACCGAGCCGATTATTCTGTTGTTTTTCTGATTATGATTGATTTGTTTTTTCCAAGCCGGATCTCTTGCAGAGCTTTGCTCGCGAGATAAGCAGCTTCTACGGGTTTTTTGGCTCCCCCTATCCCTGCCTTTAGCTCAACTCCTAAATCCCTCTTTATACGGGCGAATATCTCAACCATACAATCTTCGCCCAATCCATTTGTGATCGCCATGAAGTTGTCACCCCCCATGTAGAAGGTGAGAGCACCCTCACGCAGGAGCTGACTTGCGAGTTCCTGATAGGTCCGCTGGATCAGAACATGTGTGTCGTAAATGGGCTTGGTGTCGGTGAAAAGTGTTGAGTGGTTGATGTCCGCATGTGCAATTTCAACCCAACTATCTCGAAGTTTGCCCAAGATCTTACCTACCACTACTCCTTTTCTTTCGGGAGATCTGGAACTCCCAGCGCTTTGAAGGGCCAGAGTGGCGTTTACTTGGGCTTCGTAAGCTTTTTCTCCAATACCTACTCCCATGCTTGCCGTCAAAGGAAACTCTTGGGCAAACCCTCTCGCAATACTCTCGTGCTGTTCGAGGCTTATTCCGTTGGTTACCCCTATGAGGTTGTCTTGTCTCGTCTGGAATACCAGCCCACCAAGTTTCCAGAATTTGGCTTGAAAATACGCATACGCCTTGGCTTGTAGGATTTGGAGCTCTGGCTCCGGGCGAGGTTCTGGGGTGACGGTCCAGGGCCCGTAGTTGTCCAGCTGAATTACGGTGATTTGAAGCTTGGTCATCAAGACAAATACGGGTACGATATAAAAATAGGTATATACGGAGAGGTGGCATGCAATGAAAATATACTGCGAGACCTATGGGTGCACATCCAACAAAGTAGATGCGGAGATCCTGCGAGGGCTGATAGTAGAGTGTGGCCACGAATTAACAGACGACATTCTCCAAGCCGATGTGGTCGTTGTGAATACTTGCGCGGTCAAGGGCACCACCTATAAAAGAATGTTAAAGCGATTATCTGAACTCAAAAAATCAGATAAACGAATAATCGTTGCCGGGTGCTTGCCCCTCATAGATTTACAAGCTATCAAACACGTCGGAGAGTTTGATGGGATAATCGGATGCAAATCATTGAGCAAGTTCCCAGAAATGTTAGAACGTATCGGTCGAGGCGAACGAAATCTTACCTTTGTAGAACCCGTCGCTGACAGCAAGCCCATAATGTGTAAGCGCAGATACAGCTCGGTCTGTGCGGCCATCCCCATAGCCGAGGGGTGCGTGTCAGCTTGCTCCTATTGTTCGGTTCGATTTGCTCGAGGAAAACTGAGAAGTTTTGATCCTGAGCACATCGTGAATGAAGCTAAACAGTTAGTCCGGTCGGGCTATCGAGAGATTCAGCTGACAGCACAAGACACGGCAGCATATGGGCTAGATATCGGAATGCGCTTACCAGAGCTCATTCTACACGTGGCGGAGATACCCGGGGATTTCAGGATCCGAGTAGGAATGATGAATCCTCAAAACGTGTTGTCCATGGTTGATGAGCTGATCGACGCCTTTAGACACGAGCGTGTTTACAAGTTCCTTCATCTTCCAGTACAGTCTGGTTCAGATCGCATTCTGCACACGATGCGGAGAAACTACTCAGTAGACGAGTTCATACACATCGTTCAGGAATTTCAAAAAAAGATTCAAAATTTATTCTTGTGTACCGATGTGATCGTTGGATTTCCGGGCGAGTCTGAAGAAGACTTCGTTCAAACCAAAGAACTAATCCGGCTGATAGCTCCGGATAAAACCAACATTTCCAAATTTTACCCCATGCCTGGTACCGAGGCTGCACACATGCCTCAGCTGAACGGCCGGGTTGTTGCACACCGTTCTCGGGAGCTTTCAGCGCTCTGTCGTGAGATCGGTCGACAAAAGAACGAGTGCTATGTGGGGAAAAAGATGACTGGGTTCGTCATAGAACCGGGAGAAAAAGGTGGTTTTATCCTCAGAAGTGAAAACTATAAACAAGTGATAGTGGAACAAGCAGAAGTTGGGGAATTTCTAAGGGTGAAAATCACTGAGGCTTTTCCTACCTATCTAAGAGGAGAACCGCTACACAACAACTTTTTCGAAAAGTCAAAAAATCTCGATGGCGGACGACTACGCCGATGTGCTGAACCTGGACCACGATGAGTCGGCTGAGTATCTGATCCTGGTGGGGGCGAAGGGCGCGCAGGTGCTCGTCCCGATCCCGAGCTTCTCGACGTACACGATAACCATCACGACCCTGCCCACCCAGCCGGTCGCGCAGCTCCCGCCGCTCAGGGTCGCGGTCTTCGACGGGATCGCTCTCGCCGCGGCGGTCGTGTTCATCGTGTGGAGAAATCTGAGAAAAGGGACGGGAGCAGGTTTACAGCCCTAGTTGCCGATTGTTCAGTTGTCGTTGCAAAGTGGGAGCTGAAAACGCAAAAAATTTTGAGCTTCAAAATTTGGTCTAACCAAATTTAAAGGCGAAGTCCTTCAAATCTTTTTGGGAGGCTGGACAAGTGAATCGAACTCTTGAGGACTCGGAAATCTCGTTTGGCGTCTCCAGCTACAGCTGGATCTTCAACAACCTTGAGAATACTGAGCCCTCCGAGTGGGCCGTGACTGGGCCGCTGACGATCGTGCCACCGGCTCCTCTCGTCTACTCCCCGACCCATCCGGTGCAGAGCGAGTACCAGGGCTTCTTCCTGAGTGGGGTAAGGACGCAGTAGCTGTTGTAACCATGAGCACGAAATGGAATCGCGATGGACTTTATTATCGAGCTACCAAGTTCCAGGTTCTTTCGGGGGCGGAACCCCGAATCCCTTGGCCGCCGAACGCTTTCTGAAAAAGCTCATGACACCAGCCGCGGCACATATGAGTATGCCAAGTATCAGGATCACAGGCAAATCGAGCTGCAGACTGGTGGGTTGCTCGGGGGGAGGGCCGAAGCAGTAGAGCGTGCCATGAGTCGAGCCCACATATACTCTATTATAAGCAACAGCTGGAGATGACGAAATAACATTGACAGTATCATAGCTCCAGATTATCGAACCGTTCTCAACATTCAGCATGCAAAGTTTGCTCCCAGCGCCGATGATGACTTTCCCGTCCGCGACGGCGGGAGATGAATAAAACCACGTTTCGTCGATGAAGGTGCTCCACACCACCGAGCCGTCCCTTGCATCCAAAGCGTAAATGCAATTGTTGTATCTGGATCCGAAAATCACCTTGCCGTCAACGACGACGGGGGAATTTGTTATCATCACGTTTTCGGTGTCGAAGTGCCAGAGGAGTTCCCCGGTGCGTGCGTCGAGTGCCCACACTCCATCGCCAGACAGGTGTCCCATGAATCCAGCGCCGATGTAAAGGACGTTATCAACAACTACTGGCGAGGTAGGTATCTCATCTCCGATGTGAAACTTCCAGATTAGATTCCCGTTGTCGGCATCCAAAGCATAGACCCAACCAGTATATCCTATTCCTCCCGCTCCAGTCCCGAAGTACACAATACCATTCACAAATGCGGGTGCCTCCATAACATGTCCCATCGCGCCGCTACCATCGCTGTACTCCCAAATCAACTCACCCGTGTTTGCGTCTAAGCAATAAAACCACCCATCCCAAGAGCCGAAGTAAACCCGGTTATTCACCACAGCCGGAGCTGAGTCGACCCCGTGGAGCCCTTTACTTGGCCAAGGAACTTCGAAACGCCATTTCACTTCACCCGTCTCGGCATCGAAAGCGTAGAGATAGTTCTCATCGCCAACATAAACTGTGCCGTCAACAACAGTTGGAGAAGGGAGAAGACCCCCCCTGCATCCCGGCCAGCCTGATAGCTCCACACTAGCGAGCCGTCCTCGGCATCGAGAGCATAGATGTAAAGATGACCGTCCATCCTATTCAGCGCCGTGAAATAAACCTTGCCCTCGGCAACAGCGGGCGACGACCCGATGTCTGCGTATCGAGGAGAAAACCACCAGATGACTTCCAGCTCGTCAGGAATATTCGCTGAAACTAAACCTGTTCGTGCCCAATCGCGACGGAAGGTCGGCCACTCATCATCTATGCTCGGCTGCCCAGCAACGGTCGGAAGAACGAGGAAAGCCAACCCTAACAGCAAAACCGCTGCCGTTTTCAGACCTGTGTACATCGATATCCTTTTGCTTTCAGAACTCTTAAAAAGATGAACAGCAATTATCAATGAGGGCATGAGCTGGAGGCTGGCCTCTTCGCTCGTAATTTGCCTTGCACTACTTGGTTCGATCGTGCAACCCTTGATGTTGGTGGCTGTCCAAGAGTTACGGGCGGTGAGTTCTGACACCGATTATTTTAGCTCCCCTTCCTCAGACTCGGAGCAGCCACCGATCATCTCAAACACCGTTGAAGTCTCCGACGGCTTTCAAGATAACCAAATCTCGCCAGCGGCGCAATACTGGATCGAAAAAACTGAGTGAAATCAAGAGTGATTTGCTAACCTAAAATAAAACCCAAGTATCTATAAACCTAACATGTCAAAAGTGCCTTCGCTTACCTACAACTCTAGACGCGCCGAATGCAATTGTAACGATGATCACGAGAGAGATACCGAGGAGCTGGAACCAGTCGAACGAAGTGGTGGATGATAATTTTGGACCATAGCAAATGAGTTCGCCATTCCTATTACCCACAAATATTTTACCATATGCAATTGCCGGAGACGATGAAATAAGGCCACCAACATCTTGGCTCCAGATTATCGAACCATTCTCAACATCTAGAATGTAAAGTTCGCTCCCCCCCCCCCCGATGATGACTTTCCCGCCCGCAACGGCGGGAGATGAATAAAAATATGTTTCGTTGTTGATGGAAGTGCTCCACACCACCGAGCCGTCCCCTGCATCCAAAGCGTAAATGCAATTGTTGTATCTGGATCCGAAAATCACCTTGCCGTCAACGACGACGGGGGAATTTGTTATCATCACGTTTTCGGTGTCGAAGTGCCAGAGGAGTTCCCCGGTGCGCGCATCGAGTGCCCACACTCCATCACCAGATAAATCTCCCATGAAGCCAGCGCCGATGTAAAGGACATTATCAACAACTACTGGCGAGGTAGTTATCTCATCTCCGATGTGAAACTTCCAGATTAGATTCCCGTTGTCGGCATCTAATGCGTAGACCCAACCGGTGTATCCTACTCCTCCCGCTGCAGTCCCGAAGTACACGATATCATTCACAAATGCTGGTGCCTCCGTAACGTGTCCCATCGCGCCAACACCATCACTGTACTCCCAAATCAGCTCACCTGTGTTTACGTCTACGCAATAAAACCACCCATCCCAAGAGCCGAAGTAAATGCGGTTGTTTACCACAACTGGAGCAGAGTCGACCCCGTGGAGCCCTTTCCTTGGCCAAGGAACTTCGAAACGCCATTTCACTTCACCCGTCTCGGCATCGAAAGCGTAGAGATAGTTCTCATCACCAACATAAATTGTACCATCAGCAAGAGTTGGGGAAGGATGACGTCCTCCTCCGGCATCCCGGTTGCCACGGTACTTCCACATAACCGAACCACTCTTAACGTCAAGCGCATAAATGTAAAGATAACCGTCTTTTCCTACCCCTGTGAAATAAACCTTATTCTCACCAACGGCGGGCGATGATTTAATATCAACTAGTTCCGAAGAAAACTTCCAGATAACTTCGAGTTCGCTAAGAATGTCTATCGAAGCCAAGCCTGTTCGTGCCCAATCGCGACGAAATGTTGGCCACTCCTCCTCAGTTTGTCCAGCAATTATAGGGACACCAAGCGCGATTACTATGAGCAAGACGACCAAGGTGATACGATGTTTCATGCTTTCCGTACTTTCTTCCTCACAACTCTTAAAAGGTTTGCAAGCAAGCTTCAATGGTGGTATGGGCTGGAGGCTGGCATCCTCGGTTGTGGTTTGTCTTCTGTTGCTAAGCTCGGTAACTTCATCCGTTGTGCTGGCGAACACGGTCGAAACACAAATTTCTAGTTCAGATGATACCAACCTTAGTTTCCATTCCTTGGAGAACTCGCTGTCAATCCTCTCTTCAGACACGGTTGAAATCTCGGAGAACTCCCAAGTTTCGCCAACCGCGCGACCTTGGATAGACCAGCTAAATGAGTTCGAAAATGCCTTGGTGATGCTCAAGCGTGATTGTGAAAACCTAGATGAAGAACAACTCAATCGTCTGGTCTATGAACTTCAGCTGAGTGCCGAGAACTTCGAGAGCGAGTTCTCAAGCACGCTCAGGGCCATTGGGGAGCTGGATAACACGTTGCTCGTGGTGCGCCCAGATGGGACGCGCTCGGTTGAGGCGACGGTCGGGCAGGACGAGAGGTTCCTGAGGTGGTGTGAAAACGTGTTACAATTAGTGCAAGAGTTCACCGAGTGGACCGGCAGACTCCGGGAAAACCTTGAGAAAGTCGATACGGTTCTTGAATATCTTGGGGCGATTAGAGAGCTCATCGAAATGGCACCATCCGGAAACACCGTCGTCGTAGAAGACTTCTGGCTCGAGCGCTACGAATATGAAGTCGGGTGGGTTAGGATCGAGCCACGCGAGGCTCGCATAGGCGACTACGTGCGCGTCGGCATAAAGCTTCACAACACGGATTGGCTCGCACGCGGGCGCACGTGGCTGTGGTTCGGGGGATTTCTCGAAGGACTGGAGGGCTACGCCGACCTGGGCGCGACCCAGACTTTAACCACATACGTGGACGAGTTCACGATTCCAAGATGGTATCGGGAGGACTACTTTGTCAGCGTTGAGGGTCGCTGGGAGTCCTGGGCGCTCATTTTCTTCGTCTGGACCAAGACTGGCGAGGGAGAGATATCGAAGCAGGAGCTTGTGATCAACAAACGTCCAAAATCATCTGTCCGACCTGTCGAACCCCAAGAACCCAGCCCTTGGGGCACCACCTTCACCTACTGGACCGACATCGACGACCCGGACGGCGAAACGGTCACGGTTACCCTTTACAAGGACGGCATCAAATACGGCGATTCAAAAACCGTCCACGGCTCTGGCTCCCCGAGCTGGACCTGGACTTCGACCGCGGACGACATCGGCGAGCACACCTACTACTTCGAGATCACTGACGAGTACGGGGTCACCGTCTACGATCCTCCAACCGGTGTTCATTCCGGCCCCACCGTCACTAAGCGTTCCACAACCCTCACGATAACCGTCAGCGACGACACCCCGGCCTTCGGTCAGCTCATAACCTTCACCGGGGAACTCCGCGACGAGTTCGGCGAGCCCGTTGCTGGGAAGACGATTAGGCTCTACAAGACCAAGATAAATGAAAACCCGGTGGACACGGGGCTGAGCGCCACGACGGACTCGCAGGGTCGCTACACGATTTCATTCGTCTACGAGGATACGGAAGTTTTCGGCTACTTCGCTAGCTTCGAGGAGGACAATCTGTACTTCGGCTGCGAAAGCGGCAAAATCTGGATCGGGGACACCGAGCCCCCGCCAGCCCCCGAGGTCCAATCCGACACCCACCCCGACCCCAACGTGTGGTACGCGCGCTCCGAGGTGGTCTTCAGCTGGCCAACACCCCCGGACGACTCCGGGATCGTGGGGTACAGCTACGCCCTTGACTCGCTGCCCAACGAAACTATAGAGACGACCGGGAATTCGGTTCTCCTTCAGGATGTGCCGGACGGGGAGCATTGGTTTTATGTGAGGGCGCAGGATGGTGCCGGCAATTGGACTCCGGATGATGCCGTGGAGAGCAAGGCCTGCCGGGTGCGGATCGACACGAAGGCAGTGCAGAGCGAGTACCAGGGCTTCTTCCTGAGTGGGGTAAGCATGCCAAACAACTACTACTTCATTCCGCCATCTAATGTCACTGTCACCGGAGTGACCTTCAAGATGGGCGGTACTTCAGTCCCAGGTGAAAAAAATGAGCGGAGATAGACCCCCGTGCGCTTTGACCATTGCTGGCTCTGATTCTGGCGGCGGTGCGGGAGTTCAGGCAGATCTTAAAACATTTGCAGCTTTGGGTGTCCATGGTTTGTGTGTTTTAACCTCTGTTACTGCTCAAAACACGCGCGGCGTGCTGGCTATTCATCCGTTGCCAGCTGGAGCAGTAAAGAAGCAGCTCGAAGCCGTGCTTTCCGATTTTGCTGTGCGTTTCGCGAAAACTGGGATGCTAGCCACGCCCGAGAACATTCGGGTGATAGAACGCGCTGTCACCCGACACAATTTGCAGTTGGTGGTCGATCCCGTAATGATTTCCACCACTGGTCACCGTCTGATTCAACAAGAAGCTGAAGAAGAGCTTCTCCGGCTCATTGAGCGCTCCACACTAGTTACCCCGAATGTTTTCGAAGCCCAATTTTTGTCTGGAATAAACATTCACACCGTTAAAGATTTAGAACGCGCCGCGCGCGAGATCAAACATCGTTTCGGACTTGGAGCAGTGCTAGTAAAAGGAGGCCATCTTTCAAATAGGAAGCTAGCGGTCGACGTGCTTTTGGTTGGCAGGAAAATCTACCGCTTTAGTTCACCGCGCATAGCTGGCAGATTCCACGGTGCCGGATGTGTGTACTCCGCAGCGATAACAGCGGAATTGGCAAAAGGTGCGCCCATGGATAGAGCTGTAGAACGCGCGAGAGAATTCATAATCCACGCTTTGGATTCAGCGCTCGAGATAGGAAAGGGTGGTCTCCGGACGGTGAACCCACTGGCTCAGCTTTTCCGTCGATTAGCCCAATTGGAGGCAATCGAAGAAATCTGGACGACTGCGAATGAGCTGGTTTCGCACCCCGCGTTTGTCGATCTTATTCCCGAAGTGGGCACGAACATCGCTGTAGTGTTGCCGGGTGCCCACTCGCTTGAGGATACGGTTGGTTTATCAGGGCGCATAGTTCGAAGTGGAAGCAAAGCTGTGCTGACCGGCTTTCCACAGCTAGGTGGATCCCAACACGTTGCACGAGCAACACTTACCGCACACCACATCAACCCAGCGATCCGCGCTGGAATAAACATATGCTTTTCTGAGTCGTTTGTGAAAAAGCTCAAGCAAATGGGCCTATCGGTTTATTCATTCAATCGAAACGCGGAGCCGCCGGGAGTGAAGACCATGGAATGGGGAATCCGAACAGCACTTCCAAAAAATGTGAAGCCACCGGTGGTGGTGTACGATCGGGGAGGCAAGGGAAAGGAAGCAATGATTCGCATTTTTGAAAGCTCTGTAACTCAACTCAAAGCCGTTTTACTCCGTTTGGCAAGCGCCGTTTATAAGCAGCAGAAGTAATAATGGAAGAGAGGTGGGCAAATGGGGCGCATCCGAACAGTTTTCGTCAAGCGCATCGCCAGGGAGCTCTTACAACGCTATTCGGATCGTTTTTCCTCAGATTTTGAAAATAACCGAAAACAAGTGGACGAACTTCTGCCCACTCTTTCGAAGTCAACCCGTAATCGAATCGCAGGCTATATAAGCTCCCTATGTAAACAATCACAGGTGAGCTCGAATGCCTCCGGTAGTGGATAAGGAAAAGTGTACTGGATGTGGTTCCTGCGCTCAAGTGTGTCCGGCCAATGTTTTTGACATCGTGGACGGCAAGGCGGTTGTTGCGCGGTCTCAGGACTGCATCGAGTGCCGAGCGTGTGAAGCAGCGTGTCCTAACAACGCCATCAGCTTTCCATAAAGGCAATAAACTCGAAATCCCAGAGTAGCTGTTGATGGGCTTCAAAAATAGGCTAGTGTGTCCGCTGGTTGTAGCTATCGCTATTGAGCTTTGGCTGATATGGCTGTCCTTCGGTGCTAGCACCTTTCAAGAACAGATGGGCCTGATATTATTCTCGACTTCTTTTTTCCCGTTGGTTTTACTGATTCTTTTCATCCTTTATCCATCGGAATTCAAGGAGTTGATTGCTTCACTTCCGCTTCCTTCTCTTCCTCCCAAACCTTCGGTTCAGAGTTCTACACCTTCAGCTGAACCAACATCTCAATCAAAAGCCGCGACTCCACGGCCGGGTTCCGTGCCTCCGGGTGCTCCAACCAAGAAGCTACCGGATCTCGCCTCGCAGATTCGCCGGAAACCCGAAATCATCAAGTTGGTTTCTGGTAGCCCAGAAAAGGACGCCTCTCTCCCAACTACGCGTTCACTTCCCACCATCGTTCCCAAGGGGCTTATCAAACCACCTGCTACTACCGGCCCGGAAAAGTTCACTACCATCGTTCCGAAACAAATTCTGGAAAAACCTCCTGCCACGCCCAAGCACAGACGATTGGACGCACCTCCGGAACGACCCATCGATCTTCAAACCCTGATTTCGAAGGCCAAAGGTATGAAGTACGATCTTGCAGGCTGGTGGCCTCTCGGATGGACCCGTGTCATACCCCGCCCCGATCTGCCGGCCCAGTTCTGGCGCATGAAGCGCGGGAAGCCCACCCATGGTTTGCTGATGGGTCAAGACCGGGAGACTGGAGAGTATGTGGCGTGGGTGGCGACGGTCCGGGATGGAGTGTTTCGCGGAATCTTCGAGGCTCTCCGGGCCAAGAGCCAGAAGGAGCTGGTGGAACGAGCAAAGGGATTAATGAAGCGAATCGACATGGAGCAAGCAGCGCTTGCAGAGGATCAATTTTGATGAGTTAAAAAAATGAAAAATCCCGCCGTGCAAAGTGGTGCCCCGGCACCGACGCGAAGGAGAACTTTCGAGCGATTAGTACCGGTGGGCTGAACGCCTCGCCGAAGCTCGGCGCTTACACCCCCGGCCTATCAACGGGGTCTTCTGGCCCCAGCTCGCGCCCCGACCACCCTTTCGGGCGATCGGAGCAGGGCGCCTAGTCTAGGGGGCTGCTTCGGCCTTAGATGCTTTCAGGCCTTATCAGCTGGCGCGTGGCTACCCGGCCTGCCCTGTCGGACAGCCGGTACACCAGAGGCGCCGGCCTCCTGTTCCTCTCGTACTAGGGAGACCTTCCCCGCAGGCGCCCTACGCCCCCGGAAGATAGCATCCGACCTGTCTCGCGACGGTCTAAACCCATCTCACGTTCCCCTTTAACGGGCGAACAACCCTACCCTTGGCCGCTGCTACACGGCCAGGATGGGAAGAGACGACATCGAGGTAGCAAACCGCGGGGTCGATGGGGACTCTCGCCCGCGACCACTCTGTTATCCCCGGGGTACCTTTTCTGTCATCCGAGGCCCTCACCAATAGGGCACTCGGGTTCGCTAGGCCCGGCTTTCGCCCCTGCGAGCCTTGGTAGTGAGCTCGCAGTCAGGCCGGCTTATGGCCTTGCCCTCTACGGCGGATTTCTGACCCGCCTGAGCCGACCTTTGGGCTCCCTTGTTACCTTTTCGAGGGACTGCCGCCCCAGCGAAACTGCCCACCTGCCGCTGTCCCCACTCCCGAGGAGCGGGTTAGAAACACAGCACCGGATGGGCGGTGTTACATTGGCGCCTCCACCGGACCCGGAGGCCCGGCTTCGACGGCTCCCGCCTACGCTCTGCACCCGAGGCCGTGTTCCAACGACAGGCTGCAGTGAAGGTCCACGGGGTCTTCGCTTCCCTCCGGGGGTCCCCGGCATGTTCTGCCGGCCAGTGGGTTCACCGGGTTCCGGGCTGGGACAGTGGGGGGCTCGTTGATCCCTTCATGCAAGCCGCCAATTAAGCGGCAAGGTATTACGCTACCTTAAGCGCCCTTCTCTCGCGCGAGAAGGGTGGACCGTATCATCGTCCTCTCTCGAGGACGCCCGGCGTACGGTCTCTGAGGATCCTCCCTCAACGAGCCTTCGGAGTTTTTCCTTCTTCTCCGGATGGCGGAAACCCACTACTTCTTGAAATCGTCGCACTCGCTGGAATCCTTTGACCACGAGCGACCACTGTGGGTGCTTTCCCCACCCGCGCGCTTTTTTCACCCGTATCGAACTCTCGATTCCAGCCGTTCTCAGGATTCGCTGAACCTCTGTGATAACGGGCTTTGCTATCATGTCTATACCGACATAAGGATATGTGTACACCCGCGCGCCGTGAGTCTGGATGTCGATTCCGCAGTAGCCCTCCGTGTCGAAGAGTCCTCGCACGATTTCGAGTTCCGATTGCTGGTTTCCCAGAAATGCTTTTGGTATCTTGGCGGTTGTCAGCTTCCGGCCCTTTGGATAGCCGAGCTTGCGTAGCAATCGGTGAATTTCGCGCTGGTTGGAGGTCACCGCCCAGCAATTGGGTGCCACTCGGCGCAGGTTTGGTTTTATTCCAAAGATTTGCTCCACCAGTTTTCCACACCGTTCCACGAACTCCCGGTTTCGATCTCTGCAGAACACGGTGTAGGAGTTCCCGTACACGCCGCCGTCACCGAGCATCACTCCGATCAGATAGGCCAGCGATCCCATTGTCTCTCTTTAAGAGGGACTTTGTTACTATTTATGGATTTCTCTGGCTCTCGGGAGTTTCCTGCGGGTCGACCTCATCGAGAACGGACCTTGTTACCTCCAACACGGAGGTAGTCCGTTCCCTATACGTCTTCCCCGCATACAGCCGGGTTTAACGACCCCCTTCGTCGAGGGTCAGAGTTACCCCCGCCCCTTGGCGGCGCTTCGGCCGGCTGAACCCGGCTTTCACGTACCGCCGGTGGGCAGGATTCAGCTCCCGTACTCACCCTTTCGGGCTCGCGGGAACCTACGTTTTTATTAAACAGTCGGCCCCCCCTTGTCACTGCGACCTGCCTCTCGCGAGGCAGGCACCCCTTCTACCGAGGCTACGGGGCCAACTTGCCGAGTTCCCTAGCCCGGTGTATCCCGACACGCCTTAGGCTTCTCACCCAGGGGCACCTGTGTCGGTTCTAGGTACGGTCACCTGGGATCCCATTTCCCAGCTCCCTTTTCACGGGCCCTAGGGCTCAGCCGAACCCGCCTTTCGGCAGGCCATTCCCGCCTTCGTCCGGTTCTCTCCGTTACGGAACTCCCCGGACTTGAGCGGTTAGATGGGGCGACGACCCCACTCGGCCTACCCCGAGGCGTCGGGAGCTAGGCCTTGCGTTGCCGCAGGTACCCAGGTGGCTCCGGAATATTAACCGGATTCCCTTTTGGGTGCCTCTGGTTGAGGGCACCCTTAGGACCGGCTAACCCTAGGCTGACGACCATTGCCTAGGAACCCGGGCCCCTTCGGCGGCCGGGATTCTCACCCGGCTCTGCTGTTACTACCGCCAGGATTTTCATTCCGACGCGGTCCACCAGACCTCACGGCCTGGCTTCTCCCCACGCCGGACGCCCCCCTACCGGATCGGCCTACTATACTTCGGCCGCCCCGGGGTCTCGGTGGCCGGCTTAGCCCCGAGTATCTTCGGGGCCCCCTCCCTCGGCGGGTCCGCTGTTACGCGTTGTTTAAAGGATGGCTGCTTCTAAGCCTACCTCCCCGCTGTCTGAGGGAGAGGACGCCCTTTCCGGTAACACTTAGCCGGCACTTGGGGACCTTAACCCCGGTCTGGGTTTTTCCCCTCTCGGAGCGGGAGCTTACCCCCCGCATCCCGTCTCCGGCGGTCTACGGTGCTGGCGGCTTCGGAGTTCGACAGGCGAGGCGAGGGTTTCCCCCCGTCACTCGCCAATCGGTGCTCTACACCGCCAGCGACCTCGCGCCGGGCCTGACTGCGGCCAGCTTCGGGGGGAACCAGCTATCACCGGGCTTGATGGGTCTTTCGCCACTAGCCCGGGGTCATCCGACCGGATTGTACACCAAGACCGGTTCGGCCCTCCACCGAGCGTACGCTCGGCTTCGGCCTACCCCGGACTAGATCGCCCGGTTTCGGGTCGCCATGCCGTGACTCCGGGCGCTCTTCACACCCGGCCCCTCGCCCTTTCGGGCTGCGGGCATCTCGCTTTCGCTCCGGCTCCGGGGATCCAACCCCCTTAGCCTCGCCACGGCAAGGCACTCCCTGGCCCGTGATTCCAGACGGACGGCACGACCCCGATTGGCCTCCCTCGTACTACCGCCTCGCGGCGGGTTCCTTCGGGAGGTCTCATCTCTTTCGAGCCGTGCCCAACTGTCCCCACCTGGTTTCAGGCTCTTTTCACCCCCCTTCCGGGGTGCTTTTCAGCTTTCCCTCGCGGTACTGTGTTCGCTATCGGTCTCGGGACGTATTTAGGGTTGGAAGTTGATGCCTCCCAGCTTCGGACGGCATTTCTAAGCCGCCCTACTCAGGATACCTCTCCTCGTAGCCTGCCCAGTTACGCCTACGGGGCTTTCACCCTCTACGGCGCGGCGTTCCAGCCGACTTCGGCTTCCCGGGCGAGGCATTGGGAGAGGTCCTACAACCCCACATCCGCACTCGGTTTCCCGAGCGCGTTCGGTTTGCCCTGTGCCCCTTTCACTCGCCGTTACTCAGGGCATCGCGATTGCTTTCTTTTCCTCCCGGTACTCCGATGTTTCGTTTCCCGGGGTTCCCGCTCGCTGCCGCGAGCGCCGGGGTATTGCCCCGGCAGGAGGTCCCATTCGGCGATCCCGGGATCAAAGGCTGCATGCGCCTACCCCGGGCGTTTCGCCGCTTGCCGCGACCTTCCTCGGCGCCCGAGCCGAGCCATCCCCCAGGTGGGTTCCGGTGTTCTCCCACGAGCCGGCACCGGGAACACTGCCTTTGCACGGCGGTCATTTCGCAAATGAGCGCGATCCGCCTTCAGTACACGAGCTTTCGGGCTCGCGCACCTCATCCCAAGTGGATATGTGGACCCGGCGGGACTCGAACCCGCGACCTCCGGCTTGCAAAGCCGGCGCTCTACCAGCTGAGCTACAGGCCCTTCGAGGGTCCGGTGCTCCAAGGAAAGGAAACTCAGGAGGTGATCGAGCCGCAGGTTCCCCTACGGCTACCTTGTTACGACTTCGCCCCCCTCGCGAAGCCCAAGTTCGACCCACTCAACGAGAGTGAGCCTCACTTGGACCTCACTCGGGTGGCGTGACGGGCGGTGTGTGCAAGGAGCAGGGACATATTCACCGCGGGGTGTTGGCCCGCGATTACTACGGATTCCAGCTTCACGAGGGCGAGTTGCAGCCCTCGATCCGAACTAGGGGCGGGTTTAGGGGATTGGCTTCCCCTTTCGGGGTCGCAGCCCATTGTCCCGCCCATTGTCTCCCGCGTGTGGCCCAGGGGATTCGGGGCATACTGACCTACCGTCGCCCGCTCCTTCCTCTGGCTTAGCGCCAGCGGTCCCCCTAGAGTGCCCGGCTTCCCACCGAGGGCAACTAGGGGCGCGGGTCTCGCTCGTTGCCTGACTTAACAGGACGCCTCACGGTACGAGCTGACGACGGCCATGCACCACCTCTCGGCTAGTCCGGCAAGGTCTTCAGCCTGGCCTTCATTCAGCCGTCGCCCCTGGTGAGGTGTCCGGCGTTGAATCCAATTGAACCGCAGGAGCCACCCGTTGTGGTGCTCCCCCGCCAATTCCTTTAAGTTTCAGCCTTGCGGCCGTACTTCCCAGGCGGCGGGCTTAACGGCTTCCCTACGGCACCGAGCGCCCTCTAAGGACGCCCGACACCTAGCCCGCATCCTTTACTGCTGGGACTACGGGGGTATCTAATCCCCTTTGCTCCCCCAGCCTTCGCCCCTCACCGTCGGGCCCGTTCTCGCCAGGCGCCTTCGCCACCGGTGGTCCCCCGGGGATTACAGGATTTCACCCCTACCCCCGGAGTACCCCTGGCGTCTCCCGGCCCCTAGACCGGCAGTATCCCCCGCGCGCCGACCAGTCGGCTGGCCGATTTCACGGGGGACTTGCCGATCCGGCTACGAGCGCTTTAGGCCCAATAATAGCGGCCACCACTTGGGCTGCGGGTATTACCGCGGCGGCTGGCACCCGACTTACCCAGCCCTTATTCCGGGAGCTTTTTAGACTCCCGAAAAGCCGCCGACCAAAAGGCCAGCGGCACTGGGGGTCCCCCCGTCACCCTTTCGGGCATTGCGGAGGTTTCGCGCCTGCTGCGCCCCGTAGGGCCTGGGCCCTTGTCTCAGTGCCCATCTCGCCGCTCCCCCTCTCAGGGCGGCTACCCGTCGTAGGCTTGGTGGGCCGTTACCCCACCAACTACCTGATAGGCCGCCGTCCCATCCTGGGGCCCGTGCGGTTTTACCCGCCGGTTTTGGGCAAGAGGGCATTCCAGCACCCCTTGCCTATCGGGGATTATCCTCAGTTTCCCGAGGTTATCCCCGTCCCCAGGGTAGGTTGACGACGTGTTACTGAGCCGTGCGCGGGGCCACGCCCCTTGCGGAGCGCGCCCACCACTCGCATGGCTTAGTCGGACCCCCACAGCAGTGGCCTCCGGCAGGATCAACCGGAGTTGGAAGACGACCGCAGCTTGCGTGGCGGGGTTTTTATAACCTTGGAGCACCGGACCTATCTCGGACCCGAGCTCTCCAGGAGCCCTGGTTTGTTCGGGCCCACATATCTGGGTCCACACCAAGAGAGCAGTCTCTCATCGCTGGACAGTTTTTGTCCAAAGCTCGGACCGACGCCCTCACCGCGCGGTGTGGACTGTATATCTTTTTGTTGGATGAGGGATTTAAAACTTACTCTTGGTCTTCTCATAACATGGTTATACTATGCTGAGTGTTTTAAGGCACGACTTCTAAAGGAGAGTGATGTCGAATCGCTATGTGTTTCTCTATGTCACGGCCGGAGGTGCAAGAGAGGCGCAGCGAATAGGCGAGCGGCTGGTTCAGGAGCGCCTAGCCGCTTGTGTCAACATCTTTCCGGTTCGCTCGGTTTACCGGTGGAAGAGGAAGATTGAGCGAGCCAGAGAGGTCGTGATGATAGTCAAGACCCGGAGATCTTTGGTAGAGCGGGTGAAGCGGAGAATTCTCGAACTCCATTCTTACGAGCTCCCGTGCATTGGGGTGTTCAATATAGATGCTGGGCTTAAAGAGTTTCTGAGGTGGATCGATGAGTCTACCGGAACGCGTCACTAGGGAAACTAAGCTTGCTGAGGTCATGGAGATTCCGGGCGCTATGGAAGTGCTATCCAAGCATCGCCTTCCCTGTCTTTTCTGTCCAATGGCCAGTCTCGAGATGTCCGAGCTGGAGATCGGTCGGGTTGCGGAGATGTACGGCATAGACGCCGATGCTCTGCTGCAGGAACTAAATGAAAAGCTTGCGGAAGCCAAGGGGGAATGAGGGAATGGTAATCGTAAAGTTTTTTGCGAGCTTTAGGGAGCTTACGGGTGAGCCCAAAACGACTGTGGAAGGTGTGCGAACGGTTGGAGAGTTGCTGGATCACTTGTCCGCAAAATATGGGCAGAAGTTTGTTCAAAGTGTTTTTGAAGATCCCGAAAGCAGGAGGCTGAGGTCCACCGTGAACATCTTGGTAAACGGGCGATCGATAGTGCTCATGGAGGGGCTAGAGACCAAGCTCTCGGATTCGGACTCGGTGGCCATCTTCCCTCCCATCTCCGGTGGCGAGTGACGATTATGGCAGTGGGTCGTGTTCACAAAAAGGGTGAAGTGGATCTCTGCAAGCTTATGGAGGAAATAAGGCAAAACTTGGGGACTGAGGTGGGTGCCCTTGGATGTTTTGTGGGGATAGTTCGGGGCACGGCCAAAAGCGGCGAGAGGGTTGATTTGCTCCACTACGAAGCTGCTGAAGAAGCGGCGACGGTGCTCACCGAAATTGCGAAGGAGGTACAGGAGCGCTTTGGATTGGAGGAGCTTCAAATCCACCACATCATCGATGATCTAAAACCAGGTGAGGATGCGATTTATGTCGTCGCCTGTGGAAAGCATCGGAAGGAAGTCTTCCAGGCGCTAGTTGAGGCGATGGAGCTGGTGAAGTCAAAAGCTCCTGTGTGGAAGAAAGAAATCACTCCCTCGGGTGGATACTGGGTGGAAGGATAGGGTGTTCCAATGGTTCGTGCGTTCATCGCCATTCCAATCAACGAAGCCACTAGAGGTGAACTCGTAAGTGTTCAGTCAGAACTCCCCCGCACCGCAGGAAAAATGAAACTTGTCGAGCCACAAAATCTTCACCTCACGCTGAAATTTTTGGGCGAGGTTGAGGAGGAAAAAATTCCGGAGATTCACTCTGCAGTGTCTAGAACCCTCGAGGGGATGGAGGCCTTCACAATGAGAGTTGCTGGGATAGGGGCTTTTCCAAGTCCTCGCAACATCAGGGTGATCTGGGCCGGGGTGCGAGAAGGAGAAGCCCAAGTCAGGGCGGTTCAGCGCAGAATCGACGCTGCTCTGGTGGCGCTCGGTTTCTCTCCGGAGCGCAACTTCTACCCCCACGTGACCATAGCGAGAGTGAAATTTGTGCATAATCGAAGCGAACTTGCATCCTTTATCGACCTCAACCGGAACCGGGAATTCGGTGAAGTCCAAGTGACTCGAATCGAACTCATGCGGAGCACGCTCACTCCGCAAGGCCCGATCTATTCGAAGCTTGCGGAGGTCGAACTGAAATCAACGCTCTAGCTGTTTGCTTTCAAGCAGGTGATACCGCCGAAAGCTGCCGCCACGAAGCCGGAGCGTTACCCTGCCCGGTAGACGGATTGTAATAATACACGTCGTTGAAATATGCCCACACCTCCAGACCGGGATATTTGTGTTTGCGGAAATAACCGTACGGATAACCTGGGCTGTCATACAGCTTACCTTCTTCATCGTCCCAGTACGGCCCAGATGTGGCTTCTAACTGAAGCCATTTGGTTCCATCCATTATTTCAACCCATGCGTGTCCGCCTATCTGTCCGCTGAAGTTCACCTCTCCAACTACCACGCGCACATCCGTAGCGGGGATGCCCATGCTTCGGAGGATGGAGACTAGCGTATAGGCTTGGGATTCGCAGTCGCTCACGACCTTGCCCGGCACGGGATTCGTTGGGTAGTTCGGCGTTTGGGTGAGAAACTCATGGGGTGTCAGCCATTTTTCTTGCACGCCGTGTAAAGTCTGATCAGAAACCCACACCCATTGGACGGCGACTTGGTATGCCTCCTGTGGGCTGGAAAGAGTGGATGCAATACTCTGAACGGCGGGATCAGCTGGAGTAACATATTGCTGGTAGCCGGAGAGCTGTTTGAAGTTTTCTTTTCTCAGCACCAATGGGCCTCTTCTCAGTATCCGCGGGAGGAACTTCTTTCTGATTTGTAAAATTTGTTGATTCTCCCCTTCGAACGGCCAGATATCCCACACATAAAGGTTCACCAGGATAAGCACCACCACCAAGGAGGCTCCGGCGACTATTTGCCACTTCATACATTACCATCCTCTTTGAGTTTTCAACCATTTTAACTGTGCTAGAGCTGTGAGGAGACCTTTCTCAACCGAAAGTGATTTACCTTGGCCCGGTAGAGTATTATCGCCCCGATGATGTCACGACATCGGCTGAGCGTACCGATGATTAGATGATGGGCGGACTGAGGGGCTCCTCAAAAACCGTTGTTCTTGATTTAGATCCCATACGTTACGGTTCGAGCCCCGTAGGCGCAGTACTTCAACTGTTTGCAGCTCCTGCACAGCCGGTAGAGTTCGTCGTACTTCCCAGCCTTCGCCAGCTGGAGCGCTTGCTCGCACGCATCCGTTCTGTACTGTTTGGCCAGTCCAAAAGCTATGAGAGTGAGCGTTTTGGATATCCCCGGGATCGTGTGTATTTTCTGCGGGATCACCCGCACGAGCTTGTCGAAGCTATCGGTTTCCACTTTAGCCACTACGGAGTACGGTCCTGCTACAGAGTAGGCCTCGGTTACTTCTTCCACGTCCAACAACCGTTGAAGCACATCCTCCACTTGACCGATTTCGGCAGATACCAGAACTATGGCAACAGGCATTTGGTCCCCTCACTCGAACGCGAACAGCGTGAGCGTGTTGGCAATCCCCTGCAACCCGTGGATACGTTTAGTCACTACCTCCGCCACTTGTTCGAATCGCTCTGCCTGTACTTTCACCACTACATCGTAGGGTCCAGCAACCGAGTACGCTTCGGCTACTCCTTCGATCTCACGCAGTGCCTTTAGGAGTTCACCGATCCTTCCCACCTGCGCCTCGATCAGCACGTACGCAATCGGCATCAGCTCCCACCTCCTGACTTCGGAAGCCGTTTTAGGGCCTCCTCGATCATTTTCTCTGGGAGTTCGTAGTCTATTAGTTTTTTCCTCAGAAAAGCATCCCACGCAGCTAGGTCAAGCAGTCCGTGACCGCTATTGTTGAACAGGATAACCTTTTCCTCCCCTGTTTGCTTGCACCTCAGTGCCTCGTCTACCACTGCCTTGATCGCGTGAGCCGTTTCCGGCGCGACAACAAAACCTTCTGCGCGCGCGAAGAGCCTGGCTGCTTCGAACACTTCGTTCTGGTGATACGCAACTGCCTCCATGTAACCCTCTTTCGTGAGCTTGCACAGGAGTGGCGCGTCACCGTGATAGCGCAGCCCTCCGGCGTGGATGGGCGGCGGAACAAAGGTGTGTCCCAGCGTGTACATCTTCAGGAGAGGAGTCAATCCTGCTGCGTCTCCGTGGTCGTATGTATAAGGGCCGCGAGTCAGGGTGGGACACGCTTTCGGTTCGCACGAGACAGCCCGGAGTTCTGGCCTTTTTCCCGTGAGCTTGTCAGCCAGAAATGGAAAGCACAGACCTGCGAAGTTGCTTCCCCCTCCCACGCAACCGAAGATTACATCAGGGTACTCGTCCACCTGTTCCAGCTGTTTTTTGGCCTCCAGCCCCACGACCGTCTGATGCAGCAGCACATGGTTCAGCACGCTTCCAAGCGAGTACTTCGTGTCCTCATGTGTCGCTGCATCCTCGATGGCTTCCGAAATCGCAATCCCCAGACTGCCCGGACAGTTGGGATCCTCTTGCAACACTCGGCGTCCGTAGTTGGTGCGATCACTCGGACTCGGCAGGCATTCCGCTCCCCACGTTTCCATCAAGATTCGGCGGTAGGGCTTCTGCTCGTAGCTGACTTTGACCATGTACACGGTGCACTTCAGGTCAAACAGCATGGTCGCGAACGCCAGCGAACTGCCCCACTGTCCTGCACCCGTTTCCGTGGTGAGCCGCTGCACCCCCTCCCGCATGTTGTAGTATGCTTGGGCAACAGCAGTATTTGGCTTGTGACTTCCAGGCGGACTCACTCCCTCCCACTTGAAATAGATCCGCGCAGGGGTTTTGAGAGCGCGCTCTAGGCGCACGGCACGGTAGAGAGGAGTAGGCCTCCACAATCGATAAACCTCTCTCACTTCTTCTGGGATGGGGATCCAGCGCTCTTGGCTGACTTCCTGCTTGATGAGCTCCATCGGAAAAATCGGAGCAAGCGCGTCCGGGCCTATAGGTTCTCCCGTTTGGGGATTGAGCGGGGGGTCAAGTGGGCTCGGAAGATCCGCTTGGATGTTGTACCAAGCCTTGGGGATTTCATCCTCCGGCAAGAGGATTTTTGTTTGCTCCATCTGCCCACTCCTTTCTACCAGTCTATATAAGGTTTTGCGAAAAATGTCCATCAGTGAACAAGAATGCTGAATGCGCTCGTGCAGCTCCCCATCGGGTTCGTGGTGGCTCTTTCCGGCGCACTCATCCCGGGCCCGCTTTTCACTTATATTGTAGCCAAGTCGCCTAGAGAGGGAGGGCTGGTGGGAGCTCGCGCGGTCGTTGGTCATGCTCTGGTTGAGGCCGTCATTCTCGTGCTCATCCTGGTCGGAGTCGGAACGATTCTCCAGCATGCGTTCATCCAGCGAGCAATTGGAATAATCGGCGGTGTTCTGCTTGTAGTACTCGGCGCGCTCAGCATCGCGCGGATGAGTTTTCAGTCAAGCACTCGCGGAATTTTTGTGAGCTATCATCCAATCGTAGGTGGAGCCATGTACAGCAGCGTGCTGAACCCTACAGTACCGTTGTGGTGGGCCACCATTGGGCTGGCGATGCTCGTGGAGGCCTACGCGGTAGGTGCAGCGCTCGGGGTGGTGTGCTGGCTCGTTGGCCACTACTTGGCGGATTTCGGCTGGTTCTCGCTAGTCTCCTTTTCGGCTGCCAAAGGAGGACGCGTGCTGAGCGAGCGCGGATATCGTCGACTCCTTTTAGGATGTGCTGTTTTTCTCATGGTTTTTGGTTTCTACCTGTTTGTCAAATATGCGTGGCTTTAAAGAAGTGAGAAACTCGTAAGTCGCGGTGCCCATTCCCTCTGCCAGAACGCGGGCGATGTCGCTTGGTTCGTCCAAGTCGAACTCGACGTGTGGCGATCGGTATACCTTGAGATCGACACCAGCCCGCAGTGCTTTTTCACAGTGGACTGGAAAGCTTTCTCCTCCAAAACACAACGGGATGACGTCTGCGGGTCTGAGTAGAAGCGCATTTGTTCCGCTGGTTTTCGATGGCGCGATCACCACAGAGCGCGTGGTCGAGAGCTGAATGATGTGTTCAACATCAGGGCTCCGAAGCAAGGGGAGATCAGCTGGTATTATGAGCACGCTGGAAGGCTTCAACTGTTCGATTCCCCACCGCAAAGCGTCGTTCAGTTCTAGGCCCGGCTCGCGCAATCCTTTCGCCCCCATCGAGCGAGCGTGTTTCAGAACCGCCAGATCTGCAGACACCACATAGGGCTCCGCCAGCTCGCATCCGCACACAGCTCTTAGAACGTCGGTGAGCATTGCGAGCGTGAGCCCCTTCCGCTCTGTTGGGGAGAGCACGGAAGAGAACGAGGATTTCGCCAAGTTCAATGGCTTCACGGGGATAAGGACCGGCACCGTGCTCATGAAATCCTAATGAGTATTGCACGTTAACCTCTTTTGAATGTGTGTGGAATAAGTGGTTGAGGCCGCAAGATGAGGCACGAAGATATCGTTACTTATTCCCGCAACGTTTTCCTCCCCGTCAGCAACATCTGCCGAAACCGCTGCGCCTACTGTGGCTTCCGCGGTCGGCCGAACAATGGCGGCTGGCTGCTCACCACGTCAGAAGTGTTGAGCATGGCATGGGTCGGCAAATTGTGCGGCTGTACCGAGGCTCTGATAACCACCGGGGAGAGACCTGATTTCTTCTTATCGGTTAAGGAAAGGCTGCGCGAGTGGGGCTTCCGAGACTTCACTCACTACGTTGAGCACCTCTGCAAATCACTTCTGAGGCTGGACATGCTTCCTCATGTGAATCTTGGAGTCCTAAGCAAGCACGAGCTGCGCAGACTGAAGCGTTGGTGCGCCAGCATGGGGCTCATGCTCGAGTGCGCCACTCCCTTGCCAGCACATGCACATAGTCCTGGAAAGACTCCTGCGTTCAGGCTGGCAACAATCGAGGCGGCTGGAGAACTGAGGATTCCTTTCACCACCGGGATTCTTGTGGGTGTTGGCGAATCTGAAAGAGATCGCATGTTCTCCCTGCATCTCATCAGAGAACTCCACGACCGATATGGGCATATCCAAGAGGTGATAGTCCAGCCATTTGAGCCAAAACCAAATACGCCAATGCATGCCTGGAAACCACCTGCTTGGCGGACCGTGCTCCGAACCGTGCGGGCAGCGGCACGCATTTTGCCGGAAGTTCCCATCCAGTTCCCGCCTAATCTATTGCATCTCTACGGATTCTTCGAGAGACGGGTGAGAGAACTCCTGCGTGCAGGGGTGCGCGACTTCGGCGGAATTTCTCCTATTACTCCTGATTTTGTGAATCCCAGAGCCCCGTGGCCGAGCGCGGAGCAGCTCCGTGCCGCTATCCTGCGCGCGGGGTTCCAGCCACGTGAGAGACTTCCAGTTTATCCCTGTTACGTGGAGCGGCGGTGGATGTCCGCGGAGGTGAAGCGTATTGTGGACCGAATATCAGACGAGGCTGGATATCGAAACTAGCGAGCTTCGCGCATTGCTTTCGGCGGCGCTCGCCGGTGATGAGCTTGAAGTCCAAGACATCACACGTCTGCTCTCGGTCCGAGGATCGGACGTCTCCATCGTCATCCGCGCGGCTGACGAGCTACGCGAGCGACTCGTGGGAAACATTGTGACTTATGTTAAAAACCGCAATCTGAATTTCACCAATATCTGTACAGGTTCTTGCCGCTTCTGTGCCTTCAGAAGGTCTCTAGATGCTCCCGATGCATATGTGTTGAGTGAGGCCCAGATTCGAACCAAGGTGCGTGAGGCCAGAGACGTGGGTGCCACCGAGGTTTGCGTTCAAGGAGGTCTCCATCCCGACTTTGGCCTCCAAGACTACATCAAATTGCTACACATCATCCGCGAAGTCGCCCCTCAAATTCACATTCACGCCTTCTCCCCCGCCGAAATCGATCACATCTGCAAGCAGGAGGGGATGGAGGTGTCCGAAGTCTTAACAGAGCTACGCAACGCGGGTTTGGACTCGATGCCCGGAACCGCTGCCGAGATCCTTGTAGATCGTGTGCGCGCGCTCATTTGTCCCGAAAAAATATCGGCTAAGCGGTGGATCGAGATCATCCGCACCGCACACGAGCTGGGAATTCCCACCACCGCCACCGTTCTGTACGGGACTGTCGAGCGTCCTCCAGAACTCGCGCAACATCTCCAAATCATCAGGCGAATCCAACGGGACACTGGTGGTTTCACCGAGTTCGTTCCACTTGCCTTTATTCCATTTCGAACTCATCTTTTTGCTACAGGCATCCATCATCCCCCTTCTCTGTCCTACAGCTTACTGGTTCACGCCGTCGCAAGATTGGTTTTTGCTGAGCTGATCCCGAACATCCAAGCTTCTTGGGTCAAGCTAGGTCCAGATGGGGCATCGCTCATGCTGCGCGCGGGAGCAAACGATCTCGGCGGCACTCTGATGGAAGAACATATCACGCGCGCAACCGGCGGAACTCGCACGAGCATGAGCGAGTCCCAACTCCGGCACCTGATCGTGCGTTCAGGACGTATTCCAAAGCAACGAACGACTCTTTACGGGATTCTGGACTAGAGAACTGGTAACAGCTTTTCGATCTCCCAGTCGCTCACGTGCGCCGAGAACTCCTGCCATTCGCGCCCCTTGATGTATAGGAAGTGGTTGAAGAGATGATCTCCCAGGGCCTCCCGCATCAAGCGGCTGCGCTTCATCTCTCTCAACGCCTCACCCAGTGTTCCGGGCAGCGACCCGATCTTGAGCGCCTCTCTCTCCTCCGGGCTCATCCTGAAGATGTCTCGTTCGATGGGCTCCGGCGGATCAATCCGCTCTTCAATACCTTTGAGTCCGGCCGCCAGCATAACCGCAAACTGGAGATAGGGATTGCCAGCGGGGTCGGGATTGCGCAGCTCTATTCTCGTCCGCTGTCCTCTACCCGCCGGCACCCGGATGTAAGCGCTGCGGTTGAGATTGGCCCACGAGATGTACACGGGGGCTTCGTATCCTGGAACCAAGCGCTTGTAGGAGTTGACCGAAGATGCGAGCACAGCACAGATCTCACGCGCGTAGTGGATAAGCCCCCCAATGAAATAGAGCGCCTCTTTGCTGAGCTTGTACGGCCCGCGTGCGTCATAGAACACGTTTTTTCCCTGCTGGGTCATCAGGGACTGGTGCGTGTGCATTCCGCTTCCGTTCACACCGTAGATTGGCTTCGGCATGAAGGTCGCATACCATCCGTGTTGATCCGCTATGGTCTTAGTAGTATACTTCATCAGGGTCACACGATCGGCGGATGTGAGCGCATCGGCGTATTTCAGGTCTATCTCGTGCTGGCCTGGGGCCACTTCGTGGTGTGAAGCCTCGACCTCCAGGCCCATTGTGTTGAGGTAGTTGACGATCTGGTTTCTAATCGCCTCCCCTCTATCCCGCATGAGATCGAAGTAGTTCCCATAGTCGGTCGGTTTGGTGGTTGGATTCCCTTCCGCGTCCCGCATCAGCAGAAAGAACTCGTACTCGGGAGCAGTGTAGAAGACCCACCCGTGCTCTTTTGCCTTATCCATCATGCGCTCAAGCGCCCAGCGCGGGTCACCTTCGAATCTGTTGCCGTTGTGGTCGTACACCTCACACGCCAAGCGCGCCGTTTTCAGCTCACCCTCGGTCCACGGCAGAATCACAAAGGACTCGGGAACGGGTCTGAGCCTCATATCAGACTCCTCAATGGTTGCGTAACCCATTATGGAAGAACCATCGAAGAATATCCCTTCGTCCAAAGCCTTTGAAAACTGAGAGATTGGGATGGTTACACTCTTCACAGCCCCGAGGATGTCTGTGAACTGCAGCTGAACGAACTTGACGCCCTCCCGCTTTGCCAGTTGCAACACGTCTGTTTTGGTTCTTGTCATCTATCTCTCATTTCCCGAGCAAGATTTAAGCGTTAGGATTTGCCAAACCCTTTTGTTCCCAAAAACCATTAAACGTTGTTCAACATTTAAGTTGAGTGATGCACAGCGACAGAAATGCTATAGTTTTAACTTCCGGTGGTGCAGACAGCATTCCTCTGCTCTACCACGTAGCGAAGAAAATCCGGCCCAGACACGTTATCGCCATCCACGCCGACTACGGTCAGCGGATGGCCGAACTCGAGCGTCTCGGCGTTGAAAAGACTGTCGAGCTTTTGTCCAGTAAGGGATATCCAGTCGAGCTGAAAACGGTGAACATCCGGTGGCTCGGAGAGCTTTCCACCTCCAAGCTTGTTCGGGACGAACCACTGCCCGAAACACCCGTCAATGCCCTTCAAGATCCTGAGGCCGCTTCCAAGCGCATCCTGTGGTGGTGGGATGTGGTCCGAAATCTCCAACTGGTCACCATAGGTCTGGCATTCGCGGAGAGTATCGATTTATCGTCCTATCTGCGCACGGGAAGGCGCAACATCTACGATGTGTACATTGGGATAAGGCGGGAAACCCCAGTACCCATGAAAGACAACACTCCTGAGTTTGTTGAGCTGATGAATCGTGTTGCAGATCAAGCGACCCATTTTGGCGGGTACCGAGTTCTAGCTCCGTTCATAACCAAAGACAAAGACGCGGTTATCAAATATGGTGAGGAGCTCGGAGTGCGATGGGAGTTCACGTTCTCTTGTTATACCAACGTGCGGGTGTGGGAGCGTCACCCTCGGGCCAATATCGAACTACCATTGCACTGCGGATGGTGCTCTAACTGCCGGAGACGAGCTAAAGCCTTCGTGGATGCTGGTGTGCCGGATCCCACTCTCTATCAGACGCCACCCCTACGGAACACAGAATATGCTCAAATCGGCAAGGCCTACATCCAGCGCGTTTTCCTCTCAGCCCAGAACCCAGATCAATAGTAAAGACGCGATCGTGAAAACCACACTCGAGAGCACCGCGGACTTTGCCACCAGCGACCACAATTCGACACTGTCTCCCGGCGCCTTGATCACGGCGATATATCGGGCAATCACGGCCGAAAGCAATATGCTGGTCAGTCCCATAACTAAGCGCAGCAGAGAGAGTTCTGCGGCCTCCATCGCACCAATCATGAGCGGAACCCCTGCAACACCGGCAGCAGACATCTGAGCAGCGAGCGTGTACTTCATTCCCGACATGAAATTCATCACCCACACAGCCATTGCACACACCACCGGAATGAGAACTACTGACACGAGCCAGAGATTGCTCATCGCCTCATCAATACGTTCTCTAAACCTGCGTTCCACACGCTGCAGCGTTCGGAGAAACTCCGCCGCCAGCATGCAAGCTCTTCCGGCTGCGGCTTCGTTGTCTCGTCTTATTCGAGAAATTATGTGGAGAAACCCTGCTATGACCGGATTGTAACGCTGGCGATGCACGATGGCCTCTTTCATGTTCATGCCGAATTCGTTCATACGCGAGCTTGCACCTTTCAGTTCGCTGGCTAGCGGCGACCCCTCCATGAGTTCTGCAGCCTCCACCATCGCGACCTGAGCCGGCTTTCCATCTAGCATTCTGGATCCAATCGTATTCAGAGCGTTTGCCCAATCCGAGACTTTTCTTCGTTCCTCATCGCGCGCCGCTCGTCTGTTCCTCGCGTACGCGTATCCATACACTCCGAGAGCTGCTCCGACTCCCCATACTAGCCACATGGTGGAAAAGCTCAGTGCGATTTGTCCCACCACTCCTTCTCTCACTCCGACCAAGTAGAGGACCCCAGGCCACCCCAGCGCCAGAAAACACACAAGTAGGATCACCCAGCTCGGAAACACGCGCGTGCCTATTCGGAGCTTTCCCGGCGGTGGTAAGCGCGGGTCGTCCTTCCAGCTTTCTATGATCTGGACCGTGGCAGGCCTGTTTCGCTCCATGTAAAGCGTGAACGCCGCAAACGAGACCACGAGAGCAGCAGCGATACCCACGAAAAACTTTAGGTCAACCAGCTGGACACCAATCATGCTGAAAACTGGAGAAAGACCCACAGCTCCGATAATAGCCAGCGATCCAAAGGTTAGAAAGGCTAGAGTGGGCATCACAAGCGAGCCCAGCTTTTTTGTGAGTTGTTCTTCCGATCCCTCGAGCACACGGTTGGGCGCTTTAGCGATATCCATGATTCGCATGCTTTCGTCCTTTGTACCCGAGGATCGGAGAATGTCGAAGATGGCTTGGCGCACATTGTCATCAATCTCGCCCCATTCATTCGCTACAGACACCAACAAATGACGCACGGTTTCAAAGCGTCTCCGCTCATCGAGTTCAAAAAGTCCCCGTTGCAAATCCTCCGCCAGTTTTCCTTCGCTGGCATCGGCAGCGTAGACCGTGGCTCCTCGGAGATCTGGTTTGTGGTAGAGGAAAAAGCTCAACAACATAACGGTGTTTATAGCCAGACTCTGTGCCTGTGCCCTGCGCGTAGAAGCCCGCACGGAGGGGTAGAGCTGAAAGACCAGCCCACTTAGACCTCCGAGCACCGACCCGAGTATTGGGAGATACAGAGTCTCTAACAGATCCCCTGATACGAGCCAGAGTATGAGAAAGGGGAGTATGGGCAGAAAAAAACTGAACAGCATCCCTGCTGCCCACTCTTCGTCACTCAGCTGCAGTCCTGAGTCTTTCAGATCTTTTTTCGTTCGTTCGCTAACTCGGTACTCGCGTACCAAAGCTCCAATGATTTTCCTCGCAAATCTGCAAAACTTCTCATAAAGGGTGTGTCGGCGTTTTGCTTTTTTTCTCTCGAAAACCCTGCGAACATCCTCTGGTATCGGAAACTCTGTTGGAAGGGACTCTATTGTTTTTTCAGCCAAGCGCGCCACTCTCCGAGTACTCGCTTGATATGGGGACCGTGCTGTTTGAGCAACGTGAAGTACACACCGTAGGCTTTGCTAACAAACGGAAGCTCAAGCACTTCTGGTTTCTGTTTGGAAAGCTGAAGCAGGTCGGACTTCACCCGGGCTTCCAAGAGTAGTTGTTTCAAGAAGTCGTCATCCTTGATGCCCAGTCTTCTGCATAGCTCAGGGATCAGGTGACTACCACCACGGCTGGGTGGAGCGAATCGCACTTTTTTCGCCGTTTTGGAGAGGTCAAGTTTGGAAAGGTCGAAGGAGTTGAGCTGTTTTATTAGCCGTCTATCTCCGACGAGCAAGTTTTTCACCAATAGCAAATCCCGGCTCCGATCGTCTGCGAATAGTTCTACGTAACGCGGCTCTTCTCTCCAGTCCTTCCGCACTTCTGCGATCTCAACGATACGCCTGATGGTACCACTGGGCGTCGAGAACCGGGCCGTGCTGACAATCAAGTCGATATAACGAAAAGCGGCTTCGTGCAGGCCCATAATGTGCACAACGAGATCGAAAACCTCTCTCTTACTGCGCGCGTGAAAACTCGCCACCACAGGCTGGGAGCCTTGACGAGCAGCAGCACCGAGCGCTGCACGAACGGCAGATGCCTCCCGGACTTCCGTGATGAGCCAGTAGCTGGCTCCTCCGCGCAAAAACGCGTTGATTTGCCTTTCCAAGTGCTCTGGATCAGATATTCTAACATTTGCGATTTTGTAGCCGTGTTGTAGGAACTCCTCCACATGGAGTTCTTCGGTATCTTGGAAGGTCACTATGCGGTGTTGAGGTCCGATTTCCGGAATGTATGTCTCGACTTGTGATGTTTTTGCCGTTCCCATCTCCCCGATAACGAACACGCTAGATCCAAGTCTTAACACATTGCTGAGAAACGAACTAGCCAAGGGGGTGAGCGTGCGTCGGGAAAGGAAAAGCGGCTGGGTCCAAGGATTCGATCTCCGCTTGCGAACTGCCAGCTCAACGCTGCGTGCCCATATGGCGGGGTATCGGCTGAGAAACAGCCTCATGCCCAGCTCCGGAATCTCGGCGTCAAGCTGCGGCCTCACTTCGTCGAAGGAACTGCCGAGTCTTGAGGCCAGCACCTCTCCCAAACCAAGCACCGAGGGCGTGTCCCAGCGTATTCCGGTCTCTAGCTTGCCCCATCGCTCGTGCTCTACGTATATGGGTTGGAGCTCTGGCGGAGCCGAGACATAGATATCAGTGATATAATCGTCGTAAGCGAAGGGATCGAGCACACGATAGGTGAGCCACCGAGCGATCATGTTGGCGAGTCTCTCTATTTGGTCATTTGAAATTTGGAGTTTTTTCTCCTTCAGCAGATGGAGGAGCACCAAATACCAGTCCTGCGCAAATGAGAACATCCGGTCTGAATATGCAAAACGTGCATGACCCGGCGCCTCCTCGAGCTTGTAATTGAACGCACGATATAACAGAGCCAGCTGATCCGAAGGAAGCTTAAACTCTGGTAGCTCAAGCTCGTAGAATCCTACGGGGTTGTCAGGGCGCTCGTAGATCTTCACTATCCCGCGGTTTTCCCGGAGCTTGTAGCTATCGATCAGCTTCGCGTTTTTCGGCGGCGTGCTCCACACGCCTTCAACGAAAAAGGGCTTTTGTCTTTCCTCAAAAACTCTCGGGTAGGAGTCTTCGTTCAATTCTTTCAAAAACTTGAGGGGTGCAAAGAGACCGTTCAACACCCGCAACAGTTTCGCCAAGTGTTTTTCAACACACTCTCTACATTTTTTCGTGTTTTCACGCGGTTTTAATCGCAACATTTGTTTAAGTTCTCTGGCCCGATGAGGATTTCTCTCGATTTCGGCGAATACCCGGAGTAGCTTTTCCTTTTGTTCGCGAATACACTCCCGGCACCGTTTGGAGGGTGCTGATGGATAGTACGATTCGTCCAGCACCGTTCGCTTCGCTCGGGCTATGGTGTGGGCCAAGACGGATAGTCTCTCGGTGCAGAACACGTGTGTGACGGGAGCACGTAGGACTACTTGGTGAACGGGTGGCTGGGTTTCTAGCTCCTTCAGAACAGCTGCTCGAACATTTGGGTTTTCAAGCGAGGCTTCTACTCCTTCAAACACAGCAACTTTGAGAGGCCCAGAGTCCTTTATCTCGACGCGCATCCGAACTCAATACCTTGTGTTAGTGCGTTGTTAAAAGCTTCTGCCAGTAAAACATTATCCTTCAGCAGGGGGAGAAATGGAAATCTCGTCTTTGTGTTTGAGCCTGGTGTGGATATCGCGCATGCGCCGACCATTCAATAAAATAGTGTAGTCCTGGCGGAGTTCGCCAGTCGTGGGATCCAACACGTACTCTACGAGCCGGGGGTATCGGCGGCTGATCTTCATCATCAGGGTATCGAGTGTTTCGAACTCCGAAATCTTGACTCTTATTTCCTCGGTTCCTATCTCGGACTTGAAACTCGGGTGTACGCGAATGATCACTTCCATTCAAATCCCTGCTTTCGGAGCCTCACCCATAAACTACAGAGTTGCGGTAATAAATCCTAATGGTTCGCTTACGCCACATAGGACGGCTGCTCCTTGTCTTTAGGTGGCTGTTTTTGACCGATGTGAGGCAGGGGGATGGGTGGCGGAATATTCAGAGAGCGGGAGAGAACCGTAGCCTCCACTAGCGAGGTCGTAGTGATAGCTTGAAGCAAATTCGGCGGCGGTGGGCGCTTTGCATCATAATCGGACTTGAGTTGCTGGAGTTCTTCCGGTTTTCCGCTCACAAAGGCCTCCCCCTTGATGTTTATTTGAGCGACTGATGGGGAATACGTGATCGATACGACAAACGGAACTATTAGGCCTGCTTCTTTTTCCTCCACACGCACCACATTCACGTTCGTCTGGATGTGGACTGGTCCTTGAGGGGCCTGTTGAATGAGGCGTTCGGCCGAGAGGTAGTTGAGTTGGATTTTTATCTGCATCAACACTCTCTATCATTTCCAACGACTTAAATCCGACGGTTAGAACTCTATTATGCTTTTGACCGCCAGCTCGCGTTGGAGCGGTTTCGCCAGATGTCTTCGTGCCCTTGGCGGCACCTCAAATTTGCCCACCCGGATCCCACGTGAAAGCTCCTCAATTGTAGCCGCGGTAGGCGGGGCCCGCTCCTTACATTTCTTGCACACATATCCTTTTCCGCGCCCTTCTGATTTCATTCTCTTACCACATTTTGGACACTTGGGATTTCGTTTAACCGTTTTCTTCGCCAATTCCAAGATTTCTATCTTTTCCAAGTTCAAGGTGAGAGGTAAGCTAGGTTTTTGTTTTACTCCTCCATGGACGATCACTCGGTCCCCAGGGATCAACTGTTTTACCACCGTTCTGAAAATCCTAGTCGGCTCATAGGCTGCGCAGTGAATCGTGCCAGTCGAGTCGCGGATTTCTACGATCACGTGGCCCCCAGCGATGATTCGCGGCTTTGAAGCGATTTCTCCCTCGATGGAGTAGGAGCGCAGCGGACTTACCTCAGCGATTTTTGCGGAAACCAAATGCTCGTCGGTTCCTTGGTTGGTCTTGAAAATTTGAACTCTTTCTATAGGTTCTCCCGTTTTCACCAACTGATGCGCCTTTTTCAAAACCGCTGGGGATTCGCCTCTGATCCCATACAGCACGGGACAAGGAGTGTGGGGTGTTATCCGGATCTCGCCCGTCCATGGATCGAGGTTGTCAAAGGTAAGAGGGGACGTGAGTTTGTCCATCCGCTTGACCGAATCCGGATCCACTTTTCTTGGCTTCCCCCTATTTTCAGGGGTTCTATAAGCGACCAGCTCGTATGTGAAGTCGTTAGTTAGGGGGTGCCCGATGGCCGCTAGAGCTCCGATCACACCATTTCCCGCGCGAAACTTGTGGGTTTCAATCCCCAGCTTGTTCGCCATGCTTTCGGCCTCCTTCAAGTCGACGATATCCTTCACCACTCGATACGCAAACGTTACTAGTTCTTCCGGAGGAGTTTTCTTGGACATAAAAGCCACACCCGGGTTGGTTCGGTCATCCTTTTCTGCCAGCTCCTCAACGGTTTTCAGCACTATTTCTTTCACCTCCGACACCTGATCCGGTGGACAACCTACGAGAAATGCCACCGCACAGTTTCCACGAGTTTTCTGGGGCCAACACGGGTTCAATCGAATTAGTTTTGGAAAGTCGAGCAGAGCGCATCCTAGCCTTTGGAGACGTTGAATGGCGACGGCCCCCACGTAAGTGGTGCACATGCCACGTGGCGAGTCTGTATCATCGATTCCCGCATACAGAGGAACGGTGTTCACAGATACCACCAAGCGTTAGATTTGCGTGCCCAAATATCCTCGTTTTCCAAAAAACTTTTGAATACCGGGTGATAAGCATAAGAGAGCACCATGCGCGCGTTGGTTGTCATATGCGACGGCATGTCCGACCGCCCAGTTCCGGAGCTTGCGAACAAGACTCCACTTGAGATCGCCCATACGCCAAATATGGATTGGCTCGCCAAGCACGGAATATGTGGTCAGATGGATGCCATCGAGCCGGGAGTTCCGCCCGGGAGTGACACGGCGCACTTAGCCTTGCTGGGTTATAATCCCTATGAGGTGTACACTGGGCGTGGACCGTTTGAGGCAGCGGGAGCCGGCATAGAGCTCGAAGCTGGAGATGTGGCTTTCCGTGCCAACTTCGCTACTGTGGACAACTCGGGAGTGGTGGTCGATCGGCGTGCAGGACGAATCCAAGATACTGCGCCTTTGGAAAAGGCACTTCAGCAAATAAAGTTGAAAGGCGTACGCATGATATTCAGACGCACCGTGGGGCATCGTGGTGTGCTCGTGTTAAAGGGCTCTGGCCTCTCACATGAGGTTTCCGATTCCGATCCCCACGCAGAAGGAAAGAGACCGTTAGAAATTGTTCCGGCTTTGCGCGAACAAGAAACAGCGTTGCCCGGCTATCCCGTGATTGCTGGCGGGATGAGAAAATACGTGTTGCGCAGAAACAGAGCTGCCAAGACCGCCAAGCTCTTGAACGAGTTTTCCAAAAAAGCGCACGAGATTTTGAAAAAACACGAACTGAACATGGAGCGAGAGCGTAAGGGGCTTCCTCCGGCCAATTACATCTTGTTACGCGGGGCCGGTGTAGTTCCCCACTTGGTTCCTTTGGAGAAACGATTGGGACTGAAAGGAGCGTGCGTCGCTGCTGCTGCCTTGGTGAAGGGGGTGTGCAGACTAGCAGGGCTCACCGTAGTGGACGTTGCAGGTGCGACGGGAAACATTCACACCGATTTGAACGCAAAAGCCAAAGCATCGCTGAAACTGCTGGAAGATCATGACTTTGTTCTCCTCCATATCAAAGGACTTGACGAAGCGGGGCATGACGGAAACGCGCGTGCCAAAGTCGAGTTCATTGAGCGCATCGATCAAATCCTGGCGCAGTTCTTGGACTCCGTGGATTATATAGTGGTCACCGCTGACCATTCAACACCTGTGAGTGTGAGAAACCATAGCGCTGATCCAGTTCCGGTGGTGATTTATGGACCGGGGGTGCGTCGCGACGGAGTGGAGCGCTTCGGCGAGAGAGAAGTCGCAGGGGGAGGACTTGGCCGCATTCTGGGTCGTCATCTCCTCCCGATTCTGGCGGATCTTATGAACAAGAGTCACAAGTTCGGGGCCTGAGATTTCAATTTTTTGAGCTGGGAAGGTTTCACCACTCCGCGCTCTGTTATAATCCCCATTATCAGCTCGGCCGGAGTCACATCAAATGCCGGATTGATGGCGTCGACCCCTCTGGGCAACACTCTGGTGCCTCCTATCCGCTCGATCTCCTGCGAATCACGGAATTCAATCGGTATACGCGTGCCGCTCGAGATTGAAAAGTCGACGGTGCTGAGGGGCGCGGCAACATAGAAAGGAACGCGGTGCCGGTGGGCGAGCACGGCAATATTGTAAGTACCGATTTTGTTTACCGTATCTCCGTTTCTTGCAATTCTGTCTGCACCGACAACCACGACATCGATTTCCTTCTGCGCCATCATGAAGCCGACTGCGCTGTCAACGATCACGCGAACGGGAATTCCTTCGCGTTTCAATTCCCACGCCGTCAGTCGTGCGCCTTGGAGCAAAGGCCTTGTTTCGGTAGCGATCACCCGGATGTTCTTGCCCTTCTCGTGAGCCGCCCTAATCACACCGAGCGCGGTACCATAGCCAGCCGTAGCCAACGCGCCAGCATTGCAGTGAGTGAGCACTGTCGCTCCACGCGGAATGACCTTGGCCCCGTGTTCACCAATTTTGCGGTTTATTGCAATGTCTTCTTCGGCAATCCGAATGGCTTCCTCGATTGCCGCTTCTCTCATCTCCCTCACTGTTTCGCATCGCTGTGCTGCTTTGAGGACTCGGCGGATACCCACAAAAAGATTTACTGCTGTTGGCCTTGTCCGCTCAAGCCGTCTAGCGGCGGTTTTCAACACGCGCAGGAGTTCTGACCTAGAACGGGCTTTTGACCTGACCGCGGCCAGAGCGAGACCCATCCCTCCAGCCACCGCTAGGGCAGGGGCGCCTCGGATTTTCATTTGTTCTATGGCTCGCGCCACGTCTTCAACACTCTTGCAGACAACCTTCTTTGTGCGGTGGGGGAGAAGAGTCTGATCGATCAGGACTACACAATTTTTTTTCCATTCGATTGTCTTCATCAAAACACACCCGGTTTCAAGATTTGAAAATTTATCTATATGGTGAGAAAAATATGGTGAGGTCAGGTATGAGTCTCTTACGCCGTATTGCGAATCGTGCTGCTCAGACTATTAGGGATTTCAGAAACCGGGAAGTTGAAGTCATCTCACACATGGATGCCGATGGTGTGGCTGCTGCGGCGGTCATTTCTTTAGCTCTAGACCGCGAGGGAATAGAGCACCGAGTCAAATTCGTACGCATGCTTTATCGCGAGGTGGTCGAGGATCTGGAACCAGCTGAACTCACCATTTTTACAGATTTGGGGAGTTCCCAGCTGGAGAACTTGAGCAGGAAGTACAGTGGACATCACGTGATCATTGCGGACCACCATCTGCCCGATGCAGGCTTTGAGTGGCCCGAGCTGGTTCACTTCAATGCCCACCGGATGGGAATAGACGGAATGCAGGACATTAGCGGAGCGGGAATGGCGTACTTCATAGCAAGGGAATTATCTGGAAAAAATAAGGATCTTGCATCAATCGCTCTGGTGGGGGCTCTAGGCGATGTTCAAAACGCTTGGGGTTCTCTTACTGGACTGAACACCGAGATAGCGTCCGATGCCATAGAGATGGGATTGGTGAAGAAAGAACATGATTTGCTTCTTTATGGAAGACACTCGCGTCCCCTCTTCAAAGCGCTGGAAAACTTCAATGACCCCCCCATCCCGGGTGTGAGCGGATCCCCCGCTGGGTGCGTGTCGATGCTCAAACAGCTGGATATTCCACTGAAATCGGGAGATCGCTGGCGCCGCCTTGTGGATCTCAGTTTGGCGGAGAAACAAAAGCTTGCTTCCGAACTGATCGCAAGGATATTCCTTACCGTTCCACCAGAACTGGCCAGCTATGTCCCACGCTCGATCATGGGAGAGGTATACTCCCTGACCCAGGAGGAAGACAACAGCTTGCTGAAAGACGCTGAAGAATTCGCAACGTGTTTGAACTCGACCGCACGCCATGAGCAACCTGTGCTGGGACTAGAGGTGGCCAAAGGAGATCGCGGCGTTTACTACCGGGCCATGCTAAGGCTGATTCGGTACCACAGGCGCCAGATAGCCCAAGGGCTGGAGTTCATCGAGAGCACGGGTCTCTCCGAGGGGCCACGAAAGTATCTTCAGTATTTCGACGCCACCGGGGTGATCAAAGAGACGTTTGTTGGAACTCTCACAAGCATGGCTCTGGGGTACCAGTACTCCAACCCATTCCGTCCGATCGTGGGCTTGGTGCGGAGCGATGGGGTGGCCAAGATATCGGCGAGGTGTTCAAAACTGCTATTTTTGCGTGGGCTCAACATGGGTTTGGCCATAAGGGAAGCTGCGAAAAAAGTAGGGGGAGAGGGTGGCGGACACGCCGTTGCCTGCGGGGCCCAAATCGAAGAAAAGTTTCTACCGGAGTTCTTGAGCAAATTTGAAGAAATAATGCTCAATCAGCTCGCTCAGCACTAGACGCGCTTACCCTTCTTCTGTTGTTGTTCCCGGTACAACTGCTCGATCTCGGTGATGGTGGTGGCCTCCTCTGGACGCTTGTCTTCTCGTATTCGGATAAAGCGCGGAAATCTTAGACCCATGCCGCTTGTGTGTTTTTCCTCGGGACTGCGCTGAATTTCTTCAAAACCCACTTCGAAGACCACTTCTGGCTTGAAGTACGCATCGGCCTCGATTTCTATCTCCACATCTGGATGCGGTTTTGGGATTTGGAGGGGCTTGAACAGCTGGGTCAGCTGCTCCAAATCTTCATCCGAATATCCCGTTCCGCACTTGGTGATGGTCTTATAGGTGTTGGTTGTTGCGTCTCTGGCCGCCAAGATATAGCTACCATAGACGCCTGCTCGTTTTCCCTTCCCGTAAAGAGCTCCGACCACTACCAAGTCCACGGTGTCTAGTGTGGGCTTGAGCTTCAACCACATGAACTCTCGTTTCCCGGCACGATAGGGGGACTTCAGGTCCTTAGCTAGGAGCCCCTCGTGACCTATTTTGACCGCGTATTCAGCGAACTCGCGGATCTCGGATGGAGAACCCAAAATGCGCTGTTCGACGATTTGGACGTGGTCGTTCGGCTTTACGATTTTTTCGAGGGTTTTCCTCCGTTCTGTGTATGGCTTGGACATCAAAACCTTATCTCCCACCAAAAGCACGTCAAACAGATAAAGAACTACCGGGATTTCTTTCACAGCTTTGGAGATCCCGTACTTGCGCCGTCTTTTTAACACTTCTTGAAACGGCATGGGTCTGCCGGACTCTGGATTGATGGCGACCAGCTCTCCGTCCACTATGGCACGTGGCGTGGTGATGGCGTCGTGCACTGGCTTCACCAAATCGGGAAACATGTTGGTGTAGTCCTCCATTCGCCTAGTGAACAGCTTCACATCAGAATCGTTTTTGTGCGCCTGAATGCGAATACCATCTAATTTGATTTCGAAGGCGGCCTTTCCATTCATTCTTTTTAGAATCTCTTCCGGACTCTCTGCTCGTTGGGCCAGCATTGGGCTCACCGGGTGACCAATCGTTACGGTGACGCGCTTTAGCCCGGCCGCTCCGGAGCGCGCTACGGCTTCAGCGACGACGGAATAGTCCGAAGCCAGCATGTACGCGTGCTCGACTTCCTCAGGATTGACACCAAAGGCCGTGGCGATGGCGTCCCGCAACCTTCCTTCGGCCACACCGATTCTAAGGTCGCCTAGCACCGTGCGCACTATGAACTTGGCTTCAACGGGCTGTGCGCTCGTGAGCAGGCCGGCGACTAGTTCCAGTTTGCGGTCGGTTGATTTTGCCCCAGTTATCTCAGGTAGCCGTTTGATGGCGTTGAACACCTCATCTACCGTCAGCGGTTTTGCGAAGAGGGAGACCTGCTTTCGTTTGGTTATCAGCTGCTCGGCCACTTCTCCGAGATCTCCGATTTTGGTCATCAGCTTGTCCACTTCGGTGGTTTCATAGCCGGATGCCATAGCGACAGCTTTCTTCAGTTGTTGGTGTGCGACACCAGTTTCTTTCGAAATATAGGTTGGCCAGGCCCTTCCGAGCATGAGGAGGACAACCTTTCCGATTTCCTGAGGGGGCGTCTTCTTCAGCAGGTCTGCAATGATTTTGTTTTTTTCCAAGTAGGACGCTGTTTTTTCCAGCTTCTCGAAGGTCTGAGCCAATTCCAGATATTTCACTCTCTCCACCCCCAAGTCTAGTATTGGGAGAAAAGGCTAAAACGGTTGGTACTCAGACATCCACGTGTTCGAGAATTGTTCCGCGCGGGTCCAGTTTGGCCACGATTTTTCCTCCACGGAAAACGCGAACCATCCGGTCCTCCTGGGAGACCGTAACGCCAGTAGCGCTCGTTGCTGCCGTCATAGCTGCTACGGCGTGATGGCGAGTTCCCAACCCCTTGGGGATGTCAACGCGTCTGTTGGCGTCCAATCTTCTGCAGGAGGCTTTTATGGTTCCATCCTCGGCCACCACGAATGCCCCGTCGAAGTTGGCTGCTATTTTCTTTATGATCTCCCACCCCTCTCGGTTCTTGAGATTCATGTTGTAGGCCGAAAGGGGATCGGGAAGCAGGGGATGGGAGTAGCGCAGCACTCTCTTCCAATCCCCGATGATGAAAGCGGCCCCGACCGGCTTTCCCTCTACCTCGGCGGATGCCAATTCAACTGCTAGGGTGACGGCCGAGCTGGTCGTCTCACCCCACTCGAACACTTTTTCTTCTCCGGTGACTCGCCAGACCTTGAGCACGTCGGTTGCGTCCGGAACTCCGTTGCCGACCAAACACAGAACGTTTTCCCCCACGCGCAGATAGCCTTTGTCCAGACATTTCGCGATAACTTGAGGAATACGGGACAGCTGCCCCTTGTGCCAGTGCTTTACCGATACTAACCTCACGTGCAAATTTTTGGTAGAAACGATGTTTGAAAGGCGCTTGGGGTCATCGGAAGCCACAATCACTTTTACATGCGGATCCTTCAGGTGGTTGAGCAGCCATGCAAAATTTTTCCCAGACCCAGTGTGAAGCAGAATAGCATCGATCTGCTTTGTTCTGCTAACAACAAGCGCAGCCGCCTCGGCCAGGGCTTCGGGGATTTCCACCACTTCACCTCTCCGGCCCCATCGCCCCTGGCCCAGCCATAACTTTGTGTACGTGCTTCTTAATAAATCTTTGCCCTTATTTTTCCTCGATTTTCAGTTGCTGTCCCAGATGAAGGCCGAAAACGCTGGCATCGCCTGCAGGCAGCTCCAACAAATATTTGGCCTTGCTTTTTGGCCGGTAAAAGCGCCATGGGCGAAGATTTTCTTTTATTTCTACTATCTGCCCGTTGTCGTCCAGATAAACAAGATCTATGGCGAATCGCATAAAGCATGTGTGAATGAAGTGCCTGCCTTTCTTTCTAAATGCGAAAAGAAGACCGTACGAGCGGGCAGGACGGGATTTGAGCATTAGTCCTTTGAACCGCTTCAAAAACGAATCTGCTAACACAACATTTTTTAAAACCACCTTTCCGGTCTTGACATCTCTCAGCTTCATGAGCAAGCCCCTACTTATTTCAGATGCCGAGAATAAGATATGTTTCGATGATTCGTCGAAAAAACAAGCTGGCCGTGTTGGAAGAGGGATTCAGAGGGAAGGTGTTGGTGGCTGGAGACATTCACGGGGACTTAGAAGCGTTTGAGAAGGCAAAAGCGATTTTTGAAAAAGAAGAAGGTGCTGTCTTGGTGTTCTTGGGGGATTACGCGGACAGAGGAGAAAACGGTCTGGAAGTGATTCGAGGAATATGCGAGCTCTTGGATAGGCACCCCGACCGCGTGGTGGCGTTGAAGGGGAACCATGAGGACTACCGCGATGGGCGCCCGTGGTTTTCACCGTGGACACTGGGCTGGGAAGTTGAGGAAAAACTTGGAATCAGCTGGGAGCGCTTCTATCCAGAATTAGAGGCACGATTGCTAAACCGGTTGTGTCTCGGTTTTCTGATTCCGGGGTTTGCGCTGTGTGTTCACGGAGGAATATGTAGAGCAATAGCTGGTGAAGAGATGCTTGCCAATCCAACGCCCGAAATCGAAGAAGCCGTGCTCTGGAGCGACCCGGGAGAAAGCGAGGGCGAGAGAGCTAATCCGCGCGGCGCGGGGATTTTGTTCGGTCCAGACATCACGGGAGAAGTTGTACGAAATCTGAATGTTCGGTTCATCCTGCGCGGGCACGAGCCGCAAAAGGCACTTTTGGGCCCTTATGCCGAGCACGAAGGGCGCGTGATCACCACTAGTTGCACCGCGGTGTACGGCGGGCGCCCGTTCGTTTTGCGTGTTCGTCCTGAAAAGCACCGAACTCCGGAGGAACTCACAAACTCTGCTGTTTATTTGTAAAATTCTTCGAGCCATGAGATTCTGCCAGGACGAAGAGAGAGTTTGCCCTTCAGCGCTTTTAGCACCATGTTGACTACTCGTGAAGGTCTCTTTCCAGTTGTATCGATTTCTATCACCTTTTTCTCTCCGTGTTCCTTCACAGCCTCCCATAGGATGATGTCGAGGGCCTCGGACTCCAAGTTGTCCTGAAGCTTTTTACCGCTGTAACCCCTTCGCATTAGTCTGCGTTTCAAAACTTTTGGATGAGTTCGTAGGACCACCACGCGCGTGATGAGTTTTTTGCCGAGCAAGTGGGAGAGCAAACCGTCGATCACCACTGGGCCTCGCGTGTTGCGCAACCGCTTGGACACCTCTTGGCGCAGCGGTTTCAGATGGGCGACTTTAACCCCCTCACGATCCACGTGATAAAAACGCTTTTCAATGATCAGACGGTTTAGGTCCAGCAATTCGGCATTCAGGCGTTTAGCAAGTAATTTGCTTACAGCGGTCTTTCCTGTTCCGGGCGTGCCCGTTACAGCGATCACGGCTCGCACTCGGTTCTACCCCTTCTCACGCCGATCGATGATGTCGTTGATATTGGTGCCTGTGGAGATCAGAGTAACTGGAACTCCTGTCTCGCTCTCCACTCGCTCCACGAATTTTTTCGCGTCGTCGGGGAGGCCGTCCCATTCGCGTACTCCTGCTGCGTCTTTGAACAAGCGGTCGACGCACGTGATGGCGATCTGGGTTGCTCCGTTGATCATGGTGGAGCGCTTGGCGAGGTCGAAGTCAAACGTGCCTATTCGACGCCTTCGTCCGGTAACCGTTGCGTATTCAACGATTCCTAGACGCTCGGCTTCCTGCGGCGGGATCTCCGTGGGGAATGGACCACCTCCCACTCTTGACACATATGCTTTGAATACCAGGAGCACCTCGTCAATCTTGGTCGGCCCGAGACCCACATCGGCAGCGAAGGAGCTGGCTGTGGTGTCTTTGCTGGTGACATAGGGATAAGTGCCGTGGTAAAGAGAGAGTCCGAAGCCTTGGGAGCCCTCTACGAGGACCAGCTTGTTTTCACGGAGCGCTCGATTTATTTCGAGGGGCACGTCTGTGAGAAAGGGTTCGAGTTCTGACACGTCTTTGGCCAGCTTGGCCTGGCGTGCAACACGTGCCATGTTGGCGGGCCCGCAACCGGTTCCGGTGGTTCCTATCTTTCCTCGCAGATGGACGGACGATCGATCGGCCTCAATGTGCTGTGGCTCGATGATCGCGCACTGGCGATCCACGCCGAGCCGGTTGCGAGTGTTGGTAAGCTCCACTTCCTTGAGCAGGACCTCCGGATTGATCAGCACGCCAGGTCCTATGAGCAAGCGTGCCTGTTCATAGACGAAACCGCAGGGGATCTGTCGGAGGCCCAGCTTCTGGTTCTGGTAGTACACGGTGTGGCCAGCGTTGGGGCCCACTCCCGCGCGCGCTATGATGTGAGGCTTATCATGTAGGGCAAGATATGCGACTATCTTTCCCTTACCCTCGTCGCCCCATTGGCCTCCGGCTACTACTACCGTGGGCAAACCAACCGCCGGGATTACCTTGTTTGACAAATATTTATAAATGCGAATTGAAGATTTCGAGAAATAAGAGATAATACCGCACAAAAAGTTTAAATACGGCAGAATTGAGGTGGATTGTCGAAAAGGAGGTAGAATTGGATGGTGGAGCTACCAATAGCGGCTGTGGATCGAATTATCCGGAAGGCGACGGGAAAACGTGTTAGTGAAACGGCTGCGGAGGCGCTCGCAGAGATTTTAGAAGATATTGGATCTCAGATCGCGCGCGAGGCTGCAACGCTTGCGGAGCACGCTGGTAGGCGAACCGTTCGGGATGTAGACATTCGTCTTGCAGCCAAGCGTCTTTAAACACCGGGGCGTCTGAATGGGTCTTCTGCGGGGTGCTCGCAAGGCGGTTAGAGAGTGTCTCAACGTAAAGCGGAATGAAAGGGTGCTTGTAGTAACAGACCCTCTGCGGCTGGAAATCGGAATGGCTCTTTTTCGCGCCGCCCAAGAAGTGAGCAAAGATGTTTTGCTGGCCGTGATGCCAACACTTGAGAAGCACGGACAGGAGCCTCCAGCTCAGATAGCTCGTTTGATGCGGGAATCAGACGTCGTGCTTGCTCCCACCACCTATTCGATAACCCACACGAGGGCAAGGCTCGGGGCGTGTATGGCTGGTGCGCGGGTTGCCACGATGCCAGGGATTACGAGAGATATTATGAGCAGAGGTGCGATGCTTGCGGATTACCGGAAAGTAAAGAAGCTCACGCTTCGGGTGGCGCGAATCCTCGACCGGGGCTCTCGGGTGAGGATAACCAGCGCGCGAGGAACCGATTTGAGGTTCGAGATAGGTGGTAGAAAATCGCATCCGGATACGGGAATCATGCACGAAGCGGGCGATTTTGGAAATCTACCAGCGGGCGAGGCGTTCATTGCACCAGTAGAAGAAAGCGCAGAAGGGATAGTGGTGATAGACGGCCCTTTTGCTGGAATTCCTGAGTCGCCAGTGCTCATCGAGTTCAGAAATGGTTTTGCATGTCGGATTCAAGGAAGTCGCAAGCTGTTGCGGATGCTGGCGGCGGAAGGAAAACATGCGAGACAGCTCGCAGAGTTTGGTATCGGCACCAATCCCCGAGCTAGGCTTGTGAACAATGTATTGGAGAGCGAGAAAGTGCTGGGGACGTGTCACATCGCGCTTGGAGACAATTCCACGTTTGGTGGCAAGATCGAGGCCAATATCCATGTGGATGGGATTGTGCGAAGGCCCACGGTCGAGATCGATGGGCGCGTGGTTCTGGATCGGGGACGGCTCAGGGTGTGAAATCAATCATTCTACTGTTACTGACTTGGCCAGCGATCGAGGACGGTCTGGGTCTTGTCCTCGGAGCACTGTGGTGTGATAGGCAAGGAGCTGGAGAGGTGTGATGTAGAGAAGGGGTGAGAAGAGCTCTCGGGTGCGCGGCAGGGTTATGAGCCAATCTACGTGGGCCCCGACATCGGCGTCAGCGTCTGTTAATCCAATCACCCACGCGCCTCGGGCCTTCACCTCTTCCACATTTCCGATCATACGAGAGCGGGCGTCTCCGGGCGGGATAAGGGCGATAACGGCCGTTCCGGGCTCGATGAGAGCAAGGGTCCCATGTTTCAGTTCACCGGCCGGGAGGGCTTCGGAGTGGATATAGGTGATTTCTTTGAGTTTGAGTGCGCCTTCGAGGACTGTGGGATATCCAATTCCGCGGCTGATCAGATAAATATGCTCCACATCTTTGAGTTTTTGGGCGAGTTCTCGAACGGGTCTTTCGGTGGATCGAAGCACGCGTTCAACAACTTTCGGAAGTTCCTGAAGTTCCACCATCAGTTGGCGCGCTTGAGAACTCGTAATCGTTCGTTTGCACCTAGCAGTTTCGATGGCGAGTCTCAGCAAAAATGCCACTTGGGCAGCAAATGTTTTCGTGGCTACCACGCTGATCTCGGGCCCCGCGTGGGTGTGACACACGACATCGCTTTCTCTGGTTATAGAACTGCCGATCACGTTGGTGAGACACGCGATTTTTGCTCCGCTGGCTTTGGCGACCCTCACGGCCTTTAGAGTGTCTGCAGTCTCACCTGACTGAGTGATGGCGAGAACTGTGGTTCCAGCGGATGCGCGGCAACTTTCCTGGAACTCTGAGGAAATCACGACCTCGGACTGGTAATCTGCCAGCTTGGCTAGGGCATACTTTCCAACGAGGGCAGCGTGGTAGGAGGTGCCGCACGCGACCATGTAAAAACGCTTAGAACGGAGTAACAAGGCGGCTAAACGTGAGATCTCTGCAGGACTGCTCCGAAGCGTTTCGCGGATAGCAGCTGGCTGTTCGTAGATCTCTTTGATTGTGAAGTGAGGATAGCCCCCCTTCTCGGCCATCTCGAGAGTCCACTTCACCAGAGTCGGTTTGCGCACGGTTCGGCGCCAGCTCTTAAGATTGCGAATGATTAGTGCACGGGAAAAAAGAACTGCGAGATCCTCGTCGTGCATCACGATTACGCGCTTGGTGTAAGGCAGAATGGCGGGGATATCAGAAGCTATGAACATCTCGTTTTTTCCCAGACCTACGATCAGCGGGCTCTCCTTTCTAGCCGCTATGAGCTTGTCGGGATTATCACGGATGAGGATGCCCAAGGCAAAACTCCCTTCGAGCTGGCTGAGTGCTCTTCGAACAGCTTGTTCTGGGGAGAGCTTTCGGGAAAGATAGAAAGAGATGAGATTGGGGATTACCTCGGTGTCGGTGTCAGAACGAAAAGTGAAACCGCGTTTCTTGAGTTCTTGCTTGATCTCCAGATAGTTCTCTATTATCCCGTTGTGGACCACGGCGACCCGACCAAAGGAATCCACATGGGGGTGAGCGTTTCGCTGCGAGGGCTTTCCGTGGGTTGCCCACCGCGTGTGGCCCAAGCCACAGGTTCCGGGCAAGTCCGCTAGATCCAAGCGGGAGTCGATCTCGGCGATTTTCCCGCTGTCCTTTTTCACGTTGAACTTGTCGGTGAGGGTGACAATGCCGGCCGAATCGTAGCCCCGATACTCCAGTCGCTTTAATGCGTCGAGCAGGAGAGGCGCGGCGGGCCGAGATCCGATGTATCCGACGATTCCACACATTTTCAGAGCCCCGCTCACTTCATCGTCGAGTTTCTTAAGGATTGGGGAGAGAAGAATTCAGAAATCGCTTCAGCTCTTGTAAAAGGATGCTGTGAACGGTCTTTCCATCGATTCTGCCCCGGACCTCCGCCATGACTACTCCCATTAGGGGTTTGAGAGCCGATTCGCCGCGCTCGCGCACAAACTCCTCGCGCTCTTTCAGGACACGCTGGACGAGAGCCCGCAGCTCATCCTCTGAAAAAGCGGTTATCTTGAGTTCCTCGATGGCTTGGTCAACGGTTTGCCCTTCGGCCAACTTGGAAAGCAAATCGGGAATGGCCTCCTTCGCGATATTGCCCGAGGCCTGTCTTTTGAAGAGCTCCAATAAGGCGGAATCCTGGATTCGGTCGACTGGGATTCCCTCGCGCCTCAGACTGGTGAGGGTCTCGGTGAGCGTGGTCACCACAAGGGTGGGGTCTGCGCCCGTTTCACGCACGATGGACTCGAAGAGATCGGAAAAATCTGAGCTGACTATGCGGTGGGCGAGTTCAGGATTGAGGTTGAAGAGCTTCTGGTATCGCTCCATCTTTTGTTCCGGAAGTTCGGGCAAAGTTTTCTTTAGTTTCCGAATGCGAGCAGGGGTGATTGGTCTCGGTGGAATGTCGGTTTCAGGATACATTCGGGCGGCTCCGGGAAGAGGACGCATAAACTCCGTGTTTCCGTCGGGGAGGGCACGGCGGGTTTCCTCGGGCACTCCCGCGATTGCTTGGTTGGCGCGCGCGACCACGGCCTCGAGGGCACGTCTAGCGTTTTCTGCTTGATCGGCCACGAGCACCACTGCGTCGAGTTCTCCCGCTCCCAGCGCTTCTCGGAGCTTGCTGGTTTCCTCCTCCGATACGCCGTAGGCCGGGAGTTCGTCGGTGTGGAATATGCCGCGGACCTTGCCGTAAAGCTTGGCGTGGTCTGCGAATTCGGTTCCGAGACGGCGGCCCGGCTGGATCTCCTTTCCGACCAAACCGGCGAACCGTGGAAGCACGACTGCAAGAACTCGGCCCCCCCGGCGGAGTGCCTCTCGGATAATTTTGCACTCGGTTGAAGAGAAAACATCGCTTACGTCACGGATGTCGGGACGGATTTGAACTGCTCCACGCTTGCGGAGTTCGTTCGCGATTTCGATCAGACCGAGTTGGCGCTGGACTTCGCGGCGAATGACTTCGGAAATGAGTTCGAGTTCCTGGATGCCCTTGATTTCTTGGCGGGCCCCCTTGGCGATCGAGATGTTGATGTCCTGCCGAATCGTCCCGAGTCCGCGCTTCACTTTTCCTGTCGCACGCATGAGTTGTCCAATGTAGAAGGCCACCCGAGCAGGGGTCTCGGGATCGGAGAACTCGGCCCCGGTGGCGACCTCGACAAGCGGGATTCCCAAGCGATCCAGTCTGTAGTCGACGAACTCTGCAAATTCTTTCACCTTGCGGGCGGCGTCTTCTTCGAGACACACGGTCTGGATGGTGTAGCGCTTGCCGTCGACCTCGACCCAGCCGTCAGTGGCGATCAGCGCTGTGCGCTGGAAGCCGCTGGTGTTGCTCCCATCGATCACGATTTTTCGCATCACGTGGATCTCGTCGACGGGTTTCGCGTTGAGGAGCAGACAGATTTGAAGAGCGGTGTCGAGGATCTCGTCGTCGATGGGGTGGGGTGGCTCCTCGTCCATCTCTACCAGACACACGGTGTCGGGGTAAAGCTGGTAGTGGAACGACTTCCCTTTGAGGGCCTCGGCCATAGCCGCCCGATCGACCTCACCCATCTCGCTTTGAGTGGGTCTGAGCCGGCGCGTGATGGTCATGGGCGGGTTCTCATCGCGGAGTACGGAGGGACAGCTGCAGAAGAGCTTGTGGGTTTTAAGTTCTTGGTGGATCTCGAGCCCGACTTTGAGGCCGAGGGCGCGATAATCGAGATCCATCTCACTCCCTCCAAGGGGGCGGATATGTGTCGGCACGTGTCCGCTCAGAGATCTCACCAGCCACGTTTTGGCGCATGAGCTGAGCCACCTTCTCCATTCGCCGGGTGTGGCCCAGAACCCACATGAGCTTCACGTAGGCGGTTTCGGGCAACATATCATCGGCCGGGATCACGCCCAAACTCAGCAAATCGCGCCCGGTCGAGTACACGTTCATGTTTATGCGCCCCCAGAGGCACTGAGAAGTCATGACCACAGGAATGCCGGCAGAGATGGCGTGTTTGATGCCGTCGAACATGGAGCTGGGCGCGTGGCCCAGACCGGTTCCTTCTAGCACTATTCCGTGATAGCCGCGATCGACGGCAGCTCGAATTAGGTCAGCGCTGGCACCGGGAGTGGCTTTGATCAGGACCACGCGGGGGTCGAACTTGGCGTCGACGCGAACGCGGCCTTTCTCGGCGGCCCGGCGGTAATCCGTGCGCAGGAGGCGGATCTCAGATCCACGGACTACGGCGAGAGGCAGGTCATTTATTGAGTGAAAAGCATCGCGGCGGCTGGTGTGGCACTTTCGGACGCGGGTGCCGCGGTGGACCAAGCAGTAGTCATCGCTGGTGGATCCGTGCATTACCACGGTGACCTCTGCGATGTCGGATGTGGATGCGACGCTGACTGCTGAGATCAAATTGAGGGCTGCGTCGCTGCTGGGGCGGTCGGAGGAGCGCTGGGAGCCCACCAGGACCACGGGGCGGAAAAGACCGATCAGCATAAAGCTCAGTGCCGCAGCGGTGTAGCCCATCGTGTCGGTCCCATGTGCGATCACGACTCCGCGCGCTCCGCGGTTGAGCTCATGCGCGGCGGCCCGACCGATTCGCGTCCAGAGCGCAGGGGTCATGTGCTCGCTGAACACATTGCAGACTTCGCGGACACGGATGTTTGCGATGTCTGCGAGTTCGGGGACTGCGCTGTATATCTCCTCAGGAGTGAAAGCCGGAAAAACTGCTCCGGTGCGATAGTCGACGCGGCTGGCGATGGTTCCACCGGTGCCCAGAATCGCCACGGTGGGTTTGGATGGGTCGGGACGAACGGGCAGTGAGGGAATGGAGAGCTTGGGAGGACGGCCGCGCTCGAGGACACGCACGCGAGTCTGGGAATCGACGCGCACACCGATGTTGTAGCCATTGGGCAGTTTCAGCACGAGGTGGCGGTCGTCGCCGAGTTCGGAGCGTGGCATGAGGATTCCCTCATAGACCCGGCCGGCGCTTTCGATGCGCACACGATCCCCGACGCGTGCACGGGCAGAAGCGAGCACGCGCTTGGCGATTCCGCAGTATCCGGTCATTCCACCAGCTAACCTATTGTGGGCTTCCTTAAATGACTCGCTCCCGGGTTCTAAGCCAAAAAATCTAATAAAAACAAAGGTTGGAAACATATCGGGGCGGAGGTAGCTCAGGCTGGGAGAGCGTCGGACTGAAGATCCGAGTGTCGGGGGTTCAAATCCCCCCCTCCGCACCACCTAAAAAGTGATTAAGTGCCCCCTCCCGCACTAATTTACCGGTAAAATGAGTTTTGTCTGGATGATCAGAGCAGTTCTACGAACTCTTCCACGGTTATTCCAGCTGCCTTGAGAGTGAGATGCAAGGTCTTCTTTTTCAACGTCCGGTGAAGCGGCACCGTTAGCTTGATGACGCCCTCCGGAGTCTCTTTTTCCAGCCTCACATGACTGCCTTTTACGACAACAAAACCCGCCCGAGTAAGAGCTTTCACCGTTTCTGCTCCAGAAACAACTGGTAGCTTCATCCAAATCCTCTGATATCGCTACACCGAGATCTCGGCGATCTCCACACCAGCTTTGGGCAACGGCTCCTTGATATCCTCCAAATAGAGTTCGATAGCCTCCTTTATGTTGCGAAGCGCCTCCTCACGCGTTTCACCCTGCGACACGCATCCAGGCAGGCTCGGCACGTAAACGACGTAACCTTCCTCCTTCGCCCGCTCCAAAACTACCTTGAGCTTCATACTCCCAGATAACTTTTAGAAAGGCCGTTATAACTACTTCCTGTCAGCGCTGGTTCTTTACGCTCTTAACCGCATCGAGTGACTCTCCCCTTTCACACCAATTTACCTGTAAAATGGAGTCTTCATCATGGTTCTCGTTTTTTGGCCAACCTGCTCAGAATGAAAAACTACGACCTACTCCTGTTCTTTAATTTTTACCGTTTTCTTCAACCTTGGTAGCTTTCGTGCCAACTTGATAACTTTCAACGCCTTGGAAGTCTTGCCAGCCCAACCATAAGCCAGTCGATTGGAGCCACCCCAGGTTCACTCTTCAGCGATCGCTCTTCCACCATATGCGTCGATCACCCGCACCACAACGGATCCGTCCTGCTGCCTGATTTCAAAGCGCAACCACTCGCACGCGAAGTTCTCGTTTAGCTCGCGCTCGAACCCCTCCAAGTCGGCAACGCTTTGAGCCAAGTCGTACACCCGGTAGGCGATGTGGTGCAGCCTCCCGTAGCGCGGAACCACGCCCGCGTCCAGCTGGATGCCAAACGCTCGCACACCGCTCGCGTGCTCGAACTCCGCCGGCAGATAGCCGTAGGCCCTGAGCCCCCCATCGGGGAGCCACTCGAAGCGAAGCGTGTTCTCGGAGGTGAGCGGCACGCTGATGTCGAAACCCGTGTACTCCCACCCCATCGCGATGCGCTCGTTGATGTACTGGCGGGCACGCACTTCCACCTGGGCCTTGTCCTCTCCGCGGCGCCCGCTCTCATACATGGCGGCTTGGATCACGGTGCGGAGGGCCTCGTTGAGTTCCGTCTGGACGGCCGATGCCATGGCTTTGGTCGTGTCGGTCACCATCGCCTGGTGCAGAATGGAGAGTTCGGACTCGTACCCGCGAGCGAAGGTCTGGACCGCCAAGTAGGAGGACAAGATAACGAAGACCGTGAAAACAGCAAGAGACGCAGCAGCACCGCGTTGCTCAGAGAGGGTAGAGTGAGACACGCGCTTCCACCTGCGCCACATGGTTTTCGGCCTCCGCTATCACCAAGGTCACGGTTCCACTAAACACGTATTCGTCTCCCGAGGGTGCCGAGTTCTCCGGAACCGTCTGGACCCACAAGCGGTTCTCAAACCGGAGCTCGACACGCGCCCCGTGCTCAGGCGGGCAAAGGAAGTCCAGAGCCCTGGAAAGTTCTTCGCGTATAACGGATCCCGGGACTGCCGGCTCCCCGATGTCCAGGAGGTTCTCGGCGATGGCACGGAAGAAAGACACCGAGTAGTTCTCCGGCTGGGCCAGCTCCAGCGCGTGGTAGAGATAGGACGTCTGCAGCTGCAGCTGGCGAGAAGCGACTGCGGGGAGCGCGGTGAAGCCGAAGCTGTGCAGATAGGCTCCGGCGAGCACCAAGAGCACCAGCATGAGAGTAACCGCGATCGCGTCTGATACCCCGCGCTGGTCTACGCTCGCCACACCTGCACCTCCAGCACTCCGGGAACCAGTTTCGTGTTGTCGAAGACCGCAACGGGGAGCGAGAGCGCTGCTACAGGCGTATCGGGCGGAACAGAATCCCCGTGGCTCGCCGACCACCCATCCAGCGTGCTTATCTGGACACAGAAACTGTAGTTCTCCTGACCCACGCCAACGAGTTCCGGGAGCTGGTCGAGGCGGGAGGGATCCACGGCGTACTCAACCGTGTTTCCGCCAGCGGTGTACGCCAGCTCGTTGAGAGCCAAATGGTTGGCAATGCTGGAACACGCGTCGGCGAGTTTAGCGGTGGAGAGCCCCACCCGATAGCTGGAATAAGCGGACACGAGCAGCGCTAAGAAGACCACCACGAGCAGAGCGACCACAATTGAACGGAAGATGCGCACTAGGTCCACGTGACCACCAGCCGGTTGGCTTGGAGTTCCACCTTCAGCTCGTGCTGACCAGCGGGTACGGGCGCGAGATTGTCGGCGAAGGGCAGAGGCACTTCGGCTTGTTTGTGATCGATCAGAATGAGGTTGTCGACGAAGTGCATGGTGTAGCCGGACGGGACGGTGATGTTTTCGGTGCGGGAGCCCCCGAAATCCGCCACTTGCTGGCAGAGCTCCGACACCCGAAGTAGTGCTTCGGTAGCTGCCTGATCGGCCATCAGAGACTGAAAAACCAAGACTCCGAAGGAGCCCACAGACACCGCAAAGAGCGAGAGAACCACCAGAGCCAAGGTTTTGAGGGCTGGCATGGAAACTACTCAAGGGTAAGCTGTAGTTTTGCGAATGACTCGGTTCCGTCTGCTCCAGTTGCCTTAATGGTGATTGTGGTTGGACCGGAGAGTGCGGTGTTGTCCACACGTATGATAAGAGTGGATCCAAATGGAGGATCGCCGCTGGCCGGAGAGAAGCCAACGCTTACTCCAGAGGGTGTGCCGCTTGCAGAGAGAGTCACTGTTTGGTCGTAATCGCCAATTTCCTCCACGCTGACTTCGAGGTTCACCTCATTCTCACCCGAGTCCGGGATGCCCACGACCAAGCTATAGGAGGTCTGACCCTCGATCGATACGCTGAAGGAGAGAAGCTGCCGGGCCCCCTTGGAAGCCCACCCGTACACGCCGTAAGCGATTCCCAGTCCGATAACGAGCAGAACGATTCCGGCGAAGAGCTTCATGGCTAGGGGCTCGACTCCGCGCTCGTCCACGAAGAACACCTGTAGAATTTTGGCTGCGTGGGTTTAAAACTGGAGCGGTCGGGAACTACACACCCCTGTGTAGCTGACCTGCCGCTAGAGCCGAATCCCGAGCTTTCTGAGATCTGAGATGTGGCGGCGCATTTCGAATCGAAGGATTTCCTTCACCCTTTCTGGGCCTAAGCGCCATGCCTCCTCGAGTAGCTTGACCGCGGCGGTGTTGCTGGGGGTGTGCAGATCGCTCCGAATCCAATTCACGACGGCTTGAACGCTGACACCGCAGAGGCCAGCAATTTCAGAAGGCCTGTATTTTTCCAGCAGGAGTTGCAACAGAGACATCCGGGCCCAGCGGCTGAGGCGCTCCGCTGCCGGGAACCATTTGGCGGGCTTCACGGTTCTCGCCTCTCCTTTAGATGGGGGTTGCTTTTAAACGGAAAAACGGGAGCATAACTACACACCCCTGTGTAGTTCCAAAGCGAAAACAACCGCAGTTCTATCTGCTCCGAGGGGTTGAAGCCAGCTACGCGCTTCCGCATAGTAACTACACACCCCTGTGTAGTTCAGGGAGAAACAACAGCAATTTTATTCTCCTCCGAGGGGAACCAGCTACGCGCTTCCGCATAGTCTGCAAAAACCTTCTGGCTTCACCATGTGATGTACAACTACACACCCCTGTGTAGTTCCAAGACGTAACCAACCGTAGCTCTATTCTCATTTAGCTAAAGTCAGCTACACACCCCTGTGTAGCCAGCAGGGGCCGACCTCGCTCCACTGCGCGAATCTGCAACTACACACCCCTGTGTAGTTCCACCAAGCAAAACTCTGAAATCCGCGCGCGTCGAAGAAATCTTGGACCCCATGCCTATTGAGAAAGTGCAAAAAAGAGACGGCCGAATTGTCGATTTCGACCAGCGCCTGATCACCGACGCCATCCACCGCGCCTTCATAGCAGCCCAACAGCCCGACAGAAAGCGTGTCAAAAAGCTCTCCGACCGCGTCGTGCGTGCCCTCGAGCGCAAATTCCGCAACCGCGTACCGAGCGTCGAGCAGATCCAAGACACCGTCGTCCAAGTCCTCCAGCGCTCCGGCTATCCAGAGATAGCCCGCGAGTACCAGCGTTACCGCAAGCAGAAGGCCGAGCTCCGCCGCCTTCGCCACCAGTTCGGCCTCGACGCTGAGCCAAAACTAACCGCAAACGCCCTCGAGGTCCTCCGCCGCCGCTACCTAAGACGCGACGAGCGCGGAAAAATCGTAGAGACCCCTGCCCAGCTCTTCAGCCGAGTAGCCAAGGCGATCGCATCCGTGGAGCGTCGCTACGGCCAGAAACCCCAGCCCCTCTACGAGCGCTTTTTCCGAGTCCTCAGCCGCCTCGAGTTTCTCCCCAACTCTCCCACCCTCTTCAACGCTGGGACCCCGCTCGGCCAGCTCAGCGCTTGCTTCGTCCTGCCCGTGGAGGACAGCCTCACAAGCATCTTCGATACTGTCAAACACACCGCTTTAATCGAGCAGACCGGCGGGGGTGTGGGCTTCAGCTTCTCACGCCTGCGCCCAGCCGGCGATGTGGTGCGCTCCACCAGCGGTGTTGCATCGGGACCGCTCTCCTTCATGCGCGTTTTCGACACGGTGACCGATGTAATCAAAGCCGGCGGAAAGCGCAGGGGTGCCATGATGGGTGTGCTCAGCATCGATCATCCGGACGTGGAGCAGTTCATCACCGCCAAATCCGATCCCCAGAACCTCACCAACTTCAACCTCTCCGTCGCTGTCACCGACCGCTTCATGCGCGCAGTGCTCCGCGGATCGACTCACTCGCTTGTGAACCCCCGCACTGGCCGAACCGTGCGCCGCGTCCAGGCCCGCAAGCTCTGGAACCTCATCGTCCGCAGCGCCTGGCGCACCGGGGACCCGGGCCTGCTCTTCATCGACGAGATCAACCGGCACAATCCCACCCCTGCGCTCGGCCGCATCGAGGCCACCAACCCGTGTGGCGAAATCCCCCTCCTCCCCTACGAGTCATGCAACCTCGGAAGCATCAACCTGAGCCGGATGGCCGCTCCCGTGCGCGACGGGTGGGAGCTCGACTGGGACAAGCTCAGAGAGACCGTGCGCCTCGGCGCCCACTTCCTCGACAACGTCATCGATGCCAACCGCTACCCGCTCCCCCAGATCGAGCGCGCCACGCGCGCCACCCGCAAGATAGGTCTTGGAGTGATGGGATGGGCCGAACTCCTCATCAAGCTCGGAATCCCCTACGATTCGCCCCAGGCCGTCCGCCTTGCTTCCCGCCTCATGCGCTTCGTCTCTCGCCATGCCCGCGAGCGGTCCCGCGAGCTGGGCGAGGAGCGCGGCTCTTTTCCCGCTTTCTCCCAGAGCCGCTGGGCGTCCCGCTTCTCAGCGCTCCGGAACGCCACAGTTACCGCTATCGCCCCCACTGGCAGCATCTCGATCATCGCCGGGTGCTCGTCCGGAATCGAGCCGCTCTTCGCGGTGGTCTTCATGCGGCGCGTTTTGGACGGGAGCCGCCTGCTCGAAATCAACCCCCTCTTCGAGCTCACCGCAAAGAGGCGCGGTTTTTACAGCGCCGAGCTGCTCCGGCGCATCGCTCGCAGGGGATCCATTCGCGGAGTCCGAGAGATCCCTTCCGATGTGCAGGAGCTCTTCGCGACCGCCCTAGACATCGACTCGAAATGGCACGTCCGAATGCAAGCGGCCTTTCAGCGCTATACGGACAACGCCGTATCTAAAACCATCAACCTCCCGCCAGATGCGGCGCCCTCCGATGTGGAGCGTGCCTTCATGCTCGCGTGGCGGCTCAAGTGCAAGGGCATCACCGTGTACCGCTACGGGAGCAAGCCGCAACAAGTCCTCTACGTGGGAGGTCCGGGTTATCTCGAGGCAGAAGCGGAGTACGCTGGGGGGTGCATGACGGGTACGTGTCCCTTCCCAGGGTGATGCGCGTGGTGGTCGTCCTCTTCACCGGCACGGGACCCGGCAAAACCACGGCTGCTCTGGGCATCGCGCTGCGAGCGCTGGGGCACCGCAAGCGGGTGGTGATCGTCCAGTTCATAAAGTGGTGGAAACAGACAGGTGAGTACAGAATCGCCAAGCACCTGAGACCCCAGTACACCATCCGCCAGTTCGGCAGAAAAGGGTGGATCGGTTTGCGAAACCTCACCGAAGCCGACCGCCAGCTGGCCCTCAAAGGCCTGCGATTCGCCGAGCGCGTGCTGGAGAAAAACCCGGATGTCCTGGTGCTTGACGAAATCAACTTAGCCGTGCACTGCGGGCTGATAAAACCCGCGGAACTCACTCGTCTGCTCAAACGCGTGCCGCGATCCACCGTGGTGGTGCTCACGGGACGGCACGCCCCGAAAGCGCTCATGCGCTTAGCCGACGTGGTCGTAGAGATGGTGCCGCGCAAGCTTCCGCGGGAATCTAAGCCCGTCGAAGGACTGAACTTTTAATTTTTGCCCAGAATAGGTTTAAGAAGCCAGCCGACAAAGATAAGCGGTCGGAGGGAATCGGGTGCCAAAACGGACTGGACCCACTAACCCCGTGCTGCGCAAGCTAATTCGGGATGTGCGCAAACTAGGAAAGCGCAAAAACGTGCGCGTGTGGCTGGCTGTTGCCGAACACTTGGAATCACCGCGGCGCCAGCGCGTGGAAGTAAATCTGAGCCAGATCAACCGGTACACCGTGGACGGTGAGACGGTGATTGTTCCCGGAAAAGTTCTTGCTGCCGGTGCGCTGACCCATCCTGTGACCGTTGCTGCGTTCAAGTTCTCTAAGACCGCGATTAAAAAAATCCAGAGCGCGGGCGGGCGGGCGATAACGATTAAACAGCTCCTCGAGGAGAACCCCTCGGGCTCCGGTGTGAGGCTGATGGCATGACCGAGGAACTCGTGGTGAATGCTGAAAACGCGATAATGGGGCGCTTGGCCAGCTGGGTGGCAAAACGCCTGCTCGAAGGAAAGCGGGTTCACGTGGTAAACGCGGAGCGAGCGGTGATCAGCGGAAGGCGCGAAGCAATATTCGAGGAGTGGGACCGGTGGATGGAGACGCGTACCCTCACCAATCCGCGCAAGGGCCCGTTCCACCACCGGTATCCCGAAGACATCCTGCGCTATGCGATTCGCGGCATGTTGCCCTACAAGAAGGCCAAGGGGCGAGCTGCGTTCAAGCGCCTGCGCGTTCACCGCGGGATTCCGGAAAAACTGAAAAATCGCGAGATCGTAACCGTTCCAGAAGCGAGTGTAAAGCGTCTCAAAACCATGCGCCGGATAACTCTCGCGGAGTTGAGCAAACATCTGGGGGCGAAGCTGTGAAGACGGTAATCGGAGTCGGTCGAAGGAAAACGGCGTTGGCCCGAGCAGTTATCAAATCGGGCAGCGGACGCGTCAGCATAAACCGGAAGGCCCTTGAGGTCATTGAGCCCGAGCTCGCCCGGTTGAAAATAATGGAGCCCCTTTTGCTCGCTGGCGACTTGGCGAAAAAAGTCGACATCGAAGTGAAAGTCAGCGGCGGCGGCATCATGGGGCAGGCTGAAGCCGTGCGGACGGCGATCGCGCGTGGACTCATCGAGTACAGCGGCGATCCCCAGCTGCGTGAACGCTTCAAGCAGTACGACTGGACCTTGGTGAAAAGCGACACGCGCTTCAAGGAGCCGAAGAAGCCGGGCGGGCCCGGAGCAAGGGCTAAATACCAGAAGAGCTATCGGTGAACTGGATGCGGCCCATACGCTGTTTTACGTGCGGAAAGCTGCTCGGCGACAAGTTCGAGGAGTTCGACAAGCGCGTGAAGGAGGGACAGGACCCCAAGCAAGTGCTCGATGATCTCGGCCTGAAGCGCTACTGCTGCCGGACGGTCATGCTCACAAGCATCGATGCGACGGACGAAATCGCAAAATTCAAGCGGTAGATATGCGACACGCGATTTTTGTATGCATAGCCGTGGGAGTAGTGGCGGTCGGTGCTCTTCTTCTTTATCCGCCGAAAGAACCAAGAGAAAAGGAGGGAATGCGAATAACTAGCTCAGCGTTCTCTAGCGGCGGACAGATTCCAACCAAGTATACTGCCGATGGGGAGAACATCTCTCCGCCACTCACCATCGAAAACATTCCGGACAACACGGCCTCTTTGGTGATCATTATGGACGATCCGGATGCGCCCGGAAGCACTTTCACCCACTGGCTCCTCTGGAACATCGTCCCTCCACTTGTAGGTGTTCCAGAAGTCGAACCAGTTACTAGCATCAACATCCCCGAAAACATCCCTCCGGCGGAAATCGTTGAAGTGTTAGACACAGCGCGACAGGGAACTAACGATTTTGGTGAGATCGGCTACGGAGGACCGAGCCCGCCGCCCGGGTCTCCCCACCACTATCACTTTACTGCTTATGCCCTAGACACATTGCTCGACTTAGAGCCCGGAGCTACGAGAGACCAGTTAGAAGCTGCCATGAAAGGCCACGTGTTGGATCAAGCGGTTCTCGTCGGGGTCTACCAGCGGTAGGTTTATCCACTCCCAAGGTCTAGGAGTAGCGATGGCAGCCGAATGGTACTTGGATTTTGTTGATTTGAAGCACAGACCCCGAGCCGACGAAATCTTGGCGCTGTTCAAGGTCGAGCCCGCGAGCGGGATGAGCATCCGAGAAGCCGCAGGGCGTGTTGCCTCGGAAAGTTCGATTGGGACGTGGACTAAGCTCACGACGCTGAAGCCCCGCATGCGCAGGCTGATGGCGCACGTCTATGAGATTGAGGGCCCCTGGGTCAAGGTCGCCTACCCGCTGGAGCTCTTCGAGGAGGGCTCCGTGCCAGGACTGGCGAGCGCGATCGCGGGAAATATCTTCGGGATGAAGGCGCTAAAAAATCTAAGGCTGGTGGATGTGCAACTTCCACGGAAGTATTTGCGGAGCTTCAAGGGACCGCTCTTTGGTAGGCAAGTGATCAAGAAGATTTTCAGACGGAAGTCCGGACCGATAACCGCAGTGGTCCCAAAGCCCAAGGTCGGGTTCACCTCGCGGGAGCACGCCGCCGAAATCGGCTATGCGCTCTGGCGCGGAGGAATCGACTGCGTGAAGGACGATGAAAACCTGACGAGCCAGCGCTTCAATCGGTTCGAGCGCAGGGTGAAGCTGCTCGCGAAGTTCCGGGACAAGGCAGAGCGGGAGACAGGCGAGGTCAAAGACGCCTTCATCAATGTCACGGCTCCGAATCTCAGAGAGCTCGAGCGCAGGGTCAAACTGGTTCACGAGCACGGATTCAGGTACTTCATGATCGACGTGGTGGTCAGCGGCTTCACGGCGGTGCAAACGGCCACAGACCTCGCGCGCGACTACGGGATGGCCATCCACGGGCACCGCGCCATGCACGCGGCGTTCACGCGCAACCCTAGGCACGGGATTTCGATGCTCTGCCTAGCAAAGCTCATGCGCGTGATGGGCGTGGACCAGCTCCACATAGGAACGGTCATCGGGAAGCTCGCCGGGGCAAAAAGAGAAGTGCTCGCCATCAAGGAGCTGATCACCCAGCAGGAGGTCGAGGAGATCCCGGGCCTGCGGATGCCCCAGCGCTGGGGCGAGATAAAGCCCATGCTCCCCGTTGCCTCGGGAGGGCTTCACCCCGGAATCCTGCCGGAAGTCTTTGACATCTACGGGACCACGGATCTCGTGATCCAGGTTGGTGGCGGGACGCTGGGTCACCCGATGGGTGCCCAAGCTGGAGCGAGGGCGGTTGTTCAGGCGATCGAGGCATACAAGGCTGGTGTAAGCTTGGAGGAATACGCCAAGACCCACCAAGAACTCAGGGCCGCTCTGAAGCACTGGGGACGGACGAAACCGGTATAAAACCGCCGCACGGGAAGCGAGATTGTTTTTTATTTGCCGTCCCTAATCTTAGCGGGGCCGTGGGGTAGCTTGGTCTAGCCTACCAGCTTGGGGTGCTGGCGACCCGAGTTCAAATCTCGGCGGCCCCACCATTGGGATTGCTTTAGAAATCTGCTGAAATGAACGTAGCCGTATTTTATGAGACCTTTTATCAAAGTGAATTTGGGGGGAAAAGCTTGAAGAAAAATCATCCTATTTCAGAAGGAAGCATTGTAAAAACAGCACCGAAAACAAAAGCACTTTATGACGGAAAGCTGTTTATTCCCTGCCCTGCTTGCACTGCGATAATCCCTGAGGATACCATAAGAAACATTGTTGAAACAGTGCTGCAAGAAGCCAACCCCGAACTGCTCAAGAAGCTGAAATCGAGAAAACAGGGCACGACAAAAAGTGCATACGCGAATGAGAAATAGTACCTTCCAAGAAAGAAAAATAGACAAAATTCTCGCCAAATGGTTGAAACGGCGGGAATACATGATAATCCGCGGCCTATGCCAGAGTGGAAAAAAGGACAACACTGCTGCACCTCAAAGAAACACTGCCCGGTGTGGAGTATATCACGCTGGAAGATCCGGAATGAAAAAACGCACTCGTGTTCACCTCTGACACAGCGGGTGTCCGGCAGATCGGCCGACCAAGGTCATCTTTGTTCCGCACTACCTAGCATGAACGGCATATCCGATGGGACCACGATGTTTTGAAAACCAAAGGAGATTTTAACGGAGCAGTATTAGTCAACTTGAGCCCCGGTGGTGTAGCCCGGTCAATCATACTGGCCTTTCGAGCCAGCGACGCGGGTTCGAATCCCGCCCGGGGCACCACTTAGATGCTATCAACTCTGCTTCCAAACACAGCGGGGCGAAAAAGCCCGCGCGATGTTCCAACAAGAACGCATATTTAGCGTCAAATCATAGAATTTGCTGATGAAACCGTGGGAAGATAAAAAAACGGTTGAATGCTTCCGCCGCATGAGTGGTTCGGAGAGTGTAAGGCTGACCATTGCTCTGAGCGAGGAGTATGCCACCATATTTGCAAACTCGCTTGGAAAGAACAAACCCGATGCCGACGTTTATGATCTGATAAGAGGTGAGCGGGCACGCCGATCGAAGAAGTCTTAAAACGGATAATAAAGATTCTCAAGCGAGCGAGCATACCCTACGCCCTCACCGGCGGAATTGCTGTCGGTTTCTACGGCTTTCCACGAGCCACATACGATGTCGATGTGGTGATAGGGGGCCCCAGCCGAGACCTTCCCAAACTCGTCCAAATGCTCAAAAGAGCAGGATTTGAACTTAACCCCAACGAAGCAAAACTTATGATAGAAAAAGGAAACCGTTTTGTCTGCTACTTGGGCTCGTGCAGAGTTGATTTCTGGTTGGCAAAAACGCCTCGGGAACGGGCGGAGTTGAGGCGAGCAAAACCTGCAAAAATACTCGGCATGCGAACGCGTCTGCTCGCGCCCGAAGATGTGATTCTCCACAAGTTGAGTTCAGGCAGAGGAAAAGACTTCGAGGACGCTCTCGGCATACTCATTAGGCAAAAAGGAAAGCTCGACCTCCCATACCTAAAGTCTCGGGCTTCTGCTTTGTGGCTGGAACGAGCCATCACCAAGTTGTTTAGAGAGGCCGAGCGTGTGGAAGCCACGCAACTCTGAGCGATGGATTTTAATCACCTTGTGGATAGGGATTTGGTATTATGAAAGCCGATATCGATCTGGCCAAATCCTACCGCCTGCTCTACCCAAAGCTCGTCGTGCTGGTGGGCTGCTACGATCCAGACACGAACAAGCCAAACGCAATCACCGTCGCATGGGCGGTGCCCCTTTCCATGTCTCCCCCCATGGCTGGCGTGTCCATCGCCCCCAGCCGCTACTCCCACGGCTTGATCGAACGCACGAAAGAGTTCACCATCAACGTGCCAACAGCGGAACTGGCGGAAAAAGTGAGCCAGTGCGGAACCGCCTCCGGGAAGGAAGTGAACAAGTTTGAAGCATTCGGCCTGACTGCCAAGAAAGGAAAGGCCATCTCAGCCCCCATCATCGAGGAGTGTGTGGCTCACCTCGAGTGCAAGCTGGCGGACGCGGTGCGCACCGGCGACCACACCCTCTTCGTGGGAAAAGTGGTCGCGGCCTATGTTGAGGAAGAGCTCTTCCGCAGCCAGCGTATGGACCCGACCAAGTTCAAGGGCCTCTACCAGATAGGGGGCACCACCTACACCACCCTGTCCGGAGAAATCATCCGGGGATGAACTCGTGCTTCCGCCCCAGCTGCGCCTGGTTGTCGAATACCTGCAAAACGCCGAGTTCTGCTTGGGCCTCTCGTCCGCCCTCGTGCTCCTAGTGAGAAGCATAGTCTTGGCGAGCGGAAACGTCAACGACGCGTCCTATTTGGTAACGGGGGGCTGATGCTGGTCAGCGTGTTGCTCGCTCGAGGCTACCTCACCATAAGACGGCTGGACGAGATCCTGCCGGTTGTTCCAGTTTCAGGAATCACCGGGATACTCCTCTTGTCCAGCTCCGTGATCTCGCTGGTGGTTGGAGGCAACTGGTGGACCACGTGGGTGATTCTGATAGCGGGAGTGCTGGCGCTCTACTCGGCCTACCTGCGCCTGCGGAGACCATCCCCACTCCTCTGACCGATGCTGTTCAAATAACGCTTTAGGTCTCTCCTCATAGAACGATTGGGGGCTAGGACCCGAGGGGATGGGAAACAACTCCAAGGAGGTGATGCTCTATGGAATCGTTCGTTCCCCTCGGGCTACCTGAACTCTACGCGAGTTCAAAAAAGGTTTTCGGGCGGAACAAGCGCCCGGCCCTGCTGAAGCTCTACGGGTGCTACCTCTACCTGCTCGGGGCGAGCTTCGAGTCCG
>JAPDJH010000005.1 GCA_029259175.1 Hadesarchaea archaeon
CTATTATTATGAAAACTCAAAAGAAGGTGAGTAGAAGTATGTCAGGACGTCTGCCATGGGTAGCGGCGGCAGTAGTGATAGTAATAGTAGCAGGATTTGCAGCACTCTACCTCAGCAACCCGACGCCGACTTTCGGAACCATCGGCTTGACCGTGCCGAAGGTCTCCAGCGCGTCTGCAGTGTGGGCCACCCCAGGAACACCGCTCGGCACGTGGGTAGCGATAACCGGTCCTGCCGAAGGGGCAGACAACTGTGCGATCGAGAACATCTACATCGTGGATAACATCGCACCTAATCAGACAAACTTTGGAGTAAACATAGGAGAGAAGTACCGAACCAGTTCTGGCACTGACAACATTTGTCTGGATGGTGCATCTGACCCGATCATCGACAACAACAACGACACCGCAACGATTCCATACGAAGTGCCCTTCAAGATTGTGGTCGCCGCAGTGCTCTGGGCCGACGCAGACATGACTGGCAACAAAGGACCAGATGGAGCGAGGCACGTTGCTTATGTGAATAAGGAGAACGCTTATGTCTACGCGAGCTTCACCGGTGATGGCTTTGACTACAGCTCCGAAAACACATTGCTTACCGGACACGCGTATGCCTTTGAGAACGATAACCCGTGGACCGCAACTGGGAACTACGGTGGGCAGAACGACTCTGGACTAGCACCCTACGGATGGGCAGCCGCTCCAGGTGGTCTCGACAACGTCAAAAACACCGACCTTCCGAACTATGTCGACTACGCGCGCGTTAACTACGTCCTCTGTGACTGCAACAACGCTGCCGGAGGAGACGGAGAATACCAGTTGCCCGCCGGCGGATCGATGAACATCGACGTCACCCTGTACGTCTGGGTGTAAAAGGGAACCACCCACTTCAAACCCTAAAGCTTTTATTTTTTTTTCTTTATTTTAAAACAATGCGAGCATATTTCATTTTGGTCGCTCTTTTAGCAATTACAATGGTGACGGGGGCTACTTGTCAATCCAACGCTCAACTTAAAGACGCTTCTCAAATATTCGGCGGATTTCAAGCATACGTGGACAACCGGATGGAGTTCGTGACGGTAGAGGGAACCAGCATGGCACCAGCTTTCAAGCAAGGAGATACATTGATCGCCATTCCATTTTCCATGAATTCTCTCAAAGTCGGAGACATCGTCGTCTGGGAAACCCAAGGACAGCTCATAGCTCACAGGATTTATGAAATCTCACAGGAGCATATCTGGACCAAAGGAGACAACATGCCAGCTCCAGATACTGTGCCTGTGTCCTCTCAAAACTATCGCTGGCTCGTGCTCGGTGTGCTCTTTACCTCTTCTGAAAGCTGGAAAGAGGAAAAAGCATGAAGAGTAAATACCGAAAAGACTTACCGAAAGTTCTGGTACTAATCATGCTAGGCATAATAACCTTTGCTTCTGTTTATACCATCCGAACACGTCTCCATCCCCCTTCCCCCATAGTCTTCAATTTGATAAGCCTCGATTTCAAAACTGATTCCTATGCTAGTCTCCAGCTAGAGTATCTCACAACGGGCAGTTGTACCGCCGCATTGCTAACCCCCAGCGGAGCCGAGGTGGTATCGATCCTCCTCCAGCCCGGACACTCTATTGTTGAACTCCCACTAACCGAAGGGCTTGAAACATTACGCGAGCCCTATTATGTATTGCGAGTAAAGGGTGGCGGGCAGATCCTCTACGAGTCTTTTCTCAACCGACCGATGATACTGTATGAATACCGTACCACCAAGTGGGGGTGGAACCCCATCGAAAACAAAAACACAATTCGTGCTTTCGAAGCACGTCTTTCTAATGTCGGAGATCTCCCGGTCTTTGTCCAGAAAATCCGAGTACGCGTTGGATCCGTCAATCTTGGAGAGTATCCAGTTGAGCGATGGATCATGCCTGGCAAGCAACATACTCTCTCATATTCTACTTGGTCTGAATCCCTAGAACATCCAAAAACATACTCGGTCACAATTGAGGCATTGGATATAGACAACGAAAAAATTGAACCGCCTTTGGGACGACGAACTCTTTCTCTCACCGCTCCTCCCGGCAAACCAGTGTATTATTGGGAACGTATTGAGCAATGGAATGGCATCGCTGAAAACCATTTTGGAGTAGAACACTGGAAGGGGATCATCCGCGCGCCAGTGAGGTGGGAGGTAGCAACACGATGGTGGATAAGAGGATAAAACGGCGGAGGCGTCAAAACCTCTGGCTCGTGCCCACTGCCACTGCTATCGTCTTCACCCTAATTCTTGTGGGTATTGTAGTACTTCTTTCTCCAACTAACAAACCCTATCTAATTAATCGCACACCCTATTTCTACGGGTACGCTGCTTATTTGGATTCAAGAATTGAATTTGCCGTTGCGAGCGACTGGAATATGGGAAACACCATTGCCCCGGGGGACACGATCATGTGGGTCAGCGCGCCGCAAGAGAGCATCCACGTCGGAGACATCGTGTACTACAAAGCACCAGATTCCGGCAAACTGGTGGCCCAGCGCGTCGTGGACAAAACCGACACCGGCCTCTTAGTTAACGGTGACAACAGCTCATCAGAACCAGTCGAAATCCCATTCCAAAACTTGCGGGGCCTAGTAATCGGCGTCCTCTACCACAGATCGAGCTGACTGCTCTGAAAAACACTTGGAAAAGGCACCGCCCGGTTTTTTATCTTTTCACAGTAGTGCTCGAATACTAGTCGGGGAGACGCGTGGCTACTCCCGCAGAAGCCGTTCTCAGCCGCTGGTAGTGGATGCGCTGGTGGCTCAAGCAGAACTACAAGAACCTTGGAGGCCACACTCGTTATCGGGCTTGTGGTCGTGTGGTGGTTGCTGCCCAAACTACCCCCTGAAACATGGCCACGAATAACAGGCCCTATCATTCAAATCACAAGCCGGCGCGGGTACCTGGCAGTCCCTCTTGGGCAAGAAAGCGGGATAGAACGAATCTATATCGCGCCCACCGGTCATTACGACCCCTGTAAGGATCTCGCAAAACAAAATGTGCTCGCGACCATCAAGGGAAGCAACCAGACCGTTGCCATTCCGCCTAACACCATATTCGACATCGTGGTCGTGGTGAGGGCATTCGAGCCCGAAGCCATCGCCTGCGCGTCCAAAGAGAACCTTGCTGTCGGAATCAAAGCAACCGGGACGTTCAAAATACCGTTCAAGTACTCCACCGACGACTAAGAGTATGTGTTTGAAAACGAAAACCACGGGTCGCCGCAGGGATACGTTACGGTCAACGTGGTGTGGGACAACTACGGTTGGGGAATATTTGCTCCCGGGCAATTAGGTAATGACAATAAATAGATGCCGAAATCGAAAAATAGATGATACAAACATCAAAATGATCGCTGTGGTAAAAATGAATATCAAAAATGATTGTCTCTATTTTTAACAATACATAACTCTCTCCAATAATCGTGATCACCATTTCATTAGTTCTCATTTTTCTCCTAACGACAAAAATCTTTTAGGAGTTGAACATAACACTCATTGAGGCTGATGGGCCTGGGGGTTTTGAGATTTGCTAGTTTGATGATTGTAGCGCTTTTCTTTACGAGCATGTTCTTCACCCCCGTGCAGGCCCAAAACAGAGGTGAAGACACCCCATTAGCTGAAAACAGCGTTGAAAGGAGTAACTTTGCCTTGGGCTCCAATTACGAAGATCGGTGGTCAGACAGACACGGAACCAACAAAAGCTTCATCCCGCCGGGCCGCGAGCGCAGGAACTCCAACCCATCTGACCACGTGAAAACCCCGTCCAGTCATACTAAGAAAACCTCTAAACCCAGCGAACCCACTCCTTCTGGTAAAGGGAAAAAGCGCTAGCAGAGGGGCATTGAATGAAAAAGATCGACCGCATCTACCGTGAGATCCTCCACCGGCACTACACCACTGGTGCGCGCTTCTTCAACCAGAAGGAGATCGCCCGGGTGTGTGGCCTCTCCCTCGGAACCGTCAACCCTGTAGTCACCAAGCTCGAGCAGATCGGGGTGCTCGAGCGAAAGCCCTTGGGATTCCGCCTCATCGACGCTCGCCGGTTGCTCGTCTACTGGGCGGCCACGCGTGACCTCTCCAAGGACATCGTGTACACCACCTTCTCCCCTTCGCGGATTTCGGAAATCGAGCAGGTGCTGTCGACCATGGGGTGTCTCACTGCCTATTCCGCCTACAAGTGGTTCATGAAGCGAATGCCCGTGGACTACACTCAGGTCTTCGTCTACGCCTCCCCTGAAACGGTCTCCCAGACGTTCAAGCCTTCTCCTAGGCGCAAGCGCAACATCATCGTGCTGGCCTCCGATGAGCACCTGCTCCGGCTCTCCGAGCACGGATACGTTCCACTCGTCCAGGCGTACGTGGATTTGTGGCAGCTGGGGGCCCCCGCAAGCCGGCTGGTCGAAGAGCTAGAGCGCGAAATCGCCGCCGCGCCCGCACGGGCCCTAGAACACGTCACCCGCGCCTTCGAAGAGGAGCCGCCCGAACCCGGCCCCTGAAGCCCTTCGCCATAATGTAAACTTCCGCGCTCGCCTTTCTCGAGGCCCGGGGCTTTGAGACCTTCACGAACTCGAACCGCTTGCGGATCTCGGCAACGAGCCCTGGGAACTCCTCCCCCTGAAACACTTTTACGAGCAAGCGCCCCCCGCATCTAAGCACGCGCGAAGCGATGCGCAGCGCACCGCGCGCCAGCTCCACCGAACGCGCGTGATCCACCGTCCACACGCCGGAGATCTTGGGAGAGGCATCGGACAAAACCACATCGGCCCTGCGCGGCAGGTTCTCACGCACCAAGTCGGCCGTTTGCTCGTCCAGAATGTCCGCCTCCAAGGTGCGCACGTTTTTCCCCAAGGGGGCGATCGGAACCAGATCGACTCCGAGCACAAAACCGCTCTCCCCCACGCGCTCGGCCGCCACTTGCAGCCATCCGCCGGGGGCTGCACCCAAGTCGACCACCACATCACCTTCCTCCAGCAGCCCGTACCGCTTGTCGAGCTGTATCAGCTTGAAGGCGGCGCGCGACCTGTAACCCATCCGCTTCGCCATCCGGTAGTAGTGCTCACGCTTCCTGTCCCGCGAGCCGCTCATGCGAGTCCCTTCACCGGCCTCAGCTTTTCCGCCCGCATTGCCTGGAGCACCTCGCGAACGAGCACATGGAGCTCCGGATGGTAGAAGAGATGGCTCTCACACCGGCAGTCGCTACACCCGAATCCCGGAACGGATTCGAACCGCTCCGCCAGCCTGCGGGCGATCGCACACTCCTTCGGCTTTTCGGTGGGCGCAACCACCAAGTCTACCACCCGGCTCCGGAGCAACAAATAGTCCACGTGCCAGTGCAGGGTTTTCTCCTTCCGCATGTGACGCGAAACGCGCTGGCGCACGCCCCCCAGAGCTGACCCCACATAGGCGTAGTGCCCGCCCTTGAACTGCACGGTGCCCAGAGCACCAATTGGTATGGAAAGGGAGAACGGCACTCGGAGAAAAAGCACGTAAACGCCTTTCAGGGCCGAACCCGCTCGCTCTGCGCCCATGCTCCCTCCTCTGGCTTCTCTCCCACCCAAACCGCTACCCGCTTCACGTTGGAGTGCCGAACCAGCCTCCGCTCGAGTTCCTCCAGCAAATGCGACGCCATCCGCTCCACCGTGATGTTGTCCACGGGGACCACCGCCACATCATCCGCCGGAAACACGAACTCCCGCTGGTGAACGCGGATCACGATTTGGGATCCTCGGGACTCGATCCGAACAGCTGGATTCTTTGCCGGAACGAGAACCCGGTGATCGTAACGCCCGCACAGCTCCCCCAGAATCGCTGAGAGCTCGTTGAAATCCACGACCAAGCCCCTCTGATCGGGCTCGCCCTCAACCACCGCCTTCACCTCCCAGTTGTGGCCGTGTAAGTGCTCGCACTTCGTGTGGCCCACCACGAAATGGGCCGCCGAAAATCCGGGGGCCTTGAACTCCAGTCGCGCCATACCATTAAACCAACATATGATGAGAGTAATAAACCCCAAACGCGCTTAAAAACCCATCGTAAAGTTTTTAAGACCTTGTAGAATGGGTTAAATCTTGGTAGCTACTCTGACTTTGAGGTGATGAATTATGGCGAGTTACTTGGGAGGCCAGCCGGTTCTGATCCTGCCGGAAAAGGTGCAGCGCTATGTGGGGCGGGACGCCCAGCGCATGAACATCCTTGCGGCGCGGGTGATCGCCGAGGCCATCCGCACCACGCTGGGACCGCGCGGGATGGATAAGATGCTCGTGGACAACCTGGGCGACGTCACCATCACAAACGACGGAGTAACCATTCTGGACGAGATGGATGTGGAACACCCAGCGGCCAAGATGATGGTGGAGATCTCCAAGGCCCAAGAAGACGAAGTGGGGGACGGGACCACAACCGCCGTCATTTTGGCCGGCGAGCTGCTCAAAAAGGCCGAGGAGCTACTCGATCAGGACTTCCACCCCAGTGTGATCACGAGCGGATACCGGAAAGCCGCCCAGCAGGCGTACAAGATCTTGGAAAAGATCGCAAAACCGGTGACTAAGGAGGACAACAAGCTCCTTAAACAAATAGCACTCACGGCCCTGAGCAGCAAGGGGAGCGAGATCCGGGGTGAAAAGCTGGCCACCCTGTGTGTGGATGCCGTTCGCCAGATCGTGCAGGAGGTAAACGGGAAGTACAAGGCCGACACCGACGACATCAAGGTGGAGAAGAAAACGGGCGGGAGCTCCGCCGACTCGTTGCTGGTCAAGGGAATCGTGCTCGATAAGGAGGTCGTTCACCCAGGAATGCCCAAGCGGGTGGAGAAAGCCCGGATCGCCCTGCTGAACTTGGCGCTGGAGGTCAAGGAGACCGAAACCGATGCCAAAATCCGCATCACCTCCCCTGAGCAGCTCAAGAGCTTCATAGAGGAAGAGCGCAAGATGCTGAAGGACATGGTGGACAAAATCAAGGAGGTCGGGGCAAACGTGGTGTTCTGCCAGAAGGGGATCGACGACGTGGCGCAGCACTATCTGGCGAGGGCGGGAATTCTGGCCGCCCGCCGGGTCAAGGAATCCGATATGGAGAAGCTGGCGAAAGCAACGGGCGGCAAGGTGGTCACCAACATCCGCGATCTCACGGAGAAGGATCTCGGGACTGCCGATTCGGTCGAGGAGCGCAAGGTGGCCGGTGAGGAGATGATCTTTGTGGAGGGGTGCAAGGACCCGAAAGCCGTCACCATTCTGGTGCGCGGTGGAACGGAGCACGTGGTGGACGAGGTCGAGCGCGCCGTCCACGATGCCGTCTCGGTGATCGCGGCGGCAATAGAGGACGGCAAAGTGCTGGGTGGTGGCGGAGCTCCAGAAATCGAGGTGTCAAAGGGGCTCCGGAAATACGCCGAAACAATCGGTGGTCGGGAGGCCATCGCCATCAACCACTTCGCCGATGCGCTGGAGATCATCCCGCGCACCCTCGCCGAGAACGCCGGTATGGATCCCATCGACATCTTGGTCCAGCTGAGGGCAACGCACGAGAAACCAAACAACGAGTTCCTCGGATTGGACGTGACCACCGGCAAGGTCGTTAACACGTTCGAGAAGGGAATCGTCGAGCCGCTCAGAGTAAAGATCCAAGCCATCAAGTCGGCCAGCGAAGTGGCCGAAATGATACTGCGGATAGACGATGTGATCGCCGCCATCAAGCTGGAGAAGGAAGAAGAGGAGAAAGGCAAGTCCCCGTCTTCACCGCCGGGAATGGAGTACTAGCGCTGGGGGTTCGCTCATTTTTCCGAAAGAGTTCACCAAGTACGAGAAGGCGCGCATCATTGGGGCCAGAGCTCTGCAGATTTCGATGGGCGCCCCGGTGCTCATAGATCTCCCCGGAGGACTCACGGACCCCATCGAGATCGCGATGTATGAGTTCGAACACAAGGCCATTCCGATCACTGTGATCCGAAAGCTGCCGGGAGAGCGCAGAGGAACTATTCCTGTCGGTGCCTGAGCAATAAAAAGGATTCGAGACTAAGAGTAATTCGATGGGAGTCCAAATCGGCGACATCGTGCCGCACCAGTCGGTGACGCTGGAGCACCTGCGCGGCAAAGTCATCGCGATCGACGCCCTCAATTTTTTGTACCAGTTCTTGGCCATCATACGCCAGCGCGACGGGGAGCTCCTGAGGGACTCGAAGGGCAGGATCACCTCTCACCTCTCGGGTTTGTTCTACCGGACGGCCAACTTTGTGGAGGCGGGGATAAGGCCCATCTATGTGTTCGATGGGGAGCCGCCCGTGCTCAAGCTCAAAACTGTCGAGCACCGGAAAGAGCTACGGGAAGAGGCCGAGCGAGAGTGGAAGCGCGCGCTGGAAGAGGGGCGCATCGAGGACGCGCGCAAATACGCCCAGCGCTCCGGAAGGATTAACCAGCTCATGATCGAGCAGGCGAAGCAGTTGCTGGACGCCATGGGCATCCCCTGGATACAGGCGCCGAGCGAGGGAGAGGCACAGGCGGCCCATCTGGTCAAGCGTGGGGATGCGTGGGCGGCCGCCAGTCAGGACTTCGACAGCTTGCTGTTTGGGGCCCCCACTCTGGTGCGGAACCTCGGGATCACCGGACGGAGAAAACTCCCGGGAAAAGACGTGTACCGAGAGATCACTCCCGAGATCATACGGCTGGACGAAACCCTGGAAAGCCTGCAGATCGGCCAAGAACAGCTGATCGCCATCGGAATCCTCGTTGGCACCGACTACAACCGGGGGATCAGGGGGATCGGGCCGAAAAAGGCGCTCGAGCTGGTGAGAAAGCACCCCTCGCCCGAGAAGCTACTGAAGGGGGAGCTGGCAGAGCGGTTCGAGGTCGACCCGCTCGAGGTCTACGAGATCTTCGCCAATCCCAAAGTCACGGACTCGTACCGCATCAAGTGGGGCGATCCGGATCCGGAGGCCATCAAGCGCTTGCTCTGCGACGAACACGACTTCTCGGAGGACCGGGTGCAGACCGGAATCGACAAGCTACTGAAGGGAAAGGCCGAGCGGGGACAAACAACGCTTGACCGGTGGTTTTGAGCAACTTTAGGGGTAACTACTTATAGGTATAGGTAAAGTTAGAGAGAACTCGAACAAAGCGAAGGAAAATCTTTGCCTCCGAACGTGTTTTCGGGGTTGCTCACGAACCTCGTGAATGGAGATTTTCTCAAGAAGGACGGGAGTGGGAACTACTCAATTTCCGATCCGATGCTGGAGTTTGCCCTCAGGTCTAGGATCATCCGGGCCTCTGCTTAGTACGCCTTTTCCTTCCACCCGTGAGCGCCTATGAGCGGAACGAACGCGCACCCCCCGTGCTCGCGTTTCTCGAGCTTTCCGTCGGCGCGTTTTTTCACCACCGTCCACGTCTGATACATGTGCTCGGGACCCACCGGGGCTCCAAGCACCCCCTCGACGGCGAGCTGCTCGATCAGCGGCTGAGGGATTTGGGGGGCGCAGGCGGTGACCAAGATCCGGTCCCATGGGGCCCCATCGGGATAACCCAGCGTGCCGTCTCCGACCACCACCTTGACCCACGAGTAGCCCGTCCTTTTCAGGTTCTCCCGTGCAAAACTCGCAAGTTCTGGTATCCGCTCGATCGTCACCACCTCGCCGCGCTTGCCGACCACTTCGGCTACCAGCGCCGCGTTGTACCCCGAACCCGCGCCTATCTCCAGCACTCGAAGTCCCTCTCGGAGCTCCAACGTTTCCATCATTATGGCAATCATGCTGGGGGCCGAGATGGTCTGTCCGTGCCCGATGGGGAGGGGGTGATCCGCGTATGCCTCATCTACCAGTTTTTTCGGGACAAACTCGTGCCTTGGAACCCTGCGGAAGGCTTCAATGATTCTGGGAGATCGCAGATACCCCCAACGCACCAAGCTCTGCACCAGCCGCTCCCGCGCCTCCTCCAACATCCATTAAATATGGGCCGTGCGTGCCTAAAGGTTTGGTGAACAGAGGAGGGTTCTGCGAGCCCGAAGACACTCGAATGTCACGGCCGCTCATCGAACAACTTTCATGACCACCAGATCCGGAGATCGGCCTCGCGACCACTGGATAATCGGTGCAAAAGCCGAAGTGGGTGTTGTGGACATAGAGAGATTCTAACACCACGGCATTACAGATGAAACAACCGAAGTGGATCAAATCCTCAAGCCATCACATTTATCCTCAATTTTCCATCCGTCTCCGTTATGGAAACTTTGTGTGGTGACATCTCAAACAATCCCTCGAAGAACTCTCTTATGAATCTCTTAGCTTCCCTGACATTAAGTACTAATGTGAAGCCCCTCTCTGAATCCACACTCAGTTTATACCAGTTCGCCTTCTCAACATATTCCAAAATCTCTCTGACGGTCCTTAGCCCCTTGTCGTAATATTCGCCCCAGTGATATCTTCCTATTTCACGAACTTTTTCCCAGAACTCTCTGTTGCCCTCTCCTATTTCATTGAATATTGCACGCCAATGCTCGACATCGACTATAACGTGTTCGCCTTTTCCCAAAAAATCCAGCCACGCTTTTATCGTCTCTGGCGAAGTTAATCCAACTTTCTCGACTATGTCCAGACAGAAAATCGCTTTTCTTAGTACATCCGCTTTTGAGGTCTTGTACTTCTGCTGCAGCTGTTCAATCAACGCCCAGCTTTCTTGATCTAACGATATGGTCAGGCGTACTGGTAATTGCTTTATTCTTTTCTTGGGTCCCCACATACCATCTTCATGCTTCTTCCGCTGGAAAATTAATTCTTTCGATGCAAAATGATGAAAAATCGTGAAAAACGGTGAAAAATTATTCCTTTTTCTCAACTACTCTTTTGAACGTTCTTGTAGATGTTCGCTTGAAAAAGGGCAAAGAGGGTTCCAACAATGGTGGTAACCAAAAAAAGATGTCGTGAAGTTAGCATTGCGGCCATTGATGAAGAATACTGGATCGCCTTTGGCTCCGTAGTTAATGAAATAAAGAATTTGCTCAATTCCGGGAACGAAAAATGTGTTGAAGAAGGTGTGAAAAAAGCTCTGGCTTTAATCCCCCTCTATCCGGAAATCTTAGAGGATCTCTTTATCCCGCTCGCCTCTGGGGTATGGAGGTGCGAGAAATACCAACTACGTTTTGAGGAGATGTTGTCCGAACTTGCTAAAACTAGACCGACCTCTTTCTCGTCAGATACTCTCCACACTTGGAGCAAAGATGAATTTTGGTATGTCAGGTGGCTGGTGCTCTGGATACTGAATGGCATCTCATACAGGAATCCGACTCTAGTGCCAACGGCTCTGCTCGAAGAACTACTGAACGATGAAAAATGGTGGAATCGAGAGTTTGCAGAAACGATATTCAACAGAGTTATGCGCGCTAAAATGAATATCGCTAAAAAAATGCCGGAAGAGTGATACATTGATCGAAGCATGCCCAGAGTCCCGAAAAAATATTGTAGAGTCGTCGCAGGTCCCATCTGATCAGCTCGAAAAATTTTTCAACCCCCGAAATGTTGCCGTAATTGGGGCTTCTAGAAATCCGCAAAAACCAGGACGCGTTATCCTCGAGAACTTCTTGAACCCAAAGTTCAGGGGAAAGGTATACCCAGTGAATCCGAACGCTGAAAAAATAGCTGGCTTGAAATGCTACGCCAATTTAAGCGAAATACCTGCAGAGCTGGATTTTGTGGTTGTCGCGGTGCCCGCAGAAAAAGTTCCTCCAGTGATTCAGGAATGTGTGAACTGCGGCGTAAAAGCGGTTGTTGTAATATCTGGGGGCTTTAAAGAAACTGGCGAACGTGGAAAGAAGCTGGAAGAAAAGATAGCCCAAATAATAACGGGCAGCGACACAAGAGTGCTCGGTCCAAATTGTATCGGCATTTACGATGCACACAGTGGTGTTGACACTCTTTTTTATCCGCCTCACAGACTTCCCAGACCAAGCGCCGGAAAAATTTCTTTTATTTCCCAGAGCGGAGCGTATGGGGGAGCCCTGCTGGGCTGGGCCGCAACACGAGGGATTGGAATAAGCAAATTCATAAGTTGCGGAAACATGGTGGACGTCAACGAAATAGAGCTTTTGGAATACCTCGGAAACGACCCCACGACCCAGACAATTTTGATGTATTTGGAACAAACAACCGATGGAAGGAAGCTAATTGAGGCTGCGAGAACCATTGTACGTGAAAAGCCGATTATTGCCTTGAAAGCCGGCAGAACCACTGAGGGTGCACGGGCCGCACTTTCACACACGGGGGCGATAGCGGGGGTTGATCAGATCTATTCTGTAGCGTTCAAGGAGGCCGGGATTATACGCGCAAACTTGTCGGAAGAGCTTTTCGATTTTGCTTTCGCTCTCTCGTTGCAACCTCCTGCCCAGGGCAACCGAATAGCAATAATAACGAATGGTGGCGGATTTGGAGTGCTCGCGACCGACTACGCGGTTTATCACAAACTGCAACTCGCGGAGCTGCAGTTAGACACCATAGCAGAACTCAAGAAAAGGCTACCGCAAAGGGCGAGCGTTGAAAACCCAATAGACCTGACGGGAGACGCCAGCGTTGCAGATTATGAAATCGCTCTGAATATGGCCCTCAGCGACCCAAATGTAGATGCCGTGCTAGCAATCATACTCTTCCAGTTCCCTGCGATCAACCTTGGGATTGTGGAAACCATCGAGCACGCGGCTAAAAAATATGAAAAACCTGTTGTTGTGTGCACGGCTGGTGGCGGCTTCGCGGAAGATTGTAAAAAAATGTTGAAGTCAAAAAATATTCCTTGTTATTCAGACCCGAATCGGGCCGTGCGGGCAATGGCCGCGCTCGCATCGCGAGGTGCCTATCTCCGGAAACACGGCGCAAGAGTGCGCGTGCCTTAATACTTTTTGGCGTTAAATTGTTAGCAACTGGAAATTCTCCCCACATTCGGGAAGAGTTGCTGGTGGATTCTCTACGCGCTCTGACCTTAGATCCAAAACTCCGTTCAAAGCTTTTGAACCAAGGGCGTAGAGAAGTGGGGTGGCGAAGGGTGAAATGGATCGTGCGTGCGCGTGGACACCCAAACATAAGGGGAACGCACCGAACCACGTTTATGATAACCAAAGATCCGGACGTGGGCCCGCGCGGAGACTGCATAATTGGAGTGAAGGCTGAAATGGGCGCGAGCGATCTGCCGGAGGAGCTCAAGGCCCTGTTGCGGAGCGGAAGTGGTGTGCTCATCCGGATAGCGGCTGGAGGACTAGAAGAAACGGTGAGAGCGAAAGGACACCCGGAGCTGAGTCTCGATCACCCGGACGACTTGGTGGTGAGAAAAAGCCGCTTTCTCTGCGGACGGACTGTTGCTATCGAGGCCGATAAAGCCGCTGGTGATCTCTCAAGAGGGCTGGTGCGCTTGCTGAGAAATCCGGATGTCACCGTCGAGATCGAGTTCCGACCTCTGCCATGAGCTCGTCGGGCAACATGTAGGGGATTCCGTCGACTATGGGGTAGCGCCGCCCGCACTTCGTGCACACGAGCTCTTGACCCTCCAGCTTCACATCCGCCTTGCACATCGGGCAGGCCAGAATCTCCAGCAGTTCCTTGCTTATAGGGGGTTTTGCTACCATCTTTTTCTCCTCTGACCGAGCTTCTTTTATAGCTTGGGGTTTACTTCACACGGATGTGTTGGTTCGCCCACGATCTCGAACCTTTTGCACTGTTTGGGGTTTCTCTTTCTTTCGGTGGGTAGAGCCATCACAACACTGCCTCAAACCTGAAAGATCCTCTTTTTCCTCTTGGTATGGCTTTGCGTGCTGACCCTGATCCCCGTCGAACCCCTCATGTCCGCGCTATCCACGGTCTCAACACTGCTCGTGCTTTACCTCTGGTACTCCTCTTCCTAACCACCGTCTCCGCAGCCGCCACCAAAACGCACCCCGCATACCCGTAGAGAAGACCGCTGACCACGTCTTGCCAGTAGTGCTCACCCAAGTACAAGGTCGAAAACGATAGAAGGACAAACAACAGGACCCAAGTCTTTCTTATCCGGCCCCCGTAGGGGGAGAGCATGAACACCCCCACCAGAGCATTTGCCACGTGCAAGCTGGGGAACGCGCCATACGGATAGGGATTAAAACTCTCGGTGAAACCCCCCAGCTCGGCTCGGATATCTCTGACCCCTCCCACTCCCATTCGCGGTGGGATCACCGGAAACAGCCACCACGTAAGAACGCCCAGAGCTTGCACCACTATGAAAATCTTTATGTAACGCTCGCACTCGTGGAACTCGCGTTTCCACAACAGATAGGCCGCGGTTCCGTAAACTATCAGCGGATAGCCGGCCGAGTATATGATGAAAAACAGCCAGTCGAGCCACGGATTGGAGAGATGCCCTTGTAAAAACACGACCACAGATCCGTCAAAAACTGTCCCTCCGTCTTGGGGCAACAGACGCGGGAAAATCTCATAAACCAGAGTAGCGATGGCAAGAAGCAGAACCAGCTTCCAGAGATCGGTGCGCTTCACGGAGTAGAATTTCGGCCTGCAATTCTTAAGTGCTCTGGTACTTACTCCAAAAAGGTGGGGATGAGAAAAACCAAGATTTCTCGAACGACCAAGCTTCTGTTGTTCTTAGTGTTCATTATTCTGGGCCTCACGTTCGTCATGGTAAAAATAGGGCTTCCGCGCCTGCTGAGCACGCTCGCTGAAAGCAATCCTGTCTACTTCTTGGCCGCTTTCGCCATCTACCTTTTCACTATCGTGAACTTGGCCAACCGATGGCACATCGCTTTGCTGGCCACCGGTCATCGCACACGGATACGCGACCTCTGGCTCGTCATCCACGGAAGCGTCTTCATAAACAATCTGACACCCATGACGTACGCGGGGGGTGACCCGATAGCCAGGGTCTACATGTTGCGAAAGGTGCTGGGTATCCCCTACGCGGCAGGAAGTGCGTCGGTCATATGTGAGTACATGCTGGAACTCCCGGTGTCCGTGTCGCTGGTGTTCATCGGGGTGCTGCTGGTCCTCGCCAAAACGGTTCTGGCCAAGCTCCTGTCCCTCGCGTTGTGGGTCGGTATGTTGGTAGGGTTTTTCTACCTCATCGTGTTCTTTTTCCCGCGCAGGAAAGCCAAGCGCTTTGCCGTGCGCTCCATCATGAGGATCAGGCGGTTCTTTAAGCGCGAGCTCCCACGGGCAAAGGTGGAGAGAGATATCGAGCGGTTCTACCGGGGTGCGCACCTCATCACGGGGCACCGCAGAACGGCGCTGACCCTCTTCTCTTACTCGGTGGTTCTGTGGACACTCGCTCTGCTGCGCCTCCTCTTCGTCTTTCTATCGCTCGGGTATCATCCGAGCCTGCCGCTGCTCATGCTGGGCGTTACTGTGCCCCCCGTAGCGGGAATCGTCCCCCTCCTGCCCGCAGGGCTCGGACTAGTGGATGCCACCTATGTCTCGGTGTTCACGCTGCTGGGGGTTCCCTTCAATGTCGCCGTGCTCGCCACGCTGCTGGAGCGCCTAATCATGCTTGGCCTCGGCACGGCGCTTGGAGCTGGTGCCCTCTCTTACCTAGGAGTCGGGGTGTGGAAGGGCTGGCTGGGAAAGATCCCGGCAAGGGTGTGAGCGGATGCGTGTGTGCCTGTACGCAGAGCTGGAGGCCCTCTCGGCGCAGAGCGGGATTGGCTCCGCCATTCGCAATCACAAGCGCGCTCTCGAACTCGTGGGGGTTGAGTGGACCTCCAGCCTGAAAGACAACTTCGACATTCTGCACATCTGCTCCGTCGGTCTGAAGTCCATTCTGATAGCTCAGCGATTTCGAAAGAAAGGAAAGAAGATAGTAATCCACGCGCACACTACGGCCGACGATTTTCGCAACAGCTTCATTTTCAGCAATGAGGTCTATCCGTTGCTCCAGCGCTACCTCCGGTTCTACTACAGCTTGGGAGATGTGGTGCTCTGCCCATCGGAGTACACCAAAGGGGTGCTCGAGAGCTACGGTATTCGGAGGCCCATTCGCGTGGTGAGCAATGGTGTCGATACCGAAAGGTTTTGCTACTCTCCAAGGCGGAGAAAAAAATTTCGTAGAGAACACGGACTGGAGGGAGTGGTCCCGCTGGCGGTGGGACACGTGTTCGTCCGGAAGGGTATTGAGACCTTCACCAACGTCGCGCGAAAGTTTCCAAATCTAACGTTTCTATGGATTGGCAAGCGATACCCCAAAACCGAGGACCGCCGAACATCCAGAATTGTGAAAAACGCCCCCTCCAACGTGCGCTTCGTCACCCGGTGGGTCGAGAACATAGTGGACGCTTACTGTGGGTGCGACATCTTCTTTTTCCCCTCGTACTGTGAAAATCAAGGAATCGTGGTGCTGGAAGCCGCGGCCTGCGAGCGCCCGCTGTTGCTGAGAGATATCCCTGTCTATAGGGTGCTCAAACACGGGAAGGAGTGCTTAAGGGCACGAACCGACGACGAATTCGTGACACACCTGCAAGAACTCGTGGAAAACCCAAAGCTGAGAAGGAGATTGGCGCGAAGGGCACGCCGATTTGCTTTGCAGCACTCGCTGAAAAGAGTGGGGATGCGATTGAAGCAGATATACGAGGAGTTGTTCAGGAAGTGAGCCCATGCGCGTAGCGCTTGTCGGTGACGAGTTCCCTCCGGACATTGGGGGCGCGGCCATCTACACATACGAGCTCGGAAAGGCGCTGGCGAAAAAGGGGATCGAGATCCACTTTCTGACCCACTGGCACCGAAATCAACCACTAGAAGAAGAAATCGACGGAATACGGATCAAGCGGGTAAAGGGCTTCGTCGTTCCCAGGTTCAACCGTGCGATCTCGCCGTACTCGTTCAGGAGGCTGCACTCGGTTATCAAGCATGGAGGATATCACGTAATCCATGGTGCAGACATTTACTCGCCGCTCGCCTGCGGTGGGCTGTGGAGCGCCCGAAAACGAGGCATTCCGTCGGTCTTCACCTGCCACACGGCGCTGACCTACAATCCACTCGTCGCGATCGCCCACTTCCCGATCCTGAGGATTCTCCGACGGGTTCCCGCCGTCATCGCGGTGAGCCACGCAGCAAAGCTCTTCAGCCAGATGCTGGGGATCCGGGCAGAAAAAATCCGTGTGATACCCAACGGGGTGGATTTGAAGACTTTCAATCCCAGAGTCGATGGTGCGAAGCTCAGGCGCAGGATCGGGGCTGGAACCTCGCCTCTGATAGTCACGGCGTCAAGATTAACCCCGTACAAACAGGTGGGGCTTCTCATCCGGGCGTTCAAATTCGTGCAAAACGAGCTTCCGGACTCCCGACTCGTAATAGCCGGAACAGGGGTTGAGGAAAAACGGCTGAAAAGACTTGCGAGAGAACTGGAGCTAGAAAATTCAACTGTGTTTTTGGGGAAGCTTTCTCACAAAAAAATCGCTGAGCTGATCGCTGCCGCAGATGTCTGTGTTATTCCTTCCAAAGTAGAATCGATGTCGCTCTTCGCTCTCGAGAGCTTGGCGTGCGGCAAGCCGGTGATCGGGCCAAACCGCGGGGGAATAACCAGTGTCGTGGAGCAGGGCGTGACGGGAGTGCTTATCCCGATGAGAGACCCGGAGCTGCTGGCGAGAACCCTCGTGGAGACCGTTCAAGACACCGAGTTGCGGAGATCCGCCAGAAGAGAGGGGCCAAGGTTCGTCCGGAAGAGATTCAGCTGGGAGCTGTGCGCATCGAGGACTCTGGAGGTGTACCGAGCGCTTAGGTGAGAATCCGATGGTGATTTCCTTCACGGTCGATGTGGAGCCCGATGCCCCGCCCTATCTCAACACCTGGCGGGGTGTGGAAGAGGGGCTTCCAAAACTGATCAACGTCTTGGAAAAATGCGAGATCCCAGCCACTTTCTTTGTGACCGGAAAAACATGTGAGAGGTATTCCAGAGCGATAAGGGAGATTCCGAGGAAGTTCGAAATCGGTTGCCACGGCTACGAGCACGAGCGGTTCGACAGGCTGAGCGAGAGTGAGCAGAAGCGGCGGATCGGACTTGCAACCAAGGTTCTTCGACGGGTTGTGAAGAGGAAAATCCTCGGGTTTCGTGCACCCAATTTCAGAGCCGGACCGAAGATTGGCCGCCTCCTGAAAAAATTCGGCTATCTCTATGACTCCTCGTGGGCTGTATATCATCTCAGAAATCCGCCGCCGCCACGCGAGGTTGTGGAGATACCGAACACCGTCTTCTCAAGCGTGCTGCGCCTCCCCCCATGGCTCACGGTGCGCTTGGTCTCGGCTCTCGCTCACCGAATGCCCGTAGTGGTGCTAGACTACCACGTGTGGGAGATCGTGGAGATGAAAAACGTGCGCTTTGATTGTCGCTTCGCCACCGGATCCAAGGCGCTCCAGCGGCTTGAGCACGTGCTGGGCGAACTAAAAAAGAAATTCGAGTTCGCAGACCTCCAAACGATTGCACGGGCACTCAGGTGCGAATAAGACGGCGGTAAAGCTTGACGAGCTTTGACACCATCCGGTCAACCGAATACTCCGAAGCCGTGCGCCGCGCGTTGGTGCTCATCGCCTCCGTGGGTTCGAAGGAATCGAGCATTTCGGCGAGTTCGTCCGTATTATCGGGCTCGAAAAGAAGACCATTTCTGCGAGGTTTAACGATCTCGGGAATCGCGAGCGCCCGGGCACCAATGACCGGAGTACCGCAGGCCATGGCTTCGAGCATCACCACGCCTTGGGTCTCGCTCGTGGACGCCACGACTAAAGCGTCGGCCGCCGAGTAGTACAGTGGCTTGAGCTCTTCCCTCACAAATCCGTGAAACACCACCTTTCGGGACAATCGCTCGCGACGCACCAACTCTTTGAGCCTTGAGGCGTGAGGACCGCGTCCGCAGACGACCAGTTTCCCGTTGACGCGCTTCATGGCTCGGATCACCACATCTACTTTCTTCTCGTAGGACAGACGGCCGAGCGAGAGAAAGACTCTCTCGTTTCCCAGCCCGAGTTTTTTCCTCGCAAGATGCTTGGGGTGAGGACGGTAAAAGGACGTGTCTATTCCGTTGGGGACGACTTCGATGGGGCGCTTTATGCCCTTCTCCCTCAAAACGCGCTTCAGAGTGCGGCTTGGGGTGATCACCCGGTGCTGCCAGTTGTAAAAGACACGGCAGAACTCCCACGTGAAAAACTTCATCAGAGGAGCGCCCACCCGGAATGCGTACCGGAGGTACTCGGTGAGTAGAGTGTGAAAGCTTGCAACGCGGGGGAGTCCGTGGTGCTTCGCCACGCGAATGCCGAAGAATCCCATGGTAAAGGGAGAGTGCGAGTGGACCAGGTCAAGGGGTGGGACACGATCCTTGCCCTGGGGTACGGCGATCCGGAACTCCGGATAGGGTCTGAACCTGACGGCAGGATAGGAATACACCCGAATTCCATTGATCTCCTTCACGCGCGTCTTGGGACAAAACACGTGCACCTCGTGGCCTCTGCGAACCAGCTCGGACCCAAAGCTGAGGACGGAAGTGACCACGCCATTTCGCTGGGGGAGAAAGGTGTCGGTAAAGAATCCCAGGCGCATGCGATTCCCCAATCTTAAAACGGGCACCGGATATGTAAGTTTGAGCGTGGGGTAATGATCGGCATGATTCTCTGCGGCGGAATGGCCAAGCGGTTGCGGCCGCTCACCCAACGGGTTCCGAAAGTTCTGCTCGAGCTCAAACCGGGATACACTTTGCTGGATCGCCAGTTGCTACAGTACAAGAGCGCGGGAATCGAAAAGGTCATCCTGCTGACCGGACATCTGAGCGAAAAAATCGAGAGGCGCATTGGGCGGGAGCGGTTTGGTGTCTGCATCGACTATGTCAGGGAACGAAAGCCGCTCGGAACGCTGAACGCGATCCGATTGGGAATGCGAAAAGCCAAGGACGATGTGGTGGTGAGCAACGGAGATGTCGTGTGCGATCTCAATCTCCGGAGGATGTGGATGCGATGGAGGCACAGCAAAGCCTGGGGCTCCATGTACATCGTGCGGATGCGGAGTCCCTATGGGGTGGTCAAGACCAGGGGTGGACGGATAACGGGTTTTGAGGAAAAGCCCCTGCTCAGCTGTTATATCAATGGGGGGTTCTACTGCCTCTCACACCGCGTGCTCCCGCTTTTGGAACGCTACAAAACGGGCGATATAGAAAAAACGGTGTTTCCGGAGCTCGCGAGGGCTGGAAGATTCACCTATTACAAAGAGGACGGGATCTACTGGATCTCCGTTGATACTCTCAAGGATTTGGAAGCCGCGCAAAGGGAGTACTCGAACAGGCGGGACACCGAGTGGGGATACGAAAAAGCGGTGGGTAGTGGGAAAAGACTTTTCTATGTGATGGCCGGGCACAGCATGAGCACGCGCGGCATCCGGGTGCTAAAAGTCGTGAGAGGGCGTGGTGTTTTGAGGTGTGGAAACCGTTCGTGGAGAGTGAGAACCGGAAGTCGCGTCTTCCTGAAAAGCTCCGAGGAATACACGCTCAGAGCACGAGCGAACACATGGGTCGAGGGACTAAGCAGCTGAGAGGACACGTATGAAGAAGGGGGTCTTGAGTTCAGTCGGTATTATCATTGGTCTGGCCGTTGCTTTTTCGATAATCTTCTATTTGGGGGCTCAAGTGCCGCCGGAGGGCTTCTGGGAGGATCTGGGATACGGAGGTGTGCTGTTCCTGAGTTTTGTTGGATCGAGTTCGGTAATCCTGCCAGTTCCATACACGGTTGTGCTATTGTCCATCGCTCCAGCGTTTGAGCCGGTGCTCTTCGCGGTGGCGGTGGGGGTCGGGTCGGCGCTGGGCGAAATGGTCGGCTATGGATTGGGATACGCCGGGCGAGTGGCGCTAGGGGAAAAAGAAAAGAAAAAACTCCGGGCCATGCTTCAGGTGTTTAAGCGCTATGGGCCTTGGGCCATTTTTCTGTTCGCACTCACCCCGCTGCCAGACGATCTGCTCTTCGTTCCTCTGGGACTGATGCGCTACAGCTTGCTGAACGCGCTGGTGGCGTGTGCTCTCGGAAAGTTCTGCATGGGGCTGATTCTGGCTTATTCGGGTCATGTAGCGGAGTCCTTTTTCAGCTCGAGCTGGCTGATGGCCCCGATCACAGCGGTGGTACTGGCCCTGATCGTGGTCTTGGTGTTCAGGATCGATTGGACTCGGCTCGCGCGATGATCACGCTGGCTTGAAGCGCTCGCGCAGTTTTTCTAGGACTTTTGGAAGGGTGGTGTACTCCATGGATTCCTTGCCGAGACGCGCTGGCTCGAATTCTCCCATTCGTCTTATCCAGCGGGCGAGTTCGGCGGCCTCTCGGCGGGCTGGTTCAAAGGACGGATCGTCGAACAGGTCGCTTATCATTGGCTTGCCCTCGTCGTCTTCAGCGATTTTGCCGTTGCAGATCTGGAAACCGAGAGCCACTATGCGCGGCGGGCCGTCGAAGGCGCAGCACCGGGCGTCGCGCAGGCTCACAGGCATGAGCGGACCCCAGTGGCTTCCGCGCATCCATCCCTCAACGAAATAGCTGTGCATAAAGGGGGCCAGTGCCTCGCCCACTGCGGGCAGGCCGTGCTGGCAGCGCACGATGCACACTGGGTCGTCCTTGCCCACGTACTTGCCGGCTATCAGGGAAAGGCGGGTGGTGCTCGTCGCAGCACACACGAGATCGTCTGAAGCGCGCCACACGTGGGAGACCACGTACTGGCCGGGAGCTCCGATGAGGGCGATGAGGTCGTAGGTTTCCTCCGGGCACTTGAGCACCACTTTCTTGTTCTCGTACACGTCCATTACTTCGAACTTGAAGCCGCCGGTCATGTTGGGATCGATGACAAGGCCTGCGGTGTTGAAGGGATCGGCAAAAATCTTGAAGAGCGGGAAGTTGAAGGCTCCGGGCTCCGTCTTGTCTGCGGCGAAGACGATGATGGGGTCGGACTTGCGCTCCTCGATCTCCATCTCGGCAACTCCGGGACCCATTCCACGGATGTTGCCGCTGAAGGAGGTCTTGAGGATGTCCTGTCCCGCGGCGTACAGCTTCAGGTCGACTGCGCGCTTTGCTGCTTCCTGGAAGGTCTCCCAGGCAAGCTTGTGGATTTCCTCGTTGGTCTCGCCCCGCTGGTGGACCATCAGGAGTTCGAGATCGTCGCCGGCGTGGAAAACGAAGTAGTTGTTGATCAGACCGCTCTGCTGGGCCTCAGAGAGCTTGCGTTCTGCGATCTGGAGCAGAGGTTCTGGAACGGTGTGGTGGCCTGCTAGCGAACCGACATCACACTTGATTATGGAAATAGTAGTTTTCGCCATTTCTACTCCTCCTTATCCACTACTCCGCTCCGCTCTCTAAAAAGGTTGTTGTGGGTTCAAGCAGCGTAGGAGACGGCAAAGGCACCCAGCAGTCCTAGGATCACGGAAATCGCGAGCAAAACCATTAGGCTTCCGACGAGGCCTTTCTCCGGACGAATGGCTTTCCCATACAAACGCTGCAGAGCTCGGAAAGAGCGAGAGACCCCCAGATGCGAGGCCCAGAGACACAGGGGGAGGTTGCCGACGAACACTAGGATGTAGTAAAACAATACCCAGATCTGGCCCCCTGTGGTCGATGTGATATCCATGCCCTGAAGGGTTTTCTCCAAGCTGGAAAGCACCACGCTGTCCCACACCCCTCGGGAAAACACGAACACGGGGGCCAGTGCGCCGAACAGCAGCTCTGAAACGACAAAAGCGGCGACAACGGTTAGCGGGAAGTAGAGGAATGGTTCCCACCAGAGCTGGCTTTCGGGAAGAGGAGGTCCGAGAGCACCGCCCAGGCAGGAAAAGAGGGTTTCGGATCCGCCGGCCCAGCGGCCAAAGGCTAGACCAGCGGACCACGCACCGATCAGCAACAGCCAAGCGAGCTGGCTGAAGGTCTCTTGGCGCACGTGACTCACTTGGAGCGTTCGTATTGGCGCTTGGCGTCCATTATGGCCCGGGTGAGGTAGGTGTGACGGACCGTGGGGGTACGGGCAGGAGTGCTGGAAGGGGGCGACTGAGGCCTCACAATCCCCATGCGTCGCTCGAGGGCCTCTACGCGGCGCTCGAGCTGGGAGAGCTTCAAAAGTATCGCGTCGAGTGCGGATTTCACAGAAGCGATTTCTTCTGGCATCCACTCACACTCAGGGGGACAGATTATAAGGATTGGCCTGCAAACCCTTTTTTGGAAAAACGCGCTGGTCTTAATCGAGCCGCCGTAGCTGAGCTTGGTTACAGCGGCCGCCTCGTAAGCGGCAGATCGTGGGTTCAAATCCCACCGGCGGCTCCATCATCTAAGAAATTCTTAAATAATTGAATTCCAGAGTACTCTTGGTGGCAAAGTGACTGATGCTTACGTCTGCAAAGTAACATCCGTAGGTCAAATAACCTTGCCAAAGGAAATTAGAAAGGAGTTAAACATCAAAGGAGACGATTTCGTTATTTTGGAGAAAATCGGAGAAACATACTTCCTGAGAAAGGTTGGGATCGAGAAGGACCTCCTGAAAAAAATCCGGGCGAAGGTAAGGAAAAGCGGGCTGACGAAAGAGAAGCTCGCTAAGATACTTGAGGAGGTCTCCGAAGGGACGTGGAGAAAAACGTATGAGGGTCTTCGTTGACGCCAACACCATCGTGAGCGGATTACTCTTTGAGGGCAACGAAGCCACTTTGCTCGAACTCGGAAGATTGAGGGCTCTTCGCTTAATAACAAACGAATACGTCTTGAAAGAAGTGAAGGCGGTTCTGGAGAGGAAAGAATTCGGCCTGAGCGAGGGTGAATTGCGGGGCTTGGTAAGATATGTATCTGAATGCATTTCAATCGTTGAAAATCCTCCGGAGAAAGAAATCAGGGGGCACTACAACTTGTTGAGGGACAAAAAGGACCTGCCCGTTGTGGTGGGAGCAAAAATTGAAAATTCTGATTACTTGGTTACGGGCGACAAGGAACTGCTTTCAGAGAAAGTTAAACGTTTCGTGAACACGATCACTACATCAGAGTTATTGGAGAAGTTAACGAGGGAAAAGTCCGTCCAGTTTTGAGAGGGCAATCCGGTGTTGGCTTTAGTACGAAGCCTACCGGCGACTCTATCAACACCTAGGTGTTAAAAACCAAAAACGTTCTATTTGCTCAAAAACGGAGAATAAGTGATATGTGGGGATACGTGGGAGAAGTGTTCAGCTCTATCCAAGGAGAAGGAATTCATCTCGGATGCAGACAGGTATTCGTCAGGCTAGCGGGCTGTCCGTTGCACTGTGTGTACTGTGACACTGTGCGATTCAGAAGTCCTGTGCGGCGATGGTGCGTGGTGGAGTGCAGGCCAGGAAGTCAGGAATTCAAGAAGGTGAAAAATCCGGTGGAGACCTCTCGAGTAGTGGAATGGGTAAGAGAACTGTGGACTTCCGCGACACACAGCGTGGCACTGACGGGCGGCGAACCACTCGCAGCCGGAGAATTCCTGGTGGAGCTAACGCGTGCGCTCAAACAAAGAGGGTTCAGGAACTATCTGGAGACGAGTGGGGTGTCAAGCCCGGTTTTTGAGCGGGTAGCGGAACACATCGATTTTGCGGCCATCGATATCAAATTGCCGGAGCATCGGGCGGTCGAGCGCTGGGGGGAGCTTTTGAAGCACGAACTGGGGTGCGTGCGGCTGGCGTTGAAGCACAGGGTAGACACGTTCGTGAAGCTGGTGGTGCTCGAGAGCACTGAGGCAAGCACCGTAATCCGGGTGTGCAGGAGGTTGAAGCGGATCGGGAGGGTACCGGTGGTGCTCCAGCCGGTGACTCCGCGGCGTGGGATGAAGAGACCAAGCTGGGAGCAGCTCCTAAAAATCACGGAAGAGGTGGCGCGGCTGGGGCTGGATGTACGTGTGATCCCTCAAGTGCATCGACTGGGTGGGTGGAAGTGAAACAAAGGGTACAACTGGAGAGTTGTATTCCTGCTGGTTATACAACCGAGGAGTTGTGCTCGTGGGTGCGGTTCTGATACCGGAGATGACCCAGCTGAAGTCCCATCTCCACGAATGCCCATCCCCACACCAAACACTCGAAACTGCGCACGAGATCAGAACGATCATAAAAGTAGGTCGAATCGCTGTAATAGGCCTTGGCGTTTTCCAACATGGAGGACCCAATATCATTGGTCGGTACGACCTCAGACAAGCGCTTTTCTAATCGCTCTGACCATTTGCGGATTTCCGATTTGAGCTCATCTGACAAGCTGGTCGACGACATCAGCGGGTGCCCCCCCAAATACTTTTAGGGCCTCTCCCTCCATGAAGTGCAATGCACCTGGAACAACAAGCGAATGCGGAGGGTCGCCGAAATCTTGAGAGGCCAACTCCCGAATCATGGCGGCGCGCACCCTTGCGTCGGGATCACCCACACGGGCCACGACAACGGCCAGAGTTTCTGGGAGAAAGACCTTTTTGCCGTGCTTTCTCTCGAGACCCGACATGATTTCGATCGCTTGGTTAGCTGTCATGGCTCTCTCCTCCTCAGCTCGAAAATCTAGCAAAAGCAGAGTGTGCAGACCCCTTTGCTTGTTCTGAACCAATATCTCATATGGACGCGACGAAGGATTGTCAGGAAAAGGAATGGTAGCCGATGCCCCGAACTTGTAGCTTTGGAGACCCGCAGCGCCCGCGACCGCTGATAAAATCGAGCCCGCATGTACAATTTCAGTTTGAATATTCATGCGGTGTGCTCTGAGACGCAAATCAACATGAGTCGTGGCGACCATGGGGTCTCCCGGAACCAAAAAAACAACCCGCTCTCTCTTTGCCCGGCGGAGGATTTCGTCTGGGTTTTCCTCCACCGTTTTTCTATCTACGACTCGAACCGGCTTTCCTATCAGCTGCTGGAGTTCCTCAACGGACAGGCGGGGCACTATGCTCGTGTAGAACTCCGCATACACTGCGTCGGCTCGCCTAGCTTCTTCCAGTCCACGAACCGAGATGCCGGCGCGCTCAAGACCCAATCCGACAAATATCAGCGGCATCGGGCGTACCGCTAAGCCTTTCGGACAAAGAGTTTATATAGGAAAAGCATAAACCGTCTAAAAAGGCGGTGCTCATGGGACCAACAGAAACAGAGATCAGAACCGTGCTGGAGGACATACGGGCGGCTAAAGCACTCCAGATAAAGCAAGAGGAGGGAAAAATCGTTGTAAAGATTCCGGAGACCCTCATCCTCAGCAATGAGGACTTCGGGCGCATCCACGAGCGGCTGGTAGCAATGGGCGGCACTTACATCAAGGGAGCGCAGGCCTGGGAGATACCCCTCAGGTGAGGCTTGCACTATTTTAAAATCGGGGCGGAAAAAGAAAAACTTGGGGCCCGTAGCTCAGTCTGGTCGGAGCGGCCGGCTCTTAACCGGCAGGTCGGGGGTTCGAATCCCCTCGGGCCCGCCATTGTAGACGGTTTAGTAGTATAGAACATAAAGACAACTGAAAATTCATCGCTTAGCCTTTCTTAGTTAGGCGGGTTATTTCTCTGATCACGATCTCTGCGCTTTTGATGGCTTCTTCAGCTTCTTCTTTGGTGACGAAAAAATCCAGTTGGTACAAATCCGTGTGTCTAAGATTCCTGAATCTATCCAGCAAGTCTACGACCAGCTTGGGTAACTTCTCCCTCTTCACATACTTCTCTTCCAAATATCTTGCAACGCAGTAATGACTTTTCTCTCTAAAGCCGTCCCTGAAGAGCAGAGCCCTGGCCGCGTGGAACATTGCCGAGTAAGAGCTGACTAGACAGCTGTCCAACAAACCGTACTCGAGATTTTTCTTAGCCTCTTTTAACCACCTATTCGCCTTGACTATGCTTTTCAGCGCTTTCTCTTCAGATGCCGGGATTTTTCTTATCAAACCTTTCTCGAAACACTCATCGAGTTCACTCAATCGTCTCACCGCAGAGCACGATCGATCCAAATGCTAGGGAGTAGTAAAAAGTTGGATCTTCCTTTTTCAGCCTCTCGACGTTATCTGGTGTGAGCACCAACATTTGCACGTTCGTTCCGATACTTTTTCTGATCTCGCCCACGAGCGAGCCTATTTTCACCTCCCCCGGATGTTTTTCGACTTTTATCCAGATATCGAGGTCGCTGTCTTCGTAGTTGGTTCCGCTCGCCCAAGAACCGTAAACTCCTGCGCTGATAACGTTCAACGATTTTATCTTATCGATCACATTTTTCTCAACTAGTTTTTTCACGTTCAAGAAAATTTTCAACGCTCTCACGAGAGGAAAACTCAAATCCACCCTGTTGTTTTTGATTATTCCTTCGTTGCGCAGCACTTTCAAAGTCTTGCTGATGTGGGACGGGCTTAGGTTGAGTCTCCTAGCCAGCTCCCTTACTTTTATTTCGGCTGTTGGGTTATCCAGCACGAATTCCAATACCTTTTCTCTTCTCAAAAGTGTTGACATACAGTAAACATTTTGTTTCCTATTTATAAACACTTCGTTTCTTTTGAGATAACAGAGATCTGGGTTTGAATTCGGGGAGGGTCCAAGGCGCGATTTGCCACCCGTGTCTTTAACCGTTAAGAATAAACCAAGTGAAAAAAACCGGGAAAACTATGCAAGAGCTCATAGTCTCTGTGACTGAGCTGGCCGCCTTTTACTGTCCTCGGTGTTTCTGGCTCCAGCTGCACGGACTGGCGCCTCCAGAATTTCATCCACCAGCTATTTTGAGCAGGATGGACTCGATTGTTAAGCGGTTCATGAAGCAGTTCATAGGGCTCGATCAGCTTCCTGAGTGGTTTCCCATAAGTGGAACTTTCTTGGGGAACCCGAGCTTCTTGAAGTCGGGACGAAGCGAGTGGAGTGACGCTACGGGGAAGACCCGATGCACTAGTGCTGGACGAACGGGGAAGATACCACACTGTTGACTACAAGACCGCGCGGGCCAAGTTCCAGAGTACTGCCAGATACAACTGGACGCTTACGCTTACCTGCTCGAACGAAAAGGACACCAAATTGGCAGGTGCTTTCTGCTTTACATAATGCCCTCGGAAGTGGGAGCCGACGGGGATTCCCTAAAAATCGAAACAAGCCTGTTGAGGTCAGGGTTAACCTTCAGCGCATTCCATCACTTCGCGAAATCAGACGGATTGCCGACTCGCACGAACCACTGGAAGCTGTCCCAGGTTGCGAGTGGTGTGCGTGGCGAAAGCGGTTGCTGGAGGAACTTGCTCGATAGGACTTTAATCGGTAACATCCAAAGTCCTTACGGCAGCCCCGTGGGGTAGCGGTCAATCCTGCGGGCCTTTGGAGCCCGTGACGCCGGTTCGAATCCGGCCGGGGCTACCACCACTCATAAATCAAAGATCGACATAGTAGTGTGGAGCGTGTCATCGTGTTGGAAGTCATTGGTTCCGCCTTGTGGTTTATATTGCCCGCTTACGCTGCTAATGCTACACCGGTGCTCGCTGGTGGTGGAAGACCGCTTGACCGCGGTCGCAAGCTCTCGGATGGGGAACCCATCTTTGGCTCTGGAAAAACCGTTCGCGGTCTTTTAGCAGGAATAGTCACGGGATCGGCGGTGGCAATTGTGCAGGGAATCCTCACCAACTCATGCAGGTGGCCGCTGGTCGGGCTGTTGCTGGCGCTCGGTGCATTAGTGGGCGACTTGATCGGGAGTTTCATCAAACGGCGGCTACACATCCCGCGTGGAAGACCCGCCCCCCTGCTCGACCAGCTAGACTTTTTGCTTGTAGCCCTGCTCTTCGCCAGTCCACTGGCGGTTCCATCTTGGCAAGAGATTGCAACTCTGCTGATCATCACACCGTTGATCCACTTGGGCACGAACGCTGGGGCTTACGCTCTCGGACTGAAAAAGCACCCGTGGTGAAGGGGTTGAAGGTCCTCGACGTAGTTGGAATCGGGACTCCAGTAGTAGACTGCTTTGCGACAATTACCGATGACTTCCTGAAATCCCGAGGGCTCAGAAAGGGAGCCACCAATTTTCTGCCGCGAGCGGAGCTGGACGCTCTGGAAGGAGCTGTAAAGGTAAAACACGTGTTACCAGGAGACAACGCAAGAAACGTGTGTGAGGGAATCAGCATGTTGAACGGGAGCGCTGCGTACGGCGGTTGCGTCGGAAAGGACTGGGAGGGTCGGTTCTTCTGCCGGACGTTGGAGATGTTGGAAATTCATTCCGAAGTCGTTTTCGAGCGTGGAAGAACTGGAAAAATTCTGGTGCTCCTCACGCCCGACAAGGAAAGAACGTTCGCGGTGGATTTAGGAAACAGTACTCAGTACCGCCGGGTTGCTAGAAAAGTTTTGCGGAGAACCCGATTTCTTTATCTCACATCGATAACGGCTTTGACCTCTGGGTCGCTGAGACGCACTGCCCTAACATGGATGGAGCAAGTGCTGGAATCTGGCGGGCGGATCGCCTTATCGCTGGAAAGTCCTCCGATGATTCGAAAACACAAACAAGAAATTGTCCGACTCATAGACCAGACGCACATCCTTTTCGCAAACAAGGTAGAATACAGAAGTCTTGGTATGTCCATCGAAACCATTCGACGGAAAGTTGAATGTTTCTTTCTCAAGATGGGAAAGCAGGGATCCAAAGTAGTGTGGGGTCGGTCCACTGCTCGGATTCCTTGTCTTTCTAAACGAGTAGTTGACACCACCGGGGCTGGGGACTACTACGCTGCTGGCGCGCTCCACGGCTTGGCACGCGGACTCTCTCCGGAAAAGGCGGGAGTACGAGGCGCCGAACTGGCGGCGAAAATAGTGGCTAGAACGGGAGCTAGCTTTTGCGGCTTAGCTCCCAAGGGAAAACGATCCAATCGCTCGTTTTGAACAAAAAATAATCGGGAACAAGCTTTGAGCGCGGCTTGTATGCAAGGGCGGCGGTCTTGACGTTCTTAACTCCTCTGCCTGATAGAAAGCACTTAGCGAAGCGCAAGGTGACTCCTGTATCGGCGACATCGTCTACAATCAAAACCCGGCCTTTCAAATCGCCAGGGGCCGAAATCAGCTTGGGTCGGGAGAGCCTTCGCTCGCCAGCGTAGTGCCTGATGTGGACTACCCGGAACTCGCATCCCAAGAGATGGGAAAGCATCACCGCCACAACGAGCCCCCCGCGGGCGATTCCGATCACGACATCCGGCTCGAAGTCCTCGCGAACAAGATTGGCAAGTTTTTTGACCAGCGACTCGGTTTGTCGCCAAGAAAGGTATTTCTTTTTCATCCCATCGGTTCTCTTCAGAACTCTAGACCCGCAAATACTTTCGCCGGCCTCTCCCCGAAACGGGCTTAAACGGGAAGGCGGAACCGTTTTACGGGATGCCCGGGCCAGTGATTCCAGCGCGCGCTTCCCGCACCGTCCGTGGCGCTCTGCGGGAAGCAGAACACGCACAGATCGGCAAGCCCGGGGAAGAGGTTCCCGAAGCAGCGCTCCGGGAACGGGGCCGTGCGGGTTCCGGCCCTGAAGGCGGCCTAGAGCCGTCAACTTCGGAGGTCGAGACTTCCGAAGAGAACCCATCCCATCGAGATTACAATAAACACTCGAGAGTAAAAGAGTTTAGTTTCCCAAAACCGCTAAAATAATGAGTTGTGGAAAAACACTCAGGGAAAATGCGGACAACTGCAGAAACTCTGGAAAAAGTGCTGGCCCTGCTGGAGGAGATCAGAGAAAGATCTTCGAGCGGCACAGCAATTTTGGTAGAAGGGAAAAACGATGCAGCGGCCCTGAAAAGACTTCAGATAAAAGAAAACATCCGGATTCTGAAGAAAAAGGAGACTCTCCTTAACGTGCTGGAAAACATCGGAGAGTTCAAAGAGGCCATTATACTGACCGACTTCGATAAGCGAGGAACTCGAATCGCCGGTTTCTGTGCAAAACACCTGCGCGGTCTAGGCGTGAAACCGGATTTGGAAACCAGAAGGAAGCTGAGAGGTCTCGTGGGGAAAGAGGTGAAGGACATAGAAGGACTGGCAAGCTACGTCGAGCATCTGCGGGCTAAATGCCTTCCCGTTCGATCCATGAGAGGAACTTTTTGACGAGGCCCGGGCGGACACCGATCTCGATTAATCGGTGCTCGATCTCCTCGCGCGACTTGCCTTCACCTTTCAGGCGAACGTACACTTTCTTCATAGTCTCATACACCTCGTGGGGGAACCATATCCAAGCGTCGGTCTCGCGAGCACAGAAATCGGGGATCACGATCGACCACGGCTTGCGGTAAATCGAACAGATCTTGACCTCCTTGGCCCCCTGTTTGAGCAAGTGGTCGCGAACGAGGCGAAGGCTTTTACCGGAGTCCGCAATGTCGTCTATCAGCAGAATCCTCTTCCCGCTCACGTCAATGGGTATCGGCTGGGTGATGCGGGGCTCGTCCATCGTCTTGTAGATGTCGAGGTAGTGCTCGACTTTGATGGTGGCGATGTTGGGGTTGTCCAGCAGATCCGACAAAATGCGCCCGGGAATCCACCCCCCGCGAGACAGGGCCACCAGCAAATCCGGCTTGTACCCTGATTTTTTGATTTGGTCCGCAAGCTTAACACACAATTCGTAGATGTAATCCCAGCTTGGGACCTCGTGCTTGTCCGGGCGTTTTTCCGCCATGCAGGACATCTATCTCTAGAAAAATCGCTTGTTTAAATTTTTTGGGAAAAATCAGACCACCTTTATACCTCGAATCCTAACTGTGTGAGGGTGAATACCATCGAGTGGCTCGTTCTCCTGCTAAACCTCGTGCCCTTTCTCGAACTCCGGGCAGCGCTCCCACTCGCAGTTGCCATGGAAATCGCTCCTCTTCTCGCCCTGATTATCTGTATCGCTCTGAATCTGCTGGTCATTCCACTTGCTTTTGGTGTGCTTGATCTTGTCGTGCCTTCTCTACGAAAGCGGTGGTCGGTGGTAGATACCCTTTATCGGTGGTCGGTGCGGCGAGCGAAAAAACACGAAAACGTGGGGGCAATCGGACTCTGCCTGTTGGTCGGCATCCCCTTGCCGGGAACGGGCGCCTATGCCGGTGCTCTCATCGCCCACATCGCCGGAATAAAGAGAAAGCTAGCATACCCCGCGATCGCTGCTGGAGTCGTGCTCGCAGGTATTCTGTTGTGGGTTTTCGCCTCGCTCGGAATAATCTTCATCGAAGGAATAAGCTCCTAAATCAAGCGGTTTCGGATTTCAGCTTCACAATGGCTTCTGCTAGATCCCCGCCCGTCTCCTTCAATGTCCGCACCACCTGTTCCCGGCTGGCCCCCGTCTGCTCCATCACTAGTTTCACGTCTTCCTCTGCCGGCTCGAACTCGCGTGGGCGTTCCTTTTCCTCTCCTACCACCTGATAGGTGCGTTGACCACCGAACTCCACCAGCACGACCTGAGCATTAGAAATCACGAGTTCCTTATCGGCCAATCGAATAACGACTTCTTCAACACCTTCGAGCTCCTTACTCTTCATTCCCATCTGGCGCATCAATCGCTCCATCTGCCGCCGGTCCATTCGAAACATCAACTCAACTTCTCTCTCAACCTGTTTAAATCCTCCCCGACCCCCTGCGCTTCTGCGCACCTTGCCGGATACTCCTCACCAGTTTGCCGCTCGAACAGGCAAGAATGCCGGCAACGTCCGTCCACCCTTTCACACTTTGCTGTGCCAAGCCTCGAACAATTAAAACTTCTGGAGGTGCGAGCCGAACGGCTGTCCCGAAAAATCGGGCCACCTTGCTCCGTTTTATCGCTTCTAGATCTTCATTCGATCTCGCCATAAGAAATCTGATTCTGAATCCTTCTCTCGCTTCCGCTCGAAAATCTTTCAAATCTCGTCCCGGTCTGTCCACCAATACGAAATCGTGTTTGTAGTCCGCTGAGCAGCTTTTTGATCGACGCCCAGCTCGGAAAAATCAATACCTCTATCTCGCGCGTTGATCGGGGAAGCCCATAATATCCCACCGCCAGCAAGCCCAGCGCACAGCGCTTCGCTTCAGCTTCTCTGAGAACCTTCGCCAACCGCTTGACTACCGCTCGGAAAGCCATTCTTCCACGTCCCACATACTTCAGATGGACTTTCTACGGCCACGTGTTCGAGCTACAGAAATTCCAACTTCCAAGGCGCTGTCCGACAAATCTGCCACTCAGTTGACCGTAACAGAACCCTTCACATCGCGCAGGGACTCGGCCAACACGCGCACACTTTCCAGCTCCTTATCCCTTATGGGTAGTCTAGACCTCAACATTCATTCCTCTCCGTACTCTGACCGCTTGTCCCGTCTGGAACGCCACCATTTCTTCCCCCGATAGAAGTGCCTTTCCAACTGCCAGAAGTCTGTCTTCCGGATCTACTACAAGCACCTCCTCGCCCGGTCTTATGGAGCGGTCGGCATCAATCACATGTTTACAAAAAGCCGTGCGCCCCTGCGAGACGAACTCCGCTGCTCTGGTCTCGATCACCACTCTCCGCTTTGGAAACTCCAAAACACGGTGGAGCACCTCAGCACCCCCGCGGTTGAGTACAATCATGCCATCGTTTGCCCGAATCGAACAGAGGGGGGAACCTCTAAACCACACCTGCCGTATTCTCTCACGGCTTTTTCTTAGCTCCACACCCTCCGCAAACAGGGCCGCTCCTACACCGCGTCCAAAGAGGTAATCGGCCATCGCTCGCAGCTTCTGCAATTCAGCAGGCCCCGCTAGCTCCGAACTCATCGAAAAACGGTTGTTCATCTCCTCCTAAAGTCTTTATCCGAGGTGTCTGCCGGCCCTACCAAAACATCTAGCACTACGTGGTTCACCCCGGGAGAATACCGTTTTACCACCCGCTTTTCCAAAAACTCTATTCTTCTTGTCCCCGCAGCTTCTCTCACGCGCTTCATCGCACGCTCAAAACCCAACCGGCAGGGGGAAGTCTCGTGATAATGAATTATGCCTCCAGAGGGTCTCAGCGTTTTTAAAGCTAGCGGCAGGTAGAGATGACCTACATGGAGGATCCCCATCACAACGCGATCAGCAACTCCAACAGGAGCCATTTCACGACAATCACCGTAAATAGGAACAACTACGTGTCCTACCTTGTTTATCCGAATGTTCTCGCAAAGGTAACGATATGCTACCGGATTCTTCTCGATTGCAAAAACGCGTGAGGGGCGTGCGTGCTTCGCTATCTGGATTGCGAACTGACCAATGCCCGCGAACAGGTCCACGACCACCTCTCCATCACGAACGAGCTTCGCGACCCTCTGCCTCTCGTAAGTGTTTCCCTTGGAAAACATTACGCGAGCAACGTCTAACTTGTAATAGCAACCGTTTTCTTTATGGAGGGTTTCGGTTTGGTTCTCCCCCGCAACCACCTCTACAACCGGTTTGCGCGCCCATCCATGGATCGGTCCTCTCCTAACAGCGACTGTTCGTACACCTCCAACATCTAACACTGTCGACGCAATGACGGCAGTCCAGGGTTCAAGCTCTGGAGGCAGAGAGAGTATGGCCACATGGCCAATGTGTTCAAATCCCCGTGGTACTAGCTCAAGCTTGTCCGGTGGCAGTTTATCGGCCAACACTTTTCTGAGCCAGCTCATCTGGCCTTCTTCCTCTTGCGTCTCCGCTGAGGTCTTTTAACACCTGCTGCCGTCAGGACTTTGCGTCTCACAAAACCATCTATGCGGCGTTTGAGTCCGGCTTTTCCGGGCTTAAACCAGCTGACAGGAATACTCGCTCCCGCCATGTTGGCGTGTCCTCCCGCATACTCTTCTCCAAAGGCTTCTCGCAACAGATTTCCCAAATGAATTGAAGCCAGGCTCGTGCGCGCCGACACATAGAGCCTATCTCTTACCACACCATAGGCAACAACAGTGTTCACTCCTTCTTGACCCACCAGTGAATCAGCGACCAACGCTATGGCCTCTCTCGTGTCCACTTCACCCAGATTGGCAAACCGGAAGTCTTCATACACTTTGGATGATTTGAGAGCCCTCATGAAGAGATCCACATGGTCCGGAATGAGAGTCGGAGAAGTAAGCTTAGCGTAAAGAGTTCGGTCCATGCGCGAGTTGAGGTACTGAAACGCCTCCATATCGAGAGACGTGAACTGGCGAGCCATCATCATGGTGTCAGTAACCAAGCCCAAGAAAAGAGCTGTCGCGAGTATTGGATCTGGCTCGATTCCAGAGAGTCTGAGAAAAGTCGTCAAAATCGTTGCGGTGGCTGCCACCGGGGCGATCTCAACAAATATACCACGGACCTCGGATAAAGGAACCGCGTGATGGTCTATCACTATGGTGGGGGTTTGATCTGGGGGCAAAGCACAGTTGGCGGGTGTTGAGACATCCACAAGAGCGAACCACCGATATCTAGTGGTCAAATCTACCTCCGCCGCATTCAAAAGATCCACTCCCAGCAAATTGACCAACGCCCGATTCTGAGGATGACCAATCACTCCATCATAAATCAAATCCGCATCTATGTTCCTCGCCTTTGCGTAGAGCTTGAGTGCCAGTCCGCTTGCTATACTGTCCGGGTCGGGGTTGGTCTGAAGAATTATCGCCAGCCGACCAAGTTTCCAGTTCTCGCGTAAAACTTTATCCAAGCGGCGCTCGCTGACCCTCAGCTTTATTTTATCAATCGCGCCAAGAGTTGCCGCGGCCAGCAATTGGTTCGCGGAAAACACCTCGCTGGCACCAAGTTTCTTGAGTTCTGGACCTTCGGCGTCATCCTCTGCTCTTACGATCACCACCGGATTCAACGGAATGGGTCTCGGCTCACTTTTGATAGCATTAAGCGCTGCGAGCACTTTTTTGATTTTTTCAAAATCAGTCAGGTTCACAATTATGACCTCTATGCTCTCCATCCTCACCTGCTGAAAGGGAGAAGAGGACTTCAAATCCAAAATCAAAGTTTCGTCTTCTTTCATGCCCAAGCGTCTGAGAAGCTCCAGCCTCTTGGGGCTCTCATCCATTACGACCGTATGGACCTTGCGTTTCCTGAACTCATCCAGAATAGCAAACCCTAAGTCATCACACCCTATGAGCAGATACATTCTCTCCGGATATTATGGGCAAGCGATACCTTTAAAAGGCCTCTACCTATAAAAACTCAGCCAGATTGGGAGGGATTCAATGGAGTTCTGTCCCAAATGCGGAGGAATGATGTTGCCTCAAAAAGTCGGAAAAAATAAAGTTTTAGTGTGCCAGCGATGTGGCCGGAAGATGAAACCAAAAACGCGTTCGGGATACAGATTCCGGGAAAAAGGGAAGGAAAAAGTGGAAGTGGGAGTAATAGAGGAAAAGAAGAAAAAGAAGACCAAACCCATCCAGCAGGAATTCGAACTAGAACCCGTAGAGTACTACGAAGAGTTTTTTGAAGAGTCCGGTTAAGCTCTCATTCGACCCTGTTCTGCAGCTTCTGCGCAGCGGCACGAGCGTTTCGAAGGGATGTGCTTAATGCTTTCCAGAATCAACCGCTGAGTTTTGTGTATGTTTTTCTTCATCAACGCCAAGACCTCGGCATGCGAGACCGGCTTTTTCACCAATCCAGCACCATAGTTTGTTACTATTCCGATGGCGGCATAACATATGCCTAGTTCTCGAGCAAGCACGCACTCGGGAATATTGGTCATTCCAACCAAATCAGCGCCTAGGATCTGAAGTGCTTTAATCTCCGCTGGGGTTTCAAACCGAGGCCCCTCCATACACGCATAAGTGGCTCTGGGATGCACTTTTATTCCCAATCTCCGGGCGGTCTTCTGCAGGACTGCGCGTAGCTCGGGACAGTAGGGTTCCGTCATGTCAACATGGACGACCCCCGCTTTGCCCCCCTCATAAAACGTCTGAGAACGCGATTTCGTGAAATCAATGAATTGGGTAAGCAATGCGAGTTCTCCGGGCTTCATTCTTTTGTTCACAGTTCCAGACGCCGTAGTGGCGAGTATGCGCGAAACCCCTAACTTCTTAAGAGCCCAGATATTCGCTCTATAGTTTATACGGTGCGGGGGGACTGTGTGCCCTTTCCCATGTCGAGGAAGGAAAGCAACAACGCGATCGTGAACCCGCGCAAGAGCAATCTGGGATACACGACCATACGGTGTTGAAATGGACACTTCCTTTAGTTTTTTTACGCTCTCCAGCGAGTAAACTCCAGACCCTCCAATCACCGCGATTTCGGGTCGCATCTAAACTTTCTTAAAGGAGTTGGTTAAAAGTGTTCCGACAAAAAACTATCTGCCAAACCTGCGCTCCCGTGCTTGATAATTTCGAATCGCTCTCAAAAACTCGAGTTTGGTAAACTCGGGCCAATTGGCTTCGCAGAAATAGAACTCGGAATACGCGGACTGCCACAACAGAAAGCCGCTTAATCGCTCTTCTCCACTCGTTCGGATTATGAGATCTGGATCCGGAAGGCCCGCTGTGTAAAGATTCTGCTCAATCAATTTTTCATTCACTTGATCTGGCTTGAGCTCTCCTCGCTCGATTCGCTCACAAATCTTTCTCACAGCATGGGCCAGCTCCGCACGCCCGCCGTAACCAATAGCGATGTTGAGAGTATGTCCATCGTAACCGCTTGTTGCTTTTTGTGCAATTTCTACCGCTTCGCGCACATCGCTGGGGAGCTTGTTCAAATCCCCTATGACCCGAATACGAACCTTGTATTTGTGAACCCGCTCGTCCGCTGCCGCCTGTTTAAATCTTTCTGCGAAAAGCTTCATCAACGCGCTCACCTCCTCGGGAGACCTCCGAAAGTTCTCTGTTGAAAACGCATATACTGTAACGTGCTTTATGCCCAGTTCCTGACACCACTCGAGTACCTCTTCGAGCTTGTTGGCTCCTCTCACGTGCCCTGCCACGGGGGGGAGTCCCTGTTTAGAAGCGAATCGTCTGTTCCCATCTAAAATGATTCCCACGTGTTTTGGTACGCGACCGTGTGCTTTAATTTCTGCTAACAATTGACGCTCATAAGCTCTTGTTATGATACGCCGCAACCGGGGAATTCCTAGCAACCGGGCTAGGGGGATCTGTTCTATCATCTCACTACTTCTTATGCATCTTGTAAGAAAAAAATTTATTCTTTGGACATTACAGATATCTCTCGCGATCGGGTTTCGAACGCAACGCCGCCTGTGCTGCGGCCAACCGAGCCACGGGAATACGGAATGGAGAACACGACACGTAATTCAAGCCTATCTCGTGGCAAAACTCTATAGATTCGGGATCTCCCCCGTGTTCTCCACATATCCCGATTTCCAGATCCGGCCGGCGTTTTCTCCCCAGCTCCACAGCGATACGCATCAGCTTCCCTACCCCCACCCGATCCAACACCTGGAAGGGATCATTGGACAAAATCCGCTTCTCCACGTACTGGAACAAGAAGCTGCGCTCAGCGTCATCACGAGAAAAAGCAAAAGTCATTTGAGTGAGGTCATTCGTGCCGAAAGAGAAGAACTCAGCGTGCTCAGCGATCTCGTCTGCGGTAAGGGCTGCGCGCGGAACTTCTATCATCGTGCCAAACTTGTACTCGACCTTCACCCCGTACTGTTCCATCACCTCGCGCGCAACACGTTCCAACTGCTCTCTCACTACTTTCAGTTCGTTCACATGGGAAACGAGCGGAATCATGATTTCTGGCCGAGGATTCTTGCCCTCCCGCCTTAGTTCACATGCAGCTTCCATGATTGCCCTAACTTGCATCTCGTTTATTTCTGGTCTCGTTATACCAAGTCGGCACCCGCGCAACCCCATCATCGGGTTCGCTTCCCGCATCTCCTCCACCCGCTTGAGCAGCTCTTCTACCTCCTTTAGCTTCTCTTTGTCACCGCTGAGTTTTCTTGTGAGCACTTCTTCAAGCAGCTTCTCGTATCGTGGTAAGAACTCGTGCAATGGTGGATCCAGCAAACGTATCACGACCGGCAGACCATCCATTATCCGCAGGATTTCCTTAAAGTCGGATTTCTGGAACTGTTGAAGAGTTTTCAGCAGTTCTCTTCTTTTCTCTGGCGACTCTTCTAGAATCACCTCGCGGAATATGGGCAATCTCTCCGGCTCGAAAAACATGTGCTCCGTACGGCAGAGCCCTATCCCCTGAGCCCCGAGTTCTCTGGCCTTCTGGGCGTCGCGCGGATAGTCGGCATTGGCCCAGTTCTCCAACCGCTTCACTTCGTCGCACCACTGCAGAAGAGTCAACAGTTCCTTGGAAAACCCGGGCTCGATGAGTGGGGCTTCGCCTAAAATCACGTCTCCAGTCGTTCCATTGATGGTTATCAGGTCCCCTTCCTTGATTACCATATCACCGACGCGTATCTCTTTCTTCTCCAAATCGATGTCTAGCGCCTCACATCCAACGACAGCTGGTTTTCCGAGCCCTCGTGTCACAACAGCTGCATGACTTGTCATCCCCCCTCGCGACGTAAGCACACCCTGCGATGCTATGATTCCGCCCACGTCGTCGGGATTCGTCTCCGGGCGAACCAAAATGACCTTCTCCCCCTGCTCTCCCAATTCCTTGGCCCGCTCCGAATCAAACACAACTTTACCTACGGCTGCACCTGGACTCGCGTTGAGGCCTTTTGCAATAATCTTCACTCTGGCTTTGGGGTCTACTTGTTTGTGTAGTAACTGGATCAGTTGGGCCGGTTCAATCCGAAGAATGGCCTCTTCACGCGTTATCAGACCTTCGGTCGCCATGTCAACGGCTATCTTCACGGCCGCTTGAGCTGTGCGCTTTCCGGTCCGTGTCTGCAACATGTAGAGCTTTCCACGTTCGACTGTAAACTCCATGTCCTGCATGTCACGATAGTATTGCTCCAGCTTATCGGAGATCTCGACCAGTTGGCTGTAAATCTCTGGCCAGCGTTGCTGGAGTTCGGAAATCTTTAGAGGAGTGCGTATGCCTGCCACAACATCTTCGCCTTGGGCATTAAACAAAAACTCTCCATACAATCCCTTTTCGCCAGTGGCGGGGTTCCGGGTGAACGCAACACCCGTGCCCGAGTCCTCACCCATGTTTCCGAAAACCATGGTCACGATGTTCACAGCGGTGCCCAAATCGTGCGGGATTTTGTAGAAGTTTCTGTATTCTATGGCCCGCTTATTGTTCCACGATTTGAAAACCGCTGCTATCGCCAACTCCAATTGTTTCCAAGGATCTGTCGGGAACTCTTGGCCCGTCTCTTTCGCGACCAGTTTCTTGAACTCCTTTACGATTCCCTCCAAATCCTTAGCAGAGAGATCCGTGTCTTTTTCCGCGCCTACTTTTTTCTTCCAGCTTTCAAAAATCTCGTCGAATTTTTCGCCCGGAATACCGAGCACGACTTTTCCGAACATATGGATAAAACGACGATACGAATCATATGCAAAACGTTCATTTTTGGTTTGCTTAATAAGGCCCTGAACCGTTTCGTCGTTCAGGCCCAAGTTGAGGATAGTATCCATCATGCCTGGCATAGAAAGCATTGCCCCGGAACGAACCGAAACCAGCAAAGGGTTTGTAGGATCTCCGAACTTTTTACCAGTCAAGTCTTCCAATTTCTTCATTGCCTGCTTCACTTCGTCCATCAGTCCCTCCGGTAGCTGTTCGCCGAGTTCATAGTATTTTCGGCACACCTCAGTGGTTATGACAAAGCCCGGCGGTACCGGGATGCCCAGTTGCGTCATTGCACAGAGACCAGCACCCTTTCCTCCTAACAAACGCTTATTGGAAGGATCGCCCTCGTCATAGAAATACAGGTTTTTACTCATGTTCTCTCTACTCACCAAGTTGTTAATGGTTTTTTAACTTTTTGTCAAATCGTGTTCGGACAGAAGCGACCTCGCGATAAAACTCTTTCAAAACCTCAATGTAGTCCTTTTTCCCGTTTTCAACGTCGTCCATTGCCTGCTGTACCACTCTCGTTCGCTCTTCTGAAATTAAATCGGCAAAGTGCTTGGTGAGAAAACGGTCAACCAGCATTCCTCGAGATGTGGGCAAGAGCTTGGATTTTCTTTCTACCACGTATTCTCGTGTAAACAATTTCGATAGAAGGGTTGAAAAGGTAGAAGGCCGGCCTATTCCTCTCTCCCTCATTTTGGTGACCACCTCTGCTTGGGTAAAGAGATCGACCTTGCTCTTTCTGGTCCAAACCAACAATCCCTGTTGTCTACCGGGAGTGAGAGGCTTGTCTACACGAATCTGCCAAGGATAAAGCTCAAGTGCCGTTCCTTTTGCAGAGATCGTACGAACTTCCTCTTTCTCGATGCGCACTGGCCAAACTTTGATCAAATATTTGACCCGTTCCAACTGGAACTTGGGGGATTGACTCGCCATAAAACGGCGGAAAATGAGATCATATGCTTTGAAGTGCTTCAACGTGAGTGGAACCGAAACTTGAATAGCCCCCCGGTACACCATGTCTCTCAAAGCGTGGACATTTACTGGTCGTGTAGGTCTTATGCACTCGTGGGCGCCTTCTTCGCCCATCGACCATTTTCTGCCTTCGAAATTCTCACCGAGATATTGACGTGCGATTTGTAATCCTCTATCGGAAACCCTAACACTATCAGTCCGGTGATAGGTGATCAGACCGTTCTCAAAAAGATCCTGCAACAACCGCATGGCCTCATCGGTTCCTACTCTCAAGAACCTGTTTAAATCTCTCAACACCGTGTCGGTAGAATAAGGAGGCAAAGGAGTCTGGTCCGATCTCTCCCGTTGCACCTCGACTATCTCTACTGTGCAATGTAATGGTCTATACAGCCGCAATCGGAGATCCTCTTCACTTCCGAGGAAAATCCAGCCATCGGATAGCTTTAACAAATAGTGTTTGATTTTCTGTTGATATTGTCGATAGCGTTCGATTATCCAGCTGAGTACGGGAGATTGTGCTCTGCCAGCTGAAAGATTCCTTTCCCGAAAATGCTGTTGAAGGAGTGTTGACAATTCAAATCCTATCCACCGGTCTTCTATCCTTCTAACAAGCTGGGCTTTTACTCTGTTCTCATTGATCTCGCGCAGGTTTTCAAGAGAGTGAGTTATGGCTCTCCTAGTAACTTCGTGAAACTCGGCTCGTCTTACAGCAATCCCTGGGCCTGCTGCGAGATTGGCGAGATCCCAAGCTATTTTTTCTCCTTCCGTGTCTGGATCGGTGGCTAAAATCAACATACCGGTCGCCCTTACCATCAGCGCTATGCGACGAATTCTCCTAGCAGAATCGTCGTCCGCTATTTTACCGCAAATGGGACACTTTTCTCCTGCGACCCATTGAGCCCCATCAGCGCGGCACTTTTTGATCGATCCGTAGACGGGAACAAAACGCGTTGGCTCTACAATGATTCCATGATAATGTCCGCGTTCCACCAGATCGACCACATGGCCAAGCGATGCTGTGATAACCAGTACAAAATTCTCGGTCATCACTTCGTAAAACGGCTGCTCATCTACGAAGAAGATGGCTGGCTTTCCGAAGAACCTCGATATTTGCTTGGCCTTAGTCGGGCTTTCAACCACAAAAACTGCTGGATAGACCACGTCGCGTGTTTCCTCCATACTCCGCGCGTATTGTTCTCTGCTCTCCACCAGCTCTCTTTTCTTCTGACCCAGCTGATCTATGGGGATGGAAGGTTTCACCTCTATATCGTAATAGGAGGCTCGAAGACGAAAAGCCTCTATCATCTCTTGGCGATCCAAAATTATTGCCAAGCCTTTGGTAATCCCCCCCGCGAACAGCCTTGACGTTCTCCCACTCGCTTGTATGTAGGTCGCGATATCGGGGACTATCAGACTCTGCTCTTCTACGACCACATCTTCGGTTCTTAACTCGAACTGTCTTTTTTCGAATATCTCTTTTATCCGCTGACGCGCTTTTTCTCTTTTGACCTTGTCGGTGAGTATGTACGGAATCAAAGACTCGAGTTGTTTGTCCCTACGAAAGACCGACGCGAGCAACAAAAGCATGCGTGGAGAGGCTTCACTCACGTCTCTTATACTAACACGAAAGCTCGGAATCGACAAGAAAACAGCGTACTGAATCCTGCGAGGGTAATCGAGTCCCCGAACCAACAATCCGTAGTGAGATGCTACACCAACGAGCACCGCAGTCTTGTCTTCCAAAAAACGATCTATCTCGTTTTCTACCTCTTTCTTGCTTATGCCCGAGACTATAGCAGCCGCTGGAATCCCATTCTCTGAGAGAAATAACGCGACGCACTTCGCCTCTGCTTCTCCGGAAACAAAAACCAAACCGCCTGAGCCCAATGCGTTGAGAATTCTCAGCAGAACCTTTTGTTTCTCCTCTTCATTTTTAACCACTATGAAATAATCGTCAATATTTCGCAGTGCGGACCTGCTCGAACCAACAGAGAACCCCAGCAACTTCGTAAAGAGAGCGGCTTTCCTGCCCGGTCTAGCTGTTGCTGTCGATACCATTATCTGGCCACGGGGCGAATCGTTCGTCCTCTCTTGAGATTGGATTTCTTTTTCCGTGAATCCCAGCAAATGCAGTACTCGCTCCACGTTTTTCGAAGCTTTAAGAATGGCGTCAACATCGTCGACAAAAATGAAGTCGAACAATAGGTGCTTCATACTATCAAAATTCTTAGAAAGAAAAGCGCTGCTCGTCAAAAGAATGTCAAAATCTCCTTCGCCCAATTTTTTGCGGAACTCCTCTTTTTCACTCTTCTTCATGTTTGGCAAGTATCCAAGAATTCTCACGTTTTTCGTTATCTTTCCGAGCTGTCGAAAAATCTGCTGCAGAAGCGAAGTGGTCGGCACGATGATATAGCTTTTTTTCCCTTTTTCTTCAGCCAGCCAAGCGGAATACATAGTACCGAAAAACGTTTTGCCCACCCCCGTGGGAGCTACAGCGGCAAAGCTCAGACCCAGTGACAGCTTTCTAAACCAATACCGTTGCAACTTTTTCAGTTGCCTGCCTGTGCGCTCTCGAAAATATCGCTCGAAACTCTCAATATCTCGTATTCTGAATCTCTCATCAATGGTCTTTCCCGTATGAGCACATCGGCCTTCACGCAATTCATCAGTGGTGATGGCGCCTCCGCACACTGGACACAATCCCTCATAGACTGCTGGGATCTCTGAGCCCCGCCACACGAAGTATTCTGGACACGAGCGCTTAAGAGGCATTGCGAGCCATAACAATGGGAAATCCATGGAGGAACTGATTCGGATATCGCCTGGATTCGGAGGATTCGACTTCCCCTATGACAAAGCGGAAGTGGTTTTTCTTGGTATCCCGCTCGATGTTACTTCTAGCTATAGGGCTGGTTATCGTTTCGCTCCAGCCAAGATTCGCGAAGCTTCGGCAAATTTGGAAACGTATCTTCCAGAATTCGGACTCGATGTCTTCGAAACTCTAAACATAACAGACATGGGCGACGTAGTTCCAACACCAACCGATATGGAAAGTACAGGAGAGAGGATAAAGAAATTTGTAAGCCGTATTGTCAAAGATGGCAAGTTCCCCATCCTGCTTGGAGGAGAACACACGTTGACCTACTTCTCAATCCAAGCTTTCGATGATCTGTTTCTGATTCACCTGGACGCTCACAGAGATTTGCGCGATGAATATCTTGGCGATCGAGTCTGTCACGCAACTGTCGCACGTAGAGTCCTAGATTTGCTCGAAGCTGACCGACTAATCCAAGTTGGCATTCGCTCGTGCTCAAAAGAGGAAGCGGAATACGCGAAGACCAAAAAAATCAAGAGCTTTTCTTCGGCAGAACTTCAAGCTAGTATAGCCCGAATTGTTTCAGAAGTAAAACAAACAGTTGCTTCACATCCAGTGTACCTCACGATCGACTTGGATGTGCTCGATCCAGCATTTGCTCCAGCTGTTGCGACTCCGGAACCAGGCGGGCTCACGGTCTCCGAACTCTTCACATTCATTCGTGAGTTGCGCGACTTGAACCTTGTGGGCTGCGACATAGTAGAGTTCGTGCCGCCTTATGATAACGGAAACACAGCATTCGTTGCTGCAAAAACCGCGTATCACGTGCTTGGTGTGCTCTCCCTCAAAAAAGCAACTACTTGATTAGGTCTGCTCCTTTGTCGATCACCACACGAGTGGGCATTGGGAACTTCATCGAAGCCCTTCGCAACGCCTCTTTTGCCCACTGAACAAACTCTGGATTTACTCGAACCGTCATTATTTTCTGACCCGGCCGCACACGTGCTGCAGAACCGATGGGCTTTCCAAAAGCTCTCCGCATTCCGTCCGAAATCCGGTCAGCGCCAGCGCCCGCTGCCATCGGATTTTCTCTCAAAACATGGTGGGGAAAAATCCTTATCTTGAAGTGATAGTTTTCTTTTCCCACTTTTGTCTCCAAAACTCGATTTGCCGCCACCCTAGCCGCTTCGAGAGCGTTGTGCCGAATCTGTCCTTGCTCGCTGGATACCAAAGAGAGCTCCACCGCGAAATCTCCTTTTGGATTACCCATATCGTAGAAAGTTACTCTCGGCGGAGGGGCACCTTTGATGAACTCTCTACGCGTATAAGCCGGCCCGCTAAAGTACCGATAGGTCTTAGCTGGTCTTAGCGGCATGTCTATCCACCAACCTACGAAGGAAGATTTACTATAAAAAACCAAAAGGTGATAGTTAGAGAGGCTGGGAGGTCACATGTACGTGGTAATCGTTGGAGGAGGTAGAACAGGTTTCCGTTTAGCTAAGAGACTAAGCGAGAGGGGTCACAATGTAGCTCTTATTGAAAAAGACGAGAAACGTGCAAACGAAATCGCCGCTCAGCTGAACGTTTTAGTGATAAAGGGCAACGGGGCCGAGTTGGACGTGTTGAAAGATGCGGGCATCCAACGAGCGGACGCTCTCGTTGCTCTGACTGATGCCGATGAGGTAAATCTGATGTCTTGTGAGCTGGCAAAGAAGATGGGAGTGCCGCGGGTCATCGCAAGAGTAAACGAGGAAGAACACGCCAGAATGTTCGAAACCCTAGGCATCGACGTAGCGATAAGCATACCGAGTACTGTCGTGATGATTTTTGAAAAAGTCGTAACGGGTCCTAAGGGAGCATACAGTCTCTTGGGAATCGGAGGAGGAAAAGGAGAGGTTGTCGAGGTCGTGGTAAACCCGGAATCGAAAGTGGTTGGAAAAACAATAAAGGAACTGGATTTGCCGAAAGATGTCACCATCGGAATAATTGTGCGAAACGATGAGCTTGTGCCACCACGAGGGGACACGGTCATTCAAGCTGGTGACATGCTGACCATCCTCGGAAAGCCTTCAGCTGTTTTAAAATTTGCAAAGCTCGTGACCAAATCTTAGGCGTGGAGTTCTACAATATCCCCATCCCTCACTTCGTAACTTTTGGAAACTTGTTGGCCGGGAAACTTGGTGGACCCCCACACGCGTGCGTATTTCAGATTTCTCGCTAGGTCTTTGTGTACAGCCTTTGCCACGTCGAGGATTGTAGAGTGCTTCTTCAGAACCAAAGGACGGTCTGAGGGCTCGCCATCAGGCGGTTTGGTAAACACCCTGATCAAGTCCAGTGATTTGAAGATCTTGCGCTTCACTTCCTCCAAATCTTCTTCACCTACCATGATTATCTCGAAATCCTTACCGAAGCGTTCAAGCAAAGCTGACAACTTTCTCTCGATATCGGGAATATCTTTTCTCGCCACCAAAACAAAGGCTTTTTTGAACGCCACCGATTTTCCTACTAGTTCCCGCAGTTGAGCAGGAGAGACGGGCTCCCAGATAACCACATGAGCATTGAACACCCCGTGATCTTGCAGAATTTCTCTTACGTGCTCTTCTCCGCCGGAAACCAAATGTGCGCCCACAACCTCTATCCCGCCCGACGATCTTTCTTCTATTTTGACCGCAGGGGGCTTTTTGTTCACTTTAATCCCAACTCGCTCGAGTTCTCGGAGAAGGACATTCAGTTCCTCTACCGGATCATCAGTCGCACCCAAGACAAGTCCAATCGCATCAGCAGTTCTAGCTAAACTCAGGGGTTTCAAACCAAGACCACGACCTTCGGATGAACCCTCCACCACACCAGGGGCCTCGACCAACTGAATCTGAACACCATCGATTTCCATCATCGCAGGAACGGGTTCAAGCGTTGTGAACGGGTAATCTGCTATTTCCGGCTTGGCTGCCGTCAGCTTACTCAGAAGGGTCGATTTGCCAGAATTTGGAAAGCCTAAGAAAACGACTTGCGCAGCGCCCTCTTTTTTGATCGCAAACGCTTGAGTGCTCTTTCCTGCTCGCTTTTTCTCCTTTTCTTTGAGCTCTCGCTGAAGTTTGGCCAATCGTTGTTTCAACATTTTAAGCAATTTTTCAGTGCCTTTGTGTTTCGGCGCCAACCGGATGAGCTCTCGGGTGAGCTCTATCCGCTCTTCCAACGTCTTGGCGCGAGCATATTGTTCTTCCACCTTCAGATACTCGGGCGGGAGATTTGCAGGCATACTATACCACCCATGCTAATATTGAGTGCCAAGAATTTTCTTGATTTTAGACCACAAAAAGGAAAAACCGAACCGAGCCATCAGAGAGGGGGCTCGCTTGAAAAAGGCAGAAGCGAGAGAAGAGTGGCGATCGAAATCGAAGTTGTTTAAAATGATTTGTTTTATTTCTGGTTCGGCCAGCATGGCGATTATTTTATCTAACTCTGAATCCGACAAACGCCAGAAAAATTCGCGCAACATCATTCCCACTTTTATCTCCCTCCCAAGTTTTTCTTCCACAGCTTGCGAATATGTCTCTCCGATTTTCTCGATATCGGGAGAGGTGAGTCTCTCAGCAATTACGTCAGCTGCCAAAGCTGAACATGAAAGTCCATAATAAAGCCCGCCGCCCGTCATCGGTTTTACCTGACCAGCAGCATCGCCGACCAAAAGTGTTCTCCCAGCTCCTGGTGATGAAACGAAAAACCGCGGTATGAGTCCCGAACAACTACTGAGAATCTTGACGGCAGTCTGTCGGCAAAACGGGTGAGTTTTAAGTAAGAAAAGAGGATTTCCTGAAGTGCAACCTAAACCCACTCTGGTGATTTCGCCTCCGGGAATAGCCCAAGCGAAAAAACCGGGAGCGATGCTTTTCCCCAACCACACGGTTACCTTATCTTGCTCCCAAGTGTTGCTGATCTCGGCTTGAGAGCAGAAAAAGTACTCACGTCTCGACACAAATCTGCGCGCAAGCCTCGATGTCGGACCGTCTGCACTCACCAACACGTCACAGAATATCTCATCGCTCACAAATCCTTGTGTCCTGATCTTTGGGATTTTCTTGACACTTGCTTCTATCCCTCTGGTTTTGAGAAAAATGGTCGCGCCAGCGGCAAGTGCCCGTTCGGCTAGCGCTCTATCAAAAGCAGGTCTATTGATTACCCAGGCCTGTGGCTCCGCTTTAAATTCGATACTGGAACCGTTTGGTGACACAAACTCCGCCCTGCTGACAGTCGAGATGACCCAATCCTCCTTCCTGAAACCTAGTTCTTTCATTCCCTTGATGCCGACCAATCCGCCGCAACACGAGGGATTCCCTATCTGAGGATCCTCTTCGATTACCGCCACATCTACTCCATGCTCCGCCAATTTCCAAGCGAGAAAAGTGCCCGCTGGACCGCCCCCCACCACGACCACATCAAACCTCATTGTTTCTCCTCCTCGGATTCGGCCGATTTTTCTGCCACTATTCGCTCCACGTAAATTTCAACTCGTGGGCTAGCTCCATCGGCGGACTTCTCAAAAGTTGGAGTGGATGTGTCCACATTTTCTCCATTATAAGGACGCAGGAATGAAAAAGAAGTTGGTCGCCCTTGGATTGGCATCGCCACTAGTGCCGTCGCGCAAAGCACGAGCACTAGCCATAAGCACCTCCATCGCGTATTTTTGCCCATTTGCTCCCTCAAAAATTTGCACAGAATGTGAAAATAGATTGGGGCATCATGTTTTTAGGAGATTTGGAGAAGACTAAAGCAGTGGAGTTCGATGCTGGCAAAAATCGGATATGTGATCGCTGGGTTATTATTGATAGGAGTGCCAGGATTCCTTTTCTCGGTGGCACTCTATCCTAACCGAAAATCCCTTGGCTTCTGGGAGAGAACAGGAGTCAGTATCGGGCTCGGTATCTTAGTGGTAATCTACGAGGTCGCTACGTTAGCCAAGCTCAAATCCATGACTTTGGAACCCTTTCTGGCTATGGCGACCGGTGTTGGGGTGGCTCTCGGTGTGATGGCTATTATCCGGAAAGGAACAGGTGCCGTTCAAGAATATATCGAAGAAATCAGGATTGGTCTCGCTAAGATTGGCGGTCGAATACCGAAACCCGTGAAAAAAATGGAGAAACCTTCTGCCCCAATCGAACAGAAATGTGAGGCCTGTGGAGAAGCAAACCCCCCGGATGTCGTCTATTGTATCTACTGCGGAAATCCATTGAAGAAGCCACAGGAGAGTGAAAAAAGCGATGTTCAAGTTCAAGCAAGTGATAGTGGTGCGGTCTGATCTTGATATGAGTTCTGGGAAACTGGCGGCTCAAGTTGCTCACGCCGCAGTTGGAGCCGCTGAACAAACGAGAAAAGAAAAAAATGAATGGTTTAAGGGATGGCTGAAGGAAGGACAGAAGAAAGTTGTGGTTAAGGTTTCCTCCGAAGAAGAGCTCAGGAGTCTTTGTGAAAAAGCGAGCGAACTGGGACTCCCCTTCCAGCTAATCGAAGATGCGGGTTTGACTGAGCTTCCGCCGGGCACCGTTACTACCTTGGGAATCGGGCCAGGACCATCCAACCTCGTAGATCAAGTGACAGGTCGATTACCTCTGCTTTGAGGTCGATCAAGATGAAACTAAAAGACGTGGGAGAAAGGACAATCATAGAATTTGCTAGAAAAGTGTGCAAAACCCGAACTCCGGTAAAGGTGGGTGTTGGGGACGACGCCGCGGTTCTCCGTTTGGGAAATGTCAAAGTAGTTGTTACTACCGACATGTTGGTGGCGGAAACACACTTCCCAAAAAATGTTTCACCAGAGGCGATCGGAGAAAAAGCCGTTGCCGTGAACCTCAGCGATTTGGCTGCGATGGGTGCACGCCCATTGGCTGTTTTGTTCTCGGTAGGATTTCCAACAGATACTAACGTGAAATTCGTGAAACAGCTTATTCGAAGTATGTATCGGACTGCAAAGCGCTATGGATGCCAAGTGGTGGGTGGAGATGTCTGTGAGAGCCCCGTTCTGACCGTTGGCGGGATTGCCCTCGGGATTTGTGAGGGAAATGTTCTGAAAAGGAGCGGTGCAAGGCCTAGAGACCTCATAGGAATCACGGGTAAAACAGGTGCTGCCGCGGCGGGACTCGATTTGATGAAGAACAAAAGACTTGCGAGAAAATTTCCATCACTTGTGGGAGCACAGCTCAAACCGAGGGCACGTGTTGCTGAAGGACTCGCACTGGCCAAAACGCCGGGAGTCACATCCGCGATCGACATAAGCGATGGTCTGGCGCGCAATCTTTGGCAACTGGCAAAGGAAAGCGGAGTCAAGATGGTTCTCGAAAGAATCCCCGTCGACCCACGTGTGGAAAAGGCGAGCAAACACGCCAGAAAAAGCGCGGCAGAATATGCTCTTTACGGGGGAGAAGACTATGAGCTCCTATTCACCTTTAGACCTGGTGCAATCACTGCACTAAAACAAGCGTTTGCAAAGATCGGATCACGGTTCCTAGTGATTGGACGTGTAGAGAAAGGCCGGGGAGTTTATTTGAGGATCGACAAAAAACTTGAGCAAGTTCCCGACCGAGGATTTGAACATTTCACAATCAAAACATAATGTTCAAAACCCAGCAAACGCTTGTTGGTGAGGGGTCGAAATGAATCTCGATAGGTACGAACGGAAAGTCTTGGGCGTGCTAGCCCAGTATGAAGGTGCCGTCTTGGTAGAAGATGTTACAAAAAAACTGCAAATCGATCAAGCTACTGTCATGCGTGCCTGTTTGTCCCTACAAGAAAAGAACCTAGCAAAAATAGAGGGGAAAGAAATCGGCTATGTAAAGCTAAGTGAGGAAGGAAGAAAATATGCACAAAAAGGACTTCCCGAACGAAGACTTCTCAAAGCGCTCGTCCAGGCTTCAGGGAAGCCTCTTCCAGAAATATTTTCACTCGCTTCTCTCGATCCAGACGAACAACAGATCGCACTTGCATGGATCAGGCGTAGAGGGTGGGCAGAGTTCAGAAAAAAAGATGGAGAAACTGTGCTCGAAATCACTCAAAAAGGAAAAGATGAGCTAGAAGGAAAAACCCCCGAAGAAGAGCTGATAGAAAGCGTGAGAGAAAAAGCGCTGGAACTTGATTCTGTACGTTTAGATCTGAGGGATGCTTTACAGACTTTGCAAAGGAGAGGCTTGCTAGAGATTCTAACAAAAAAGAAGAGATGGGTAGAGCTCAGCGGACAGGGAAGAGAATTAGCAAAAAAGGGTTTAGAAGAAATCGAGGAAATCACTGAGCTAACCCGTGAGGATTTGATAACTGGAAGATGGCGAAAGGCCAGATTGAAAAAATACGATGTGACTGCTCCGGGGCCAGCAATATATCCTGCCAAAATTCACCCGCAGCGCCGAGTAATAGAGGAACTCAGGGAGATCTTGTTAGAAATGGGCTTCACAGAAATCAAGAGCAGAATAGTGGAAACGGAGTTCTGGAACTTCGATGCACTGTTTCAAGCGCAAGACCATCCAGCCCGTGAGATCCACGATAGTCTCTCTGTGAAAAAACCCAAAGAGGGAAAACTCCCGTCTAACAGGCTTCTGCGACGCGTTGCTCAAGCACACGAAAAAGGGGTTGTAGGGTCGACGGGCTGGGGGTACAAGTTCAATCCGGCTATTTCCAAACGACTGGTGCTGTGCTCTCAGACCACGGCTGCCACCGTCAGATTCCTCGCCTCAAAGCCAGAACCACCTGTGAAAGTATTCTGCATCGATAGGGTCTATCGGCACGAACACATCGATTACAAACACTTGGCAGAGTTCTACCAGTGCGAGGGAATAGTGATGGACAAAGGACTCACACTTCGCGACATGTTGGGTTATCTCAAACTGATAGTTAACAAGCTAGGGCTAGAGAAAATAAGATTCAGGCCTGGATACTTCCCCTATACTGAGCCATCGGTAGAAGCTGAGGTTTACTTTCCGGAAAAAAATGAATGGATAGAAGTGCTCGGAGCGGGAATGTTCAGGCCGGAGCTTTTGAGACCGCTAGGGATCAAGTACCCAGTGCTCGCTTGGGGTATCGGCTTCTCGAGACTGGCGATGATTAAGCTGGGAATCAGCGATATCCGGGATCTATACTCCTGTGATCTTGAGTGGATCAGACAGCAGAGGTGAGAAGATGCCCACAGTCAACACCACCTATGAAGAGATAAGCCGGTTGCTGAAGAAAGAAATACCAAAGCCAGAACTCGTCGAACGACTGGCACTTTTGGGAATCGAGAGCGAAGAAAGCGAAGAGGGATTGAAACTGGAGGTCCCCCATAACCGGCCAGACTTGCTGAGCGTTGAAGGAATCGTGCGTGCGTTGAAGGGAGTCCTCGGCATAAAAACCGGACTCCCACAATACCCTTTGAGAAAACCAAAAATCGAAGTGGTGGTGGATCCAAGCACAAGCACAGTCCGTCCTCATATCGCGTGCGGGGTGATAAGAGATGTAAAGCTGGATGAGGAAACAGTTGCTTCCCTGATGCAAGTCCAAGAAAAACTACACGCCACATACTGTCGAAAGCGAAAAAAGGCGTCGATAGGAGTATACGATCTGGATACTCTTCAGCCACCCATTACATACACTACGGTGGATCCGGAAGGAATCAAGTTCGTGCCTCTGGAATACACTCAAGCACTCACTCCCGCGGAGATCCTTCGACAGCACCCCAAGGGAGTGGAGTACGCCCATCTGTTAGAAGGATTATCACGGTATCCCGTCCTGATCGACTCCAAGGGAACCGTTCTGTCCCTTCCACCCATAGTGAACAGCGAAGACACCAAGGTGAGCGCAAACACGAAAGCTCTCTTCATCGATGTCACGGGGCTGGATCGCCGAGTGGTTGAGTCAGCTCTCAAGGTTCTCATGACCTCGCTGGCAGAAAGAGGATTCGTGCTAGAAGGAGTACGGATCAAACAACGAAAAAAGACTAGAGTGACGCCTCAGCTAAAACCCGTAAGAAAGGCGCTCGCAGTGAAAAATACGAACCAAATGTTAGGTTTGACGTTAAACGCACGTCAGATCGCCCAGCTCGCAAAGAAAATGAGATACGGCATCGCCCGAGTAACTGATACACATGTAGACCTTCTAGTCCCGCCATATAGGGTCGATATCTTACACGAAGTGGATCTCATAGAAGATATCGCCATAGCGTACGGATATGATAAGTTGGAGCCCACCATTCCGCCTGTGTGCACCATCGGTTCCGCTGCCGAGATCGAAAAGATGAGCACCAAGATTCGGCTAACAATGATTGGGCTGGGATTCACAGAACTCATGACGTATTCGCTCATAAGTACGAAAAAAGCCCAACTCTTCAACAAAGAGGTCGTGGAAATCGCCAATCCAGTATCCGAGGAGTACTCCGCGGTACGAAACAGTTTGATACCCTCGTTGTTGGATGCCGTGTTCAAAAATCAGCAATATCCGACGCCGCAAAAGCTGTTTGAAATCGGTGATATCGTAGTATTCGACGAAGCGGATGAAACAAAAACGAGGACTGTGAGATGCGTGGCCGGAGCAATAGTCGGAAAGAGTGCCACGTTCACTAATGTGCGTTCGGTTGCAGAAGCAGTGCTCAGAGAACTGGGCATACCATTTCAAACAGTGGCGGCCAACCCGGAGGGCTTCATAGAGGGGAGATGTGTCTCTTTCATCCATGAACAGGAAGTGGTGGGGAAAGCTGGAGAAATCCATCCCGAGATGCTCGAACTTTACAGAATAGAGAACCCGGTCGCGGTTTTCGAACTTGTCCTAGGGACTATCTGACCTTGAGTGCGTATTTTCCCGGTTTGGTTATTTGAAGCTTCTTGGCGATTTGAGAATTTTCTGGATCTCGGATTATCACATATCCCGACCAATCAAGTGAAAGAGATGTGCTCCCACAGTTCGGACAACTTTCTCCGGTAGTTATGAGGCGACAATTTCTGCAGGCTCTCTCCTTCACGAACTCCCACCTTTCTTGCCCTGCTCTTCTAGCCACTCAAGCTTGCCGAGACCGGGTTGTCTCATGGTTAAACCAATCTTGCCCGTTTTTCCTTTCTTGGTGCCTATACCCACCACTCGGGCCCTCACCTTGTCTCCTTCTTTCAAGCTCAGCTTTTTCTCTTTCCCGTAGAGAACCCTTTTCTTGCGATCATAACCCACGAAATCATCCATTACCTGAGAAACGTGAACAAGCGCATCCACCGGGCCTATCCGAACAAACGCTCCAAAATCCACAATTTCTACGACTTCCCCTACTACGACCTCATTCAGTTCTGGCTTGTACACCAGAGCATCGAAAATCACGTCATGATAGCTCGCGCCGTCCCCCATTATTATTCTTCCTTCTCCGATCTCTTTCACTTCGGTGATTGCCAGAATTGTTCCTACGTCTTTATCTGTGATTCCCAAATAGTTTTTGTTCAGTAAATCTACTATCACCTCTTCTAGAGGTTCGCCGAAACGATTGGGAGGGACTCTTACCGTGTCCTCCACTGTTATTACTTTAAACATTTAACAACACCAACCCGTTGCCCCTTTCTCCTATTCACTCTCTCTTATAAACACTAATCGTGAGAGTTTACAGCAAGAGGGGCAAGAAGAGCAGCGACGCCATCGACATCAGCTTTATTAAAATGTTAAGTGATGGGCCCGAGGTGTCCTTGAAGGGGTCGCCCACCGTGTCTCCTATAACGGCCGCAGCATGGGCTTCGCTTCCTTTGCCCCCAAGGTGTCCTTCTTCAATATACTTCTTGGCGTTGTCCCACGCTCCTCCAGCGTTCGCCAGAGTCACTGCTAACATGAGTCCGCTTACAATGGCGCCCGCAAGCAAGCCAGCCACCATCTCTAAACCAATGGTCTTGTCTAAACCAATCACCCCAGGAACAGTTCCCAGCAACAAGGGGGTCAAAACTGCTATCGCTGCTGGAGCGATCATGTTACGCAGGGCTGCGCGAGTGCTTATGGCGACACACTTATTGTAATCCGGCTTTGCTTTTCCAGCCATGAGTCCCTTAATAGTTCTGAACTGCCGGCGGACCTCTTCTACAATGAGGCTCGCTCCCTTTCGCACCGCGCGCATGGTTAGAGCACAGAAAAGGAACGGCAACATGCCACCAACAAACAAACCGACTACCACCTTTGGATCCATCAACTCGAGCGAAAGAGTCACGCCTTTGTCCCCAACTGCTTGCACATAAGCAGAAAAGAGGGCGAGCGCAGTGAGCGCCGCTGAGCCTATTGCAAAACCTTTTCCAATCGCGGCGGTAGTGTTGCCCACGGCGTCTAATCGCTCTGCTCTTCGACGTACTTTGGAACCCATTCCTGCCATTTCGGCTATGCCTGCCGCGTTGTCAGCCACGGGACCGTAACAGTCAGTTGCAAGCGTTATACCGAGCGTGCTGAGCATTCCCACCCCAGCTATGGCAATACCGTAAAGGCCCTGGAAGTGGTAGGCTATCAGAGTGGCACCACAGATGGCAATAATCGGGATCACTGTGCTCAGCATTCCTACTGAAAAGCCCTCAAGAATATTGGTGGCTGGACCGGTCTCAGCTGCTAGCGCTATGTTGCGTGTGGGACCAAATCTATTTTCGGTATAGTACTCAGCGGAGAGACCAATAACAATTCCTGCTATCAAGCCTGCTAGAAACGCATAGAATGGTTCCAGCACGTTTACCGTTTGATTTGTTATCCATGCACCGCCAATGACTGCCAGCGCTGCTGCACCGAACACCCCCCGGTTCAGTGCGCCGTGGAGTGCTCCAATATCCGCCTCTCTTCCCGTCCTGACTGCAAACGAACCCAAAATGGAACTGATTATCCCCCAACCGGCCAGAAGTAAAGGAAGCAAAACCCAATTTAACCCTCCCGCGGGCAGTAGAGATCCAAGCACCATCGCCGCAATAATAGACCCCACGTAGGATTCAAAAAGGTCAGCGCCCATTCCAGCAACGTCGCCAACGTTGTCTCCAACATTGTCAGCTATCACGGCAGGGTTGCGCGGATCGTCTTCCGGAATTTTTGCCTCAACTTTGCCCACGAGGTCGGCGCCCATGTCTGCAGATTTGGTATAGATTCCGCCGCCCACGCGCGCAAACAAAGCTATGGAACTGGCACCGAATCCGAAACCTACCAAAACGTTGACATCTTCTAATAGCCAGTAAAACACGCTCACGCCCAGCAGGCCCAGACCAACAACACTTAGGCCCATCACTAGACCACTGGAAAAGGCCGTTCGCAAACCTTCTCCAATACTGTGCTTAGCCGCCTCGGCTGTACGGGCGTTAGACTTGGTGGCGACCCTCATTCCAACGTTTCCAGCCAAAGCAGAACACGTCGCGCCCACCACAAAGGTTATCGCTGTAAGGTAGTTGATGTATGCCAAAACTGCTGCAACAATAATAACATAGACAATCATTACTCGATACTCCTGGTTCAAAAACGTCATGGCGCCGTGGTAAATCGTGTCAGACAGCTCACGCATTCGAAGTGTTCCGGGAGATCGGCGTAAGATCCGAGCGGTAGTTATGCCCGCATAGAGAAGACTCAATACAGCACATATGATTGGGATATAGATATATTCCATTCAATCAGCCCCGAAGCCCGTCTATCATCAAATGACTTCGTTCTCGTAAAAAGATTACTGGGATGCCGCGCTTCCTGAGTTTTCGACGCAGGACAGAATCGTTGGTAGCGACAAGAGCTTCTTTTTGTTCAGCCAGCTGCAAAATCACATCGTCTGTTTTGCCTTCTGCGGGCACGATCTTCATTCTTTTGCTTAGTTCCAGCGCGACATTTGCAGCGGCACGCTCTCGCGGGGACCCCTGGCTTCGCAGTCTTTCTAGTTCTCTTATCACTGGTTGCGGAACCAGCAATTCGTATTTGGACTCAAGCACTCGATCGAGTTCCTTGAAGATATCCACCTTAAAGGAAGCTGGAACCATCAAAAAGTTTGTATCGACTATCACCTGAAGAACCACGTGTCTCGCCTTTTACTGGATTATGCCATAACCTATCAATCGCCACCGGTTGGCAACACGTCTACTGATCGCCGCGCGCCATCCGTGGTCCGCGCAGACAGGATATTTGAGCACTATCGAAACACGCTCTCCTTTGATCGCAGTTATTACCCCCACGCGCGCGGCAGTACCAATGCTCAGCATCAGAGGCTCGTTCATCGCGAGCGGTTTTACCTCCACCTCTTTTTCAAGGCCCACGACCCTGTCCAACAGGTGGGCTTCTATCTCGATTCGAGTTGCAACATCTGGGAGAGAGTGATGGTGACCAACCACGGAGCCCACGAGAGCGTCAGATTTGGTCAGAGAGGGATCGAGACTCGTGCCTACACCGATGAGACCACCGGGGCCTGCGGAGTCCAAAAAGGAATCCATCGCGCGCAAGCTGACAACTTTGGTATCGAGGTGCTGCCAAGTCGTCTGTCCACCCTTTGAGGATATTATGCCCGGACGGATGGAGATCTCATCTCCTACCGACAGAATACCCTGCATTAGAGTTCCGCCAACAACTCCTCCTTGGAGATTCTCGGGACGAGTACCAGGCTTGTTGATATCGAAAGAACGGGCTACAAACATTAATGGAGGTTTATCGGGATCACGAGGAGGGGTAGGAATGTGCTTCTCAATCGCTTCAATCAGTTTATCGATGTTTACGCGGTGTACCGCGGAAACTGGGATTACAGGGGCGTCCGAATATCCGACAGAATTGAGAAACTCTTGGATTTGGCGATAATTTTCGAGAGCCTTTTCTTTTGAAACCAAATCGATCTTGGTCTGAACCACCACCACATTTTTCACGCCGATTATCTGGAGAGCCATCAGGTGTTCCTTGGTTTGGGGTTGAGGACAAGGCTCGTTGGCGGCGATGACAAGCAGAGCCCCATCCATCAGGGCCGCGCCTGAAAGCATCGTGGCCATCAGCATCTCGTGGCCGGGGGCATCCACAAACGAAACACGGCGAAGCTCTTTCGTGTTTCCACCGCAGTAAGGACACTTAGGCTTTGTACCACATCGCCCGCACTCTTCACATCTGTAAAAAGTGGTGTCGGCATATCCGAGCCGGATAGTTATGCCTCGCTTGATCTCCTCACTATGGGTGTCGGTCCACACGCCGGAAAGGGCTTCGGTCAAAGTGGTCTTGCCATGATCGATGTGTCCGACCATCCCAATATTTACTGTAGCTTGTGGCATGTACTCACACCACTACACCGCTCTGAAATGATAAAAACTTCAGGATTGGGACTGGGAGGATGCTGACTCCTCTTTTTTACCAAAAACTTCTTCTAGCGGTTTTTCTCCTTTCTTCACAACTTTTGTGTTTATCTGGACTATGGCGTCGGAGATTTGACGTCCGCGAACACGTTTTCTTCTCCGCTCGCCGCGCTTCATCGGTCTGAAACCCGGAGGCGAGCTGAGCAATATAGTTTTTCGACCTGGGCCAGCAACGTCGGGGCGCATCGGAAAACCGTCGCGATCCGTCCCGCCTGTTATTTGAAGCTCATAACCAGGGAGACCCACGATAGAACCATCGAATCGATCCCCGATTTTGAGACCGATGAGTCTCCGGGACTCCGGTTCTTTTACTTCCACCTGATAGCTTCGGCCACTCTCCGGATCTGAGATCACTATCTTAAACGGCACCAACCATCACCTTTGCATCACTGGAGTGCGCGGGATTAAAAACTTACGTGTGGGTGTTGGATCTCACCAGGAGACTTGCCACAACCCCGACCCTCTACGGTAAAACGTGAAATATCGTTCACATCACACCATATGTCGGATCCTTTCGTTGCTTGATGGCAATAATTTCATCTAGAACCGCTAGTTCGTCGCCGGAAAGCAAGTCTCTCAAGTCTTTTTTGAGAACCAATACGTGATCTCGCGGAACGTCTGTATAGAGAGTGTCTCCCTCTCTTATGTTACGCCCCACTACGCCCCCATCGATAGAAATCGCCAGTTCATCGCCTAGCCGAGCCTCTTGGACCGACTGCTTCTCCTTCTGGAGTTCGCGCACCGTGCCCACTTCTTTTCCATCGGAGCGAATCAGCGGCACTTTTGGCTTCAACACGCCTCCCACCACATCGATCCCTACTATCGCAGGGTCGCTTCTCCTAAACACGTACCCGGGCTTGATCACCAGTTTGGCCGGTCTGATAAAGGCACTCAATCGTTCTGCACGGATTGCTTCTCTTTTCTGCTGCATCCATTTCTTATAATTCTCGAACAAACGGTAGATCACCTGATCCTCAACTATTTCTACACCTTCCTGTGAGGCAATGGTGCGTGCTTCGGGCAGGACTTTAACGTTGAAACAAAGAACTACTCCGTAAAGCGGCTCCGCCTGCGCGACCGATGCCGCTTCCATCACGTCGCGCTTTGACACATCACCTATATCTGCAAGTCTTATCGGAATGTTCTCGGCGGCCAATTGATTTTCTATTGCTTCCAGCGATCCCAGAGCGTCGGCTTTGACCACCACACCGTTGACATCGGAGCTTATGCGGACTTTTTCCATCTCTTGTTGCATTTCTCTCCAAGCTTGTTCCCCCTCTTTCTCGCTTTTTATGACCAAGAATGGAGCTCCAGCCACTGCTCCTTCTAGGTTGGGAGCTGCGATTTTTACTCCAGCGGCAGCATAAGCCGCGGGAACTGTCCGAAAACGGTCCTCGGGATCGCGGATTTCGTCCAATGGTTTGGGCTTAAGGATGGCACGCACCTTTGAAATGATGGGTTTCTCTAGGCCCCCAACCACAAACATGTCTCCGCGCCTGACACATCCATCATAAATGATCACATCGAGTGTTTTGCCCAAACCCGTGGTCTCCTTCACCTCCAGCACCGTTCCTCGCGCTGGTCCGGAAACCTCTAGTCTTAGCCGATCTTCGAGAAAACGCTGGGCCAAGCCAAACAATATCGCAAGCACCTCGGGGATCCCCTCCCCCGTTTTGGCGCTGGCAGGAATTATCGAGACCTGTCTTCGGAAATCCGAGACCCTGTCAAAGCGCTCGGATTCGAAACCCAAATCGTAAAGCTTGCCTATAAGCTCGTATACTTTTTCGTCCAAGAGCTGTTGAACTCTCGAAGGCTGGGAAGCAAACGAGTCCAAAAAACATGACTTCGGCTGGACTTTCCATCCGGGTAACAGGTCTATTTTGTTCGCCACAAGCACAAAAGGTGTTCGATAGCTTTTCAGGATGGTTATGGATTCGAGCGTTTGAGGCATGAATCCCTCATTGATATCTACCACAAGCGCCGCCAAATCAGCGAGCGCCCCACCGCGTCGTCTCAAATTGGTAAAAGCCTCGTGACCAGGGGTATCAATAAACAACAAGCCTGGAAGCTTCAGTTCTATGTTGAATCGTTTGAGAAGCGGACCACATAGCTGCCGGATTGTCTCAGCAGGAACCTCTGTAGCGCCTATATGTTGAGAGATGCCCCCAGCTTCGCGGGCTGCAACAGCGGTGCCCCTGATGGTGTCGAGCAAAAGAGTTTTTCCGTGGTCCACGTGGCCTAAGACCGATATTATGGGCTGCCGGACACATTTCTCCATTTTAAATCCCGCTTCTATTTTGACAACGCCCTAGATAAAACAATCAGAAAAAAAGAGAAAGTTCTCGTTTCGCGCTCTCCGGTGAATCTGCTGCATGAATCACGTTCTGAGTTACTGTTGTTCCGTAATCCCCACGTATGGTGCCCTTGGGCGCCTTCGCGGGATCTGTAGGTCCTATCAGAGCACGCACTCTGGCCACAGCATTCTCTCCTCTCACCAGCATGAGGACGACATCGCCAGAAATCGTGAACTGAATCAGGCGCTCAAAAAATTCTTTTCCCCGATGGGGCTCGTAAAGCCTCTCGGCTTCATCACGGGTTAATCGTTTTCTCTGCTTCCTCACTATCTCCAATCCTGCTGCTTCGATTCGTCTAACAATCTCGCTCTCCAGTCCTCGGGCTACACCATCTGGCTTTATCATTACCAAAGTTTCTTCTACGACCATCGGTTAACATAATGTTAAACGACTTTTAACTTTTTGTCATCGGCTTTTCCTAACCGCAAAATCACATTCCTAAAACCTGAGTTAAAAGAATCGTGTCATGTTAGCTTTCCTCGCAGTTTGCGCGAACGCTCTGTCCATCTAATCTTCTGTGGCTTGCGGCCCAATCGATAATTGCGTTCGCACTTGCTGGCACAGAAAAAAAGCACCGTACCATCATTACGAACAAACATAAGCCCTCGTCCCGGTTCTATTCTGCCACCGCAAAACGAACACTTTCTAACCTGTGGCATCGCTATGGCACCTTTATCTCTCTGGCCTCGCGCTCCGTCTCGCGAAGCATGAGAATGTCCCCCACACGCACGGGCCCTTTTACGTTGCGAGTGATGATCCTCCCCTTATCCCGTCCATCCAGTATTCTGCACTTTACCTGCAGGATCTCACCAGTAACGCCCGTCCGCGCTCTAACTTCAATTACCTCAGCCGGATATCCCAAGCCCTCCTCTTCTTCAGGCATAGAATCACTTCTTGAGTTCCTTGATGCGCTCAACTATTTCGTTCACCAAGTCCGCTGCCTCTCCGGGCTCGATTATTGCCGCCGATGCCGCTGCGACTTCGATACCACTCGCTGCTCCCAGTTCCTGTTTACTCGGCACGTAGACATAGGGAGTCTCTTTTTCATCGCAGAGCGGGGGTAAGTGGGCCACTACTTCGGGCGGGTCCACATCTTCCGCTATGACAACCAGCTTCGCTTGTTTGCGTTCGACTGCCTTGGTAACCTCGTTCGTGCCGCGCTTGACTTTCCCCGTGTCGCGTGCGCGTTCGATCGCCTCGTATGCCTTGTCGGCGAGTTCCTTCGGGACTTCAAACCGCACGTATATCGGCTTGGCCATTCACACACCTCCTTCGGGTTATACCTTCATCATTCATTAGCGTAAAAGGATTATGGCGAGCCCATAAAAAGGATTTGGATGAGAGGTCTTTCACCGCTTCATTTTCTCCCATATCTCTAGCAGTCGCTCTTTCCATTCTCCATCTGCCAAAACTTCGATTCCAACGTACCTGTGTTTGTTCCGTTCAAGAAACCGTCTAACGGCGTCCAAGGTCTGACGGATCGTTTCCTCTTCCACCTCTTCTGGGATCTCATGCTGCCACAGCGGGTACATCTCCTCCAATTCCTCCGGAATGGGGCCGAACGGGGGTACAACTTTAACAAAATGAGGATTGGGGGAAGTGCTCTTGGGTTTCGCCCGGTCTCCAAAAGCAACGTACAGAACCAACGTCTTTCCTTCCGGAGGTGAGTATTGTTCCAGTCTCTGCCGGTATCTCAACACTTCTGGCCTATGGCGACAATCGGGTCCGAGATAGAAAAATGCCGATGATTTGCTCACCGGATCATAGCGTTCGATAAAATCGGCGTGTCGGTAGAACTCCTTCAACCCTTCCAGCAATCGCGGATGTGCCCGACACCTCTGCTCGAGGAGTTCGAACAGCCACCCCTCCCATATTGCCTGCCGGATAGTGCGGATTTCAGCAAAAGTCACGTAAAGGTTGTGGCGGCTCAAAAAATCGATTTGCTCGGATTCTGACATCTCACGGACCTCTCGGGGGGTGTTCTTGACACACATTGGACAGTCGCAAGGAAACCATTCCAATTCACTTAGCTGATGAGTACCGTGAACGGTGAGATATCGGCCGTCCTTTGCGTACAATGCATACGCTGCAGAATCGAACAGGTCACAACCCATTGCAACCCCTAGAGCTAAAAACATTGGATGGCCTACACCAAAAAGATGAACCGGTCTCTCCACCGGCAAATTGCGCTTAGCCGCCATCGTGAGGCGAACCACATCACGGAAGCGATAGTTTTCTAAAAGCTCGACCGGACTTCCGATCGCATGCACATGATATTCCAGCCGGCCCATCTCTCGAGCGCACGTCTCTACTAGATCTGTGAAAAGCCCTCCCTGGATTGGGCCACACCAAAGCATGTCTGTCCGAGTCCTGATTTGTTGTGCTCGCTTTGCCCTCTCGACAGTTATTCTCACCGTCTCCTCTGCTTTTTCTCTGGTGGCTGTAGCACCTGTGGGTACATCGAGAATGGTGGCGATATCCGAACCAATGCTTTCCTGATACTTCACTATTTCATCTGGATCCACCTCTATCACGCCGTGGCGCAACAACTGGTATGCGCCGCTATCGGTCATTATAGGGCCGTCGAATTCCAAGAGATTGTGAACGCCTTTCTCGGAGGCGGAGGGGCCAAAATTGCGCCATATCAGATAAGCGTTGGTAATCAGGATTTCTGCGCCAAATTTCTTTAGTTCGGAACAAGGGATGGTAATCCGCGCCGGGTTTATTACCGGCATCAGAGTAGGGGTTTCCACTATCCCGTGGCGCGTCCGAAGTCGGCCTATTCGGGCCAAACCATCATGACACAGTACCTCGAACATCAAACAACAACACGTGCTGAAAAATAAGAGTCTTCGTGTTCAACACACCGAATGCTTGCCCTCTGCTAGTTCTTTGCAAAAAACGTCTATTCGCTCCAGCTCCGAATCGATGATTTCACGGATTTTCGGTTCAACTTCTTTTAGTTTTGTTCCCTTTGCAGGGATTACCCGTGCTGCTGCCAGCGCCGGCTGGTCGATCGGTTTTCCGATCTGGCTAACCAGCCACACATAGACCTCTCGTAGGCCGGGAACTTGAGAGTGGATTTCCTTCGCTATTCTGTGGGTGAGGAGGTTGTATATTTTGCCCACGTGGCTCACAGGATTCTTGCCAGCCGCAGCTTCAGATCCCATGTGCCGGTTGAGGGGGATAACTCCATTTGGCCTGTTCCCACGACCAACTTGGCCCGAATCAGCGCCATCGGCGCTCGTACCAAGCACTGTAAGATAAATGCCTCCCACGCCCCTCCCTCGAGTATCTAGAGTGTTAATACGGAGTTCAAGATCCAAATCAACTTGCTCTTTCAAGAATTTCAACACGCGTTCGTGGACTTCCTCCTTTCTCCTGAAGTACTCATCCTCGTTTTCAATGAATCTGTCCACAAAGGCCGCTCCGATCGTTACTGAAAGCTTGGAATTCGTTCTGAACCCCATCACCTTGATATCCTCGCCCACTTCAGGGAATTCTCGTTTGAATTCCTTCGAATTCATAAAACGTTCGGTCTCCAGCACCACGCGCTCTGTTTTCGACATCGGAGCATACCCGACCGCGGCTGAAGTGTCATTGGCACTGAGAACCTTGCCTCCGCGCTTGAAAATGTCGGTCAGGGCCGCCGATCCTGGCTTCAACTCCACCTGATATCGGATATGCTTATCCGGATCCACAAATCGAAGGTTCGATTTGATCCAATCCTTTGCAGCTCTTATTGCTATATCTTTCACCGGAATGATTTTGTCTCCCACACGATCGGTCGCCCGGTCACCAAAAATCAACAACATTGGCTGTTTCACTTCTCCACCTCCAAACCGGGTTTCCACCTCTCCTGCAACAAGCAAGGACTTGTCGGTGTTGTGATGAAGGATGGTTCCAAACTGTTTGAGGTATTCCCGGCTGAGCTCCACCGATACTCGGTCCAAAATGGCATCACAGATAGTATCCGGGTGACCCAGACCTTTTCGCTCCACGATTTCTAATTTTTGTTCTTCCAATGGTGTTTGCTTGAACTCTTCGACTACAATATTTCGCAAATCGACCCCTGGGTGCTTATAGTTGAAATTGCTTATAAAGGTTGAGACGGGAATAACTGCGAGGAATATGCGAGTGTGGTTGCCCACGGGTTCTGAAATAAAAAAGCTTCGCATACGCGCCGGACTCACTCAAAAGGAACTCGCAGACTTGGCAGGAGTAACACAGGCATATATCGCAAAGATAGAGAGCGGACAAGCTGATCCGAAGCTGTCCACGTTAAGGAAAATCATAGAGACCATCGAAAAACGGCTTTCAACCGTGTCCCCGGTATGCGCGAAGGATATTGCAACTCGGCCCGTGATCTCAGTGAAACCATCAGAGCCTATCCGAAAAGCCATTTCGCTCATGGAAAAACACAGCATTTCTCAACTTCCAGTCCTTCATGAAGGTCGACAACTCGGGTCCATCAGCGAAACAACGCTTGTAAACCGTGTTGCTCGAGGAGAAAAACTTGCTTCTTTGCTGAGGGCCCGGATTTCTACCGTTATGGAAGAGCCCTTTCCCGTTGTGAGTGGTGAGACAGAAGTACAACGCGTATACCTGCTTCTGGAAGAGCATCCTGCCGTACTCATCACAGAGGAAGGAAAAATCACCGGCATCATAACACGGGCAGATGTCTTTAAGCTTAAAGGTAGAGCGTGATAAGCTTTTTCCGATTACGAACAAAGTAGTCGTGGATGAACGATAAAGAAAAAGTTATGAAATGGATTGCTGGAGAAATTGTTCTCTCGGATAATCCGGGGGAAAGCTTAAAATTTTGGAGGGAGCGCTTTCGGGTGTCTCAGGCAGATCTGGCCAAAGCGCTTAAAGTTACCCCTTCTGTAATTAGCGATTATGAGTCCGGGCGTAGAAAGTCCCCCGGAACCGCCACCATCCGCAAAATTGTAAAAACGCTGATAAACATGGATGAAATGAGCGGAGGGGAAGTAATCCGTAGTCTCTCCCACGTGTTCGGAACTCGTTTGTCTCCGGAGATTGTGCTCGAAATAAGAGAGTATCCGCAACCGGTCAAAAGTCACACGGTAATCAAGGCTATTCAAGGTGAAGTTGCTGCCAATCCAGAGCTTCTCGAGCAAAGTGTTTTCGGTTATACTGTGATCGACAGTGTGAAAGCAATCCTCACTCTCAGTCATGAAGACTTTAGACGTCTTTACGGGCTTACTACCGAACGGGTTCTTGCTTTTACCGGAGTAACTACCGGACGCTCACCGATGGTTGCCGTTCGGGTTATAGGCATAACTCCGGGCATGGTGGTCCTTCACGGAGCAATCAAGCAAGTGGATGAACTCGCGATAAAGATTGCTCAGCTATTAAAAGTGCCACTTGTGCTCTCCAAGCTTGAAACTACAGAAGAATTGCTGTTAGCACTTCGGAAATGTGGATAGGCATCGACAATTGTCGATTTCCGATACGACACCGAAAAAAGGATAAAAAAACTGCATCACACCATTTAACAAGCCTTGGTGAAAGGATGATAAAAGTTGGCATCGTGGGCTACGGGGTTTACATTCCGAGATACCGCATCAAAGTAGAAGAAATCGCGAGAGTGTGGGGTGCTGATCCAAACCAAATCATGTCGGGGCTTCGAATTCGGGAAAAGTCGGTGCCCGGACCGGACGAAGACACAGCAACCATCGCCGTTGAAGCAGCGAGAAATGCTGTAAAATACGCCAACGTTAATCCTCGAGACATCGGTGCCATATATGTTGGTTCCGAGTCTCATCCCTATGCCGTAAAACCCACGGCAACAATCGTGGCAGAAGCTATCGAAGCCACGCCCAGTCTGACTGCTGCTGACTTGGAATTCGCCTGCAAAGCAGGTACAGCTGGTCTTCAAGCTTGTATAGGTCTCGTGGGAAGCAACATCATCAAGTACGGGATGGCTATAGGAGCGGATACCGCTCAAGGTGCACCAGGCGATCCCCTCGAGTACTCGGCTGCGGCTGGGGGTGCGGCCTTCATTGTGGGCGCCTCCGAGGCCAATCAAACCATCGCTGACTTCGAAACGACATGTTCATACACTACTGATACACCCGATTTCTGGAGAAGGGAGGGAAAGCCGTATCCGAAACACGGTGGGAGGTTTACTGGACGGCCAGCCTACTTTAAACACGTGCTGTCAGCCGCCCATGCACTGCTCCGAAAGTTAAGATTGACTCCCGAAGACTTCACATATGCTGTCTTCCACCAGCCCAATGGAAAGTTCCCGATTCAAGCTGCGAAAGAACTGGGCTTCACCAAAGAGCAGATAGAGCCCGGACTATTGGCCCCAAGGATAGGAAACACCTACTCTGGTTCGTCTATGCTTGGTCTGGCCGCTGTTCTCGATGTCGCCAAGCCGGGAGATCGCATAATGGTGGTCTCCTATGGATCCGGTGCTGGGAGCGATGCATTTAGCATAGTTGTGAACGAAATGATCGAGCAAAGGAGAAAAAACAGTCAAGCACCTCCCGTGGAATTCTACATAAACTGGAAGAAATACATTGATTATGCGACGTATGCTAAATATCGCAATCTGCTGGTGGTGGGATGAGAGAGGTAGCGGTGATTGGAGTAGGCTTGACCAAGTTCGGCGAGCAATGGGATATCTCATTCAGAGAGATGTTGCTCGAAGCCGGGATCCGTGCCATCGAAGACGCAGGGATTGACGGAAAGCAACTCGATGCGTTGTATGTGGGAAACATGTCGGCAGGACAGTTCGTGAAACAAGAACACATCGCATCGCTCATAGCCGACAACGCTGGATTGACACCCATAGCTGCCACCAGAGTAGAAGCTGCGTGTGCCTCTGGCGGGCTCGCGTTCAGGCAGGCAGTTATTGCCGTTGCTTCTGGCCACCATGACTTCGTGGTCGCCGCCGGGATAGAGAAGATGACGGATTTGCTGACTGCTGGGGTCACTGGGGCTCTCGCCACAGCTGCCGATCAAGAATGGGAGGTTTACCAGGGGGCCACGTTTCCTGCTTTATACGCTTTGATGGCGCGGCGACACATGCACGAATTCGGAACCACTGAAGAGCAGCTCGCGATGGTGGCCGTTAAAAACCACTCCAACGCCTGTCTCAATCCCTACGCGCAGTACCACACTAAAATCACTGTTGAGCAGGTTTTGAAATCCCCGCCCGTTGCCAAGCCCTTAAAACTCTTGGATTGTTCACCCATAACGGACGGTGCGGCGTGTGTGATTCTGGCTCCCGCAGAAAAGGCACGTCGATTCACGGACACGCCCATATTGGTGGCGGGTACTGGACAGGCCAGCGACACCATTTCTCTTCACAGCCGCCAAACACTCACCGGGCTTATGGCGACTGTGGAGGCCGCGCGTGCTGCCTATAAAATGGCTGGCATGGGACCAAAGGATGTTGACCTTGCCGAAGTTCACGATTGTTTCACGATCGCCGAAATAATGGCTATCGAAGATCTGGGATTCTGCAAGAAAGGAAAGGGGGGTCAGCTAACAGAAGAAGGAGAGACCGCTCTTGGTGGTAAGATACCCATCAACACCAGCGGGGGGCTCAAAGGGAAAGGACATCCAGTCGGGGCCACCGGAATTGCCCAAGTAGTGGAGATAGTCACCCAGCTCCGTGGGGAGGCTGGAAAGCGACAAGTGGACGGTGCAGAAATAGGACTGGCGCACAATGTGGGCGGATCCGGTGGGACCGCTGTGGTACACGTGTTAAGGAGGATGGACTAATGGGCGTGCCCCGATTCTGGAGAGAGATCCCGAGCCGGTACAACCTGATCGGTGTGAAATGTGGAAACTGCAACAAGATTTTGTTCCCGCCCAGATTCATCTGTCCTCACTGCCGCAGGACGGGAAAACTCGAACCCTACAAATTGAAACCGAAGGGGAAAGTGCTGTCTTACACCGTAATCCACGTCGCAGCACAGGGTTTCGAACGGATGGTGCCATACATCCTTGGCATAATAGAACTGGAAGACGGACCAAGGATAATGGCTCAGATAACGGACTGTGATGAAAAGGAAATCAACATCGGAGACGAGGTTGAAATCATCTTTCGAAAAATGGGGGAAGAAGGGAAGGAAGGAGTCATCTATTACGGATTCAAGGCGCGAAAAATCCCGAAAAGCTAGATCCGTCTGGCAAAGGTCATATAACCTGTATGGGCGATCATCCGTGTTTTGGGACGTGTGGCATTCGGCTTTACTTCGATTTCCCGCACCAAACACTCGATGGTGAAGATCTCTTTGAAGCGGTGGCTGCTCAACGCCTCATACACTCTCTTAACCGGCTCAATACAGGGAGAAAAAACAAAAAGGTGTCCGCCGGGCTTCAAAGCATTTTCAGCGTGTGGTATCGCGTCCTCAGGCTTTGGGATATCCAAGGTAACCAGATCTACATCTCGCTCGTCTATGCCCTGACAGATGTCCTGCTGCTTTACCGTCACGACATCTTCGAGGCCGGTGAAGCGTATGTTTCTCCGCGCAAGCTCGACAAAATCTTCTCTTATCTCGTATGAGTAAACATGACCGGTCGGGCGAACCAGATGACCGAGAAAAATTGCCAAACAGCCCGAGCCGGTTCCGCCGTCCACAACCACGCTGCCCGGCCCCACCCCCGTGTTGGCGAGGATCTGTGCGGCATCCTTTGGAAGCAAAACCTGGGGGACACGCCGGATTTTCTGAATATAGTCTACTACAGACGGTCGCAATACTACAAACGGTTTTCCAAGATGTGAATGAATTACCGTTCCAGGTTGCGCTCCTATCGCCTGCGAGAGGTCTACCACGCCGAATCGGGTATTGAACTTTCGCGGCTCCGCTCTAACCAGATACTTGCCTCCTTGCTCGTCAATCAGCAGAACCCGCTCACCTTCAACAAACCCCGACATATGCTCGAGCCGTTATATATTGGGTGATAAAAAAATAAGGGGTTGCGATGGAACAACAATCACGGCCTGCTGTCGAGAAAGGGCCTGCGTGGTGGCTGTTGGGGGTCGCTCTCGGCCTCACCGTCCTCTTTGCAGGATTGGTGTCTCTTGGTCACATCAAATGGTCGGGTGAGTTTCAGTCCAGTCTACTGGTCGAAGTGAGAGGCGGGGAAGAACAACAAAGCATTGTTGAGCAGATAAAAGCCATCACAAGTGCTTCGGTGGCCACGGCGCAAGCTGAAAATCTGCTGTTTGTTGAGGTTTTCACTCCTTACACGGCCGAACTCGCGAGCGAGCTAGAAAATTCTATTTCGGGCATTGAAGTCAAAGAATTAAAACCGGTGTTTGAACATGATGTGTTTTACTCATTTCTAATTGCACTTGTAGGTGCATTGGTAATACTGGGAGCTCTGCTCTTGGTAGCGATAAGGAAAAGAAGGCCTGCATGGATTGTTCCTCTTACTATAGGGACAACTATCGGAAGTGCTCTCGGACTTTACGTGCTTGTGGGGCTTTCAGTCGATCAGCAGACGATTATCGCCGCGGTGCTTCTGGCACTATACATGATAACCATAGAGTCGAGGAGTTTGATCCGACCACCGAGAATGGTTGAACCAAAGTCTTGGACCACCCCGACGATGAGTGCTTTGGTGATTCTGCTGGTCTGCTTTCTTCCGGTTTCTCTCATTCTTGGTCCAAGTTTCTTCGTGTTGGTATTCATCGGAGGTCTGATGGGGTGTTTGACTGTCTCTCTGGTGGTGGAGCCTGCTTTGGTGGAAAAAATGCCTCGTGAGATGGTGAAGTACCATGTCAGTCTATAGAGAAAAGAAGTTCCATCTGTGGGCGCTCCTGAGTGTGCTCTCCCTATTATTAGTATGGCAGCCGTGGCATGGATTGCTCCCGGCTGTGCGGGGTGTTCCGGCGGGGATAGAAACGAGCGGAGGATATGGAGTTTTGCTGGAATACCAATCATCCATTGTCGATTTTAGGGTTGAAGCTATTGATTTCGATGCTGCTTGGGACTCCGTTGTGGATGTGCTTTCGCCTTACTGGAGTGCTAGGCTCATTTCGAGCGAGCCGAGTGAAAACCTCATTAGGTTCGAAGTGGGTGGCCAGGTAACTACCACATACCTGCAGACTTTGCTTGGCACAATAGGAACTGTAGAAAACGTGGTAACAGGAGTTTCACAGCTAGACGAACAAACAGCGAGGTCACTCAAACATCGGCTTGACCCTCACGGACTTGCCGGAACTAGTATACGATTGAGCCAAAACAGCATTTGGATAGAAACGCAAAAAGACCCCGAACTCATACAGGACACGCTCACAAAACAAGGTCGGCTGGAACTCTTCGTTGAAAAACAACGTGCTATCGGGCCTGAAGATATCCTGGCGATTGGGAGGGCTTCCGAATCGGGCACACTGGGAGTGATTCCCATCTACTTCACCGAAGAGGGAGAAGCCGACTTCAACAACGCCGTGCTGGGAAAGGGAGGTTCTCGGCTAACAGCGTATCTGGATCGGCCATTCGACGCGGTGATTCTCTTTGATAACGTCCTGCTGCCCGAGTTTCTAAATCTCCTCTATGACAATATTGAAAACATATTCAAAGTCAAGGATACGCTGGAGCCAATAATGGTCACAGCTTTTCCAACAGATCCCAACGAACTCTCTCCAGAAATCGTTCAATACCTAAACGTCCATGCTGGAGAGAAACTGCGCGTGATTCTGCTCGGAACCGAAGACGATTTCTCCACCGAATTCCTCGAAGCCATTCCACAACCGTACGTTTACGAGTTCTTTGAAAAAAGACCGGGAGAAGAAGCCGACGATTGGGTCATTCGGGCTTGCGGGGTGCTCTCGACATTCCTTATAAGCGACGAGTTGGCGGAGAACGGGTTGGCCCCGGGGGGTGGTATTAACGTGCCCGTCGTTGGAGGATATCAAGCAGCAAAAACTTATCGAACCATCATTGCATACCCGCTCCCGGTTCGGGTTTCTGAAATCACCGTCGCAACCCTAGAGAGCACGGTCTCTACTAGCTTCGTCGATATGGTGTTTTTCGGCTCTGCCTTGGGGCTGATACTCTCTTCGGCTTTGGTGAGCCGCTGGTACCGGCGAGGCGATTTCGGATTAGCTCTGCTCATTAGTGGAGGATCCGTCCTTCTTTTGGTTCTAGCAACTGTCGCGGTGCTCAAGATAACTCTCACAGCGAATAGCGCACTACTTGTGTCTGGAATATTCTATGTATGTTTGGTCCAACTACTATTTGTAACTCGCGAATTGTTGGCTGGAATAAAAGGTGAGGAAAAAGTGAAAATCGGATGGCGGATCCCAAAAGCCATTGCCACGATTTATCTCAGTTCTCTCGCGGTTGGAGCTTTGCTCATTGCTTTGAGTGCAATGAAAATCGAATTGGTGTTGGGGGGTGCCGCTGTTTTTATTGTGGCGGCCATGCTCAACTCGTTCTTAGTCGCGCCCATTCACGGGAGGATTTTGGAGACTCTGGTATCACGGGGTATTGAAAAGCAGGAGCAGGCTCAAGTATAATCCGGTCAAAATCCACATTGCTGCTAAAGCCAGACAAAATTCCTTGAAATAACCGAATTTTTTGAACGCTCGGGCACCAATTAGCACTATCCCTGTCAGACCTATGGAAAAAAACGGGAGAATCGCTGCAGCAACCCAACGCACGTCAACACCAAACACTATCAAAAGAAACGCGAGCAAGCCGCCGAATACCAGCAATAAGGTTACAGGATAGAAAAGCGCAAACAAAACGTAAATTCTTGAGCGATGCATACCCATCACGGCACAAATAGATACTCGGTGGTTGTCGGAAGTTTTCTGCGCAAAGACATGATTTCTGGACGGTAGAGAATTAACTCATCGCTCTCATTCTTGTTTAAAACTTTGGCTGCAACACGTGCCTCCAAACCAACAAGCTTTGCCGTTCCACTACCAAGTTTTCGATCTATTCGAATTAACATCGGGAGCCTCAAACTTGAGTGCCAATCCTTGGGTAACGCGGTCGCTAAGAGATCCAGTTCCTTTTTGTCGAAATAGTGGCGGCCCCCGTTTTTTAACTCCACGTAAGGCTCCGAAGCGTTTAGTGCTTCAGCTAAGGTTATCCGCTCTCGGGGCAGATGAGCATTAAGCTTCGCCTGTTCTTGTCGTATAAAGGCCTCAATATCCATGCTCCCACTCATCTTGGGGTTTGCCTTGGTTTAACTCTTGGACTTACTGATGCCTTCTCTCTAGTATCGCCTTGATGCGTTTCAATCGGGTGAAGTTCTCACGTTCGATTTCGTCCAACCGGCTCTGGATAAATTTAATCATTTGTTGAAGTCTCGGAATCAGCACATGCTCCAGGGCGTTAACGCGCCGTTTGGTTCGCTCTAGTTCTCGCGCCAAAGCATAAGCGGCCGCTTCTAGCTCTGCGAGTTTAACCAAATGTGCTAGTGCTTGTACAAATGCGGCTGTTGCCTTATCCAAAACTGCTGAAGTGCCATGAATCGAATACCCGGGCAATGGGGCTTTCTTGTCCTGATCTATCTCGACGTGAGGGACTGAGACTCCCATTAAATATCTGGTCTGAATCCTGAGCGTCACGTCGCGCTTCATCTCTCGTGCAGCTTGCAGAGTCTCGATGGTTCCTATCTCGGCTTGACAAATCGAGAGCTGTCCAAAGGCTTTCGAGAGACTCTCCAGCGCGTTCTTTCTGACATCTTCTATTTCCCTCAAAATCCCGAAGAATTCCATTATCAAAGCATCCATTTTCTCCCTCAGCAAATCGTGGCCTTTCTGTGCCAAAGCGATTCTGCGCCTGAGTTTTATGAGTTCCATTCTAGTCGGTGCAACTCCCAATGCCGTCGCCATTCTTATTCCTCCCTTCTAACCACAACTTCAGCGCCCACTGTTCTCTTTATGAGCTCACGTAGCTCATCAACTTCTGGCATCCATCCACTCTTATCCGGAACCGCTAGGACCAGAGGTACTGGTTTCTTTCTGCGAAGCTCTTTGAGTTCAGGTGAGATCTGAGAGGCAATCCGGTGTGGCAGAATGATTAGCCCGATCTCTGGGTTGTCGAACAACTCGCGTATTTTCGCCAGAGTCGCCTCCATTCTCTCGTGGAGATAAAGTTGGGAAACCCCGGCCAAACCGAAACCGGAAATAAAATCTATGTCTCCTATGCAGGCAATTTTTAGACTCACGACAAGCTCACCTCCAAAACTAGTCTCTTTTTTATTTCTGCAGCGGGGAGACCGTCGGCTTTCATGCGAAGACATTTTCTCAAGTTTCTGAACTCCGCCTCCTTGTGAGCAACATAGGAAATCACGGGAGCTACTGAAAACTGGTGAAGCAAGGATAGCCGCTTACACAATTCGAGATAGAATCGGTCGAGCGCCCGCTCTGCAGCCTCGGGCCCTTCTCTCGCTATCTCCTCAGCTGCACTCGACAAGGCTGACCCCACCATCGTTATACGGATGGAGTGAATTGCCGATTTTATATCCTCAGCGACCATCATGGCCTTGAGCATAGGCTCTGTGAGTTCATGACTCGGCCGTATCAGATACTTGTCGATTTCGGGCTCTGGAACACCAGCATCCTTCAGCCTCAATATGGTTTTAGCATTAACAGCGTCGACCAGATAACCCACCAGCTGTTTCAAGATTTTCCTATCAGTCTTTGTTTTCTGTGCAAGTTCCCATAACGATGAATAATATGTTTTCTCGAGAGCCACCAACAAAGCCGGTAAACCGTGCTGTTCGTAGTCGGATAGTGCCCGTTGGAGCGAATCGCCGTAGTCCGTGCCCTTGAGGAACTCTAGGAGCTGCTCCAGCGATTCTGCTGATGCCAACAGCTGCAAGCTTTCATACGTGTGAACGGGAGATGGTAGAAGCTCGCGGCTTCGTTCTTCCTTCGGAATTTGATAGTGGATGGCAGAAACTATCATTTTCAAGTTCCAGAGATACCGCTGCTCGACTATTTTTCGAATCACAGGGGCCGTGTCATCGGGAACCAACGAAACTAGCTCGCGTAATCTTTGCACCACCAGACCGTGTAAAAGCCGCTCGAGCACTCGAAAATCGTCTTTGTCGGAGAACTCACGGACAACGCCTCCATATTCGGTGCCCTCAAGAGCGAGTAGGGCCGAACGCAGGTCTGGCGTTTCTATTAATTCCATGAACTTGGATGTCGGGAGAAGCCTCGCCTCCCATGCACTGACCGTTGAGTTGCAAAACACATAATCCATGGTGTGCTTGGTAGAAATGAAAAGCGCAGCAAAAAACAGTGCGATGGCTGTTAAGAACAAACCAACAACAATCATCTAGGCCCCTTCGAACAACGCCTTTGCGATCTCTACACGAAGGCGCTCCTGCTCTCTTCTCAACAAGCTGTCGAGTGTTTCGTCTGCAACTATCAAACCATCCGGGGTCTCGGCTCGAATTCCGCCAATAGCTGAAATCGGTTTGCCTAAAGACACTTCTTTTCCGGTTTTCTTCGAAATCTCGTCAAGCTTCTTCTCTAGGATTTTAGTATCCCGTTTATTCGCCCGCAGCACTACCTTATCAGACCCTAGTTCTTTGCATGTGCGCTCGGCCAGTTTGAGCAAATATTTCGAATACTCGGCGGAAGACACGTACTTTTGAAGTGCTCGCCGGATCTCTTGAAGACCTTGTTCGATCAATTGTTCCCTCTTCTGCAAAAACTCTCTTCTCGCTCTCATCCGACCCTCAGCAAGAATCTGATCACGCATTCTCGCCCCTTCCGATTCAGTCTCGCGTGTTATCTGAAGCCGGCGCTCCTTGGCGGTTATTTTTGCACTGCCTAAGATTGTTTCGCTCTCACGCCTGGCCTCGCGGATAATTCTATCGGCTTCTCGTTTGGCTTCTGATAAAATCTCCTCTGCTAGCAGGGCCGCGCCTTTTTCTGCTCGCAAACTTAGTCCCCCAGCGCCCTATGGAATCACTGTCGGGCTGGTGAGAAGCAAAATCGTCGCTAGCAAGCCAAGAATTGCATACAACTCTACCATCACTGTATACATCATGCCGGGAGTAAAAGCCTCGGGACGTTTTGCCACCGCGTTCACGCTTGCTGTCGCCACCCGGCCCTGAAGCAAGGCTGTGAATCCTTGGAGAATCGCGGGACATGCAGCTGCGAGAACCACCAAACCGCTGATCTCCGGACTGAGAGTGCCCCCTAGAACTCCGCTGAAAATCAATATCATAAAGCCGCCTATGAAACCGTAGATTCCTTGCGTTCCCGGCAACACCTCTAAGATGAAAAGCTTTGAAAACTTCTTTGGATCTTCCGCTGTCACCGCTGCTGCTGCAACACCTGTCATGCCCACTCCGATCGCTGACATGAGGCCTGGAATCGCTACGGCCAGACCTGCCGCCAGTACTACTAGAACGGCGTCACTTACCAATCCTCACACCCCCTCTTAATATCGTAAACCTCCTTTTAGCCTTAAAGGGAGTAAACGGCTCTCCACCTCCCTCATAGAATTTGCCAAAAAACTCGGCGAAATGGAGACGCATGGTGTGGATGAACCCTCCCAGAGTGTTTATGAAAATGTTGAACGAATGCCCGGCCACAAACACGAATCCCAAGGCCACAGCACCAAGAATCGCGACGAGTATGGCCGGGGAAGCGGTAAGATAGGGAGAGACCAGCCACCCCCAAAAGATCGAGATTATGAAATTGATAGAAAACGCGATCACGCCCGTGGCAATTCCCAATGCAAGCAAACGCGTATAGGAAGTCACGTCCGCTATGAGCCCTGTTATTCCATAAACCGTGTTTATGACGCCCCCCAGTTTGCCTCTCACGCCCCGTCCGGAAATCATTGCACCAACCGCGCCCAAACCGATTCCTCCATAGAAAAGCCCTCTGCTAATCTGGGTAACAAGCGATGCCGGTGCAAAGGGATTGAAGGCAGAAAACAGCTCCATTCGCGGAAAGGTATAGTTGATCCCAAATTCGTGCAAACCCACACCCAAAACACTGAAGCTGAGACCAAAAAATCCGAGCAACAAAAAGATTCGTGCAAGACGCTCCGAAAAGACTGAAACCAAGGATTTTTGTCTAAGGTCCTTCAGAACTCCTGCCACTCCGAACGCTAAAATCAAGTGAAACATACCAATAAAAATCACTAGCTTCAGCAACGGAATGGGGTTCTCCACGGGGTTGACCCACAGCCCGCCTCCGAATCCAAACCAGCCGCCAATGAACACGCTTACGATTGCTGTAACGATGCCGCATAATGCCATCATTCGTCTCAAGTATGGCGGGAAAGATTTTACAAACCACAGGCCTGAGAGCATAAACGCTGCCAGTGCCAATCCGTAGCCGGCGTCGGAAAGACAGATCCCAAAAAAGACGGGGAAGGTTAGTGACAAAAGCCACGTCGGATCCACTTCGTTGTATCGAGGCAAACCATACATTCTGGTCAGAAACTCGAAATCTTTCACCATTTCGGGGTTCTGGAGCTGAATTGGGACTTCGCGTATTTCAGCTGGCGAAGGATCGGTTACCAGCATCAAACTGCGACCTCGAGTATGCCTCTTCACTAGTCGTTCGACCTTCTTTAAATCTCTCGCGAGCACCCAGCCCTCGAGCACTACCAGCATGTCGGACCCTCCGAAAAGTCCAGCAGCCTCCAGCCTTTCCTTTTGGATTTCCAACGTCTCTCGTGCACAAACCACGTCTTGGAGATACTGACGGCCCAACCGACGAAGTTTTTGTTCGACTATCCTTCTTTTTCTCTCTAAAGAATCCAGCCTTGATTGAAGTTTAGCTATAGCTGCTGATGGTGTCTCCCTCATATCGGGCAAGTCCACCAGCTCTACTCCAAACCGATAAAGAAGGGGGGCTAGCTTCGATTTTTCAGTCGACTTGCACGCGATCACAACGGGGAGCTTCCTCGCTTTTCCAACGGCGTATACGACAGCTTTCTCATTGCAAGCCGCGTACACGGCTTTCGAGAATTCCTCGAAAACGTCCTCATCGATCAGACCCGCAACAACATGGAGAAAACGGCCCTCTCTGAAATGTCTGAGTGGATGATCCAGAGCCGAAAAAGGGGTGAGTGCGGAAATTTGTTCCCTGACACTCTGACTCTCCTTTTGAAGGGAATCCAACGCTTCCCGATATTTTTTTATTTTCGGTTCGATTCGGCGCACGACTTGCTCGGCTTTCTTGAGGGTGCTTTCAAGTGTGAGTTCTGGCACCGGTCGCGGCTTTCCCTTGTAGACGCCGAGCAGTTCCTCCATATCGTGTAAACTGGACAAAAGAGAGACCAAGTTTTCAAGCTGTTCGCTTACTTGCCTACGCACTCCTTCAATCGAAGAAGCCTCCTTCAACTGTATTACTCCAGCTTCGTGGAGAGCCGAGACAAGGCGTTCTCGGCGGTTTTTGTGAAAAACCAACACGATTTTCTTTATGGGAGCTGGATAAAGCACCCCGTCACCTCAAGAGTTGCTTCACTATCCGAGACGCTATCTTTTTCGATCTCTCCTTCGCCATTCGTTCCATTTTAGCAAGTTCTCTCTGCGTCTTCTTCATTAGTTCATCGACCTCGGCTTGCGCGGCCTTTTTGATTTCCTCTAGTTTCTCAGCCGATTCTTGTTTTGCTTGCTCTACGGCTTCGTCAATCAAACGCTGGCTCTCTTTTCTGGCCTCCTCCATAAGCTTTGCTGCTTTTCGTCGCGCGTCTTCTATGATTCGCTTGGCCTTTTCTTCGGCTTCAAACACCGTTCGCAACACGTCCAATCAATCGACCCCCATCGGTGTGATTCAGATACAAATAGTCTCAAGTTTATTAAAATGAAGTCGATAAATTTAGCGGGTGTGATTGGTTGGGGAGAATCGTTCGGATCACCGGGCCTGTCGTGATCGCTGATGGATTGCGCGGTTCAGAAATGTACGAACTCGTGAGAGTGGGTGAGGAAAAACTAATTGGAGAAATAATTGGGCTCAACGAGGATCGGGCAATAATCCAAGTCTATGAGGAAACTTCGGGGATAAAACCCGGGGAGCCGGTTGAAGGAACTGGCAGACCGCTTTCCGTGGAGTTGGGTCCGGGGCTCATTGGGTCCATATACGATGGGACTCAGCGCCCACTAGATGTCATTATGTCAAAAGTCGGATACCTCGTGAAGCGGGGTGTCTCAGCTTTCGCTCTTCCTCGGGACAAAAAATGGAAATTCACTCCGAAGGTCGGGAAGGGGCAAGAGGTTCAGGAAGGAGACGTTCTTGGAATCGTGAAGGAGACCAAGCTGGTGGAGCATCGAATAATGGTTCCACCAGGGATCAAAGGAAAGGTGGTGGAGATCGCTGATGGCTCGTTTACTGTTGAAGAAACGATTGCAGTAATCGAAACAGCTGGGGGAAGCAGGGAAGTTCAAATGATGCAGATATGGCCGGTACGACGTCCCCGTCCGTACAAGAAGAAATTGGAACCCTCGGAGCCCCTGTTTACCGGTCAGCGGATCGCGGACACCTTTTTCCCGGTGGCTAAGGGCGGCACCGTGGCCATTCCAGGAGGATTTGGAACGGGAAAAACCGTGTTCCTGCATCAGGTGGCGAAATGGGCCGATGCCGAAATTGTGACGTATATCGGGTGTGGCGAGCGTGGAAATGAAATGTGTGATGTGCTCGTTCACTTTCCTCAGCTCAAGGATCCGCGGAGCGGTGAACCGCTTATGGAACGCACGGTGCTCATCGCGAACACTTCCAATATGCCGGTCGCCGCAAGAGAGGCCAGCGTATACACGGGGATAACTATTGCTGAGTACTTCAGGGACATGGGGTACAATGTGGCGCTGATGGCGGATTCCACCTCACGATGGGCCGAGGCGATGAGGGAGATTTCAGGTCGGCTAGAAGAAATGCCAGGAGAAGAAGGATTTCCGGCGTATTTGGCCTCTCGGCTGGCGGAATTTTACGAGCGGGCAGGAAGAGTCATCACTCTCGGGAGTGAAGAGCGAATAGGCTCGGTGACTGTGCTTGGCGCCGTGTCGCCGCCAGGTGGTGATCTCTCAGAGCCTGTCACTCAGAACACGTTGCGTATAGTCAAAGTTTTCTGGGCGCTGGACACGGGATTGGCAGACAGACGCCACTTCCCGGCGATCCACTGGCTTACCAGTTATTCGCTCTATGTCGACCACCTGGCCCCGTGGTGGAAAGAGCGATTTGGCAGGGATTGGAGGTCTTTGCGCAGTGAAGCTTTGGCTATGCTCCAGAAAGAGGCTGAGCTAGAAGAAATAGTCAAGTTGGTAGGACCCGATGCTCTTCCAGAGCCGGACCGAGCAGTATTGGAATCCGCTAGAATGATGAGAGAGGATCTCCTCCAGCAATTCGCTTTTCACCCTGTGGACACATACTGTCCACCGGAAAAACAGATCACGATGCTCGAAATCGTGCTCGAATTCTATCGAAAATGTGTGGAAGCGACTAGGCGTGGCGTGCCGGTGCGTGAAATCATCAAACTGCCCGTGCGCGAGACGATTGCCGGAATGAAACGGATAGAAAACGAACGCTTCCAAGAAGAGAGCAAGCGGATCAGAGAACAATTAGAACAAGAATTTGAGGAACTGTTCAGAAAAGTCGGAGGAGGGGGGTAATGGCCGAAGAAGTGAAATCGAAAGAGTACATGACTGTGCGCGAGGTTTCCGGTCCGCTTATGATAGTGGAGGGTGTTAGAGGTGTCGGCTATGGAGAAGTCGTAGAAATCGTGGCACCCAGTGGGGAAATCAAACATGGACAGGTGCTCGATGCCTATCTCGATAGAGCAGTGATTCAAGTGTACGAAGGCACATCGGGTATTGACACCAAAGCAACGCGCGTGCGGTTTACAGGAGAGACCGTCAAGTTTGGGGTCAGCGCTGAACTTCTCGGAAGGATATTCAACGGCCGTGGAGAGCCAATCGATGGAGGACCAAAACCCATCGCCGACGACTACTGGGATATTCACGGATCTCCTTTGAACCCGGCTGCGCGCGAATACCCCAATGAATTCATACAAACGGGGATTTCGGCGATAGACGGGATGAACACTCTCGTTCGGGGACAAAAGCTTCCCATATTTTCAGGTGCAGGGCTGCCACACAACGAGATCGCTGCGCAGGTGGCACGTCAAGCGAAGGTTCTGGGTGAAGAAGAGAAGTTCTCTGTGGTTTTCTGCGGAATGGGAGTCACGTACGAAGAGGCGAACTTCTTTATCAAGGACTTTGAAAGCACAGGTGCGCTCGAACACGCAGTGGTTTTCCTTAACCTTGCCAACGATCCGGCCATAGAGCGAATCATCACTCCTCGTCTAGCTCTAACTACTGCTGAGTACTTGGCTTTTGTTCAGGGGATGCATGTGCTCGTTATTCTCATCAACATGACCAACTACTGTGAGGCGTTGCGAGAAATTTCTGCCGCGCGGAGTGAAGTTCCGGGCAGGCGAGGATATCCGGGATACATGTACACAGATTTGGCGACCATTTACGAACGAGCAGGGCGGATTCGAGGAAAGAAAGGATCCATCACTCAAATGCCGGTTCTGACCATGCCAGGAGACGACATCACACATCCAATCCCTGATCTCACCGGATACATCACAGAAGGACAACTGGTGCTCGACCGCGAGCTTCACCACAAGGGGATTTATCCGCCAATAAACGTGCTCCCCTCTTTGTCCAGATTGATGAAGGATGGTATAGGGAAGGGGAAGACTAGAGAAGACCATGTTGATCTGTCCAACCAGCTGTACGCGGCTTACGCTGAAGGACGCGATCTGCGTTCACTGGTCGCGGTGGTGGGAGAGGAAGCACTAACGGATAGGGACCGGGCTTATTTGGAATTTGCCGATCAGTTCGAACGGCGATTCATCAATCAGGGACGCTACGAGGACAGATCGATCGAAACCACGCTTAACATTGGATGGGAGTTGTTGCGTTTGCTGCCTCGGAGCGAGCTAAAACGGATAGATCCGGCGTTCATCTCTCGCTATCTGGAGCGTGGAGAAGGGAGCGCTCAGAACTCAAAATCCTCATCACCGTGATCAGACCAGCCAGGTTCTTCATCGCGCATCATACAGTAGATGTCGTTGTATAAGAACCACGCGCTAAGTTATTCTTTCTACCATGCGACGAGCTTTCGGTAAAGCTTTCTTGTATCTCTGCCTGTGCTCATGGAGAAATGCAATCATGCGCTCAATCGCTAGTTGTTTGCACTCACCGCAGATCATCTTGCCATTCTTGCATCGTTCACGTATTTCAAGTAATTCCTTGTCATCTGGAACAAGGTGGTAGAGATAGAGCTCGTATATGCGGCAAACATCTGGATTGCCACCGTGTTTTCTTTGTTCTTCAGCTGTTGGGCGCCCTCCGGTAAAAGCGTTTTTCAGTTTTTTTGTTACCTCGCGGTCTTCATCTGTCAGAAATATTGCTGTTTCCGGTTTGCTGCTGGACATTTTCTCACCCAACAGCCCGGGAAGCAGACGGTGGTATGTGGACGACGGAAGAACGAATCTGAACTCCTGCTGAAACTTGGCGGCCAGATCACGCGCCAAACGCAAATGCGGGTCCTGATCTATCCCTACCGGAACCACCGTTGGACGAGGCCCACCGAACTCAGGCAATTGGGGGTGCAAAATGTCGGCCACATCGATCAGAGGATAGTATATGGACGAAATGTTTGTTTCACCGGCAAATCCATAAATTGCTCGAACGGTGCTGAACGTCACTCTTTTTCCCAAAATGAAAGCCAAGTCGCGGACTGCGGATCTTTTGCTTTGAAAATAAACATTGCAATTTTCTATATCCAAGCCAAGAGCTTCATAGTTCGCCAAGTATTCCTTTGTGGCAAACCGTTTTGCTTCGTCAAAGGAAAGCCCTCTTGCGGAGTATGCTTCTAAATCGGCCACACAGAGAAAAATCTCTGCGCCTTTTTTCTGATACCATATGAGCTGGTCGATCACCATTTTGTGTCCAAGGTGCATCTTGCCGCTGGGCATAAGTCCCGTCATCACCGCGTAAGGTTTCCTGGCCTTCATTGCGTTCAAAACGCGGTCGAAATCGCGATGACCGAAAATCAGCTTCCGCCTCATCAAAGGAAGAGGGTCTGAGATCTTTTGGAGCAGGTCTCCAAAGGGCTGAATTCCAAACTCCTTCATCACCCGCTCGTAATCTTTCGGAATGACGCTGCTCCACGGATCCAAAGGTGCCGGCATCACAGCCTCTCCCGCGTCACGGCATAATAAGTTATGTCCCCTTCCTCATCCACGATTGCCCAAATAAAGCGTTTGCGAACCCCATGAGCCAACCTAACGGCTCGAACCAGTTCGGTTGCTCCAAACTTGGCCGATCCCGGGATTGCGTGAACCAAAAACTTGGAGTGGGCTTCCCCCGGGCGGTCCCCCCGGTCGTACACTCGAAAATGCGCTCCGAATTTCAGCCCTGTTCTCACAATGTAGCCGCGCGAACGCAAGTCAGCATACGTGACATATTTGAGTCTGAATTCCGGATCCGTTTTCGCAAATTTCTTCATCAGCGTTTCGAAATCTAGCTTATTTCCCTTTTGATCTTCGATTATTATTTTTCCGTTTTCAACCAGATAGAGTGCCTCGACAGGAGAGAGCTGAAGTCGCCCGCCACTAAGCGGTTTTCCATAGCATCCCCGCTGGTAAAATCTGTTTGCACGATCTGGATCCATCACTATAACGACTCTCTTTTGCAGGACCGCCCGAGCCGGTGCCTCTTCCGTCATCCAAATCCCAATAGAAAAGGTCTTGGAGATTTATTTAGGATGACTGCTTGTTCATAGAAGTATTGAGTTCTTTCCAGTAACGGAGATTGTGAATGCAACCGGGATCGGGCGCTTGGACATTTCCGTAGTATCCATAGGCTCGCGCCCTACAGCCCCCGCAGATGTAGCGGTACTCGCACTGAGAACACCCCTCTATCGAATCCCGGTCGCGCAGCTTCCACAAGAGTTCTGATTTATCCCAAATCTCCACGAGCTTATCCGTCCTGATGTTGCCCAACTTAATCGGCATGAACACACAGGGGATGATGTCTCCGTTGGGTTCCAAACCACAGTAAAGCCTGCCAGCGCCGCATCCTCCTAAAAACTCCGCCAGGGCCTTCGTTCGGCCCCGCAGGGCCTTCAGCGCACCTTCAGTGGTGAAGTGTGTTGCTATCACGCCCGCATCTGAACCATATGCATACTCCCACGAAACGACCGAGAACTGGGGTGCCGTCGAATAGCAGGTGAGCCCGTCGCCTTTTATCATTCGCTCGTACAGATATTTGAGCAGCTCGTACCTCTCTTGGGGGGAGATGTCCTGTTCCACTATTTCTTTGCCCCGGCCTGTTGGCACGTAGTTGAAAACGATGACGCGTTTTGCCCCGAGCTCCGTGTGCGCAAACTCGACCAAGTCCGGAATCTCTTTCAGGTTATACCGGGTCGCGGTTATCGCCACGCACGTGTCCATCCCCGCTGCGACGGCATTTTTGATTCCCTCGCAGGTCTTCTTCCAGATCCCCGGAATCCCCCTGAACTCATCATGGGTCTTTTCAAAACCGTCAAGAGAGATCTCTACGTAGTCAAAAATCTCCTTCATCTTGTGTGCCACTTCTGGGGTGATTAGAGTCCCGTTGGTTGCTATCGAAACGAAAAATCCCTTGCTCTTGGCGTAACCTGCGACCTCATAAATATCCTTGCGCATGAGGGGCTCGCCCCCGGAAAAGGCAATCGCCACCACTCCTGCCTGTTCAAGCTGGTCAATAACCTGTTTGGCTTCCTCGGTCGTAAGCTCATCTGGAGCCGGCGATTTGAGGGCGTTCGCATAACAGTGCTTGCAGTTCAAATTGCACGCCCTAGTGTAGTTCCACACAACCAAAAAGGGTGCAACGGAGGTAAAAGGACGACGAGCACCATATCGTGCTATGCCCGAGAGCACGTTGACCATCCCGCGACGGATGACCGGATCCCTCAGTTGCTTTCTCAGATCCCCGCTATAACCAAAAATCGATTTTCCTCTTTCTATTACGGCCTTAACAATCCAATAAGCTATTCGGTCTTGAAATCCGCAAGGAACGTTCTCCCCCACGTAGCGCCGGAGTGCGATGTCCAAACGACTGACTCCCTCTTTTGACCTTTCGCACACGAACCGCAACATGGCTTTGGTAAACGGATTGCTCAGCCAGCGCTCTACGCTCCCAATGATGACCTCTTCTCTTTTCGTGCCCGCCATCTGGTCTCACTCCGGTGAAACTACAATTTCACCTAATAAAACCGTAACAGGAGGATTTATATAACAGCGTTATCATAATATGAATATGGGGATTCACGCTAATGCCGGGCGGCGAGCCGAGGCGATGATGAGAATTTGGGTCTGAGACGTTGAGGTTTTTCGTCGAGGAAGATTCACCTCCATCCGAGTCTGTGCAGCCCGCCGCCCGGTATTTTTTCCCGGCGTGCTTAAAAAAAATCATGGGGTGCCTGCGGGCTGAAGACGCGTGGGCCGGGCGGGCGTGGGGGTTCCTTCAGGGATCGTCTGCCCTCCGTTTGTAGTGACATAAAATCGAACGAGATGAACGGTGCATTTTCGTGGTGCGGTTGTTTTTGCGGTGCGGGCGTGGCGCTCGGCGGCACAATCAAGGGCGCGGAAGCTAGCGCGGCCGGAACCGCGATGGGTTTCCCCACGATGTTCCTCTCTGGGGCTTTCTGGCCAATCGAGATGATGCCCGGCTTCAGGCAGGCAGTTGCCAAAGCCATGCCGTTGGACTACTTCCGTGGCGGCCTGAGACAGACGATGATCTGCCAGACCCCCAGGTCGCGCTGCCTCTCCTGACTTTGGGGGTCTTGGCTGTTGTGTTCCTCTCTCTGGCGATAAAGCTGACGGAGTGGAGGGAGTTCTGAAGATAACCACCACTGAGCAAAGCGAGAGTCCAAACTCCCGGCTCGTCGACTGACCGGGCCTTTTACCTTCTGAACCTCCGCTTCTGCCAGCACTCCCGGCAGTAAACCGGCCTTCCCTCGGTAGGCTTGAAGGGGACCTCACACTCGGCACCGCAGTCGGCGCAGATGGCCTTGTGCATTTGCCGCGGCCCGAACCTTCGCGGCCTCCCGAACTTTCTTCCATACGCCATTTTTTTCTCTCCTAGAACCCAACGAAGCAGTCGAAGCTGCCAAATGGTTTTTCTCGTGAAAAACCTCGTTGCGTTCCGAGTTCATTGTGCCGCCCGCATATAAATGCTTTTGAAAAGCGTTTGAAAAACCATCGAACGACCGAGTGGTGGGGTCGCCGGGATTTGAACCCAGGTCACCAGCTCCCAAAGCTGGCAGGATAGACCAAGCTACCCCACGACCCCAACACACCTTTTTGGAACCATATTAAGAAGCTCTCCGTTTCAGAGATTTTGCGACCTCTTTTTCCAGCCAGCTGAGAGGAACATCCGGAATCGCTATCCGAGTGCTCTGTCCCCTGTGTCCTGGCCCTGAAGGCTTCAGCATAACAAGACCCAAAGCACGTAATCTTTGAAGATAACTCCAGAACTGAGTCACTCCTCGCGGTTTTTCCCCATATTCTTCACATACTATGCGATAGGTGTTTTTCACCTCGCCCGTGAACACATAAGCTTGACCGCTTGATTTTAAACGCCGAACCACAGCGAGTAATGCAAGTTTCTCATGGAGCTGGAGGTCGGCCAACACGTCGCGTCGGATTTCTGGATATACCTCCGATTTGGCTTCCCGAGCATGCTCGGGCAAAACTGTTTCTGAACCATAATTATCCGCCACCAGTCCCGCTCGCCACAGCAGCTCGAGAGCAAGCCTTGCGTTCCCCCATCTCGCCGCGATATCTGCAATCAGCTCCACTGTTTCTGGATCTACAGCGCCAGGCCGAAACGCCAATTCTATCCGCTGCTCCATAATATCCATGAGCTCCTGAGCGCCGTATCCTTCGAGAACCAACATGTTGTGCATAAATGTGCTGCGCGTGGGGGAGTCAAGCTTATCTAGAAAGCGTCGATCGTGGGCGATCCCGAGAATGCTTATCCGATTTTTCAATCCCTTCTCCTCTGCTGCTCGGGAAAGAAAGAACAACAAATCCGGACCGTTCAGATTGACAAAATAATCGATCTCATCCAGCGTCAAAAGCAGATATTTGTCATGGACCTGAAGGTGAGTGACAACCATATCCAACAATTTTTCCGGCCCAAGACCGTGGTACGGCCAGCGTGGGTTGTAGTGCTGAACCAGTTTAGCACATATCGCAAACACCGTCTTGTCCTTCCGGCAGTTGAGATGAAGATAATCCAGCTGGATTTTTTTCTCGCGCGCCAGCTCCTTTAGCTCCGTGCCGAACTTGTACGCGAGAACCGTTTTCCCGACACCGATATCTCCCACTATCAGAGCGCGCTGGCTGGTTAGAGATGCGAGCAGTGGGCGAAAGACCTGGGCAAGCCATCGGAACTCGTCGTCTCGGTGAACTAAAACCGGAGGGATGTAGTCCGAAAACAGCACGCTGGGATCCCTGAAGACCGAACGCTTGCGGAGTTCTTCCTCGAGAATTCTCCTCGACATCGTTTTCTTCCCCTTTCTTATTCTCATGCAAGATTAAGAATGACACTCAAGATTATTAAAAAAGGGCAGGGATGTAATAGTGACCGATATGCCGTTGTCTCCCGCCTCTCTCAAACGGTTGATGGAATTAAAAGTAAAAGACGTTATGAACCCCCGGCCGCCAACGTGCAAACCAGAAACACACGTGTCCGAATTGTTGAAAAAATTTCGAACCAGAAAGGAAGATTACGTGTTGGTGGTAAACCAGAATAAAAAGCTCCTAGGAATAGTCACCGAAAGTGATGTGCTTTATGCCCTGAAAAGGCCGTCGAGACACATGTTCATTGGTGCATGGGCTGCACGGGAGATGATAAAGATTACTGCAAGCAGGGCCGAGGAGATCATGAGCAAACACCCGCTGACCGTGCATCCAGAAAACACCGTCCGTGAAGCTCTCGATATAATGTCCACGCATAAATTCCGGCATCTCCCCGTGACTAAAGAAGACAAAATAGTTGGCGCGATAAGCATCCGAGACATCATTGAGAGTATGCTGAAACTGAAAGAGTAGAGGGGGTTCTTCATGATAAACATTCTTCTCTTCGCAGGGCTAGTTCTCGCCCTCGGGGCGATCGGTGGACGGATTGCTCACTCTCTCAAATTGACCGGCATTGTCGGGTACATATTCATAGGATTTTTAGTGGGACCAATTCTGGGGCTCGTCAATCGATTAGGTTTGTCGGGTTCTTTTTCGTCTTTATGGACAATGTGGACACATCTCACCCTCGCTCTAGTGGCTTTCGTCATCGGAGCCCAGCTCACAATTTCTCTCATCAAACACCTCGGTAAGCCGGTGTTGGGCATGCTATTCGCGGAGTCTCTGTGTGCAACTTTTGCTGTAATTATTGGAATCACGTTGTTTACCGGAGATCTCACGCTAGGACTAATATTTGGCGCAATGGCTGCGGCGACCGATCCCGTGGCTACTGTAGGAGTACTGCACGAATACCACTCAAAAGGGCCGGTCACAAATGCTCTCCTAACATTGGTTGGATGGGACGACGCAATAGCATCGACTGTTGTAGCAATAGTCTCGGCCGTTGTTATTGGAATTCTAGGCGGAACGGCGACGATAGGAGGAGTAGTAGCGACTGTCATTTTCAGGATATTTGGAGGCCTGTTCATAGGGGTCGTCCTTGGTCTGCTCTTGGTGCTCGTTGTGACAAAAATCCGCGATCGAGAAAGTATTTTCATCTACACGCTTGCTATTGTTCTCCTAGGTGCCGGTATTGCCGAGTACTTCGATATCTCGCTGATTTTGACCTGTATGGCCATTGGAATAACCTTTATCAATTTTCTGCCTCGAAAGGGCCACTTTGTGCGGAACTTGATAGAGGAAATAATGCCCCCGCTTTACGTGGTATTCTTCGTCCTCGTAGGTATGCAGCTGAATTTTGAGATGATAGAAACCGCTGGTGGACTGGCCGCCGTCTACATAATGAGTAGAATGTTTGGAAAGTATGGAGGAATTTCGGCCAGCGCCCGTCTGTTACGGGCCCCACGAGTTTTCCAAAAATACCTCGGGTTCGGGATGTTCTCTCAAGGAGCTCTAGCATTAGGACTTATGGCGCTATTAGGTACTAAGATATCCAAATTTTCTCCCAGCTCAAGCATACCGACCCTGGGGATCACGGTGATCACTATAACTACTATTGCCTTTGAAATCATCGGACCAATTGGCGTGAGGTTGGCCATCAAAAAAGCTGGAGAAACTAAACGAGAGTAACTTCAACCAGTGCCTTCTAATTAGTGAATTATTCTCCGCTCAAAATCCAGGTAGTGAATAATCTAGGTGAAAGCCTCCAAACGTGTAAGATAAAACCGAGAAAATCTAAACACCAACGGGCTGTCCATGATAGAAAACCTCCTGTTCTTAATAGGGATTCTGCTGGGTTTTGGAGCGATTGTGGGGAAAATCACGCATGCTTTGAAACTTACAGGGGTGGTGGGATACCTCATCGTAGGGATGGTTCTAGGGCCTATCACTAAATCATTTGGATATTTTGGTGTAAGCGAATCCACGCTTTCCACCCTCTGGGAAATCACTACCAAAACCACGCTCGCTCTCGTAGCTTTCATAATTGGCGGCCATCTGAGGATAAAGATGTTCAAACAGTTGGGCAAGTCCATTATCGCCATAATATTCGGAGAATCCTTTGGTGCTTTTTTCTTGGTGTTGGTACTAGCCTATTTAGTGAGTGGAAATCTTGCTCTCTCCCTCCTTTTGGCCTCTCTGGCACCTGCGAGCGCTCCGGCGGGGACTGTGGCCGTGCTGCACGAATATCGAGCGAGAGGGCCGCTCACAAACGCCCTTCTAGCGGTGGTCGGATGGGACGATGCACTAGCTATCCTGATCTTCGCTTGTGCTCTAAGCGCAATAAAAATAAGTTTGGGGGGAGCGCTCACCATTTTTAGTGTCGTGGAGCCCCTTAGGGAAATCATTGGCGCTCTCATTTTAGGAACGGCGCTGGCAGTTGCTCTGCTCTTTCTTACTAGGAGAATCCAAGACAGAGAATCTCTGCTCGTGGTTTCCTTAACGTGTATTTTTATCGGTGCTGGACTTGCTGAAGGAGTTGGATTCTCATTAATCCTAACGTGTATGATACTTGGAATGCTCTTGATCAATCTGGCCCCCTCTTTCGCGAGAACTTCTTTAAATATGATTGAAAACTTGATGCCACCCGTATACATTGTGTTCTTTGCTCTCGCTGGCACCCAACTGAGATTTGACTTGCTCGCCACAATGGGGCTTTTGGGTGTGACCTATATTGTTGGAAGAGCTCTGGGGTTGATAAGTGGTGCTTCTATAAGCGCTAGACTTTCTGGGGCCTCACCGGTTCTTCAGAGATACTTAGGATTCGGAATCCTGTCCCAAGCAGGAGTGGCCATAGGACTTGCCGCTCTGGCCGCTTCAGAGCTGGCTGGAACACCAATAGCCACTCAATCGCTCACTTTAATAATGGCCACAACGGTAGTGTTCGAAATAATTGGTCCCATTGGAGTGCGATATGCCATAACAAAGGCCGGAGAAGCGAGACGGAAGTGAAATCGAATGTGGGTAGAAATAGTGAGAGTAGGGGAAGTAAATCAAACCGTAGTCGAAACTGTGCGTAAAGGGATTATAAAATATTTGGGACCCATCATCGAAAATTCTACAATCGGTCCAACATTCAACATGCCGCCCGCTGCGTACAATCCTGACCGACAACAATACGATGCTGATCTAATCTTGAACCGGCTTTGTCATCGAATCCGGGGAAGTCATAAAGTGTTGGCCTTGACCGAACGTGATCTCTACACCTCGTCTGCCAATCTGAACTTCATTTTCGGATTAGCACAATGTCCAGGACGGTGCGCCATAGTGTCTGTCGCTAGGCTCGATCCCAGTTTCTACCGCAAACGCATGAACAAAAAGCTTCTGCTCGAAAGAAGTGTGAAAGAAGCTGTGCACGAACTCGGACACACTTTTGGATTGGAGCACTGTCCCAACCAGCGGTGCGTGATGCGTTTCTCAAACAGCGTGCTAGAAGTGGATGAAAAACCGGCCTCGCTGTGCACCGAGTGCTGGCGAAAATTGTACACGCGAGTGCTCTAGCCCTACTCCACGCGCATCATTTGGGTGCGGCCGTAATCGGAAATGACCCTCATGAAGCCCCTTAGCTGCTGATCCAGCTCGGGATCGCCCGTATCTACTCTCAAAGCCCGCAAACCTGAAAGTTTGTGCATCGTCGCCACGACTAGGATGTTCCGCAATCCCACTCTTCGAATCACCTTTGGGCTGAACTGCTGGTTTCCGCGCCCAAAGACGAATCCCTGACCGCCAATAGGAGAGACCACTATTTTAGCCGCTTTATCTCTGATTAAATCCAAAATCTGTTTCTCGTTCAGATCCCGGGCGATTATTTTTTTATTCAACACGGCATCGACACCGAGCAAGGTCTTGTCTTCTCCCAGCTGTTCGGCTATGGCACGGGTGGTCGTGCCCGGGCCCAGCAGATAGACCACCTCCGGCTCCATCTGCTCTACCACATATCGCGCAATCGCTCGTTGCTGTTCGAACTCCTCTTCGGCTTCCAAGCTCGCGAGTTTGGAGCCCTGAACCAAGCGTGGTTCATACGGCACCAACACGTACCCGTACAATCGGGCCGAGACCCTTCCTTCTCGGCAAGCCTCTTCGTCCACGTCCATCACCTCTGCTTCGCGGAGAGGGAGCTCGTCCCACAAAAACTTCATTAGCGTCTCAGCTGCCGCCTCCGGATCCGTAGAAAACGCTCCGGAATGCATCTTAACACCAGCAGGGACTGCCACCAGTGGTGTCTCGGTGTTCACTACGTCAAAAACGTCGCGCAGGGTTCCGTCCCCTCCAACCACTACGATCAGTTCACAGTTCTTGTCTAAGAACTCGCAAACAGCCCGTTTGGTATCTGCGGCTGTTGTTTTTTCTGAATCCAGCTTTCCCACCACGTGCGCTGGAAACTCGGCTTCTATGCATTCGTTTTCTCCCATGTCCTTGGGATAAGTTAACAATTCGAATTTGTGTCTCACCGGAGTCAACGCACGAAGCAATCGGACGGCTCGTTGGGGAGCAACCGGCTTCGCTCCAAGTTCGGTAGCCTTTTGCAAAACCTCGGGCCCATCGGTTCCTTTGAGACCAACACTTCCGCCCATTCCAGCGATTGGATTAACAACTAGTCCGATCTTTTTCATGTATGACGCTCCCGAACTGCTCTCAAGGTCCGGTTTTGACCAGCTCGCTCTTCGCTTCGTCTATGAGTTCGCACGCCCGAGTGTAGAAATCCTTCAGATACGCGCCAATTTTTCCATAGTCCTGGTTTTTTAGGGCCTCCTCGATCTTTGTGATCTCTTGCTCAAGCTGAAAAACATCATGGCATAGCTTTTCCTCAATCGAGAAACGCTTACCTAGATCATATGCGTCCAATTTGCGCCTATTTCTTCGTTCTACCCCTTCGACTTCTCGATTTTCCTTTTGCCGAAACAGCACGTCTCATGCCTCCTTTTCTAACTTTTGAACCGCTCGCGGAGTGGGGGTTGGCAGTCATTCTTGGAGGGATTTGAATTCGAATCGCCTTCATTTCCTTTTTTGTTTTATCGATAAGCTCGCACACCTTGGTGTAGAACTCTCGCAAATAGCCCCCGACCGCTCCGTAATTTTCCTCTGAAAGCGCTTCCTCAATCTTCGTGGTTATTTGCTCCTCCAGCGCAAAGAGAGATCTACAAAATTGCTCTTCCGCCCTGTACCTCTTGCCCAGATCTATCTGGACCAATTTTCTTCGTTTGAGCATCGGCCAGCCCCCAAATTTGTTTTTATTTCCCCTCTATAAAGGAAGTTCCTTACTTCCGCAAGCGAACAAATTGTTTCCAACTCAGAATGGGCCGGCGCGACGCACGCACCTCATCGATCCTCGAAACGCTTGTAGAAAAGGGTGCGCGCTTCAGGGTTTCTGGATCCCTACGAGCCTCTTCAGCAATCTGCTTCATCGCATCCACGAAACGATCTAATTCTTCTTTCGGCTCAGTTTCGGTGGGTTCGATCATCAACGCTTCGGGGACTATGGGCGGAAAGTAATAAGTTGGTGCGTGGAAGCCAAAATCGAGAAGCCGTTTGGCCACGTCGCGTGCGGTGACACCTGTCTCTCGCTTAAGAGGTTCAGCGCTAAGCACAAATTCGTGTTTGCATGGGGCCTCGGGATCATAACGAACCTCGAACCCGGGAATCCGGCGCAACTTTTCTTTCAAATAGTTAGCATTCAGCACCGCGACTTCGGTTGCTTCTTTAAGACCGGAGGCGCCCATCATCAAAAGATACGCATAAGCCTTCACCAAAACGGCAAAGTTGCCGAAGAAAGATCTTATTTTCCCTATGGACTTTGGACGATTATAGTCAAGCCAGTACTTGTCTTTGTCCTCATCGTATTGGATTATGGGTACCGGCAGATAGGGTTCAAGTTTCTCCGATACGCCCACTGGGCCTGCTCCGGGGCCTCCTCCACCGTGAGGGGTCGAAAATGTTTTGTGCAGATTGAAGTGTACGATATCGAATCCCATGTCACCCGGCCTCGTTTTGCCCATGATGCCGTTGAGATTGGCACCGTCATAATAGAGCAGGGCGCCGGCATCGTGTAATATCGAGGCTATTTCTTTTATCTCGTGTTCAAAGAGACCAAGGGTATTTGGGTTTGTCAACATGAACGCTGCTGTTCGATCCGAAACAGCTGCTCGGAGTGCCTCGACATCAACACGTCCGGTGGAATTCGATGGAATAACAACCACGCGGAAACCAGCCATAGCAGCGCTCGCAAAATTCGTGCCATGAGCGGAATCGGGAATAACCACTTCGGTTCGATTTTCCCCTATGTCCTTGAAGTAGGCGCGCACAAGAAGCATGCCGAGAAGCTCTCCGTGAGCGCCGGCTGCTGGTTGTAGACAAACGCGTTTCACGCCTCCTATTTCCGCCAGCATGCGCTCCAGACGGTAAAGAATCTCCAACGCCCCTTGAACGGTGGAAGCATCTTGTAGCGGATGAATGTCCCGGACTTGCGGCAAAGCCGAAAAATCCTCACATGCGCGGGGGTTGTACTTCATCGTGCACGAACCCAGAGGATACAGACCAGACTCTATCCCAAAGTTCATCTGTGAAAGACGAACATAGTGACGGACAACTTCTGGCTCTGAGAGTCTAGGAAGATTTAGTCTTTCGCGCCGCAGCTTGGGCGGGATTTCCGGAATTTCCTCGATCTCCGGGTTGAAAAATCCTCCTTCCCTCTCGCTCTGTGATAGCTCAAACACCAGAGGCTCCGGATATTTTGCCTGTCGATAAGTCATTTTTTACCCTCCATTATTTTTCCCGCAGCCTCAACGAATCGATCCAGATCTCTTTTGCTGTGAACCTCTGTGGAGCAAATCAGCTCTGATTCTCCAAGTTCTGGAAACTCGCTGACTAGAATATGGCCTCCGTGGATGTTTTCCTGGAGCAGCTTCTGGTTGAAATCGCGCATCGTTCCCCCATCTACGCGCCTCAAAACAAACTCGTTGAAATGAAATGCGTGAAAAGCGGGTGCATCCAACCCTTCGATTTCCGCAAGTCGTTTCATTAAATAGTGCGCGTTCGCCATGGAAATCGATGCCACCGTTTTCAGGCCTTCGGGGCCCATGCTTGCAAGATATGCGGCGGCAGCAATCGCACAAAGAGCCTCGTTCGAGCAAACGTTGGACGTCGCTCGCTCGCGCCGAATGTGTTGCTCACGTGTTTGAAGAACCATGCAAAACGCTCGCTCGTCACCATCCAAGGTTGAAGCCATCCCTATCAGGCGCCCAGGCATCTGGCGTACCAACTTCATATCGTTCCGGCAAGCAAAAATTCCCAAAGAGGGGCCACCAAAACTGGGTGACTGGCCCAACGGCTGGCCCTCACCCACCACCATATCGGCTCCATATTCGCCCGGTGGTTTGAACAAAGCCAACGAAATCGGGTTTACCCCAACAATGAATAAAGCGCCGGCACGGTGTGTGAGGTCAGAAATCTCATCCACTTGTTCTTCCAAAAAGCCGAGATAGCTGGGATTCTCGATATACACGCCCGCCACATCTTCGCTCAAAACGTTTCGGAGGTGATCCAAATCTATTTGGCCGGAGTTGGGGTCCTGATTGATTTCATCTACTCTCATTCCAATCCCTTCGCAGTAATTTTGGAGGACCGATCTTCTTTCCGGAGAAATGAAATGGGGAACTAAAAACCGTCTGCGGCCAGTAACTCGGCAGGACATCAAAGCTGCTTCGCCAAGGGCTGTAGCCCAGTCATACATAGAAGCGTTCACGACTTCTAGTCCAATGAGTTCTGCGACGAGACTCTGATATTCGAAAAGGGCCTGCAGCAATCCCTGACTGGCTTCTGACTGGTAGGGGGTGTAAGCTGTGAGAAATTCTCCACGTTGCGTGATATACTTCACATGAGCGGGCACGTAATGGAACCAGCACCCGCCACCGAGAAAAATTGGTATTTCGCCTTGGTACCGGTTTTTGCTCAAAACACGCCTGAGATGCCACAAGGTTTCCTGTTCAGACAGAGGAGGGGACAAATTCAGTCTGTCTGTCCTGAACTCTGGAGGGATATCTCGAAATAGCTCATCTACACTATCGATTCCCAATTCCTTTAACATTTCTTTAAGCAGGAAAGAGTTCGGGACGAAGCGGTGGCCCATACCTATCAGCTATTCGAGGGTCTTAATGTACTCCGCGTAGGCTTTCGCGTCCATCAGATTCTTGAGTTCGGCTTCCAGTGCACTGGGCTCCAGCACACATATCCAGCCCTCGTCGTAGGGGTTGGTGTTCAACAATTCAGGCTTGTCTCGAAGCGCCTCATTGACCTCTTTAACTACGCCGCTGAGAGGAGAATAGATCGCTGAAACAGCTTTGATGGACTCAGCAGCTCCCAGCTCCATCTCCTTGGATTTCGGCTCGGCCACTTGTTTTACTTGCTTACCGACTTCTGGAAGCTCCACATATACGACATCGCCCAGCTTGCTCTGGGCGTAATCCGTGATCCCCGTTCGCGCCACGTTGCCCTCGACTTTCACCCATTCGTGTTCTTTTGAATAGTATAAACCCTCGGGGATTTTGTATTCCATTTTCTCACCAAATTCCATTATCTCTCCGGTTTAAAAGCATGAAAGCGGGCTTTCAACGCTACAAGACGGATGACTTGATTTCCTCGATCGCATTATCTTCGGATAGAAAACGCGCTACGGTCAGGAGTAAGATTATAGAGTATGTCTTCTTCTCGGTGCGAAATCAATCGCTGCTCCTCTTTCAGAGTTTCCAATTTTGTGGACAGTTGTAACGAGGATGGTTGTTGCTATGATTGGTACTTTATTATTCCTCAAAAGGAGAAAAAAGCCATACTGTTGCGACGCACCAGACACCAACCTTTCGCTTTAGCATGAGGTCGTCGAAGGACTTCGAAAGTATAAGGACAGCAGATGAGGAGATGTTCATTTCATCCAAGCCCGTTTGACATCAACAAGCTTCTCTTTTTTCAGCACATCGTATCCAAAGCGATGGCGCCCAACCCGAAGCCTGTAGTGGAATTCGGGGCCCTTCCATCGTTTGATGTCCACCCTTGGGCGCCCCATAAAAGGATTCCGACCGAGTTCTGCTAAGGCCTCCACACATCTTCGGGCTTGTTGGGGCGCGTGTGTCGCCACCGTTTCAAGGTATGATTGAACTTGCGGTCGAAGGGCGACTTTAAATCCCGAGGCGCTCCCTGAGTTCTTCGAGTAGGACATATCCCTCTTCCTCCAGCGACCCGATATCCTCGGGCTTGGGAGGGCATCTGGGCAGGACGAGTTCCAGTATGCGGTTTTCTAGGATTCGCCTGATGATCGTGTCGTAGTCTTCGCCCTTCCGTCCAAAGCGTCGGAGGAGATCTCTGGTTTCGGGCCGGATGGCGATAGTCGTCAAGCGTTTTGGCATTTTTTTCACCAATTATATGTTGTTATAATATGATATAAGTGTTTCGAGGTCACAAATTGTCACCGCGATGGGCTAAAGTTTATAAAGAGCCACCAGTGAGATTTGAACCCATGATTGGGGGTGTTCAAAAGGTTCCGGGTAATATTCGAGGAAGCCGAACTGAGAACGATTTTTGAGACGCTCTGAAGCAGGTCAGGCTATTCGCTTTTATTCTTTTGGTGTGGAGCTGCTAGCGAGGCGGCGAGTTGAAAGGCTTTTGACTTCAAGTTAAGCGCCGGGGAGGGGATTTGAACCCCTGCGACCCGCAAGGGTCACCAGATCTCGAGTCTGGCGCCTTACCTGGCTTGGCTACCCCGGCCCAATCATTAATCTTCACCGATACCGTCTAAAATCTAACTCACAGCAGAAAATCTGCCAAGCTGGTTTGTCGCGACACGTCGCTTTCAAACATCGATTGGATATCGCGCTTCAACAACATGAGTCTCTGTTTCGTGTACTCGCTCACGCGATATTCTTCAGCGAGCTTAAGCGCTACAGCCAAATATTTCTCTACTCCCCCGCGTGAAACCGTCAACACCAGTTTTCCGTTGCACCGCAAACATGTTCCCTTGAGGGGGATCCGACGATATTTCGCGTTGCAGTTGACGCATCGAATCTCCTGGGTGGAGAAGCTGCGGATGTTTCCCTTCATGTCCCGGATAAAGTGATGATCGATTACCAGCTCAGCAACGTGGTTAGGATCGACGGCCCTTATCCGCTCTGCCAGCTGCAACTGGGACTTCACTTTTTCCTCCATTGTTTCCAGCATCTTGTAGCGCGTCTCCAACGGGCCTCGCGCAATATCCGATGTGTCCATAGTGAATCCAAATCCACATGTCTCCTTATCTGAACCGAGCCGTTTTTTTGCAGTCTCCATAATCTCCTCTATCTCGGCTGGAAGCGCATAGCGCTCAGCATGTTGGTAGAACTCCAAAGGATAGCGAAACATTATGTCCATGTTGTGTGCTTGCTTGTCTATCTCATTTGGATTCAAGTGAACGCTGAGCAGAAGAGGCGCATCCATGCGTCCTCCCCGCGAAGAGGGGAGAAAGCGCTTGCTGAAGTTCAGAAGCGCGTCTAGTAACAGCATCACACAGTCCTCATCGCCGTCGCAATCACGTCGTTTCGCGGCGTGAAAGAACGGGTGCGCAAAACACACGTTGGCGGGAGTGAATCCGATTATTCGGCCCACCATGCCCACCGAGGTGTGGGGGGCCAAAGCAAGAACCAGATGCCCGAGCAGATTTTCTTTTCTTTCGGCCCGATAGTAGGCAGGCAACCCATACAGTTTTTCCAACAACTCGTCAACAAAACGGGAGACCCGAAGCAGATACTCGGCGCATTTTTCCGAGATGATCACATCTTGAACTTTTAGTTCTACAACTTGATCCTCTCTTTCAAGGGGCTCGCCATAGATATCCGTTTCGTACCCCAGTTCTTTCAATCTCCCAACCGAAACTCCGATCTCGCGCGGACGGAAGTGAGTAAGAGGAGCATTGGTCGCATCGAATCTGCTCGTGCCATCCTTGAACACATATACTCCGTGTTTCGCTCGCAGAATACCCTTTTCCAAAGGCTCGGGGATTTTGTAGTCGCTCGACATTCCCTGTACTCCTTTTACCAGTCCTGGTGGCTTCTCCCCCAAACGAACCGCCGCTTGTTTGAGAATCTCTGCTATATTGATTTCTTTCTCCACGTAATACCGCAGGCTCTGATTGTGTTCTTTACATTTTTCGGTGGTGAAAATTTGATGGCACTTCGGACAGCGCCGAACGTACTTTCCCTCACCGCCACAGTTTGGACACCGTTTAGACGATATGGCTGCACCGCACCGTTCGCATTCCAGCAACGCGATCTCCACTTTGACTTTTCCAACGCTAGCTGCCTCAACCACGTTGCGCATCCTTCCCCCCGCATGCCCAACAGGGAATAACACATGCACCGGAGGCCGCATCTCCCTCGGTTTGGCCTTCTCGGGGCGCCCCATTCTGGCACCTATAAAGGTGCCTCCTCGCTTTCGAAGCGGAATCCCGGAAAGCTCGCTTAGAACCATCAGCACATCGGCCGAGTGTGTTTCCCGTATTTTAGTCTCGAGTTTCTCGGAAGACAGTTTTCCGTCCACAATCAATCCCAGCGACACGCACAGCGGGAGCGCGTGTTCACGAATCACCACCTCCGCATTCTCAACCTTATGTGGAACTCCTATTTCCTCAAGCAAACGTTTGGGAGAGTCCGCCACAGTGACTCGGAGTTCTGCTAACCGATTCGCCTCAAAACGCGGAGTCCCAGTCGCGAGCCAGCGTGCTAATTCTACTAGCTCTTCAACAGAAAGCTGCTCATAATAGTACGTGTACGCAGGATGAAGCGGCACTCCAAGCTTTTTGCTGATCTCTAACGCTAGCTCTGGCGGTGGAGGGGGAAACGGAGGTCTCAAAAATTGAGAGATATCGTGATCAAAGGCGTTGTCCTTCATCGCTTTTTCGACTTCCTGTGCCCACCACTCCTCACAATATCCTGGAGGCATCAGCGGGTGATTGTTCTCCAGAAATTCTCCGTAGCCAACCAGCATATCGCCCAAATACAGGATCTCCCTAACTCTCGATTTCAGCCGACGTGCCTCTTCCGCGTTGTTTATTCGGAGTACCGATCCATCGTCAAGTTTAACGAGTGGCCCTTCTATCCAATCCACCGAAGCTGCGATTCCTCCCTTACCCGGACGCTCCAATTTGAGCTGTGTGCCTATTGCGATGAAATCGTCGCAAAGCACCATGGTCGCCGGATTGATGCCAATAGCGGAAATTCCGGTATTCCTAGACCGGCCATATCTCAATCGGAATCCGCCACGCTTTCCAAGCCCGTCCAATCCCGGATGAGAAAACACCGGCCGGCCAGCAATCACTTCATCCAGATACTTGTCCGGCTTCCGGAAGAGCTCCTTTGCTTCTTCAGCTTCTTTTACTTGGAGCTCTGGCAGCCAAGACCAGCCCGAGAGCTTCAAGCTGTCCACGTATTTCATGACCTTGGGGATCTTCTGAAGTAATCCGTCCACAAGAGCGAGGATTGCTCCTCCCCGCAAGTAGTTGTGCTCCACTCGGTCCAAGTTTCTGTACGCGTTCACTTCGGTGGGAGGATCAGAAGGCTCGCCCGTAACCTCCACTGGCAGGTTCCATATGAGCTTCCGAATCTCGTCCGATGAGGGGATATACTGGCCGGGCGCTGTGGTGGTCTTGTAAAGCTCGATCTCTTCCACATAGCGCTCTACTTCTTCCTCGGTGGGATGGTAAGGGTCTAGATGAAGTTTTCGTCTAACGAAATCTGCAATAAGGATGGAGAGTGCCGCCGCCGTTCCTCCGGCTGCTCGGATTGGACTGGCCAAATATAGTGCCAAGTACTGGCTGGTTCCAAAGCGCTTTTGCTGCACGTCTTCATAGTTGCGTTTTATTTTCACGGCTGTAATGCCCTCGAGGGGGGCAACAACTATGCCCTCTGTAAGAATCGCTAGAGCTGTCCGAATGGCCTGCTCGGCTGCTTTTTCCTTTTCCATGTTGCCGAACCTACCATCCACAATCATCTCCGCGATTTTGAACGCCAGTTCTTCGCGGTCTTTTATTTCCGACTCAAGCTCCTGAATCACCTTTGCCACTCCGGGAGGACCGACCAGCTGCTCTACACGCTCGCTCAGATCTCCAGCAGGAGGGATTTCGGGGAACAACTCTGGATCGTACCCCATTGCTCTGGCCTTCTTAGCGATTTCGTACGCCTCTTCCACTTTTCGCTTTATCTGCTCGGCATAGGCGCTCTTTTCCATCAGTTCACCACCTCGGCCAAGTTGTTGAAAACAAAGTCCGGCTTCATGCTCGATTTTGCCAGATCAGCTCTCCGCGTAACACCGCTCAGAACCAGTATAGACCGCACGCCCAGCTTTCTGGCAGCCACGATATCGGTGTCCAGACGATCCCCAATCACAACTGTCTCCTTTTTTCTAACACCGGCAATCCGGAGTCCCAACTCCAACATATAGGTAGAAGGTTTGCCTATGATAATGTCTGGCTCTCGACCAGTACACCCGCTTATGGCCCCGATCACGGCGCCCGCGCCCGGCATCAGACCCTTCTCCGTCGGATAAGTCCTGTCGGCGTTAGTGGCAACGAAACGAGCACCCGCAAATAAAGCGCGTGCCGCCAAAGCGATTTTAGCATAGGTGAGCTTCCGATCCAATCCAACCACCAAGCAATTCGCCTGCTCGGGGGTTCTCGTCATTCGCACTTTGGCCGCGCGCAACTCGTTGATCAGACCCCTTTCTCCTACTGGAAAAACCGTGGCTCGCTTCATTCGTTTGAGATACAAAGCTACAGCGTACGCAGAAGTTATTATCTCGGAGCGATCGGCGTAAACCCCCATTCTACGAAGCTTCTTAACATAAGCATCCCTGTCCAGAGTCGCGTTATTTGTTGTGAACAATACCTTTCCAATCTTTTCTCGAAGCCTCTCAATTACCGGTCCCGGACGACCGATAGGGCGTTCTCCTTTGTACAATACGCCATCCATATCCAAGAACACCAGTTTTACATCATCAAGCGGTCGGGGCAAAATTCATCACCACCAGTTCATGTGTTTGTAAATCAAATACTGGCACATAACCAGGAGTGGGATCTATACCCATTTTCTGCATGTACTGTGTCTTGGCCTGAAAAGTTGCCGAATTGACCACTGTTATATTGCGATATGTCTCCGCTCCAAATCTATGGACGTGGCCGCAGTGGAAAACATCCGGAATTTCGTCTATCACCATCAAATCCTCGGGTTCGGGAGCGATTGCCGTCCTACCTCCGTAAATTGGTGCGAGGTGTCTGCGCTTTAAGAGCTCAATCATTGGTTTGGTTGGATGAAGTCTGGAAAGACCGGGAACAGCCGGAATCAGATCATCAAAACTTCTCCCATGATACAGAAGGAAATACACCCCATCTAGGGAAATGAGCGAAGGATTGCCAAGCATGTGAAATCCGCGTTCATATAGCGGTGCAGCAATATCTTCGGGGATCGCCGGCTGCGGCTCCGAGGGTCTAGCAGCGTCGTGGTTTCCAGGAATGATAATGACCTCGATATGCTCGGGAATCTGGGAAAGCAACTCGGCTGCCGCCCCATACTGTTTGTATATGTCGTGGATTAGGAGTTCGCTTTGTTGTTCGGGATAAACTCCTATCCCATCGACCACGTCTCCAGCGATTATCACGTATTTTACTCTGCTCGCCAGTTCGCGCTTGGATTCTCCCCCTTCTTCTCCGCGCAGCCATCGGACGAAACGGTAAAACAGGTTTTCTAAGAATTGCTCACTCCCGATGTGCAGATCGGAAATCATAACGGCACAAAACGGCTCTTCTGCTCTCCGCCGCTCACGCTGAAATGGAATGCCCGGCCAAAAAATATCGCGCGCAAATACGGTAGATCTGCCACGAGACGCCTTTTGACCCACTACCCCTATCACCTCGTCAACAACCACGCGCTCTGCTTTCATGTGCAGTTCTTTGTCTTGTTTTCGCCTTGGAACGATGACCGTGGCTGTTGCACCTGTGGGATCCTCCAGCTCTATAAACACCGTGCCGGTGGACGGCTGTCGTTTTGAAGCGACCATCCCTATAATGGCCACTTCCTCGTGTTCCGAACGGCTGGGGAGGCCAGAAAGAGACATAGCAGCTTCGAGGCCTATACGAGCTCTCAGTATTTCAGCCAACTTGCGAAAACGGTCATTGAACAATTTGACAAAATCCTCTATCTGTCCCTTTGAGTAGCTCTTACTGGTGATGTCCTTTAGAACTTTGATTTTGCCTTTGTACTCGGCCGCCAAAGGTTTGAACTTTTTGTGGGTGAGCTCAGAAGGCTTGAATTCGACCGACGGATGCTCGACCTCGGGCTGCGCTTTCTCCTCCATGACAGATACGGAACCCTTCTCCAGAATCTGTCGAATCAAATCGGACGTTACCAGAAAGGGCTTGTGCTGGGTGCTTATCAGAGCGCCCAACACATGGTCGGCCAAAGCGTCGGAGTTGGGGTGGGTCTGCAAAAACTCCAATGCGTCCTTGGTGAGTTGCATTTCAGCATCGGCAAATTTCTTGACGAGCTCACCAATTTCCACTTCTGGGCCCCCTGCTCACTACGTCCACCAACTGGGTTAGCAGGTGTTCAAACCGGTAATCACCCTGTACTGCAGAATAGACTTGAAGCGGGTCGACTTCCAGCCGGATCTCTTTGGTTCGGCCGTAACGCCCACGGTTCACTATTCTGGCCGAGAGAACCCCAAGCGTGTCTAATTCTGAAATCAAATCACTCACACGGCGTCTGGTCAGCGGGTGCTCGCCCAGTTGTTCGCACACCTGTCGGTAAGAATCGTAAACCTCGCCGCTCTGAAGAGCTCTCGAAAAACGCTGCGCCAAGACTGCCACGGTGTACAAAACAATTTTTGATTGAAGTGGGAGTGTTTGGAGCACCTCCACGGTCTGATCCGCTTCGATCTGTTCACGGGCTTTCCGAACGTGTGCGGGCATCACTTTCTCGTCCCCTTCAGCTTCTGCGATCTCGCCAGCGACCCTAAACAAATCGAGAGCTCGTCTCGCGTCTCCATGTTCACGTGCAGCATAGGCGGCACACAATGGGATTACTGCTGGATCCAAAACCCCCTCGACAAAACTCATGCGGGCCCGCTCGGCAAGTATATCACGAAGCTGGTTGGCGTTGTAGGGAGAAAACACGAGCTCTTCTTGACCCAAGCTACTTCGGACTCGACCGTCCAGAAACTCCAAAAAGTTCAAATCATTAGATATCCCGATAATCGATACCTTTGCGTTAACCAAATCTGAATTAATTCTGGTGAGTGCATAGAGAGAATCGTCGCCGGTGCGTCTTACGAGACGATCCACCTCATCCAAAACGATAACACACATGTGCTTCTCGCGGTCGAATGCTTTGATAAAACTACGATAGACCTCATCTATGGGCCAGCCTGTCCGTGGAACACGTTCCGGGAGACCCAGCGCGCGTAAAGCCTCTTTGCCTCTCTCTTTTTTCAGTTCTTCCAAAAACACATCTGCCAATTTCGCCAGCAAACGGTAGTGAGTGTTTGTGATCTCACAGTTTATGTAAACTGATTTGACCTCAAAATTAGACTGTTTAGTGGCTTCTTCAAGCTCTCGCAACACGTGTTTCACGGTGGCCGTTTTGCCTGTTCCAGGTTTACCGTAAATCAAAATATTAGAAGGAGTTTCACCCCGCAACGGTGCCGCCAAGATTCGGGCCAATTTGTGAATCTCTTTATCACGGTGGGGGAGTCTCTCCGGAATATAAGTCGGTCTTAAGTACTCGCGATTCTTAAAGATGGGCTTTGAATTGAGAATCATGTCAAACAGCCCTGGCATTGTCTTTCACCTCCTCTCCGAGCTCGAGAAAACTTTCCAGCCATTTCATCCACCAGCTCAAAATCTTCGAAACCGTGCTCACTAACAACCTCTCCTCGTACACATCGACACGTGCACTTTCTGGCTCGATCGCCAGTTTTAAAAGTTTCAACGCGCGCCTATCTGCCAACTGTAATGCCAACCGTTTGAGTTCTGCAGCTTCTTCGTTTCTTCCTTGGCTCTGTAGCAGATTTATGGATTCTCTCACACTCCAATAAAAGTCAGAAGGGAGTTCGCTGAGCTGAATCCGGTTTTCTTCAGAGACCAGTTTTTTTCTCAACTCGGCCGGTGAAACACTCCGCACTTTAATATCGCCTCGCCTTGCGAGCACGCGTGCTTCCCAACAAAACAGTTCGATTTTGTCTTCAGCTTCAAAAGGCCCGATTTCCTGACCTGCAATCGACACCGCTGGCACATCCTTTAGAACTTCGACTTGGGTCTTCACCATTTCACCCTCGCGATAGTTTCCTCAGAAGGCGAATAGAGGGCCCCACGGTTTTTCTCGGTTTCTATGTAATGGTCTACGAATTTTTCAGGAATGTTTCGCTCTACAGCCCGTCTCTTCAATTCCTTGATTGGGATGTACTCGCCGTACTCCGCCTCCAATTCCTCGAAAATCTCTTGAATACGGGCTATCTTTTCCCGCTGAGATTTCGGCACCCCTGTGGTAATGAGATCCACATCAACCAAACCCGTGTGTATGTCCATGCCCACTTGTTCGAGATAGTATTTGACGAGCTCAATAGCGCGTTTTGCATCTTCTATAGTGACTTTCTCACTGAATCTCAAACGGGCCCGCGCTTTGGCCAAGCGGATGATGGCCTCTAGTTGTCGAATCGTGATCGGTAAAACACCTCCTTTAGCAGAAACTGTTCTGCGCCATTCCACATAGAAATCCTCGATGAGCTTCTGGGCTTCTTTGTCGGAAAACTTGGGATGGATGTTCTTTCGGGCATAAATGATCATTTTTCTAAGCAAATCTAGTTTGATGGGAGGCTTCACAACTTTCTGTGGCTTAGTATGGAGAGTTATCACGTGTTTGGCCATAGCATGATCGTCTTCTGTTTTTGGTTCGTCCTTCAAGGCAAAAATTAAATCGAAACGGGAGAGCAACACGGGATCCAATGGAAGTTGGGAAGCGATAGGAGTATTTTTATCAAATCGTCCGTGCACCGGATTCGTAGCTGCCAAAACGGCTGTGCGGGTGTTGAGAGTAGCAACGATGCCTGCCTTTGCGACGCTTATGGTCTGTTGCTCCATCGACTCGAGCATTGTGCCCCTTTCCTCTTCTGGCATTTTCTCAAACTCGTCGATGCACGCGAGCCCCCCATCGGCGATCACCAAAGCTCCTGCCTCCAAGTTCCAACCGGTGCCTAGCTCGTCGCGAACCGCCGTGGCCGTCAGTCCGGCACCCGTTGTCTTTTTGCCCGAAGTATAAACTCCACGGGGTGCAACCTCAGCGACCCATTTGAGAATCTGGCTTTTTGCTGTACCGGGTTCACCGGTCAATAAAATGTGGATATCGCCGCGAATCCGTGTGCCATCCTCTAGTTCTAACGGATCACAACCAAAAAGCTGGAGGGCGATCGCTTCCTTGACGGTTTCATGCCCCATTATGGCTGGAGCAATCGAATGGATTATCTTATGGCTAATCCATGGGTCCTTTGCCAGCTTCTCTATTTCTTTAATGTCTTCTGATGTCAACTCGGTCTCTTCCACTCCTTTTTGTAAAACCTCAAGGTGGTTGACTAGGAATACTGTGGTCATTACGCGCTCTTTTTTTCTGCTGAACAAAGGCTGAGGAACGCCCGTGAGGATCACATGGTTTCCAGGAACTGCTTGATCCACCAAATCGTCGCGCAGAATTCCTTTGAGTCGTCGCGGCATGCGCCCGCCCCGAAGCTTGGCTGGCGGTTCTTGGACTGCAATGCTCTGCCAATCTCGAAATTCGGTTGACTCAAGCACGAGCTCAAAAGCGTTGGGTCCTCGAGCTTTACAGTTGGGGTTCTCACAAATGAAAGGAGTTGTGATAAAATCTCCGACCTGCTCTTTGCGGTACTCTTCGCCGCACCGTTTGCATCTGAAAGTGGCCACGTTTATTTCAGGTCTAACTTGACCAGCCTGAACCATTATGCCCTCTATTTGAATCAGTCTACCTAGGTGTTCAGCGCGAATCTCTCGGATTTCGACACTTTCTCCCAAATTTTTAATTCTCAAACTCATGCGAGGAATCTGAGTTATGCTTTCCAAAAGCTTTGTAGCCTCATCAAAAACTTTCAACGGCTCGTTTAACACGTATTTGGCCAACTCTTGATCGAACTGAATGATCTCGTCATAATCCACTATTAACGATTTTCGGCCAGCAGCCACAGCTTGTTTCAATCTTTTGGAAATGGCAGATTGGCGCAGGAAATCTTCTAACTTCTCCCTCATTTTTTGATCCATGAATCCAGCCTCCCGTTTGGTAATTTCGGGATGAGATTTAAACTATGCTCGTAAAAATTTGAGAAATCGTTATTAAAACTTGTGAAAATTTTTGCACTATTTCTTAAATTTTGCGACACAATTTTGACTATGAGAGAGTGTGAGATCTTCGAAACCCACGTCTTCTTTTGAATGAGTCGCATACGCGCCCCAATTTGGAAAAATCGTCTCTGGATTAAACTCATTTTTTCAGAGAGGTCACCAAAAGTATTTCAGTATAAAAACGAGACTTAGCTGGCTTGGTTTGCTAAATAATTGTCAGATTAAAGCGCGAAAATTTCTCCAGTGGATGCAGTGGAAATCAGTGGAAGAACTATTGACTGCTCGATAGAGAAATATATTCATATGCCTCTATCGGAGATTCGAAACAATAACAAATTTTTTGATATTCTTTTCTGAATTCTGCTACCTCTTGGGCGATGCGCTCTTCGGGTTCACCATCTACGACCACCCGAACTATGAACTCGGCAATTGTCTTCATTTCTCGTTCTTTCATTCCCAACCGAGTAACCTCGGAGGTGCCAATCCGGATCCCCCCAGGATGTTTATAATTGCGTCCTTGTCGCGGATCCCATGGCAAAAGATTTCGATTGAGGATGATATTCGCATTTTCCAGTTTCTGCTCGATGGTGCCCCCGTCGCCGTACTTCGTTATGTCCGCTAAGAGAATATGGGATTGAGTGAAGCCCAGATCTGCGCACAGAACGTTTATTCCTTGGTCATAGAGGGCCTTTCCCAAAGCTTTAGCGTTCTTTATGATTTGAGATGCATATTCTTTACCAAACTTCATCATCTCTGCCAATGTGACGACCAAAGCAGCGACAGCGTGCAAATGGTGGTTGCTGACCACGCCGGGAAAAACAGCCCGGTTGATCCGATCTGCAAGCTCCTTAGTACACAGGATCATCCCATGCTGTGGTCCAGGAAGGGTTTTGTGAGTGCTGCAGGTCATGACCTCTGCCCCCTCGCGTAGAGGATCTTGGAAGTGCTTACCGGCTATAAGCCCGGCTACGTGAGCGGCATCATACATGACGTGGGCCCCCACATCCTTCGCTATTGGAGCGAGCTCTTTTACAGGATGCGGAAAGAGAAAAACGCTGCCACCGAAGGTTACGAGCTTTGGCTTCACTTGCTTGATTTTTTCCTCAGCAGCTTCAACGTCTATGTTCATCCGGGTTTCATCAAATGGGAAATATTCGATTTCTAAACCGTGGACGGCTCCAGCCGTGCCTCCGAATTTCTTTTTCCCCATGCTGATGTGTCCGCCCATCGCAATCGACAAACACATCATCGTGTCGCCCGGATCGGTTAGGGCGGTATACGTAGCGAGATTAGCAGTCACGCCCGAAATGGGTTGGACGTTTGCATGCTCGGCTTCAAAAAGTTCTCTTGCCAGCTCCATTGCAAGCAGTTCCACTTGGTCGATATATTTGCATCCGGCATATACCCGCTCTCCAGGCCACCCCTCAGCATATCGGTGTTGGAAATCGCAGATCAGCAACTCCCGAACGGCAGGGCTAGTCACATTCTCACTGGCTATGAGCGGAATAGAATTTCTGAACCACTCATGGTGTTGGTGAACTAGATCGAAAACACGCTTCATGTATTCTTCTGATTTCACCTCACCAGCCCCTTCAACTCTCTCACATCTCCAGATATCACTTTTGGTGGCTCCGAGATACTTATTGCCTCCTCGGGGTCTTTAAGTGTATGGCCCGTTGCTACACACACCACCTTTTCATCTTTGGAAACCTCGCCCGAGCGCAACAACTTTATCAGTCCAGCAACGGACGCTGCACTTGCCGGCTCCACCCCGATCCCTTCTAGTTGGGCGATTAGTTTCTGTGCGCGGACAATTTCTTTGTCCGATACAGCTTCAGCCATTCCTTTGGACCTTCTTATAGCATGCAGTGCCTTAATTCCGTTTACCGGATTGCCTATCCGGATGGCCGTAGCAATTGTTTCAGGATTCTCCACGGGTTCGAAATAATCCCAGCCTCGCTTGAATGCACGGACAATTGGCATTGCGCCTTTTGCTTGGATTCCGATCATAGAAGGAATTTTCTTTATCTTTCCTATTCGGTGAAACTCAGTAAACCCTTTATATATCGCCCATATATTAGCACAATTTCCCATTGGCACGAACACTCTATCTGGACTTCCGTTTAGTTGCTCCACAATTTCATATCCTATGGTCTTCTGACCCTGAGGGCGGAACGGATTAATCGAGTTCAGCAAATATATTCGTGGATTTTTCTCACAAACTTCTCTGACGAGCTCCAAGGCTCGATCGAAATTCCCTTTTATTGCGAATACCTGTGCACCGAAAATCAAGGTTTGAGTTAATTTGCCTAGAGCGACCTTTCCTTTCGGTAAAAACACATAGCATTTCAAGTTCGCTCTGGCAGCGTAAGCAGCAAGTGATGCCGAAGTGTTGCCAGTGGAAGCGCACGCGACAATTTTTGCTCCGAACTCCAGTGCCTTGGTCACGCCCAAGGTCATGCCACGATCCTTGAAGGATCCCGTTGGATTAGCTCCCTCGAACTTTATGAAAAGTTCTTCTATGCCCAAGTATCGTGCTAAACGGTCACATCGAATAAGAGGCGTTCCTCCCTCATCCAAGCTCACCACTTTGGAAAAATCGAGAACTGGTAGAAGGGCGCGATAACGCCACACTCGGAGGGGTCCAGAGAGCGGATAGCACTTTAAATTTCGCTTTAACTCCTTGTCCGAAAACTCCACTTCGAGCAGGCTTCCACACTTGGGGCAAGTGTAAGCAAGAGCTTGAATTGGCAATTTGTGTTTGCACTGGAAGCACTGGAGCTCCATCCGAACCAAGATGAATTCTTGTGGTCTTCTATAAACTTGTGCTCAAGCAATGGTTCGACACACGTCTATCAAGTCGCCTAGCAAAGAACTCGATGTTTCTCGAGGACCTGCTCCGAAACCGGTGATCGAGATCTCGCGTGCTAGGTCCAGCTTGAAGTTTACCGCGTTCAGAGTCCCTCCAACAGCAAGCGGGTGTCCTAGCGGAACTAGCTTTGGGGAAACCTCGACTGTCTGCCTCGTTGCCACGCCAACCAATTTAATGGTGTTGCCGGTTTCCTTGGCCAGTTTTATCGCTTGGGGGGTTATGCGAGCAATCCCCGTTCGTCTCACATCTTTGAACTTCACATCACGGCCAAGAATCGCATTGGAAAGAATAACAAGCTTAGCCGCAGTGTCTATACCCTCGATGTCCAAGGTGGGATCCTTCTCAGCGATGCCGAGCTCTTGTGCTTCGCGCAGTACTTGGTCAAAAGGCGCCCCTTCTTCGGCCATTCGAGAGAGGATGTAGTTGGTGGTGCCGTTGAGCACCCCTTGGATTTCCAGAACCTCGTTTCCAGCTAAAAGCTTTCTCGCAAGCTCGATTACCGGAATCGCGCCGCCCACGGAGGCTGAGTATCTGAACTCTACGCCCTGTTTTTTCGCCAGATGTTCCAATTCTCGAAAAGCCACAACCAATGGGCCCTTGTTGGATGTGATCACGTGCCGTCCAGCTTTCATGGCTTTTTTGATATGGGTAAGGCCGGGTTCACCGGTTTGGATGTTAGTGGGGGTGAGTTCAAAAACTATTTCGCATTCTACGCTCTCAATCGCTTCTACTGCAGAGATTCGCTTGTAATTGGGAAATGCCGAAACTTTGGCTTTCTGGTATGCCTTTTTCACTAACAGCCGCCAGTCCAGGCCCTTGTTATTCGTTGCCGCCCCGGAATCATCTACTACGCCCACTACGCGGGGCTTCAAACCAAATCGCCGATACAAAAACGATTTTTTTTCGGCTAAGCTTTCCACAAGTCCGCGCCCCAAGTTCCCGAAACCGATTATTAGGAGCCTCATGGGGGACCACCGACCGAGGTTATCAATAACAAGTCTTTTTGTTTACAGAACTCGGATAGCCAGCTAATGGCTTTTCGGGCATGTCGGTCACTATCGCTAAGAATGGTAAGTCTAGCAGCTGATTCTTTTCTGGGTCCGCCCATTGCTAGACTCAAATCCATCACGCGCGTTCCGGTTATAGAGTTTATTCGATCCACCAAGGTGCGGATGTCGGCGTGAACTATATGTCCGAGTAAAATAACTGTCTGCTTTACTGTGTACACCTCCTCACCTACTTGGGTGACCAAGACGTTGCGCGACTTCAGCGCGTTCAAAACACGTTTGAGACGGGATTGATCCTCGATCTCGAAGATCAGCGTTACGGGGACTCGGCCAAGAGGTGTTTTGTGCTCCCGCTGGTGGATTATGCTCTGGATGTTGCCCCCGTAACGGGCGATTGGTTCTAAGGCTCTCAGCAATTGCCCCGGGATGTCCTCGAGCTCCATAACTAGCTTGACCAACACGCTGCTCACCTCGGCTGAAACCCCTACTCTCTCTGAGGCCCTTTATTTAACGATGCCTAGTTCTGCCAGCTCCGAACGCTTGAGGGTGCAGTGTCCGTTTTCGTAGAAATCACACTCTGGACAGCACTCACCGCGTTTGTCACACTCCTCATAAAGATAACAATTGGGGCAACACCTCGGCATTTCTCTCACCAAAACTCTCAGATTCGGATATGGGAATCGAAGATATAAAGCTAAGCCTTGAGCAAAAGCGAGAACCGAAAAGCTTAATCCGAAGAAAAAATATAAGATATGATGCCGGGATGGGGTAGCTCCTAGAGATGGTTCCGGGGATCCCGCTGGCACTGCCCGAGGGTCCAAAAGACTCTGGCGGGCTTGTCAGAAGCGCCAAGGAACCGCTCGAAAACCTCGACCGGTAGGGAAGCGGGGCCGAAAGGTAACCGCCCAGCTCGGGAACGGGCTGGATCGGACGGTCTTGTGGGCTTTCCCATGTGGAAGGTCCGTGGAGGCTGTTCGGCCCTGCCGGAAGAGGCGGAGTTCCCTGTCCCGGCGCTTTTTTTATGAACTCAAAACAGAGAAAGTGATGGAAGGATGAGTCGGCGCAAAAAAAAGTCAGCCACCGAGCGTTTGAAAATGCTTCAAACCAGAATTTTGACCCCTTCGGATATCGGGAGGCGCCTGCGTCGTAAGCGTAAGAAATAGAAACCCCACTTTAGATTTGATGGTGCTCGAAGTCATTCGCAGATTCGATCCTTGGTCGGATTCTTGGTGCACCTGTCCAAAAAAGTACAGCCTGAACCCATATACGGGATGTGCACATCGCTGTGTCTACTGCTATATCACTTCTTACATTCCACGGGCATTTGAATGCCGGCCCAAACGGAATCTGCTGGAGAGGGTGGAGCGCGATATTAGAAAAATAGAGAAGGGCGTGCACGTAAGCATGTCGAACAGTTCGGATCCATACCCGCCTCTCGAAGCGGAACTACGGCTCACCCGTGGGTGTTTAGAGCTTTTTCAGAAGAATGCGATCCCGGTACAAATAATCACCAAATCTGACTTGGTGGTAAGAGACCTGGAGATTCTGAAGAATATGTGCTGTGTGGTAAGCTTCACGATCACTACTATGGATGAACGAGTCAGACGCAAACTTGAGCCCGGTGCACCTCCAAGTGAAAAGAGACTCCAAGCAATGCGTGAACTCGCCGAATTAGGGATTGCTGTCACTTTACGTTTAGATCCGGTGTTTCCGGTGTTGAACGAGGGAGAAGTAGAAGAAATAGTGGAGGCTGCGGTTAGTGCGGGGGCGCTTCACGTGACCACATCTACTTTCAAGCCTCGGGCTGATGGGTGGAAAAGGTTTTCCCAAGTATTTCCACGTGTTGCAGAGCAAATCCGTGATCTTTATTTTGTCGAAGGGTTTAGAAGACACAATGCATTTTATTTGCCAGACAACGAGCGTCGAAGGCTGCTGGAAATGGTAGCTAAAGCCTGTCAACGGAATCGTGTTAGTGTAGCGTTCTGCCGTGAAGGAATAAAGTTCAAAGCGCCCAGTTGCGATGGGAGCCACTTACTCGGAGACTTCTGAAACGGTCGTTTGAACTGGGACTGTTGCTGGAGCGAATCTCGTTAAGGCGCGGGCCGGAGCCGGCGGTAGAGTCCACCTTGCTGGCCTAAGATGAGGTGGCGTGGCTTGAAGTATAGTAAACGAGTCCAACTCATCTGGATTCACAGGTACTGAAACGAGATTAGTGCGGGGGTTCAGGCTCATCGGCGCTAAAAGGAGGCCTCGCCTGACACGGAGCTCGGAGAGGAGGCAAATCCCCGCTTCACTTTCGAGCTGGAGGGAAGAAGGAGAGAGAGCATGAGTGCTCACATCGGAAGAAACGACGATGGTGCTCGCTATGTAATCAGTTAGCTTGTGATGGAGATCGTCGAGAGCCTGGAGATTTCCGAACCAGCACTCGTAAGGGATATAAGCCAGCGGTACTATTATATCGAATCCTAGCTGTCCATCGTACTTCACCCATGGCTCTATCCCTAGAGATCGGAGCGCCTGCACGATCAGCTTAGTGATGCACTTACTGATCTTCAATCCTCCTTTTTGTGGCCGCACCGTCCAGACCAAATCGCGACCCACCGGTTGTTCTGGTCCTCCGGCGTAGTACCAATAAGAGATATAAAAGGCCTGTGCACCTTGGGCGACATACTGACGGATGTTCTCTGGTGTTAATCTGATAGGTTTTCGTTCGTTGCCTACACGTTCATAGCGTTGGATGGATTGAATCCGAGAGTTATAGATTGCACTCTCTCGCACTCCCATGCCCATTGTGCTATTAGCGGAAAGCAGGAGGATCGATTGCACATCGCATCGCTCGTAGTACATCTTTTCCCTCCGGTCCAAAACTCAAGAGGGATTTATAAACGGATTGAGAGGAGGGGTCGCCGAAAGTATTCTGCCCGACCCCTTTGTTTCCACTGGAGATGATTTGATAATTAGCATTAGATTATTTATGATATAATAATAGATAAACTAGGTGCAGATATTGAGTGAACTAGATTGGTTGGCTGGATTTCTCGATGCTTGTGGGTGTTTTACAAAAAATAAGTTAAAAATAGTCAGAAAAACCGAGAATAGGCTAAAAATTTATCGGTATCAAAACCCTGTTCTGTTTGTGGTAAATAATGATCCTTCTCCACTGGAAATAGTGAGGCGGATGATCGGGGGAGGGAAAATAATTCGAATAGGAGGTTCATACCGATTAGAGGTCCGACGCAAGCAAGATGTTTTACGGGTTGTGGAACTGATAGATGGGCGGTTGAGATCCTTTAAAAAGAAAGAAGTCTTTGAGAAATGGAAATGGTTGGTTTTCCAGTGGAAACAAAGGAGTACCAGGATCCACTGAGTTAGCTCTCTTCTCCTTTGCTCAGTAACTCTGCTGTTTTTTGAAGCGCGCGCTCGATTTTCTCCGGCACTTTGCTGGGCTTGATTGAAAGGCGCGCCACCTTTGTAGCGATCTCCTGTATGGCCTTGCTGGCCACCGTTCGGGGGTAGAGGGCGAGCACTGGCATATTCTTTCTGAAGGCATCGCCCACCAATGGGTCTTCGGGGATGATTCCCAGCAGAGGGGCAACGGCGCTGAGCTTTTTGCCCCACTCCCTCACATCCACGCCTCGAGGGACTTTGTTGAGCACGGTTCCCACCGGGCGCACATCCATAAATTCCTTCAGCCCGCGTGCAGTGTTTATGGTGGCTTCCACGGAGTCATCGTTGGGTTCGGCGACGAAGATCAGACCATCCGCCACGGCGGTGAGGATAAGGTGCTCAAAACTCATCGATGCAGGGGTGTCGATCACTATGTACTCAAATCGCTTTCGCAACTTTTTTATGATCTGGTCAAACTTCCGCTTCGTTTCTTCAATGAAGGAAAGAAAGTCGCCCCTGATGACTGGGAGGAAGCGCCCCCCTGCAGGCAACACCGCCAGATTCGGATAGAGTGGCTCCCCCTCGGATTCCAGCTGGGAAAGGTAGATTGCTTCTTCCAATGGTTTTCCCTCCAAAACCTGCGCGAGGGTCACATCATAATCGGGACACATCTTCAGTTCGACTGAGCGGATGTGCATGTCTCCGTCCACCAGCAGAACCCAGTTCTTGGGAAAGAGCTTCGCCAGCGAGATGGCGAGTCCCATCGAGAAGGTACTCTTCCCAACGCCTCCCTTGGTTCCGACGACCGAGATTACGCTCATGGTCTCACTTCTTGCTTACCGATCCTCCAAAAATATTCCGAAGACTCTCTTTTAGCTCTTCAGGGCTCCTCACCACGGCGCGGTGCTGGGGAACAAAGGGTTTTTCCCTCATGCGCAGGTGGGTGCGGATGTCAGCGGCTTTGTACACCATTTTTGCTCGCCCCTGCGTTCCCCTTAGGCTTTCGATCCCCACAAGCCCCGCCCGTACGAGATAGTTGAGGTGATGTTTGATAAGGGTTGCCGGAAGCTTTCGCCCCATCACACGCCTGAGCCTCTCCGCCAGCTCGAACTGTCGCATGGGGCCCTTGTCGAGTTCGCGGTAAATCGCATAGCGGACGGGGTGGGCGATGGCTTTCGCGATCTCCAGTTGTCGTGCATCGTTGAGGATTTCCCACCCCTCTTCCGCCGGTTCGAAAACCAGCTTTATGCGTTTGGGTCTTTCAATCTTCATTTGGTTTCCGATTTCTTTTCTGACTTAGCGGAATAAAAAATTTTTTTCATTCCAAGTTGATGTTTCATCGAAAAGAGATCGAAAGCAGAACCGTTTTTTCATGCTCGCATTTCTGGGCGGTTGCTGGGGGTTTTCTTGGAGTCGTGAGCGGGTTCTCTTCGGAAACCTTGACCTCCGAAGTTGGCGACTCTGGGCCGCCTTTAGGGCCGGAACCCGCACGGCCCCGTTCCCGGAGCGCTGCTCCGGAAACCTCTTCCCCGGGCCTGCCGATCCGCGCAGTTCTGCTTCCCGCAGAGCGCCACGGACGGTGCGAGAAGCGCTCTCTGGAGTCACCGATCTGGGCATTCCGTAGAGCGGTTCCGCCTCTCCCTTTAAGCTTGTTTCGGGGAGAGGGATGGGCGAAAGTATTTGCGGGGTCAGGAGTTTCGAAGAGAACCTCGTGAGCAAAACTTTAAACACCACCGGTCCGAGAGAGATTTGTGCACGACGCAGATTTGGTAAAGCAGCGGATTTTGCTTGAACTGAAAAGCCGTCCAGCATCCACCTTGTGGAAATTAGCGAACACGCTCGGACTGCCGGTTTCAGAAATAGAAGAAACGCTGGTGGGGCTCGCTGATAGCGGACTGGTCAGAGTGACGGCATCTGGCTGGGAGCTCACCGCGCGGGGGCTGGAGTGGCTCGGAAGGTCCGCCGAGACCCCTTCCCCGAACAAACAGCCGAGCAAGGTAGGGCGCCCGAAGGAAGTAGTCAAGATCCCCCTGCCAAGCGATGTGGAGCGCTCCAAGAAAGTCCGCAAGCCCTTCAAGGAAGAGAAGGACTAGTCTCCTTGTGCTGGCTTGAGTAGTTTCTTCGCCCTACTTCTCTTCACTTTTGCTGGTTTTGTTTTTTCCTTCTTTCTCAGTTCCTCCACAGCTGGGGCGAGCAGATCTTTATAGGTTTGGATCACTGGTGGGAGCTCCTCTGATTTGCGTTTTCGGACCACTGGCCGTTTGAGCTCTACCTTGGCAGGCCGTCCTCTCCACCACCTTATGAATCTCACGGAACCGAAGATGCCTAGCGGCGCGATGAAGATAAGTGCGAGCAGGTATACTGGGAACGCTGGTGAAGGAGGCAGAACGGTCTCCGACTCGACCCCGCTGCCGAAGAATCCGAGGGCTGGAGCACTGACGGAGAAGTAAATATAGTTGGCATCTCTGTCAGTAAACGTGGCGGGGAGCGCTTCCCACTCTCCCTCTTCCCGCCAATAATAGACGTGGATGAGGTGTTCTTTGCCGGGGTCGGCCAGCCAGCTGGGCAACCTCACTTGCAGGGTAAGGTCTTGGATCAAGGCCGGATCTAGATTGGTGAGAAGCTGGAAGTACTGGTAGGGGCGCACGGGGATCGGAGGCATATTCTCTGGTAGATTTTCAATAGTTTCGATCCGCATCCACCCCCCGGGCACGTTTTCGGAGGGCACGAAAGAGACGGCAACGAGATCGGTTCCTAGTTCGGAGAAGTCGAGCTCTACGTTTTCTCCAGCGGGGGCGGTCGGGATTTCCACGGTCCCGACTCGGGCCCGGAGTTCTATCTCATCCATGGCGGTCGAGACGTTCCCCGCGCGATCCCTCACCCGAGCATAGACGTGCTTCAATCCTTCTGGTAGTGAAAGGGTGTAGGTGCGCTGGACGTCGAAGGGCTCCCATTCGGTCCACTGGACGAGATCCTCGCTGAATTGCATCTCAGCTATTTCTGAAAGTTCGTCGACGGCGGCGAGGGACAGAGTCACTTCGCGGGAGAGGGTAAAGGGTGAGTTCTCGTTGATCGTGAAGTTTAGAATTCGGGGTGGCGTGGTGTCGATTCCGCAGCGGGTGTCGGCGGTTTCGGGTGGGGCCTCGGTGTTGTTGCCGTCGTCCGTGGCGATCGAGTAGAACTCGTAGTGCCCGTCGTTTTCGGGGGCGATGAAGGACCAGCTCCAGGGAGCTTCGGTGTCGGTCGCGAAACTCTTCCACTCGCTCCAGGGGTCGTTCTCATTCGCGCGGTAGCGGTAGTAGAGGGCAACGCTGGTGACCGTTCCGTCCGCGTCGCTGGCCTGCGCAGTGATGACCACGGGAAGCTGCGAGTGCCAATAAGGCTCGATGTTTTCAACGAAGGACACGGGCGGAACCGGTGCTGGCCCGGGAGCGGAGCCGCCGGCCGCTTCTTGAATAGTCACTGTGTGAGCATAGATTTTCTCATTCCCCGCCGCGTCTCTGGCCTTGATTTGAATGGTGTGGTCGCCGGTTGAGAGAGCTCCTGTGTTAAAGCTGAAGCTCACCTCCGGAGCCGGAAGGGCAGGACTAATGTCGACGATGGGCTCCCACGCACCACCATCCACACTGTAGCGTAACCACGTGATATCGGTTCCCGTCCCGTTGACCTTTCCGCTGTAGTCCAAGGAGGTCTCGGTTGTTGGTGAGGAGGGGACACTCATGTCGAAGAACTGGGGAGGATCGGTGTCGATCTGGAACTTCCAAACCTCGGACCACCGGAGCTGATTTCCGGAGCGATATCCTCCCACACGCCAGTACCACACCTCGTCCTCGAGCGTGGCGGTGTAGGAGTTCTCCCGGATGTTGTCGTTGTCGATGGTGGGGGAGGAGAAGTCTGGGTCGTTGTCCACTTGGAGCCAGAAGTTGTCTACTGGGCACAGGTTGTCCCAGCGAAGCGTGACGGTTGGCTCATTGGTGATGGTGTTGTTGTCGGGAGAGAACAGGATTGGGGCTACGCTGAGGGTGCTTGATTGCCAGCTCTCAGCGACGCGCCAGAGCGGAGCGGTTTTGCCCGATCCTGCCCACTCAGCGACAGTTCTCCACACCCCTTTTGTTGCTCGTAGTGCAGAGTCCCATCTTTCCACCCAGCCCCACCGTGAAACCGAGGAGAGGAGAAGCGCCTTCCACTCCTCGACGACGCTCCACACCCCCGGCGCTTCTGCTTCTCCACTCCACTCTTCAACAGCTTTCCATTCAGCCGTTATGGGATTTGTTTTGGCTGACCAACTTTCGATGAGTGTCCACTGGGCCATCTTTACCCCGATTTCTCCAGTCCAGCATTCAGCGGCCCTCCACTTCCCAGCACTGGAATGAAGAGCACCGGTCCAAGATTCAACATTCTTCCACTCTGCCGGGGTCTTCATTGTCCCCGTCCACTGCTCAGCGCTTGTCCACAGGATTGTTTTTGGTTTCACCCCTCCTTGCCAGGATTCGGTGGCTTTCCATCCAGCCGTTTCCGAGCGCACGGTTGTAGTCCAAGACTCGTGCGCGCACCACTCGGCAAGCGTTTCAAGCGCTCCGCTCCACCCTTCCGCGAGTTCCCAAGCCACCTCTTTGCTCCTTGGATTAGCAGTCCATCCTTCAGCTGCATTCCACTGAGTTGTTTTCGATATGGTTCCGCTTACCCATGACTCGACACTGAGCCACGCGGCTGTTCGCTTGATCTCGGCCGTCCACAGCTCAACCGAGACCCAAACTCCGCGTCCTTGGATCGAGCAGCTCCACTGTTCGAGCTCCCGCCACGTCGCGATGATGATCACCCACGTGTTCTCCGACCAGTTCTCAACCCCTCCCGTGCCAAGCGCTGCGACACGCCACCAATACACGCCGGGGGGCAGAGCGTTTTCGATCTCTATGAGGTTTTCGTTGGCCGGGATGTTCGCGTTGTCGTAGAGATTGTCTCCGTCCGCGAAGTTCGGATCGTTATCGATGACGAGTCGATATCCGGACTCTCCGGTCACATCGGTCCAGCGGAAAGCGGGCGTAGGGTCGGCCGTGTAGGTGAGGTTTTCGGGGCTCAGGAGTTGCGGCTTGCCGGGTGTGACGGGAGGTGGAGTGTATGTGATCTCCACCCAGTAGAGCACGGGGGTGAGCGTGTTGTCTTCGCTTGCGAAATCCACCCGGTACTGGATGTAGCGGTTGTCCCCCAGGCCGATTGTGCTCCCGCTGGGGTCGGTGTAGGGTCCCTCCCAATCGGTCCAGGTGGTTCCGTCGGCGCTTGCTCGCGCATAGATTTCGATCGAGGTGGAGTAGACGTTCTCCTCCATCACCACGCACGCGTCGATGTGGGCGACCGTCTGGGTCGAATCAGTGTTGTCCCATGCTTCCAGCTTCACGTAGAGGTTGTCCCCGTCTAAGTAGCTCGGGTAGACCGTGTTCTCGATCCACCCAGTATTCGCCTCGCCCACGGGGAGGTTGTCGATGAACAGCCACCGCGAGTTCGCGTTGTCCCACACCCATATCCCGATGTTCTCCGAGTCTCCGTCGGAGTATCCGTAGATTCTGAGCTTGAGGCTCTCCCAGTCGGTGGTGATGTTCTCCACCGTGTACTGCCAGCGCAGGCCGTAGTTCTCGGGCGTGTGGTTTTCGTAGAAAATCAGGAAGTCCTCCTGCAGGCGGTGGGCGGTGCTCTGGACCGAGGTCCGCAGGCGCACGCGCACGTTGTCCCCCCCGCCCCCGAGATTGCTCAGGTAGTTGTCCGGGTCGAGAGTTATCGTGTTCTCCCACGTCACCTCGGTGCTCCCCACCGAGCCGGAGTTCAGGAGCACCCACTGGTCCGAGCTGAAGTCGTAGATTTCGAGCTGGTACTCGGCGGTGTTTTCGGACGCGAAGCTCACGTGCACCGTGAGGTTGTCCAGGGTCCCTTGGTAGGTGATCGGTTCTGACTCGTGCACGACCTCCAGGATGTACCCGGTCGAGGTGTAGTTCTCCTGAAAGAGGAGGTAGTCGATCTGCACCCGGTGGTCCGAACTCTCCCCGGTGGTGTAGAGGCGCACTCGGATGTTCTCCCGCCCCGGAGTGTCCGAGATGAAGTTCTCGATGTTCTCGCCGAAAGTCCCGTCGTAGATGACATTCTCCCACGTCACCTCGGTCGTCCCCACCTCTCCCGAGTCCAGCGTCCGCCACTCCTGGGCATCCCAGTTCCAGATCTGCCACGTGTAGGTCACGGTGGCGGTCGACTTGAAGTTGATGACCAAGCGCAGGTTGTCGATGTCGGCCTCGGGCGTGCTCACCTGGCTCGAATCGAAGCGGAGGTCGAGGGAATAACTCAACGTAGCGGCTTCAGAGCGTTTGAAGGCGAGATCAGCGAACCCCGTTGAAAGTGAATTCACATTGGTACTGAAATTGTCGACGTCCAGCGTGAACCCGCTTCCGTCCCATCGAATCGAACCCACTCTGGCAGGCGTACTCCCTCCGTCGGTAGTGTTGATGCTCACCCCCAAGATCTCGTCCGGGTCGTTCGGATTCTGGCGTAGGGTTATCCAGTGGTAGTCGTCCGTCGTGCCCAGTCCGGTGTCCGTCCCCCAGCCGGAGGAGGGGGTCCACACGTTGTAGGTGGGTTCGCTGGCGTCGTCGCCGTCAAACAGGATGATGCACTTGCTCTCTCCTGCTTCCCATGCGATGTCGAAAACCTGGTGGGTGTAGGTCAGAGCTGCTCCTTCGTGTTCGTGCTCTCCCACAAAGGTATCTGAACTTCCGTCCCAGACCACCGAGTACAAATCTCCCCCGTCATCAAGCATGGTTACCATGATGTTGTCCGAGTGGGGGTCTCCCTTGGCGACCACAAAGCGAATGTCACCGCCGTCGACCGTGGAATCGTAGGTTACCTCGGGGCCCCACGAGCTGCCGTCCCACTTTCTGGCCTTGAGCACGCCTGCTGTGGGGGTGGCCCAGAAGAAAACGGCCTCTCCCGATTGGTGCTCGTAGGCCACGGCGACCGGTTGTTGCCCGTCTCCGACATAATTTCCATCAGAGGAGAGCACGAGCTCATTTCCCCAGCTCGACCCGTCCCAAATAAGGGCGGTAACATTATCCGCTTCATCTATGGTTATCATCGCGATCTCGTCTGAATCGGGTTTGCTTGCGAGCTTGACCACCACCACATCGTCCGTGTTAGCGGTCAGGTCGATTCCCTGAGGAGCGCTCCACTGGTTTCCGTCCCATACACTGTACATCAGCTCGTAGGTTCCGGCTCCACCGAACTGGTCTGTGGACCAGACCAAGAGAGCATCACCGCTGACATTTTCGTATGCGAGGTCGAAGCTACGGTCGTCATCCACTACCGAGCCCCCGCTCCCGAGTTCGTGATTTTCAATCCAAGAGTTTCCATCCCACACGTAGACATCTAGATATCCGTCCTCTCCCAGTGTGACAATTATCCGTTCGTTGGCCCTAGTGGATACCGGACAGTATTCGACCCTCGTCCACTGAATGTAAGCGCCGGTGTCCGCGAGTTCGTTTTCGGTTCCCCAAGCAGCCCCATCCCAGTCACGGAACTTCGGATAATTCTCGTTGGAGACATCCGAGCGGTATCCGACCGTTCCCTCAGGCGCGCTCCCAGCCGCCCCAGTCTGTTCTGCATCCACTTCATAGTAGTTGGTATCGTCATCAACATCCATGGAGTCCGTCGAGGTTCCGCTGACCTCAGTCCCGTTCTCCACCAGCGTGTAGTTTTCGTAATCGGTCTCGCTCTGGTAGAGAACAGCGCTTTCAGCGTCGACCTGGTAGTTCTCACCGTCGTCGGCGTCGAGGTTGTCGGTCGAGTTCAGAGCCG
>JAPDJH010000009.1 GCA_029259175.1 Hadesarchaea archaeon
GCCGGATAAAAGGGTTGAATCTAGACACGTGTCTAGAGGACACTCACGCCTCGACATTCGGCTTTCTAGACACGTGTCTAGAAGCCCGCCGAATTCCGAGTTCACCGGAAACGTGAACGCTGAACTCGTGCCACCGGATCACGTTCCCGTAGCTTGAAAGCAACGCCCGAAGCTTGGGCGCGTGCTCTTTCGCAACCAGAATCGCCGATCCGGAGACCCACCTGAAGCCCCCTTCCGGTATCTCTCGGAGCACGCCCTCATAACCGCCGTAACCGGAGAGCTTCGCGTAGAACGTCTTGCGCTCCGGGCTCGGGGTTTTTGCATCCCAAACAAAGAGCACGGCGCGCCTCCTTCTAGACACGTCTCTAGAAGTCTTCCGCACTCGCGACCCACCGGAGTTTTGAGCGAAGGCCGCTTATAAAGCCAAAAAAATGGGGCAACCGCCGCGGTAAAAACGACCGCCAGCCAATGTGGAACTGATGACCTAGTGCCAGATGCTGGCCCGAGGATTCCCCCGCGGGGCCTGCCTGACCCGCACGCCCGAGGGCCCCAAACCAGCGTGCGAAGCGACCCTGAGAGGGGGCCAAAACAGCGGAACCTAAGTGCCTGTCTTTTTCAACGTCTCGCGCACTAAATAGAAAATTCCAGACCACAGCAGAAAAACCGGCACCCAGAGCAGGTAAGGCCACCAATCGAATCCCGCCTCTCGAATGGGGCTCGTCTCGCTGATTTTCAAATCGCCACTCAGCTCGTGCAATGGGCCTTCGTATGTCAGAATCGTGAGCCAAGCGTTTTTGTCGAACAAGTCAGCAACTGCGGGAGATATCCGACTAAGGTCTTTCTTATCCACGCTGAATTCTAACGAAACACCGTTGCTGGATTTTAACTGGAGGAACGAGCTCATTATTTGGTCGGTATCCAGCGGGCCTTCAGTAATCGTTGCGAGAGTTATTGTAGTAGACCCCGAGGCCACGGAAGATATCTCAAGCGGATAATAAAGCGAATCGCTTTCGAACTGGTACACCAACGGGTTTATGCTACGTTCCTCCGTTCCCAGCTCAACCAAATCAAAAACGAAGTAGTTTATCTGATCCTCGAGGTATCTCGAAACTGAATTTTCCATCTCGGCAAGAGGCAGATCCAGCGCGATGCCCAAGTTTTCCAGGTATCCCTGAGCCCAGCCAACCAGCTCCCCGGCGTTTTCAGCTTTTACAACAGCGAGGTGGTGGGCGCCAATGTTCTCGTACCAGAGCACCTCCATCCCGCCGGTGGGGGTATAAGCATGCATCGATACGGGATAATACGAATACAACAAGGCAAACTCCGCTATTAGGAATAGCCAAACGACCACGACCAGAGCTATCGGCACCCCGTGGCGTATTGCCAGTACGCTAGCCGCGAGTACGACAATGAGCACAGTCATAATAAAGGCTAAGAAAACTTGCGATCTTTTGAATTCCTTCTCATCTTGCAGGCTCCAAAGATAGCGGTTCACCAATGAAGACACATTCTCGAACGAGTCCCAGTCTCCCTCACTCACTACGGGCACCGAGGGTAACGGCAAAAGCTCTAGACCCCACGAGCTCTGGCTTGCGTAAACATCGGTAGCTAGAATCAGTATCTCGTTTTCACCATCCCACGCAACAATCGCCTTTTGACCTGGCTCATATACGGTGACCGGAGCGAGCACACCCTTGTCTGCCGATACCGAAGGGACAAAGAGTAAACAAATAAGGAGTACAAACACGGCCATTTTGAAGACTTGCGTGTTCACCGGATCCCCGCCCCTATCCCTTGCACCACGCCACCACGCGCTCGAAGAGGGCTGATCCGTCTGCTGGTTCGAGCACGAATTCGTTCCCCCGCTTTCGGTAGCGCTCCGCCACGGGCTCCGGATCAGCCATCGATGGCTCGAACGATTTCAGCTCCTTCAGCTGGAGCGGCGTCGAAATCAGGCCCGTCTTGAAGTGCATCGAGTAGGGGGCGCGCACATCCCCCATCGGCTTGATTATCGAAGCGTCCAGCAGAACCTTGTCCTCCCGCAGTTCTTTCTTGGCCGTTTCCGCGGTGGTCAGCCCGGGGAGCTGCTTCGCCACCTCCGCTTCGACAAACCGTACAATGTCGGAGTAAAAAGTGAAGAGATTGCGCTGACGCCGTTCGGTCCGCAAACGCTTGGGCTGATAATCCTTGGGGAGATCGTGGGGTTCGAACCGCGCCCAGAGCTGGTAGCCGCGGGAGCCGCTGAACTTCAGAGCTGGCCTCACACCATAGTCCTTCAGCACGCCGAACGCCGCCTCTACCACCCGTTTCACATCTCCGGACTTCACGCGCTTCCCGGCGTCAAAGTCGATCACGAGCCAGTCGGGGCGGTCGGAGTTCGGGCGGTGGATGTAGGGGATGAAGTCGATGCCGTGGACGTCGAGCCACCACTGGACATCGCGCTCGCTGCGGATCGTGATGTAGCGGGGTCCGAGCTTGCGCTGCAGCCATGCGCGCCCCGTGAACAGACGGAACACGGAGACCCAGCGACCCTTGCAGAACTCCAACAGGGCATCGACCACGTGAGGATAGTAGCGCTTGGCCCGGTAGACTTTGAGATAGTCCTGGTTGAGTTCCTCCCTGATCTGTCGCCAGCGCTTTTCGAAGTGCTCGCGCCCCTTGTCCGAGATCGCGAACTCGCCCTCTTTTTCTTCCATCAGCCCGCGGGAGATGAGGGAATCCAGGAGTTTGCGTATCTCGGCCTGAGTGAAATCGCGCTTTGCATCCCGGCGGACCTTCTCCCGGATGTGCTCCAGATCCACGAACTTGCCCTTGCGCTTGATCGCGAGCGACATCAGGAGGTGATCTTCCGGAGTGGCCATCCCTGCTCCCCATTCTGTGTTGGACCTTTCGGTTTATATCAGGTCACGAAAAAGCAGGGCACTCACTGTGAGCGCGAACCACAGATCCGTCACGACGGCGTTCTAGAGACACTAGACCCGCTACTTCCCGATCTCGTTGATCTTGCTCCCGAGTTCGCGCTCTGCGCACTTCCAGCAAACGAAGACGCCCTTGGCCTCTCCCGGGCGCACCAGCTTCACATAGGCGGAATCATAGCTCATTATCTGAATCTTCTTGCCGCAGACGGCACACTTCGGACCTCCGACTCGCATCAGCCACTATTTCTGCCGCGCGAATTAATAGTTTTATCGAACCCGCATTGTCAATTCCGCGAGGACCGGTTGGTTTGCCCTCGGTTTTGAACCCGAGCGCTGGCTCAAGTTCTACCGCAAGTATGGTGTTTGGAAGCGGCTATTCAAGGTTGAGACCCGCCCAAACTGTGAAACACGTTTCAAGACAGTTTACTAAGTAAAATCAAAAAATGCATAGTAAATTATATACACGCATAGTACAAAGGAAAAACGGTGAAACGATGGCCGTCAGCAAGATTTCCAAGAAATACCTTACCTCAGTCCCGGCTGAGATTCGAAAAGCTTTTGCGCTGAAAGCTGGGGACGAACTGGATTGGTTACCGATGGGGACCGAAATCTTGGTGAGACCAAGGAAGAGGAAACACGTCAGCTTATCCTCACTTATCGGAATCTTGGAAACGCGCCCCACCAATGTCACCAGAGATCACGATAGAACCCTGTACGGAGCAGAGTGATAGAGTGTACTTCATAGACTCGGTTGTACTGGCCGCCGCCGCTCTCAAACGTGACGCCATGCATAAGAAGGCCTCGGAAATCCTGCGCAGATTAATCGCGAGTGGATCCAAAGCATGTTTTTCCGATTTCATCTTGGCTGAAACCCTCACACTCATACGGTTCAGCGGACGCGGCGGAGCCGAGGCATCCAACCGTGCCCATGAGATCCTCACATCCACCAAAACTCTTGAACTGATGAGGCTTACAGATAGGGAGCTGGAACTCGCCGCCGAGCTGTTTAAAAAATATCCTCGGCTCAGCTTCGTCGATGCCACAACGGTGGCGCTGATGTACTCCAGAAAAATAAAGAGGATTCTGTCGTTTGACCAAGATTTTGATTCGGTACCTGGAATCGAAAGGATCGAAGAAATCGGCCTTGGGCGGTGAGGCGCACCGGGTGTTTGAAGACCGCTATGACGACCGCATATAATATTCAGGTGCCCCGTCGTCGAGATCCTTAGTCGGGAGGCGCTTCGCCATCTCCTCGTTCAAAAAATCTCGCCCTGCCTCTCAGAGATTTTTCTTGCCGCTGCAGCACCGCATTGTGCTGCAGGACTCAACGCGTTTATAACCCTCCGCCCGCATTACGATACACGAGAACATGCTTCCGTTGCTCAAGCCGCGCAGCCTGGACTTGGAGGAGCTCATGCGCGTGCAGCGGCGCGTGGCAAAACTCGTAAAACAGAAAGACGGCTTCGAGCGCTTGGAGCGCATCGCGGGTTGCGACATATCCTTTGCGCGAGGTGAAATCGCGTACGCTGCGTGCTGCGTGCTGGACTACCGGACGCTCGAACCACAATTGGAACGCGTCAAGCGCGTCAGACTTAAGTTCCCCTATATCCCGACGTTTCTGGCGTTCCGCGAACTCGACGGGATGCTCCAAGTGCTCCGGGGAGGAGAGGCGGACGTTTACATGGTGGGGGCGCAGGGGCTGGCACACCCGCGCAGGGCCGGTTTGGCATGCCACCTCGGTGTGGTGCTCGATCGGCCAACACTGGGCGTCGCGAAGAGCAGACTGGTTGGCGAGGCCGAGATGCCCAGCGATGAGCCCGGAGCCTACACGCTGCTCAGGCACGAGGGAGAGGTCGTGGGAGCGGTGCTCCGGACCAAGCGGGGGGCAAGACCCGTCTATGTGAGCGTGGGGCACAAGCTGAGGCTCGAGACTGCGGTGCGCATAGCGCTCGAGACGACGCGGGGGTACCGCCTGCCGGAACCCCTGCGGGCAGCCCACGAACTCGCAACACGCGCGATGAGGGAGGAGAGATGAGAGTCGGACTCTCGACCCTGCTCTTTCCCTGGTGGACGCTCGAGCGCGCGGTCGATGTCTGTCTCGAGCTCGGGGCTGAACACGTCGAAATCATCTGCGATTTCCCCTACTTCGTCCCGGGAAAGCCCAAGCCGGATCTGCGGCGCGTGAAGAGGGCTCTTCAAGACCACGGGGCAAGTGTTTCGGTGCACGCGAGCTTCTGGGATCTGAACCCCGGAAGCCACTTGCCGGAGCTGCGCAGGCTCACGCTCAAGCGCCTGAAGCTCGGCATCGAGACCTGCGCCAGAGTGGGCGGAGATCTGGTGGTGCTACACGCGGGGCGGTGCCCCATTCCCGAATTGCGGTGGCTCTGGGAGGGAACGCGGAGGTTCTACGAGCTCACGCTGCGCGAGTGTCTGAAGCTCGCTAAAAAGCACGGGATAACGCTCGCGCTGGAGAACGGGAGTTCGGCCTTCGGTCCATACGCGACGCTCGAGGAGCTCGCGGGCTTCCTGAGCGGGCGCGGCGAGGAGATCGGGGCCTGCTTCGACGTCGGGCACGCGCACCTCGAGGCGTGCAGGCGCGGGCTCCGGAGCTCTAGGACCTTCATCGCCCGCTGGCTGCGCAGGCTCGGCAGGCGCGTGATCCACATGCACGTGCACGACAACCACGGAGAGCACGACGAGCACCTGGTTCCGGGCGAGGGGACCATAGACTTCGCGGGCGTGGCGCGCGCGGTGAGGCGGGCGGGCTACGACGGGGCGCTGGTCGTTGAGCTCTACACGGCCCGCGGGCCCCTGCGCGCCGGCAGGCTGGGGCTCCAGCGGGTGCGGGAGTTTTTCGGAATTTCAGACGTTTGATTCTATTTCCATTAAGCCCAAGATCACAACCAAGCCAACCCTTAAATACGCCATAAATAATAGAGTTATTTGTGGAGTATTATCCAAGAAAAATCGAAGAAAAAATGGACAAGTGGATCAAGCGGCCGGAAATCCTCATAGTAAAGGGACCGAGGCAGGCTGGCAAAACAACCCTTCTACTGCATCTGGCGGAGAAGCTCGGCGGGAAATACGCGAGCTTGGAGGACGAGGACTTCAAAAACTCGCTCGAACGCGACCCCAAGAGCTTCGCGCGGAGGTTCATGGAGGGGCGAAAAACGGTTCTGCTGCTGGACGAGGCGCAGTATCTCAGGGATGTGGGAAAACGTCTGAAGCTGATCTACGACCTCTACTCGGACCGCCTCAAGCTCATCGTGACGGGCTCCGGGTCGTTTGACGTGAAGGTCGAGGTCGGGAAGTACTTGGTCGGCAGGGCAGCGTACTTCGAGCTACTCCCGCTCAGCTTCGAGGAGTTCCTGATGTGGAAGGCCCGGGATCTCCATAAGCTCTTCGCGGACCGAAAAAAGGAAATCGTGGAGTTCGTGAAAACCGGGAAGAGACCGGATATAAGCGTGGTGTTTGAGCGGGAATTCCGGGAGCTGCTGGAAGAGTACCTCCTGTTCGGCGGTTATCCCGCAGTGGTGAAGGAAGACGACCGGGAGATGAAAACCGAGCTACTCCGGAATCTGGCGAGGACCTACTTGGAGAAGGATGTGTTCTTCTTCTTTGATGTCCGGCATTTGGAGACCTTCAACAGCTTCATGAAGTACCTGGCTGTCGCCAACGGTGCCCTCCTGAACGTCTCGAGCGTTATGCGCGAGCTCGGGATGGACTACAAAACGGTGCGCCACTATCTCTCGGTTCTCCAGCACACCTATGTGATCACTCGCGTGGCACCATTCCACAGAAACCGCGCAACGGAGCTGAAGAAGGCAGCCAAGGTGTATTTCGTGGACACCGGGCTCAGGAATTCGATTGCGGGCGGGTTTGCCCCCCTCGAGACCAGAGTGGATCGAGGGGTGCTTCTTGAGAACTTCATCCTCAACGAGCTTCGAGCGCTCGGGGAGGTCAGGTACTGGCGGACCACGGGGAAGGCCGAGGTGGACTTCGTGCTCCAGCTCGAGGGCGATATCGTGCCGGTGGAGGTGAAGACCGAAGCCAGGGCAGGGAGGGGGTTTCTCAGCTTCATCCAGAGCTACAGGCCGGCGAGAGCCCTCGTCTTCACTCTCCGGAAATTCGGGGTGAGGAGAATAGGCGGCACGCGGGTGCTGATGGTTCCGCACTTCTTCGTGTGAGCCAAAGGGGCTTGCGTCACGGCCAAGGACTGACCTTTAGAATTGTTAAAAGTTTTTAAATTTTTCTAAAAGAATTAAAGTTTTTAATTTTTCTTCTGTGACCAGCCGACCTTAGAATTGTTTCCAAAACGCTGAGGTTCAACCGCGTCGGCCAGCACTGAAGTCTGAATTTTCCGGTTCTGGAAATCACGTCCACGATTCGAATTCGACAGGCGATCGTCCGGGCCCGAGAGAAAACACCGACAGGACGAAGGATGGGAACAGAATCGTCGAAGGAACTCATGAAAACATGACGAGACCTGATGTCTACGAAGGCTTTCCCGAGCACTGCAATAAGATTCATGTGAAAGTCGAACGGGGAGACGGCAGCACGGCCGAGGCGGTGGGTGTCACCCGGCCTGCGTGGGTTGAGAAGGACTGAAGCCGAGCAGGAAGTATCTTGAACACCTGTTGCGGGAAAGTGATTTGCTTTCTGACAGGTCGGGGGAAATCAAAAACGTTAAGTTAAAAACCAAAAAGGGTTTCCTGACCTTAACGGTTGAATGTCCTAGGAGTAAGACTTATGTCTCTCTAAAAGAAATTCCAACTGGCGGGTAAGTCCAAGCCGACTGTGTGCCGTAAGGTACACCGACGACCGGCTTGGGTCCGCCGTTTTTCCATAAAAACCATCTCGTCCTTGTTCACGATCTTGCCTTGAGTTTGAAGTACTCTTCATCCCCGACACAGAATTTTCGATTGATATTCCGAACAACGAAATCCGCCTGTGGTGGCGCTCGAAGTGCCTCGAGACCTTGCGCGTCGACAGCCTTTCGAAGTGCAAATCGACCGCCTCGGCGACCACGCGCTTGGGATAGTGGAGCCCTAAGAAGCCGTCGTCGGAGGTAAAGCGGCGCCCGCATCCCTTGCAGAGCCAGCGCTGCTTGCTACCGAAACGGTTATACCGCTTGCCCGCCTTAACTACATCTGCCGATTCACAGAATCGGCACCGGGGCTTGGTCGTGGATTTTTCTCCCTAACCGTCGCCCCGGGCCCAACCCCCAACTTACTTCAGGAGTTCTCGACTAAAATTATCTCCCGAGTTTAGAACAAAGCTTCATCATACAAAGTACTTGCGAACACGGAGCTGGTTCATTGTTTTTTGTTCTGGAAATTGAAAAACAGCGCAAGTGAGATACAAAAACCAATCACAAATCCATAACTATGTGAGTACACGGCAGCTTTCGGACTGAAACTTAGGAACTTTTCCGTGCTTGTAATCAATTCAAGAACGATGAATACCAACACCAATACGTTGAGCAACAGATCAGCAACATTTCGCAGGCCAAGTCTCCGACCTTGTTTAGTGAGAAGGATACAAACATAAGATGTGGATACTATTAGAACGGAAGCAAAAAAAACCCCGATGGCTGAGTAAACTATTCCAGATGCCCCAACGATGGTGCCATTCCAGCCTGTCGGCATCCGAGCCAGCAGTTCGATACCGCCTGCAATGATGCCCCCCACAAAAGAAACACAAAGAAAGGTTTTGCTCCAATATCTTTTTCTTTCCACGCTGCCCAGCAAGTTCACAAAAACAAACGATACAGTGTATCTTACAAATGCCCATAAATTGTTGAATAAATGAGCAAGATCCCTATGAACAAAAGCAGAGGAGATGAGAGCCCACCATCTATCAGGGGACAACGAGAGGTAATCCAGAGATGAAGGCCACAACAACACATGTAGGAGGATCACAGGTACGCAGAAGAGAATGAGGGCGATCCACACATAACTAAAACCCGAGCACTGGCGCAGAATCCAAATTAGCACTGATCGAATGCTTACCCGTCTGAAAAACATTCGGACATTTTTCAGATCATTCACCTGTCTTTTTCGCTACCCCGACGCGCCGCTCCACCATCAGCTCCACCTTGCGCTGGATGTCCTCGACCTCCTCTTTGGTCAGCCCCAGAATTTCACCGATTGCGTAGTCAATTTCATAGATCTTGGGTTTGAGCTGCTCGAGTTGCTCCCTAGTTGATGCACCGCCGATTCGCCTGGCCTCGCGCTCAAGCTCGTCGAAGAGCTTGGCGAGACGCTTTAGCTGTTTTTCGTCGAGCTTCCTGACGTCAAGAACGGGCATTTCGCGAGCGACTTTCACATCAAACCCTATGGGACCTGCAGCTACATACCTACCTTGTAATTCGACTTGAAATTGCATAAACGAGGAGTTTAAAAACGCGAGAAGAGCTTTTAGCTCAGTTTCAGCTAATGGTTTCTTTTTCGGTATGAATGTAATAATTCTGTCGAACGTTGCCACAGGAAATTTGCACAGGGCAAATCTCGTCTTATATCTAGCTTCCCGAATAGCAAAAATTTGACAAGGCAAAACACCTCCAACATCATACCAGCCATAGAAAAATCTTCGTTGCGTTGCTCTAACTTTTGCCGCCTCAGTTTTGTCAGCAGTTTTTCCTCTTGCGCCTATTTGCCTAGCCTTAACTTTGCCAATACACCTAGTTTCGCCCCAATCGATATACCGTTTTATCTCAGCTGGTAATTGATTCCTCGGTTTGTGAGCGATTAGGATATAGCATCGGTCGTTGTTTTGTAACAATCTTTTCCAATCTTTCTGATTAAATGTGAAAAATAGTGACTGCTTAGCTCGTGTAATTGCAGGATAAAGAAAGCATTCATTCAAATTCATATTGGGGTATGCCAAATGGCTCAGGTTGAACTCTTCTAACTTGGAGGGAGATAAATAGTGAAACTCAGCCATGCCTAAATCAGGTCGCCTCCCGTGAGCCAGTGCCCATCGTGCCCACTCTGTATTCCCGCGGAGTGGCTCGAAGAGTTCCCCGAGTTTCACAATCAGCGGATGCTTCGACAAATCAACCGCCCTGAAAAACAGATCTATCCATTTTCTGTCTCGAGGTATGTCCTTCTGTTTCACCCGTACCACGGTGAACTCTTGGGATTCGCCGGTTCGCACAGCCTCCAACAAACTTCCAACATCCACGCTCTCGACCTCCCCGGGGATGTGGATGAACACGACCTCGTTTTCCAGCCTCTTGGCCTCCTCACTCTCGCGCTCCGCGAGCACGATGCACGTGGTGATTAACGCATCTTTGAACAGCTTGGCCGCGAAGTCTATGACAGCTTTTATCCTGAAGTGATCGAGGAGGAAGTTCCCAAACCCGATCCCGTAGTCCGTCTGGAGCCATGTGTTCGATATGATCATCCCTAGCCTTCCTCCCTCTTTTAGGAATTCGTGCGCGTGTAGGATCCAATAAGTGTAAATCCCCGGCTCCACCCCACGGGAGACCTGAGGGGTGAGCTTGTATCTTTTCATCAGCTCCCCTAGGTGTTTTTTGATGAGCTTCTGCGTCTCATCCGGAATCTCCGTCCATCTCGTGTACGGAGGATTCCCGATCACAGCATCGAAATCTCCGAAAACCACCGGAATGTGCTCTTCTCCCACTATCGTTTTTACCGTGTACGGACTCAGCACCTTTTGCTTGGGCTGAACCAAGAAGAAATCCGCCACTAGCACCTTGAGCTTGGTCGAGGGTGAGCGCAGGGCACGCATTGAAAGTCCCATTGCAGTAAGGTGTGCTGGGAAAGGATTGATGTCGAGCGCGTAGAGCTGTTCCAATATCCGCTCGTGAATCTCACGCGGCATCATACTATCAGGCGAGCGACCTCGAAACTCTGCCAATCGCCGATATGCTTGCAGGATAAAGCCTCCACTGCCCACGCCCGGATCGAAGACCTTGTCCTCTTGATCCCGAATGCACCAGCGCGTAATCAGCTCGCACACCCAAGGCGGCGTGTAGAACTGCCCGAACTGGTGCCGCTCCTCTGGCGGTATCAGCACCTCGTACATGTAGCCGATTTGGTCGGCTATCTTGAGCAACTCGATTTGCTCAAGGTCATAGATGAACTCGTTTATGTACTCCATCAGCTCCGGATCATCCGGAATAGGAAGCCGGTCGTAAACGCCGGTGTAGAAGATCGGTTCGAAATCTTGGGTTTTGGAAACCGCAATCTCGAAGTGACGGCGCAGGTCTTCCCTGAACCTAGAACTGGACGATGTGTCGAGCCCCACCAGCGGCGGGATTCCAGCGTAGGTTTTCTCCAAAATCTTCCGGAAAATCAGCTTGTTCATCAGCACATAGGCCATCATTCGCGCGAGAAGACGTGCAGTCCGCCCGAGCTGTTCCTCTTCCGTGGCGTACCCGAGCTTCCCAACCTGCTCCCTGAACATGGAGTCCTCCCTCAGCATCCGCTCAAGCAAGGGGGCGCAGCACTCGGCAACGGTATTAACAAAACCGCGGAACCGTCCGACGAGAACACGCGTCGGTTCCGCCCGATAGAACCTAGCTTGAGTGTACTCAGCGGCTAGCTGATCCAAGATCTGGCCGATAAACTCTGAAGTAAGTTGTAATCGATAGACCTTATCGACGAGACATTCTTCGAGCAAATTCCGATAAACCCGCTTTATGGCTCCAGCATAGTCCCGTTTTAAAACAGCATTCCAATCAATCTTTTTATCGATATCTTTTGGAACACGGAAGACCGCTATGAGACCGGGATTCGCCGTGGCTACGAAAGGCACGTCTTGCTTGTTCTGTCGTTTCCATATTGCGGCATAGACCATGACTTGGCCGAGTACCAAGGCAGATGTAGGGTCAAACAGCTCACTCTCACGGGCGCCCTTGCGTTTGGTCTCGATGAAAAGGAAAGGCTGGGTAGGGGTGAGTAAAGCCAAATCAGCCTCATGTCTGCTTCCAACCTTGAATCCGGGTTCGATATTTTTGAACTCCAGACCGTGAAATCTTGCCTTCTTTATTGTCTTCAAAATTACATCACGCAGCCGGGCTCGAAATCCCGCTTCACGCTCCATCACTTTCTTGTCTGCTTGCTATTTTATAACTATCAAGCTTCCGGTTCAAACTTTGAAAAATTGCTGATCATACTTTGGTTCAAAATCTGGAAAACTTCGCTTGGTAAGCTCAATCGATTCCAAGAGGACCTCTCTCGGTGTCATCTCCTTTTCTGCTTTTTTCCCCAAGCTATGCATCCGGAGCGCCGCATATACATTTCTGAGGAAATTCTGAGCTAGTGAGCCCCGCGGGATATGCTTTAGTTCTTCTTTCACTAGCGCACGCATTTTTGCCACTTTTTCAACACCCTCCATTCTCATTTTTATACCATACATACTACCTACCATCCATATTTAAACTTTTGGGAACCTTCGTGAGACCCTCACGCATTCCTCAATCCGAGCGATACATTCCAAAATGTGCTCAATGAAGGTCCGCGGATCCTTTTTTCATGCAATCACTTTTTGCTCGTTCAAAATCCTCTCCCTCAGAAGCGGGTGGATTGAATTGTAGGTCAACACATCCACCCTTATGCCCAACCGCTCCTCGAGCTCTATCTTGAGCCTCGCGAGATCTAGCAGGCTTTTGCCCTCCGGCAACTCCACCAAGATGTCCAAATCGCTACCTTCCTTGCTCTCCCCCCTCGCCCATGAGCCGAACACGCTCGCCTTCGTCACGCCGTGTTTCCTTAGGATAGGCAGGATCTTCCGCCGTATCTCCTCAAGTCGCTCGTCCATTCGGCTCCCCCCAACTCACATGGGCAACCAAAAATAAATAAGCAGGACTTGCGCCTCAGCCGAACTCCGCCTCCACCGTCGTGAACACCGGCCCCCGCACGTCGATCCACTTCCGCCGGCCCGTGATGAACCGCTGCGCCACCTCGTCCAGCTCTAGGTTTATGCCACTCAACCGGACTCGCACCGCTCCTCAAAGAGCAGCCACTTCCACAGCGGAACGCACGTGATCCGCCTACCCCTCGACCTGATCTCCCCTGCGTAGTCCCAAGTGATCAGGCAGAGCCTCTTGCAGCGCAGGTCATCGCTTGCCCGCCTGAGGGCCTCCACCTCTCTCTTGTCGATCTCGTCCCTCCCCGACGCATAAGTCACCTGCACCAGCCGCTCGACCGCCGTCCCCCGCCTGACCACGAAGTCCACCTCGCGCTGCTGGTGGTCCCTCCAGTAAAAGAGCTGGACGCCCTCCCTGAGCCCCTTCCTCCTCAGGTGGAGGAACACGCAGTTCTCCATCATCCGCCCCATGTCCTTCGTCAATCTGGGCGACACCGCGTTGGAGAGCCCGAGATCCACCGAGTATGCCTTCCTGGGGGCCTTGATGATCTCCTTGGTCTTCCTGGAATATCTCGGAAGAGAAAACATGAGGAAGGCCTCTTCCAAATACCGAACATACTTCTTGACCGTCACCACGCTCCTCAGGCCCAAGAGGTTTTTCAGTTTGTTGAAGGTGTACTCCGCCGAGAAATTGGACAGCAGGTGAAGCGCGAGCTCTTCGATCTCCTGTGGTGCTTTTACCCGATATCTCCGAACCACGTCCTTGTAGATGATAGAACTCAGCAAGGTCTGAAGATAGCTGGCGCTCAGCTCCTTCACCAAGTATTCCGGGAACCCGCCCCTCTCCAGATACTCGCGGAGCGCTCTGTTCACCGCACCCCGCCGCTCCAGCGAGCGCGGAGGCTCCTCCGGCACCTCGCCCTTGAATGAGAGAAACTCCCGGAAGCTGAATGGAAAGACCTCGAACTCGAGGTACCTGCCCGTGAGGTGGGTAGCCAGCTCCTTGCTCAAAAGCCTCGCGTTGCTCCCCGTGATGAGGAGGTTGTATCCCAAGCGCTGGAGGCTGTTGACCCACAGCTCCCACCCGTCGACGTTCTGGATTTCGTCGAGCAGAAGGATTTCTGGCCTCCCATAAACTTCGCTCACCGCACCGAGCAATGTGTCCAAATCGATCCTCAGGAGCTCTCTCTCGTCAAAGTTCACATAGCCGAAGTCCTTGTCCTTCAAAAGCATGAAGGAAAGAAACGATTTGCCACTCCTCCTGACTCCCGTCACCACCTTGCAAATGGGCTTCCCGAGTTCTCTGGCCAGCGGTATGGCCAGCTCGCGCGGCACAAGCTTGGAGTCCAGAAGCCTGCTTATTTCCTCCCTTTGCCTAGCCAAGATTTCCGGAATCATCTTTTTAATTTTATTCACTTTAGTGAATAAAAATCTTACTTTTTGTTCACTTTGAAGAAGACGATAAAAACAACACTCTGCTATTTACTGTTGCTCCCTGGTCATAACCTAACAACCGTGGTACACCCCACCCAACCTACTCGAACTCCGCCTCCACCGTCGTGAACACCGGCCCGCGCACGTCGATCCGCTTCCGCCTGCTCGTGATGAACCGCTGCGCCACCTCGTCCAGCTCTAGGTTTATGTCGCTCGGCTGCTTCACGTTGCGCACCCGCACCCGCACGCTCCGCTCACACGAGCGCGCGACCCGCTCGATCTCGGCAGCGGCGCGGGCGGCAAAGGCGTCCATGAAGGTGATCCCCGTCGAGACCCCGCGCTCCCGCACCGCCCGCAGGAACTCGTCGTCCTCCCACCCGCGCGGCGGCACCCCCACCACGTTGCCGTCGTAGACGCGCACCTCGTTGAACCCCGCCGGCCCCACGAGGCGCGTCCCACTCTCCGGCTCAACCACCCGCACCCGCACCCGCCTGCCCTCGACCTCGCCCTCGAAGGCCGTGAACTCGCAGGGGCTGGGGGCGTCGGCGTGCTCGCGCGCCGTCCGCACGACGGCCTCCCGGATCCGCCGCCCTGCCTCCGTCGCCGGCTCCTCCTTCACCCTGACGAGCTCCGCGAGCTGCTCATCGCTCAGCTCCAGCGGCCTGTACCGGTGCGGGTAGACCAGCACGCGCACGTCGGTCTCCCCGGTCTCGACCATCAGCAACCGCTCCAGCCCGATCCCGAGGTTGAACACCGGGTAGGGTATGCCGTAGTTCGCGAGCGCCACCGGGCTGTAGAGCCCGCCGTCCGCTACCTCCAGCGCCTCGCCGGTGCGCGGGTGCTTCAGGAAAACCTCGAACTCCGTCCCGGGAGCGTAGTAGCGCGAGGTCGCGCTCTTCAGCCTCAGCTCCGGCTCGTGCCCCAGCTCCCTGAACACCCGACGCGCCAGCTCCTGCCCGTCCTCCAGCGTGAACTCCTCCGCCATCACCACCAGCGACGCCGTCCAGGACTCGTACAGGTGGCTCTCATCCAAGCGCTGCTCCCGCCTGAACTTCGGCCCCACGGAGAACAGCTGGATGGGCAAACTCTCGCGGAACCGCATCGCCTGCAGGATCTCGAACCACCCCGAGGTGAGGTGCGACCGCATGGTCAGATCCGTCGGAACCGGCCTCAGCTCCCGAAGCTCCTCGAAGAGGGAAAGAATCTGTCCAGCCTGCTGCTCGTCCACGCCCACCTCCCGCACGATCGTCTCGACCAGGTCGTCGGCCGCGAGCTGGCCCAGCTTGTACCGCCTGAAAACCGACTGGAGCTCCTCGACCCGATCGAACCCCGGCACTATCCTGCGGATTTGCTCGAGCTTGCGCTTCCCGATCCCGATGTCCGGGCGCTCAAGCGTCGCCAAGAAGAAGACCCGGTCCAGAATGATCGGGGCCTCCGCACCGTACTGCCGGTACACCTCCCGCTTGTCCACTATCATCGGGACCGGAACCTCAGTAAACCCAAGCTTCAGCAGGACCCCCCGAACCCGCTGGATCAGATCGTAGAGCGGGTGCGGCCTGCCCTTGTCCGCGGGCTCAAAGCGCCGCCCCTCGCGCTCAACCAGCTTCCCGCCTTCGCGCCAAGCCAGCTCGAAGTCCCGCTCGGCCAGCTGCCGCAGGCGCCTGACGTCAAACTTCATAGCCCTCCGCTGAGCATTTGTTTTTCTCCTTTAAAAGCGACCTCCACACAAAGCGAAAGCGAGAAATGCCCACAAGGTGAAAAATAATGGGTGTGATGGAGACGCTCACAGCCGTGCTGACGATCACCATGCCCATAATCGTAACCGTGGTGCTGGGCAATTATCAGACGCAGCGGATAATCCGGGCGACGATTGAGACCTCGAACCGACAAACTCAAAGAATCGTTCGGAACTCGAACAAGCAGACTCAACAGCTCCTCCGTGAAATCAAGGAAACTCAGGAAGGCATCCGCAGGTGCTTGGTAAAGCTCGAGCGCCTCCAGCGCCGAATGTACCGCGACCACACCTGCCTGCTACGCAAGCTCAACGTCGGGATGCACGCAAACGCCCTCATGCACGGCTGGTCGTGCGCCGAGGGGCTCACCCCCGAGCAGATCCGCAAACTCCCAGAACCCAAGGTCTATGATCTCGAACTGGGGATTTGCTATTATAAACCGTGAGAAGAACCGACAAACACCGCGTCTGCACCCAACCTGACCAAGAACTCCGGAATGTCATTTTCCTCCAAAACCACGGATTTATGCTTCTCAGGCTTTTATATACACGAGAAAATTGAGAAAATAGAGTTCTCAGGGTTTAAATACTATTGAGAACCATTTCTTTGCCCAAAACCCTAGGAGTAAGAGGATTATTGTTTCGGCTATGATTGCTATATTTATATAACTTATTGCACAATAGACTATATGAGAAAGATGGTCACCACAATCCAAGTGCGCGAAGACGTTCTCGAGCGGCTGGCGGCTTTCAAAAACCAGATCGGGGCAAAGTCAATGGACGAGACCATTCGCGTGCTCCTCGCAAAAGCAAAATCGCTCGAAAAGTCGCACTTCGGCTCGCTCAAGAAGCTCGAACCCTTCCGAAGGGATGAGATTGACCGTTTTGGTTGACTCTTGGGCGTGGATCGAGTACTTCCGCGGGAGCGCCGCTGGGAGCAAAGTCAGAAGAATTCTGGAAGAGTCCGAGGAGGAGGTCGTGGTCAGCACCATCAACCTAGCAGAGGTCTACCTGTGGGTCTTGAAGTTCTACGGGAAGAAAACCGCGAAGGAAAAACTCGCCGCGATCGAGCAACGGTCGTTCGTTCGTGAAGTCGATAGAGCCATCGCCATCGAGGCCGCACAGATCAAGCACGAACGGGGATGGGGGCTTGCCGACGCGATAGTCTACGCCACCGCAGTGAGGGAAAAGGCGAGAATCCTGACTGGCAACCCGGATTTCCGAGGGCTCGACAACGTGGAGTTCATCGGTTGAAGCCGGACCACGGTCGACTCTCGCAAGCCGTGATTCTCTGTTCTTCGGCCTCGATATCACTGTGCCCTAGCGATTCATCGCTTGACAGCCAGCACCAAATCCGCCCGGGTACGCTCGATGAGCTGCCTCGCCACGTCCTGCTTGCGCCTCATCCCTGGGATAACCGAATCCGCGTAGTCGAACTCCATTAGCATATCGTAGAGCTCCTCCATGCGCTCGAGCATGCGCTCCGCCTGCTGGAGCTCGCCACGCCTGATCGCGTCGAGCGCGCACCGGCGGAGCTCACCGATCACGTCCGCCACCGCCCCGAGGTAAGCGCGATAACCCACGTCCAGCGCCCGCGGCTTCAAAAGCTTTCCGCGGAGCAAAGCCCGGAGCAATCTCGCCTCCGCGTACTCCTGCTGGGCCTGGAACACATCGCCCATCCCCTCCAACCACGGGTCTCTCCGAACCAAAACCACGAGCCGCCGCAAATTTTTCCCGGCGCGCTCAATCAGGCCATCGGCAATCCGCTCCTCGCCGCGGTGTATGGCGTTTATCGCGCGAGCCGAATCCCTCACCACCTGCCTCGAGAGCCTGCGCGCCCGCTCTTGCAGTCTAGCCAGCTCAGTAAAATATCGCCTCATTTCCTTGATCAGCACTCTCACGTGTTCTCCCTTCAGTCCCCGTGGCTCTCGGGTCGTTTCGGAACCAAATAGATTTCCGGGACCCTCGGGAAGAGATAGGGGGCTAAGATCTTGGAGGCCCTTCCCACATCGCTCGACGTTATGATCCCGACGATCTCTTCCCCTCTGACCACCGGGATTCTCCTGATCGAATGCTTGTCCATGAGCGCGATGGCCTCCAAAATGGACGACTCGGGGCGGACCGTTATGAGGGGCTTCGACATGATTTCACACACCGACACTTTCTCCAAATCCAAGCCCTTGACCACCGCACGGGTGAGCACGTCGCGATCGGTGACTATGCCCACCGGCTTTCCCTGCTCCACCACGACCAGACTCCCGACCCCGCGTTCGGCGAGCATCCGCGCCGCTTCAAAAACGCTCTTCGAACTCTCAATCGTGACAACTTTTTTAGTCATAAAATCTTCTACGCTTACTACCATTCAGCCCCCACATTTCACCTCGGCGGCACTCCTTAAAACCCTCACTTCCTGAACTCCTCGGAAATCCTCAAAATGTTGGTCTTCCAGTACGGCGTCTTTGTGATCGCTCCCTTGCGCTCCAGATTGTTCACCAAGGCACTGAGCTTGGACTTCGACATGTCGAGCTGTTTGCAGAGCTTGTCCTGCCGTGCCTCACCCCCTACCTGCAGGATGGCTTCAAACACTTTTCGCTCGTCCTCCGACAGCGTCATGAGCGCAACGCGCAACGCTCGCTCACGCGCAAATCGATGGGAGACAATAAGTAGCACCGCAGCAATTCCACCGGCGACGCAAACCATAACCAGAACCGCCACCAAAACAGCAAAAAAATCCAAAGAAGAGGAAGAAAACAAGTAAAGGATCGCGCCAAGCGTTGCCTGAAGAGCCACCACTAGAGCCAGGAGAGACGCGGCATCTCTGAATCTCATATCACCTTGACTATATGCTCGTCCAATTTAACGGTTTTTGCTGAAGAGCTTGGAAATCCCCCACAGCGCTCCAGCGATCACCAGTGAGATCAGCGCCGGAATCATGAGAGCTACTGCCTTCGCCGTGGCGTCCACCGACATCGAGGCGACTGGCCAAGAAAGCAGGACCACAGGCAAGATCACCGCTAGCACTATCGACAGAACGAGCTTGTTGGAACTCATTGCTCTCTCCCTCCTTACTTGCCCAGCCACTGCTTCCACGTGCTTTCGGCCCGTTCCATGGTCTGCTGCATCAGCTGCACCGTTTGCTCGCTGATGCTGGTTATTTCACCGGATTCCCACGAGCTCTGGATGTTTTCCAAATCTGTTAGGGTGTCTTCCATCGCCGTCACGAGTTCGTCGAAGTCCAAGTCTTCCAGCGCCCCGATGTATTGCTGGCAAAGCTCTATCGCCTGTTGTAGTGTCTCTTCAGAGGAAGCCCTCCAAGCGTATCGATACGTTAAGCGTTGCGCCACCACAGGGAGCACGTTATCCGAAAGCGTGTCCTTCAGTTGCTCGATCCGCTCCAGAGCACTTTCCAGCACATCTAAGTTGATCGCCCGAACGACCTGAGCCACGCTAACACCTTTGGAGAGGTTCTCCTTCACTTCGGCCGCCAAAGCTTTGAGCTCCTCCGCCGCCGCCTTGACCTCCTCGGCTATCTGGGCTATCGGAATCTCGCCAGCTTTCACTGCAGAGATCACTTCCACCATCCGCGAGCTCCGGGCTATAGCAAGCTCGATTGCTGGCTTTGCCTCCTCCGGCACGCGCTCGTACACGTTCTCCAGCACCTCTAAGTGTTTCAACACCATCTCTTCTGCAACGTCTAGCCCCGAGTTCTCCTCCGCCCATTGAACTACCTTCTCCAACCGGTTCTCGAGGATCTCAGTGACCCGCTCGCAAACGTCTGAACGCATCTGGTGTGCCACCTCAGCTATTTTGTCGAGCAGGTTATCAACGACACTCTGTTCAACCGTTTGAACGGCTTGCCACACTGGTAGCTTTTCTATCTGAGTTCGAAGCTCCTTCGCAGCGTTTTTGATCTCTTGGATGTGTGTCTTGAGCTGAGCCTTGTCTACCTTGCCGGCCTCGAGCTCCGAGAGGACCTCCGCACCTCTGGCACTCTTGTAGATCGCCAATGCCAGCGCGGTCTTGGCCTCGTCCGGGACTCGCTCCAACAGATTCTCCAACATTGTGGTGTGCTTCATCACCGCCTCGAGTGCCCGCTCGAACTTCGCATTGTCGGTCGCCCTAGCTACCGCCGAGCCGATCCGATCCGCTGCTTCGTCGACCAAACCCGCGTAACGCTCCGCCTTCCCTCGGTCAAGCATTGCTCTGAACTCCTGAACGCGCTCATCCGCAATGCTAATATCGAATCCTTGGCCTCCGGTGAACGCCTCCTTGATCCCCTCGCCTATCCGCTCCAGACCGTAGAACGGACTGTCCGGGAGAGTGTCCACTTGGTCAACGATCACAGGTGTGCTCACTCCACTCGCCGTCGCTATTACCACTATGGCCACAGCGATCGTCGCAATCCCTCTTTCGCCGAACATTGTCCATCCCCTCCTTTTTTGTTCGGGTGGAGCTCACCGCGCGGCCCCTGTCACCGCACGGATCATTGTTTTTTTACAGTGTTGATTTTCTTCAAAGCCCTATTTATCAAATCTCGCCGAACCGTTCATATCTCACATAAAAACAGAGATATTCTTCCAGAAATAACAAAAACTGAGAAGAAACACCGTTTTACCGTTCATAAGCTAAGCAAAACGCTTTAATTCAAAAAATCACAAACGAATGAGCACAACTCTGCTCGCCTCTGCTTCGTCCGCAATACGGGTCCCCAACCCCCGAGCCAGCTCCTGAGCAAACTCACGAATTTCAACATGAGAGGGCATGTTCTCAAGCTTGAGCCGGACGCGCGAGTATCCCACCCACATATACCCCTTCACCTCGACGTAGTCCGGCTCGGCCAGGCGGATCAAGCGCACGTACTCGTGAGGCCGAACCATGTTGACCCCCTTCACCAGAGTCAGCCTCAGCGCACGCCGAGTATCAATCCCTTTCATGACTCTCAGGCTCTCCACAAAGCGTTCCCACCCATCGGGTCGTAGAGGATTGCAAACATTCTCGTACGTGTGGCGGTCCGGAGCAACCACTGAAACATAGAGTTGTGTCGGCAGGGGCTTCAGCGCGGAAAGCACTTCGGGATGCAGCCCATTGGACACCACAAAACTCGTCATCCCCCGACTCCTGCACTCTCTTACCAGCTCACCCAGCTTCGGATAGAGAGTGGGCTCGCCCGCCAGAGAAATCGCACAGTGCTTCGGATGCTGTGCCTCCTCGAGCTTCTTGCGATCAACCAGAGGATTTCCTCCAAAACCGCTCAGCAATTCGCGTTGGGCACGGATTGCCTCATCCAAGAGTGCCCCGGGATCATCGACTGATCCTCTCCACACTGGAGTGGTAATCGACGTGTCCCTCCAGCAAAACACGCACTTGTGATCGCAGAAGGGGAGCGCCGGTGTGAACTGCAAACACCTGTGACTCCGCAAGCCGATTTCAGAGCCGTAGAACTGCTCCTTGTAACATACACCACGACCGACAAGACTGCGCTTGGTCCAGTGGCACACCTTCACGGCGCTGTGCCCTCTGCCCAGAACCCGATAGCCCGCGTTCTCCAGTCGGCTAATCTGGTCCGCGGAGAGCATGAACTCGGCTCAATCTTTGTTCCAGCAGCTTAAACAGTTCACGTTTGAGATCTTTGAACCTGCCACGACCGGTCATACTGGCCGCTCCCGCGTGCCCTCCGCCGCTCCCCTCAAATCTGTGCCCCAGCTCCTCCATCATTTCTCCCAAATGGATGCCCGTCTCCTCTAGGAAGTCCTCCCGCGCCCGCGCGCTGAGCTTGAGCTGGCCCTTGTCCTCCGCCCCGACGAACGCCGCGTCCGCACCGATGCGAACCATCACAGCTGCCGCATCCGCCTCAAAGGAGCCGAGCTCCGAGCACAGAAAGTGGTAACCGTACATCCGCTTGAGCTCGGCCCGCTCTACGGCTTTCAGCAGCGCTATCCGTTTTGATCGGTCTTCCGGGAGCTTCATCGACGCAAGAACCCGGTTATAATCGGCCCCGCACTTGATGAGCTCCCACACGGTTCTGAAGGTCTCGGGCTTGGCAAGCCTGAAGTGAGCAGTGTCGCTTATGATTCCCGATAAAAGCAAAGAGGCCTGCTCTGGGGACAGCGAAACACCCAGCTCGCGTGCGATATCGAATATCAGCTCTGACTCAGAGGCGTAGTGCTCAAACACCAAGTGAACGTTCACCGACTTTCTGGTCTCCTCGTTGGGGCGGTGATGGTCGATTACTAGAATCTCTCCTCTGAACTTCCTCACCTCCTCTCCGAAACTCCCTAGATGTCCAAACCCGGACGTGTCAACAAGCACCACCGCATCACAGTTTAGAGAGGGATTGACATCAATCGTGTAGCCGAACTCTGAAAGAACGCTCCGGGCCAGCAGAGAAACGTCCTCAGCTGCCCCGGCCTTTACCTCGCGGCAAAACCTGCGCAAAATGTGAGCGAGAACCAGCGCGCTGGCGACACCGTCCGGATCCGCATTATGGTGACAGAGCACCACCACCCGCTTGCCGCTCAAGCTGCGCAGAGCTTCAACCACTTCGCGCATGAAAGTGAGCCTTAACCAGCAACTCCTTGAGTCTGCCCGCCCTTCAAGGCCTGATCGAGCTTCTCCTGCATCTCCTTCAGGCGTTCGATCACGCGGTCCTGCTGCCGCGCCACCGTCTTTACTCTCAAATCTAGGGTCTCTTTTTCCTCCGACAGACGCTTTTCCACCTCTTGCTTGTCCGACTTTATCAGCAAACCACCAACACTTCGATACACCACCACGTCCGCCGGGAGCTTCTGTAGTTCCTCCAGAGCTCGCTCCGCTTCCTTCAGCAGGAGCTCCAGCTGCTGTCGCTGGGCTATGAGCGCTTGTGCTTGCTGCTGGAGTTGCTGGTACTGCGCGAGCTGGTGCCGGAGCTGAGGCGAGAGCTTTTCCATCCTTCACACCCCTCTATTGCCTCCTTCGCTACTTTTATCAGCCTCACGAATGTATTTACCGCCGCGCGTAGCGCAGCTGTGTCTTTTGCTTCTACTCGCAGGCATAAAACCCTTTTCCCAACCCTCACCGAAACTGACGACCTGTCCGAATCTGATTTCGAGCACTCCGGGAGCAGCGCACGGCGCACGGCATTGGCTTTTCGCTGGTTTTCGAACTCCAAGCAAATCTCAGCCCAGGTCCGCACCGGCTTGACCACTCTCCCACCTCTCTATCTCGATCAAAGGACCTATGCGCAGCCGCTGCTCCAAGAACTCGATGCGGTCTCTCTCCACGCGCATAACGGGAAGCTCGGAATCGTTCGTCACCGGGAGGCCCGTAAGCTCGGACAAAACCTTTGCATAAGACCCCGCTGTTTCGGAGAAAATCCCCACAACTCGTTTAGAGATCCGAAAACCCAAGTCACGTGCCAAGACCACGCGGGAAAGGGTGGGGGCGAACCAGGACCATCTCCAACCCTCTTCTTCCTTTGTCAGAAATCTCAGCTCCCGGGGTTCTGCCTGGACAGTGCATATGATCAACACAGCTCGCTTGTCCAGCCTCTGCGCAAGCTCTATCAGCTTGCGAACCGTTTTTTCTCCACGCGGAAGATAAACAGACCCGGACAAAACTCGACTCAATTCTCTCCCCAGTATCCTAGAGCGATGCCCCGGTCTTCTCGAAGTGGTGATAAGCATAGCTTGTCTAAACCACTTTCACTTTTTTGACGAGCTTCTCAGGCCGGACCTTGTATAAAACTCGGTAGCTGCAATAGGGGCACCTAAGCTTGCCCTCGGGCAGTTTTTCCACCAGCCGACCGCATCCACCGCACCTCAACACGCTCACGACCCCCTCATTTTCTTCTCTCACCGGGCGTATAAGCCCGCCCGGCGAACTTGATCCCACACCGTCGGCACTGCCAGATCGCCGTCCCAACACGCCTGAGTTTTTTAGCCTTGCAGTTGGGGCACTCGTACCACTGTTTTGCCTTGGCCTCCACCTCTGCGGCCCTGCGCCTCAAGGTGAAGCCATATCTCGGACCGTACTTGCCCGCAATCCCGACTTTTTTGGTTCGGCCCATCTCCGACTACCCCAGCAGATTTCTGAGCTCAGCGCTTTTCTCTTTGGCGAGCATATAAGCTTTTTCCACTTCGTCTCGCGTGAAGTAGAACGGCCCTCCCTTCTGCATCGCACAGATGCTCCCGTCCTCCACCGTGGTTATGGTCAGCCTCGCGTCCATCACCTGCTCTTCCTCGAGCGACGGATCAACCAACAGCTTTCCGTTTATCTTCGCCACCGTCACCGCCACGGGCTTTTTCTGAACAGGGAACCGCTCCAGCGTCCACGCATCGTCTTCGGGCGGCTTCACATCCCACAGCGCAGTTGTCGTGGCCAGCGCACACGCATCTATCAGATTTCCGTCATGGTCTAGGACGTCGATATCCACGAACACTGCCCACACTTCCTCTCCGGGTGTTATCGCCAGTTTGTCCAGGGCTATGGTCTCGGACTCCCGGATTCCGCGGTCTACCACGCGCGCGAGCTCGATGGCGTCTTCGGTGGGAGGACCGGGCTCAAAGGTGGGCGAAGCGAGCGGCAACAGCTCGGCGTTCACGACCAAAATGCCGTGCTCCGGCAGATCCGGGAAGGGCTCCCCCTTCTCCAATTTCACGCCCACGACCACCGTGGTGTTGCCTATTTGCACCTTGGCAGATCCGTTGGCGGTCTTGATCACGCCGCGCTCCACCTTGATGTCTCTGAACTGATTCAGCGCCCGCCCATCGACCCGCTTGTCTTGGCTCAGAAGACTCAGCAGATAGTCCCGCCGAACTCTGGCAACTACCTCCATCATTCCGTCCCTCCCACGGCGTACTTCTCCTTCAACGCCCTGCGCTGAGCCTCGTAGATCTGCTCACATCCACGCATCGCCAGATCCAACGCCCGTTTGAACTCCTCCTCTGTAAAATGACCGTCCATCTGAAGCAGGGTGATGGCTTTCTTCCGCGGCATCATCGCAACTGGCATATCGGTGGTCCCCCACTGATCCTCCGCTTTCATCAGATCAATCACTATGGTATTGTCAACTTTGCCTACCGCAACAGCGGAAACCAGATCTCTCATCGGAATGCCCGCATCAGCAAGGGCCACCGCAGCGGCATTTATTCCGGCCGTGCGTGTCCCGGCGTCCGCCTGAAGCACCTCTATGAAAACATCGATCACCGCCCGCGGATAGAGCTCGAGAAACAAAGCCGGTTGAAGTGCCTCCCGTATAACCTTGGAGATCTCTATAGATCTCCGATCGGGTCCAGGACGCTTGCGCTCTTCAACGGAGAAGGGGGCCATGGTGTACCTGCATCGCAGAACTGCAAAGTCGGGTTGTGCCTCGTGTCTCGGGTGCATTTCGCGCGGACCGTAAACAGCTGCTATCACCTTGTTGTTGCCCATCTCGATGTACGCTGAGCCGTCTGCCCGTCCAAGCGCTCCAGCGACGATCTTGATCGGTCGCAATTCTTCGGGTGCTCGCCCATCCAGTCGTTTGCCGTCCACTATGAGTTGCTCTGGCTTTTCCATTAATTCACCTCCTTTGTTTCTTCTAACATGAGTTTTATTCTGTCGGTGAGACCCGTCGTGTGGGCTTCGCGCTCTATCTTTTTGAGTGCATCGGTCACGCGAGCCACATCACCGTCGCTGCCCCATATCATTATTCTTCCGTTGTTCGCCACAAGCAACCTGCAGCGCCCAGACTTCTGGAGCACGCTGAGCATGGATCCCTTCTTGCCCAGCACGCGGGGGATCTTCATCGGCGAGATCTCGACCAGTTTTCCTCCCTTCAGTTTTCCCAAGCCCGGCTTTCCTCCCTCCAGCAAGACCTGCTTCTTTTCATCGACCCTTTTGACCCGGAGCACGACGACGTCCTTTACTTGCAGAAAGCGCTTCAAGTTTTCTCGGCCCGGAGTCACCTTGCGCTGCAGATAATCCTGAACCAACAGGTTCGCAAGATAGGGAGAATTGATGTCCACAATCCACCCTAGCGGGTGCACGTCCACTATCACTCCGATCACCAAGTCTCCCTCCTTGGGAACGTAGGGGCCCTGCAGAGGAATCACTCGAATTCGCCTCCCCTTGATGTCGACAAGTCCGACTACCGTAGAAAAAATTCTTTTGCCCTCGCGAAACACCCCGTCGGAGACCAGATAATCTCCTTCAGCCAGCTGCTGACCCGGGACCACCAACTCTCGATTTTCTACCATTATCATTCAACCACCTTTATCTCGACCTCCCCCTTGGTGACCTCGTTCAGTTTCTCATATACTTCCGATTGGATTCCCGCAGGAATTTCAAGTAAAACGATCCACGAGCCGTCGTTCATCCACTCCTCTTGTTTCAGCGTCCCCAGCTTGCGCACCACCGCCTGGGCCTTTCCCACATACGCGGGCGGGATCTTGGCGGCGATTTTGCGCATCTCAAACTTCAGCGGAAGGATGGGTTGAAGCGCCTTGACGACGCGGGGGATCTGCTCCTCAGCGCTTGCAAACTCGTCTATGTGGACCTTGGCCTCTCGGAGCGCCTCTTCAATCCTCGCTGGGGGGTGGGGGGTTCCGGTCTGGGGATTTATCGCGCGTCTAGCAATGATGGTGACTATCTGCTTGAACTTTTCTTCGCGCATCTGGCGGCGTTGCTCGGTCGTGAGCTGCACCTCGCCGCGTTTTATGATTTCCTCGGCCACTTTGAACACGTCGGTCGTTCCAAAGACCTTTTTAATCGTCTCTTCCGAAGCCGCCTCTCCCCGCCTCGCGTTCTTGAAAATCTTATCTATGGCCAGCAGATTTCTGATATCCACGCTTTTTCCCTCTTTGAGATCCCGCGCCAAATAGGGGTCTACCAGAATCTCGAAAGTCGCACCCTGGTGGGAAAACCTCGCGATGACCGCGTCCTCCAGCCGCACCATAGGCCCGCTACTCCTTGGCGGACCTGGCCGGCTTCCCTTCAACCCTTTGGGCGTACTCTGCGATCTCGCTCTCACCGAGCTTGCGGAACTTGCCGGTTTCAACGGGAATCACTGCCATCTCCAGCTTCTTGGCATCTAAAGGACGCTCAACGACCCTCGACAGAGCTTCCACCGCAAGCTGGATGGTGTCGTTAAGCGACAAGTCCTCAGAGTACTCTTTCTCCAAAAACTCAACGACCGTCTGCGCTCCTCCGCCAATAGCTTGTGACTTGTATGCTGCCACAACACCGCTCGGATCCGTTTCAAAAAGCTTCGGAGAGCCGTCACTGTCCACGCCTCCGATGAGCAGGCGAACACCAAACGGCCGAACCCCACCGTGTTGGGTGTAGAGCTGCTTTATATCCCCTATCCGCCTGGCAAGCGTTTGCACACTAATGGGCTCATCATATCGCAGGCGATTGATTTGAGCCTCGATGCGCGCCTGATCTATCAGGACTCGAGCATCGGCGATCAAGCCGGACGCGGCTGCTCCAATATGCTCGTCGATTTGAAAGATCTTCTCGATCGATGTTTTCTCCACTAGCTTGCTGCGCAGTCTCTTTTCTGCGGCCAGGACCACCCCTTCTTTTACCTTGATACCGAGAGCGGTGAGTCCTTTCTTTACCGCCTCCTGAGCGTACTGGACTTGGAAAAGCTTTCCGTCCGGGCTGAAAACGGTGATTGCCCGGTCATAACCTGCTCCAGGAGGCACAAACGCCATTTGCTCACCACCTCACAGCTCGCCTTTTATCGTTCTCCGTCCGAGGTTTTTAACTTTTCCTAATGAATTTCTTGATGGCTCTCTTGATAGTGCCCGAAACACCCACCACTTGAAGCCCGAGTGCGTTCAATCGCCGTTTCAGCTCTGGGAGCTGAAGGTGGGTACATCTCAAAACGACGAACCCCTCCACTCCCTCAAGCTTCACGCGCTGGAGGCCTTTGAACTCTCGCTGTAACAAAGACAACGAGGGCTCCGCGCTCGCCGGGTCTCGCCGGATCACCACATATCTGCGCCTGAGCCGCTTCACGGGCTGGATCCCTCCAGAAACTCGAGCACCCGCCTAACGGCGACTTCGGGCTTGGCCGGTCGGGCAACGACCTTCAGCTTGATGTGGATGGCATCCCCACTTTCGGTGAGTGCGAGCTCGCCCTGACACGCGCGCTGTTTGTCAAGCCGGATGTAAAGAATGCAAGAGGAGTCAACCCGCTGGCTGAGGGTGGCCCGCAGGCGATGCATATCAACGAGCTTCTCCGTTAGCTCCGACCAGAGCTCTTGGGTTTGTTTTTTGTTCAGTCGCGCACTGAGCACTTTGATCGGATTGCCGAAATGACCGGTGAGAGAAGCCGTCGCTACGGAAACCGACGGGGGGAGAAAAACGCCAATCGCTCTTCTCAGCTTGGCCTCGTCCTCAGTCGCGTGGACGAAGACCTTGACCGTGGCAGAGCTAAAAGGAAATCCGGGAGAGAGCACCGGCTCACCGACTGCCACCGATAGCTCTACTGGATTCTACCACGCGAGCGAACACTTGGTCTCAATCGCTCGGCGCCCTTGCCTTTCCGCAACAGACCGCGCATGCGCTTGCCGGCACGCGTGAGGCCACGAAACACGCGTCCGCGGTGCTGTTTTTCTGCGATCCACCCTAGCTCGGGGTCGTTTCTGATCGACGGGTGGTTCGGATCCAGCATTATCACCTCGTAGTACTCATGGGTACCACCGGAGGCCACATGATAGGAGTTGAGCACCTCCAGATTTGGAAACTTTCGGGCCGCGCGCTCCTCCGCTATGAGCTGCAGACTCTTCCGAGGGGTGAGCTTGCGAACGCCCTGCCGCTTGGGCTTGCGCCCGAGAGTGGGACGCGATCGTCTCCTGCCGCCCTTCCGCACGCGTACGCGAACGACCACCACTCCCTGCTTGGCTTTGTAGCCTAGAGCTCTCGCCCGGCGTATGTTGGTGGGCTTGTCAATCCTAACAATCGCCGGGCCCTTTCGCCACTTGGGCAGGCGATCCCTCAACAGCTGTCTGCGCATCTCCAGAGATAACCGTTGCTTCAACTCTTCTCACCCTGCAGAACTCCTCTCAACTTGGAGGCTATTATAAGTGCTGCTGCGCGCTGGGCCTCCACGGTGGACGCTCCGATGTGGGGAGTCAAAACGGTGTTCGTGCACTCGAGCAACGGGCTGCCCACCGGCGGCTCACGCTCGTATACATCCAGACAAGCTCCAGCAATCTGGCCGGATCGGAGGGCCCGCGCCAGTGCCCGCTCGTCCACCACCGCTCCACGGGAGGTGTTTATGAGAACAGCGGTCGGCTTCATCAAGGCCAGCTCTTTCTCCCCAATCATGTGCTTTGTTTCCGGAAGCAGGGGCACGTGAATCGTGACGAAGTCCGACTCTGCGAGCAAATGCTTCAGCTCCACATACTCTGCGCCGATTCTGGAAGCGAACTCTTGGTTGGGTTTGATGTCGAACAGCAGCAGCTTCATCCCGAAGGCCTTTGCACGCTCGGCAACGGCCTGACCGATCCGCCCGGTTCCGATGATTCCCAGTGTCTTTCCATGCAGCTCGGCCCCCTGAAGCTTTTTCTTCTCCCAGCGCCCCGCACGCATGCTAGCATCCGCCTGCGGGATTCTGCGAGCAAAGGCCAGCATGAGGGCGAACACCAGCTCTGCCACCGCAATGGCCGGAGCCTCCGGTGCATTGAGCACCACGATTCCACGCTTCTTGGCTGCTTCGACATCTATGTTGTCGAGCCCCACGCCCGCCCGCGCGATCACTTTGAGATTCGCACCACTCTCGATTACGCGGCGGGTGACCTTGGTGGCGCTCCGGACCACAAGCGCATCACAGTCTTTCACCTTCTGGACCAGCTCGTCCTCGGTCAGCCCGGTGCTCACCTCCACCTCGGCGAATTCTTGGATCGCGCGCAACCCGTCTTCATGAATTGGGTCTGTGATCAGCACTTTGGGCAACCAACCACCTCATTCTCTCGAACACCTTTCCTCTTTTAACTTTACCGAAGGGCTCATCTGCCCTTTGCGGCCACCACCCGAATCACGTCGCCGTCTTGGAGCTGGTAGTCCTCGCCGAGCCTCCGCCGGCTCCTCGCGTCCACCGCATACAGGAAGGTCTCGCCGAGCTCGGTGTGTATGCGATAGGCGAATTCCCGAGCTGTGGTCCCGCGCGGCACCAAGAACGCGTCGGGAAGAACATTTCCCTTTTTGTCCGTAAGCTTGGTTTCGTCGTCAACCGGATAGACCACTATCAGGCCTAACAAATCCCTAACGGCGCGGTCGATCACGTCCTGTACACCCGTTCCGCCCAAGCGATGCATCGCCTCTCGGATGTGCTGGAGGGCGCGCTTCTGCTCAGGAGACAGGACCTCCTCCTGACGGATCTGAAAATCCTTGCCACCCGGGGAGTACTCCACCAAGCCCTTCTCCGCAGCTCTCCTCAATGCGAGTTCGGCCTCGGCGATCGTGGGGATAACCAAATAACCCAATTCTTCGAGGCGCGGGATGTTCTCGGCGGCCGTCGGAAGATCCGCCTTGTTGGCAGCTATGAGTATTGGCTTGCTGAGCCTGCGGAGAACCGACACGAATCTCAGCAAATCATCGTCCGACCACCGCTCGGGATCCGATCGATCCACGCCCGATTGCTTCACCGCCTCCAACACGTGTGATTCTCGTATCCCGAGACCGGAGAAATTCTTCGCGATTTCTTTCACCAGATCCATCCGCTGGTACTTCATCTTCCGGGCAAAACTCTTCCAGTCTTTGGCCAGAATATCTCTCATCCAGAGATCGATCTCGCGTTCGAGAAAGCGCACATCAGTAACAGGATCGTGGCTGCCGGGTTCGCACGGCTTGCCCTCTCCGTCGGTCGCTCCAGCCGCATCAACTACGTGGATTAGTGCAGCGGCCATCCGGAGACTGTCAAGGAACTTGTTGCCGAGCCCCCGGCCCTCGTGAGCACCCTCGACCAGTCCCGCAACGTCGATTATGCGAATAGGCACATAGCGCACGCCGTCCTCACATTTCGAGTTCTGCGGGTTGCACTGCACTCCGAACTCCTTGCACGGGCATTTGGTCCTGTAATAAGTCACGCCCACGTTGGGATCGATAGTGGTGAACGGATATCCGGCCGTGGGGGCCTGGGCAAGAGTCACCGCATTGAAGAGCGTTGTCTTCCCGGTGTTTGGCTTCCCCACAATTCCGAGCTCTATCACTAAAGCTCGCCCCTATCGTAACACCCGGGTTTTCGCTTGGGTCCAAAGCTGCGCAAACCCTGCTCTACGAGCTGACGTCTGAGCCGGGCGGCGTATTCGGGAGTGATCTCTCCGCGCTGCTCCAAATAGTTGATTATCTCCAGCGCCTGATCCTCGGTGTCGCACCGGCGGATGAACTCCACCGGGCCCGGCTCGTACCCGGAGTAACTGGAGGCTATACGCTCCCCCTCCTCGACGGAACTCCGAACGGATGAGATTCGGATGGTGCCCGATCCGCTGAGCTCTGCAGCGAGATGAGGAAAACGCCGCTTGAACTTCTCATCGACTGGAATCATCCTAGTCGCCGCCCCACTTCCGTCGATAAATCTTTGGCTTCATGTAAACAAAGGTGTTGGGCGGGATGTCCTCGTACACGTAGGTGCCCGGGCCCACCGCCGAGTTGGGACCGATCTTGACGCCCACGTTGATGGTGCAGTTGATTCCGGTCTTCACGTTGTCGGCGATTATGGTTCCGAGCTTTCGTCTTCCAGAACTCACGATTTTTCCTCCCACCTCCATCTTGATTGGACGCTCGTCCAAGCGGAGGTTGGCGATGGTGGTGCCGGCACCCAGATTGCAGTGGCTCCCGATCACGCTGTCCCCCACGTAGGAGAGATGGGCCACGTGGGTGTGGTCCATGATGATGGAGTTCTTGATCTCGACCCCGTTACCTATCCGGACGTTATCACCTATGCTGGTAGCAGGGCGAATGTAGCAATTGGGGCCTATGTCGCAGTTTTTTCCGATGTAGGTGGGGCCCTGGATGTAGGAGCCGGAGCGGATCTGTGTTCCCTCACCCACATAGACCTCTCCCTCCAGAGTGACTCCCGGCTCGATCTTTCCGTGGATTTCCCCTTTCAGCTTCTGGAGGAAGTACTCATTCGCGACCAGCAGATCCCATGGGCGTCCGATGTCAGCCCACAGGCTGAGGGGAGAGGTGTAAATCGAGCGCCCGCTCTTTATGAGAATATTCATGGAGTCGGTCAGCTCGTACTCGCCGCGCTTCGAAGGCTTGGTGCGCCTGATGGCGTCGAAGATGGCCGGATGAAAGATGTAGACCCCAGCGTTTGCGGTTCGGCTCCTGATCCGCCTCGGCTTCTCGACGAGCTTGACGACCTTGCCGTCGCGCACCGTGACTATGCCGAACTGCTCGGGCTGGTCGACCTCGATGACCGCCATGAGGCCGCCGAAATCCCCATTGTCTTTGACCTCCCCGTAACGCTTGAGAAAGATATCGAGAGACTCCTGGTCGAAGAGGGTGTCGCCGTTGACCACCAGCGCGTGCTCTCCACCGACGAACTCCTCGGCGAGGGAAAGAGCGTCGGCGGTTCCACGCAGCTCCTTCTGTTCAAGGTAAGTGAGGTGGAGCTCCATCTGCGAACCATCACCATAGCGCTCGATTATCTGCTCCTTGCCGAAACCGACGACGAGCGCGATCTCGCGGATTCCGGCGTTTTTAAGCAACAAAAGCACGTGGTCTAGGGCTGGCTTACCGGCAACGGGCAGAAGGAACTTGGGCTTGGTGAAGGTGAGGGGCCGCATTCGGGTTCCGAGGCCTGCGGCTAAGACCACCGCTTTCACGGATGTGCACCAAAAGGAATTGAAGGGGCTGTCTAATAAGGATGACCAGGCGAGCGAGGTTGAAAAATTTTTCAAGTGCTCCATTGAAAATCGTTTCAACAAGGAGGTTAAAGAAAATTCAACGAATTAATGGATTTTTTCTCAAAAAACGCTTTTATAAGCGCTTTTTTGACCAAAAATGGTGCACACGTGTTCAGAACAATTGCAAAGATCTGGATTCTGGGGCTGATCTTGGCTTCGAGCGCCCTGCCCGCAGGCGGACAGCTCGAACGGAAGAACGTGGCGTTCGTTCAGGAGTTCGAGGGCTTCAAGCTCGTCGGACAGGTCGTGGATTCCGAAACAGGTGCGCCCATTCAGAGCGCGCTGATCAAGGCGGTGTTCAGCAACGGGCGAAAAGCGCTGAGCAGGAGCGACGCCCAGGGTCGGTTCGCGGTGGGCGTATGGGGAGAAGGGGAGACCTCGTACAGGTTGGAGATCTCGGCCCGGGGGTACGACTCCAAGACGACGGAGGGGAGAGTAGTACTACACACGGCCGGAACGCACGATGTGGGCCAAATCGGACTTCACTACCATCCCTTCGACCTCTCGCTCTCGGAGCAGAGCAGATCCCTGAGCAGGGAGCAGGGAGAGTCTTGGCCCAGCGTCGAGCTCACGGTCACCCTGGAGAACCGGAACGGGTACGACAACGCAGTCGAGCTCGGGGTTGAGGCCCCGGAGGGCATCGAAGCTGAGTTCGAAAACGCCAGGCTGCGCTTCCGCTCCCCTGTCTCGACCGTGCTCACGCTGACTCCCGGGAGCGCGCTGAGCTCGGGAACCTACACGGTGACGGTTAAGGCGTGCGACGCGTGGGGCAGGCTCGCGGCCAGCGCCTCATGCACGCTCACGCTCAGCACCCAAACCAAGCAAACGACCACGACGGGCGGATCCGGTGGCGGGTCGGGCTCCGGCGGCGGGTCGGACAGCTCCCCTCTGGTCATCAAGGTCGTGGACGCCGCGACCGGGAGCGGGATCTCGGGGGCGAGCGTGGTCCTGAAGCGGCAGGGGACGACCGAGGTGGTCGCGAGCGGGACGACCGGGCCGGACGGGACGGTGGAGTTCACCCCGCCGCGCGTGTGGGTGGACGCGTTCGTGAGCAAGTCCGGGTGGGTGGCGTACAACGCGTCCAGGCAGGCCGTGAGCACCGTGCACACATACTTCTACGCGGGGAGCGGGACGCGCACCTTCTACCTCTCGAACATCGGGGTGATAACCGGGCTGAAGGCGGAGCACACCACCCTCACCTTCACCCAAGTGAACGAGACTAAGCAAACCACCCTGACGGTTCAGGGGGACTACTCGAAGTCGGTGGACACGACCTACGACGTGTACTATTACCAAACCTACACCCCGAGGGAGGCGGTCTACCACGTGTGGACCAAACCGACCTCGGTCTCGGGCTCCGGGCAGTCCTACACGTTCAAGGGGAAGTGTCTGGTCTGGCAGCCCCCGACGGGAATCAACTTCCACCCGGGGGCGCACGGGTCCAGGCGCGTGGCGTGGAACTACTGGGGGTCGAGCTGGGCCGGCGAGCCGGGGGCGCAGACGACGGTGACGCTGAGGCAGAAGGAAGGATACTAAACCATTCGGTCAACAAATGTGTAACCATTGAGTGGAACATTCTCAAATTCTTCGTAAAATTTCTCGATTAAATTCCAAGATTCATTGTCAAATTCACTAAGCTGAATCAAAACTTTAGTTGCGCCAATTCGTCCGGCTCCTGGTCCACCATGGGCTATGAGCGGACTCCCGTTCTCCTCCGGCTTCAGCGGGCGCACCCAGCGGTTCTCGCTCGGGATCCACCCGTAGCCCTCCGTCGCGTAGTCCCCGATCCGCACCTGGTTCTCGTTCTCCTCCGGGGCCAGGAAAACCCCCTCCAGCACCACGGTCTCGCCGGGCTCCAAGGAACCGAGCGGGTGCCCCTCCTCGTCCAAGGTCGAAATCAGGGCTTTCGCCATTATGTTCTCGTCCTGGTATGGCTCCTCGACTGTCTTGAAGCGCAGAAACCTGGTTCCCTGTGTAATGACCCAGCGCCCGTTCTCGAACCGCTTTTCCAAGACTGTCTCATCTCCGCGCTCGATAGCAAGCCTCAACCATACCAGTCTGCTGTAGCGGTTGTTGCCGAGTTCGTTCGGATAGGTGGCCCAAACGGATGGACGCTCCCAGTAGAGAACGAGCGCCACTTCGTTTTCCTCGAGCCGGTACTCATACGCGTCCTCGTCGTACCAAGCCACGAACTCCCAGCGCTCCCCAGAGTAGACCTCCCGGAGGTGCTCCGCCTCCTCCGTGCCTTTAACTTTCCAACTCCACATCTGACTTCCCGGCCCAAACCTGTTGTCTGGAATTCCAACTGAGTAGTACCCAACGTGGGGCCAAGGGAGGTCGAGTTCAAGGCCGCTCAGCACCGGGTCCCCCTCCTCGCCCGCGTACGTGAACGCGCTCACGAAGTGGAAGGGCACCCAGCCCTCGGGGACGTTCTCGGGGGCGGAGACGGGGGCCGGCTCCCAGCCCGGGATCCCTGCTCCCGCGCTCCACCACACCCAGAGCGCACCCGCGAGCGCGCACGCCGTCGCGACCGCCGCGCTCCGCTTCGGAGTTCCCGGGCCGAACCCCGCGCTCGCAAACCAGGCGATTCCCAGGACGGCCGCGGCCTGGGCCCACCGCGGGAGCTCCCCGAACCCCGGGACGAGCGGGAGGAGGAAAAAGGCCGCGAGCCCGGCGACCGCGAAGATCACCGCCACCAAGAACACAGCCGCGACGCGCCAGTTCACGGCAGACCCCTCCTCAACCACTCTCTGAAGAAAACGTCGTGTATCCTGCCCTCATCAAGCACCCCTTTGTGCTCAAGCGATTTAACCACGCGCTGTACGTGGGACTGCGTTTTCAGCCCGTACCGCTCCACGAAATCGCTGGAGAAAATCGATACGCCCTCTTCCGCCGCAAGCCCCCTCAAAAATCTCCGCTGGAGCGGCGTCAGGTGATCCATCAGGTCCAAGTAGTTCTTCTGCTCGTGTGCTATGATCCTGTCGACGGCTTCCCGCACCTGAGACTCGCCCGTAACCTTTCTCGAGCTGAACCAGAGCTCGTAGCAGAGCTGCTGGGTGTAGTACGGGTGGCCGCCCGTCAAATCCAGTATGGCGTCCAGCGCCTCATCGCTTATCCGCCCGCCGGTCTTCTCGAACTTGTTGGCGATGAACTGCTTGAACTCCTGCCTGGGGATGGGGCCGAGCTCCATGGGCTTGCTGAACCTGTAGAAAGGCCTGCTCTCATCACTGAACATGCGTGTCAGGATGTGACGCTTGCTCCCCATGAACACGTACGTGACGTTTCTGTGGCGCTGGAACTTCGACCTCATCAGCTTCTCGATAGCAGTCCCATTCAGATCGGACACGTCTTGGAATTCGTCGAACGCGAGCACCATGCGTCTGCCCTTCTTGCCCGCGAAGCTCTCTGCGAAATCGAGGGCTTCCCCGAGTTCCTCGTCGGTAATGTCTCTGGCCATCTCGAGCTTGACGTTCCCTTCCGGCGTGAAAACCACGCTGACCCTCAGACTCTTGAAGAACCCGGGCAGCTCGAGCACTGCCCTCTTTAACCTGTCCAGTTTGGTGTAGGCCGAGTTCACGATCGTCTCGATGATCCTTGTGGCCAGCGCGCGTTTTGAGTCCACGGCCGACACGTCAACCCGGGCGTGGTAGACATCCTTTCCCAACCGCGAGAACAGTTCCTCGACCAGCGAGCTCTTCCCCATCAGCCGCGGTGAGTAGAGAACCACGCTTTTTCCAGACAGCAGGTCGCGTTTCAGCTCCTCGAGTTCCCGCTTCCGGTTGACAAAGTTCGCCCCCGTAACAATGGGCCCGTAAACGAACGGATTCCTCATTTTATACACTTCTGTATAATACGGATGTGTATAGGAATATTTATACTTTTTGGTCTAGTGGTCGTCTTGCGCCTCCAAAAGCTGGACCAACTCGAGAAGTTCTACGAGCGGCCAAATCCGGTGGGCGGTATCATAGCTGAGAGGAACCCGCGGTCTCAATAACCGGAAAGGTTTTGCACGCGCCCTCCATCCCCGCCAACAAAGCGCCCGCGCCTGCCAAGTGGTCAGAACAGCAGAAAGGAGCTTTGATCCTGACCGTCACCCTAGAGAACCACAACGGGTGCGACTACTAGCCAAAACCGCCGACTCTTCAGCCGGAACGGTGCCGCATCACTTCTTTTTTACCACACTCTCCACCACGCCCGCCGCCCTGCGCAGCAATTCTTTCGCACCCGCCTCGTCTTCGGCTTCGGCGGTTACCCTGATATACGGCTCCGTGCCCGAGGGCCTGACGAGCACCCATCCGCTCTCAGCATCAACCCGCACGCCGTCCGCCGTCGAAATCTCCCCCTTCGCCTCCCGCGGCAGGAGCTCCTCAACCTTTCGCATGACCTCTCCTTTTCGCTCGTTCGGGCACGCGATCTTTTCCCTCAGCGTCACATAGTCGGGCAGCTCGTCGACCAGCTCAGATAGCTTGCGCCCCGTCGACTCCAGCAGCTCCACCACCTTCAGAGCGGCGAGCGGGCCATCGGGCGCCAGATGAACCTCCGGAAAGATCCACGAACCGCTGGGCTCGCCTCCGAACACCGCCCTGTGCTCGACCACCGCCTGCGCCACTGCCACGTCACCAACCCGAACGCGAACAACGCGGCCTCCCCGCTCCTCGACCGCGTCTTCCACGACCCTCGAGGCGTCGACCGTGGTAACCACCACGTCGCCCGGCTTTTTAACCTGAAAAGCGGCCATCAAAGCCAGCAACTTATCGCCCACAAACCTTCCCTTCTCGTCAACGGCACCGATGCGATCGGCATCCCCGTCGTGGGCCAGACCCACACCAACTCCCAGCTCCCGCACCGTTTTCGCCAAAACCTGCAAGTTTTTCTCATTCGGCTCCAGCCCACGCGCGGGAAACAGCCCATCGGGATTGGAGTTCAACGCGATGACCTTGCACCCTCGCTCCCTCAGCAGCTGCGGAGTGACGACCGACGCCGCCCCATTGCCGCAGTCCACCACCACCGTGAGCGTACTCTCGAACCCCACCCTTTCAGCCATAACTTGCTCGTACCGCGAGAGCAAGTCGATTTCTCTACATGTCCCGATCTCGTCCCAGCCGACCGTCCGCCACCGGCGCCCAAAATAGAGCTCCTCAATCTTCTCCTCCTCAGCCGGTGTGTAGGCCATCCCGTCCCGATTCCAGCATTTCAGGCCGTTGTACTCAGGGGGATTGTGGGACGCCGTTATCATGGCGCCCGACTTGGCCCCCACGAGCTTCGTCCCCAGCGCGAGGACGGGGGTGGGAACCATGCCTGCTAGCGCAACATCGCACCCCCCTGACAGCAAGCCAGCTACGAGCGCGTTCTCGAGCACCGGACCGGATAGCCTCGGGTCGCGGCCAACGACCACCGTCCCAGAATTGCCAAGAACGGTCGCAATAACTCGGCCCAAATCCGCAAACAGCTCTGGCGTGATCTCCTTTCCAAATATCCCCCGAACACCGGACGTTCCGAAAAGCTTTCCCACCCACTGGCCTCCTTCACGAAGCTGAACCCGGACGGGCAAGCAACTTGCTCTTGTAGACCTCCACTCGCCGAATCGGGTGAAAGCGCTTGGCCTCCTTGTAGATGTCCGCAGCGAGCTTCCCGAGCACCATCTCCTGTACAAACTGGTCGAAGTTGCGCTCGCGTGCTTTCGCCGTCACGACCTCCCGGATGGCCTTGCGTATCTGCTTGACCTTCGAGCTCTGAGCGCGTCCGAGCGTTATCGCCATGGCAGTCACGCGCAGCGTGTACCCGTCTTTCGTGGTCACCGTGGTTATGTCCTCAGCCTTTCTGCTCCTGCGCCTGATCTGACTCTTCACGTAATCGCGAGCCATTTCGTGCCCAACAAAATCCGTTTTTGCGTTCGTGTCATCCACCGTTCTGATTTGAAAGTATAGCTTGATGTGCGACTTGGAAAAGTCGTTTATCAGATCGCCCAGAGTCGTCTCGAAAACCCTCCCGATGAGGTGCTGAGGATCGGACGCCGGGGTCTCCCCTATAGGGGTATTGCCGAACATGGAGGGCGCCAGCACCTCGTACCATGCCTTCTCACGCCAGCTCTTGACCCTCTTCCGTCTTTCTGCAGCCGACGCCATCTCAACCACCCATTTGCCTGATTTTCTGACGGACGAGTTCGGGCCACGCCTCCATTTCCAATCCGTGCTGAGCCAAGAATCCCACGACCCAGCGGCTCGTCCCGAAACCGCAGCAGCCCGTCCACATCTCTCTCCCCTTCGCTTCCTTAATCTTAAAGCTCTCGGTGAACTTGGTGCGGTGAACGTTGTAAGAGCCTATCTCGAGCCAATCCTTTTTGTACGGGAGCCAGACCTCGAGATCGTACGTGGCGACTTTGCGCGGGTCTGTGCTCGTCTCGCGTGTTCCCTCCCGCATGTAGAAGGGGGTCGCTTCCGTGACCCTCCACTCTATCTCCAAGTCATCGAGAATCTCTATACTGTGATCCAACACCTTGCCCCTCAGCTCCGCCACATCGTCCGGGCTTCCCAGCATCACAAACTCAATACGCCTGAACTCTTGGGTCCGGATCAATCCCTCCACGCCGCCGCCCTCCCAGCGGTAGGTCCACCCGCTGCGGTCGAACTGTTTGATCGGCGTCTGCTCAAGCGAAACGACCTTCCTCGAGAACTGCTGGTAGAAGGGCTCGCACTGCGCCGGGGCCAGCACATACGCCGGGTCCTTAAGAACCTTCCTCAGTTCATCCGCAGAAATCCTCTTCATCAGCTTGAGCTGCCGTTTGAAATTCTCAAAGCTCTCTGGATCGCGGGGCGGCGGAGAAACGTAGTACATGCCCTCCGGAACGCCATCGAGATATCCGGGCATTCGCTGCATCACCTCCAGCGGAATCAGCTTCGGAAACATCACCTCCTCGAACCCCAACGGTCTTGCCACGCGCTCGATGATGATCTCCTCCAAAGCGCGAAGCAAAGCAGTATAGGGGTGTAAGTAAATCCACTGCCCGCGGCCGGGGAACTCCACGATCCAGCCCCGCTTCACTGCCTCCTCGAACGGATCGGTGGTGAACCGGTGCTCCCTGGGTTTGCTTTGCCTCACGACCACGATTTCTTCCTTGGCCTGCACAACGGAGGGCTGCAACAGTTGCTCCACTGAGGACACCAGCCGATCGACCATCCGCCCGCGAATATCGGTCTCGGAGAGATCTGTGAGTCGCAGGATAATCTGGCCACCAGAAATCTCACACCCAAGCTTTCGGAGTTCTGGCTCGACCGATGACGGGATCTCGCCAACCGAAAACACTATGGTATAAGTGGGTGCCCCGATCTCCCTCAGACCTATCCGGTGGGCCCGACCGAGCTCGCTGGAAAGGGCCTTGCCAATCCGCAACAGGGCATCGTGGGCCCGCACGTATCTGCCGGACTCTATCCACACGCGAAGCTTGTTGCCCTCGATCTCCCATCTCCTCAGCCGAGCCGCTTCGTCCTCCTTGCCCTTGGGAGCGCCCTTCACCAACAGCTGTTTTGAATCTTCGAACACGCTCTTGACACGATCCGCCACGGCCGAGAGATCACGGCTGAAACCGAGCACGCCCTCTAGCTCAAACTTCACTTCCACTCTTCCGCCTCCTTCCCATCAATCCTTGTGGTTTTTTTCCTTCAAAACGTTCTCAGCTGCTTGGGTGCAAGCAAGCAGATCGTCCAGTGTATTCAGAAGGGTCTCCACCCGACCATCGAATTCGATTTCTGTTCTCACGGTGCTTCCCCGCTGTTCAGTGCTGACTCGAAAGCCCGGTGGTAGCCCCTCGTTATCGGGAGCCACCGCGCGCGCTATCGCTCGGGCCACGCGCTTGTTCTCATAAACACCGACCACTGTGGCTTTGATCCGCATAACAATGCCTCAGAACGTGCCCGGACGCACGGTGCCTACTTCCTTGCCCTCCCGCGTGACCTTCATCGAACCGAACTGGACTACTTTGATAGCGTCCACATCCGTCACGGGAGTGGTAACAACCATCTGTCCCCGGGCAAAATCGATCTTCTCGATTATTCCCAATCCTAATATTTCATTCTCATCGGAGGCCAATCCCACTATGACGTTCTTCTCCTCTCCCTGCACAATGACCTTTATCGGCCCGTGCTGTGCTGCGAGCTCCTCTATCTGCTTTGGACTCATCCGCCACTTGCTCACCAGAATCGTGAACTCCGGGACCCGCTCCGCATACAAGATGTTTTCTCCGAACTTCTCGGGATTGAGTGGAACCCCGGTCCTCACGTATGTGCGCTCGAAACGCACCTTTGACAGATTGAGCACTACACTTTTTGCGCTCTCGAAGTACTTCCCCAACAAAAGGGCTCGCAACTCGGCCCGCTCCGATGGGTTCCGCTTCCTCACCTTCGCAGAAACGGTGAGCTTCCGGATTTTGTGTGAGGGTAGGCACGAAAGGAGGTGCTCGAGCTCTGTCTGGCGCTGGAGGGCCACCACATAATCCGGATTCACAAGCTCCGCCGTGTAGAGCTGCAGACTGCGCCCAGCGCCGCCAGCGACCCACCCGGGGGTGTTCACCAGCACCAGATCCGCATATTTCAGACCACGCTCAACCAGCCACTTCATCCCTACTATGAACTCCAACATGTGGCCCGAAGGAGACATGGATCCAACGAAGTACAAGCTACGAAGCGGAACCTCGTAGAGCTGGGCAACCGGGCGCTCGAAAACTCCCAATCCCATGGTGGTGGGCGGACCGATATCGGCTTGACCAACATCGCTGTCTACCGCAGCCATCCGAATGCCATGAGCAAGCAAGCGGTTTCCGAAGTAAGTGGTCAGAAAGGTTTTGCCCACGTCTACACTTCCGATCACCAAAACAACTCGTGGTCTGGTCTCTATCACCTCCTTCAAAAACGCGTCCCAGTCTGAAGGAATCGTGCGGCCCGGGAGTTTCTCAACGACTCCACCGGCCCCCAACGTGTACTCTATTTGCGCGTCCGTTTCCGCCTCCAGAGGCACAGATTTGGCTCGAGGGATGGTAATCCGATCTCCCTTTTCTCGAAGCCCGCCCGAGACCAGAATCTTTCCTTCTTTGACCTCCAGCGATATCAGCCCTTCTATGCGATAAACCTCACCGGCTTTTAGATCAAGCCGCGGCATCATTCCACCTCGAAGTCCAGCGAAGGCCATTCCTTGCGTAGGATCTCACGGTTGATGCGTTCGACTTCCACGATGTCCGATTTTTTCACCCGGACTTTCTCGGACACCGGCACCACCACAACCTCCTGCACTTCCCCAAGTGCGATCTCATCATCTCCGATCTCGGCAACTTTCCCGGCGATTGTCTTTCCATCCCGGGTTTTGAGCACTACCTCCTCCTCTGGCCGGATTTCTTTCACGTCGGTCTTCTGAACTATCTTCTCTAGACACATAGAAACGATTCCAGGATAAATTGGGATCTTTCTGTACATGTCGTGGAACTCGCTCAGAATGATCTCCACGAGCACCGGATTGCCGCGATAGCGCTCAAGAAGACGAACCAACACCTCTGTAAGCTGCTGGAAATCGCTTTGCTCTAACGTCATGCGACCAACACCACAATATGAAGGAGTTTTATAAACACTGTGGGTCTCGGGTTATTCGAGGCCAAAAGCTTCCGCAAGTTTTAGTTTCTCCGGCTCCAACTCTCCCCGATCCAGCGCCTTCGCGACTTCAATCAGCTGCTCAATCGCGAAAAGAAGTTCATGCATCACGGCGTACATCGGAACGGGCTTGTCAGCGAGCAACTCTGCTGCGCGTGCATGTCCACCTCCCCCGATACCTGAATACCCCGGGTATCGGCTCTGCAATCTGCGCGCGACCTCAAAACATATCTTACCACAGTTGATTATTCCTCCACCGCCGCGCATCGAGATGTGTACGCCGCGTTCTTTGGGGCAAAAAACGATCACCGCCGCATGGGGGTGGCCGCCCCTGCGCTTGAAAACCTCCAGTTTGGTCGAGGCAACAAACGGCAGAATGGCCGGAAAGGGAGCACGCTCCATGGCCTTCGCTTCACGCGCAAATAGCAAATAAATGCCCACCCCACGAACCTCTCCGAGGTACACGGGATTTTCTGTTCTAGCTTCCAGCAGATCCCAATCTTCCTTGTACTGCTCGAATACCGTAGACAGAATCATCCCCTTTGGCTTGGTTCCGAGAAATTCACGAACCGTTCTTATCTGTTTAGGATCGACTCCACGATCCACTAGCTCCAGCAGAAACTCGAGCACCAAGCGCGGGCCAGACACAACATCGATGTTCAGCATGTCCTTGTAGAAATGGGCAATCGTTCCGACTTGGAGAACTTCTCCTATCTGGTTGATGAGGGCAGTGCGCGTTCTGTCGACGATATCATACATGGTCGGGCGCCCGCTTCTTACTTCCAGCAAGTTCGGAAACACAGAGCGCACATAATCCAAAAATGGTTTCGTGAACTCGGCGGCGGTTTTTCCTACAGGATCGAAGGCAAAGTCGCCTCTGCACCCAACCAACGCCGCAAAATCATCGTATCGATCAACTTCGGTCAGCTTTTTTGCAATCATGTGGCACAGCAAGGCACAAGCAGATGCGTAATCGGAGTTCTGCACAGTGGGATTGAAGAGCAGACACTTCTGGGGGCGGCCATCGAGCTGGTGATGGTCGATTATCACTATCGGCTCAATGTGCTTGAGCAGGGAATCATAATACTCAAATGTGCCCTTATCAGAGATTATCAGCATGTCGAAACGGCCTTCTTGTTCCAGCGCTTCGACTAGGGTTTGCTCCCAAAGCTTAAAGTGCTGAGGCATGCGCACTACGACTTCGGCACCCTTAAGTCGCTCCAGCATCCGCTTCAGAATGAAAGCGCTAGTGATGCCATCAAGATCGTGATGCGAAAATATCAGAACACGTGGATTTTGTTTGAGGTCCCGAATGGCCTGTACCACGCTCGGAAAGCCAGAGTTTCGCTCGTATAAGTCCTCAATCTGTTGCTGATACCTCATGCGAGCCCTCCAACGACTTATCCAAGAGAGATAAGAACTCTTCGATTTCAGATGGCGGAATTCGAGCAGCAGCAGCGACGTCATGGCCCCCTCCAACTCCTCCGGCTCTTTCTGCTGCAGCTTTGATTGCCGCCCCGAGATCCAGCCCACCCATCGCTAGTGCCGGTGTTGAACGAGCAGAAACTTTGATCTCCCCCGTTGGTGTTTTGCTGAAAATCACGATCGGCTTATCCATCCGAACGAGGCCCGATTCGATGAGCAGAGAGACCGCCTCCCCAACCAACGCCGGGCGGACACCGTCTCCTCCATCCAAAACTCTAAGATTCTGACGTTCTCTAACAGACCCCAGCCGGTTCACCAGATATTCCAAGGCTCTCAGCATTTCTTCTTGATAGGTGGTAAGCAAAGACGTGGCCTCGTGGAAAGCTGTTCGGTCTCCTATCAGGGCTGAAAGACCGATTTCTGGTTTGTTAAGACTGCCGCAAGCATCGAGCAACGCCGAACACTCACGGAAAGTTAGAGAAAGCAAATGAAATCCGGCCACGGGCTGATGAATAGAACCCCACAGCGTGTGTCGGAACTCCTCAGCCTTCGCAGCCTCCCCGGCCCGAGCCACCAACAGGTCCGCCAGCGCCTTTTCTTCTTCCATGTCCAGCTGGCTGAGCATCGTTGAGGGCTTCAGATCCAATTCCTCAAGCACTTGCTGGCATACGGTCGGGTGGCCGGAAAGGCCCTTGATGAAAGGTCTGATCGAAAGTCTCAGGGTTTCTACGAGCGGTCGAAAAGACCGGCCCACCAGCCGCAGACCTTCCCGAGTTTCGACAAATCCCAGATCCACGGCCCGCTTGTATAACACATCGTTCACTCCGGTAAAACCGGAAAAGAACTCCTGTCGGTCGCCGATAGCTCCGATGAGAGCAACCACGATGAGCGAACGAAAGCGGGGGTCTAGGTTTTCAACCACCACATAAGCAGCGCTGCTTCCACTGACGTCCTTCGCACCGTTCATTCCAATAGAGTGAGGATTCAAAACCGCGAGATTTGGGTGCTCGTGAAACTCGCCCGGATGATGATCGATTATGATCACATCCCGATGTTTCGCGAGCAGGCTCTTGTGAATTGCCTCGAGTTGGGCCGAACCCTGATCAAGAAAAACGAAGAGCTCGTATTCCTCCTGTCCCAGCTCGGCGATTTCTGCAGGCTTTTTCGGTCTGCTGAACTCGATTGAAAAAGGGACATCATAAAATCTCAGACACTCTGCCAGAATCATGGTTGCGGCAATTCCGTCGGTATCTCGGTGCGCCACTATTTTGACCGAGCGTTTTTGCTCGATCCGATCTTTCAGAAAATCAGCGACTCTCGAACCCATCCGCAAGAATGTCCGAACATCCGCCTTTCCCATCGTTCTCCCTTTCTTTAGGTTATCTTCTTTCTTCTACTCAAGCTCCTAATAATTTTTCGATATCCCGCTGCGAGCGCTCCAAAAATCACTTTACCAAGAGAGCTGCTCGCTCTCGGTCGTATCTCCAGTCCTTGGGAAGCATCCCTTTCCGCTTGTAATACCGAGCGAGCCGGTTTATTCGGGATTCTAAAATCTCCAAGGCCCGTTTGCTTTTGAAGTCCTTTCGGTGCTTCGCCAAGTGCTCGTAGAGCGTCACGGCGCGCTTTATAACATTTGCCAAGTCTTCGGGCAAGGAGGGCTGCAAGTTCCTCTCTTTAAGAATTTGCAAAATGCTCTTCCCCGTGACTACTTTCACTTTTGGTACTGCGTATTGATCCCGCAAAATCAGGCCTATCCTGCTGGGAAGTACTCCCTCCTTCGCCAGCTTGACCACGAGTTCCTCCACCTCAGAAGGCGACAGCTCTGTTTGCGCCATATCTGCCCCTCAAATTTCCCTGATTTCTCTCCCTTTAAACCATTCCATGAAAGCGCGGAGGGCCCTTCCACGATGCGAGAACTTGTTCTTCTCTCCAACGTCCATTTCGGCAAACGTTTTTCCACCGCCGCCCTCTGGCTCGAATATGGGATCAAAACCAAATCCCTTATCGCCCCGCGCTTCTGTGGAGATTTTCCCGGGACAAACCCCAACAAAGAGAACCGGGTCGCCTCCTGGCTCGCAGTACCCAACGACTGAGCGGAATTCAGCTCTTCGGTCATTCACCCCCTCCAGAAGCCTCAGAATACCAGCATTTCCGATGGTCAAAAACACATATTTGGAATAAGGGCCGGGAAATCCGCCCAAGCGATGCACGAACAAACCTGCGTCTTCCACAAAGCAGGCGGCTCCGAGCTTGGAGGAGACCTCCCGAACACCTCTGCGAACTATCTCCTCCAAGGAATCCGACTGAATTTCCGTGTATCCTGTTTTTTCTTGGACGATTTCTATACCGAAGAGAAACGCCAAAGCTTTTGCCTCGAGAAACTTGTGGTCATTGCCTGTAACAAAAATCAGTGCCATGTGCGCTCCTCCCTCTTCACATATCTTCCTCTCTTCTGGATTTCATCAGCACGTTTTATTATCTGGTCTGCCTCTGCTCCAAATTCTTCACGATATCCTTCTAAAAATGCTGAATAAAGCTGGTCAAAAATTTCGAAGTGCACACTTTGAACAGCTCTCCGGAACAAGTGAAGGTCGACAGCTCTTGCCTCCACAGATTTGTCGTACTCGCCGAGACCAAAATCCACAAAGCATATCTCTCCGTCTTTTCTCAAAATAATGTTGGACGTTGTGAGATCTCCATGGACTATGCCCGTACGGTGAAGGCGTGCGACCAGTTGTCCTATTTTTCGGCCCAATTTGCGAACCATAGAACCCTTGGCTTTTTTCAGGACGTGCTTGAGCTGCGGTCCGCGCACATACTCCAGCACCAAGCGTGCGGACTCCTTGTCTATCTCGAACACCAGCGGTGTGGGCACGCCCGCTCGCTTCGCGTCTAGCAGTAGCTTTGCTTCGAGCAAGGTTCTGGAACGCCGGAGCTGCTCGTCTATGGCTGGCAGACGATAACGTTTTGGCACGCGCTCTTTGAGCACCACCTGCTTTTTAACACCAGAATAAAGAGCCCTGCTCCACTCAGCGAGAATCAAAACAGCTTCGGCGCCCCGTTTCAAGATTTTCTCCATTTCACATCCACCTCATCAGTGCGCCATCGTTGAAGCACTTGGGTCGCTTGGAGTTTTTGACGGTGCCCGCTTTTGTACATTAACAGACCTGTCCATGCAATCATTGCTCCGTTGTCCCCACATAGTTCGCGGGGTGGGACTACGAACTTGGCGTGATGCTCTCGCGCCATGGATTTCAACATCTGGCGGAGTCTGCTGTTCGCTGCGACACCCCCCGTCAGCATGACTTCTCGTTTTTCTGTGTGGGCAAGGGCACGCTCAGTGACTTCCACCAAAGCTGCGAAAGCCGTTTCTTGCAGGCTGAATGCCAAATCTGCAAGGTTTACACCTTGGCGCAGCATACGCACGGCTTCGGTGAGAAGACCGCTGAAGGAAAGATCCATTCCCTTAACCACGTAGGGAAGAGGGACATACCGTTTGCCCTTTTTCGCCAGCTTTTCGATTCTGGGACCTCCCGGATGAGCTAAACCCGCCTCCCGGGCAAACACATCCAAACAATTTCCAATTGGGATGTCCAACGTCTCCCCAAACACTCGATAACGTCCAGCATCGAAAGCGATCACTTGGGTGTTGCCACCGCTAACATAGAGCGTAACGGGGTCGCGGGCGCGAGTGACCAAGCGCCCGATTTCGATGTGTGCGATACAGTGGTTTACCCCTACTATGGGAACATTCAACCAAACCGAAAGCGCTCTGGCCATGGTCGCAGCTGTGCGTAAAACGGGCCCGAGCCCAGGCCCCTGAGAAAAAGCCACTAAATCGATTTCTTCAGGAGTTATGCCAGCGCTCTGGAGAGCCTGGTGCAGAGTTTCTCCAGCCACCTTTACGTGATGACGTGCTGCCTCACGTGGATGAATCCCTCCTCGGGCAGGGGTGTAAGCGCGCATAACATTGGCTAAAATTTTACCGCTGGAATCAATGATGCCTATTCCCAGCGTGTGGGCGGTGCCCTCAATACCCAAACACAGCATAGTACCCCTTCTCCCTTTCTGCTCTTTTCAATATAGCGGGCCCCTCTTTAAACGCGTATGGTTAACGACAAAAGGTTTTATTTAACATCAATGTTCAACAACTGGGGGCTCATGAAAGTCAGGGTTTTGAACATCCTTCCGGTCGTTGGAGTCTGCATACTGATCTCCGCATATATAATGGTCCAAAGTCCGCCACGCCTTTTGGTGGCCACCACCACCAGTCTCTACGATACGGGATTGTTAGACCTGATAGGCGAAGCATATTTTGAAAACACTGGACACCGAGTTGGGTTCATCGCAGTTGGCACGGGACTGGCACTCGAGCACGCCAAGCGGGGGGATGTGGACGCAGTTTTTGTGCACGCACCAACTCTAGAAAGCGAAATTCTGCAGGAAAACGCGTGCGGCTTGCGAAAAATAATCGCATACAACTACTTCGTAATCGTGGGGCCAGCCAACGATCCAGCACACATTGCTGGCCTCTCCCCCACCCAAGCCATGCGCCGAATAGCGGAAACAGGGAGCCTTTGGGTTTCGCGTGCCGATAACTCGGGCACCAACAATAAAGAAATCGCGCTATGGGAGGGAGCCGGATATGAGTACGAAAACTTGCGATCAAAGGACTGGTTTTTCGAAACAGGAACAGGAATGGGAAACACGCTCCTAGTAGCAAATGAAAAAGGAGCTTACACGTTAAGCGATACCGGCACGTTTCTCAAATACAAAAAGGAAAACCTGATCACGCTTGAAAAACTCGTGTCTGAAAGCGAGGAATTGCTCAATGTGTACAGCGTGATGGTGGTAAACCCAGAAAAACACCCATTCGTAAAATTCGAACTCGCGGCGGAATTTGTAGAGTTCCTCATATCGCCCGGAGTTCAACAGCTAATCGCAGAATTCGGGAAAGAAGAATTCGGAGAAGTTCTCTTCTATCCCGCTGTGGAAATATTGGAAAACGAAAACTCCGCTGTCGCTCAGTGGATAAAGGAAACAGCATTTATGGACAACTCTGAGTGTCCGCCCCATTTGAGGTTCGGAAGAGCGGATCTCTATGAGTGAGGGCCTGATCCCAATCGTGCTTCGATCGCTTATGGTCTCAGGAACAGCCACAGTACTGGCGGCGACTTGGAGCTTACCCATAGCAGTAAAAATCGGGACAACACACTTTCGCGGAAAAAAGATAGTAAGGGACTTCTTCAATGCGATGATCGGAATTCCCACCGTCGCGCTGGGCCTTGTGTTGTATTTGCTTCTCTCACGGGAAGGAGCGCTAGGATTTCTAAACTTGCTGTACACTCCCTCCGCCATTATGCTTGGACAGGCGCTTCTAATAACGCCGCTGATGATCAGCTTCCTCATGCATGCTATCGAGGAAGTAAACCCGTTGATAAAAGAGACGGCCCTCACCTTGGGTGCGAGCGAACGGGAAGCGAACAGAGTCGTTCTAAGAGAAGCCAAAAAAGGAAGCGTGTTGGCCACTGTTGCTGGATTCAACCGGGCTATATCTGAACTCGGTATTGCGCTCATGGTAGGAGGAAACCTCGCAGGAACAACGCGAGTAATGACCACTGAAATCTCTCGGGTCGTATCAGGCGGAGATATCGAGCTAGCAATCCAGTTAACCATCGTGCTTCTGAGTATCGCCTTCACATCAACACTTATTTTAAATCGGTTGAGGGGGTCCGAATGACTCCCATCCTTGAAGCCCATAAGGTGTGGAAGAGTTTTGGCTCGATTCGAGCGTTGAGAGGGATAACGCTGGACATATCGGAAAACGAAACGGTGAGTATTATCGGACCGAACGGAGCCGGGAAAACTACTCTGCTTCGCATCCTGGCATTGCTGGAAAGACCAGACAAGGGATGGGTGCGCTACAGAGGAGAGAAAGTGGAAAGCGGGGAGAAGCACCGTGGAGAAATCACCATGGTATTTCAAAACCCTGCATTCTTCACCGGCACTGTAGCTGACAACGTTGGATATGGACTGAAAATTAGAGGGATGGACAAACAAACGATCCGGCGAAAAGTCCGTGAAGCTCTCAGGGCTGTAAATCTCGCGGGTTTTGAAAAAAGAAAGATCAAAGCATTATCGGGAGGTGAAAAACAAAGAGTCGCGCTGGCCCGAGCGTTATGTATCGAACCGAGAGTACTCCTTCTCGATGAACCCACAGCGAACTTGGATCCGCCAAACTGTGAGAGAATAAGGAGGGTCCTAAAAAGAATCAAGAAAAATATCACGGTTGTAATAGCGAGCCACCATCTGGGGCTGGCAAAAACTGTAGCCGACCGAGTAGCGTATATCCACCAAGGCAAGCTCTTGGAAATCGGCTCTCCCGAACAAATCTTTGGAAAGCCCAGACACCGCCTCACAAAGCTGTTCGTGGAGGGCAAACTAGTTTAAGTTATAGGCTTTCAAACCAGAAAAATTTGGATGCTCCTAAAGCTTTTTCGAAAAGGTGAGCAGAAGCCAAAAGTCAAGGCAATCAATTTCAAGGATGTGGGAAAGGAAGTCGAAAAAAGAAAAACCGAACAGCTGGAGAAATTCAAAAATTTCGCGAAAGAACCTCTTCGAAAGCTCCAACATCAAAGAGCCGAAATTTTGAAAGTCCTGAAACAGTTGAAAGAGAGCGAAGTAAGCGAGGAAATCCACCCGGGTTTGTATAGGGCAAGCATCGAAGCCAGACGTCTGTTGGTAGAAAAAACGACACGAGTGCTTGAGGAGGTCAAGATAGGAGAACTAAAAGCCCTGGACGATATTACCACGCTCAAAGAACGGCTTGAAAGAATTTCGACACAAACAGCGCATGCGATTCTCGCTCACGGGAAAAGACCATCTATTGTTTTCGGACGAGAAATGCGCGCTCTCAAAACAGCAATTATCGAGTTTCAGCAAACGGTGAACGAAATCACCAAAAAAATTGAGGAAATGAGTCCAGTGATCGAACAACTAAATCTCTTGAAAGCCAAAACAGAGAGCTATCAGCAACTAAAGATCGAGATGATAGAAAGAGAAAAACAACTGGCAACCCTGCGAAATCGCAAAAAAGAACTGGAGGCTGAAGCGGAGAAAAAACAGAAAGAAGCGGAAATCTTTGCTCGTAGCCCGCACTATCGGGAGGCCGAAGAACTAGCGAAAAAAATCAGGGAGGTTGAAGCGGAGATCGCCCGTATTCAACATGAATTTGAAACACGAGTACATACCGTAAATCGGCTGTTACGCAAGATACGGAAAGTCGTGGAAAAAGAACTCTCGCGAGAAAGGCGCCTTCTGATAAGTGTTCTGATTCACGAACCCGCCAGCGTTTTGGACACCGAAGAAAAGGCTCGTGCGGCTCAATCCTTGTTAGAAGTCGTTTTAACAGTTGCAGAGAGCGAGCAAATCGAAAAGGACAAGAAGAAACAGGAAAAAATGATGGCCGAACTTCGAAGGCTTATATCCGAAAAAACAATTGAAAGCACATTTAATAGAATAAGATCGCTCCAAAGCGAAAAAGAAAAGCTGTTGGCTCGGTGGGAAAAGGAACCAGAACTCGAATATGCACGAATTAAGTCTGCGGCCAGAGAATTGGAAGAACAAACAAAGCAAATAGAAAAAGAAATCCAGCTGATGGAATCCATGTCTCACGGGGGAAAAGTCAACCAGCTACAAGAAGAAATCAAGCAAATCGGAAAAGAACTGGGAATGGAGATCACTTTTTCTTGAACTCGGTATATCCGCATCGTCCGCATGCCAGACGATTCCCATGATCGGCCAAAAAAACTCCATCTCCACATCTCGGGCATCGCTGACGCAAGCGTTTCAGCTTTCCGTCCTTAACCTCATACAGTTTGGCCTTGCGCGCCTCTGGCGATTTTTTCTCGGCTATGGTTCTCCCTCCTTCTTTTCTTCCTCAGGTGGTTTCTGCTCTTCCTCCTTCTTTTCTTCTTCGGATGGTTTCTGCTCGGCTTGTTGAGGTGGCTTTTCTTCGACCTGCTGCTCACCACCTTCTTTGAGCAAACCCATCCGCTTCAATAAATATGGGGGCTCGAGTGAACGCATTTGATCCTCGTTCTGATAAACGCGCGCAATCCCCGATGACTCCGCCTTACCATGCAGACTGGCTATCTTCTCAATCACTATCAAGTCGGGAGTGGCTTGGAGTAAAGAAGCAAGCTGATCCCGAACTTCGAGACGTTTGGGAGTTGGGGCACTTGGATGAGATATCCTGAAATTGACCTCCAATCTGCCCAGCACTGGATTCTCCTTTTTCTCCACAATCTGGAGCTCCATACGAACCCCATATCATACGGGACTGGCTTAAAAAAGTAGTTACCGAATCTTGCCAGCCACATTTCTGGCGAGAGCTGTCGCGATAAGAATGACTATAACCATCACCGTAGCCAGAACAGCGACGGGCAGCACAGGACTGGAAAATTCGGAAACCGAATAACTAATCAGCAACAGAACAAAAGCCAGCAGATGTAACATTCCGAAGGTTTGAGGATAAAGAGGAAGTACAAGCACAGCCGTGACGGAGGAAATCACAGCCATAAAGGCTGAAAGCAAGCCAAGCACGATCTGCCAAGGGGACTCGTACGGAGATGCCTGGGCCGCGACCGGAGATGCCAGAACCAACAGCAAAAAAACAGCAACTAAGCATGTTCCCCTTTTCATTCACTCACCTTTTCAAACTGCTTGAAAAACTCCATAAATTTTTGTTTTGATTGTTCAGACACTCTCACAATTACCATTCCCTCGCGAGGCTGTCCGTAAACGATCACCGCGCCGACCGGTGTTTGCTGAACAGCCGGGATAACCGCCAAGTCCTCCTCTCCCTCGACCACTATCTTCAAAGGTCTTTCTGGACGGGTAAAAGCCTCAAAAAGTTCGTTGGTAAGAGTGCCCGCGGGATTTCTGACTCGAACCTCTGGTGCTTGCCATTTCTGGACAATAGCTTTCACCTCCGGAGAGGAACGATCACGCATTACCTTGAAATCGACAACTGCGATATCCGGGGGCACTCCCTCCCGAATAAAATGAGCGGTCACCACATCGCCGATAGTTATCAGGACCACGGGGCGCCGAGTTCTAAGCCATTCTGGAATTTCAGAAACAAGTTCACCCAGCGGCCGTCCGAGCACCGGTCGAAGACGGTCGGGAAGACGCCACATGTGCTCAACAACCGCTTTTACAGGTGGAAGAAAAAGGTTTGGGTGTGAGCGAGGTTCTGGATCTGCTGCCCCCGGTCATCAGAAAAATTGCAGAAAAGCAAGGAATCAAAGAACCGACGCCGCCGCAAGAACTTGCCATCCCGCCGATTCTCGAAGGGAAACACGTGCTGGTAATCGCCCCAACGGGGAGTGGCAAAACTGAAGCAGCGATGCTTCCCATTCTGAGCAGGCTCATCGAGGAAAAGGATAGACCGGGGATCAAGGCAGTATATGTGGCGCCTCTAAGAGCGCTCAACAGAGACATGCTACGACGTTTCGAAAGGTGGGCTGAGGAACTCGACATCTCGGTTACTGTCCGGCACGGGGACACCACTCTCGCTGAGAGAAGAAAACAATCCAAGCAGCCCCCAGACATGCTTATCACTACTCCAGAAACTCTGCAAGCAATCCTCCCCGGAAAAAACTTTAGGAAACACCTAAGCGCCGTGCGATGGGTGGTAGTGGACGAAGTGCACGAATTGTATGGGGACAAGAGGGGGGCTCAACTCTCAATTGGTCTGGAACGCTTGGTCGAGTTGGCCGGTGAATTCCAGCGGATTGGCCTTTCAGCCACTGTTGGCGAACCCAGGCGGGTTGGCAAGTTCTTGGTTGGAGCCCATCGCGAAGTGGTGATCGTTAATGCCACACACGAAAAAGAAATGGAAATTGTAGTCGAGACACCGAGTGTTACTCCGCTAGACACTGAGCTAACCGAGAAGCTTGGTGTGGACCCACTAACAGCTGCACGCATTCGCAGAGTGAAAGAGATAATCCAACAACATCCCGGATGTCTCGTATTCGTCAACACCCGAGAGACGGCCGAGTTCTTAGGCTCCAAGCTCCGGTTGCTGGAGATTCCCATCAGCGTGCATCATGGGTCGCTCGCACGAGAAACGAGGCTCGCCGGAGAACAAAAGTTCAAAGAGGGAGAGCTAGAAGCGCTTGTATGCACTTCCTCTATGGAATTGGGACTAGATATCGGGCGCGTCTCGCTGGTGATCCAGTATTCGTCGCCGAGACAGGCCGTGAGAGCAATCCAGCGAATTGGACGGGCTGGACACAAAACTTGGAGGGTTTCCAGAGGAATCATACTAGCCACTAGTCCCGAAGATGCGCTCGAATCAGCTGTCATAGGGCGCCGAGCAAAAAACGCGTTATTAGAAGCGGAAAAAGCGCACGAACAGGCTTTGGATGTGTTGGCTCACCAAATTGTTGGAATCGTGTTGGACAAAGGGGAAACACAAAGGGAAGAGATACTCAGCATAGTTCAGCGGAGCGCGTTTTATGAAGGAATGAGTGAGCGTAGGTTCGAGAGAGTGTTGGGACAGTTAGAATCCCAAAGACTCATAACAAACGCTGGAGAAAAAATCAAAGCTCGGAGAAAAGGATTCGAATACTATTATACCAACCTTTCGATGATCCCAGATACCGTTCGATACCAGATAAGAGAACTCGCGAGCAGGCGAAAGATTGGTCACCTTGACGAAGAATTCGTGAAAGCCAACCTCTATCCCCAGACCACATTTGTGTGTAGTGGAGAAACTTGGAAAGTCCTAGAAATCAACGACGAGAAAAAAGTAGTACTCGTGGAAAAACATGACGACCCTACGGGGGCAATTCCTGCATGGGAGGGAGAGCTGATCCCTGTGAGTGAGCAAACAGCTAAAGATGTGGCGCGTTGGAGAAAAAACATTGAAACCCTTCTACGAGGCGGAAAAACCAAAGAGGAAGTAGTCCAGAGAATCAGAGCTGAGCTACCACTGGCCCAAGAAGCGGCCGAGTGGATAGTGGACGAAATCGCGGAGCTCTTGAATGACCGATTCCCAGTTCCAACAGACAAACGTGTGGTGCTCGAAACAGTGGGGAATTATGTTGTGATCCACGTGCCCGGAGGAACAGTAATCAACAGAACGCTGGGGTGGGTTCTCGGAGAATTGCTCACGGCTCGCATCGGATCTAGCGTGCGTGTGAAGACGGATTCATACCGCATAGCTCTCGGCTTTCCTGCCAGTGGTCAGCCGTCTTTGGTTCGGGAATTGTTGCAACAGCTAGATAAAACACACATCCAAACAGTCAGCGAGCTGACCATCAAAAAAAGTGCTGCGTTCAGATGGAGACTCCTGCAGGTAGCTAAACGCTTTGGAACAATTCGGAAAGATGCCGATCTCTCCTCTGTCCCTATTCACAAACTAATAGACTCGCTCGCTGAGACACCCGTGTTTGAGGAGACCTATCGGGAAATGATGACGGATCGGCTGGATTTCGAAGGCACAGCGAACATGTTGAATGAAATAAAGAAGGCTGAAGTAGTTGAAGTATTTCGTGGAGAGCCCTCCATTTTGGCTTGGTATTTGCTCAACCAACTAAGCGGAGGAGAAGTTATAATTCCAAAGCGGGCGGAACGAGAGATTCTGGCCATGGTAAAACACCGGTTAGAGAACAGTATGATTACGCTAGTCTGCTTGAACTGCCTGAAGTGGAAGCAAACTACCCGGATTAAAAGGGTGGATGAAAAACCGCGGTGCAAGAACTGTGGAGCCCGACTACTTGCGATCGTTCCCCGTGGAGAAAGACACGTGATAGGATTGCTAAAAAAGCGCCGGGAGGGAGCAAGCCTAAGCAGGACTGAAATGGAGGTGGTAAAACGAGCAGAACGGACGGCTTCGCTGGTACTCACTCATGGACGGAAAGCCCTAATCGCTCTCGCTGGCAGAGGGATAGGATGGAAAACCGCCAGCAGAATTCTCGCTAAAAGCTATAAAACAGAAGATGATTTTTACAAAGAAATCCTGCGTGCAGAACGCACATATGCCAGAACTCGCAGATTTTGGGATCACAAATAATGAAGTTCTTATTATGGCATAACGCATTAATGGAGGAGGGAGATTCGTGGCGCGAGAGAAAACCATTCACGACCCTGTTCACGGAAGTATGCGACTCGGAGGAATCGTGCTCGATCTAATCGACACTGTGGAAGTGCAGCGCCTTCGTGGGATAAAACAACTGGGGCTCGCAAATGTTGCCTTTCCCGGAGCAAATCATTCCAGGTTCGAGCACGCCTTGGGTGTTGCTTACGTTGGGGGCCGCGTTGCCCAGGAGCTCGGGTTGGACGAACACGAGCGTAACCTGCTTCAAGCAGCGGCGGTCCTGCACGATGTGGGACACGCCCCATTCTCACACACTCTGGAGCACCTCATGGTCCACAAGCTGAAAATGGATCACATGGAGCTAACAGGGGAGATAATAGGAGGGAAAATCGATATCGAGAAATGCAGAAATGTCAAAATTCGAGCACCCCGAGTATTCAAAGTGTTGGAAAAATGGGGAATCGCAGCAGATGAAGTCGCACAACTGTTGATCGGAAAACACAGGCAAAGATATCTAGGAGAGTTGCTACATAGTGAGGTCGATGTGGATCAGATAGACTATCTTCTTCGGGATTCGCATTACACGGGTGTCGCGCTAGGAATGGTAGACGCAGATAGACTGATTCGAACGCTTGCGATCTCTAACGAAAGATTGTGTATTCTGGAGAAGGGTGTTGAAGCCGTTGAAGGAATGCTCACTGCCCGCGGGCTGATGTACAGTTCTGTATACTATCATCACACAGTACGATCGGCAGAAGTGATGATGAGTAACGCCGTGGACTGGGCGCTCGACCACGACACAGACGGGAGGTTGGAAAATCTATTTTTGATGAACGATTCGCAGCTGGTGGAGGCTTTATGGGAAATAGGAGGATATGCTGCCCAAATGATGGCTCGGATCGAGTACCGGCGGCTATTCAAGACCGCCTACATGGAGCCACGTAGAGAGCTAACTGCGGGAGAAAAAAGAGAATACTTAAAACGGTTTGGAGAATTCTCCAAGATAAAAGAGATCCAAGCCGAGATTGCTGATAAAGCAAAAGTAGATTTTGGAACTGTGCTCTTAGATGTTCCAGTGGTAGACATTATCACTTCGGAGCCGCGAATCCAGAAAGTAGAAATGCCCGTGCTCTCAGAGGGCAAACTGAAAAAACTAACAGAAGTCTCATTGATTGCCGAAGCACTAAAACGCAGACAAGCGCCGCGTTATCTGGTTCGGGTACTAACGGAACCAAAGCTTGTATCTCGCGTAAAAAAAGCTGCAACTAAAATTCTGGGTTAACTTCGGAGGGCGCGCCACCCCAGCTCGGTGGGTTTGAGCGATCCATCCATGTATCCGAGAATCTGTAAGCGGCGGATTTGTCCTTTAGCAACCGCGAGCGGTACACCGACTTCGGCAGCCGCCCGTTCGATGGTAAGCCCGCGCTCGAGCCCACGCATGAGACCGCGGCCCACCTCGCCCACTAAAAACTCATCGGCTATACGCTCCTTCACGGCAGGATCCAGCTTAGCACGGTTCAAAATTTTCCGTAGCAGTCCGGGTCCCGGTGGCATTCTATATTTTTTGTACAATGTGCGTTCACTGATTTTTGAACCAGCGATCGCACTTCGCAGTGATTCTAGATCTCTAACCAGTTCGAAGAGTGACGGATGAACTGGCATTGGTGCACCTTCGCTCTGCTGTGCTTGGAGCCTGCGGCGCAACTCACCGAGTTCTTGTTCGAGCTGTCGCTGACGGACGATTCCACCACGACCGAAGAGCATGAGGGCCAATAGAGCGATTATCACCAGCATCAGAAATATATCGACCAGCCACATATCACCGCTCAACCTAACGCGTTGAAATTTAAAAAGATGCGGGGTGAAAACGGGTAGGTTTTTATAGACCACTGCCCTAACTCTCTCGACCGCTATGCGTGTGGCTGTGCAAGGACTCGGGACCGTGCCAACCACTGTGCTCATGGTGCTAGAACAGGAGAAACCCGATGTCTGCTATGTGATATGTTCGGACTATCAGATGAACCACGTGGCAAAAGAAGCTGGGTTTGAAAAACCAAATCGTGAGCTCATAAAGGAAAAGGCTGAGGAACTGGGAACAAAGATCGAGTTCAAGCTATGTGATGTTTTCAATCCAGTATCCGTTGGTAATGTCGTTGGTGAGATCCTCAACAAGCTAAACCCAAAAGAGGATGAGGTGGTGGTGAACTACACAGGAGGAACAGCAGTGGTACGACTGCTGCTGGGGACTATGGGCGTGGTGCTTTCAAGTATAATGAAGGCGAAGGTTGTATACGCGATAAGCTATTCAGAAGGAATGGAGATCTCTGAAGACCACACGGAAGCTTTGAAAGCGATTTTCGAACGTCTCCGGATCATTAGCTAACGGTCGGTGGCGGTCTTGTTTGTAAAGGAGTTGCGGTGCCTCCGATGCGGTCACCGGCACCGGCCCGAGGATAAACCGTACGTTTGCGAAAAATGTGGAGGTAAAATCGAAGTTCAGTACGACTATGAGCAAATCAGAATATCTAGAAAAACTCTGGAAAAAAGAAAAAGGGGTGTCTGGAAATACGTCGAACTCTTACCGGTAAGGAATCCAGATCGTGCTGTCACTTTAGGGGAGGGAGGTACTCCGCTCATCAAAGCCGCGCGACTCGGGAAAAAACTTGGACTCAAACATCTTTACCTCAAAGACGAAACCCGGAATCCAACGGGATCTTTCAAAGATCGGCTCATGACAGTTGGTGTGACAAAGGTCTTAGAATTCGGAGCAAAAACGGTAGTTACGGCGTCCAGCGGAAATGCTGCTATTTCTCTCGCCGCATACGCTGCAAAAGCGGGACTCGAGTGCTACACCTTTGTGCCCGAACGTGCTCCCGAAAGCAAGCTGGCTCAGATTTCAATACACGGTGCAGTGGTGGTGAAAGTAAAGGAGAAAGAGCGGGGTGATCCCACGTATGAACTCATGATCGAGTCTTGGAAAAGATTTGGGTGGCATCCGATTCCGAGTGCTGGAGCGTTCAACCCCTACCACTGGGAGGGTATAAAAACGCTGGCCTATGAGGTGTGTGAAGGTCTAAAATGGAGCTGCCCGGACTGGGTATTTGTGCCCACCGGAGCAGGAACTTTGCTGTCCGGGTGTGCAAAAGGCTTTTCCGAACTCAAAAGACTCGGCTTGACCAAAAACATGCCACGGATTGTCGCGGTGCAGGCAAAAGGGTGCGCTCCACTGGTACGGGCATTTAGGCAAAACATCCCGTATGAGCGGATAGAAACTTGGAGAAAACCAAAAACTGTGGCTGGAGGGCTCATAGATCCGTTCCCGTGGGATGCCGACACGGCAATCGAAGGGATAAGACGCTCGGGAGGAGATGCCGTAGCGGTGAGCGATAAAGAGATCTTGCAAGCGGAAAAAGAGCTTGCACAAATGGAAGGTGTTTTTGCCGAGCCTTCGGGTGCCGCAGGGGTGGCAGGGTTGAAGGCGCTTATAGACGAAGGAAAAGTAGACGCCTCGGATACAGTGGTTGTCGAGGTAACGGGAGGGGGGCTAAAAGATGTGCAAACAGCGCTGGAGATCTCGAAACGGCCTAGAACGATTTCACCGTCCATTAAAGCGCTTTCCAAGCTCATCAAAATCTGAGCGTTCGGGGAAAGCATGAATCGAAACATATACAGATTGCTAGCGCTGTTTGGGAGTATGTTGGCTTTGGTGGGCTTTTTCCAAGAGTGGATCACCATTAAAGCGTTCGGACAGACCATTAGTTACTCCGGATGGTCGGCTATACAGAATGGGGCTCTTACCCCCTATTTCGAACTGCTAGGGGCGTTTTTTGGATTGCTGGCCGCCTTCTTATTGCTGGTGCGGCCGAGGCCTTATCTTAGGCTCTTGTTAATGATCACCGGAATGTTTGTGCTCATAGGGGTGGGTCTGGGAACTGCCGCATTGGAGTTAGAGCAAGCATTCGAATTTGAAAGCTTTGGAATTCTCGTAGGATGGGGATGGGGAAGCATCCTAACCATGGTGGGAGGAGTGATGCTTCTGATATCCTCTCTGGGTGTAGAACACATAGCAACTGCGTACTACTAAAAAAAGGGAAAACTCTGGCCGGGGCTAACGCATTACCATAGCCATGACAGCTTTCTGAACGTGTAAGCGGTTCTCGGCCTCCTCGAAATAGAGCGAGCGCTCGTAGGAATCCAAGACCTCATCCGTTACCTCTTGGCCACGATCGGCAGGCCCGCAGTGCATGTAATAGGCGCGGTTGGTGACATCCAGCAGCTCGCGGGTGCAGATCCAGTCCTTGAACTGCTCCTGGTAGCGCTTGGCGCCCTCCTTGTCGACTTGGCTGTTGTGTGGTGGGAAGAAGCTCTTGGGAGACCATGCCTTGGGATAGACAAAGTCGGCGCCCTCGAAGGCTTCCTTCATATCGTTGACTATTTCAAAACTTCCCCCGTAGCGATCGGCGTTCTCGCGCGCGGCTTGGATAACGCTGTCTTCTAGCTCGAATCCCTTGGGGTGGGCCAAGACTACATCCATTCCGAACTGGGTGGTAATGAGGACTTCGCTCTGCGGAACCGCTAGAGGCTTGAGACCCCCTGAATAGGCGTAGGACACCACGAATTTCTTTCCTTGTAGATTTGGCTCAGCTTCGCGAGCTGCCATGATGTCCGCGAGAGCCTGAAACGGATGATAGAGATCATCCTCCATGTTGAGCACCGGAATGTCGGCCCACCGCGCGAATTCCTCTATGATGCGATGTCCACGACCGATGACCCATTTTGCAGGATCTCCATAAATGCGTATGGCTATCGCATCACCATAGCGACTGAGCACCCGAGCAACGTCCGAGATGGCCTCGGTGGCATAGGGGACCATGTCTTCTGGGAGAGTGGGAGTGTAGAGGTCATTCGGGCTAAGGAAGTGTCCGTGACCGCCGAGCTGATAAATGCCCGCCTCGAAAGAGTTCCTTGTGCGGAGGGAGCGATTATAGAAGATCATGAACAGCGTGCGACCGGATAGATAAGTGGTGGGTTCCCGTTTTCGAAAGCGTTGTTTGAGATCTGCTGCCGCGTCAAGGATCGCTTTGATTTCCTCTTGGGTGAAGTCTTGGGTGTTGAGGAAGTCCTTGCCGGCCATCCTCCCCACATACGATGGTGTTGCCAATTTTCCACCTGCTAATTCCAGAGAGCCCCTAAATTTAAAGGTGATGGTGCAGGACCGCTGGCCGCTGAGATCAGCTTACACGACCAAATAAAGAACTCAAAAATGAATAAACCACCAAATTCCCAAAAGTAATGTGACGTCAATGAAGCTCATTTATGATGGAAAGACAAAGCGGGTCTTTCGTCGCGGGCGATTCCTAGTTTTTCGCTTCAAGGATACTGTGCTCGGCCACTCTCCGGGTAAACCCGATCCGGGAGGAAACCGGGTTATTGGCCGTCTCCCAGGAAAGGCCGAGTTAGCCACTGCCACTGCCGTGTTTTTCTTCAAGCTTCTTCATGGCCATGGTATTCGCACTCACTTTGTCCGACAGCTTTCACCAATAGATATCGAAGTTTTCAAAACAGAACCGATTCCGTTGGAAGTGATCTACCGCAAGTCTGCTTATGGGAGTTTCTTGCGCCGATATCGCGGTTTCGTGAAACCTTTCTGCAAATTGGATATGGTGGAATTCACGCTAAAAAGTGATGAGCTGGGAGATCCGCTGATAACTCGCTCGGCGATCGAGCGCCTTCGAATAGCCACCCAAAAAGAGCTCCAAAACATGGAGCAAACCACACGTCGCGCGGCGAGGGTTCTCGCTACAGCGCTTGCAGATCGGGGGCTTGAATTGGTTGATTTCAAGCTGGAGTTCGGACGTTACGCTAAGAGACTAATAGTGATCGATGCGCTCAACGCGGATTCGATGCGCGTGGCTGATAAGCGCAGACGGATTCTCGGTCACCGCGAGCTGGCACGTCGGCTGGGTGTAAGCAAATGAAAGTCATCGATACGCACGCACATCTGGAGGAGCTAAACGATGTACAACGGGCTCTTGCAGAAGCGCGCGAGGCAGGAGTGATAAAGATTGTTGGAGTTGGATCGGATAGCAAATCCAATCAACGAATACTAGCGCTTGCAAAACAGTTTTCTGAGATGGTTGTGCCAGCCCTCGGCCTCCACCCGTGGAATCTTGAACACGACCCAGCTGAGGAAATCAAATTCATTGAAGTTCACATCGATGAGTGCATCGCTCTTGGAGAAGTCGGGATGGACTACTGGATCGATCGGGATCAAGAGCTCCAGCGAAGAACCCTCGAAACAATTCTGAAAATAGCTGTAGAACACGACAAACCTGCAATTCTTCACAGCCGGGGCGCGTGGCAGGACGTGTTCGAGCTCGTTCGGGAAAGTAATATAGAACGGGCGATCTTTCACTGGTACAGCGGACCAATAGACTTGCTTCACCAAATTCTGGATTTAGGGTACTATATCTCCGCTACTCCAGCAGCCGAGTACAGTCGACACCACCAGCGCGCAATCGTCGAAACACCCATTGAGCGCATAGTGCTGGAAACCGATACACCGGTTAACTATCGGGGGATGGAAGCCAGGCCTGTGCACGTGCTTCGCAGTTTGAATGCGGTCGCAAAACTGAAGGAGCTCTCCCCGGAAGAAGTGGCTGAAATCACCACGCGTAATGCAATCCAGGTGTTTCGCCTGTGAAAAAGGCAAAAGTTATAACACCCCTATACTCACCTTCTAAAGATGAACAAATCGAATGCTGACCAACGCGTGCTCCTCTACGATCCACAGCGTTGTACCGGTTGTCGTTGCTGCGAGATGGCGTGTGCCTATCAGAACTTCGGCTCGCTCACGCCAATAAAAAGCCACATCCGGATAATCGCGAGCGAGGATGGAATCCACCGCGATGCCGTGTACTGCTGGCACTGCGAGGAACCGGTGTGTGCCGCGGCATGTCCGGTGGATGCGATAGAAAAGGACGAGCGCACGGGCTGGGTGCGGGTGAATCCGCTTAAATGCATCGGCTGTCGATCGTGCACATATGCATGTCCTGTGGCTGCCGCATGGTTCGATGAAGATCGGCGGACGGCTGCGAAGTGCACCTTCTGTGACGGGGATCCGCTCTGTGCCCGTTTCTGCTCGCCACAAGCCATACGAGTCGCCACCCGAGCGGAGGCCTCAGCCGCGCTCAAACAAATTCTCGGAGGTGCCGCGAGTGGAGGCGGAACGAGTCCTTAAAGCTGCTGGAGCAATCCAGGTGGTAAAAAAACGTGATCGAAAAGTGGAAGCCGCGATCAGGCCCGACCGTATACGGACGGTTGCAAGCAAGTTGTGTTCCCATGGCGCACGTTTCATCATCATTGCCGCGGCGGATTCGGGGCTCGATATCGACTTGATCTATCACTTTGATTTGGATGGGCTAGTAGTTGCTGTAAAAACGAGAGTGCCTAAAGAGTCCCCAGAAATCGACTCAATAAAGGATATAGTGCCCGGAGCTGAATGGGCTGAGCGCGAAGCTTCAGATCTCTGCGGTGTACGCTTCCGCGGGGGCACAAACGAGCCATTGGTTCTTCCCAAAGAGGGTGCTCTGGAGACTCCTCCTCTCACGCGAGCGTTTCGGGTGCTGCCAGCCGAGGTGGCCCCCGTGGCGGAGTCCATTGCGAGCGTTGGGGCAACAGCCCCGCTGACTTCGCTTATGGAGCGCCGACGCCAAGAGGCAGGACTCGAGGCCAAAGCACCCATGGTCTACGCCACCGAAAAGGGGACTAAGGAATTGACAGAACTGATCAAGCAAGCCAGCTTCACCGAGCGCGGAGGGTTCGATCCCGAGCGTAAAAAGTTGAGAGGTGTGTACAAGTGAAGGAGTACGCTGTCTACTGGGGCTGCATGATTCCTCATCGTCTGCCCTCGATAGAAATCGCGGCCAGATATGTGCTCGAAAAGCTTGGTGTTCGGGTGCGCGAGGTTGAAAACTACACTTGTTGCCCGGATCCGATCATTGGGCGATTTATCGATAGAAAAACTGCCCTGACACTTTCTGCACGCAATCTAGCACTGGCCGAAGAACTGGGTCCAGAACTTCTAGTTCTCTGTAATGGGTGCTTCGAGACACTGATCGAAGCCGTAGAGGCTCTGCACGATGAAAACACGCGCACTGAAATTAACCAAATCCTAGAAAAAGTTGGCAGGAAATACCAAGGAGCTATACAAGTCCGCCACGTGGTAGAAGTGCTGCACGACGATGTTGGGCTAAACCGGATAAAAGAGGTCGTTCAGAAGCCATCGAGGGTCAAGCTCGCCGTCCACTACGGATGTCACCTTTTCCGCGAACCCAATGGTGGGGACATCTGGAGGAAACCAAAACAATTCGAAGAGCTCCTGCGTGTGATCGGAGGCAATCCAGTACTGTGTGACCACAACAGGCTGTGCTGCGGTTTTCCGACGTCACATGTGGATCCGGAGTATTCGTTGCGCATGAATCTGTTGCCTAAGATGCGGTGCTACAAACAACTAAAAATAGAAGCTGTGGTTACTGTGTGTCCAGCATGCACCATTCAGATGGAAACTGGACAGCGCATGCTCCGCAAGTTTGGCTTGGAGACCTCCGTTCCGATAGTTCACTTGATGGAGCTCATGGCACTTGCTTTTGGAATGAGGCCCCAAGAGCTTTCGCTCAAGGTTCACCGCAGCCCCGTCGAGGATTTTGCTAGGAGGGTGTTCGGATGAGCGAAATCGCGCGCTACGGTCCATATCATCCCATCCACCTTGAGCCGGAGGTCTACGAGGTTCATGTTCGCGAAGGCAGGATTTCGGATGTACGTATCGAGCAGGGCTTCACTCACCGGGGGATTGAGCGCCTTCTAGAGCAGCAGTCAGTGAAGCACGGGGTTCTCTTGGCAGAACGGGTCTGCGGATTGTGCTCTCAGGCCCATGCGGAGGCCTACTGCACTGCGGTGGAAAACACGCTCAAAATCGAGCCGCCGGAGCGTGCGGCACATATTCGAACGCTTGCTTTCGAGCTCGATCGAATCCATAGCCACCTCATGTGGTTCGTGCTTTTGTTTCACTCCGTGCGCGACACTGAGGCATTAACCGTGGTGCTGAACCGGCGAGAACGGCTGATGGATCTAATCGAATCGCTGTTCGGGAATCGGGTTCACTTCTCCATCAACACTCCGGGTGGGGTAAAACGTGACTTGCCCGCAGATGCGGATCAGCTTGTGCGCCGAACGATGGAGCACGTGCGCAATCTCGCAGATTTCGTGAAAAACAAGGTAGAAGCGCACTCGCAACGACTGAGTGGAATCGGTGTATTGCCAAAAGAGAAAGCTAGAGCTTACGGGGTTGTAGGACCTGTGCTCCGCGGGTCGGGGATCGCCAGCGACATAAGGCGGGACGATCCGTATCTGATCTATGACGAATTGGAGTTTGACATCCCGACGGAGGACTCCTGTGACGTACTGGGACGAACGCGTGTGCGGGTTGCCGAGCTCTACGAGTCCATCCGGATAGTTGAGCAGACCGTGAAAAGAATGCCGGTAGGCGAACTCTCGGTGGAGTTCCCATTCCCGTTGACCAATGAGGACTGCGGGCGAGTGGAGGCTCCCCGTGGAGAGCTCATCTACTTCGCGCGGCTGAGGGGGACCAGCTTTCCGGATCGTGTGAAGCTCAGACCGCCCACCTATGTCAACGACCCAGCCGTCGCCGAGATGCTCAAAGGAGAACCACTTGAAAATCTGCCGCTAGTCCTCGAGAGCATCGACCGCTGCATTTCATGCACTAATCGCGTGACAGTAATTGATGAACAAAACGGGCATGTCAAAAAAATCTCGCTGGAGGATCTGGTGCGATGGTAGATGAGCTCCGAGTATATCGGTTCAACGCGGGGTCGTGCAACGGTTGTGATATTGAGGTCGTCAGTGCTCTAGCGGAGCACTACGGTCTTCAAAACGTCCGGGTGGTAGAAGAGGTGGAAGAGGCAAACACCATGGTAGTTGTGGGTGTCGTAACGACGAAGACCGAGTCCCATCTGAGAGCAGCTTATGAAAAACTCCAAGATCCCAAGCTCGTTATTGCCGTGGGGACGTGTGCCGTTTCGAGTGGAGTGTTCGATGGCTCCTACAGTGTCCGGAATCCGCCTGAGACATACATCCCAGTGAGAGCATATCTAAACGGGTGCCCCCCTAGCCCTCACTCGATCGTCTCAGCTCTCCGCGCCCTTATGGCCCGCCAAGACTCCGAGTGGACAGCGCCCAAGGGCTACAGGGGATTGCCGGTGGTCGATGCCGAGAAATGCACCGCGTGCGGAGCTTGCGCTATCGCCTGTCCCGCTAGCGCTATCGAAATCGAAGAAGCCGACGAAGGCAAAATCGTGCGCTACTTGCACGATCGCTGCATCAGTTGTGCCACCTGCGAGCTCGTGTGTCCGGAGGACGCGGTGAGGCTGAAGGAAGAGCGTCATCCGCTGGTGGCGGAACGAGAAAAAGCTAGGGTGGAAACGAAGTTCACAACGGTGCAGTGCCCGGTGTGTGGTAGTGGGCACATAACGGAACGGCATCTGGACGTGATTGTTGAACGGCTGAAAGAAAAAGAGGCGCTGAAAGCCGCTGCTCAGGAACTGCGCGAGCGATCGAAGCTCGAGAGGACTTGCAAGATAAGGCAGTTGGCTGTGGGCAAGCAATTGCTTTTTAAGCTCGGCTATGGATAATCCATTTTGCGGCTGGGGGGAAGGACGAGATGGCTCTCAAAACCGCTCGATCGCTTTTCGATCTTGTTGGAAATACTCCTCTTATCCGGATCAACAAGATACCCGAGCGCTGGGGGTTCGGAGATCTGGAACTCTACGGTAAGGCCGAGTTCATGAACCCCTCGGGTAGTCTCAAAGATCGTATCATCGCCAAAATCCTTTCGCAGGCAATGAAGGACGGCAGGTTGAAACCGGGGATGACCATAGTGGAGAGCACGACGGGAAATACTGGGATCTCCACTGCCATGTTCGGTGCCCACCTGGGGCTGAAAGTCATGATTGTGATTCCGGCGGGCATGAGCGCTGAGCGGATGAAGACGTTGAAGGCCTTTGGGGCTGAAATCGTTCACGTTCCGGGAGGGGAATCGGATGTGGACTTGGCTGTGGAAAAGGCACGGGAGATCGCGAGGTCCGATCCGGATCGCTACTTTTTCGTTGACCAGTTCAACAATCCGGCCAACGCGGAGGCTCACTACGAAACCACGGGGCCGGAGATATGGGAGCAAATGGGGGGTAGGATAGATGCTTTCGTTGCGACCGCGGGGACCGGGGGAACCATCACGGGGGTCGGGAGGTATCTGAAGGAGCGGAACCCGCGCGTCAAGGTCTATGTCGCTGAGCCGGCCGAGTGCCCGCTGCTTTCCAAGCAGCGCTGGGGCAGCCACAGGATTGAAGGTATCGGGGACGGTTTCATTCCGTCGATTCTGGATCTCTCCGTTCTGGACGGGGTCATCACGGTGTCGTCCGATGAGGCGATCGAGATGACCCAGCAGCTGATCCGGGAGGAAGGGCTTTTCGTCGGGATCTCGAGCGGGGCCAATGTCAAGTGCTGTTTGAAGCTCCACCGGCGGCACCCTGAGCTCAGGCGGGTTGTGACCATGCTCAACGACCACGCGTTCAGGTACTTCTCCACGCGGCTTTTCGGTGTGAGAAAGGAGCTGAAGGTCCCGGAGCGGCCCCATCCGATCAGCGTCACCCCCGAACAGCGAAGACATCTCTCGCGGCTGGAAATCATCGAGTAAAAAACGTACGGGATGCTGACTCAAATTGCCTGAGGAGTCGATTGGCCACTGTACCATTTTTTTCAGATTTCGAAACGTCCGCAAACCACAGTCCCGTCAGCGATGGGGCTTAATACCGGGCGCTGCTTATCTTTTTCTGGGCCGGGGTAGCTCAGATGGTTAGAGCGCCAGACTCATAGCCTCGAAGCGCGGCTGTGAGTGCTGATCCCGCGAGATGATGGGTGAGAAATCTGGAGGTCGCGGGTTCGAGTCCCGCCCCCGGCACCATCCCGCTCACAAAACCATATCACCGTTTAAAAGAGGAAGAACTTTTGTTCACCAAGTGGACTCATTCGCGTAAAACCTTCTGCAAAAACGGAAGTGAGACCAGCCCCACAACAACAAACATCAGAAACGGTGCCGAAGGACCACACCAGTCAGCGATGACCCCACCAACGCCCGGGAAGATACCCCACCCGGCCATGCCCACGGAGTTGAAGATCCCCAGCACTAGCCCTGGACTGCTTCGCTCACCGAGCTTCGAAATGCTGCTGACCACCGCAGGGTAGACTGCACCCTCGGCCACGGCCAAAAGTAAAGAAAACAGTAGCAACACCGGGTAGGTGGTCGCAAGGGCGAGACCCAGCGAGACGAACGCGGACGCGCCTATACTCGCCACGATCATCCGCTTGGCCCCGAAGCGATCCGAGAGACCGCCGAGCGGTGCGAACACCACTCCTCTCACCACGGTAAACACAGTTATCAGCGTGCTGGCCTCGAACTCCGTGAGGCCCAGATCCACTACAGCATACGCTGGCAATAAGGTATGAAAAATCGCGACCACTCCGATGTAGATCAGAGTGGCAAAACACAGTGGAAGCAAGCGGACAAAATCGGGTCGTTTCAATACCCTGCGCGGCGGCTTGAACTCGGTCATCAGAACCGGAATTACCGAGCAGATTGCTAGCGCGGCGCTCCACAAGAAAACCCAACGAGCACCAAACTCGGGATAAGCCCATCCAGCAAATATCGGACCGATACCAAACGCTGCGGCCCACGACGTCCCATAGAGACCCATAGCACGGCCGCGTTCGTGCTCGCCGGACAACTCGGCAATGGCCGTCTGCATGTTGACCCACACAGGTGCCTCAGCCAACCCCTGATAGAGCCGGACGAGCAAAAGCTGGGTCACGGAGCTGCAGAAGGTATAGAGATAGAAGGAGAATGAGGTCATGACATAACCAAGAACAATGAACCGTCTGCGGCCAAAGCGATCACCCAGCACGCCCGCTGGAATGGAAAAGATCACGTCAAAAATCACATACATCGTGCCTATTAGACCGATCTCTGTGTATGACGCCCCCAGCTCCTTCGCAGCATAGATGGGGAGCAACAGCGCCACCGCTCCCATCGCGAGAGATACCAAAAAGCTGCCGATAAGCAGACGGCGCATCACACCAATCTTTCCCGTTAGGTTAATACGTTTTTGAATCCATTCTCTCACGATGTTGAAAACACCCATTGTGGTGGTGAACTTCAAGACTTATCCCGAGTCCACCGGCGAACGCGCGGTTCAGCTGGCAAAAATTATCGAACAGGTTGCACAGGATTACTCAGCGTCGGTTGCAGTGTGCCCACAACACGCTGACATATACCGGGTGTCCAGAGAAGTGAGTATTCCAGTTCTGGCACAACACGTAGATCCCCTCAAGCCCGGGCGAAACACCGGGTGGGTAACGCCCGCATCCGTAAAAGCGGCGGGGGCTGTGGGAACGCTGATTAACCACTCCGAGCACAAGATTCCACACGACCAAGTAAAGCAAGTGGTGGATCTCTGCCGAAGCAAAGAGCTAGTCACCATCGTGTGCACGGCCGATGTGGAGGAGAGCAAAGGGCTGGCGGCACATTCGCCGGATTTCATAGCGGTAGAGCCTCCTGAGCTCATCGGGACCGGAATACCGGTGTCTAAAGCCAAACCGGAAATCGTGAGCGGTTCAGTAAAAGCCATTCAAGAGGTGAATTCATCTGTTCAAGTGCTGTGTGGGGCAGGAATAACTACCGGAGAAGACGTTGCGAAAGCTGTAGAACTCGGAACCGTGGGTGTGCTCGTCGCCTCAGGCATTGTGCGAGCAAAGGATCAGCGCGCAGCCATCGAAGACATGGTTCGCGCTCTCCCGAAGTGATTTTAAGACTGTTCGCTACCCAAGGAGAATTGGGCCGCCGTAGCTGAGCCTGGTTACAGCGGCCGCCTTGTAAGCGGCAGATCGTGGGTTCAAATCCCACCGGCGGCTCATTACAACTTCTCCAACAGCTCAAAGAACCTCTCTCGGGTAAGCTCCGCCTCCCGGATTATCGCCCGCACGAGCGCTGGCTTGATCTCCCTATCCGGATGGACCGGGATAACGGTACGCACGTTCTCTTTCATCAGGATAACGTGGGGACCCTTCCTCCTAACAATTCGAAATCCTTCATGGATCAATATCTTGATGAGCTTCTCAGCTGGAACAGGCCCGATTTTAGGCATGAACCTCTACTTTTTGTAATCCAACAACTGACTGCGCCATTTTGAGAACTTCTGATTTCTCCTCTTCATCAAGGGTTTCCAAGTAGAGTTCGATTGCCTCCTCAACATTTTTCATCAACTCTTCGAGCGTTTCGCCTTGCGTGTGGCACCCTGGCAGGGAAGGAACAAACGCCACGTAACCGCCCGTCTCATCCTTTTGAACCACTACATCGAACATCAATCTCTTGGCCATGTCTTTCCCAACCACTCTATGTAAACCAGAGTATAAAATCTATGGGAAGTTCCAGCACGAGCAATCGTCCGTGTTTGACAAGCAGTAGGGAATAGACAAGAGGAATCTCTGTCCTTCCTCTTTCATTAAGACCACCGGCGGCTCCACGAACACAGTAAATTATTTAAATTTTGAAACAATTGTTTTAAATATGAAACATCTAGACGAAAAGGCTTTGAAGGTGCTCACCTACTTCTTTGAGAACCCGCGAGAAGAAGTTTACCTGCGGGAACTGGCACGCCGGCTACGGATGAGCCCAGCAACTGTTATGCGAGCCCTACGTCTCCTCATTAGAGAAGGCTTGATAACCAAGCGCCCGGAGAAGCACGCCACCTATTTCAAGGCCAACCTTAACCCATACTTCAGAGAGTTGAAGAAAGCGCATACGGTTTCCAAAGTCTTGCGCTCCGGAATTCTTGAACTCATCAACGAGAAATCGGTAGGTCTAAGTTCAATACTGCTCTACGGGAGCGCCGCTAAAGGCGAAGACGATCGGGGAAGCGACTACGACTTTCTGGTGATTGCCGCAAGATGCGCCCTGAGAAGCAGTGAACTCTCGAAACTTCTAGGGAGAGAGGCCACCCTACAGGTCTTCGACGTGGCGGGCTGGAAACGAGTAGCAAAGCGAAACCGAGCATTCTACCTAGACGTTATAAGCAATTCCATTGTCCTTTATGGTGGAAAGCCGGTGATCGATTGACGCTTAGGGATTGTCTTGCGCAAAGGAAGTTGCGCAGGATACGGCCGGATCCGCTCAAAGCCCGCAAATCGCTGGAAGCTGCGTCTGCAAAACTGAAAAAGGCCAAGGAACTCCTCGCCGATGAGCATTACGATGCAACCCTTCTGTACGCGTACACGAGCATGTTCAGCTCGGGAAGAGCTCTCCTTTACAAGGACGGCATCCAAGAGAAATCCCACTACTGTTTGGCTAGGTATCTAGAGGAGAGGTACGTGAAGAGAGGAAAGTTGAATCCAAAGATCATCACCTTCCTCGACTCTTTCCGTGAGGAGCGGCACGCGATAATGTATGGGTTCGAGGAGGTTGAAATCCGGCGCGAAGAGGCTGAGGAAGCCATCTCGGTTGCGGAAGAATTCCTTGGGAGAGCTAAAGAACTCGTGGGTAAGCGTACGCGCTGAATGAAGAAGCTTGCTATTGCTTATCGTCTTTGGTTCTCTGCCGTGGTTTCTGTCCTTATACTTTTGATAGGAAGCCCACTAGTGGCTCCACTATATTTTTTAATAAATAGTTAACTTAATATATAGTTAAGTTTTAGGAATAACGGTGTTGAGATGTGGCCTGCTGAATGGCTAGCAGAGAAATACTTTGAGATCAAAGAGCTGCCGCGAATAGTCGATCGAAACATGGTTGCAAAAATTTGGAAAACTAACAAAAACTACGCGAGTGTCACCTTGCACGAGATGCGCGAAGCTTTACTTATAGACAGATTGAAGAGAGGAGCATATCTATCGGTACCGCCTGAGAAATGGCTGCCGGTGCACTCGTTCCTGATGCGAACTCCAGAAATCGCTCCAGCTCTATCTAAACTATTACAGGACTCGATGAACGATATTGAGTGTCTGGTGCTCTATGGCTCGCGGATTTGGGGGGGAGATGAGCTAAGCGACTGGGATTTCTTCACCGTTGTTTCCTCCGAAAAGTCGAAGAATGCGATGAGGACCAAACTCCTCAAAATCAGGCAAACAAATCTTCGACTTGATGTGGAGATATTGTCTGTTCAAGACTTCGAGTTTCTCCTACGCAAAGACCCGATTTTTCTCAAACTCGTAGCGTGCGAGTGCAGGCCCATAGTAGATACTGGTATTCTTGGAATTGCCAAGGCAATCGAGATTAAACCAGAACACGTTGCCGTTGAAATGTTGGCCGCGAAAGAAAATATTCTACAGGGCATGGCATGCGCGCGACGAGGCGAAAGCAGTATCGCCTGCTACTGGCTCACCCGCGGGATCCGGCGAACGCTTGCTGCGGCCCTCTCCATGTGTGAAAACTTCTCCGGGAAAGCTTTGGAAGAGGAATTCAAAGCACGTTTTCCTCAGTATGAGCAACTTCGGGTGATCGTTAAAAAAATTGGCTTGGAACGAGAAACACATATACCAAAAAAATTCCTTAGAGAACTTGTTAACAGAACAATAGTCGAGTGGGAACTGGTAGCAAAGGAGTTGCGCAGATGGGGAAAAAGCGCAAAATAAAGAAACCAGCAGCGCTTCTGGCACAAAGAAAAGCACACTTGCAACTTGCAGAGGAATTTTCCAAACTCGTACCAACTGAAGTAATTAAACATTGGGAAAAAGAGGCCGAGCGCTTCGAACGCGAAGCTAGACGGCTTATGACAGGGTTACCCACGAGCTACCTAGAAGAAATAGAAAAGATAAGTGATGAAGAAGCGAAAAAGCTCTTACGAAGGAAGCGAAAAGAGATAATCTAGACATTCGCGTAGCGAATCTTCTGTCCTTTACTTTCATTAAGGATCCCACCGGCGGCTCCACAAAAAATAGTTTATAGGTAAGGATTTCTTACATTAATTAGTGATGGGATGAAAGGAAGCGTGGTAAAAATTACCTCAAAAGGACAACTTACCCTCCCCGTGGAAATCCGGAGAGAGTTAGGGGTTAGGAAAGACGATTATCTTTACGTCACAAGAGCTGGTGAGCTAATTCTGATGAAGCGGATCGGAGTGAATCCTAAGGAAATTTTAGATACCTTTCAGCAAGTCGCAAAGGAGAGCGGGCTGACGAGAAAAGAACTAAACCGGGTCATCCGCGAGATCAGGCGGGCAAAAGAATGAATAAAAAGCCAAGAGTTTTCTTGGACACGAACGTTTTGATATCGGGAATGGTATTCAGAGGAAACGAGAGGAAACTGCTGGACGCGATTATTGATAACCGATTGAAACTGGTAATAAGCGACGATGTTTTGAACGAAACAGAAATGGTCTTCAGGAAAAAATTCCCGCAGCACCGTGTTCTTTTCCCGTTATTTTTGCAGCTCGTGAAGCACGAAAGAATACCGAGAAAAGCGTATAGAAAAGCCGAAAAGACATATTCTGGACTCCTCCGTGACAAAACAGACGCCCACATCCTTGCGGCCGCTGTCGTGGGCAAGTGCGATTATCTAATTGCCGGCGACAAAGAACTCCTTTCCCTGAAGAAAGTTGGTCTCACAAAAATAATTCAAACGTGGGAGTTGCTGAGAGAATTGAAATAAACGTGTGCTCTGTCTCCTCGCGCTTCAGCAAAAACTAAAAACCACACCACCCATCAGAAGTGTTGGTGAAGAGACTCGCTCTCCTAGCTGGAGCAATCCTCATCATTCTCGCCATGGCTCTCCACACTGGAGAAAAGAAGGGAGTTGAGCTGCCCCCGCCGGAGGAGAACCTCGTGCCTTCTCCATCCCAGCAAGGGCCCGCATGGGAAAACGAAATGGAAGAGATTTTGGTCCAAGTGTTCGAGAGCTCCTATCGAACGGCCGGGCCAGCAGTCGGAGAGTTCGAGAACGGGCAAGCAGCTGATCTCGTGCTTTTTCAACACGGGTTTGACAACTCCGGAGGCCCACTGAGCTTCAATCACCCCATGGGTCTGACAACCGACGGGCAGAGACTGATCCTGGCAGACACGCGCAACAACCGCGTTTTGATCTGGAACGAACTGCCCGACTCAAACACCGTCCCCGACCTCGTGCTCGGCCAGCCTGATTTCTATCACAACGTTCCCGGCGACGGTTTGGACGAAATGAACTGGCCGGTGGGCGTGGCGACCGATGGCACCAGCCTCGCGGTCGCGGACACGATGAACAACCGCGTTCTGGTCTGGCTCGACTTCCCCACCGAAAACGGAGAGCCAGCCGACCTGGCCATCTACGGTCCACCCGACCAGCCCATCGGTGGCCCTTGGGGCGTCTACTTCCTCGATAACAGATTCATAGTCGTGAGCACTTGGGGCAACTCGGGTGTCTACATCTGGAACCACATCCCCTCAGCCGATGAGCCACCGGATCTTGTGCTCACGGGCGACGGAATGATGGGAACGCCGCGGCAGGTGTGGAGCGACGAACAAAGACTGGTCGTTGTGGATCACAACATCGCGCTCGAATCTGGGGGATCCCAGCCCGGCATGCTTTTCTGGCTGGACTTTCCGACTGCTGACGAGCCACCCGACTTTTACATGACCGGAATGCTGTGGGGACCAGCGATGGACCACCAGGGGCGCTTCATGGTGCTCAACAACTACGGCCTAGCGATATGGAACGATTTCCCCGCAGGACCGGACGACGAAGCAGATCTGGTCATAGGCTCTCCAATGATTGCAGAGTGGATCAGGCGACAGGAGTACCGCTTCGACGATGGAGATGGATCGAGCATTGTTCCTGCGGGCGACCGGCTGTACATCTCGCTGTACAATGCCAACATGGTGGTCGGCTACCGGTCCTTGCCTGCTTCGCCGGACGATCTGCCAGACTTCGCCTTGGGATCGACGAGTATTTGGATAAATCCGATGGAAAACAAGGGTTTCTTCGAGAACCCCGTTCCCGCCTCGGATGGGGAGCACCTCTTCGTGGCCAGCGGATTCAGCAGGCGTCTGTGCGTCTGGCGCAATATTCCCGATGAGAGCGGTGCAACCCCCGATGTGATCTACACGTTTCCAAATCTTGAGCCCACCAACGTTTGGGTGGAAAACGGAAAGCTGGCGCTCGGAACGAACAGCTCAATCGTCTACATCTGGAATCACTTGCCCCTAGCAGGCGAACTTCCAGATGTTGTTCTCAACCTAGAAAACATCTTTGCCCCTCCGGAGAGCGATTCAGCCGAAACCGGCATCATCCCCGTGTGGGTTTGCCTGGCCAAAAACCGGCTGTTCGTTTGGGAGGTCGGGGGGACGATTCTGGTGTGGAACGAGGTGCCCACAGAGCAAGAGGACCCGGATCTCGTCATCCCCACCGATCTCCCGATCTCGTGGCTGTGTGTGGACGACGATCGCCTAGTCGTTACGACAAGGGACGATGAGGTCAGGGTGTATGACCTAATTGACCTCCTCTCCCTCCAGCCCCCGGCTACCGAAAAACTGAGCAAAGAGGGGGCTCCCCAGATCGAAAATGCTCTGCGTTTGGTATTGAGAAGGGATGCGAACAGGGAGGAGTTTAGAGCCCCCACCGGTGTCCACTCGCGAGAAAACAAGCTCTTGCTAGTAGACCTAGAGCTGAGCGAGGTGTTTATCTGGAACGGATTCCCCACCCAGAACGACCAGCCACCGGACGCCGTTTTGGGGAGTAAAATGGAGTGGGCAACCAACAGCAACACATTCTTCTGGCCAGCGATGGTGTGGTACGATGGAGACCACCTCTGGGTCGGGGAAACCAAATTCTCGAACAGACTTCTGAGATTCTCGCCCTCATAGAAGCGGGTGTCCCGCGCCCGGTGGAACCTGAGCCATCGCCTCGTCTCCTCAGGCGCATGGCAGGCGCGGGCATAGAAAATTTTTCTTTCTCACTAAAAAGGGTTACAAGTCTATAACACTGTCCACAAACATGCTGAGTATGATCCAGTCGTCTATAAGTGTAGTGTGCTCATCCGAAAGTATTCTGATCCTAAAAAGCTGATTCACACTTTAGACCTAGAACTTTAGATTTCCGCTCGATTTCTTTTTTTACACTTCTCCACCACTCTGGCGTTTGCAAGATCTTTTTTATCTTAGCAACTTCCTCCGCGCCAAATACTCGTTCAAGTCTCTCGAGCACACCCGTTTTTACGTTGAGCTTATCATACATCACATAACTTCCACTAGACTTGGCTTCTCGCAACACTTCTTCGATTTGCTCGGGCGAATCGTTCACACCTGGGATTATAGGGCCCAAGAACAGCCACGTCTCCACATTACGCTCTTTGAATTCCTTCAGAACCTGAACACGTGCATCGGGATCCGGCGCACGAGGTTCAATTTTAGAAACGACATCTGCATCCAGCGTGGTAACCGTCACGCCCACTTCGAATTTCTCCCCCCGGATAAGATCCCGATCGCGCAACACCAGATCAGATTTGGTCTGAATGCAAACACCAAAACCCGAATCGCGGAGAACCTCCAAACACCGTCTGGTAAGCTCCACCTCTTTTTCAATTGGCTGGTAGGGATCACAGACTGTAGAAACACCCACCACCCCCGGCCGCTTACGTCTCACTTCAGCCCTCAGCACCTCAGCCACATTCTCCTTAAGCCAAACATCCTGTCCCCACCTCTCCACCAGTTCGGCATCTCTCAGAATAGCTGGAGAGTAACAGTAGAGACAGCCGTGCTCACATCCGCGATAGGGATTAAGAGCATAATCCAGTCCCGGAAGTCCGCTTTTCGATAGCGCGCTCTTGCACCGCATCAGGTGGTACCTTGCTTTCATGTCAAGAACTCCGTTATTCGTTTTTGATGTAAAACACGCCTAAGCATCCAACTGTGCTTTATCCATTCTCCAAGAGGAATAGTCAGATGGCTCATAGCATGCTCCAACGCCTCGCGTAGAGTGTCAAACCGTGCTGGTTTCTGCCGCACCATCGCCCTCACACTTTCTCTAACATTCCACACGCCCACCGGCAATATATATCCGGGATGAATCTCACGCAACACCAGCACCGCAGCCTGACGTTTTTCTCTTACCAGCTGCTCACACACGGCCAACCTGCAAGAATAGTAACATCCTCCCACTTCGGGATAGGTCGTTCTCCCCCAATACTCTTCGTAGTCTCCCATCATCGCTGGTTTAGCGGCAAATCTGTCCGGATTCCATGTGGTCCCCGGAAACCAGGCCTCTATCCACTCGTAACTCCAGCTCTCAGGAAAGAAGATCCCGACAAATCGATTATCAAGGTGGCGAAAAGCGTAGACCCTGTACTCATCGATCACCGGATAGGTCTTCACCTCGTCCATCAACCGCTGGGACACGATCGAGTCCACGGCAGTTATGCTCCAACGTGTTGGAACTAGACGTCTGCGCTCTTGGACTCCAAACATCCCGAGACTAAACGCGCGCTGAATCCTGCTGATCTCAACCCCCTGCGAATACAGCTCCCAAACGGCGTCCGCGGCTTTGAGATCCCGGTCATAAAACGTCCGCTCGAGCTTGTGATCGGAACCACCCACACTCGCTCGAAAGCTGCGCATGGGGGCTGAAGGGCCAAAAGGAGGGATCTCATTTCCGAGTGTCAGAACTGCACTTGGTTTGCGTTCTAAAACCAGCTCGGCATCCGCAGGAGTGCGGCTAAGCAACATCTCTTGAAGTGTCTCAAGAATGCGGCTACCCGTAGCCGCATCACGAACATCAGCGCGTGTTTTTCCGCGAATCAGCGAAAAACGAAAATCAATTATTTCCTGAATGTCACGGCCAAGCCATTGCTCGGGAGTATCAAGTATCGATGTATCCCCCCTTATTGGCGGAACCATTGGCCCTACTAAAACCTTCGGATATCCTATTCGGCCTACAAAGACTCCTGGAGGGCTCGATCCTTCTACTATCGAGGAATTGATTTTCAATGATGTTTTCACAAGCGAGCGGGCGCGGGCAAGAACTGGGCAACGCAGCTTGCCGCATAACATGCGCCCGCCCTTGCAGTGCAAACACACCGCACCGGAACGCGTGCTCACCACTTTGAAACTCGTGAGTTCCCGAGCGATGTTCGATGGAACAACATCGGCGAGCCAGCTCATAGCCCGATTCATGCGCTGCCCCTCTCTTCCTACGTGTCACCAAACTTTGTTTATTTCTTCACACCACACCAAAAATAATCCATCTGCGCGTTAGGGCCACCGTATAGGTCTTATACATCGAGAATCCTCTTTTTTCTTGGTTTGAATGATCGACTACGATCTCGAACCCCACACAGTCGCCCGATTTTTGAAACAACACCGAGCAAAGCGAGTAGGAATCCAGCTCCCAGCCGGTCTGCGCCCTTTCTGGCCCAAGATCGCACACACCGTGCGCAAAAGTGGTTCCACACCTTTATTCCTCAAAACGTGCTATGGTGCATGCGACCTCGCGGATCTCCAAGCCAAACAACTCGGATGTGATGTGCTCCTGCACTACGGTCACGCAGATATGGGGCTTCCGACCCTAGTTCCAACCCTCTATGTTGAAGCCCGCGTGAAGAGAATCACGCTGGGAGCCATAGGGCTCTTCGCCAAACGAGTCCACGGGTCCCGGATCGGTCTCTTCACGACCGTACAGTATGTCGAACATCTCCCACGGATTGTAGAAAAACTGAGGGAACTCGGTTTGAAGCCAGTCATTGGAAAACCCGGGCCCAGGACCAAGTACCGCGGCCAAGTGCTGGGTTGTGATTTCAGTTGTGTCAAACAGATATCAAAAAAATGTGAAGCTTTGCTTTACGTCGGGACGGGAAGATTTCATCCTCTCGGGTGTGCAATCGCGACTCGCAAGCCCGTGTATATCGCCAATCCGCTCACAGGAAAGCTAAGCCAAATCGGTGGCTTGAGCGAGTTTCTTCAAAGCCGCAAAGCCGCCATTTCTAAAGCTGCTAGTGGCCGTCGGTTCGGTGTGATAGTCTCAACCAAGCGAGGACAAGCCCGTTATGCGTTGGCCCTCCAATTGGTGGAAAAGCTTATCACCAATAGAAGAACCGCAGAGCTCGTAGTACTTGACGAGGTACTTCCAGAACACTTAGCTGATTATTCCTTCGACGCCCTGGTGTGTACGGCCTGTCCTCGCATACCGATCGATGATTCTCCGCGATACGAAGTACCACTGCTAACCCCTTTCGAGCTTTCCGTCATGCTAGGAGAACGTCCGCTCGAGGATTACCAAATGGACGAAATCGTGCGAACAGATTTTGGAAAGATTTAAGCCTTCTAGAAGCAGGGGAGTATGGGACAAGCATGGAAGTCAAGACCGGAGACTTTGTTCTGCCAGGAGACTTTCTAGCCACGGCAGAAGAATTCGTGCCTGGAGAAGGAGCTTACGAAGAGAACGGAAACATCTACTCGTCAACAGTTGGAATGGTGCTGGTAGATATCCGCACCAAAAAAATCTCCGTGTTCCCCAAAACCAAAACACCACCAACTCTGAAAATCGGAGATATCGTGATCGGACGAGTAGAAGAGGTGCGTGACCAATTTCTAACGGTTTCCATCGCCGCTCTCGTGGGAAATGAAAACAGAGAACTGCCGCCACCGAGGCTGGCCCTAATTCATATCTCCAAGGTTCAAGCGGGCTTTGTTAAGGATTTGAGTAAGCTTTTCAAGCCAGGAGACATCATCAAAGCGAAGGTTCTGAATGCGCAACCAGAGTTAATACAGCTCACCACCATCGGGAGGGAGCTCGGCGTGCTCGTTGCTTTCTGCTCCCGTTGCCGCTCCCCTCTAGATCGAGAAGGGAACAAGTTGAGATGTCCTTCGTGCGGATCGGTCGAGACCAGAAAGCTGTCCGTGCACTACCGACAGGAAGTAGCAAAATGAAAAAGCAACTCACCATCAAAACCGGAAGTCTAGCTCAGATGATCCAGACGCTTGAGAAACTGGAGACCCTCAACGTGGATTTAGACGCCGAAGGGAGAGGAAAAACCATCACTCTCACCCTATACGGCGACAAAGCAGACATCAAACGCGCGCTCCACAAGTTGCGCCAGATCCGCGAATCGAGCAAGGATTTATAAAAACCGGGTTGGAGTGAAGGAAGGGGGTCCTCGTGGAAATAGAAGTAGTAAAAAAGGAAAAAAACGACCTAACACTACGAATCGAAGGTGAAACCCACACGCTGATGAATCTCCTGTGCTCCGAACTTTACGCGGACGATAGCGTGAAAGTCGCGTCCTACACCCTCGAACATCCGTTGACACGGGTGGTACTGTTTCATTTGAAAACGGCTGGCAAATCGCCTGAAAAAGCTCTCAGCTCTGCTACCGACAGGATCGTCGAAAAGCTGGAGGAACTGAAAAAGGAATTTCAGACAAAACTGAAAAGGCGCGAATAAAGTTTTACATCTCTGCGTTCAACTCTTTTACGATCCCATGCGCCACTTTCACATCAAGCCAGAAATCCGAGTGCTAGGGGTTGACGACGGACCCCATAGTGGTTCTCATCCGGTGCCACTAGTGGGGGTCGTGTTTCGGGGTAATCGATGGTTTGAGGGGATTCTAAAAACCGAAATCACGAAAGACGGGATGGACGTCACCGACAAACTTATCGAAATGGTGAAAACAAGCCGACAGTTGGGGCAGCTCCGTATCATCATAACTGATGGAATCACGTTTGCAGGGTTCAATGTGTTGGATATTCGCCGAGTTTTTAATGAACTTGGTCTTCCCGTCATAGCCGTTTCACGCACTAAACCCAACATGCGAGATATCAAAAAAGCACTCAAGAATCTGCCCGATTGGCCAAGGAGATGGGACATCATCCGGCGCTCCGGTAAAGTCTACGCCCTCAGGCCTCTCAGGGGCACTCGTCCGATATATGTCCAGCCAATGGGGATTGATCGAAAAACCGCCAAACAAATCGTTGAGCACACGCGTGGACGAAGTTCTATTCCCGAACCTGTGCGTGTAGCTCATATGGTCGCAACTGCAATAGTGAGAGGGGAAAGTCATGGCGGGGCATAAACTCCTACGCAAATTAGCCAGCTGGTTAACTCGTCATTCGACTGTGAAAGAAATAGTCGAAACCGTTCTCTTTATAGTGGCCCTTTATTTTCTCATCGTCGGCGTTCTGATTCTTGCGTTCAACACCTCCTCTTACTGGATGGGGGTGGTTTCCAACAGTATGAAGCACGAAGAGTGGGTGGACTGGAAGCTGTATTTCCAAGATCAAAGCATGCGCCAATTTCTGCTCAGTCAGTCGAACCTCGAGTACATAAGCGAACAAGACCACCTCTACGACCCCGACCATTTTCCAATTCAAGGAGGATTCACGCGAGGAGACCTGTTAGTGATTCGCGGTGTAAACTCCATCTCGGAGATATCCGTGGGTGATGTAATCATCATCGAAAGACCAAACGACATCCCACTGACTCACCGGGTTTTCGCTGCTTGGGAGGAAAACGGGAAGATAAGATTTACGACGAAGGGCGATTACAATTCGTATTTGCTTAGCGACGACATGATAGTTTATCCGGAGCAGATAATCGGCAAAGTGGTTTATGTAATACCAAAGCTCGGAAACATATCCGTGTGGTTCCAGGGGAGATGAATCCATGCGAAAACCAGCCGTTACTGTGGACATCATAATAAGAACTCCGAGAGGGGTGGTGCTGGTAAAGCGAAAAAATCCGCCTTTTAAAGGCATGTGGGCGCTTCCTGGAGGGTTTGTGGAGTACGGAGAGCGGGTGGAAGACGCCGCCGTCCGAGAAGCTCTGGAAGAAACTGGCCTCAAAATCCGGTTGAAAAAAGTTGTCGGAGTGTATTCAGACCCAAATCGTGATCCGCGAGGGCACGTGATCAGCATATGTTTCCTCGCAGAGCCCAGCGGAGGCGCCCTGAAAGCGTCCACTGATGCGATGCGGGTAAAAACCTTCAAGAAAATCCCTTGGAAAAAGTTGGCCTTTGACCATGCCAAGATTTTAAAGGATGCGGGATTTAGGTGATGAGATGCAGCGGACTTGTCCGAAGTGTGGCGGAATTATGGGATTGAAAAAATCTGAGGATAAAACACTTCTCGTGTGCATGCGATGTGGACATGTTGAAGAAGCGAAGAAGCCTGCTGAAAAGAAAACTGCAGAAGTCCCGGTGATTGAATCACCAACAGAGAAGGCCCTCCCCACGACCAAGATCGAATGTCCTAAATGTGGCAACGATAAAGCCTTTTGGTGGATGCAGCAGACCAGATCGGCCGATGAGCCCAGCACCAGATTTTACAAATGCACCAAGTGCGGCCATGTGTGGCGAGAATATGCGTGAGGTGAAGAAATGAACGCTACGGCTTTCCGGATTTCAGGAAAACTTCGAGACATCAGGGAAATACGAGTCGAAGATAAACGCGTCACAGTCGTGGGCATAGTGGTCGCGAAAGACGAATCCAGCATCATGATTGACGACGGCACTGGACAGGCGGCTGTTATCTTTGACAACCCGCGGTGGCTGGAAAACGTAGAGGTAGGTTCCGTTGTAAAGGTGATGGGAACACCACTTGAAGCTGAGGGAGGAATGGAGATCCACGCAGATTTGCTCCAGCGGATGAACGGATTGGACTTGAAACTATACCGGAAAGCCAGGGAAGAATTAAAAGAACTGGAACGAGAGATAAGAGGGGATTGATATGGTTAGAGTTTCGATGAGTGAACCCAAGGTTTGGAAGACGTTTGTAAGCTCTGTAACGGCGCTTATCGAAGAAGCGGCTTTCGTGTTTAGCCCAGAGGGGGTCAGAATGAAGGCCATGGATCCGTCCAAAATATCCTTGGTGGAGTTCGAACTATCGCCCAAGGCCTTTGACGAGTTCAATGTGAAGGAAAAAACAGTAGTCGGAATAAAACTCACGGAATTTGAACGTGCTCTTTCTCGTATGAAATCCAAGGATCAGCTCATTCTAGATGTTGATACTGAAAAAAACCGCTTAAACCTCGTCTTCAAAGGCGCATCCACAAGACGGCTCGGAATTCCGCTCCTAAGCATGGAAGAGGAGGAACTCCCAGAACCCAAGCTCTCCTTCGCAGCAAAGGTCGTAGTTAGGGCTGAAGTGCTGAAGGATGGTCTCAAAGACGCCGAAATGATAGCTGAAAACGTGCGGCTCAGTGCAGATAAAAAGAGCTTCTCGCTAACAGCTGAAAGCGATCGTGGGAGCAGCGAGCTCGTGTTGTCGACCGGGGACGAGGGGCTCATCTCCTTAGAAGTTAGTGAGCCCGCGACCGCGATTTACAGTGTGAGATATTTGAAAGACATGACCAGCGGTGCATCGGCATCGGACAACATAACCCTCAAGTTTAGCACAGATCTGCCCCTCGAGATCGATTTCAATGTGGAAAACGGCAAGTTTAGGTATCTGCTCGCCCCACGTGTCGAGGCTTAACCCTCGTCTATTAGAAGATCTAGACCGAGTCTGTAGATGGGTGGTTTGGTGCTCCTGCCCGAATACGCTGCTGTATTAAACCCCTTTAGCGAGGAAGGTCGAAAAATCGCAAGCAACGCTCCACCCTTTGAACAAATGCCAGAGGAAACCATCAAAACTGCTATCGAGCGAATAAAGTGGAGCGGGCGCGAAGCGATAGTTGAGCCCACTGCACAATCTATCGAGCGCGAGATCCACTCTTTCTATCTCATGTGCCAATCGCTTGCGGCTGTTTGCCATCCCTACTCAGCAGAGACCCAGTACGCACGGGAGAGTGTAAAGAAAGTTCTGAAATATCGGCTTTACGACCTTTTCAGGAAAGGTGAGGGCGAATTCTGCCTCAAAACCATTGGTCGAGCCCTCAATCTGCTGCCCCTCGAGGAGTTCATCAAGCAAAGGAAAGAACTACCCGAATCTGATTATTACCGCCTGAGAGATTTGCGGATGAAAAAGGACGGGGTGGAAGAAGTGGATCCACACTTACTCCAACAGTTTCTCCCCAAATGGGCTGTGAAGTGGACCGACGTAGGAATCGTGTTCAAACACAACCGAGCTAATCTCACGGATTTCTACTTGATCGATGGATGGATGATACTCACTCTGAGGGATCTGTGGGATCTTTACGCCGAGCTCATAGGTGACCAGACAGAGGAATACATCCAGACGGTGTACGAGCGAATGACCGACCGGGGGAAACCCGAAAGACTCGTAAAAATAGGAGAACAAATCGCGCGTCAAATTCCAAAAACCGTTGAAAGACTGCCTGGTGTGCGCGGAGTGGCGGGAAAGCTGAACCCAGAATACTTTCCTCCGTGCATACACAACGTGCTGCGCGGAGTGGGCAGCGGACTCCGAAACTTTGCCATAGTGATGTTGCTCACACCGTTTCTCTCATATGCTAGAATCGCCCCCTCAGGCAAACGAGGGGACAAAATATCTGACTTCATTCAAAATATTTCAGTCATCACCGAAGAAATCGTGCCAATAATAATGAAAGCCGCTGAGCGATGCAATCCTCCCCTGTTCTCAGACCAGCCACAGGAAAAAGCCAACATTTTTTACCATATGGGTTTTGGAATGACAATCGCCCCGAGACTGCAGGACGCCGGAAGATCGAAGTGGTATATGGTGCCAAACTGTGCGAAGATACAAGCAGTTGCGCCCCCTCTTTGCCAGCCAGATGAACTCTGCAAGAAAATCAAAAACCCACTCACTTATTATTTCCGTAAAAAAGCTGAAGCGCTGAGGAGGAGATCTCAATGATCATGCGCCCAGCCACGCCAGAGGAAATAAAAAGATTCTACAGGGAGGAATGGAACAAAAAAGATTTGCCCGATTTTATCACCCACACCTTATCTCTCCGCGAATTCGGATTTGATTTGGATGGCTCAGGACCAAGTCACCGATACAACCAATTCCTGACACTCGAACAGCTAGAGGAGTTCCTCAGGGTCAGAGCACCATACTCGGCCTACGCCAGCGTGGCCCTCTACGAAAATCCGAGAAAACGGGAAGGGTGGTTAAAGGCCGATCTCGTTTTCGATATAGATGCAAAGGATTTGCCCGTAAAGCCATGCGGGTGTCCAAAAGGACAAGTTTGCTACAAATGTATCGAGCAGGCAAAGCAAGTAGCCCTCGAGTTCGCAGATGTGCTACGCCGAGACCTCGGTTTTCGACAAATAGTTTTTGTCTACTCTGGTCGTGGTTTTCACATCCGCGTCCTCGACGAGTTCGCGATGCGACTTGAGCACAACGAAAGACAACAATTGGTCTCCTATGTCACGGGGGCGGTTGTACCAACAGATCTCTCCCTTGCTCTTGGGTATTCCAAGGTCTTCCGCGAAAGAGCCGCCAAACTTCTTCGACTGATGAACGAAGAAAAACTCCGAGAGGTCGTCAAACGTAGAGCTTTCAAAAATTTGCTTCGGTTCAAGGATCAAATTGTTCAGTATTTACTGGAAGGACGAGTTGATGACATCCTTAGCCTGGAGGGCATTGGCGCGGGCACGTTGGAAGCACTTCTAACAGGGCTCGCAAGGATAAACTCAGAATTCACGGACGGAAAGGTCACTGTGGACACCAAGCGCATTTTGAGACTGCCCTCGAGCTTACACTCTGGAGTCAGCCGCAAGTGCATGGTCATAAAAAATCTGGATTCCTTTACTCCTGACGATGCAGTTCCGCGTTTTCTCCTGGAGGCTGGTGGTAAAGATGCTCAACATTGAAGAATTGGCCAAAATCTATCAAAAGGAACTGCAGACCCCTCACTTGCTTGAACTTCCGGATGACTTCTTCGAAAAAATCGGGAAGTATCTAGTAGCACTTGAACGCGAGCAGAAGGGAGCAGAAGGGCTCAAAAAAGAACTGGTTCAAGAACAGCTCCGAGAAACCGCCTTGCTGCTCGATCTGCTCTACCAAGCCCGAATGGTAAAGGCGATGATTCAGCTGGCCACGGGAGAAACGCCTGACACTCTCATCGCCAAAGAGCGCAACGGATTCTTAGAGATAAAAAGGGTCTTGGGCGAGCTCCACACCTTTTATGAGCGGGGTGTGGTCGAGAAAAAGGCCTTAATGGCACCCATCAGTACCAATCGAGTTCTCGTCATTTTCCAAACCGACCTCAAAGAAAAAATCTTGGGAGTGGACGCCAAGGTGTATGGCCCCTTCAAGACCGGAGACGTGGTGAATTTACCTGCCCCCAACGCAGAACTCCTGTTGAGACACGGGATCGTGAAGAAAATCAAGATAGGGGGAGAAGAGTAACAACTGTTTTTATTACTGGATGGTGAAATAATGGGAGCGGGGGAAGGGAGATGAAACTGCCCAAAAAAGTGCGCACCTACTGCCCAAACTGCAAAAAACACACTCAGCACACAGTCACTCAAGTAAAAAAACGGACTGCCCGCGCCCTAAGCTGGGGTCAGAGACAATTCGCTCGCGTAACGGCCGGGTACGGAAGTCAGCCGCGCTCGGAGCAGAAGAGATTTTTCAAAACAACGAAAAAGATTACTCTACTGTTCCGGTGCAGTGAGTGCGGCAAAGCACATCCACGAAAGGGGTTCAGATCCAAGAAAGTAACGTTTGGTGAATAATATGAAAGCAAAACGAAGCAAGTTTCTACGAGTTCGGTGCACTGGATGCGGAAACGAACAGATAGTATTCAGTCACGCGAGCACGATCGTTAGATGCCGGGTGTGCGAGAAAACATTGGTCATTCCACGGGGTGGAAAGGCGGAAATCAAGGGAGTAATTCTTGGTGTGGTGAGCTGAGTTGGTAAAACGCAAAAAGGAATGGCCCACCGTGGACGAGCTCGTTCTATGCACTGTGAAAGAGGTCTTCGATCAGGGGGCATTCGTAACTCTGGATGAGTATGGTGGTAAAGAGGGCATGGTTCACATCTCAGAAGTAGCATCTGGATGGATAAAGAATATTAGAGACCACGTGCGTGAAGGACAAAAAGTTGTCTGTCGGGTCCTGACTGTGCATCCAGAGCGCAACATTGTAGATCTATCCATCAGGCGTGTCAAGGACAGCGAACGAAGATGGAAGGTGGAACGCTTCAAGCTCGAACAAAGAGCTGAGAAGTTGTTGGAGCTAGCAGCCAAGAAAATGAAAAAAAGTCTGGACAAGGCTTACGAAGAAGTAGGCTTTCTCCTTCAAGACGAATTCGGCGATCTTTACGCAGCGTTTGAAGCAGCAGCACAGGATCCCAAGGCGCTCGAAAAGGTGCTTGGGAAAAAGAAAAAATGGAGCAAAGTCCTCACTGAGCTGGCCTCTTCCTTGGTAAAGACCCCAATTTACAAGATAGTGGGAGAGCTCACCCTTACTGTTCCAGCCCCCAATGGGGTTGATATCTTGCGCGACGCCTTTCTAACTACACGTAAAACGTGTACAAAGGGCGACGTAAAAGTAGACTTCTATACCGTGGGGGCTCCGCGATATCGGATAGAAGTATCGGCGCCCTCCTACAAAGAAGCTGAAAACATCATGCGGCAGGCGGTGGAATCGGTTATCTCGAAAATAGAGTCTGCCGGCGGTCGGGGAGAGTTCCAGAGGGAAACAAAATGAAGATGATGAAGTGCCGCTCATGCAATACGTACACGTTCAAAGAACTCTGCCCCAGGTGTGGGAAAAAAACATCTAGCCCCCATCCGCCGCGGTTTTCGCCCCACGACCCGTATGGTAAATATCGCAGAAAACTGAAAGAAGAAAAGGGGATGCTCTGATGAAAACCACCATGCTTCAGCTGCTAGAGAAACCTCGCTTGCAGAAACCGGTGCTGATAGAAGGATTGCCGGGAATGGGCCATGTGGGCAAACTAGCAGTGGAACATCTGGTTAATGAACTCCACGCTGTAAAGTTTGCAGAAATATACTCGCCCTACTTTCCCCACCAAGTGGTGATTCAGCGAGGAGGGATAATGCGCCCACTGAAGAACGAACTTCACTATGCGAGCAAGGACGATGTCGACTTCATTTTCTGGACGGGAGATGTGCAACCGCTCGTATCACAAGGCCACTACCAAGTCGTGGAGAGAGTACTAGACGTGGCGTGGGATTTGGGAGTGAGAACCACATTTACACTTGGAGGATTCGCCACTGGAAAGTACGAAGAAAAAAGACCAGCCGTCATTGCACTTGGAGACCCAGAACTCGTGCGTCTGGCCCAGCAACACGGAGCCACGACCGAAATGAGCGGCGGTCCAATTATTGGTGCTGCGGGCCTCCTGCTAGCGCTCGGACAGTCGAGAGGAATGAAAGGGCTCTGTTTGCTGGCTGAAACACCGGGAATAATGGTCGACCCAAGAGCCGCCACAGTGGTGCTGGAAGTACTTCTACCCATACTGCAAATCAAGGTGGACTTGGCCAACCTAGAACACCACGCTCGGCTAACTCAGGGAATGATCAAGCGCTTGAAAAAAGAGATGGAGCGCCGGATTCTGCGTGAACACAAACCGCCAGAAGAGGAAGAACCCTCCTATATCGGATAAACAACGGGGAGGATAACCCTGGAAATCCACCACGCGGATCTCCACATTCATTCAAAGTACTCGGGAGGCACATCTGCACGGATGGAGTTAAAAACGATCGCTCAACAAGCCCAGCTAAAGGGATTATCGATTGTTGGAACGGGCGACGCTTTACATCCCCTGTGGTTAAACAGTATCAAATCTGAACTTCAAAAAGCAGGGGACGGAATTTTTGTTTATCCGGAGCTTCGGACAAAATTTGTGCTAACGACTGAAGTGGAGGACAAAAATCGTGTGCATCACCTGATATTGATTCCAAACGAAGGGATTGCGGAGGAGCTGAGAATCCTCTTCTCCAAATGGTCAGATGACATAGATCAGGAAGGGCGCGCATCACTTCGACTTGGCGCTCCAGAAATCACAGACATGGTGGTGGAACGAGGATGTCTGATTGGACCAGCTCATGCTTTCACACCTTGGACAAGCATGTACAAAGAGTTTAACAGTCTGGAAGAATGTTATAAAGACGCTGCACGGAAGGTAAGTTTTCTAGAGCTAGGACTGAGCGCAGATACAGACATGGCCGATCGAATCCCCGAGTTGCACGGCCTCACCTTCCTCTCATGTTCGGACGCTCACAGTCCTTGGCCGGACAAGTTGGGGCGAGAATTCAATCGTTTTGAGATCCATGAGGTGAGTTTTTCCGAAATAGACAAGGCAATCCGGCGCCAAGGAGGGAGAAAAATTTCGCTAAACGTGGGGTTCGATCCGCGCCTCGGAAAGTATCACCGGACTGCCTGTACGCGATGTTTTAAGCACTACGCTCTCGAGGAGGCTCAAAAAGTGCATTGGAGATGCACGGAGTGCGGAGGGCTAATAAAGAAGGGAGTATGGGATCGTGTGAACGAACTCGCACACACAGAATCTCCGATTCATCCCGACCACCGGCCTCCGTACCTCCGAATCGCGCCACTTTCCGAAGTGATAGCGTTGGCAATAGGCGAATCAAATCCGCACACACCAAAAGTGCAATCGCTATGGGAAACCCTCGTCAGCGAAATCGGTGATGAAATATCGGTTCTCGTGGATGCGGACGTAGAAACTATTGAAAAAATCAGCGAACGGCGAATTGCCTTGGTGATAAAAGCTTTTAGGAACGGTAATCTAGAGGTCGTGGCAGGCGGAGGAGGAAAGTATGGGCAACTCGGACTTCCTCCAGAACTCCGACAAAAACTTGTACCGCAAAAAACACTGTTGGAGTTTGGACTATGAGAGTGAACGGTAATTTGTGTGTGAGATGCGGAGCATGCGTAAGTGTGTGCCCATTTGACGCCATCGAAGCAACTGATGGAACGGTAGCGCCCAACGAGCGGTGCACGGACTGCGGAATATGTAAACAGCTGTGTCCCATGGGGGCGATAGAAATTGGTGAAAAATGAATACGATGTTGTAGTTGTCGGAGCAGGTCCGGCTGGTTCAACCGCAGCCTACTCGGCTGCAAAGATGGGAGCCAGCGTACTGGTTCTCGATAGGAGGCGAGAACTCGGGATTCCAGTTCAGTGCGGAGAAGCGCTTGCCGAAGATGTGTTGAAAGAATTGGGAATAAAGCCAGACCCCGCCTGGGCTGTTAACAAAACAAACGCTGTGAAAATCGTTTCGCCTGGAGGGATTGAAGTCCGGATATCGGAAAGGGCTGGAGGCAAAGTGGGTTATATCCTGAACCGGAAAATATTCGACAAGTTTTTGGCACTTCGGGCAGCAGATGCGGGGGCCGATGTGATGGCCGGCACGTTTGTTTATGGACTGATCCAAGAAGACGGAAGACCGGTAGGGGTAAAGGCGTCTGCGCCAGGACAGCGAATGGAGATCCGGTGCAAAGTGCTAATAGCGGCCGATGGGGTCGCATCCAGGATAGCGAGATGGGCGGGGATGAAAACCACCCTGAAGCTGGATGACATCGAAACTTGTGCGCAGTTCCAAATGGTGGGAGTAAAGCTCGAAGCACCCAATCTGTTAGAATTTTATCTAGGAAGCCACATCGCCCCTGGAGGATATGCGTGGGTTTTCCCCAAATCGGAAAACTATGCCAATGTGGGACTCGGAGTTCTAGCGAGTAGAGCTCAGCGCAGACCCATCGAATACCTGCAGGAGTTCGTGAAACGAATGCCGAATCTTCAGAGTGGAAAAATAGTAGAAATAAATGCGGGAGGAGTGCCCGTGTGCGGACCACTGGACAACACGGTAAGGGACGGTTTGCTGGTGGTGGGAGACGCTGCCAGACAGGTGAATCCTCTGACGGGAGGAGGAATAGATTCCGCCATGCGTGCTGGAAACATTGCAGGCGAAGTTGCCGCTAAAGCCGTGGCTGAAGGGGACGTATCGGAAAAGCGATTAAAGGAATATGACAAGCGATGGCGAGAAGCTATGGAAAAACGATTACAGCGCTATCTCAAAGCCAAGGATGTGCTACTGTCTCTCTCAGATGAGGAGTTAGACAAACTCGCCAAAGTGCTGAGCAAGGTGGACTTCGATCGCATCAGTCTCACCGATATGCTGAAGGTGTTAGTTAAAGCCAGCCCAAAACTGCTCTGGAAGCTCAAGGGATTGCTGTAAAAAAACCATTATGAACCTCAGAGCACAGTCTGTTTGATGAGGGTCGCGGCAGTTTCTGACGTGCACGCTCCTCAGTACTTGGAGCTATTCGTGCGCGCGCTGGACGTAATGCCCGATCCCGATCTTCTTCTGCTAGCTGGCGACATGGTGCTAAAGGGAGACCACTCCCAGCTGGGCAAAGTGGTGGAAGCCATCAGAGCCAAATACGACGGACCCATCTTTGCCGTTTTCGGCAACGAAGAGTATGACCAATACGTCCAAGAGTTTCTTGAATACGAAGAAATCCGCTGGCTGCAAGATGAAAGTGTGGTAGTCAACATCGGTGGGCTCGACATCGGAATCGTTGGCTCCAGAGGATCGCTAGACAGACCCACTTTCTGGCAGCGGACTCACGTTCCAGGGATAAACACTGTTTACAGAGAACGAATCCACAAAATTGACAGACTCTTGGGTGCTCTCCGGAGCAAAATAAAAATAGTGATTACTCACTACTCACCCACATATGCGACGCTAGTGGGTGAGCGAGAAAAATCGTGGAGTGAGATGGGAAGCAAGAAGCTTGAGCGGGTCATTAAACAGCGGCAGCCGGATCTCTGGGTTCACGGGCACATTCATAACGGGAAAAAACTGGAAGTCCAAATCGGGCGCACGCTTGTAGCGAACGTGTCATTGCCCGCACGTGGTGGAATTTTCACCGTTGAGCTTCCGAGAAAAGTGGGGCTGGAGGCCTTCGTATAGGGGCTATGGGGTGAGTCTGCGACGATCTCGGGGAAAAAGAACACATTCGCGGATGTTCTCCCGACCCGTTAGCACCATGGTAAGTCTGTCGAGGCCCAGACCCCAGCCAGCGTGGGGCGGCAAACCGTAGCGGTAGCTGAGCAAGTGAGACTTGAAGCTCTCTGGATTGAGACCCTTTGACTTGAGCTGCCTCACCAACAGATCATGCTGGTGTATACGAGTGCCGCCGGACGCGAGTTCCAGCCAATCATACATAAGATCAAAAGACTCCGAGAGCTTTGAATCCTCTTCTTTTGGCATCGTGTAAAAAGGTTTGATCGCGAGAGGCCAATCAGTGATAAAGTAAGCACCGCCCACGAGTTCTCCCAACTTTCGCTCTGCAGGAGTTGGGAGATCCTCCCCCCACCGAATCTTCACTCCCGCCTTTTCCAAGATCTGCAGAGCCTCTGTGTAAGTGATGCGCGGAAAAGGTGTTTTTGGAACCTCCAAGCGGTGATCTAACGTTTCCAATTCAGAGCCGCACCTATCAGCAACCGCTTTGAAAGCGCGCACGATCAAGTCTTCTAAGATGTCCATCACATCGGAAGCCGTCGCGTAAGCAACCTCGATATCTACAGAGATCGCCTCGTTCAAGTGGTGAGTCGTGTCGTGCTCTTCCGCCCGGAAGATGGGTCCGACCTCAAAGACACGCTCAAAGGCTCCTGTAAGTACCTCCTTGTAGAGCTGTGGACTCTGACTCAGAAAGGCCTCGCGTTCAAAGTACGAGATGGGGAAGAGAGCCGCCCCACTTTCAGTGGCCGTGGCGACTATTTTTGGGGTGTGAACTTCGACGAATCCGAGGGAAAGTAAACGTTCGCGAATTGCTTGGAGTGCCACATTTTTTATTCGAAATATGGCCCGGACTTCCTGTCTGCGAAGATCCAATGCCCGAGCGTCCAACCGCGTATCCAAGTTGGCCTTGACCCGTCCAAGCGGATCCAATGGTAAGGGCGTTTCGGCCAAGTTGAGAATCTTGATTTCAGAAGGAACTACTTCGACTCCTCGAGGAGCCTGGGAAGCCCTAACAACTTTACCGCGAACCGCCACGGAGCTCTCTTGGGTAAGCTTGGAAATCTGGTCGAGAATCGCTTGGGGGGTTTTTTGCTTGGGCGCCGTTACCTGAACAAAACCGCTCACATCGTGAAGGATGAAGAATTTTATTCCTCCCAAGTCGCGGATATCTCCAACTCGGCCCATCACCACAACTTCTTCTCCTTCCATCTCGGGCCGGATATCTGCTGCTTGGTGCGTCCTCCGCCAGTCACCTAGACGGGCAACGGTCATGGGCTCACCTCGCCACGAAAATTCTAGACCGTGGTTTATTAGGCATTCGCATTTAGAACTTTTTGACCTGAAGGTTGAAGAGCTCGCGCACGCGCTGCAGGGTGTCGGCCTCAGCCGATGATTTGTCTTCCCGGATCTTCGTGATGCGGGCGAAGCGGAGCGCCATCCCACACGGATACTTCGGGCTCCGCTGAATCTCGTTGTACGCCACTTCGACCACCACTTCCGGCTTTACCCAGATTCGTCTGCCTTCCTCGGAGATCTTCAGCTCCTGCAACCGCTTTGTCATCCACTGGATCTCCTCATCGGTGAGCCCCTTGAAAGTCTTCCCAACAATCTCGAACTTTCCTGTCTCAGCATCCAGAGCAGCCAGATAGTAATCGGAAAGCCAGCGATGACGGCGCCCGTATCCGTACTCCGCTCCCACTATCACCAAATCGAGTGTCTCCATCGTTGGTTTGACTTTGAGCCAGTTCTTTCCTCTCACCCCTGCAGTGTAGGGGGCATCCAGCTTCTTTGCCACCAGTCCCTCGTGCCCCAATTGGATAGCCTGATTCAGAAAACGCTCGCCCTCTGCGGAATCAGAGACCACGAGCTGCGGCGAAAGCGGAATCGAACCAGCTATTTCGGCCAGTTTTTGCCGGCGCTCGTGATAGGGGCTGTCAACAAGTGGTTCTCCGTTCAGATAAAGCAGGTCAAATAGATAGAGCTGGAGAGGGATCTCTTTAACCAGCGCTTCTATCCCACGCTCGCGTCTGAAACGGTGAAGAAGAATCTGGAAGGGCCTGGGGCGCCCGGCACTATCGACGGCGATCACTTCTCCCTCCACGATCGCCTCAGTCGCTGAGAGCTCTTGCTGAACCAGCTGTGCTATATCGGGCATGCTTGATGTAACATCGGCCATCCTGCGGCTGAATATCCGCACGGCAGTATCGCGCTTGTGGATCTGCACGCGGGCCCCGTCGAACTTGAATTCGAGAGCCGTGCGGCCACCGTGGATTTCCAGACACTCCTTAATGGAGCGCGCGGTTTGGGCAAGCATGAAGCCCACAGGGGTGAACAGCTCAGGTCTAACCTTCTGTAGACCTTGGACGCCTTCCTGGGACGCAATCAAAGCAACGCGCGCAATATCCCCGATAAACGTTCGCGCGCGCCTAACAAGGTCTTCCGGCACTGCGAACGCGCGGGCTATTGCCTGCTCGACCATGCCCTCTCTGAAGCCCGTACGCATTTCACCCACTATTACCTTGGTGAGGTACTTCGCTTCGAGAGGAGTGGCTCTCGCAAAAAGGCCTTCGAGCAAGCGCTCTTTCCGCTCCCGCGCTTTCGGGCCTTTCGCCTCGGCGACTTTCACAAGAATTTGAAAGGCTCCGGTGATATCCATTGGGTGTTCCACGAGGGGGCGTTGCTTGCGCTTGTGGGTTTCAAAAACTTGTCGAACGGCCTCACCTAGGTCACCAGATTCTCTAAAAGCCCGAAAGAGATCCCCCTCGGACGCGCCGGAAACACGCAAGACCACGTCGCGCACCGTTGCCCAGCTCACGTTCAGCTTGACAGCAGAGTGCGGTAGAAAGGGCTGACCCAGAAGCATGCGTATGGCTGGCTCGAGTTCTGGAGCGGATACTCGACACAAAAATCTGAACACAGCTCGACCATCTCTGTGCGCTTGGTGGTAGATGCCAAGTGCTCCAGGAGGCAGGCAAGATCCGAGAACCTCATCAACAAATTATATTTTGAACCAAAAAATCACTATTTCGGATAAACGGGGTCGGAGGAGACGATGAAAGACTTGCTGCGGAGAATTCAGAAAGACCGGGTTTTGTTGCTTGCTTGCGTAGTGCTGGCACTAATCGTCGGGGGCTCGCTCGCGCTCCGGCTTTCGGTGACTCTGGGCTACTGGCTCCCGCTGGGGCGCGATGGTCCTTACAACTTCTTTCATTCCAACTACCTGCTTGACCACTACCCTCACATGCATAGCAGAGAAGTGCCCGGGTTCTTCCACTTCGCCGCATGGGTAATGGGTGCTCTGTCGGTGCTCGGGGTTTCGCGAATCACGGCATTCGATATAGCTACAGCTTTGGCCTCTGGGTTAGTGGCCATAACGACTTTTCTGATGATGAGGCGCCTAACTAAAAACTCTTGGATAGCCCTGATGGCGGCTTTCCTGTCGGCGTTTCTCCCTGCCAATCTCAGACTAATGGGCGAACTCCAGAAAAACGCATTTGGAGTCACTCTCATGCCGCTCAGCGTTCTCTTCTTTTGGAGAAGTTTGGAAAGCGAGAGCAAACTCGATATGATAGTGACTGGCATACTGCTGGGCGTGGTTGGACTCACCCACCAGCTAGCCTTCGGCACGCTGGCAATCGCTTATGTCACCTATCTCGGAGTGTTGATGGCGTACAGGAAACGCATCCCGTGGAAAGAAATCAGAATTGTTGCAATCATAGGCGTTGTCGCGGCTTTGATTTGCGGGTGGTACTACTATGGGGCGATAAGCGGTGCTGAAAGTCTGGCTGGAGAATCCGGTCCCGCCCCTGCCCAAGAAGGCCCTGCCATTTACAGATTTTACGACGAGTATATGGGCCGGATGTTGTTGTTTTTCTCGCTTGTTGGACTTGGAGTTGGAATTTTGCGGAGGAGGAAAAGTGATCTTTTCTTAATCGCTTGGTGGCTCAGCGCTCTCGCAATGGCCCAACCGTGGGTCTCCAGCGAATATCAATGGAGGTTTGCGATCATGCTTGGAATGCCCACCGCCCTGCTGGCTGCAGTAGGGATCATAGATGGTATCGGTGGATTGTTGGAAAGCAAACCGTTCGCAAGGATTGGGAAATCTCACAGCCACCTTGTTCAGAAAGGAATTCTAGGTGGCGTAGTCATTTTTGTTGTCCTAGTGCAAACCTGTTCTGCCCATTATTATGCATGGAACGGAGAGATGCTCCAGCCTTTGATCACTATGGAGGAATATGAGGCACTGGTGGAATTCAAGGAAAACTTTGGAGAAGTACCCGTCTTCGGAACCGGAGAGGGAATTGGGCTCTATTGGCCCGATGCCGTGGGGCTTCTAGGAACCATTCAGGCGGGAGAAATAACACGGTCGCTTTCTGAAATGCTAAAATGTCCGGGAGTTACAGCACTGGAGCTCGCCACTGAATGGTATCAGAAAGAGCAGGAAGCCGGAAATACCATCTACGCTATAACCAGACCTAGCGAGGCTACTATTCTTGAAGATCAGCAATACTTTGTGCGAGTTTTTGAGAAGAACGGACTGGTAGCGTATTCGCTCAGCGACAACTTCATTCCGCCAGCCAGTGCTTACACTTCTCATCAGCTCTATGGCGAACCTCTGCCCCCGGCGGAACCGGGAGAACCGACAATCTTACACGTGTTGTTGTTTCCGATCTACCTCCTGCAGGGTGGGTTGAGATTTATAATTGGAGTTCCCCTGACCGTCTTCATTTGGGTTTTGGCCTTTTCTCTGGGTGCTGAGGTGCTACGGAAGTTCCTTTCACCAGCGGCGATGAAGCAAGCACGGTTGGGAGTTGTAGCGCTTCTCCTGATAGCCGGATTGGTCTTTCTAACCACGCTCCCGAATTCTGGAGAAAAAGGAGGGGCCCCGCCGCCAGGAGAGATGCCGCCGCCAGAGGCTCCTCCCCCGCCTGAAGGCGCCCCATTCCTCTTAACCGCTCGCTCGGCCGACGGCATCCACTGGACAAAAGACCTCCAAGCGATAGCTTACGACGCGTCAGTCCCAGACGCTGTTTTTGATGGAGAAAACGTACGAGTATACTATTCCAAGTGGGAAGGAGGACTGGGGGTGCTGGTCTCGAAAGACCTCATTCACTGGACGGAAAAGGAAGTGAGCATTTCCGGACTACCGGAGGGCCATGGTGCAGTCGATCCCGATGTAGTGATCCTGCCCGACGGACGCTATCGGATGTACTATTACGAGCCATCCTCAATAGTGGGAGATCCGGCACTGCTGCCAGGCCCCCATGTTATTGCTTCTGCCATTTCAGACGACGGGTACACGTTTGTTCGAGAGTCAGGCGAGCGTTACTCGCAAGAAGGAATAACTGACCCCGAGGTGATTCGGACGAACGGGGAGTGGCGAATGTTCTGTTGCACCAGCGGTGAAGTGCTGATAAGCGCTGTATCATATGACAACGGTCTGAGTTTCGCTTCTGGAAACGAGCTCCCCGTAAAAGGGGTAGCTCCGTGTGCTGTAGCTGTGGATGGAGGATATCGCATGTACTATCACCGCGGAGGGGATCGGCCAGCGATCTACTCGGCTTTCTCACCAGACGGAATCACGTGGACTAAAGAAGGCGTATGTCTCGAAGCTGGAAGTAAAGGAGAACCTGACGAGGCAGGAGTAGAAGCTCCCACAGTGGTGCAACTCTCTTCTGGGGAGTACCTGATGGTCTATCAGACGCGAAAAATAACAGAATAACAGTGCCCGGGCTATTTTTTCTCCCCCACATAAACAAAGAGCTGGATTTGGCCTTCTCTTCCAGCGGGGCGCACAAGTCCACGTTTTATGAGCTTTCTAACATAACGCTCGACTCTGCGCTGAGGAACACGGATCTCTTCGGCAAGATCAGGAATCGTGAAAGCAGGACGTGTCGAAATGTATTCGAGTATCTCCTGCATGATCGCTCTGCGGGTTCGCTTCACTCTGGTTCTTGGTTCTGAGCGATAGATACTGAGTCTTGCAGTGAAGACACCGAGTCCAATTCCGACCAAAATTCCGAGCACGATAAAGGTGACAAGAAAGATTGCCGATTTTGAAACATCTGTCGGAAACACGACGGGAGGGGTACTCCCTCCGCCCCCAGTGGAGCCAGAAGTCGGCGTGGTTCCACTCTCATTGGTGCCTACTGACTACCCCACAAGCGAATTCTCCACCGAGTTGTCTGCTGGGATTCCTTCACCATGCAAGAAGTATTGCGATCCAGCATACCACATTCCACCTATTCCCAAGAAAATCAGAGCTAGGAGCAGACTGGCCTCGTATACCGGTCTCACATTTTATTTTACCCAGTATTCAGTTGTAACTCTGCTCTCAAAGTCAAAAAAATAAAAATAGAGGGCACGGGCTTACTTGCTCAGAGTAATCTCAATGGTCGAGACGTTAGCCGTGCCGCTCTCGCCTTGCACTTGCTCGGTTCCAATGGCAATGTTCTGCACGTTGAGGTTCTGCATGAAGCGGTTGCGCAGGATCTCGGCGACATCCACTGCCCTGCTGATGGCCTTACCACGTGCCTTGATGGTCACTGTGTTAGCGCCCTCGTTGAACTGGGTGATGGCTGCGAGCACATAGTTCATCACTGGCTTGTTGCCCACATAAACCACATTTTCGGTCTGTTTCGCTTCAGCCATGGGATCCCTCCTCTATCTTTGTCGTTGTGTGTATGCTGGGAGTTTTTAAATACCTTTCGTGAACCCGGCTTCGATCTTTGTCGATGAACTGCCAAAGCTATGTAAAAAACTGAAAAACCCTACTCCTCAATCCTCCGCTTGAGGAAGTAGCCTTCCGGGTCAATCTCGCGAAGAAGCTTAAGATCCTCAGCGCTCGGCTCCTGCATTGTTTTGACCTCTTTAGGAATAATCAGCTCAAAACCCACTTTGTCCTGGATATCCTCCGGAGTGAGCCCTGGAGCAACTTCCAGTAGCATCATCCTCCGAGTTCGCTTATCGTAACCGAAGAGTGCTTGGTGAGTTATCACACGGTATGGTCCGGCACCCATCACGCCCGCGCGTTCACGGTAATCGGGAGAACCATCACCAAAACCTATTGAAGTAATGAAGTCCACGCGCTCCACGAATCGGCGTTTTTCCAACGGCATGATGACTATGGTGCGCTCGCAGCTGGCCGCCATCGCCCCGGCCCCCCCGCTGCCCGGAAATCTCACCTTGGGCCGGGTGTAGTCATCACCTATTATGGTAGAATTCACGTTTCCGTACATGTCGATCTGTGCGCCGCCGATAAACGCATAGTCCGCGATTCCCCGCTGGGTGAGCTCAAACGCCTGGCACATTCCCTTCAGAAAGCAGGCCCGATTAGCTGCCCGGGTGTCGCCGACTGAAAGAGGCAGGCCGAGTTCCAAAATGGGGGCCAGCGACCCTGCCTCGAAGATCATCAACAAATTGGGCGCGTGAGTCATCTGAGCGTGCAGTGCGGAGATGATGGGAAGACCTGTCCCTACGAAAACGATTGTGTTGTCCTCGAGGACCTGGGAGCCCGTGAAGGCAATCATCTCATAGGGGTTGTAGTCCGCCATCGGGCTCACCTCACACCAGCAAGGGTTGTCCGCCGTCCAACATGCGGGCCCGCTTCAGATCCTCGGGCGGGATCTTCCGTATGAAGTCGTCGTGATCCTCACATTCGAAGATGTACTTGTTGTAGTACTCCTCGAGCTTGTCTTTTTTTCCAGTCTTTCTGAACTCCTCGCAGGCGCTTCTGAACAGTCTTATGTGGGCCATGTCGAACCAGTAGAATCCATACACGGCACCCGGATAGGCTCCGTAGGGCTGGTGCACGATTGCATCAACCACTGGAAAGGGGATCTCCGTGAGATTGGGGAACTGGCGGATCGCTTTACCTGCAATCATCTTCTCGGTTGTCACGATAGTGTAAGTGGAGGCCATGGCGATTTCTGGGCAAGTGCAGTAAGGACCAAAAATCCGACAATTTCCGTACTTGTCGGCCCCTTGGACATGAATGATGCCCACATCGGGATGGCAGGCGGGAACCACGTAGACGTTTTTTCCCGTGAAAGGACACTCAATCATTTTGCCGCGATTGGTCAGCTCCATATCGGTGCCTCCCATATCGCGCACGGGAAGAAACGGCACTCCCATCGCCCCGGCTTTGAACCTAGCAGCCATTCCGTAATTCGAATAATCGTCTATCTCGATCATTCCATTCTGGGCAAGATAGCGGAAGAGAGGGGCAAGTCCGATGACCTCGTAGGCCCACCACGCCATCTCGGCACGGCGGATAGACAGGTGATTCTCATCCAAAATCATAGCGCCCGCTAGGTACTCTGCCGTCAAGGACTGTGACTGGAAGGAAAGAGTGAGATTCTTGGCCCCCTGCCGGATGATTTCGTGAACGATCGCTATGGGCACACGAGTATTTACGAATCCGCCAATCCCGAGATTTATCCCGTCCTTAACAAATTTTTTCACAGCGTCTTTGAGCGTCATGCGCTTATCTCTGATCCCCTTCGGCTTGGATGCTAGGATTTTTCGAGCCTCTTCCGGCGATGGGCCCCACCACTCGAACTTGCGCTCATACGGCTTCAGCTGTGAGATGTCTCGGATTCTGGACTCCGCCATCTCACCACCCATATCTCTCAACAAAGGATTTGAGCGCTTTGGTGAAGCACAGCATGGGGGCCCTCAGCACTCCGAAGCCGACAGTCCCATAGCCCGGTTTCTTGTGGGCCACCCCCGTGTTGATGAACGGCAGAATTCCCGTGTCCACCACTTTCCGCAGGTCGATGCACCGCGGTGTTCCCTCGAAGTTCAGGAACGGAATCGAGAAGCTCTTGTCCTTCACCAAGCATATTTCGGCCATTTCCTTCGTATATTCCGCTGCAGCCGTTGCGGTTCCTCCAACCACCTGAACCACCGCTGGGGCGGTAGCGGAGGCAAAACCGCCGAACCCTGCCGTTTCCATGATTGCACTGTCCCCGATATCCGGATTTGCATCTTCCTCTTTGAACCCGGGAAAGAAGAGGGTCTTCGGAACCTCGGCTGGGGCAGTGAACCACTCGTCATCCAGCCCACTTACCTTGATTCCAAAATCGGTCCCGTTTCTCGCCAGCACCGTGACCACCGTGCTGTGCTTTATCCGATGACCAGCGTCCATCATCGCTTTTGCAGCTGCCATGGCCGGATTGAGAAAGAAGAGAAAGTTCTCTCCCATGAAGCGCATCACCTCAGCCTTTTCTTTCTCGCTGAAGCCAGTCTGGGCAATGAAGGGGGCAAGCTGTTTCAGAAAGAGCAAGCTGGATGCCACGTTTCTGCAGTGGAGCTCGTCTCCCATGTGAAGCGCCTGGGCCATGATCGCTTTCAGGTCAATAGGGCCGGAAAGCTTCAAGGCCTCTTTCAGTACTGGACCGAGGGTTTGCTCCATCCACTTCAATCTTTTAATGGTCTCGTCGCCGTAGGCCCCGTAACGCAACACTTTTCCAAGCCCCTCGTTGAGGTTGGAGTAGTAGCGCTTTCCATTGTTCTCCACGATAAAGACGGGCATGGAGGGAGAGATCACCCCCGCCATCGGTCCGACGCTGTCGTGGTCGTGGCACGGGGCGAATTTGATTTCTCCGCTCTTGGCAATACGTTCGGCTTCTTCAACATTTTTTGCGCGTCCCTCATAGATTAGAGCCCCCATGATCGCGCCCTTGGTCGGTCCCGACATCCGCTCCCATTCGATTGGCGGGCCGGAGTGCAGGTACGTGTCCTCATCCATTTTCGGGATGACTTCCTTCGCGGTGCCGATTCCGATCAGTTTCGGGCTGGCGGCAAGGATTCGCTCAACGGCTTTTTGGTTCGCCTCGTCCACCTCTGGGCGCTCCAGTTTCTCAAGCAGTTTTGCGAGTTCGGGATCCCCTCCAGCCGGTGGCCTCCATTCAACGTGAACGGCTTCCGCGCGCTGGAGTTTCAGGTCCTCATAGAAGGAGCGCAACCCCACGTTGATTATCTTGAGACGTTCCGGCAGCCTCATAGCTTATCCCACACTCCTCCTCTGGTTGCTATCAAGGCCGCCATCCGAACGGCCTGTGCGTTGGACGGCATAACCACCACCCCTGCCTCCTCCAGTTTTTCCCGTTGCCTGCTCAGCCGTTGCGGATCTCCCTCGGTTCCACATACAGAAGCCACTACTGAAAGATATCTTCCCTCTTTTTCCGCGATTTGCTTAGCTTCCTTGATGGCCCCAACCAACTCTCCCGCCGGATCTAGGTTGGCACCGATCCCGAGAACCACATCTAGCAGGATGACCGCGACTTCCGGATCTCTGGCCTCTTTCAGAATTCGCTCGCGCCTGAACCTGAAGTCGATCATCGGATGGGGAACGCCGCGGACGAACTCCTCAGTCCCCATGTCCACACAAGTGTGAGCCCGGCTTTCCCGCCCGCTTTTCAGTTTCAGTCGCGGTTCGAGCGCGACGTTCGAGTACACGTCTCCAATCAGGTCACGCAAAAGCAGGAGTGCTTCGGCACAAAGCGTCCCCCCCGAGAACAGTCCTCGGATGTATTTCTGCTCCGGTTTCAATCGCCTGCTCTCAGTTTCAACGAGCTCACGGACCTTCTCCTCCGGCAGGGTGAACTTGGTCTCGCTGGGTTTCTCGTTTCTCAGGATAGCCATCGCTTTCCGAGCCGCGTCCTCTAGGGTGATGGCCGGAACCAACCCTGCCTGCTCGACCAGCTTAGGATCTCCTCCAATGAAATTAACGACCACCGGTTTGCCACACTCTTTTGCAACCTGCAACACTTTTTCGGCGACTTTGGGCGAGGGCGGTTTGGAAATGAGCACGATGACTTTCGTGTTTGGATCCTCCTGCAGGGCGCGGAGACCCGTCAGCATGGTGATCCCTCCAACCTCGTCGGAAAGGTCGTGGCTTCCGGTTCCAATCGCGTGCGTGATACCCACCTCGTCAAGAATGGAAGAAACTTCTTGAATGCCGGTTCCTGCAGCCCCCACAATCCCTACCGGCCCCTGTCGCACGACGTTGGAAAAACCCAACCCGATTCCTCCGATGATCGCGGTTCCGCAGTCGGGACCCATCACGAGCAATCCTCGTTCCTGCGCATACTTCTTCAGTCGGACCTCTTCCTCGATCGGGACGTCGCTGCTGAACACCATCACGTGCTTTCCGGCTCTCAGCGCACGCATGGCCTCTCGCGCAGCGAACTCCCCGGGTGTAGAAATGAGCACGAGGTTGGCATCCGGTATGTTCTCAATCGCGGCCTTTAGCGTTTTGTAGGTGACTTCTTTCACCTCGGCCTCCGCCTCAGCTTCTAGAATTTGCTCGGCTTCTGATATCGCCTTCTGAGCGGCATCCTCACTCTCGGCATCGACCACTATTATGAGATCGTTTGGTCCAGCTTTCTCCATTTCTTCCATGTAAAGTCCGGCATCCTTTAACAGTTCCTTGTTGTTGTCGGTTCCCATCATAACCGAGGCTTTGCGAACTCCTGCCTTGCTCTCGAGTTCTGTAGAAACTCTCATCAGAACGACAGAGTCTCGATAGTCCCCTTTTCTAATGTTACACTTGAGTACCATCCGGGCCAGCCTCCACTTTTTATCGTTTTAGTATTTTAAAAAACTGGCTGAGGTTCCGTGGTACTTCGAAAAATCGAATTGGAGTTGATGGTACGAGTCCGGTTCGTCGCGGCATCGATTTGAAGGAAACAGAATACTGTAGGGAAGAAGAGTAAACGATGTGCTGACTAGAAATACTGCCTGTGTCTTGTGTCCGTTGGTTATATTCGCGTGAACGGCTTTCTAGCTGACTAAATAAATAAACAACAGAAAGCACTGGACTCTTCGAGCAATCGTGGAATTTTTTAACCACGACGCACACAAGAGTTTGGTTTGATGCCTGAATACTCCTATGTCGGGAAGGAAGTCCCGCGCCTCGATGCGGTTGAAAAAGTCACTGGGGCGGCGTTGTACACCGCAGATTTGAAGTTTCAAGGCCTTCTCTACGCCCGGTTGCTCAAGAGCCCGTATGCTCACGCCAAGATAGTTCGGATCGACACGTCGAAGGCCGAGCGCCTACCAGGAGTTCACGCGGTTTTGACTGGTGAGGAGATTCCCTATCGCTTTGGCATTTACATGTCCGACAAATACATGCTGGCGTACAAGAAGACTCGATACGTGGGGGAGCCGGTGGTCGCGGTTGCAGCCGAGAGCGAGGAGCTCGCGGAAGAGGCTGCTGAGCTCATAGAAGTGGAGTACGAAGAACTCCCTGCCGTTTTTGATCCCCGCGAGGCCCTCAAAGAGGGAGCTCCGCTGGTGCACGAAGGTTTGGATGAGTACCTCCACGCGCCGTTCATTTTCCCCAAAGCCGGCACCAACATAGCCAATCATTTCAAGCTTCGGAAAGGCGATGTTGAGAAGGGGTTCAAAGAGGCGGATGTGATCGTTGAGAACGAATTCACGCAGCCGATGGTTCAGAACGTCCAAATGGAACCGCACGTGAGCATAGGGCAGTGGCATCCAAACGGCCGCATCGATGTGTGGACCAGCGCTCAATCCCCGTTTGCGGTCCGTTACCTCTTAAGTGTGGGTCTGGGCGTTCCTTTGCATCGGATAACGGTGCGGGTTCCGTTTCTGGGTGGCGGATTTGGCGGAAAGGCCGGTCTCCATTGGGAGCCGCTGGTAGTACTCCTATCGCGCAAGGCTGGGGGAAGGCCGGTCAAGCTGCTGATGACCCGCGAGGAGGAATTCAACACAGCTGCGGTTCGGCAGGGCATGTACGCGCGCATAAAAACGGGAGTGAAGCGCGATGGCAGGATTACCGCTGAGGAAATCTTGTACATTTGGGATTCCGGCGCGTATGCGGACTACGCGGTCAACATCGCGCGAGCGGCCGGTTATTCCTGCACCGGACCGTACGACGTCCCCAACGTCAAGTGCGACAGTTTGACGGTTTACACAAACCACCCCTACGGAACCGCCTACCGGGGTTTCGGCCACGTGGAGTTCCACTGGGCGACCGAGCGTCAGATGGATCTGGTGGCGAGGGAGATCGGAATGGATCCGCTCGAATTCAGACTTAAGAACGCCGCTTTGCCTGGAAAAGTTACACCGACAGGCGAGGTGTTGGCCGACGACTGTGGCCGCGTCGATCAGTGTTTGAAAGCGGTGGCGGAGGAGTTGGGGTGGGGCAAGCCGAGAGAAAAAAGAACCGAGAACGGCAAGCTGCAGGGGATCGGGATTGCTGCTCTCTGGAAAGCTCCGGCCATGCCCTCATATACGTCCTCGTCGGCAATCGTGAAGCTCAACGAAGACGGCACGGTTCTTCTCTCGCTGGGTCTCACCGAGATGGGCCAAGGAACCGAGACGGCGTTTGCCCAAATGGTCGCTCAGGAGCTCAAAATCCCGCTGGAAAAAGTGAACGTTGTGCGTGAGCGGAACACCGACACTGCTCCGTACTCCTGGCAAACCGTAGCCAGCCGTGGCACGTTCATGGACGGAAACGCTGTCCTCAGGGCGGTGGACGATTTGAAGCGGAAAATCAAGGAAACCGCGTCGGATCTCTTGGGCTATCCGCCGGAGTCCATAGCGATAGCAGACGGTTATGCGTTCGTTGCACGCGAGCCGGACAAACGGGTTTCGCTTGCGCAAATCGCAACGTGCGGGGTGCTGCCGGATGGGCGCGGGGTTCGGGGTCCCCTGCTGGGCTATGGCTATTACACCGCGGAGGGCCTAACGTTCCTGGATCCGGAAACGGGTCAGGGGCGGCCCGCTCTGATGTGGACTTTCGGAGCGCAGGGGGCTGAAGTGGAGGTCGACCCCGAAACGGGCGATCTCCGGATTCTCAAGGTTGCCACCGCGTTGGACTTGGGGAAGGCTCTGAACCCGCTGCTCGTGAAGGGGCAAATCTATGGCGGGGTGGTTCAGGGGCTAGGGACGACAGTTATGGAAGAGTTCATCTTCGACGAGAAGGGGCGGCTGCTAAACAACAATCTGACCGATTACAAAATATTTAGGACTCAGGATATTCCAGACAAGTTCGTTCCTATTCTGATTGAGAACCCGCAGCGCAACGCTCCTTACGGAGCGAGAGGAATCGGGGAGCACCCGACGATTGGAATTGCAGCCGCGGTCGCCAATGCCATTTACGACGCGACGGGAGTGGATTTCTTCGATCTTCCGATCACGCGCGAGCGTTTGTGGAAAGGTTTGAAGGGGGTGAAAAAGTGATTCCGAAATTCGACTACCACGCGCCGACCACGATCGACGAAGCCGTTGAACTTCTAAACACGCTGGAAGACGCGCGCGTTTTCGCGGGAGGAACGGATCTCTTCGTCCTCATGCGCGACCGACTGGTCAGGCCGAAAAACCTGATCGATTTGAAGCAGATAAGCGAACTCCAGCAGATCTCCTTTGATGAACGAAACGGCCTGAGAATCGGGGCAGCCGTCACTTTTGCGGAAATTCTGCGGTCAGAGGTGGTGAAAGACAGGTTCAGAGTTTTGTGGGATGCTGCCAGCGTTCTCGCAGATCCGGTTCTCAGAAATCGAGCGACGATCGGGGGAAACATCTGCAACGCCTCGCCCGCGGCCGATAGTGCTCCCGCTCTGCTGGTCTTGGATGCGGTTGTGGAGGTTGCAGGGGAAAGGCCGCGGGAAATCCCGATTGGAGAGTTCTTCACGGGTGTGAAACGAACAGCGCTCAAGCCAGGGGAATTCGTGCGAGCCGTGAGAATTCCCACACCGCCTCCGGGATCCAAAGGTCGTTACTACAAATGGGGTCGGACGCGGGGAGAAGACTTGGCGATCGTAGGGGTGGCCATCCAAGTGAACGGTGAAAAGGATGTGAGAGTTGCGCTGTCCTCGGTCTACAAAACGCCGATCAGGATTGGCGCGGTTGAAAAGATTTTCAAAGAAGGAGGCCCCGTCGAGGAAAAGATAAAAAGAGCCGTCGAAGCCGTGAGATCCAACATTTCGCCCATCACTGATGTGCGGGGGAGCAAGGAGTACCGGGTTCACATGGCGGGGGTGCTCACGGAGCGCGGGTTGCGAGAGTTATTGGAGGTGAAGTGAGTGTCGAAACACAGAATTTCGCTGAAGGTGAACGGGCGGCTCCACGAACTCGAGGTGGAGGCAAACAAGACCCTGCTGAGATTGTTGCGGGAGGACCTCGGACTCACGGGGACGAAGTGCGCGTGCGAGCGGGGCGATTGCGGGTTGTGCACGGTTTGGCTCGATGGGAAGCCCGTGAAATCGTGTTTGGTGCTGGCGGTGGAAGCCGATGGGCACGAGATCACGACCATTGAAGGGCTGGCGCGCGACGGAAAGCTCACACCGGTGCAGCAGAAGTTCGTGGAGCACGGAGCTGTTCAGTGCGGGTTCTGCACGCCGGGAATGATCATGGTCGCCGAAGCGTTTCTGCGCGAGAATCCCAATCCAACGGAGGAGGAAGTGAAAGAGGCTTTGGGTGGCGTGCTGTGCCGGTGCACGGGCTATCGGCAGATCATAGACGCTGTTCTGGACGCCGCGAAGGAGATGAGAAAAGCTAGCACCTGACGAGGGCTACAATCTAAAAAAATAAAAAAACGGGGCCGAGGGGTTTTACTCCTCGGCTATCATCGCAACCACTCGGCACCAAGCCGATTCTCCGCCCTCGAACTTCACCGGCAGGCAACTGATGATGCAACGGCGGTTCTGCAACTCTGGGGCTGAAATCTGGCCGCCAAGGTTCTCCAAGTGAATGCAGTCGTGCGGGAAGAGGGCGTTGTGGGTGAGCTGGTAGTCCTCGGGCGGGAAGAGCTTTTCGAGGTTCTCCTTGCCGAACTTCTCCTCGGCCTTGCGGCGGACGCGCTCGCAGTGCCCAAACGTCCCCTTACCCAAAAAGCGGCCAATGGGCAGGTTCATGGGATGGTCGGTGGAGACGGCGTCGACGCCCCATATCTTGATGCGCTTCTTAAGTAGCCACTTCACCATGCGACGGTCGGCTCCCGGGTGGTAGTGGATGTAGCGCTCCTCGTCGGGCTCCGAACCACCATAGCCGTAGCGATGCCAACCCGTGTGGAGGATGAGGATATCGCCCTCGCGCACCTCCACGCGCTTCTCTATCATCTCGGGGGTATAGATGGCAAGGTCGTCCATCTCGTCGGTGAGGTCAACGATGACGCCCGGGCCGCATGCCCACTCGATGGGGATTTCGTCGATTGTTTTGCCGCGGGTGAGGAAGTGGCGCGGGCCGTCGAGGTGGGTTCCGATGTGGATGGAGCTCTGGATGTACTGGGCGTTGACACCGTGCTCGGGCTTGCGCTTGAAATACTTGATCTCGAAGGGCGGGTAATAGGGCCAGAAGGGGGTGTGGATGCCGAGCGGCTGCGAGAGGTCGTAGAGCTTCACCTTTCCCTCGTCGAAGAGCTTCAACAGCGGGTCCATTCGAACAGCCTCCCGGTGCAGGATTGGAGCGTCGGATTATAAGGGTTGTGGGAGTATGCCACGCAAAAAAATTTTTAAGCGAAGGCGAAGGTTTGGGTTGGTTGCCATGAGACAGACCCCCTATTTCAAGGAGCGTGTGAAAGCCGTTGAGGTTGGATCCAAATCGATTTCCCAGCTCCTGCGCGAGATGGGCGATACTGGTTTTCAGGGGCGCAAGCTCGGGGAAGTGGTGGACGTCTGGGAGGAGATGATAAACCAAGGGGATCGCTTGCTCATCATGCTGGGCTACGCGGGATCGATGAGCACCACCGGGATGTGGCGCATCATCTGCTGGCTCATCGAGAACCGGTATATCGACGTGCTGGTGTCGACGGGGGCCAACATCTCGGAAGACATCTTGGATGCCATGGGTGCGGGCTACTGGAAGGGGCACCACTTAGTCGACGACGAGGATCTGCTGCGCCACAAGATCGACCGCTTCTACGATGTGTTCGCGGACGAGCTGGAGTACCGCAAGATGGAGGGGCTCATTGAGGAGTTCATCATGGGGCTGGACGAAAGCCGCGTGTACACGACGCGCGAGTTCCTGTTCAAGTTCGGGCGCTTCCTGCACGAGCGCGGGATCCATTGTATTCTCTCTGCTGCGTACGAGCACCGAGTTCCTGTGTACTGCCCCGCACTCGTGGACAGCGGGTACGGGGTCGCGGCGTTCACGGCCAGCACGCGGGGGAAGCACATCCGCGTGGACATGATGGAGGACTTTAGAGAACTCACGCGCGTGGTGGATCGCGTAGGGCGGAGCGGCGTGGTGTACATTGGGGGAGGAGTCCCCAAGGACTTCGCACAGCTCGTCACGGTCTGCCGCGATCTCATGCACGGCGGGGAGATCGCGTACCCGCACGAGTACGCCATCCAGATCACCACGGACTCTCCCCAGTGGGGAGGGCTCAGCGGCTGCACGCTCGAGGAGGCCATAAGCTGGGGGAAGACCTCGGCGACGGGGCGTAACGTGACGTGCTACTGTGACGCTACGATTGCGCTGCCGCTGGTGGCGCACGCGCTGTTCGAGCGAGTCGGAAAGCCGAGGCGGGGGCCGGACCTGAGCGATGTGTGCGAGCGCGAGCCCTGACACCTCCAGTATAAAAATGAGGAAAATCCGGTGAGCATATGACAAAGCGGAGGACTGGGCAGAAGCGCCCTTCACGAAAACCCAAGGGCAGAAAGAAGAGGCTCCTAGTTGCGGGAGCAGTTGCGGCGGGGGCTGTGGCTGGTGGTTATCTGATCTACAGGCGGGGGCGGAAACGCAAAAGATTTTAACACGGTTGACTCCATCCTGAAGTGAGCCGGGGTGGCAGAGCGGCTAATGCGGCGGACTGCAGATCCGCTTTTTCGCCGGTTCAAATCCGGCCCCCGGCTCCAATGACCACAACAAGACGATAGATAACGCGACCACCTATCCACCAAGCATCTTAGATATTTTCTCCTTCAGCTTAGGGACATCTTCTTTCACGATCTTCCAGACGTTTGCGTAGTCGACTCCGAAATACTTATGCACGAGTACGTTTCTAAGCCCAGCAATGTGCTTCCATGGAACTTCACTGTGTCTGTCTTTTACGTGCTCCGGCACATTCTTTGCGGCCTCTCCGATGATTTCGAGGCTTCTCACAATTGCCCTTTTCAGCGTTTCGTCCTTCACGAAATCTTCGAAACTTTTTGCCTTCAATGCGTTTTCGATATATTCACATTCATCCAGCATGTGCTTCAAGAAGGGCTTGTAATCCTTCACGCGAACACCACTTCCCGCTCCACGTAAGGCTTTATGTAAGGGCTTATCGCGCCGACCGAGACCAAGTCGACTTTTCTCCCCAGCTTCCGCTCGAGAAATTCCATCAAGTCGAAAAACTTGAGCCCTATGGGTTCGGAAAATTCGACGAGGATGTCCACATCGCTCTTTCCCGTCTGCTTCCCCCTGACGATCGATCCGAAAACCCCTATCCTCGCGACCTTGTACTCCCGCGCCAAGATTGGCTCCAGTTCTTTCAAAGTTTTAATCACCGCCTCGAGCTCGGGATTTCGTTCCACCATTTCAAACACCCACATTCAGTTGGAGCCGCCCGTTATTAATTGTTCAAGATTGGGATTTCTCGTTGGTTCGCTCTGCGATTCTGCTTTTCCCCGAATCCGGCCCCGGCTCCAAACACGCTGGTTTCATTTTCCTTTCTTGAAGCCACAATGTTCCGATTTAACAAATTCAGCTTAAAATGGTCTCAGAACAAAAGTTTCACGTATGGGGTGAGAAATGGGAGAGAATTGGAACTAATTCTCTGGACAATTTTCATAGCAGGAGTGTTGAAAGCCTACCTGCTACCAGCGATAGCGTTGGTAACAGGAATAGGGTTCATTCACATTCCCGACTGGATAAGCACGCCGGGGATAGGACACGCGATGACCGTCTGTATGGGCATCCTTCCGCTGGTTGGGATCATAGATTTCTATTCTCGCGGCGGGCGGCTGGAGAGAAGAAAACCGAAGAAGATCCACCTGCTCTTCTTGGTTCTGATGTTTCTTGGAGCCTTGCTTGCCCCTCTAGAAAGGATTCTGGTAAGGGGCGATGAAGTTTCCCAAGTGCTTTGGACTCTTTCAGACACGCTGCCTTCCGGAATCGCTTTCGGATTGCTCGTCCCCTTTTATAAACTCGAGAAGGAGAAAAGGCTATTATCCTTTCTGTTCTTCTTTGCGCTCACCTACATTACTGTCCCCGCAGCAGCAACAGTTAAAATCTTGAATCCTTCACTCTCCGGTTTTCCAACGTACGAAACGCCCTTTTATCTGGACGCTTGGTTCTGGAGTGACATGATCGTCAACATAGGGGTGGGCGTCTTCTTGATTTGGAGTATTTTAAATGAGCATCTCCTTAGGAAGAGGACAACCACAAGGGTTCGCCGAGCGGGTGTTGCAGGGTTCGGTAAAGGGCGGAGAACTTAGGAGAGGTGCAGAAATGAATCCCGCGCACCAAAGGCTCGTCATGGGTCTCTCGGGCTTCGTGGCTTTTGCCTTGCTAGTACCAGCATGCTTTCAAGTGGTCGCGTTCTACGCGCTCTCCGAAAACTGCCGATACGACTTTAGTGGCCCACACGACTTCTGGATGGATCCGACGTGGACGGTTGCGAGCGAGAACGGGAACCCAGTACTCAGAGGAGAAAATGAGGGATTCGCATTTTTTCCAAAGGAAACTCCAAAGGAAAATAAGCGGACGAAAGACCTCCTGCCCACCCCCACCGAGCTTGCCGGGCTAGAAGTAAGGATAGAACTCGAGAGAGGATTCACCTGCGTTTCGTGGGTGGGCAGAAACCAAAAGCTCTCCTTAGTTCTTCATCCAGCCGCGCTGGAGGTGGAGCGGTGGTCTGGCGATGAACTCGTCGAGTGGCACTCCTACCCCGCAGATTTTTCGCTCGGTCGGTGGCACAGCTTGCAGTTGTCAGTCCGAGACTTGGATTTCTACATAAAACTAGATGACAACCAAACAATAGAGGTAGAAAACGCGTTTTGGGCCCGAAAGGTGAGTTTCGAGGCGTGCCCCTCCGATGTGGGCACGGTGGTCTTGATAGACAACTTCGAGGTCTGCTTCCATAAGCCCCCGGTTGTTCAATCTCTCCTTGCGGATCTCGCGATCGTCGGGCGGATGCTTGCCTATATGGGACTTTTCCTCCTGTTAATCTTTGGACTGTTCAAAATCAAGCCAAGATATGGCTTCTGGGCCGCTCTCGCTCTGATCACTGCCCTGCTCTCCGAGCGCCCGACGCTTTTCTTCAGCAGGCCACTGGATTTGGGCTTTATCCTCGGATACCTCTTCTACTTCTTCTACAGCTTCATAACATACGACTTGGTTTGGAGCAGCAACAGAACTGACCTAGGAACTCTTCTGCTCGTCGGAGCTCTCGTAGGGTGTTTCCTAAGCTTCGGCAGGTGGGGCGTGTCGCCGGGTTTGGTTGCGAGATTCTCCGTTGTCTCGATTACTCTTCCGTTGGTTATGCTCGACTCTTTTACCCCGAATCCCGAAGTGAGGGTTCCTCCCTGGGCCAACACCTTGCTCGGAGGCCGGCGGTGGCGGTGGACTCTAGCGCTCATTATGCTCGCACTCTTGTACTCGGCATATTGTGCGATAGGTCTGATCGTTTCTGACCTCTGCTTTCACCTCTCGTTGGTTGTCATGGCCGGAGAACTCATCCTAGTCTATCTGCTGGCCCTGCTCATCATTTCGAAAGGCATGAGCCTGAGGGAGTTCCTGCCCACTAGGCGTGAGCGAAAAGTCCTCTTCTCGGCTCTAGGAGTGGCTTATCTTTTTTCATCGGCATACCTGTTGCGCACGTCACTGACCGCATCTGCCTCGCCCTCTGAACTCATGCTCATGAATTTCGGCCCCTTTGTGCTCATGTTTTCCTTGCTACTCGCGTGCACGCGCTCGAGGTTAAGAAAACGAGTCCGTATGCGCGAAAGACTGAAGCCTCGCTCGCTGCTGGTCTGGCTTCCCTTGCTACTGCTGTTTGCCTCCCTTGTATCGCTCGTTCCTCCCTTGGTGGTGCTCGTCCCAATCGAGATGTTTTTGGTACAGGTGGGAGGCATCGGGCTAATAGCATGGCTGCTGCTAGACACGCGAAGGCTGTGAGACGGTTGGATTTTAAAGTCGGGACAGGGATGGTTCTAGAGAGAATGCGGGGACTCATCAACCGCCTGTTCGCCGCATCCTTCATCCTGATCATTTTGGCGTGGATGGTCCGGCAGGTTCAGTTTGCGGTTGAGCAAGGATGGGTCCCGCCTGTGCACCCCTCGCTCGTGGCGCTCGTGATGTACGGCACCTTCATGATTGGCTACTCGATCCTCGTCGTGGGGCTGCTGACTGAGCTGCGAAGACCGACGCTCAGTTTTGCGCTACACCGCAATTGGCGCTGGCTGGCGTGCGGCGCCTTCCTCCTCGGGATTTTCGTCCTCATAAACACGGTCCAAGCCATCGAGATGCACGACAGGCCCGAGTTCCTCAAGCAGTGGGTGCTCGACAGCGTGTGCATGGAGTCCAGCTCCTTTTCCCTGCTGTTCGGCATTCTCTTCATGACCCGCTCGACCCCGCAGCGCTCGCCGGGCTATCGCCTGATGCTGCTGGGAGCCGCACTCTTCGTGCTGATCAATCCCTTCCCGGCTTACATCACGAGCGCTCTCGGCTTCTATCTCGGAGGGCCCGAGGAGTACAAACACTTCTGGACCGAGACCGTCCCCACCCTGTGGTTCTGGTGGGACTTCCTGTCGGAGCTCGTGATCCTCGTTGGTGCGCTTTGGCTGTTGAGGAGAGGAAAGAAAGCCTAACCCCCGATGGATTAACCGCCTTGTCAGCGAGAGGTGTTCTCAGCGCTTTTTCCTACGCGAACCCGCGGCCGTCGCGATCAGCCCGCCGATGAGCACTAAGACAATCCACAGCTGTTCTTCCGTAGCGGCGAACATCGCAATGCCCGCGAGCATTATCAGCAGGCCCACCGCCGCCACAACCGTTAGGGCTTTCAGACACTCACCCCCGTTCCTCCTGCGCTTCGGGAGGCTTAAACTTGGTGGTGGAAAACGCAAGAGACTAAAATCGCGTCTCGGAGTAGAAGAGGGGCTCGATGAAGCGAGTGCTGGTGGCCATCCCCGCTATCGGAATCTTCGCGCTCGCGGGAGCGGCCGGGCTGATTTACTCAGCTGAGGATCCGCACTGGGGGCTGGGCCTCCAAGTCGTCAGCACGTTTGTTACTCTTCTCCTGTGCTCCGCGTACTTTCTCGTGCCCCCAAAGCGTCGGCTCGGGTGGTACCGGACCCTGATGGCTTGGGCGGCCGTGCTGATGTTCAGCTACGTGCTATCGACAGTAATTCCTGGAACCACGCCCTACGAGATGGGCACGAGAGACGTGGCAAAGGTTCTTCCATGGTTTTTGGTTCCGGTAGCACTCATCGTATTTCCCATCTGGCTTATCTTCACCTTGTTCTATCTGATGTTCGCGAGCGAGGCAATACGGCCCACCGCTGGTCTCGATTTGAACCGGAATAAGTTTCTTTATTCGCTTGCTGTGCTCGGAATTTTGTTCGGCTTTCTGAACGGTCTCCAAGTGTTTCCCGGGGAGTGGGGTCCTCTGGGTCTCAACGAGACTGCCATCTTGGGAATGGTCTACGGCTTCCTCCTGCTCCTGCGCCCGCCGCAGCGGCTCAACCTGCTGATCGCGATCGTAATGGGATTTTTCCTGCCCGTCTACGTGGTGGGACCGCCCGGGTTGAACACGGGTTTCCGGCCCGCCTTTCAGTTCCTCTGGGGTGAACCGCTCAACCTCGGGGCGCTCACCGACGTAATGATCACGCTGGCCTTCTTCCCGGCCTCTGTGTGGCTCCTCAGGCGCAGGAAAAGGCGATGAGATGAAAGGACTGGAAGGGAAGTATGCGGGATTGAGCATCTCCGGTGGACTCCTGATTTTGTTCTTGCTGGTGGTTGTATGGTTGGTAGCATTTTTCCTCCTCAGGCGGCAGATGAGACGAAAAACCCTCCTGATCGCGCTCACCATTTTCTCTATAACTTTCCTCGGGGCGACGATCGGAGTGCTTTCAAATCCCCTGATCTCTGGCGTTGACGCCCCATACTACCCCTATGCAGTTCGCGAGTTTCTGCAGGGCAGGCCGCTTCCCGAACCTTACCAGCCGGTGGCTTTTTACACGGCTGCGGCGTTTTCAGTTCTGACCAACGACCTCACGCTTGGGACGAAAATCGCTCAGGCTCTATTTTTCCCACTGATGGTGTTGTCGGCTTTTATCCTGATACACTATCTGACAAAAAATGACCGGATTTCGCTCATAGTGACAGCCGTGTATGCACTCATGAGTTGTGCTTTGTCGGCCAAAGTGGGAATCCTCAAAAACATGGCCGCGATGGCGCTGATGCCTCTCTTCTATCTCTTCTTCATCAAGTTCATCCGGGGGGAGGGAAAGACACTCGATTTCAAGGTCTTGCGTTTGAACCAGAACTTTATTCTCTCGATTGTGCTCTTCGGCCTTTTGGCGGCAAGTCACTTTCTGACCACCGGCTTCGTATTCATAACGGTCGTGGCCCACGTGATGTTTCAGTTGGGATACCATCGAACACTTCCACTTCGGGAGTTGAAGTTCTTGGGAATCCTCGTTTTGCTCATCTTGGCTGGGATGACTTCGGCTTCTCTCAGAGAGAAAGTCATCGGTACCACGAACGCTTTTGCTGAGAGCCAGCCGGTGCCGGACAGCCTCTTTCCTTTCACTCTTACAGGAGTGGGGGTTCCCGGAACCGCTTTTCTCCCCTTCATTCTCGTTGGCTTCATTGGGTTTTTCTTGGTACTCGCGCGCCGTGATAGATCAGTTTATCCGCTGGCCGTTGCCTTGCTCGCAGGGATGGTGTGCGCCCAGCCATGGGTGATAGATCCTGAGTATTCCTTCAGATTTGGGGTTCTTACAATGACTGTGATCGTTCCTCTTGTCGCTTTTGGGGCCACTATCATAGCTGGAAGACACAGGAAGCTCTCGATGGGACTCGTCGGTACACTGGCTGCTTTTGCAATAGGGATGTTTATAGGACTCGGGCTCATCGCCGGAGCAGTAGGACCGGGATTCCTTTCCGTGGAGAAATGGGAGTTCTCGGCCGGGCTCAGAGAGCAGCTCCCGAAGAACTGTGTTCTCGTGGCTGGGCACTCGGAGTACTTCTTTGACTTTGAGTACTGGGACGACCTGATTCTCGGCCGGAATGTCGAGCACCTGTGTTCTGAGGATGAGGCTCCTCTACCGCTGGAAGAGGCGGCAAAGAGGTTGATAGATAAACAGTATGATTTTCAACAAAGATGTTTGCTTTTAATTCCAATAGAGGTTGTCGAAAATGAAAATTTGGATAAATTTGGTTTGGAGAACACGGGGATTCAGAACTCAAAAACGGCGGTTTTGGAGCTGAAGAGTTCCATCGCCGCTTTAACGGATCTGGGCGATGAGATACCCATCGACTCCGCGGTGCTGGTGGCATTGCCCGAGCTCGAAAATGAGGAGTGGGCGTATCAATCGCTGAGAAATCGCGAAGTCGAGCTGGGGAGTCCGATTCCTTGGGAAAACTTGTCAGATGAGCTGGAAATGCGCGAGAACGAGAGAGGAAAGCTGTGCTTATACCTAACGGAAGCTTGGCGGGCGGAGAACTTGGATGCGGACAACCTCGGGATCGAAGCGGTGGCGGCGAACGAGCTTTATGTCGTTTTCCGCTTGGAGAACACTCAATATTGGGAAAGCGCTGAGTGGGAAAACCTTCCCATCTGGCCCACCCATGAGGAACCGCGGCGGCTCACGGCTGAAGTCAGGGTCAACCCAAACCCGCTCTTCGCTTTCATTCTTCTTCCGATCGAACTCTCACAGGTGCTCTACGGGACGCCTGCATATGGGGTCGTGAAGCTCCTGGTAGCAGTGCCGCTCACGGTCGGGCTGATCGGGCTGCTGCTCCGGCTCTGCGCTGACGGGTGGACACGGTTCTCGAGGAAGACCTCGGGGCGAAAAAGAAAAGGAAAACTGTGAGCGAATCCAGTTTGCTGGGGCGGGAAGAGATTCTGGGTTGCCCCGATGCTTCCGGTTGTTTTGGCGGCTGGCAACCCCTGTACGAGGATTCTCTTCTGAGTCTGTCGTGCAAGCTTGTTTTCTGCCTGTGAGGTTTCAACTCTGCAGATTTTATAGAGCGTACGCCGACATTATTTCGTGAAAGTCCACGCTGCTACGCTAACCGTTACGCTCTTGGTGTTCACGCTACCGGTTTGTGCCGCCGAGGATCTGGTGGTCGGGAGCGGGGACACGCTGGTCATAGAGAACGAGACGCGCGTGATCGAGGGCAGCATCATCTTGGAACAGGATTCCACCCTGATCATCAGGGACTCGGACATCACGGTCAACAGCCACTACAAGAACCAGTACTGGGTGCGGGTGGGGTCGGGCGCAACCCTGCTCGTCGAGGGCTCGGTGCTACGCGAGGGCCCCGTCCCGAACTTGCCCGTGCTCGGGTCGTTCGGCGGGATCGAAAACTTCAGGTTCGGCGAGACAGTCATCGAGCCGGAGGAGGGTGCGCAGGTCGTCCTCAGGAACTCCACTTCAGAACTGCGCATAGGGCCGGGGGAGGGGAGTTCGGTGGTGCTGGAGTCCTCGTACCTTTCGATCCTCTTCTGGAGGTCGCTCCCCTCGGTGAGCACCACGGTGGAGAACTCGGGCATTCAGATGATACACATCTGGCTGAACGGAGAGAACGGGGAAAACGTGGAGCTCGTTGGGCTCCGCGGCGGGGAAGAGCTGGATCTCGATCTCTCGGTTGAGGGGGCGAGTCTAGCGGTCGAGAACTCTTGGGTGGGAAGGTACTCGGTAGCCCTCTGGATGGGCTATCCGAATGCCGATTGTAGAAAACATGTGGTGATCAAGGATTCGGAGCTGAGCGAAATCTTTGCCGTTTTTCCAAAGGGCTCCGAAGTCAGGCTCTGGGGGATAGGCCCCGGCTTCTTCGAGAACTGGAACATGCACGACAACATGGAGGAAAATGGTGTTCCGTGGAGCTTGTGCTTGGAAAACGTTTCGCTGGAGAAATGGAAGCTTGATTTCCACGGGACGGCGGAGATCGAGGACTCGCGCTTTCATTTGGACACGTGGGACCGGGCTGAGGTCACGGTGAGGCGCTCGACCATCGTCTCCAATCACCACACGCGCGGAGGGCACATCAGGTTCATAGACTCCGTCGTTTCCGATCGGGAGGACCATCCCACCGGGGTCCGCCTTCTTTACCAACCGTTCACGGAAAACTACGATCCTGTCTACGTGTATGAGTTCGAGAATTCTGCGCTTGGCCCCTATGCCGAGTTCGAGTTTACGGATGACAACATTGCGTGCGAGTTCCGCGGAGAGCTCGAGATGCTGGTTCCGCCGGAGCTCATCCACTGGTTCGGAGGAACGGTCGGGCGGGAGTTCCCGATCGCGGTTGTGGATGCAAACGGGAAGCCGGTAGCGGGTGCGAAGCTCGAACTCTGCACACAGAACAATCAGCTGGTCTGGGAGGGAGAGACGGGCGAGGACGGGAGCACGTCTGTGACCTTGGTGTTCGGAAAGGACAACTATGAGCAGAAGTTCGAGCTGAAGTGCTGGTTTGAAAATGAGGAACTTCAGACGACGCTCAGTTTCTTCAGCTCCACTCCAATCATCTTGGCGTCAGAGGGCGTCCTAGAGAAGGAGAGTATTAAGCTGTGGGAGATCACGGCCGCGTTGAGACCAACTATGATTATCCTACCTTTAGTTGCTTTTTTACTTGCTTTGCGTGCTCAACGTAGAAGGAAGCGACCAGTAGATGTTTTTGGATCATTTCCGGTTTGGATTATGACTACAACATGCTGGTACGCTCCCATTTACGATACGGTAATAGGCCCATTAACTGGTTTGGGAATTATGTTTCCGGGCACCTTTGCTCTCTTCATATACCCTCTTGTTACCGTTTTACTAGTAGCATTTTTCTACGGTACAGGATATCTTTGGAAGACAGGACAACGAGCGTTAGCGGTGGCATCAGTGATCGCTCTAAATCTATATGTTTCGTTTATTTCTGATTATTCGGCAAACACAACGCTTGACTGGATGGTTCGCCACCTCGTGATTGGTTCTGTGTGCTTTCCTCTTCTGTTTCTCGGGGTCATGTGGGCCACTAAGAACTGGAGACGAAGAATCGTGTTGATCCTTTCACTCGTCGGGATCTTGGTGGTTGGAAACTGTATTTCAGGAGCGGCTTTTGGCAAGGGGGTGTGAGCATCAAGCTGTGGGAGATCACGGCCGCTCTGAAACCGACCGTGTTTCTTCTGGTTATGGTCATCTTTTTGCTTGCGTTGCGTGCCCAGCGAAGGAGAAAACAAACGCTTGACCTCTTCGGTCCGTGGCCGTTTTGGGTCGTGGCCGCGACGTACTGGTACGCGCCGATCTACGATACGGTGATCGGACCACTGTCTGGTTTTGGCGTCATGACCCCGGCTGCCCTGCCCTTCTTAGCGTACGTTGGCTTTGCCTTGATTATGGCGGCGCTCTTCTACGCTGCCGCATATTGGTGGAGAACTGGGCGTCGGGTGCTGGCATTGGCGCTCGTGATTGGGCTGAATCTCTACGGCTCGACGGTTTTCGATTACCACGAGGGGGCGACGCTCGGGTTCATGGCGCGCCATCTCGTGAACGGCTCCGTGGGCTTTTCTCTTCTGTTCCTCGGGATCCTGTGGGCCCGCGAGAGTTGGCGCCGGAGGTACGCGTTGGTTCTCTCACTCATCGGAATATTCGCGATTGGAAACAGTATCACGGGCGCCGTTCTTCAGACTGGAGAAGCGCTCACGTATGTGGCTCCCTTCTTCGCGATATTGGTCATCCTCGGTGTTCTGATCACTCGCGGACAACACGTTGGAAAGAAAGTAAAGGGAGGAATAGGTCTCACAAAGGTGAATTGGAAGCTCGTCTTGGCGATCGTTCTCCCAGTTCTCGTATCGGTCGCTTGCGCGTTCGTCATTTACAGCCGTGGCGGCGAGTGCGAGGAAAGAGCCAAGTACGCACTACCACTCATGATCACGCTCTACGCGTGTTCCTCGGTCCTCGTTGTCCGGCGGAAGGAGCTCTGGTATCGGGCGTTCCTGGTGTGGTATCTGGTGGTGATGGGGAGCTTCACGGCGGCGTTTCTCATTCCGGGGATGGAACCCTATGGATACGTGATCGAAGCAGGGAAGGGGCTTGGCCTCTCCGGGGGTGCGCTCGCGTTGTTCGTAGCAATAAACCCCATGGTGGTTTGGTACTACGGCTACTGCTTGGTTGGGATTAAGGAACTCCTGAGGCCATCGACGGCTTTAAAGCCAAATCGTGTTAGGGCAGTACACGTGTTGTGTCTGGTGGCAGTAACGGGCGGGACGCTCAACGTGCTGGCCTCGGCTGGCGGATTCAACGGATGGCTGGGTCTGAACGACACGGTGATTTTGGGAACGATGTGGGGGACGCTCTACTGGTTCCGACCTTGGAAGTGGTTCACGCGGATCCACTTGGGCCGGTTGCTCCTAAACGTTATTTATGTGTTTCCAGCGATGCTTTCAAGCCAAGCGGGAATCATGATTGGGAGTTTGGGGGGCTATATGGCCTTAGGAGCGTGGACGGATCTGATGGCGATCAATGGTGTGGCCTCAGCGGGTATTCTGCTGTCGGTGCAGGAGAGAGGGCCACGTTGGAAAAAGGTGGGGTGGATCGCGGTGCTGTTGCTGATGGTGGGAGCTCCGATTTTGAACATCTTGGCCTACTTGGCTGGTGCGGGACCGTCATGAGCTAGTAAAGAACCCCGATGACCAAGAGCAAGGGGATTTCGACGGCTGCCCACAGAAAAGGGTTCCAAACCATGACTTTGCTTCCATCAAGCGGTGGGATGGGAAGGAGGTTGAAAAACGCCAGCCATAGGTTGATGTAACTCCCGAGGATTCCCATTAAACCGAGCATCCCGCCAAGATAGGTTAGCGGGAAGAATGCACACGCCACTCCGATGTTTGTCAAAGGACCGGCCAAGCTTATCAGGCCCCCCTGTTCTACCGTAATGAAGGGTGCGAGGATCACCACCGCACCGGGGGCTGCAAAGATAATCCTCCCGCCTGAGAGAAGTCCGGCGACCAGCGCCAGCAGCAAACCGAGATTCCAAGCTCGGTAAACTGAGAAAAAGCCGAACCGAGCAGCCATCGACTTGTGGGCGAACTCGTGGGCTAGAAAGCCGACTAGCAGCGGAAAGACCACAACTGCCAGCCGCTCGGCCACTTCGGAGAGCGGTCGAAAGCCGATTCCTGAAATCGCGATTGCCAGTACCGCCACTGAAAGCAAGATCTGTTCGATTTCGGACTTCATGAATCGTGGCATCGCATCAGGATATCTTTATTACCGCTCTCCTTTTATTCACGGTGGGTGGAGATGGAAATCCTGCTGGACGAAATGTACACCGGGCTCAAGCCGTTTCTGGAAGCACTCGGTTGGAAGGTCTCGAGCGTGGAAGACGTCGGGCTTAAGGGAGCGGCGGACAAGGAGGTCGTCGAGTACGCGGAGCGGCACGAGATGGTCCTGGTAACGCAGGAGCACAAGGTCGTGGGGCTGGCGAGGCTCAAGGGGATTGGGTGTGTCTTCGTGGGGCCGGCGGAGGTCGCACGGGTGATCGACGGTAAGCTTAGAGAGTTGGAAAAAGCCGGGAAGTGAT
>JAPDJH010000018.1 GCA_029259175.1 Hadesarchaea archaeon
TCAAACGCGCTCTGGTCGAACCGACTCGAACTTGCCGTTCTCTGGCGGACTGTGTCCGAAAAGCCGTGGCATTTCACCACGCTGGACTTCACCACGAGCAGCGCAAAACCGTTGAGGACGGCTTCAGACAGAACTTGATCAAAGTGATATGCGCGACTCCCACTCTAGCAGCGGGTGTGAATCTGCCCGCACGTCGTGTAATCATCCGCGATTACCGCCGTTATGTAGAATCGTACGGCTCAGTTCCGATTCCCGTGCTCGAGTTTCACCAGTTCTGTGGAAGGGCGGGACGACCCCAGTACGACCCCTACGGCGAAGCTGTGCTGATCGCCAAGAGCCGAGGAGAAGTGGATTTCCTGTTCGAAGAGTTCATCCATGCCCCGCCCGAGCGCATCTTCTCAAAACTCGCAACGGAACCGGCCCTGCGCACCCACGTGCTGGCATCGATCGCTGCCGAGTACGTTTCTGACGAAGACTCTCTGATGAGATTCATGGACAGCACGTTTTTCGCATACCAGTTCGGCGGCCGGCGCGTGAAACACGTGGTGGAGCGCGTTCTGGATTTCCTCGAAAAGGAAAAACTAATCCGGCGTGAAGAGAGCGTGCTGATCCCCACCGAGTTCGGCCTTAAAGTCTCTAGCCTTTACATCGACCCTCTCTCCGGGGTCCTTATTCGCGATGGTCTGCTAAACATCACCAAATCCGAACCTACTCCCCTAGCCCTGCTCCACCTCATCTGCACCACACCAGACATGCCTTTGCTCCACCTGCGGGAGAGGGACTACGAGTGGCTTGAAAGCGAGTTCTGGGATCACCACTCGGAGCTCCTAATCCCCTTGCCAAGTCCGGAGAGCGAGCCCGAAAAATTCGAACAGTTGCTCTCCGAGCTGAAAACAGTCTTCTTGCTCCAAGCGTGGATCGACGAACAACGCGAGGAGCGCATCCACCAAGATTTTGGGGTGGGTGCTGGAGACATCCGAAGACTCGCCGAAACTGCCGAGTGGCTGCTATACTCCGCCCACGAGCTCGCACGTCTCTTCAAAGTAAGACGAGCACTGACTCCCCTCCGCAAGTTGCAAACACGTGTTCGCCATGGTGTGCGAGAGGAGCTCTTAGAGCTAGTCTCGTTGCGCGGCGTCGGCCGCGTCCGCGCGAGACAACTCTTCAACGCTGGCTACAAACGACTTCGCGATCTGAAGACCGCCACCGAACAAGAGCTCTCCAAAATCCCCCACGTCGGAAGAGAAATCGCCCGCAGCATCTTAGAGCAAATCAAAACCCTCACTTGAGCACGATTCCTCGCGACGCCAGATGCCGCACTATCGCCTCGTGTACTTCTGAGACCTTAAACGGCCTCCACCGCAGATTGGTCGCACAAATCCCCCACGGCGCGTGGTGCCCGGTATCGCGATTCACCCGCTTCGACGGCTCCCATGTCCACATGTGCGCAAGCGAAGTATCGATATCCGTGAATCCGTGATCGCTCACCACCAGCACATCGTCGTGTTCTCCGATGTGTTTTAGCAAATGGCGCGCAACATTGTCGTAGAAATCCAAGAACCCATCGGCCCCCCAGTTGTGATGCTGGAAGTGATCCGAGCCGGTAAACACCGAAATAAAAACATCGTAGTCGATAGGGCTGTTCAACAACTTTCCCACATAGCCGCTCCACTCTTCTAACTCGGGGACAACACGGTCTGTGGGGACTAGACCCTCACACCTCCAACTCAGCGGCGGTACTAAAGCCGGCACGTGCCATACCAAGAATTTCGCGCCGCTTCGCTCCCACACAAACGTGGCCTTCACATCTTCCCTGCGCATAAAGCGTCCGTCGATCCCCTCTTTATACCCCCAAATGCCGTGCTCATCGGGGAGCTTTCCTGTAAACATGGTGGTCCACAACATGGCCGAATCGAACTTCCACGGCCGGTGTTTGTTCTCCACGTCCGTCCACAATAGGGTCAGCTGAAATCTGTCGGTGAGCCGCTTCCAGTACCGAAGAACGTCCAGATTTTTCTTGATTTCAAAGTAGCTTATCCCGTCCAACCCGAAGATCTTGAATTTTCCCATTCAATCATCTCTCTGCTCTCAGCCCCCACATAAAATGGTTTTGGAGCAAATCTCGTCAAGAACGCGTAAGAAGACTGGGCCAAAAACCGGGCTTTATTGCCGCTTAGATCGTGCCAAAGAACCCGCGCTAAAGCTTTATTTCATCGCAAAAGAAGGTGGAGAGGGTTAAAGTGCCAGTTCATCCCGTGGAATACCGATATGGAAGTCCAGAAATGCGAGCCATTTTTGATCTGACCAATCGATACCAGAAAATGCTCGAAGTGGAAGCCGCCCTCGCCAAGGCGCAGGCAAAGCTCCGCATGATACCTGCAACAGACGCGCGCAAAATTGCTGAAGCAGCCTCAATCAAAAAAGTGCGCCCCGAACGAATCGCGGAACTCGAACGCGAAACACACCACGAAACTATGGCGGTGGTTCTCGCTCTGGCCGAAGCTGCTGGAAAATCCGGCCGCTTTGTCCACTTCGGAGCCACCAGCAACGACATCTTAGACACCGCGACCGCGCTCCAGGTTAAAGAGGCCCTCCAACTGGTAGAAACCCGAATCAAAGAAATAATGAAAGAGCTGATACGCCTGGCACGCCGCCACCGGAGAACCATCATGGTCGGTAGAACCCACGGACAACACGCCGTGCCCATAACCTTGGGCCTCAAGTTCTCCGTATGGATATGTGAGCTCGGAAGACATCTCGAACGGCTCCAACAAATTAGGCCGCGAGTACTCGTCGGAAAGATGAGCGGAGCGGTTGGCACCGGAGCGGCTTGGGGCAAAAAGGCCGCAGCCCTCCAAGCAACTGTGATGCGGCTGTTGGAGCTCCATCCGCCGGACGCGACCACCCAGATACTCCAGCGCGACCGTTTTGCCGAACTCATCTCCTTCATCGCGCTCGTCGCAAGCACGTTCGACAAAATCGCGAGAGAAATCCGCAATCTCCAGAGGACGGAGATCGAGGAACTAGCCGAGCCTTTCGCCGAAAAACAAGTTGGAAGCAGCACCATGCCGCACAAGCGCAACCCCATCCGCTGCGAAAAGATCTGTGGTCTAGCCCGCGTGCTCCGCTCCCAAGTCGCTGCAGCACTGGAGAACGTCGTGTTGGAGCACGAACGAGACCTGACCAACTCCTCATGCGAAAGAGTTCTCTTGCCGCAAAGCTTTCTGCTCTTGGATGAAATCCTACGAACTGCACACTTCGTCATCAAGAATCTGCGGATATTCCCCGAGCGCATATCGCGCAACCTACAGCTCACGCGTGGCCTCCACATGGCGGAAGCCGTAATGATCGAGTTGGCTCGCCGCGGAATGAACCGTCAGGAAGCACACAAACTTCTCCGCAGGTGTAGCTCAAAGGCCGTGCTTGAGCACCTGCCGCTTGCCGACATTCTGAAAGCCGAGCCAGAAATCACCAAGTACCTGTCGCCCAAAGAGATCGATGCGCTTCTCGACCCCTACCGCTATCTCGGCGTCGCCCCAGCTATTGTCGACCGCGTAACGTCAAAATTTTCCTCAATGCTTGAGTGACTTGATTGAACAGACAGCGAAAATCTTCACGCACATCTGGAGGAATGGGATTTCTGCCTAACCCGTACTCGTCTAGATAGTAGTACTTTCCTCCCTTTTTTCCGAAATTCGAGGGCTTGAGATCCAAAACGTAACCGTGCTGCGCGGCCCTCTCCACCAGCCGCAGTATTCCGTATATGTCTTCAATTCTAATCCTGCGAATCGGAGGAACATACTCGTGGAACGAAACCACGACCGGAGACCATCCATCCTCGCACTTCTTCGCGCTCACAACCACTCCGTAAAACTTGGGAAGAAATTTCAGTTCTCCTCCTGCTGAACGGAAATGCTCAAATTTGGCCAAGGCCCTTTCCCTCACTTCCCCTGCTTTCCTTCCCGCGCGATCGACCTTGATTGCAAACCGTTCGTACCGATAAGTCTCCCTGTACAGTCCCCTCCCTATGGGTCTGGCCCTCCCCCTCAAACACGCTAGCTCACATTCCTCCATACAAATCGCTCGTGACCAGCTCGTAACGTGTAGGCTCGTTCTTACCCTTCTCCCGGTAAAACTTGTAGAGGAAACCGCTGACCGCCTCCTCCAGCTTCTCGTTATGAGTTATGAGGAGCACCTGACGGACTATCTGGGGCAAGCGCTCCCGCAGCACGCGGGCCAACTCTTCCACCCCTCTCGCGTCCAGATTGTGAGTGGGCTCATCGAAAACGATCCACCGCAGACTGGGCGCCAGCACCATGGAAAACGCCACCCGAAGTGCAAGGCAAGCTGTGCTTCGTTCGCCACCGCTGACCCCGCCATCCACCGGCCTCCACTTCCCAGTCAAGTCACGCAACTGCAGCACATAGTCATTTGCCTCCTCATCAACCACCAGCCTGATCCCGGTGAAATCACCATACGGATAGAGATCCCGCCATATATCGTTCATCACCTCGTTCACGCTGTCCAAGAAATACTTCCGCAACTCGACCTGAACACGACTCGTCGCCTGCTGCAAAGCGCTCATCAGCTGTGAAAAATCACGAAGCGCTTTAACTTCTCGTTCTAATCGCTGGATGAGCTGCTGTTTTTTCTTTACCTCCTCCAGCCGCTTTCGTTTCTCTTCGGCCAGCTCTCTCTTCTTCTTAGCCAGCTCTTGTGTCCGCGCGTGAGCGTCCGAAAGCTCTTGGACCCGTTGCTCCAGCTCCCTCAGCTTGTTCAAATCAAAATCTTTCTCCAAAACCGCTAGCTTCTCCGAAACTCGGGCGAATTCATCTCTGAATTCACGCAGCCGCTCCATGTTTTGCTCCAGCTTCTCCTTGGCTCTCTTTCTTTCCTCCAGCTCTCTCAATTCCTTCTCTATCCGCTCCAACTCCTCTCTAGACGAACTCAGTAGCTTATCAATGCTCGTCTTTTCTTTCTCGATTTCCTCCAGCTTCTTCATTTTTTCTTGAAGCTCCTTCTCGTTCTTCACCAACTGCTCCCGCAGCACCGGGAGCTGCTCGAGCTCTTTCTGTCGCACCAGACTTTGCTTCCATTCCCTCTCCGCTTCCCGTATCCGTTTCTCCAGTTTTTCCTTCTCCTGTGTCAGCTCTCGGACTTTGAGTTTCAACTCATCGATCGTCTTTCGTCGCTTCTCCAACAGCTGGGCTTTTCTCTGCTCATCCAAAGGGGACTCGCACACTGGGCACTGAGCCCCCGCCCCTTGCAGCTCCTCTACTGCCCTCTCCAGCTCGCGGATCTGTGACCGCGCAACAACCGCGTCATCCGCAATCCGTCGTTCGTCCTCTTTCAATTGTTTTAATTCCTCTTCGAGCTTCGCCAGAGGGCGCTTCTCGAACTCCTCTTTCAACCGCTCCTTCTCCTCGATCTGAGCCTGAAGTTCCGTGTTTTTTCGTTGCAGCGTTTTGATCTCGCTGTCGAGACGCCCCAGCTCGCCCTCCAAACGACTTCTCTTCCTCTCCAACTCGCCCGTTTCTTCTTTTTTCCGACTGTGCGCAACCGTCCATTCATCCAGTTTTTCTTTCAGAGCAGGCAAGGAGAGATCCACATATTCGCCCAGCTCTTTCCGGAGCGACTCGACTTGCTTTTCCAGCTCTCGCGTGGTGGCTTGTACCGCCATCAGGCCGGAGCGCAAGTCGCTTATTTGCTTTTCGAGTTCCTTCATTTGTGCGAGATTTTTCTTTGTGGACTGAAGTTGTCCATAGTACTGCTGTGCTCGCTCTTGCTCGATCTCCGCTTGTTCGAGCAAACTCCTGATCTCTTCCTCGAGAGCCCTCATCTGCGCTAGAGAGGGGTCCTGCTTCATTATCCTCAACTCGCGATCCTTTTCTCCAGCCATGCCCTGCAACCGGTTCGCCACAGTTCCCATGTTCTTCCTAGCTTTTTCGTAGCGCCTTATTCCCAGCAGTTCGTCGATGCTTTCCCGCCGCTTCCCTTTTTTTATCTCCAAGAAGAGATCCAGCTGGTTCTGCTCAGAGTATATGGCTCTCTCGTACACGTCGTAAGTGATCTTCAGGAGCTCACAAACGTGTTCGGTCACGCGTTCACTGCCGTTCTCGATGAGCGAGCCGTCCGCCTTACGCAGCTCGGCGAGCACCGTGCCTCTTCCGCGCTCGATCCGTCTTTTGACCACATAGTCCTCCTCCTCGGGCGTCCGGAAGGTCACTTCGACCTCAGCGTGCTGTTCCGGCTGCGGCACCGCCATTATCAAGTCCTCGAGCTTGAACTTCCGGTTCTTTATCCCTGGTAGCGTCCCGAAGAGAGCGTATGCTATCGCGTCCAAAACCGAACTTTTCCCAGAACCCATGCTGCCGATTAAAACGTTTGTTCCATCGCCAAACTTCAAAACCGTCTCTCTGTGCGACTTCCAGTTCTTCAATTTCACCTCTATAATCACCGCGTGTTCACCTCGCTCATTTTTTCGACCAATGACATCAGCTTCTTAACAGCATCCTCCACTCGATCCTCGGCCAACAGACCAAAAAGATCTCGAACGCTGACAAGTTCTATGCCCTGCACATCCTTCACGTATTCCTCCAGCAGCAACATTCCCTTCTCATCGATGGAGAGCTGTTTCTCTTTGAACTCCCTAAGTGACCGGAGTTTTTCCTCCAATCCGGGAGATACCAGAGCATCCTTGCTTATGGTCACCAGCGCCTTGTCTCGGAATTCCTCTTCTATCAGGCGCTCGTCAAAATCGGCTCTCGAGATCTCCTTGGCGAGAGTGCCCATCAGCCGGATTCGTATGATCGGGATCTTTTCCAAATTCTTCCGATGCCGAAGGAGAAGTTCCTGTATTTTACTGCGCACTTTGGTATACAATTCCTGCAAAGAAGCGTTCTCCACTTTCATCTCTTCATAAAAGAAATCTCTCGGGCTCTTCAATTCTACAAACGTCCATCTCGGACGCCCACCCGTTTCCACCAAGTAAAACCCCTTGGGATTTCTTGCCTCGACCTCCAGCAGCTGGGTGCGCTCCGTGCTCCCAGGCATCAAAAGTGGTGCTCCGTGGGCTTCTGTTTCAGCACGATAGTGCACATGGCCGTTCAAGTAGAGATCGAATCCAGGGGGCAAATCCCCCACTTTGAGCATGGACTCCTCTTCCGTTTCCTTCGAAAAAACGAACTCCCCAATGGACTGGTGTAGAGCAAGCACGTTAAACGCCCCCGGCTCCGGCGTCGGATTCCACGTCCTGAGCTGGGCCAACACGTACTTCTCCGGCACGTAGCTGAAACCGTGAATTGCGACTCTCTCTCCCGATTTTTCAAAAACAATGCTTCCCGCCTCCAAATAGATGAGTTTTCCTGCCGATTCCAGTGCTTCCACCGGATTCTTCAACCCGCGCGTTCGTCGCTCGTGATTTCCACAAAGTGCGACCACCGGGGTGCCCTGCAAGGCCAAAGGAGGAATTGTCTCCACCGGTTTGAATTTCGTTTTAACTATTTTCAGCCGGTTTGTCCCCTCGGTCTTCGGTATGGAGAAAATCCGGAGGGCGCGATCCCATACTTCTAGTTTTGGAATACGGGTATCAAAGATATCACCTAATATAAGAATTAGATCTACATCCATTTCGAGGGCTTTACGAATGGCCTCCTCCGCGTGATCAAACGAATCGTTTTCCCTTGGTGTTCCCCACTTGGCCCCGAGGTGGAAATCAGCCATTACCGCAATTCTCATTTTTGTCACCGCTACCATACATCTTCTTCAACTCATCTTCTTATAGCTGAAATGAACTTTTTTAATGGGGATGCCATGCTCTGGACCGAGAAGTACGCGCCCAAGCGCTTATCCGAACTCGTTGGTCAAGACGCTGCCGTGCAGACTATGCGGAAATGGGTAGAAAGCTGGAAAAAAGGAAAGCCGTCCAAAAAGAGCTTGCTGTTATATGGGCCTCCAGGCACGGGAAAAACAGCTGCCACCAGAGCTCTGGCAAACGAGACTGGGTGGCAACTAATAGAGATGAACGCCAGCGACAAGCGAACGATGAGCGCTCTCAGAAAAATAATAGGAGAGGCTTCGAAAACCGGAACGCTGTTGGAGGGGGTCCAAGGGAAAAAATTACTGGTGCTGGACGAGGCCGACAACATTCACGGACGCGCTGATCACGGCGGCTATCAGGCTTTGAAAGAGATCATCGGCACCACTACCAACCCTGTAATTCTAATCGCCAACGACCGGTACTCCATTCCCGCCGAGATCCAAGCCCAATGCGAGCTGGTAAATTTCCGGCGGCTCCGTCCCGATCAAATCGTCAAACACTTAGAACACATTGCGAAAAACGAAAAAATCAAAGTGGATCGAAAAGCCTTAGAGATCATTGCCCGGCGTTCCGACGGAGATATGCGTTCCGCCATCGAGGACTTTCAGACACACGCTCTTGTGTTTCCACGTTTGACTGCAGAGCAAGTCCTGTTGTTTAAACGCGAACGTGAGAAAAACGTGTTCGATCTGTTGAGAGGGATCTTGTTCGCCAGCAGCGCCGATGTTGCGCGTTCTGTGCTCTGGTCAGTGGACATAGCTCCCGACGAAGCAATGGCCTGGATAGTGGAAAACGTGCCAAAAGCCATTAGGGATCCGAAAGCGCTGGCGGCCGTTTACAACACGCTCTCCAGAGCCGACATCTTCTACAGAAGAGCCAACGAGCGCCAGATTTACCGGCTCTGGTCCTACATGAGCGATCTCATGAGCGCGGGGGTGGCCGTCAAGAAGGGGAGCGAGGTGAAAGCAGCAAAATTCGAGCCTCCATCGTACCTGAAGCGATACTACCAAACAGCAAAAACCAGAAGAATGCTAAATTCTGTGGCGAGAAAAATCGCGATGGCGTGCCACACCTCTACTCACCGGGTAAAACAGGATATGATCCCTTTGCTTCCAATCTTGATCCAAAACAAGAAACTGCTCGAGAATCTGACCGCTAATCTGGAGTTAAGCGAGGAAGAGATCAACTTTCTCTCTTCTCTCCGGTGAGCGATGGAATGAGAATCCGGATCTCGAAAAAACTGGAATACGGCAAGCTTGTCACTCCGCTTCCCGACCGTCATGTCCCCGTCTACCGCTGGTTTCAAATGAAAGAATCTTTCTCGGGAGCTTTAGTCAAGATGTTGCTGGACTTGTGGGGAAGTCCTGACAAACCGCTCCTCGACCCGTTTTGCGGGGCTGGCACGACTTTGCTCGCATGCAAAGAAATGGGCGTCAACGGAATCGGATTGGAAACACATCCGTTTTTGTTGTTTGTATCTAGGGCGAAGACTTGGAACTATGATGTTCCCAGCTTAGAAACGTACTTGTCCAAAGTCCTAGCCTCCCCCACCAAACGCACAAGTGGAGGTGTGCCTCCATTAGTCAAACGCGTATTTCCCTTGTCGATTCAGCGCGAAATCCTTGCTATGAAGGAACCGATCAACGCCATCCCCAACGAAAAAATTCGGGATTTCCTAAAAATGGCGCTGCTCCGGACTGCGGTGCGATGTAGTTGGATGAGAAAAGATGGTGCTGTGATCAAAACAGCTGCCCGAAAAATACCCGATTTCCGACACGCGCTAGAGTGTCTGGTCGAAGAGATGGTGAGAGATCTCATGAATTTCCCGCAGAATGAATCAGCAATTCAGCTAATCCGTGCCGACGCGCGCCACATCCCCCTCAAAGACAACAGCGTGGGAGGCGTTATTACTTCTCCACCGTACCTCTTCAAGTCGGAGTATTTGCGCGAATTCGTTGTTGAAGAATGGGTTGCAGAAGTCGAACACGCCAGCACCCCATCTGTCATCCACACGGAAGATGTCGAAAAGTATTTTTCCGACATGGAACGGGTGCTTAGCGAACTCTATCGGGTCTGTGTCCCTGGCGCCAAGCTATGTTTTGTCGTCTCCGATGGCGGAACTCGAAAGGGGGTGGTAGAAGTCGGTCCTACCTTGTGTGAGGTAGCTCACAATATCGGATTCAAAGCGAAGAAGATGGTTATCGTGAACGAGCGCTGGTGTACCACCCCTTCAAGAAAAAAAGTGGGAATTCTGCGCGAATCTCTGCTGTTTTGGGAAAAGCCCGCATGACTTAAATTTTCAACACAGAATACACAGATGGATAGGATGGCCAAGCGCAGGAAGAAAACAACTAGGAAGAAGAAAAAATGGAAAAAGAACAGACGATAGATTCAAAAATTTTCTATTCACAAGGTTGCGGATCACATGTCCTCCTTAGTATATCTACTGGGCCCTGCAGGCTGTGGAAAGAGTACCCTGACATCTGCACTTTCTGTCCTAATGCAGAGCAATGGTCTGAAAGTCGTCACGGTGAACCTCGATCCCGGAGTTGAATGGCTCCCATACACTCCAGATATCGACATTCGAACACATGTCTCCCTCCGAGAGGTTATGAAAGAATTCAAGCTAGGACCTAATGGCGGACTGATAGTGGCCGTGGATCTAATGGCCGAACATCTTCCCAAACTCCGACAATTGATTGTGGAGTGGAATGCGGATTATGTTTTGGTTGACACGCCAGGCCAAATGGAATTGTTTGCCTTTCGGCGTACCGGACCAGCAGTAATCGAGGGATTGGGGGATGTGCAGAGGTCTTGTTTGCTGTTTTTGATAGACTCTTTCTTTGCAAAACAAGCCAGCTCATTCGTATCCATGCTGATGCTGGCCTCTTCAGTGTTGGCCCGTTTTCGTCTCCCACAGATAAATGTCCTGACCAAGATCGACAGGCTAACGGCCAACGAACTCCAGATGACCGCCGACTGGATGGAGCGCAAAGATTTGCTCTTGGACGCGATCCTGTCTGAACCGAACCCGTTAGACCGGGAAACGGCCATGGGAATGTTAGAAGTCGTAGAAAAAACGAGTCTGGCTGGGGAACTCGTTCCGATCTCGGCAACCGAAAACCGCGGATTGTTAGAGCTAGTTGGTGCAATAGAACGGGCACTCGCGAAAGAAACTGTGCTCGACCTAGGAGAGGAGGTCGAAAAGTATTGACATCTCTTGAGAAGTTCCTCGGAACCATTCTTGGCGTGGCCTTGGGCGATGCGGTCGGAGCACCGTTTGAGGGTACGCCCGCGTCTCTAAGCAAGGAACTCGTAACCGAAAAAATCGAAAATCTGCAAACGCTCACATATACGGACGACACCCAAATGACCCTCGACTTGGCTTCTTCTCTGAGCGCGCGTTCGGGTTTTGATCCGAATGACGTTGTCCAACGCTTCCTCACCAGCTACAATCCGGCTCGTCGCTATGGACAAACCACCTCGACCGTGCTCCAACTAATTAAAGACGGGACTGACTGGATCCAAGCATCCAAACAAGTGATGAATGGAGAAGGCTCCTACGGAAATGGGGCAGCTATGAGAATCGCGCCCGTTGCCCTGCTCTATCACCACGATAAAGAAAAGATGCTGGAAATCGCAAAGGCATCGAGCGAGCTTACCCACGCACACCCCCTCGGGATCGAAGGGGCCATCATCCAAGCTGCCGCTCTAAGATTCGCAATTCTTACCTCTCCCACAGATTTTGACCCGGCAGAATTTCTGTCAGAGATAAAACAAGTGATAACTCAAGAGGTGTACGCGCAAAAAATAAACTCAATACACCAACTGCTAGAAGAACCCATCGATCCCGTTACCATTCGGGAGAGACTTGGATGTGGAGGCGAGGCTTTCAACTCAGTTCCTACCGCCATCTACTGCTTCCTGACCGATCCCACCGATTTTATTTCTAGCGTTAGCATAGCCGTGTCACTCGGAGGAGACACTGATACTATCGCCTCTATGACTGGCGCGCTCGTTGGCGCCCTGACTGGCAAACCCGCCCTGCCCGAAGCTTGGTTAGAAAAACTAGAAAACAGAGAGACGATCGAGCGTGTTGCCCAGTCGCTCTTTTTTACCCATGTCAAAACGGTTCTAGGACATCGATGCGAGATGTGCCTCTCTCAAGAGGGGATCAAAGCTTACAAAATAGATCCCGCTGGGCCCGATAATGTAGACAACTACATATTGCTCTGCGCCCGATGCAAGCGAGAGAGTGAGGAGGAAGAGAAAGAGTTCTTCGCCAAGCCAAGAAAACATGGGAAGTATCGAGCGGTTTACCGGAAGGCCCACCGGAGGGCCTAAATGGTCTCCGAGGAGATGCGAACTCGCATAAGCAAGTGCTTGGCCTATCTTCTCCGTCACGACAAGAATCTTCCAAGAACAGAAGATGGATGGGTTCCAATCCCAGAGGTGCTAAAACTCCTGCAAAAGCGATGGCAGTGGATCAACTCTGCACTCCTCCAAGAGATTGTTGAGAAAGACAAAAAGCAGAGATACGAGATCCGCAACAACATGATACGCGCCAGGTACGGGCACAGCGTCCCTGTAAATTTACATCTTCCGGCTGCCGACGTGGACGTCCTCTATCATGGGACCACCCCCAATGCCGCTATGCAAATTCTAAAAGAAGGGCTCAAACCCATGGGGCGCACCATGGTGCATCTCTCTACCACTCCCAGCGATGCGATGGCGGTGGGGAAGCGAAGAACCAAAACTCCGACCGTACTCAAAATAGATGCCAAAAAAGCGCAATCCATGGGAATATCGTTTTTCAAGGCGTCTGAAAGCGTTTATTTAGCTTCTTCTGTGCCTCCCGAGTGTATAAGCATATGGGGTGAAGGGAATGAAAGCCTCGAAGGAGTGTAAGGAGTGTCTCTCGCAGTTAGCAGACCAAGTGGCAAAACTCTCGGCACAACAGATCTCGTTGCGCAGAAAAATTCGCAGACATATGGAGAGGGCGCTTATCCGGATAACCAAACATACAGTGCCAACCGACATATCTAATGAGCTCCACCATATCGCCAAGGTACTATCATCAAATCTCGATCCCTACAAAGAAATCAAACAAAAAGAGATGACGGTTGCAAAAGAGATTTACACTAAGCTGAAGATCGGAGACACTCTGCGGAGTCGAGTGGAGATCGCCGCTTTCGGCAATGCAATCGACTATTTTGTAGATCCAAATGAACTCCACCAAATATTTAACTCACCTGTCAAGTTCGCTAAGGACGACATAGAGGAGCTGGCTAGAAAGCTTCGAAAAACCAGGCGCATTCTCTATCTGCCCGACAACGCAGGAGAAGTCTTTTTCGATATCCCGTTGGTGGATTACCTGAGAGAACGCGCTGACATTTTTTATGCTGTAAAAGCGGAGCCCATTCAGAACGATTTCTCCATAGAAGAGCTAGGATTTTTAGACGGCATCAAAATCCCGGCGACAATCATAAAAGGACCTCCAACGGTTGGAGTTTATTTGAGTCAGGCCCCATAGAGTTCAGAATGGCCTTCGATGTTTCAGACCTGATAATCGCAAAGGGGATGGCAAACTACGAAACACTTTCAGAACTGGCCGGTGAAGACCGCGTCTTCTACATTCTGAGAGCAAAATGCAAACCGGTTGCCAAGTCGTTGGGGGTCAGAGTGGGCGACTACATAGCAACATTCTTAACTCGCTGATTATTCGTAATCAAAACAACAGATACGGAACGTCAGTACTACAAGGAACTGGACCTTCCCACGCGCGTGGATCCAAAGAGCGCCAAGGCCTCCTACAAAAACGGAGTGCTAAAGGTCACCTTTGAAAAACTCCGCGAGAGCACCGAGGGCGAAAAAATCAATATCGGATAAAAGATGATTTTTCGCCAATCAAAAATTTCAACATCTCGCGGCTTCGAAGATCGTTCCGCTTTTTCAGGTGAGTAACAAATTTCGCGTATCCGTGTTTATTCAAATCAAACATCAACTTTCGAAAAGTGACGCGAGCCAGAAACAGGCCATCTGCGGGCGCCGGGCGAAAAGAGCGTGGCGCATTTCCATCCAGCGCTAGACGCAGCCACTCTTCCCCCACTACTCCCCGGCCGAGTTCGAGCAGGGCTTCAACCATCCGCCTGACCTGTTGCCACAAAAAGAAAGGTGCAACAAAATCAAACACCAAACCTTCATTCATATGACAGCTAGCAAAGGAGATGGTCGCAAAAGTAGATTTTCCTTTCTCGCGTTTACAAAAACATCTGAAATCATGGGGGCCTTCAAACATCTTCACGGCTTTTTTCACTAGCTGGAAATCGAGATCGGAAGGAGGCGCGCACACGTATCTGTAGTGTTTACTCAAGGCCTCTTTGCGCGGATTGAATCGTGACGGAACGAGGCTCCAGCCTAGAACCGCGATATCCGCGGGCAGAACCGCGTTCAACTCGTCCACGTCCGGTTCGTGCGTTATCGAAACCGCCACTACTTGACCAACAGCGCTCACACCTCGGTCTGTTCTTCCCGCTACCTGACATCTAGCGCTCTTGAAATCAGATACGAGCCCGGTCAACTGAAGGGCCTCAAGCAGCTGTCCCTCAATTGTGGGAGCGCCCGGTTGTCTGGCAAACCCAAAATAATTTGATCCGTCATAGGCCAGCAGCAAGCATGCCCGCACACATCCCACCGCTTTATTTAAAATATGGCTCTCGGTAATATATCGCTCGGAGAAAGGATTCAACCATTTTCTGCGTAGATCCGCTCAACGCGTCACTCAAATCCACCAAATTATCATCGCGTAGCAGACAGGGTTTAAGTTTTCCATCCGGAGTTAGGCGTATTCTCCTACAATGGGCGCAAAACCTCGAGTTGTGCATAGGACGCACGATTTCGATTTCCGCGCCATCAACAAAATATTTGGGACGGGCGTGCATGTCTTCTCTCACAATCACTCTGTCGGCTTTTTCTCTCAGCGCCTCTTCGATATCTCGCAGATCATGGTGGTAGCGTGCATAGTCCGCACCCGTCGGCAGAAAATCAACCAACTCGATCAGCTGAAGAATAGTTCCCGTTCCTCGAACGAAATCGATCATCCGATCTATCTCATTCTCATTCACTCCTCGCAACACCACCATGTTTATCTTTACGGGCCTTAGTCCCGATTCCACAGCAGCCTTTATTCCGCGTAAAACGGCATCAAGCATCGGTGCCCCGGTGATCTGTTTGTACTTGATCGGATCTAGAGTGTCCAAGCTGATGTTGATACGATTCAGACCAGCGTCGGCCAGCTGCGATGCTATGCCGGCTAACTTAGTGCCATTAGTAGTCATCGAAACATCGTCCATTCCAGAAGTCGCGGCAGCTTTTACTATGCCCAAAATGTCGTTGCGCAACAGCGGTTCGCCCCCAGTGATTTTCACTTTAGTTATTCCCAGCCCCTTCGCCACTTGGAGGATTCTTTCTATCTGCTCAACCGTTAGCTCCCGAGTTGCCGGGCTAGAGCCCTCTCTGTGACAGTAGAAACAGCGTAAGTTGCATCGTTCGGTAACGGATACCCTAATACCCGTCACAGGACGGCCGAATCGATCAACGAGCATCTTGGTGCACCTCAATCAAAACCCGTTTTCCTCGAGCCTCTCTCAGCGAAGAAACCAGCGCACTAACCATGTTAGCAATCAAGTCTTGCACGAAAGGATTGAGAGGAATTCTGATCCCGTCCACTATCAACACTGTCTTTTCTTTTTTCAGAACTACACAAGAATCCCATTTTCTCTCACCTTTTGCTATGGCTTGGGCGAGTTCATCGCACTTTCTGAATCCGCACTTCCCGCAATCAAGCCCGGGTGGAGGTGGAAAGGCTCTCTCTTCTACTAGGTCCGCCAGCTCAGCCATCGAGTCAAATGAAAAACTTGGTAACCCCTCCAACTCCGCGCCAACACATCCAATAACGTATCTGTCCAACAACTCCTCCGCTTCCATTTTGTTCTTCGCCACTACTACTTTCGCTATTCCTCTCACTTCTTTAAATCCCTCTAACACGAAGAAATCGAGATCTCGCAGCCGCTGCTTGATCTCCTCCCATTTCACTTTTTTGCGTTCTATGGCGCTGATTTCACCATCCGCAACGCATATTACCCGCTCAGCGCCTGCTCGCGCATGCCTCCACGTGTCTCTACCCTCCTGATCGATGGTAAATCCGGGAATGCCAACGTGCTTCACGGTTCCCACCGAATACCCGCGCTTAACTAGCTCTCGCACGAGGCCTTCAACCACCGCGGTTTTCCCCGAATCCTTGTACCCGATCACTGCGACGACCCGGCTAAAACCCAAACAGCTCCACCTCCACTTCTTCTCCTTCCTCAACTATCTCTTTGTTCACCGGGATCACGAAGTATCCGTCCACCTTAGCGAGAGAAGCGATAGCCCCAGAATCCTTCGCCATGGGACGGGCATACACACCGTCACTTGTCGTTTTCAGCTGCACCGGTACCATTTCCCGCCGCCCACGAACTGAAAGATATTTTGTCGTCAAACGTGCCCTTACTTTGTTAGATTCTTTCCCGCGACCCGTCATTGTTCTGATGAGCGGAGCAACGAGTTCATTGAAAACCATGAGAGCGGACACCGGATAGCCCGGTAAGCCAATCACCAGTTTTCGTTTAAGCACTGCGATAAGGGTCGGTTTGCCGGGCTTTTGCGTGATCCCGTGCACTATCACTCCCGGCTTTCCCATCGAATTCAATATCTCTGGTACTAGATCTCCTTCTCCCGCCGATGTCCCTCCCGACAAAAGCACAATATCGTTCTCCTTTAAAGCGCGTTCAACGATCTTGCTGATTTCGTCCCGCTTGTCGGACACATGACCGTACAACCTTGGATACCCGCCCAAATTTTTCACTGCAGCAAAAAGCGTGTAACTATTCACATCGAACACTTTTCCCTCTTTTAACCGCGTACCGGGTGTTTGGAGTTCATCACCAGTGGAGATTATCCCCACGCGCGGCTCCGCGTAAACCACAACTGTAGAAACCCCGGCCGCGGCCAGAGCTCCGGTTTCTCTTGGACCGAAAACATGATTTTTCTCGACAAGCACTTCACCCTGTCTAACGTCGGATCCCTTTTTTATCACATTCTCACCTGGCGATACTGATTTCAATATTTCTACTCCTCCCTCCACTTCCCGTGTGTGTTCCACCATCACTATGGCGTTCGCTCCCGGTGGTAGGGGTGCTCCAGTGCCGATCCTGACGCATTCCCTCGGACCCACTTTTCTTCGAAACACCGCACCCGCCCTCGCCTCACCAATAATCCACAATTTCTTCGGAAAGCCTTCATCGGCTCCAAAAGTGTCCCTAGCTCTCACTGCATAGCCGTCGTATTGTGCGCGGTCAAAAGGAGGAATATCGATCGGTGCGCTCACTTTCTGCGCAGCCACTCTCCCTAGGGCGTTCTCCAGCGAAACTCGTTGAAATTTCACTTTCGGCGTCCAGTACTGAAAGATCCGGCGAACAGCCTCTTCTATCGGAACTAGTGCTAGAAACCTTGGCATCTAATTCTCTTAACAAACAAAGTATTTAATTACAAAGAATATGTTAAGCGCTTAAGCTTAACGACTCGAAGGCAATTTGTTCAATCTCGCGAGTTCGTCGGCAACATCTGGTAGTGCAAGCTCTTCCAGTTTTTCTCTTGGGATCCACCCCGTATCCCAATCCCAGCCGCGGAGTTCGTAATACTCGCGCAACATCTGGTCGAGTTCCACCACCTGCCCTCTCGGAGGACCGGACGGAGCCGGTTCCTTCGTCAATCGTTCCGGCAGAGTATCGTCCGCTCGTGTAATCCCCTCCCTGATATCAAACGCTCTTTCCAATGTGAAGATCCTCTCACCAATCAAACGAAGTTTGTTCTCCGTGTATTCGATTCCCGTTATGAGCGACAGCGCTTGTGCGTAATCCGCGAAGTAGAACACTGGAGGCCAAACCGCTCCGAACTTACAGGTCACCAGCGAGTCCACAACTGCGCAGAAGTTCTCCCCATCTCGCACCATCAACGGTTTGTACTTCGGATTCAGCCGATCCGCTGCTTCCGGCATGACCTCCTTTCCAAACCGCTCTTCGATCCCCTTTACAAAGCCAACTTCGCTCAACACTTCAAAAGAGGTCAAGTGATCTGCCCCGCGATTAGCCACAGCATGTGATAGGCCCATCGACTTCTGGGCCCTGCCGTCCTGCGCTGGCTCATCCATGCCCTTCACCACCATGGTGAAGGACTTGACCGAGTCCCCAAAGCGCTTTGCAAAACGAGCAGTTCCCTCGGCCAGCTGATCTCCAAATCCCTCCCGGCGCGCTATGAGTTCCACGCACCGGATTATAGCGTCGGCGTTGCCCCATGTGAGCTCTATCCCGCCCGTGTCTTCTTTTGACAGCAAACCGCGCTCATAGCATTCCATGGCAAAAGCTATCACGCCCCCGCAGGAAATCGTGTCTAAGCCGTAGATGTTGCAAAGCCTGTTTGCATAGAGCAAGGCCTCGAGATCGGAGTTTCCGCAACGACTGCCCAGAGACGACAGAGTTTCGTATTCTATTTTTCCCTCAATGTTCCAACGTTTTCCTTTTCCCACATAGGTCTCGCAGTGAAGAGGACAGTTATAGCAAGCTCGCTTTTTGACCATAAACTCGCTGATAATTCTTTCTCCCCCGATTCTCTCAGCATGCTCAAAAGTTCCACTCTGAAAATTGCGAGTTGGGAATCGTCCGATTTCATTCATGAGTTCTACCAAAATTGTGGTTCCGTATTTCATCGTCGACGGTGAAAACTCGTGAGAGACCAGGCGTTTTCGAGCTTCTTTGGTCAGCTCTTCAAATTTTTCTTCGTTTGCAATAGGCACTTTACGATCCCCTCGCACCGAGATGGCTTTCAGATTCTTAGAGCCCATCACCGCTCCTATGCCCGTGCGCGCAGCCGCTCGATAATCGTGCATGATCGCTGCAAATCTTACAAGATTCTCTCCAGCAGGCCCGATCGAAACCACTTTTGTACCATCACCATGTTTCGCAATCAGTTCCTTCTCGGTGTCAACAGTGGTCATGCCCCACAGCTCGCTAGCCGGCAAAATTTGGGCATCGCCATTTTCGATGTGAATCCGGACCGGCTTGGACGCCTTCCCTTTTACAACCACCACATCAAATCCAGCAAATTTCAGTGCCGCGCCCCAATGCCCTCCAGAATTGGCTTCTCCATATAAATCCGTCAGCGGAGATTTCGCCGCCACCTCGTATCTTCCCGACTGCGGCCAAGACGTGCCGTTGATCGGACCGGTGGCAAAAATCAAAACATTTTGTGGAGAAAAGGGATCGATCCCTGGGGGCACCATATCGAACAACATGCGCGCGCATATCCCGTTTCCGCCTATGTACTCCACTGCAAGATCCGCCGGCAACTCTTCTATCACTACTTTCTCTTTATCCAAGTCCGCGCGCAGAATCTTTCCCATGTATCCGCCTTTCAGAGAACCCGGCATGCACAAGAAGGTTTTCAAACAAATCATATAAACTTTCAGCTCAGCATGCCGAAGAGAACGAGACACGAATTATAGAGATTGTGAGCCAAAACTGCTCCACCTAGCCCTGCTCGAAGATAACATACACCAAGCAGGAGCGAGGTCGGAAAGATCGCCAAAGCGAACGCGGGGTACGTGCCTGGATTGGATAGATGAAATATGGAAAAAAGCAGGGAGGAGAATAAAACCGCCCCCAGCCGACTCCTCTTCCAAGTGATGAACTCGTCAATCAATATCCCTCGGAAAATCCATTCCTCAAAGATGGGGAGAATGTTCACTATGAGTAGGAGAACCCAGGGATAGCGCTCTTCCAAACCCACGAAAGGATATTCTTCAGGATTGACCACTGGCACGTTTGCCTCGATGAGAATCCAATTTACACAGAGGGCAAGAACGAGGGCGAACACCCCTGTCCAAAGTCCGATCGTCACTATCCGATATCGCTCCTTTTGGGTCAAGTGTCTCCACACCCTTCTCCAATACTTGGGGGATAGGCGATGGAAATGCCAAGGATTTTCGGCCGCAAGTCTTCCAACAACAATTCCCAGCAAAATCCCGGCAACTAGAACCCGAAGAATATTCCACAAAAAGAACACCACGATGCTCTATTTCTTCGCCCGTTCTAGAGCTTGAAGGGTGGTTCTAATGGCCTCAATCAGTTGTAAAGTCTTTGTCGGGTCTTCTTCTTTTTCGAGTTTTTCGACAAGAGATTCCAATTTTGAGTGGAGTACCCGATCTACTCGGGATAACACGTCTTCCTTGGCCTTCTCCTTCAACTGCCGGTCTTGCTCCAGTTCGCCACAAAGAGGACAAACCACTTTTCCCTCAAATTCGAAAAGGGGACTCTTGCACTTCCCACAATGCACACCCAGCATTTTGCCTCCTGCCAACAGGGCCTCGGTTATCTTCTTGATTTTGTCTTCGTTTTCCGCCATCAAAAATCCTTATGAAGAGCATTCCTAAAAGGTAGATAGGCTTGAGAAGGTGATGTTATGGAAGCTGAACACGAGCAAAAAATCCGTCAGGTGTTGGATATCGTGACACGCATCAGCGAGGATACAACCGTACCGCGGAATATCCGGAGGAAAGCTCAGGAAGCCAAGAACTATTTGCTCGATCAAAACTCCGATCCAGCCGTCAGAGCAGCGTCGGCGCGCATGGCGTTAGAGGAAGTTAGCGAAGACCCCAACATGCCCGTGCATGCTAGGACTCAGCTGTGGGGGGCCTTAAGCATTCTCGAAACAATCAGGTGAGTAAGCTGACAACACGTCTAGCACCACAAATAACGGAGGACCTCACGAGCTTTGCAGAGTCTCTCAAAAAAAGAGACCTAAAAACGGCGCGGGCGTGGTTAGAGAACAAAAGACAGACTTTGCAAACACCCAACGACTTTGAAAAGGGATTTCTCTTGGCGCTCAACGGCATGATCGTCTCACTCGAAAGCAACCAGAGTTTTTCCCTCATGAAAAAGATTCTCGATGGTACTCCGCAGGAAGAGGTACAACAGATCTACAAAGATTTCAAAAAACGGGCAGAGCAGAGATTCCGACCCGCGTTGGAGCGCGGATTTGACACTGCATGGGCCATGGTTTTACAGCATTTCCTTCAAGCAGAATAGTTACTCGATCGTGGCGTGTTTTGCCCGCAAGTCCTCCTCCTTTTTGCCCAGCTTGACCATGAGGCTGGAAATAATCGCGTCTAAGAAAACCATTGAACTTATCTCGAATAGAGTTCCAAGAGGTGTTAGCGAAGCGTATTCACCATAGAGTTCCCTTCGGACGAATCCCTTGATGCTGGCAATCTTTGTTCTGCCCGGGAGAGTCACTACCAAATCCGCCAACTTCGCCAAGCTCGAACGCGGATAGGAGGTGATCGCTGCAACGCGCGCTCCCACTTTTTTCGCGATTTTTGCAGATTCCACTATCAAATCGGTCTCACCCGATCCGGATAACGCGACGAGCAAATCACCGGGTCTGAGCGCTGGTGTAATTGTCTCACCGACCACATACACTTCAAAGTCCAAGTGCATCAAACGGGTCGCAAAAGCTTTTACAACCAAGCCAGAGCGTCCCGCACCAACCACAAATACTCGGCGTGTATTCAACAACGCTTGAATGAAATTCTCAACCTCTTTTGATTTCAATTTCTTTGGAAGTGTTCGGAGGAAAGCGAGAATCTCATCCATCGCGCGCAGTGTTTCTTCCATCCCCACCATTTAGGATTAAAAGTAGGGGTTTTAAAATATCCCCCTTGAGTTATCATTGTCTCCGGAGGCGCTGCAATGCTTCACTTCCTTGGCTTTGTGATGTGGGTAATCGGAGGCGTGATGTTGATTCCTAGCGCGCTCGCGCCTGTTTTTGGAGAAAGCCATCTCATACCGGTATTCGTAATTCCGGCACTTGTAGCCATAGGTCTCGGTTATTATATGCGCAGAAAAACTTCTCCTCGAGAGCTGAGCCTGGGTGAAGCGATGGTGACCGCCACCGCCGCTTGGATCATTTTCGCGGTTTTTTCTTCTGCCCCATACGTGGCGGGGATGGGAATGCCCATAGAAGATGCCTATTTCGAAAGCATGTCAGGGCTCACAGCGACCGGATTGACCATGATACCGCAGGATCCGGTGGCAAACCACCTCGTAATAAGTGAGGTGGGCATTTCCGCCGACAACGTCTCTTATATAGAACTGTACAATCCGACAGAAAGCGCGGTCGACCTTTCTTCTTCTCTTGTGTGGATAGCAACAGAAAATCGTGTAAAGTTAGAAAACATCGTTTGGTACACAAGTACCATACATTCTCACGGGTACTTTTTGCTGGCCGCTTCTGAGTCCGTATGCGGCGTTCAAGCGGATGCTCTGTTTACCACCTCGCTGTCATCCGTTGGCGCTGTGGCCATATCCACAACCTCCGCAAGTTTTGAACACGCCACAGACCGTGTTGCTTGGGGAGGATCTACAGCGGATGATTTTGCAGAGGGCTCCAGCTCACCCCACGTTTTATCTCCGGGCGACTCTTTGGAGCGCCGCATCTCTAAGCAGCTCTCCGAAAAGGCCACATTGAAGTATGAATGGGGAAACGCCTATGACACAGATATGAACTCCGACGATTTTGTTTTCCATAGCGGTGTGTGCGATCCAGAAAATTCTGGCGTGCAAAAGAACCCCATATTGAACATCGAACGCTCGCCTCGCACCATCTTGTTCTGGCGGAGTTTGACTGAGTGGGTGGGTGGACTGGGAATTATAGTGCTGTTCTTGGCGGCGCTTGTCGGTTTCGGAAAAGCGGCTCGAAAAATGTACGTGGCGGAAGCCAGGACCCAATTCGTGGAACCCAACGTCACGCAGACTGCAAGATCTCTGTGGGGGATTTACATTATTCTTACGCTAATCGGAGCAACGCTCCTGTACCTCACGTCATTGCCTAACGCCTCACTGTTTGAATCGGTTAACCATGCCATGACAGGAATTGCCACGGGCGGTTTTTCTGTGCGTAACGACAGTTTCGCAGGATATGCTTGGCCGGTCCTAACGGTGGCCATTCTCATCATGATCGCTGGAGCTACCAGTTTCGCTGTGCACCGCATGATCTTCCGTGGTGCTTGGCGAGAGTTCTTCAAAAATGTGGAAGTAAAATTTATGCTAGCGCTGATAGCGGTGTGTAGCGCGCTGTTGATTTTGAGCGTTGGAATAACTGATTCGTTTTTCCAAACAACCTCTGCACTCACCGGCACCGGATTTTCTACGGCGAACTTGGCACATTGGGGAGATGGACAGAAAGGTGTGCTCATTTTGCTCATGGTGATCGGTGGCGGCTACGGCTCAACCTCGAGTGCTCTAAAACTCATTCGAGTACTCATCCTAGCGAAAGCCATTCACTGGATGATTAAAAAGAGCTTCTTGCCCGATCGAGCCGTTGTACACATGAAGCTCGGTGGTCGGATATACTCGGAACATGAAATGATGGAAGCTGCCATTTATGCCTTTCTTTACTTGCTTGTGATGATAGGCGGTGCAGTGGTTTTGATGAGCTTTGGCCACTCAGCCATCGATTCCTTGTTCGAATCTGCATCCGCACAAGGAAATGTTGGACTATCGGTGGGCATCACATCTCCCTTCATGCCCTTAGCTGGAAAGATCACTATGATCATCCAAATGCTGGTCGGGCGGTTGGAGATAATCCCGGTCATCGCTTTGCTAAGCTATCTAATAGTGGAGCTTCCTAGAAACGTTCGGCGCGCCTCGCAGGTCTGACGAACAGGTTGTACTTGTCCACGCCTTGGAGCTCCATCTCTATACGCTTGGCTATCAGAGACTTGGGATTGGCAAGACCCTTAACCCGCTCTTCCAGATCTTTAAAATCTGAGAATGGTTTCTTGTTTCGCTCCTCCAAGATGGCCCACATCAGCTTCTTCCCAATCCCCGGAATGAGTTCGAGCTGGTGAAAGCGCGTCGTTACTGGACCAGCGCGGTTGAAAAACTCTACGTATTTTTCCGGTGCCTCCTCAATTATCTTCTCGATCACGGCTGGTAGCTCCGCTTTTGCGGCTGCGGTAAGATCACCGTAACCGATTCTCCGTCGGATCCGCTCTACCTTGTCACGCCCCTCTTTCCCAATGTTTATTTTCTCTTGGGGCTGGAGCGTTACGCCCTTGAGCGGTACGACTTCAAGCAAAGTGAAGAAACCCGTTCCTATCACTTGAGCCACAGGCTCTCGCAAGTGAATGGGACGGGTATCACTTGGGCTTCCTTGGGGTAGGAAATCCAGCACTATGGCGAAATCCTCATACTTTTTTTCAACCAAGCCAACCAGCTCCACTTATTCACTCGGTATGTTTCTTCACTATCTCCAAAATTTGATTGATTTCAGAATCCTCCAATCTGGTTCTCGTTTTTTGAAAAATTACTTCTACGTCCTGCTTTGTTTTTGGTAACAAATCGATAATCGCGACGATCTGCGCTTCGTTTAGTTTCTCGATCTGCGAGAGCTCTTCTCTCATCTTCCTCGCGGTCTCCGCGTCCACACCGGCAAATTTCTGTGCATAATCATATGCTAGCCGTTGAGAGTACTCCATCTCCCCTTTCTTTTGTTTTTCTAAAAGCTCCAGCGCCTCTGGAATCGTGGTCGGTTTTTCTTCAACCACCCTTTTTCCGATCACTATCTCACCACCCGGAGGTGCTCAGGCGATGCTATTATTTTCTTTATCTTACCTCCATCCTTTATCTCTACTATATAGGCACGCCCCCTTTTCTCTATTACGAGACCTATCCTCCCATGGTATCTGTGGTGTGGTTGTCCCTTGTGAACCGATGGATTTATGAAAATGGTGACTTTTGCACCTATGGGTAGCTCTTGGGTTGCCTGAACCACTGAACCTAGTCCTCGACGTCTCGGCGGTTTTGTGAACTTTCCTCTACCGGCGCTTCTTAGTCCGCGAGACCGTCTAGCCATTTTTCATCCCTTCCCTCTCTAGTGTGTCGCGGGATTTTAACCTTTAACTAGCCGGTTCTCTTCGGAACTCTTGGCCCGCAGATACTTTCGCCCACCCCTCTCTCCCCGAAACCCTCATAATTGGATAGAACGAACCTCGGGCGAATGCGTGTCGTCAAGACCATCCGGGCGGAGCTCTGGGCCCTCACCAAGCGCAAGCTTGAGTGCTTGCTCGATCTTGAGAGCGAGTGGAGGCGCGCCCTTGAGCTCAAACGCACGTACCGGGAGCTCAGGGAGTCGACGCGCCTGCCCTCCTACTACTGCAGGGCCCTGGCGTGGAAGGTCCGCGGGCGGCAGTCCCCCATCCTGCTCGACCGGGACTCCTTCGAGCTCAAGCCCACCTCCAACCGCCTAGCCCGCTACTTCATCAGCATTCCCACGCCCCGCGGGAGGGTGTGGTGCCCCCTCAGGCTCTGGCGCGAGCACGAGCGGTTGCTCGAGTCGGGAGTCAGGATTAGGGACTCGAAGCTGGTCGTGCGGAAGGGGAGGTTCTTTCTCCACCTCACGGTTGAAAAGAAAATCACGCTCATCCCTCGACCCAACGTGGTCGCGGTCGACCTCGGAGAGCGCTTCCTCGCGGCGTCCGTGGCGCTTCGCGGGGGAGCAGTGGTCTCAGCGGTCCTGCTCGGGAAGGAGGCGAGAGGGGTGAGGCGGCACCACGCGTGGCTGCGCAGGCGCCTGGGGGAGCGGAAGCTCCTGCGCGTCATCAGGCGAATCGGGCAGCGGGAGCGGCGCGCGGTCGACCAGATCTGCCACCGGGTCGCGAAGCGCGTGGTCGAGTTCGCAGTCCGCCACGAGGCCGTCATCGTGATCGGGGATCTGAAGGGGCTGCGCGAGCGCTGCAGGGGGAAGGGGAAGCGCCTGAATCGCATCGTTGGCTCCATGCCCTACCACCGGCTCAGGCGCTACATCGAGCACAAAGCGGCTTGGTTTGGGATCCCGGTGTACATAGTGAGCGAGGCGCACACGAGCTCCCGCTGCCACCGCTGTGGGGCCGAGGGATCGAGGCCCAGCCAGGGGCTCTTCAGGTGCAGGGCATGCGGGCTCGAGTACAACGCGGACCTGAACGGTGCCGCAAACCTCGGAAAGAGGTTCCTGGAGCAGCGCTCCGGGAACGGGGCCGTGTGGGTTCCGGCCCTAAAGGCGGCCTAGAGCCGCCAACTTCGGAGGTCAAGGCTTCCGAAGAGAACCTAACTAGCCCATCTTTTTCAACAATTTGCTCCAAGGACCAAACCTAGGGATTCTGCCTCGTGCAAGATTTTTTATAAGCTTCTGCACCAGCTCGTACTGCTTTAAGAGTTCTTTCACGTCGGCTTCGCTGGTCCCAGAACCGCGGGCAATCCTTTTGATCCTAGAAGCATTTAGTATGCGGGGGTTCTCCAGCTCCTCCGGGGTCATGGACTGCATAATGACCTTGAATTTCTTCAGCTTCTCTTCTCCTATTCGGAACTGCTCGTCGGGAATAGACACGCCCACGCCCGGAAGCATTTGCATGACTTTTTTCAGAGGACCCATTTTGCTTAATGCTTCTAGCTGATCATAGACATCTTTTAGGGTGAGCTTTCCCGCCAGCAAATCCTTTTTATCCGGAATCCGGATTTTCTCCTCTTTCACCACTTCCTCGATTTTTTTCAACAGAGTCTCCAAATCGCCCATGCCAAGCAAACGAGACAAGAACTTTGCTGGGGCATATGGTTCTAAGTCTTCTAGATGTTCCCCTGTGCCGATGAACTTGATAGATGCGCCCGTCGCGGCCACAGCTGAGAGCGCGCCTCCACCTTTGGCAGTGCCGTCGAGTTTGGTTACGAGAATAGATCCGATAGCGGTGGCCGCGTTAAAGGCTTCGGCCTGTGCCTTTGCTTGTTGACCGATGGTGCCGTCAATCACCAGCATTACTTCGTCTGGTCGGATTTGCTCCGCTAACTCTCGCATTTCCTGCATGAGATTTATCTCGCTTTTATGACGCCCTGCCGTGTCGACGATAATGAGCTCCATTCCTTGTCTCTTGAAATGTTGCACGCCTTCCTTTGCTATTCTAACGGCGTCTTTGGTTTTGGGGTCTCCGAAAACTGGGAATCCCCCTTGCTCTCCCAGCTGAAGCAATTGTTCGTAAGCGCCCGGACGATACGTGTCGGCACAGATAATCCCCACCTTGAAGCCCTTTTTCTTGAAATAATACGCGAGCTTGGCCACCGAAGTGGTTTTCCCACTTCCCTGCAAACCAACCATCATCAAAACTTTGGTTTTCCCCGGCTCCACTTTCAGCTCCGCGGGTTTGCCCAAAAAATCTGAGAGCTCTTCATACACCACCTTTATTATGTGGGCTCGCTTGTCTACTCCCGGCAACGGCTTTTCTTCGAGCGCTCGCTTTTCGATGCGTTTGGAAAGAGAAAGCACTAGTTTAACGTTGACATCAGCTTGGAGCAGAGCGCGCTGGACATCTCTAACGAGCTGCTTGATCGTTTGCTCGTCCACATGCGGGCTTTTCGCCAGCTTCTGGAGAGCAGAGTGTAGCGCCTTTCCCAGTCTTTCTAGCACCATGGTGTCAATATTGGTTGGTCTCCAACATTAAATAGAACTCGCGCACAGTAGTGGATGATGATCGGGCTGATTCTCGCGGGTGGTTTTGCCAAAAGACTGGGACCGATCGGGCAGCAACTACCAAAACCGCTTCTCATGGTGGAAGGAGATCGAGCCATCAACCACCTTCTTCGAAAACTGGAATCAGCTGGTGTGAAAACCGTCTACATCACGGTCAACAAAAAGTTCGCCCCTTTCTTTAAGGACTACAAAAATTTGATCGTTGAACCATCAACCAAAGAAGAAGAAAAACTCGGTGCCGTTTCGGCTATAGCTAATGCTATCAAAAATGCAGGTATTGATGACGATTTGTTTGTCTTGTGCGCGGACAATTATTTTTCGTCAGATTTCGAGGAATTTGTTCAAAATTTTTCTGGAGAACCCATGGTCGGACTGTACTATGCGGGCGCCACCCCTGACTTAAAGCCAGAGGAGATGGCCACCGTCCGCTTCAAGGGTTGTGATTCGTATCCGCCCCCCACCAAGACATTCTATTTGGAAGATTTCAAGGAAAAAGTAAAGCCGCCGCTCAGCAACTATGTGGGTACCGGCGTTTACATTCTTCCGCGACGTGTGCTTCCCGTTCTAATAGATTTCTGCGAAGGGCGCAAAAGAGACGCTCCAGGCTATTTCATCCAGCACTTAATGGAACGGGGAGAGAAAATCAAGGCCTATGTGTTTTCAGGAGAATGGTACGACATCTCACACAAAACATACTGGGATGCGTTCAGAACAGGTAAATTGGTTCGCGGTGACGAAGTCTGTGTTCAGGCCTCCAGAAACGTTGGAGCTCTAACTGTTTACATAACTATTCTCAAACCAAGGAAATCCGTGGATCTCCCTCCCAACTCTGTGCACCTCATATTGGAGGGTGCTGGAGAAATCCGAACAGAGGAGAAACACAGAACCGCCAGATCCAGAGATGTAATCCTCACCGGGCCGAGTGGAGGAATTCTCCAGAATAAAAGTGACTTGGAACTCGTCTTCCTGAGCATTGAGACAAAGAGCGGGGAACCCAATGCTGTTTCATAAACGAGTAATTGTGGCCAAGCTTCGCGATCCCAGAGAAGATTTCAGAGAGGTTGAACGCCCCATCGAAATTAGGCGTGATCCGCTAACTGGACGAAAGTGCAGAATAAACGTGGAGCGAGCACGCCGACCACATCAAGCGAAACGAACTAAAGAGAAAATTTCCCATCCCACAAACTGTCCTTTTTGTCATCCGAACTTGGAAAAAATCACCCCAAAGTATCCGGATGCGATGCCTGAGAGAATCTGCGTAGGAAGAGCTACAACATTTCCGAATTTGTTTCCCTTCGGGGAGTTCCATTCTGTAGTAGCATTTCCCTCGTTTTTCTTAGAAGTGGATGGTTTTTCTCCCAAAGAACTGCGCGAATGCTTAGAGGCTGCTTTCAAAACATTCGAACTCGCTATGAGTACACGGCCTGCCCTTCGTTACTGGTATTTGAACTGGAATCATCTTCCTCCCGCTGGAGCTAGCATAGTTCATCCACATCTCCAGTTATTGGCGACAAGAAATCCCACCAGAATGCTCAGTGAACTCATGCGGAAAAGCAAACAATACTATCAGCAGCACAAACGGAATTACTGGAAGGAACTGCTATCTCTCGAAAGGAAATTGGACGAGCGCTACATCGGAAGCACTGGAGATATCCACTGGATAGCAAGTTTTGCACCCACGGGAAATAAAGAGGTGTTGGGTGTTTCTGAAAAATGGTCCTCTTTACGAGAAGCGAAGGCATCTATATCCGACATTTGTCAGGGACTGCACAAAATCTTGAAGGGCTATGCCAAAATCGGTGTCAAAAGCTTTAATCTGTCTTCGTACTCCGGGCCGTGCGACAAAAAGCTACCGTTTTTCCGCCTTCACTTCCGTTTGATCGCAAGGCCGGACCCGGTGTCTCTTTACACCGCGGACAGGGGGTTCATGGAGATCTTCCATCACGAACCTGTGATAGACACTTTGCCCGAAACACTGGCACGTGAACTCCGCAAAGTTTTCTAATTCCGGATAAAACAAAAAAGAGGGGAAAACATGAAAACCACAGTGCTATGCATCGGAGACGCGAACATAGATGTGATTCTGCGGACTAGATTTCCTCCGCGCGGAAAACAGGTAGTCATCTCTGATTATCAAGTCTACGGTGGAGGGTGCGCAACTAATTTTGCGCTGGCGTGTAGTCGTCTCGGAGCCTCGGTTCGATTAATAGGAAAAATCGGCAAAGATCACTGGGGAGCGTTTCTGATTGAAAAACTTCGGAAAAACAAGGTGGACGTCTCAGAGATGGTGATTTCAAAATACGTCAAGACTGGGGTGACCTTCGCAATAATCGAGGACGAGGAGCGCTCTTTTATCACATTTCGCGGAGGAAATGCTTCTCTCTCCATCCAAGATATTCCGTTGAAAAAACTCATGGCGAACATTGTTCACATTCCTTCATTCTTTCTGGTCGAATCGTTGAGACCGCACTACGCCAAATTAATGAAGCTGGCTCGAAGCAGGGGCGCGATCGTCTCTTTCGATACGGGATGGGACCCCTTTGGATTGTGGAGAAAAACGCCTCATTTGCTCAGAACAATCCAAAGTACCGATGTTTTTTTACCGAATCTCGACGAGGCCAGAAGAATAACCGGGCGGATCTCCGAGGGACCAAAAAAACTTGCAAGACGCCTTCTAACGATGGGGCCAAAGATTGTTTGCATCAAGATGGGCTGTAGAGGCAGTGTGGTAGCAGAGGGGACACGCGTGTACAGAATTCCGGCGTTCTCGGTAGAAACTGTTGATTCCACTGGTGCCGGTGACGTGTATAATGCGGCATTCATGTTGGCCTACTTCAAAACCCGTGATGTGTTGCGCTCTGCTCGTTTCGCGTCTGCGGCTGCAGCCATAAGTGTCACGGGGCCGGGATGGGAGCGGTACCCCTCCCGCTCGGATGTGAACGGGTTCTTGCGCACACACGGATATGCGCCTGTGGATCTGTGATTAACCAACATTTATAAACAAGTGAAAACGAAGAAATATGAAAGCCAGATTCACGCTCACCCGTTCTGGCTATAAAGGTGTGTGGCACTTTGGAAGGAAAGAATCTCGTGGAAGAAGTGGCGGGTAAAAAAAGAGAAGAGATTAAAGAAGAACTCGTCGGCACTGTCAAATACCTAATCGAAGCGGATCTCCAAGTGAACGGTGTGGTGGAACGGCCGGACGTGGTGGGCGCCATTTTCGGACAGACCGAAGGGTTGCTCGGCGAGGATTTAGACCTCCGTGAGCTTCTGAAAGCGGGGAGAATCGGAAGAATCCAAGTTGAGCTGAAAACAGACAAAGGGCGGACCACGGGCAAGATTCGTCTCCCTTCGAGCTTGGATCGATACGAAACCGCGATAATCGCTGCTGCTCTGGAAACGATTGAAAGGATCGGCCCTTGTGAGGCCAAGATCAGCGTAACAAAGATCCAAGATGTTAGGGAAGACAAGCGCCGGTTTATCGTGAAGCGGGCAAAGGAAATTCTAGAAAAGTTCGGACAAACGCTGCCGGAAACCCAAGAAATCACCGAGCGGGTGAAGGAAACAGTGAAAGCGGAGGACATAAAAGACTACCACGGGCTTCCAGCGGGGCCGGCACTAGAGGAATCCGACGCCATAATAATCGTGGAAGGGCGTGCGGACGTGCTCAATCTTCTAAAAGCAGGAATTAAGAACACCATCGCTGTGGAGGGGACAAGCATCCCCCAACCGGTGATCGAGCTTACAAAAAACAAGACGGTTACCGCGTTCCTCGACAACGATAGGGGCGGCGATTTGATCCTTAAGGAGCTCATGCAGGTAGGCAAAGTAGACTACATCGCTCGTCCCCCTCCAGGGCGAAGTGTTGAAGAGCTCACAAGGAAGGAAATAATCAAGGCCTTGAAAAATAAGGTGCCGGTTGAAAAAGCGATCAGCGAAAAAGCCGAGCGACGTGAGACGCGGCGCCCGAGCTTTTTAGAGATTTTGAAAAAACTGCAGGGAACTCTGAAAGCACAGCTCCTCGACGAGAACTCTCAGGTTTTGGCCGAAATCCCGGTGCGCGAACTCCGTGAAAAACTTCGTGAAACGGAAAACGTCTGGGCGGTGGTCTTTGATGGCATAATCACCCCCGAGCTGGCCTCCATGGCTCAAGAAAAGAATGTCCGCTATTTGGTGGGGATGAGAAGCCGAACAGTTGGGGCTTCTGGAAAAGTCAAAGTGCTCACCATGACGGATCTCACTCGTCGCAAAGGCCGCTAGAGATCTCTCTCCATTGCGATGGCCGTTTCTCCGTCCTCGTAGTAGAACGGGACTTCGAAACGCTCGGCAAATCCGAGTTTTCGATAAAAGTTTTGGGCCATCACATTGCTCTTTCGCACTTCCAGACGCGCGATTCTGGCCCCTTTGAGTTGAAATCTCTGCATGATCTCCTCCATGAGTTTTGACCCAATACCTCTTCCCTGATAAGGCGGATCAACGGCTATCGCGAGTATGTGCCCTGTCCTAAACCATTTGATCGCGCCTATCACATACCCTACCACCTTGTCTTCGACTTCCGCTACAAGGAACATGTCGGAGTAGAGAGAGCGGAGCCTGTACAGAAGCTCCAGCGGATAGGGGTCGGGAAAACACTTGTACTCGATATCTAGCACTTCCTTTAAATCATCCTCGCGCGCTTCACGCACTAGACATGTAAACGACAGCATAGTAATCCTCAAATTATGTTAGCTCATTTAATTCTTTTGAGGATATTCATGAGCACCCCAAAAAAGCGTGGTACCAACTTCGAGTATCGGGTAGCGTACCTTTTTGAAGAATTCGGTTACGAGTGGGAACGCTCGGGCAGTTCGTTGGGAATTGACCTGAAAATATACTCAAAAGGTAGATTGAAATACCTGGTTAGCTGTAAAAAAACATCAAAACTCGCTCCTCTCTATATCTCCAAGTCAGAAATCGAGTCGCTGAAATTCAAAGCCAAAGAGATGCGAGCTAAAGCGTTGCTTTGCTTCGGATTTCGGCGGACCCCGATTCTGGCCTTTCCGGTTGACAAGATAACCAAGCTACCACAAAGTCGTCTTTTTTACAAACTGTTGCCTGAACACGGCACAGCATTAAAAAAAATGTTGGAGAGGGAGACTCACAGGACTGCAAAAGCTGGAGGACAGTAGACTCCCGCTTCGGGATCGTCCCAAACAAGTCTTCCCGGAGCCGCGGCACTCTTCAGCTGGATCTACATTGGGTTTGTTCCCCAAGCACGAGCTCGGCACCCAGAGCAAGTTTCTCGACAAGCCATTGCTGAGTGCTGTCTCCTGGGAGAGCCTCGCCTCTCGAAGCGCCACTAGCAAGCTGGTGTTCTTGTTGGTACTGCCAACAAATGCTGGATCTCAAGCTGCATGGTTTGACCTATAGAATACACCGAATCCCTTCGACCTGCAGCGGTTTTTTGTTCACCACATGGCAACCAACAGATAGGAGAGAAACGGCTGACAACACCAAAACCGCTGCTACAATCTCAGAAATCACCTTCATCGTCTTCCTCTACAACACCAGACGATGCGCTAGTATCGAAAATGTTTAATCATGATTACACTAACCAGAAAAGAAAAAAATGAGAATGAAAACAAGTTTTCCACGTGATACGGCCCATACCCAACACCCCCGCGCTACTGCTAGAATTTAAAAAGGAAAGGATCTTGGTGGTCGCCGATCTTCATCTAGGGATAGAGGGTGAGCTAGAAACCCAAGGCATCTCCCTTCCGAGCCAAGCTAACAAAACTTTGAAACGGCTCACCGAACTCATCTCGAAGTACCGGCCGAAACGACTGATCTTGCTAGGAGATGTGAAACACGGTGTGCCCGTCGCCTCGATGCATGAATGGCGAGAAATCCCATCATTTTTAGAACGGCTGTCTCGACGCGTGAGGGTGGAGATTGTTCCCGGGAACCATGACGGAGACCTAGCAGGAATGATTCCGCCTGGGGTTCGGCTCCACGCAGCAAGAGGAATCGTGCTCGGAAAAAGAAAAAAAATTGGTCTCGCCCACGGGCACGCTTGGCCAGCTCAAGAGGTCTTTCAAACTCACACACTGGTGATGGCGCACAACCATCCAGCGATCGAATTCCGAGATGCTCTCGGCGGCAGAGTAATCGAGCCAGTATGGCTAAAGCTGAACATCAGGTTGGAACGTTTGCCGTCCGAGATTCGACAGAACCTGCGTTCTTCTCCGCCCGAGCTTATAGTGATGCCTGCCTTTGGAGAGCTTGTGAGTGGTGCGCCGGTTAATCGCGTTATGCCAGAAGAACTGATTGGGCCGCTATTCAAATCGGGAGCGGCCGATCTCCAAGATGCAGAGGTCTACATGTTGGATGGCACGTATCTCGGTAAGGTGAAGATGTTGAGAAAGTTGCTCGAAAAACGTCCGAGGTGAAGTGGTGAGAAAATCCCTGGTGGCGAGCGCGGTAGTAATCCTGGCTGCTGTAATCTTAAGCGGAGCATTGGAGTGGGTTCCACATGAAAAAGAGTCAGAGCTCTATTATCCCGAGACCTCCGCGCCTCCTGTTCTTGAGTTTGAGTGGGGCCCTCCACCTCTCATCTTGGATCCCGAAAACTCCGAAATCTACTCCTGTGGCCATCCCAGTGTGAACCCGGAGACGGGCGAGCTAAATCAGGAAATGTCGATCTTCTTTGTTCATAGGAGCCGTGACCCCATCTATGCTTTCTGTGATGGTGTGGTCACCTATCTCGTAGAGTGGGAAAACTTTGAGGATGCGGCTGAACCGGGGCTGGGAGGCGAGATATGGATAAGATACGGGAAAAATTATGCCATAGGATATCGACACGTTGTCACTGCGGGGCTGAACCTTGCTAAGGGTATGATTGTTAAAACAGGCGATATAATAGGGTACGGAGCCGATTTGAAGCTCCAACACCCGGTGGAGAACAAGATAGAAAACGGTCAATTCTTCGAATTCGTTTTGGTCGAACGAGCGGATGGACATTATTACTATCTAAATCCGTTCTATTTCTTTGACGATGAATCGCGAACAAAACTGGTAGAAATCTGGAACGCCGCTATTCGCAGAGAGGGAATGGAAAACACTCCTTGGGGAGAAAACCAGAAGTTCAGCAGTATGGGAGGAAATCTTGAGATACCGTTCAAAGCTGGATTTGCTGATTAGTATTTATAGGATAAAGATGTAGGCATCCGAGGGTGGAATGAAGAAGAATGTGGTGATCATTGGAGCTGGACCAGCGGGGCTCTTCGCCGCCCGCGAATTATGCCAGAGATCCGATTTTTCCGTTACGGTTGTGGACTGGGGGCCAGATATCAAGGATCGCAAGTGTCCGGCCGTTGAGACCGGGACGTGTATTGGGTGTCGGCCCTGTAACATCATGTGTGGTTTGGGGGGTGCCGGAGGAATGTCTAGTGGAATTCTCAATCTGCGATACGACATCGGGGGAGATCTGAGTGAACTCGTCGGTAGTCGCGGTGCTGCGGATGCGCTGGTAAAAGAGGTGGATCAAATATTTTTGGAACATGGGGCGCCTCGGGAAGTTTCTGGAACCGATATCGACGGGATTGCGGAACTCAAACGAAAGGCAGCGGCAGCGGGGATTTCGTTCATCCCTATCGTTCAGCGACACATCGGAAGCGAACACCTACCAGCCGTGATCACCTCATTTCGCCAATGGCTGGAAAAGCGCGGAGTCAGATTTTTGCTGAACACCAAAGTAAACCAGATCAAACCGGGAAGAGTGATAGCCAACGGTCGCCCCATTGATGCTGATTATATAATTGCTGCTCCGGGAAGAGTCGGTGCGAAGTGGTTTGCTGAGGAAGCCAAGCGGCTCAATGTGAAATTGCGGCACGGCCCCATCGACATTGGAGTGCGAGTTGAAATCCCCGCTGTAGTGTACGAGCCACTGGTGTCGATAAACCGAGATCCCAAGTTCCACATCCGCACCAAAACTTTCGATGATTTTGTCCGCACATTCTGTACGAATCCGAACGGGTACGTGATGGAAGAACGCTACGACGGGCACGTGGGAGTGAACGGCCACTCTTTGCGGGGGGTGAAATCGGAAAACACCAACTTTGCATTCTTGGTGAGGATAGAGCTGACGCAACCGGTTACTGATACAACTGCCTATGGGCGATCGATTGCGTATCTCGCAACGACCATTGGCGGAAACCAGCCCATATTGCAAAGACTGGGTGATTTACGCGCTGGTAGACGGTCCACATGGGAAAGAATTCGGAGAAGCCATGTTGAGCCGACTCTGAAAAGCGTGACACCGGGAGACATCTCCATGGCCTTGCCCGCGAGAATAGTCACGGACATCCTTGAGGGCCTCGACATGCTGGACCGGGTGGCTCCAGGCGTAGCATCGGACTCCACCCTGCTCTACGCTCCAGAAGTAAAGTTCTATGCGATGCGGATCGAGGTCAACGAATTGATGGAAACGAGCATGCCGGGGCTCTTCGTGGCGGGAGACGGCGCGGGTCTGTCCCGGGGCATAGTGACTGCGGCCGCGACCGGTCTGCTAGCAGCAAGAGGCGTGCTCAAAAAAGCAGGGCTAGCTTAAGATCCGGTCGACCGAGTAGATTCTGGCATGAAGCTTTCCTTCTTGATTATAGAACTCAGCCGTTGCCTCGAACTTGGCACCGCGTCGAATGAGGTCTCTGGGGCCGGAGTACTCTTGGGGGATAAGCACAGAGCGCCACTTATTGTCGACAATCAGAATCGCTTTGCCCATCATGACCTTCTCAACCTCGAAAAGATAGCGCTTGGAGCCGAGAGTGCGACCAAGAGAACTTCCGGCTGGCATCAGTCGGTCGTCCTCTTTCACGATCTGTCCGCTGCCGAGAAGATTGTGAATCGCCCTCTCCACCACATCGGAAGGAACTCCATCATCGGCCATCTCCGAAACAATTTGCTGAAAATCGGCTTCTCCATGTTCCAGAATCTTTCTATAAATGTGTCTCGAGGCACGAGCAATCTCACGATTCAACCGTCTGGTTCGAAAGCGCTCCTGATCCTCAAGTTCTGAAATACTTGGCATCTCGTCGGCGGGTGCGAGTTCTTCCGGTCTCATGGGGTTGGGTTTTGGAGGCTCGCCCAATCTAAGAATGGGGTGAAGCTCCAGATTCAGTTTTCGGATTTCCCTTTTCATTCGCCTCAATTTGTGACGGCTGCTCCACAGGTAGGTTTCGTCCAAGGTCTTGCTGGCTGCAAGAATTACGACGCGGCCGAATCTCCGCCTTCCCGTGCGCCCCTTCCTCTGGATATAACGGATCTCGCTGGGAACTGGCTCATAAAATATGACGAGATCCACCGAGGGGATGTCCAAGCCCTCCTCACCGACACTGGTGGCGACGAGAACTCTGATGTCGCCATCACGAAATCGCTCCAGAATGGCTGCCTGTTGCTCCTGTGACATGCCCGCTTCGCCCTCTTTGCTTGCTTGACCAACAAAACGCTCGGCCCGGATACCCTTCTCTTTCAATTTCTGGCAGAGGAGTCTCGAGGTCTCGCGGAAATGAGTGAAAACAATGACCCTAGAATCGGGGTTTCTGGCGAACTCCTCGGTGAGCACGCGCATGACTTTTTCCAGCTTTGGATGATCGATGCCTTCTGTGCTCAAGATCTTTTCCAATAATCCGTTTTTCCGGAGTTCGGAGATCACCGACTTGTGGCTTCGCTTGGTACTGTGCAGCAAACGCTCGACGAATTTTTTGAGTGCAAACATTCCTTGGGTTTCTAGGAGTTCTAGTGCGTGAGAAAGGGTCATTGCCGATGCCTGCAGAAGCAAGATCCCAAACAGCTCTCCCCGTTTTTCTTGATCCAGCTGTCTGGCAATTTTTTCTCCCAGCTCTATCAAATCGCTCCTTCGAACGTAGCGCGGCTTTTTTCGGATAAACCCTGTCTCGACCAACGACGACAACCTCTGCTCCAAGATCTGTTTGATTCCTTCCCGGATCTGCTGGTACGCGGGCGGCAGTTCGACGTAAACCCATTCAACACCCACCGGGGCAAGATATGATCTAACATCGGAGTCTTCCTCCGTTCTGACTTCGATGTTTTCAATATACAAAGCCCTGCAGAGCTCCAAGATGCGGGAGCGCTCGGAGCCCGGACTCGCCGTCATGGCCAGAATCATCGGATAGGGAGACTCGCGTACGTACGCCTGTGCAACTTTGGTGTAGGCATAGTTTTTCCTAGCCCGGTGGCACTCATCAAAAACAAGCAGGCTGAAATCTGAGAGGCGGAGACCTCGCTCATGATCGTTTGCTACGACCTGTGGTGTGCAGAAGTAAAGTCTGGCCTGGCTGTTCCATGCGTTCATCCGATACTGGGGCGGATTTTTACCAGTAAGAACCACCACATCCGATGGGCGCAGTCTCAAAAATTTCAGAAATGTTTGCCAGTGCTGAAGAACCAGAGGGCGGGTGGGAGCCATCACGAGGACCTTCTTATCGGAGTAATTGTAGAGGAAATGAGCGGCGGTTATTACCGCGATGACGGTCTTTCCGAGAGCCGTGGGCAGAACCACCAACGTGTTCTTTTTGACAGCGTTGCATGCAATGCCGAGCTGGTAGTCTCTTCTTTCGATCAGATCGGTGCGCAACAACGGATTATCGAGCAAGCTCTCTGGAGAGAAATTCATGTAAAATCACCGCAGCGCACAGGGGTTCGCTAGAGTTCGATGACGTCTGCCTTTCCCGGTTCGCCACGCTTTTGACTCGGTGGATTTATTTTTTCGAGGGTGCCCACCAAGTTGTCGAGCTTTTGATTTGTGAAGAGTTTTCGGTAGTTCTCCAGCTCAGCCAGGTTGCGTATCAATACTCCGCGTTTCTTGGTTGGATTGCCGTACGCATCGACCGGATTTATCTCTGCAGCCAGCTTGGATGGAGACCTACGGTACCCTGGAAGCTTCATTATGAATATGCCTGGAACAGATGTTGGTTTGCGCTCCCAGTCTTTACCACTTTCCAGAAATCTGCGCAACGACTGAACCAGTTTCTCCTCCATTCAGTTCACCGCCATTCTCTACGGGGTTCTGAGATAAATAAGCGATGGCGAGGGACCATTTTTTATATCGTACTTCCAATATCTCCCCGGTCGTTAGATGAAAAAAACAATCGTGGTTGTTCTATTCGGACTTTTGATGACGACGGGCGGGGCGCATGCCGACGAATGGCTTCAATACAAATTCGCTCCGACTCGCAACGGATATTCGGAAGCAGGAATGCCAGAAACCCTCCAAATCGCTTGGAGTTTTAGGAAGGATGGATGGTTCTCATCCCCCGTTGTTGAAAAATTGTTGGTTTTCGTCGGATCGGAAGACGGGAAACTCCGAGCACTTTACGCGTATAATGGGAAGACAGCGTGGGAGCTAGAGGTCGGGGCGGAAGTCTATTCTCCCGCGCTTTTCGCAGGGCGCTTGTACTTCGGAGCCGCTGACGGGATGATTTACTGCGTGGACGCCGAGACTGGAGAGAATGTATGGAGATACCGCACTGGCGATGCGGTAAGGGCTTCTCCGCTCGTTGTTGACAACCGGGTGATAATCCCTTCTACTGACAACTGGCTGTACGTGCTCGACGCTTCCACTGGTGGGTTGCTGTGGAAGCTGGATCTCGGAAGCATGAGCACTTCTTCGCCAGCACTGTACGAGAACACCCTTTTTGTTCCCACGTGGGCGGGGAAGGTGTATGCATATGACCGCTCCCAATTCGGCCTGCGATGGGTGAAGCAACTGGGAGAGCCGGGTATGCTTGAAAACTATGCAATAGTAACCACCCCTGCTGTGGGAGATGGGATTCTCTATGTAGGGTCTAATGATCGGAGAGTTTATGCGTTGACGGTGGATGGAGAAGTGGTGTGGTCATTCTCCGCAAACGAAAAGCCGAGCGATCCGGTTACGGACAACCAGCGGGTATATTTCGGAACCCGGAGTGGCACGTTCTATGCGCTAAACGCGGAAACGGGTGAGCTCGTGTGGTCTGTGGACTGTGACGGGCCAATTCTTTCTTCCCCTACGGTTACGGACCAACATGTGGTCTTCGGCACGTCTAAAGGCAAGTTGTATGTGGTGGACAAACAAAATGGTCAAGTCATTGGAAGCACCAAATTGGATTCGATCATCTCGGAGCCCGTGCTGGCCTACAACAAGATCTTTGTTGCTGGCGATGGTGTGCTCTACTGCTTGGGGAGCTGGGGGAAAACGGGAGAAACCGGTGCTGAACAGGGTTGGATCTACTTGGGAATTGCCGCCCTGCTCTTTTTAATCCTTTTAGGGCTAAGCCGTGTGAAACCAGAACGATGATAGACTGACGGAGCCGCGAGGATTTGAACTCAACCTGCGGGTTTCGCTGACCTAGGATAAAGCCGTCAGAGAAAGGTCTACCCGGACTCCATGCAAGTCGCAAGGATTTGAGCCGGGTTTTGCTAGCTTATCCAAATCTCGGTTTCAAAATCTGAAAGTAAATGAGGGCGGGAAGGCCCCACGTGATGAACCACCATCCACAAGAGACTAACATGCCCCCCACACTCTCGCCGAACTGCCCACCCAGCAAGTCCCGCAGCCATTCAGGCTTCGCATAGAGGTACTCCATAAAAAGCATCCCCGTGAGCAAAGAAAGAATTCCCATCCGCTTGGGGGTCAGCTCACTTAAGAAGAAAACGGCGCAACCAATAAGATTGAACACCACATAGTCTCTCACGACTCCGCTCACCGTTTTCTCTTCAGGAACGGGAATAAGCATCTCCAGCGGAACGTTAAAAAGCAACGCTGTGAGCATAAAAATTCCTAGAATTGCGAAGAGTTTTTCCGCCGATTTCAACATTTCTGCCCCCGTTGTTTTTCGATTTTTGCTCTATTAACCTCACTCTCGTGCTGGTGGCGACTTGGCTCAGTGCCACAGACCTCCCAAACACCTCGGGATTTCTGAATCCGGACCAACAAGCCAGAGCTGAACTAGCGAAAGTGGGTTCGGCTGTTTCTCGTGAGTCATCTGCGATAGGTCTTCTTTCTGTGCCTCACGTACTGGATCTCAACCTCATTCTCACTCTTTATTTTGTAAATAATTCTGTAATCTCCGGCTCGCAGTTTCCAATATCCCTCCCAATCGCCATGGAGCTTGTGCCCTGCCCGGATATCATCGAAAAGTTCATCAATTGCGACTTCTATTCTATAACGAACACTTTTTGGAAGCTTTTTTATGTCTCGCATTGCCCTTCGCGTAAACGTGATTTTTATCATCCAAAATCAACCTGAAATTCTATTTGCCTCGTTTCAGCCGTGGGGGCGGGTGACCGAAGACCTCCTCATAGCTGTAAACCCTGCCGGCAGAAGAATCGGCTTGGGCCTCCCTGAGCGCTCGTAGTGCTCCGGGGTCTGCCATTTCCTCGAGCGTTGCCATTATGCTGTTGTACTCCCGAACTCCGATCACCACTGCCACCGGCTTTCCTTTTCTACTGACAACTATTTGATTCCCTTTCTCTGCCTGACGGAGAAGCTTCGGGAGATTCCGGTGGGCCTCTTTCACTCCTACAAGGTGTCTAACCATGAATACCTCTGTTCAACTATCTGTCGTTCTTGCATTTATAGGTTTGTACCTCGGTTTTAACCTTGAGACATACTTCAAAAAATGATGGGCCGCCAAGATTTGAACCCGTATTTACGGAATCTTCAAAAACGGCTCGCGTTCAAAAGTTTGACCTCAAGTGATAAAAGCCGCGGCCGAGAAAGTGTGGTGAGAAACATGAAGAGCCCCACCAAAAAAAACACTGGCAGAGATAATCTCCATTTTAAGAAACCACAAGGCTGAACTGAGGGAAAAGTACAGGATCAAAGAAATCGGTGTTTTTGGCTCCTATGTGCGGGGGGAAGCGGAGCACACGAGCGATGTCGATATCTTGGTCGAATTTGAAGAAAACGCCGATGTTGGACTCATCAAGTTCGTGAAAATTGAAAACTACCTAAGCGACCTGCTCGGGATCAAGGTGGACTTGGTGGAAAAGAGCGCCCTAAAGCCCAAGATCGGCGCACACGTCGTGCAAGAGGTGATTCACGCTTGAAACGGGAAATCGAAGATTATCTCCGCGACATTCTCAACGCAATGGAAAAGCAAGCGAGTTCACCGCAGGGATGAGTTGCGAACACTCAAAAACACAAATTTAAGGAAAGTGTTCCAAGTAATGATGGGAAAACACATGGCCGAATCCCTAACTCTTCAAGATCTCCAAGAAGAGATAATAAAGCTCAAAGCGGAAATTGAGAAGATAAAACGTGACTTGATTGAAAATCTCGAGCTATCTGATTGGGCAAAGAAACGCTTGAAGAGATATGAAAAAGGGAAGGAGCGGATCGTGGAGCATGAAGAAGTAAGGAGAGAAATCCTCAAATGAGCTTTATCATCAAGTGGACCTCCGGTGCCAGAAAGACATTTTGAGCCTGGACAAAGAAGTCGCTAGGCGGATTCTGAGAAAAATTGAATCGATAACCGATTCCCCTTTTCGTTTTCTTGAACCGCTTCGGGGCCACCCGTACTACAAGCTCAGAGTCGGAGACTACAGGGTGATTTTTGACGTCAACAGGGAGAAGAGGATTCTGATCGTAGTGGTGGTAGGACATCGAAAGAAGATTTATCGAGGACTTTAATCTCGGATCACTATCTAAACGCGCCGCTTGGATAGATCACATTAAATTAACAGTTCGAGTGGTGGGGCCGCCTACCATCTGGAATGCTCAACTGTCTCCCCGCAATCAGTCGGGCCAAGGATGGAAGAAGAGGTCATCGAGGGCATCAGGGACATTCTGGAACGGCTGGCGAGGAACGAGTCCTTCAACCGGCTGGTACGGGAGTACTTCCGCATCTTGGCCCAGCCAGCGCTGAGGCGCGAACTCAAGGCCTCCAGAGCGTTCGAGGGATTCTCGGACGTCACGTGGTTCGCCCACCGGCTGGGCAGGTGGCGGACCAAGGGGGCGCGGGAGTGCCTGTCGCTACTCAGGCGGATCCACGAGAGCGTGAGGCGATTCGGCGTCGTCACGACGATGGATGCGCTGATGGAGGTGATGAGAAAGACAGAGCTGAGATAAGCGCTGTCAATTTATTACCTAACGCACAATATGAGAATTTGGTGAAGTATGTGAAAGAGAAAATTAGTGGACTTTTGAGAAAGTTTGAGAGCATAAAAGCAAACGTTTGGCAGGTTTACGGGACATTGGAAGAACTTGGAAAATTGCGAATCAGAGCCCAACAATCTTTGGATAGACACTATCTCATGGACGAGATAGAAAAACTGGAAAAAGCAAAAGTAAAAGAAACCCAGATGATCTTGGAGGAATACCATAGTACCTCTTCAGATGTTTACAGTCTTCTCAACATGTCTCTTTCTTATTTCTCCCCTCCTAAAACAACAGAGGAGGCAAAGGGGATATTGCGTCGAATCGCGATAGAATGTGATGCCCTAATAGGTGCCCTAAATGTGTTAATTACGCCGCTCTCGCCTGAAGAGGTTGACCGACTTAATCAATTACGTTCCGAGGTCAAAAAACTATCCAGCAAACTTGAGATAGGCTATGAGAAAAACTTGAATGAGGCAATAAACGAGTATGAGAAAGGACATTATTTGGCATCTGCGCTTATCACAGGCAGAGTAATCATCTACATTCTAGACCAAGTTGAGGGGGGAACTGAAGAAGAGAAGATTAAATTTCTGCAAGATCACAACGTGATTCCTAGAGGGAGAAAAGATATTAAGGAGTTTATAATGAAAGCCAGCCGAAAGGCGCGTCATTTCTTTGCTCATGATATAAAAATTTTTGCCACGGCTTCCGATGCTTTGAGCCTCCTAGGTGATTGTGTAAAGCTAGTGGAGATACTGGCTAAGTTAAAAAACTCTTCTCAAAAAACAAGCCTGCAATATCGTCACATGTTTAAGAGATAAAAGTGAAAAGAGTTTGGACATGACAGCAAACAAATTACATTATGAGTGTAAGCATGGCGTGAAGATCTATAACAGTGATGTGCTAGATGTCTACGAAGAGTGGGAGAGCCCAGATGTGATAATATCGGATGGACCGTATGGTTTGAATGCTTTCTATGGTGATTGCAAGGTACCAGATGAACTTCCAGCTTGGTATGAACCCCATATAAAAGTTTGGTCTGAAAAAGCTAGGCCGGGCGCTACTCTATGGTTTTGGAATAGTGAAATAGGATGGGCGTTAGTACATCCTGTTCTAGTGAAGCATGGTTGGACTTATGTTCGCTTTAATGTCTGGGATAAGAGTATAGCACACGTAGCTGGAAACACCAACACAAAAAAATTGAGGGAGTTCCCCTGCGTCACAGAAGCATGTGTTCAGTATGTAAAGGAGGCAAAAATAGGAAATAAAACGCTTAAGGAATGGCTAAGGAGCGAATGGGAAAGAACTGGACTTCCACTCTATGAAGCTAATAAGGCGGCGGGTGTAGCCAACGCTGCAACTAGAAAGTGGTTGACTAAAGATCATCTTTGGTATACTCCACCACCAGAACAGTTTGAAAAGTTAGTAGAATACGCTAACGCTCATGGTAGGTCTACAGGAAGACCATATTTTTCGATAGACGGCAAGAAGCCAATTACAAAAGAAGAATATGCGAGATTGTTGCCTAAATTCCATTGTAAAGTGGGAATAACCAACGTCTGGAAAGAGCCACCACTTCATGGTCCTGAGAGGATAAAAATAAAAAAAGGAGGAAAGTCTGCACATCTAAATCAAAAACCATTAAAGCTTATGAGACTCATTATTGAAGCCTCTTCAGATAGAGGCGATGTAATTTGGGAACCATTTGGTGGCCTATGTTCGGCCACTGTGGCTGCCCATCAATTAGGTCGTAAATGTTATGCTGCTGAGATAGAAAAAGAATTTTTCGAAATGGCTATTAATCGTCTAAAATGTATATGTTCGGAGGGGTCTTTGCGTGTCTGAGAAAGAGCCCCAACTTAGGGAACCGTCCAAAGAATGGCCCCACTACGAGTTGTGGATGAGAACCAGAAATTTGCTAAAAGAATTGCCTACGTATTTTAAAAGCACATTGAATATAACATCTGCCGTTAATGTAACTGAAATATATGCCTTCGGCACAGCTCTTAGCTATACGATTGAGGAAGAGGTTGTGAACACTCTCAACAAGGAAAAAGAACTGCTAGATCCTGATGGAAAATATTGTGAATACTCCTTTACTAGACAGGCACAATCATTCCCCGATGTGTTATTTCTAAATTCAGAAAAAGGTGACATAATAATGGGAATAGAGCTAAAATCGTGGTATCTCTTGGCGAAAGAGGGTGAACCGAGTTTTCGTTATAAAGTCACGCCTAGCGCGTGCGCCTTACAAGACTTGTTAGTTGTGGTACCTTGGGCCCTATCCAACGTGGTAACCGGGAATCCTATAGTTTTTGAACCATTCGTAATATCTGCTAGATATGCGGCGGAATATCGAAATTATTGGTGGAAGCACTTGAGAAAGGCAGAGGGCAACACGGATATTTCCTCGCCCGACGGAGTCAGTTCTTATCCTTCTAGCCGTGAAAGGATAGACGATGAACCTGCTTATGATCCTGGTAGAAACTTTGGAAGATTAGCAAGGACAGAAATTATGGATAAATGGGTAAAGAGATGTAAAAAGGAAAAACTACTCGGAATAGAGATAGAAAAATGGATTGAATTCTTCAAAACGGGTAAAATCAGACATAAGGAAATTTGTGAAAAACGGCTGAAGTCATCATAGCACCTGCTCTTAGGGGCCCCCTGTTTCAGTCTCCTTTGTCCAACATTGTACTTTCATGACAATTAGGACAAGAATTATGCTAGCGATTGAGAGGATAGATATCGAAGGACCAATTATGAAACCAATCCCACCATAAAAAAATATGAAAAATAAGCCGATCAACCCGGATGTACTCACCACGCCGATCATATTACGGAACTGTCTATTTTCCATAAATTGTATCCCGCAGATACAACATCTAATTCCTCTTTCGGCAAAAAATATCAAAGACATCATAACAAAGATTGCCCAAATATTTTTGTCCAAGTTTTGTAGAAGAGCCAAAATTATATAAAGACCAGAAGTGATGGTTGCAACATAAATAAAAGTGAGAATGCCTAGAAGAGCGGAAGATATAGATTTTGATGTAAGTTTATACTGAAAAATTTGCAAGATTGCGCGCTTTGCTGTTTCCTTTTCTTTTGGGAAGAAAATTGATAAAACCACATAAAAGAGAAGTAAAAATACAAACCAAACCAAAATGTTAGTGATGAGGACCTTGAAAGACGATAAGAAAGTAAACTCGCTTAGAAAAACATTTTCGTAACTCGTTTTACCTGCGGTTACTTTAACTACCTTCTCGGCTCGATATCCAATCATTCCCCCCGATTCAATGATTATTTTGTATTCGCCTTCACCCAGATTGAAAACGCACGCACCGTTCTCATCAGTCAAGAATGGTGCCGAACTCCGCGTTCTCACCACACGTACTCGTGCGTTTGGCACAGGTTCGTTTTCCTTTCTAACACTGATGATTAACTTGCCGGTTCTCTTTACGTACCGAGTGGTAACATCATGTGCTGTGCCAGAGTCGTCAACGGCGTATACGAAAAAGAGTTGTTCTCCTCCTCCATTTTCATTCTCTGGACGCTCGTAAAATGCAGGATCGTTAATAATGCCTCTCTTCCCAGTTGCTGGATTAGTTTTGCTTGGGTCAACATGTATCCAATCTCCATTAATTTTTACCTCAGCCCAAGCATGATCCAGACCCAAATTGTACACAACCCGGGCATTATCTATGCCTGCTGTTTTTGCCAATTCTACGAACAGCCTTGCAAACTCTTCACATGCGCCGTGTTTGAAGAACATTATCCATTGTGGATGCATAAGTCGAAGGTACGTGACAGGGATCCTATCTAATAGAAAATATAGCGGCGGTATGGAGCTATGCGGACGCTTGTAAATGATTTTCCCCTCAAAATTTCTATCCTCCCACTCAATAATCGCATTGATAATGGACAAATGATTCGAATTCTTGCTACCGATTTCAGTCCCGACTTTTTGTATTTCCGCCTCTCCCAATATTTGGACGACAAAGTAGGGAAGCCAGAAGGTAGATAGAACGGTTAGTAATAGAAGCGCTGTCGCTAGATAGGTCTTGAACTTTTTCCACTTTCTTTCTGTGTTTGATGGCATGTCCCACCAATTGTATCGTTTTTCATTTAGTTAGAAGAATGTAACTCCGCAATTATCACGAAGCATTTTTAGAATGCAACGTGTTCTCTCATTTTTATCAACGATGATCCTCCACCAGCCTGCTCATCAGCTCGTCCACCACTGTACACGGCATCTTCGTAATTCAGCGACACGGTAGACCATTGAGCAATCCGAATGGTGGGGCCGCCAGGATTTGAACCCGGGTTTGCGGGTCTCACCGCGCCAGTGGGTCATCATCTCCACATCAGCAGACCCACAATCTCTCGGCCCACTGGAGCCCGCCGTGATACCAGGCTACACTACGGCCCCACCAACGCTATTTACTCTCGGTCAAGTTATTAAACTTCACCAGCTCGGGCCGAAGATGAAGAGAACAGCGAAGATGATGACGAAAACTCCAACCCCCATGATTCTCCACAGGATGTGGGGCTTCGGCTTCTCCTCGATCTCGTAGTAGTGCTCCTGCTCCATCATGCCCATCATGCCTTCAGTAGCAACCAGACCCACTGCTCCCTCGGGGGGTGCGAAGATCTCATATGGTTTTTGTTCCTTGGTCTTCTGCCTCCACCAGTAGTAGATGGCCCCTATAATCGACCACGGCACCGCAATCACGAAGAAGAGGTATGGAATGAGACCGAGCGAGCTGATCGCCGGTACGGTGTAGCTGGTGCTCACTTCAGCATTGTACATGTTCATGTTCCACAGGATGATAGCTATACAAGAGTAGACCGTGAAAGCGTTCCAGTAGGGGTTCGCCGCGCTGACCAGATACAGTCCGCTGGTGCGGTGTTTGGTGATGGGCCAGAAAAGATTGTTCCCCAAGTGCCCGAAAGAGTCCAGCACGATGTGCATGAACCAGCCAAGAAAGATGACGGCGCCCAGCTGCCACATTCCGGAAATCAGCCAGCCGAGCAGGGCGAAAACTATTCCGAGGGTCAGACTGTGGGCCCACTGGCGGTGGAAAGGTATGAAAACAACCTCAACTGCTCCGTCCTTTCGTTTCAGGAACCCGAACGATGGCCCGCTGAAACCTTTGATCTCGGTGGGTCTGCCATACGTCTCTATCAGTTTGGGTTTGAACTTGGCCACGCCAACCGCCTTTTCGGCTGGGGGTTCGGTGCCAAACACTGGCACGCCGGACATGGTCACGTGGGGGCCCACGCGCACCTCGACCTGTTTCTGAGCCTTGTTGAAGTTGATTGCGTACGACTGCCAGAGATCTGGTCCTATCTTCAGGGTGTGGAGCTTGACCTTCCGCATCTGCCCGGGCTGGAGATTGGCTGCCGCATCGATTTCGGCCGCTATTTTTTCTGCGATTTCTTGCGGGCGCATGTCGTACGGATTAGGATCGATTACTGTGTGGTGTTGCTCCATGTAAACGGCAAATTTGAAGTCCAGCGTGTCGGGGAGCAATCCGAAAATTCCGCCGAGCACGATGAGCCACCAGTCCTCCAGCAGGGCGCCCACCATCAGACTCTTGAAAAACGTCGCGACCGTGATTCCCATTATGAAGTGAGTCACCCCGCGCATCTCAGTACACCCCCAGCACCTTCAACACGTCTGCACGCAGTCCGCACATGTTTAAGAAAATGGGGAAGAAGAACCCGATTATCATGTTGAGCCTTCGGGTCCGGAAGAGTGGTGGTATGAGACCGAGTCCCGTGCAGATGGTCATCAAGATGAGCCCCTCGATGCCCGCAAAACCATAAACGAGCGCGATTATGCAGACCAGAACGCCCAGCGAAACCTTGGTATAACTGAAGCCCGAGATTATCCTAGCTATGAACCTCGATATCAAATACATCAGCACGAATGCCGCTACCGCCGAGACAGCAATAGCAGAGACGAGAAGCCAGAAATCGCTCTCTGCTCGCGGCTGGTAGACAACGCTGGTTATCCACGCCATTCCGCCGCGCGTCAAGTGAAGCAGTGGTACCCAGAACAGGAAGAACGCCCCCACGTAGTATGCAAACCTGCCCGCTGCTCCCGAGACCATGAACTGGATATCTCCCTGAGTGCCTGTCGAGTGACCAGCTAGAACTCCTCCCACACCCGCTGTGACAATCGGCTCAAATGCCGCAAACATTCCACCCAAGAAGCCGGCGGATGTGCCACGGAGCAAGTCCATTTTTCTGACATACATGTCCTTCCCGATATGTTGCTTCGGGATGGTAGCTCTCGATACCAGATTGGTGAGAACCCATGGAACGGCGAAGAATCCTACAAACACTGGCATGATGTTCTGAAACGCCCGGTCTGCTGGGGTGACGGGAGTATTGAGCACTATGAATCCCAGCAACATGGAGAGGATAAATGTGAGCCAACCGGCACTCAAACTGGCCCACCCGTCCTTCAAGCGACCCAACCTAGTTTTTGCACGACTGCCCCAGTCCTTCGGCCACTCCGATTGCAACAGATAAGCGGCAACGCCGATGAGGATCCAACCCATGTGTGGGGTTGTGATCTTGCGGAAGATTGGGAAAAGAGTGGGAGAGATGGGTGCAATTAGTATCAACAGGAGCGCGGCACCAAGAGCGCCCACGCCCGTTATGACCGAGGCCTCGTGGCCGCGACCGTAAACGAGAAACTTCTGGTTCGGGAACGCCATGTACATGGTGCTGTCGTCCGGTGAGCCCATGTAGGTGGTGGTTATGGTTCCGATTACGGCGTACGCCACCAGCATTCCGGCGAAGAGCAACGCGAGACCGAGCGGATCCATCGGGAACGTCAAGTAGACGAACACGCCAATCCCAGCAAAGTTCAGCGGGTGAAGTCCTGGCAGAATGGAAAGAACACCACCAAAGAGCACCCCAACCAGCGCGTATATCAGGTACACTACAGGCATCATATCACCTCGATATCACTCATTGTGCCCGGCTGGATCACTCTGGAACCAATATAGGACATGTCGACGACTTGACCCACGACTCGAACATTTTCTCCTTCGGTGGGTGGATCGGTCAACCGCTCATAAATAAAGTTCGGCATGTAAATCTGGACATCGTTGCCGTGCGTGTCCTCTACTGTGAGAACACGATCCGGCGGAAGCGCTCCTTTATATCGTTCGGTTATTGACACCACCCGCCCTGACAGAGAAACAAGGCGATCGGTCCACGAACTGTCTATTAGGGCGAAGTTCTCCACAGAATCCGGGCTCCACGTTCCGTTCTCGATTAGCGGTGTTTGTGGGCCGACCCATGAAATCACGATAGACCCACCGTAACGTGCGACTTTACCGATGGCCTCCAGCTGTGCTCCGCGCTGAATCAACAGTCTGGTTTCACGGGGGAGCTGCTCAAACTTGTCTTCGCTTATCACCAGCTTGGGGTATTGCTCGTTATCGAGCCACAAGAACCTGCTCGCGATTTCTAGATCTGTACCGGTACCCTCCAGCTCAACGAACAAAATCTTTCCGCTGACTCGAACGTAGTTGTCCAGCAAGTTCTCGTTTATCTCGCTCAGAGCCACCGACGGAACATTCTCGTGAGAGAGAACTTCGATCTCGTCGAAACGGGCAATCGCAAGCTGTGGTTGCCCACTATACTCCGAAAGACCCGCCTCGATTCTTACCCGATCCAGCACTTGGAGATCCAAAGAACGCTTTTCTAAGTATGATCCAAGCCCATTGTGGACATACACTTGGATTTCTTGATCATCATCGCGCAGGTAGTACACGTTGGCAGAACTCAAGGGGCGAATGTCCGTTATGGTTCCCTCCACGATCACTCGCCGGTAGAGAAGCGAATCCGGCGTATCCCATGTGCTAAGGATTTTAGATATAGTAGTAGACACAGGCTGTGCTTCAGTTATTTGTAGGTCTTCCGGGAAGGAAATACGTATCTCACGGTCCGTGCTGGATGGAACGCGAAGCTGACCGAAAATTACAACATGATCACCCACTCGCGGTATTCTGTTCTCTAGCAGAAGTTCTTCAAACGCTGGTGAATAGACTTCGGCGGTTATGGTCGCTTCACTCGGATTTTCGGAACTCCCATCCCATACATCAAATGAGAAAGAGGTTGGACCATACCGCGGGCCGGAAACCACCGTGCCTTCGATCCACACGTACGAGTAATCTAGCCAGCTGTCAATGTTTGCTATTGGTGTGGGTGAGACCGCGGAGGTCGCCAGATGGAGATAGAAAAAGATTCCGCCCAAGACCAAGATTGACGCACAAAACGCCCAAACATAACGCATCGACACTTTGCTCCTAGGGTCTGCTCCACAGTGGGGGCACGGGACGAATCCACCCGTTGGCTTTCCACAACTGGGACAGACCTGTTCTTCCGTCATTCAAGCACCTCCAGATCATCCCAAGATGCCAGCCACAGCTGAGGCTTGGTATAGTAGAACTGGATGGCCCCTTTAACTCGCACCATATCTCCGATGTCAACCACATCGTCAAGCGTTCTCCCGAAGTAGGTGAGCAACTGGGGCACCATCACATCTATGGATTCACCGGTATCCATTTCGTAAACAACCATCCCCTTTGCCCATCCCAGATCGTAAACTGAAATGACCTTTCCCTCCACTTGGATGCGCTTATAAAGACCGAAGTTGTCAGGGTTGGAGACCACGTCTAGGATTTTCACGGGTCTCGCTTCGGGGCGATCTATATCCAGCAAACCGTCCGCATACATTAGAATCATCATGCGAAACTGGCCAGCGCGTTCACCGGATGCTCGTACTCGCAGATTCCCGCGGAGTGTCACTAGGTCGCCGACAGCAGGAAACTTCGGATTAGGATCGCCAGCATCTAGTCTCTCCTTTTCGCGCTCCATGAGATCTAGAGTGGTGGCATCGTAAGCCCGAATAAAAATATCCGCGTTCTCGTTCTCTGGATCAACCAAAAACATTCCCAACGCACGCATGTCCTCATAATACTTCACGAAAGTCGCCTTCCCGGTAAGCACAGCCTGTCCCATGTTCATCGTGGGAGCGTTGTCGAGGTAAAGATCAGCAATCCGGATGTGGTAGGGCTCTCTCACTATGAAGTGAAAAGTTCGAAGATCCACGTAGAGGAAAAGCACTCCCACTATCGCTACGGTTAGGCCGCCCCACTTCAGGAGGCGGAAGGACAAGCGCTTCGGGACCTTTGCTCCGCAGTAAGGACACTTTTCAAAAGTGCCAACATAGCGCTTACACTTTGGACAAAATACTTCCTCCAGTCGGCCAACGGGTCTCATGATAGCCAACCCAACTGAATGGTGAAGTTTTAATAAGTTAACGTTTAGAGTTCGCGCGTTTCTCCCGGCTCCAGCACCAGCACTCTGTTTTCCAAGCCCTTTTTGCGCATTTCTTCGACAAAACGATCGGCACTGGGTTCAAGAACGGGGAATGTTTTGTAGTGCATAGGGATCACCTTGCGCGGATTGATGAGCTCTGCGGCCATTGCAGCTTCAACCGGACCCATCGTATAATAGCCGCCAATCGGCAAGCAAGCGACCGCCGGCCGGTAGAGATCTCCGATCAATTTCATGTCTCTGAAGAGGCCTGTGTCGCCGGCGTGATATATTTTGAAATCCGGAAGTCCGACAACAAAACCTGCGGGAAATCCGCGTTCGGCCGAATGGAAGGCCTGCACCATCGTCACGTCTATGCCACGGATGTTCACTGTGCCTCCGATGTTCATGCCCACGGCCTCCTTTACCCCTTGGCTCTCGGCAAACACTCCTACTTCATATATGCCCACAAAAGCGGCCCCCGTGCGTTTGCAGATCTCTATGGCGTCGCCCAAGTGATCATGGTGGTCGTGCGTCACGCACACAACATCTGCCTTGGTGATGTCGTCTGCACGAATGGGTGCTCGCGGATTGCCTGTAAGAAATGGGTCAATGAGAACCACTTTTCCGTCAAAATCGAATTCAAAGGCGGCGTGGCCAAACCACCTGACTCTTACCATTTACACACCCTTTCTTTTTAAGCACCGGCTGTTTTAAAACCACAGAGTGATTACTGGTGCGGTGGTCGTGCGAATCATAGGGGTTGATCTTGCTGGGGTCTCCACGAGACCTACAGGCCTGGCCATGCTTTACCAGAACACCATAGAGACAAACGTGTTTCACACGGATTTCGAGATTTTGGAATTCTGTACTATGGTGAGACCACAGATAGTGGCCATTGACGCTCCTCTGAGCAAGCCCAGCGAAAAAGGGCTCCGAGAGTGTGATCGGATACTCATCCGCCGGGGTCTGCGGGTGTTTCCACCATTTTTCGGAGGCATGAGAAAGTTAACAGAGCGGGGTATTCGGTTGGCGCGGGTGTTGAAAAGGAAAAATATTGAGGTCATCGAAGTTCACCCGAAAACATCTGGAATACTCCTGTTCAATTCCAAAAACCGAGATGTGTGGGTAAAGCAGATAACTCGACTTGGATTCAAGATTGAGAAAAAAATGACGGTGCACGAAGTGGATGCCGTGCTGGCGGCTCTGACCGGATGGCTGTACGTTCGGGGCAAAACTGAATCTGTCGGCAAAAAAGCGAAAATCATCGTTCCGCTGCGAGGTGCTCTCGAAAAGATTTAACGGTCAGAGAAAGACTGGCAAGGCCCACTCCCATCAGATCCGAAATTCTTTGCATAGTGATGTCTTCTCTATTTTTCCCAGCCAAATAGAGAACCGCTGCAGCAGCAAGCCTAGGTGATTTGTGCTTGAGGCGCGGTGCAAGCTGTGAACAAATTTTGTTCGCTCGCTCTCGTTCAAGACGAGAGAAACGAAAAACGGCGGAAAACTTCGCGATATAATCGGCGCATGACATACGGTGTGGTGTGATCCCCAGCTTTCGACTGAAAAGCTTCACGGTCTTTCGCAGGACCTTGACGGTGCGCCGAGGTTTTAAGCCATAGCGACTATCCAACGCTCTGAGGATCTCCTTTTCAGTGCGTGGGAGACCGCGGTTCCGGGCTACAAGAAAAACCAGCGCTGCAAGGACTATGCGAGAGTCTCTTCCTACTGTCAAGCCGGTGGCACGCGTTTTTCTGTAGAGAACGCATACCTCCGCCCGAATGTTCTTAGAAATCATAAGATCTCTGCAAAACGCCTCGATCATCAACATTTGCTCACGAAGACTGCGATCTGACCAGTCGGAAGCGCGAGAACGCCTGTGAAGAAAATGCATTCTCCGGAGTTTTGCTCGTTGAGAGGGTGTGAGACCTCGCGAAACTTCAAAATGACTTCCGATGCCCAAATCGTGCGTGGTGTAATCGACTCCGGAGCCGAGATCCGCCCGCCCGCTGCTTTCGCTTGGTTTGGCCCGGCGTTCCGGTCCGTATTCCATCGCTTTGTCCACAATCACTAGACCACACCGAGTGCAAACAACTTCTCCTCTGTGGATGTCGTAAAAAGCGGAGGGTGTGCGACAATGTGGACAAAGCATTGCCCTCACTCAGGGGGTGGGGAGCTTCAAAACACTTCGCACCTCATCGTTGGTGAGCAGTCTCTCAAGCGCCCGATGGGGAGTGCGACAAACGAATAAATCAGCGAAGGCCCTACCAAGCGAGTGTCTCTGTAGAACCGAGAGAAATGCGTCGAGTTCCGGATCTCTAAGTGAAACCAAAGCACCATAAAGAGCAAAATATTTGCGTAGCTCCATCCCACACTGCTGATCACACGTGGTCGGATAGTAAGACAACGCGTGTGGTGTTGAAATGCTTTCGGCCGCCAGTTTGCCTGCGATTTCTCCCGAAATCATCGAATAGCGAAGTGAACCAAACGCTAGTGGGGCAAACCATCCGGCTGCCGAACCAACAGCTCCCAACTTTTCCCTGACCAGCTCAGATACTGGACCGGAAGAAGGATGTAAGCTTCTCCGAGCTGCAATTGGAACCGGGGGCTTTTGCTGAAAAATGCTTCCACACAGTTCGTCCAAAGCAATATCCATTTGTGGTCTCTCTCCTCTGACCCCTACAGAAACCAGCGCCTGAAAAGCGGGAACGGCCCATCCGAAGCCGCCAGGCAAGTGATAAGAAGAAAAAAATACTCGTGGTTGCTGGATCTCGGTGCTTGGAATTAAATAACAGTTATCCACTAGTGGCTCTGAACTCGAGGCACCAGACAATAAAGGAGCAGACCAGGGAGGAAAACCGGAGGCGTCCAAAACGACATTTGCTCGAACATCTTCCTTCCAACTAGGCCCCTGAACTGTCAACTTGGTAATTCTGCTAGAACTAGTTCTCGGCGTTTGAACTGGGGAACTGATCCAAATCTCGGCGCCCGCGTCGATTGCCTCAGATGCCATTTTTCTCAGAAATTCTGATGAATCCACTATAGCGAATCTTGAACACTTAGCTTCCACTTGGGTATTCCGAGAGCTGAAAAGGATCCGATCCGCATAAACGCGGTTTGCTGTTCCTTTTGGTGGATGTGAAAGGACCATCGGGAATGATGCATGTGGCCCTATAGAGGCCCTCATTTCCAGCACTAGAGTTTTTGCGCCCTCTTCGGCAGCTGTTTTTGCGGCTCTCAGTCCGCTTGGCCCTCCACCGATTATAACGACTTCGAAAGTCGGCATGCGCGCCCCTTTTCATTTACCCGGACTCTATTTAAAAAGAGAAAAATACTATGAATGCCCAGTGCTGGTGGAGTCGATGCACATCATTTCATTTGCTTCGGGAAAAGGAGGGGTGGGGAGAACCACTCTGGTGGCCAATCTGGGAGTAGCATTAGCCAAATTGGGAAAAAGAACGCTGTTGCTTGATGGGTGTTTCGAAACTCCCGATCTCGCGCTTCACTTTAAGCTTGAAAAAGCGTTCTACACCTTAAACGACGTGTTGGCCGGAGACACTTCGCTGTCCAACGTCGTCCAAGTAGGTCCAGAAAAAGTGGAAATAGCACCCGCCGCACTCACCCTTGAACAAATAAAGAAAACAAAACCCGAGCGTTTGTCAGAAGTCGTCAAAGAAATAGACAAAAAATTCCAGTATGTGCTCATCGATACGCCGGGAGGGCTAAGGAGAGACACGGTGGCAGCGCTTCGTGCATCATCTGAGACCATTCTCGTCACCACCCCTGACATGGTGGCGGTCTCGGATTGTATGAAAACGAAGCTGATAGTTGAGTTTCTGGGGATTCGCCTCAAGGGGTTCATAGTTAACCGTGTCGGCAATGAAGAATTCGAACTCAAGACAAAGGAGATTCAGGAAATTCTCAATCTGCCTTTGCTCGGAGTGGTGCCCGAAGACGATAGCATGTCCGAGGCGATCAGAAAGGGGATACCAATCGTGGTGTATAAGCCAAGCGCCCCCGCTGCTCAGGCTATATTCAAAATCGCCAAAAAGATCGGGAAGAGTTGAACTCAGGACTCTGGTTGTGGTGGTGGAGGCGCCGGCGGGGACGGGGGTTTCTCCGGTTCTGGCTGTGGCTGAGGAGCAGGCTGAGGCGCTGGTTGGGGCTCCGGGGCTGGTTGGGGTTGAGGAGCGGGCTGGGGAGAAGGTGTCGGTGGTGAAGGAGCTGGCGGTGCGGTGGGCGGAGCTGGAGTTGGTGGAAGTTCTGGTGCCCCCTCCAACGGCATTTCTTTTTTCTTTCGCGTAAGGACGACCACAGCAGCGACTATCACTATTACTGCTCCTACGCCAATCATCCAGAGAGGAACGCCGCCGGGGGCAGACAGACCAATAACTATCGGGTTGGATACCACAATGGTTCCAGTTGATGGACCATCAGCACTGACTATTAAATTTACATCTTGACGATAATTCAAACGCCATTCGCCCGTGCTTGACTGGTCAATATATCCTCCGCTGCCCACGTCCTCCCCGTCAGCTGTTTTTAACCAGTAGCGGTCATATTGATCTTTCTGGTATGAGTACTCATATGTGGTGCCTGCGATTTTGAATTTGACCTTGTTTCCGGTAAATTCGGGAGAAAGATTTCGAAAGATCAAACGCACGCGCAAAGTTACCGTCTTCGGATTCCCATTATCTAGAATTTCATCCATATAATATCCAGCACTCTTGGCCTCATTTTCTGAAAGCTCCGGTGGATACGCTGGGCCTTCGGAACCTCGTGGATAATTCACGAGCTGAATCGGGATCGAAAAGGTTTTCTCATCCGGTTTGGACCACTGCTGATTCCTTATTCGGTGTTCATAAGTTCCGGAATAAATCCAGTCCCCGTCTGATGACCACCAATTCCCAGTCGTATAATAGCTACTCCCGCTGTACACGTATGCTCTGATCTCCCAATCACTCGAAAGTGTCATTCCGGAGGGCTTCTGCACCGTTACCTCCACGTTGTAAACCCCCCCGGGAGCTACTGTGGTTGTGCTCTCTTGGGCAAGAACCGGAGAAGAAAGTACCGTGGAAAATGCGAGACAAAGAAGTGCACCGATAAGCCACATACGCAAGCTCATCGTAAAGGGATAAATGGTACATCCATTTAAATGTTTAGTATTCGGGTACTGGCAATTCTTCCGTCTTTCTTCTGAGTGCCATGTAAAGCCCTATGCCCACGGGGATTATAATTACTATCACGCTACCCACCAATCGAACCTCGTCGGGCAACGTGAGGGTTGGCTCCGGTGCTGCCGTGGACTGGAGGGTAAGATTAAGGGACTGGGAAATGGTGAAGGTGGCAGTGGTCGGAGCGTCCTCAGTAACGTAGGCTGAGAGATCCAAGTCTACCATGAGACGCCATTCTCCAGTGGTACTCCGGTCAATCATTCCTTCAAAACCCTGACCGCTAATGTGATATCTGCCATAGTCGTCGCGGGTGTAAGAATATTGGAATGGGTAGCCTCCTATCTGGAAGGTCACCAAACCGGATTCGGCTTCGGGATCGGGAAACTCTGGCTGGACATCGTGCACTATCAATCGAATCCTAAAAGAAACGTTGGTGTTGAGCGGGATATCGCCCATGCCGTGTTGTTTATCGATCTCGGGTCGAGGCCTCGGGACTATCTGAACACCAACGTTCACGGTTCTGGTCTCGGTTGAATCTGTCCAATCGTCGCCTCTGTAGCGATGCTGCCACCACCCACTATATCCGAAATCGGTCCAGTTGCCAGTGCAATAATTGGTTGTACCGTCATAGAAATACGCACGCACCTCCCAGTCCCCCTCTCTTAATCGGATGTAGGGGGTTTTCTTCACCGTGACCCTAATGGTGTAACTGCCCCCGGGAGCGATAATGTAAGTCGAAGCGGCAATAGATGGAACGGACAATAGAAGCAGTGCCAGAACGAACAGTGCCCAACACGGCCTCATTCTCTCCAACCCCAATCTGGTTTTATTCCTTCCCTCGGTCTCCATAAACGAACCTCAGGACCCCGGGCTTCGCTTCGTAGATGCGCCCTGCAGAGATCTCCTCCCTCAGGATCTGGTCCACTTCCTCTTGAGATAAACCCACCTTCTGCGCTAGTTCTATTATCTCGGATTTCTCCACCGACCCTCCCGGATCTTTACTCGCCAAGGCTTTCATCGCGCGAAGAACAAAATCCAGCTTTGCTTCTCGTCCGCGCAATATCAGAGCGGTGCGGTGCTTGGCTGGCGTCGAGGATTCAACCGTCACATAGGTTCCCACCTCTAGCTCTACTGCGAACTCCTTGCCGCACATCGGGCATGTGACTTGAATCCGATGACGCATCGCATATTCCTATCCCCTCCTACATAATAGGTATTTTCGTTCCTAAATTGAGATTTTACGGATGCGATTCGTTGTGGATGGGATGCTCGGCAAACTGGCTCGGTGGCTACGCATATCGGGTCACGATGTTGTGTATTCCAACGATTTGCGGCGCAGCGATGACGAATCTATCTTGGAACTCGCCCTCAGAGAAGATCGAATTCTGATAACCAGCGACGTGGGTCTCTACAAACGGTGTAAAAAACACCGCGCTAGATGTGTGTTGCTGAGGTCTGAAGGAACAGTTAATCAGCTGGTGGAGCTCTCTCGATTTCTGGGACGACCCATTCCCGTGGACTTCGAAAGCTCGCGGTGCCCTGAGTGTAACGGAGAATTGGTGGAAATCGGTGCTGAGGAGGTAAGAAATCACGTGCCCGAGTCCATCGCCCAGCGTTATGAAAGCTTCTGGAGATGTACCGGTTGTGGAAAAGTTTACTGGGAAGGGTCTCACTGGAGGAGCATAATAAAAACTGTGAACGAGTATAAACGGAGGATCAAAAGTGCTGAGCTTGGATGATGGAAGGTTGTTGGTCAAGATTGCTCGCGAGACCATCGAACAATACGTCCGAAAGGGAAAAACACTAGAACCGGAGGGAGTCCCAGAAAGGCTGAGACAGCCGCGCGGGGTGTTTGTTACTCTCACGCGCAAGGGAGAGCTGCGCGGATGCATCGGATATCCGCTCCCGGTCAAGCCATTGATGGAAGCGTTGATCGATGCGGCAATAAGCGCGGCCACCCGGGATCCGCGGTTTAGCCCGGTAAGGGCCGACGAACTGAAGGAAATAACGGTTGAGGTGAGTGTGCTCACAGAACCGGAACTCATCCGGGTAAAGCACCCACGAGAGTACCTGGAAAAAATCAGGATCGGCAGGGATGGGCTGATTGTAGAGTGGTCGGGTTTCGCTGGGCTTCTGCTCCCGCAGGTGCCCGTCGAGTGGGGCTGGGATGTGGAAGAATTCTTGTCTCAGACCTGCATGAAGGCCGGATTGCCGCCGGACTGCTGGCTGGAAAAAGACGTGAAGGTGAAGCGGTTTTCAGCTCAGATATTCAGGGAAAAAACACCGGGTGGAGAGGTCGAGGAGCACGTGCTTGGATGAGGCAACAATGTCTTTCGTCACGGTAGCTGAAGCCGAGGAAGTTCAGATCCACGCTCCGATTGGGGGAAGGATATCGTTCTTCAACAGCCCCTATCCTGCCCACGGAGAGCTCAAGGCAGTAGACATCTACTTCCCGGAAAACATCGCCCGTTCACCGGTGAGTGGAAAAATAGCGTGCATCCGGAAGATCCGCCCGCCCAAGACCACGGCGTTCAAGGCATCCCCTGTGGACTACCTCGTCTGCATCAAGGTTTCAGAGGATCTCCTCGTGCGCGTTCTGCACGTCAGACCAGAGGTCAGAGTCGGAGAGGATGTGAGGGTTGGGGAAAGGCTTGGGCTCCCTCTGAGAACCGGGTTTTTCGATTTCTGGACGGATCCCCATGCACACGTGGAAGTAAGGAAAAAGGGAGATTATTTGCGGCCTTTGGGCGCTCTTTCTCTGCGTCCCCTGATCGGGAGGGTGGGAAAAGGAGGCGCGGTGCTCGAAGGGGAAGTGGTCTCTTGCCGCCCGGAATACTGTTTGGTTGCGCTAGCGGGAACCGGGAGGGTCGGGGTGCTCAACGGACTGGTTGTGGCGAGTAGCGGGAAAGCTTGTATCCTCGATGGGGGCTTCCCGCACTACGGCAGGGGTGGCGTGCTCGCTGACGAAATCGCGGGAGCGGATGTGGAAGTGAGTGGAGTAAAAATCGGCGAAATCACGAACAAATCCGGAGGTGCTGCTGCGGTTCGCTTTGACCCGGTAAAGGCAACGGTCAACGGGATCGGTTTGAGGGGGCTCTCGTGCTATCTGGGCGTGGGGTGCAAACCCCTGCTCAAGCTGGTGCCTAAAAAGCCGGGAGAACTGCGTCTCAACGGGGAGGTGAAGATCGAGCTCGGACGCGCGGCGCTTTGATTTCAAGTTCGTGGATCCAAATTGATATGCTGCGATATACTGGCAGGAACTCGTGATGATCTTATATATGATGGCAAGAAAGAGAAGGAGGAGAAGAAAATGAATAAGCTCGTGGCTTCCACACTGGTTTTATTGCAAGCCAATCCACATCCTCAGCTGAGCTCACACTCTCGGCATTATTGACTATGGTTCCATTAGCGGGTGGGAAGACTATGTGGGCTGTATCTGGCTCTGGTTTGAAAGCCACGATAAAGAAAGGTGTGGTTCTTGAGATTGAGTAATGTGCTAACTCTCATGGGGTGCGTTATCGCATTTTTTGCTAGTTTTTTTATTTTTTTATTATGAATTTTTATCTTCTTCATCTCCGCCGGTGTGTTTACCGGATTTTTTTCGCTAGAAAAAGTAGAAATCGTTGACGAAAATACCCTTAAAATAACTGTCAAATATGTGGGTGAGGAGTCGGGCGAATATGTGCGCGTCCACTCGCGTTTTTTAATCTCAGTATGGAAGGAAAATCAAAGCGCAGAAAATTACACCCCTGTGATGGTATATGCACCGGGAGATCTGTTGACCTTTTATGTTTATATGCCGGATGCTCATTTTAGCCCCGGAGACAATGTATCAGTCAGTTTAGGAGGGGCGAAGTATTTCGTTTCGGGTGCTGAAGATATAGAAAATTGGCGTAAGTGGCGTTATTCCCTTACGGTAACGCTTTAAGGCCGTGATGGTGTGCCGATTTTCCACCTCTAGCTCATATTTCCCCATCGACGTGAGCGTGGTATAAGCATACATCGCAATAACTTCACGCCCACCAGCTTCAGAATCTGCTTCTGGGTTTTCGTTGTTGCGATTAGCTTCTCGACCCATCTTTGGTTGTTACCTTGTACACGTACCTGAGCTCGTCCAAGGCTTGGAGCACCGAGATCTCTTTCTTCACGAGCTTCCGCTGAAGCAGGATCAGGAAAAGGTAGGCCAGATAGCAGATGTGGAGGTGGCCGTGTGAGTTCCGGCCCTAGAAACAGCCTGGAACTGCCAACTTCGGAGGTCAAGACTTCCGAAGAGAGCCTTATCCCAAGCCTGATTTATTGGTATTTCACTCTTTTGCTAGATCGTGTTGAAACACTTCTTGGATGATCTCCATGACTTCACGCCTCGTTGGTCTGCGCGGAAAGTTGTAGATGGGACCTCGGGGAGACTCGTTGTAAAAGGGACGATTACATCCAGGACAGCCAGAAGTACGGAAGGGTTCGCCTGATTCGATGGTGCTAAGCAAGACTCGTTCACTTACACCAAAACTCGTGAGTTGGCCATTCTCGAACACCATTTCACCAACGGAACTCACATCTGCTTGGATGAGGTAGTGGGCGAGCTGGATGCGCCGATAGCTGGCGAGATCCGGGCGCGGATGATCCGCAAGAGCGGTGCCGGGGATGGGAGTGAAAGCGAATAAGCCGACGGTGATCCCGCGATCGTGAAGCCACTGAATCATCCTGACCGCCTCCTCCTCGGTTTCACCCAGCCCAATGATTAGGTGAGTGGTGACCGCCCCGGGGAATTCGTCGGAGGCGAGCTGGAGGGCCCGGAGGTGGGCTTCCCAGGAGTACCCCTCTTTTACTTGGCGGAAGACCCTCGGGGTGCAGGCGTCGAGCGGAAAACATATTCGATCAGCGCCAGCGCGTTTCAGCTCCCGCATCTCGCCTCGGGACAGCGGTCTTATAGACACAGAGGTGGGCAGATCCGCGGATCGCTTGAGTTTAGAAACTATGAGCTGGACATCCTCGACCACCCTTGGATAGTTCACACTTTGCACGCACACCCGGTCAAAGCGATTGACACGCCGCTCCATGCGCTCTAGAACGCGGTTGAAATCACACGGAGGCCACAGAACACGAGAGAGCATATGCGGATCCGAAGAACTGCGATTGGCTTGGGGGCAGAACTTGCAGTTGGCATGACACCGTCCCTCATAGTAGGTGAGAAAGTGGGCGGTCGTGGGAGGTACGTCGACGCGGCCATTCCACAGACCGAGCAGGATTCCCGTACCAAATGCCACACGGACTCTCACGAGAACTCCTCCAAGAGAGATCTAGGCAAGGAACAGCAAGCGTTGATGGTTTTTATTTTGAAGCCGCTTCTGCGCGCTTCCTTAACGGTGAGGGGAGAGGGCAACACCACGCGGCTCGCCCCTGCGCGGAGGACAGCTAGCTCTAGTCTGGAGCGGCCGTTCCCGCGCGGGCGCATGCAGCCCAGAGCCAGTTCCGTGCGAGGCATGCGTTCGCGTGCATAACGAACAACTTTCACGACATCTGAGGTGGACGGAGGCTTTGCGGCAAAGAGGGGGGTTCCGGGAGTGGGAGTGAGAATCAAAAACACCAGCACTTCCGGCCCGACTTCGCGCGCGATCTCTACCGCCCGGAACTCTCCAGAAATCTTGCCGGCATTCAGACCAATACAGATGTGTGGCACCACATGGGGGACATGCTTTGACATGGTGCGCAGCGCTGAGGAATAGTGGTCGGTCGTCTTTTCGCTCCCCAAGATGGTCGATATTGTCTGGTCATCACCAATTAGATCAAAATCCGCAATGTCCACACCGGCGCGCCCAAGTTCGCGGATCAGCCAGGATGGGGGGAGACCCGGATGGATGCTCACGATCAAATTCGTTCTTTGTTTAATGCGCTCAATCGCGTCGAGAAAGGGTTCGAACGGCACATAGCCTTGGCGGTTGAAACCGCCGCTCAACAAAACACCGCGCGCTCCTTTCGAGGCGAAACGCTCGCACAGCTCCAAGAGCTTACGAGGATCTGAACACGGAATCATGCCGGAGAGATAGTGAGCGTTGCAGTGCTTGCAGCGGAAGGCGCAGCGCGTTCCAGTGATTGAAATGGTCGGAAAGGCCGGGTGGGGACGAAAGATAAGCAACCGTGACATCCATCTCGTATGGGGTCAACAACACAAATAAGTAACGCGGTCAGCGTTTTCTTAACCACTCGCTAGATGCGTACTTGGAGCGGAGCTGGGCGGCGAGTTCGAGCTCCTCCTGTGAGAGCTCTCCCTCGACCAAGCGAACGCCGAAAGCGTCCTCGAATCCCCTCACCATCGCCCGGTGCACCTCCTCGAAATCTGGTCTCCGCCCGAGTTCGCGCTCAATGGTCGTCACGCGTTCGAAAATCGAGCTGACGAACTTGTCCGAGATCTTCTCGGGGCTCACGCGCAGAAGTTCAAACATCCGGCGCACGTCCGGGCTGATCAGGATTGTGCCGTGCTGGAGGACAGAACCCCAGCGGCGGGTTTGAGCGCTGCCGGAAATCTTTTTTCCTTTCACCTGGACGTCGTTGACCGGCCTGAATTCCGCATCCACCCCTAGGTTTCTAAAACCACTCACCAAGCCCCCGCAGATCAGCCTGTAGGACTCGATGATGTCGCCGGGCACGTCCGATTCCTTGCACACGACGCTGTAGGTCAATTCGCCGTGATGGTCGTGGAAGACCGCCCCCCCTCCGGTTATCCGGCGAACCACATCGACACCGTAGCGCCTGGCCGCATCGAGAGCCACTTCGCGCTCAAGGCTCTGAAAGTACCCAATCGACACGGCCGAGGGGCTCCAGCGGTAAAAACGCACGGTGTTCGGGACTTTTCCCTCCGCGTTGAGCTTGAGGATCGCCTCGTCCAGCGCCATCGCCGTAAAGGCATCGTCGACTCTGAGCGGGAGAAGGCGCCACTCGGATTTTGGAGAGCCTCCTGCATTTGTTATATTTATAACAACTGAACTCATTTCTGCCCACCGCGCGCTGCTCGCAAAATCGCTTCCACCCAGTGCTCCGGCTCCACCATGGGGGTCTGCACACCGCCACTATAGAACTCTTTCACAACGGCCAACAGGTTTTCACGACCAACGGGAACACCGATCAGCTTCTGTTCGAGCTGTTCAAGCGCGTCTTCTGGGTACATGAAAAAATCGCCGCCCAAAGAAATCCGGACAATACGATCGTTCTCGGTTTCGAGCTCGACTTTGATCACGCCTTTTGGGGCCTTAAACTCGGCGTAGCCCATCAGATTTTCCATAACTATCCACGACTAAAAGCATTATTCAATCAACAAAAATTGAAATTTTCCAAATTTGGTGCACAAACAAATATAAAGTGATTGGGTCCCGAAACGCGGTGTTCCTAAAAGCTGCCTTTTTCACGACACTTGCCTGAACTGCACCATTCCTTGACTGGACAGTCACCACATGCCCTGCGCTTACAGAACTCCAACCCCACTCTAACGAGGGCTGACTCAAACTCGCTCACTTCTGAAAGCTCGAGTTTCTTCGCTACCCGCTCTGCAAGCGCACATGGCTTTGTCTTCGCTTTCGGCCAAACTCCGCGGAGCTCTCGAAGAAAGATGTTGACCGCTACTGGACCTATACCTTTCAGCCTCATCAGATCACGCTCGAGTTCACTGGAGTTTCGGGCTTGTCGATAAATGTGCTCAAGCCCTCCGCGTTCCTGCAGCGCCTTAACAAGATCCAGAAGAATGGATGCCGTCGAGAAATCATAGCGCACGTAGCCCCCGGCATCGAGGGCATCGACGAGCGCATCCCACCCGGCTCGCTGGATGGACTCGGGCGTCGTGTATCCCCGACGCTCGAACTCGCGGAAGGTGCGCTTGGCGATCTCGGCCGAAATCCGCTTGGCGAAGAGGACCGATGCGAGCAGCCACTTGAAGCGGTCGGCGGGCTTGCGCAGATCCAGACCCAGCTCCTGCGAATAGGTGGGGATCCGGGCGAGCGCTACGCGCAGTCCTCTGCGAACCACTCACCTCACCAGCTCGGGGGTCACTGCCCACACCAAAGCCCACCTGCCAGCTTCGTCACGCTCAAAGCAGAAGACCGCGCCCTGGGTGAAGCGCACGGGCTGGCGCTCGGGATCGCCTGTTAGCAGCAGCCCTGCGAGCTTTGCCAAGTGAGGAAGATGACCAACAAGCATCAGATCGGATTGCTCCGTACGTAGTTTCTCAGCCCAAGGCCTCGGATCGTCGAGCGGAGTCAAACCAGTGGCCTCCTGCACTCCTTGTTCAGAGTTCAAGGCACCAGATAGAACCTCAGCCGTTTGTTTAGCACGGAGCTTCCCGCTGTGCACGATTCTGGAAACGCTTAACGACAGTGGTTTGAGGAAATTTGCAATGCGCTCGATGTCTCTTCTGCCCTCATCAGAAAGCGGGCGAGCGGGGTCTTCTTGTTCTGGTTTTGCCTTCGCGTGTTGAACAAGGTAAAGCTTCATAGTGTACCACCCTTTTCTTCTTGGGAAAGAAATCAAAAAAAGGCTGGTTCTGGGCTGGAAATGTTTTATTACCTCAGCGGATTTTTCATGTGGTCCAGAAAAATCGAGTGTTCAAAAGCTCTGGTCTTCTACCTCCAACGCACTAGGATTTCTTCTCGTCCAAACCGTGCTCTGCCCAGCGCCAAAAGACCGACACTCAAACACGCCAACAGCGCACCGAAAATCACTATCGAAAGCCAGTTCAGTCTCACAATACCAGCAGTAAAGAGAAAGTAGAAACCCATCGGGGGTAGGACACTCAGCGCTCCCAACTGCATAGCGGCGCGCACATCGCTCACCTTAGCCGAAATCACAACACAGAAAGAAGTCGCTGCCAAACCCACCAGCGGGCAGAAGACCAGCAAAACCACCAGCGAAATCCAGTCGGGGAGAAGCAGGCGTCCGAAGAGCGGGAATGTCAGTGCGTCGACGATCACCACAAAACCCGCAAAGGAAATTAAGGTTGAAAGCATTGCTGGAACGAACGCGCCCATGAGTTTACCCACCAGCAGTTCGGCATCGGTGGTGGGTGTTGCGAGGAGGGGCTCGAGCTGCCGGTTCACCTTCTCTCCAACGAATGTGTATGAAGAGATGACCGACGGGATGATCGCCGGTAGAAGCATAAACATAAGCACCGACATTTGAACTAGACCTAGTGCCATGGCCTGCTTTGGCTCCAGTCCCGGCACAGCAAAGGAGGGCAAGTCGTTTTCCGTTATCTGTTCGCCCAACAGCACCGGGTAGAGCATGGAAAGGGGGATCAAAACTGCAAAAATAAGCGGGATTCCTATCAGGCCATATAACACGTAGCGGTGCTTGCGCGCACTTGCTATGTCCTTGCGCGCGATGGTCCAAACCCGATCCATCCTCATGTTGATTCCACCACCTTGAGATAAGCCTCCTCTAAGGAACTCGCTTGCTTCATCCACACGATTTTTCCGCCAGCTTTCACAATGGCGCTTGCTATCCGCGGATTCACTTCGCTCGAGTCGTCAACTTCCACCGTCAGCGTTCTTTTCCCTCGTTTTACCTTTCGCACCCCGCCGATCCGCCTCACAGCCTGTAGAATACGGGCGGTTATGCGTTTCAGCTGAATCTCCACCCTCTGGGTGCCGAATTCGCGCTCGAGTTCAGTGGGGGAGCCAACGGTGAGAAGAGAGGTTTTCAAAATCGCGACACGATCACAGAGCTGCTCCGCCTCGTGCAGATTGTGAGTGCACAACAATATGGTCCGTCCCTTTCGCCTTAGCTTCCGGATGAACTCGCGCACCACCTTGGCTGACTCGGGTGCAAGAGAAGCCGTTGGTTCGTCTAGGAACAGAACCTCTGGATCGTGTACAAGCGCTCTTGCAATCGCCACCTTCTGTTGCATCCCCCTCGAGAACCTGCCCACGGGTTCGTTCCGGCGCTCCCATATGCCCAAGAGCTCAAGCAAATCTCGGATTCTCCTCTTTCGCTCGCTGGCTGGTACGCCGTAAAGCTTGGCGTAGAAGTCGAGCGTGTAATACGCGCTGAGTTCTGGGTAGAGCCCTGGATTCTCCGGCAACAGCCCGACCACCTCGCGGATCTTGAGCGCATCTTGGATGATATCGTTGCCAGCAACGAGCGCGGTTCCGGCCGATGGGCGTATCAGGCAGCTCAGCATGCGCACGGTGGTGGTTTTCCCCGCGCCGTTGGGGCCGAGTAGCGCAAAGACCTCCCCGCGCCGGACCCGGAGCGAGAGATCACGAACGGCCACCGTGTTGCCGAATTTCCTTGTGAGAGCACGCGTCTCGATTGCGGGCTGTGTCATCTCTAGAACCTGCACTTTTGAAGTAAAAAGGAAATCGAGCAGGGCAAGGTCCAACACAGTGCCCCTGTGTCCAAATCCACCTACGAAAAAGTTTATGAGAAATATGACAAAAAATCGAACGAAGCGCAAGTAACCGTGTGGAAGGAGTTGGGGTCTTACCCCGTTGGTAGAAAAAATGTGACATCCACCACTGTGTAAGCGCGGTTATGCCCACATCCCGTTTGATACCAAATTAGCACTCCATTTCCACAGATGTCAGCCTCTATTAGTTGGGGCCCCGACTCCTTCTGCTCGCACGGGCGTCCAAACTGATCAGCGCGTGGTGCGGCATTCGCCCACCACGGGGATCCGCCGGCGGCACTTAGGACAGCGCTGGTTCTCTAGCCTGACCCTGATCACGTCGAAGCCGAAGCGCTCAATCAATAGGGTGCCACAGTCCGGGCAGTAAGTGTTCTCGTAGGGGTGGCCCGGAACATTTCCCACATAGACAAAATGAATGCCTCTCGAAACAGCGAGTTTCCGGGCACGCTCGAGGACTCCAACCGGAGTGGGCGGGGCCGCAAACCGATAGGCGGGGTAGTAGGCGGTGAAGTGCAACGGGGTTTCGGCCCCAGCGTAGCGCAAGTGGGATTCGACCACATCCTCGAGCTGTTCGGGGCGGTCGTTGACCCCGGGGATGACCAGATTCACCACCTCGACGTGCATGCCCAGCCGCCTCGCCTCGCGCACGTTGCGCCACACCGCGCGCACGTCGGCTCCGCAGTACCGCCGCACCGCCTCCGCGTCGCCTTTCACGTCTACGTTCAGTGCGTCCAGCCCGGCGTCTCGGAGAGCGCGCAGAGCCTCGAGCGTCATGTAGCCGTTGCTCACGAAGGTGTTCTGGAAACCGCGCCGGTGGGCCAGTCTGAAGACGTCCAAGGCCCATTCGAAAAGCAAAGTCGGCTCGTTGAAGGAAACGCTCGTGGAGGAACACCCTGCGTCTTCCACCATCTGAACGAACCGCTCCGGGCTCACGTACTCCCCGAGTGACGGATCGGGGGCCCGCTTGGAGATGTGCCAGTTCTGACACCAAGGGCACTCGAAAGTGCACGAAAAGCTGCCGATGGTGAGTGAGCGGCTCCCCGGCCAGAAGTGGAAAAATGGCTTCTTCTCGATGGGATTGGCCGAGATCCCGCTCGAGAGGCCGTACTGCAGGGTGAAGAGGGTGCCCCCGGAATTCCGCCTAGTCTTGCAGAAACCCACTTGGCCTTCCGGGATCACGCAACGCCGTTCGCAGAGCTCGCAGCGCACTTTTGATCCTTCCAATCTGCGGTAGAGAAGAGCCTCGCGAACGTAGGGTGGGGGTGATGTCCCGCTCGCGGTTGGCATACACATTCCTTTCTACTTTCTGACCAGCGCCTCCCGCCACGCTCGAACCATCGGTTCGCTTAGATCGCACAGGACGACGCGGGTGAGAGAACTGGCAGTCGGCTCGAACTCGCGGATTGCCCGCACCATAGCTGCCGCGGCCTGGTCTGCCGGAACCCCTCCAACCCCTGTGCCCATTCCGGGGATGACTATGCTCTCTGCTCCCAGTTCATTGGCACATCGGAGGGCAGCGAGTGTGGCCTTGTAGACCTTTTCGGCCGTGGTCGCCATTGCGGGCCGTTCCATCGTGGGGGCGTGGACGACCCAGCGGGCTTTCAGCCGCCCTGCCGTCGTTGCCACGGCGCGTCCCACTTCAAGCGGAGCGTGCTTGCGCGCCTCGCGCTCGATTTGCTCGCCGCCCGCACGCTTGAGAGCTCCGGCCGCTCCCCCACCCATCCACAGCTGCGAGTTGGCGGGGTTCACGATTGCATCCGCTTCTTGCTGGGTCAGGTCTCCCAGCCTCACCTCGACTTCGAGTTTACCTACTCGCATCCAAGTGTAAGAAGACTGACTCCTCTGAAAAAGCTTTTACCTGGACCGGCAGCCCAGCCCGTTGACAAGTTCCGTTTTACTTTTGGTGATTGTTGGGAGTCCCGCAGCGGGGGCAACGGTTCCGATCGTAGTCGAGATCGAGCGGGTATTCGTAGTAGAGACCGCAGTTGGTGCACACAGTGGGTAAGGATTTCACTTCCGCCGTCACGGATACCGCCCGTTTTTCGCTTTACGACCCAGTGGCTTTAAAGAAAAAACACGATGACTCTTTTTCGGTAAACACCGAAACCTATTTAGAGCATAACCGTTCTTTGCTCTAGCTCTCTATCTCGCTCTACCGCGAATAGGATTCGGCTGGGGATTCGCGCTGGCTATAATTGTCTTTGTGTCCTGCGCAGCAGTGTTGGAACTTCTCCTGCGCACGCTGGCTTAAACGAGTGAGCGCATCCAAGGTCTCATCAAATAGCTCAGCGCCCAAAGACTGCTGACGAAAAGAAGCAGGTGGATGTAAGTGAGGGCATTCCATCCGGAGAGAGCAAACGCGAGAGCGGTGCCGCCGGCAGGTGGGTGCTCAGTATCGGTTACGACCATTGCGAAGATGGACGCTCCGATTGCCAGCGCTCCGCGAACCGCCTCAGCCCCAGCGGAAGAAGGTAAAAACGCGCACGCTGCCCCGATCAGAGCACAGATCGCATGGCTTCCAATCGCGTTACGCGCTTTCGCTATGGGGGAGTCAACCATTGCGAAGAGTATGAAGGCGGTCGACCCGATAGAGGCGACGAGGATCGCGTGGGCGACCACGCCCCAAAACCACATGATGTCGAGCATTATCACGGTTGCGAGTGCGCTCTGGGCAACGTAGGCGCGCCAGTTGCGCTTGAAGTGCGGGTCTAGAAGACGCATTGGGATCTCACGTCCGTCCCGTGAGCACGCGCACCAAGCGATCCGTGGTTTCCTTCACGGCCTTGGTTTCGCGGAGATAGGAGGGCTCGGCCTTGCCTACGATCACCTCCGCGAGTTCATGAATGGCCGCGGACGCTGAACAATCGGGGTCGTAAACCACGACGGGGACTCCTTCCAGCTCCGCTTCTTGGACTTTCGGATCTTCGGGGATCTGGGCAATAACCCCCATTCGTTCAAGCGTTCTTTTCAAGAAGTCCTCGATTTCGTCCGCCGGCACCTCGGCTCGCTTCCCGGCTCGATTGACCACCAAGCCGCGAGTCCAAGCGCCCATCACGTTGGCAAAGCGGATCACTTTGTACACATCTACGAGGCTGGTGTATGTAGGATTACAGACCGGCAGCATCTCGCGGGCTGAAGCTATGGAGAAAAGCGTCGCGTCCTGAATCCCTGCCGGCGCGTCTATCAAAAGAAAATCCGTGTCCCCCAAGATTTCTTCCACCACCCGTCTCACGCGCGCGTGATCCACACCGGACAGTGTTTCCTGCACTTCCTCAAAACGAAAACCCGTGGGTATCACGCGAACACCGTAATTCTCGTGGATCGCGTCTTCTACCTTCGCCTTGCCCTTCAGCACGTCGAGAAAACTCGTCCGGATCTGGTGAATGCCCATTATGAGAGCCAGATTGGCCATTGCGAGATCGGCGTCGAGGATGGTGACCCGCTTTCCAAGAGTGGCGAGGGCAATTCCCAAATTGGCGCTCAAAGTGGTTTTGCCCGTTCCACCCTTCCCGGAGGTGATCGAAATCGAGCGCGGTTTTCTTCGCACCCTTGCACCCAAATTAATCCGCTAGGTGTTTTTTAAGCGGCGCGTTTGTTATAAATATAACAAATCGTGTACGCTCAGACCACGGCTTTGGAGGCCCTGTCTTCGCAGTTGGGCAGAAACCTGTGTCTGCGACCGCCATCGGTTGGCTTCACTTCCCCGCTACCCTCCACCCTCGAAGCCGAACAGTGGCAAATGAGCACCAAAAAATCGTTAACCTTGTAAGAGATATCAAGTCCAGCCATTTTCGATCTGGCTCCACAATTTGCCAGATTTCCCCGAACTCAGAGCTTGATCCGGTCCTCACCACGCTTTCCAGATCCAATCAAGCAGTGGGTGCCTCGAACTCTGTTCAGTCAGGTAGGCATGTCTTGCACACATCGAGCAACTATTAGTGGAGACGGTTTCTGACCGGTTCCAAAATCTCTATCAAGCTCTCAGCCACCGCCGCCTTCAGGTCGGCCGGATGGAGGGCCCCTCTGGCAAACAAATCTTTCAGCTCCTGAACGTCCGAAATCTCGAGATCGCCGCCGTACTTCGCAGGTCTCCGGACGAACAGTTTGCCTGCCTCCGGAAGGACCAAGTGCTCCGCATACTCGAGGACCGGATTGGACTCGAGCTGACGTGCTGGACAAAACGCCTTGGAGATCTTGCGCCTGATCTCCTCCGGTGAATCGTCCACCGCCACAAAGTTTCCCTTGCTCGAAGACATCTTCTCCGAACCATCCAAGCCGTGAAGTAACGGGGTGTGGATACAAACGGGCTTCTTGTAGCCTAGCGCCGGGAGCTGTTCCCGTGCAATCATGTGGACCTTTCGTTGATCCGTGCCGCCGACCGCAACATCGACCTTCAGATACGCAATATCAACCGCCTGCATGAGCGGGTAGAGGACCTGCGCCACATCCGGGTTGTCCAAATCGCGCGCGATTTCCGCCATGGAGCGCCTCGCCCGCGCAAGAGTGGTCCGCGTGGCGAGTTGCAACACATCCCACATGAACTCGCGGGAAAGCTGGAACTCTGAACCCAGCTTGAACACAGTCCGGTGGGGATTCAGGCCGAGCGCCTCGAAGCACTGCCTGTTGTACTCTGCGAGCTCTCTCACCTGCTCCAGCGTTCCTTTTCCGTTGAGATACGCGTGCAAGTCGGCTAACAGCACAACTATTCGGCCACCTGCCTCCTGCAGATCTCGCAGTTTTCTAATAGTGATCCAGTGACCCACATGAATCCTGCCCGATGGCTCATACCCGCAATAAGCGGAAAACCGCCCGCGTGAGAGAACCGCGCGCAACTCGGGCTCGGTGACCACCTCCTGGACCCCTCGCAACACAATCCTCAACGCGTCCATCCGGCCATCCCCTATCCCCTTACCTCCCTCAATTATACGGTTTCGGGTGCTTGGGTTTCGAGCAAATCGGGCCCACTTTACGGTCTCGTTAAGTTTTTCAGCTTTACAGTCACTTTACGATTTGGTGCGGGAAAAAACGTTGTGAAGGTGCGCCCTGAGAGGTCTCTCGCCAGCCTTTTGAGCAAGCGGAAGACATTGAGAAGGAACTCGAGACTGCGGAGAGGAAAATTTCCCGTGGGCTAGGTTGAGGGGGCTGATTTTAGCAGAGCACCGGGAACGCAAAATTCTGTGAAAGGAGGTTGTATGGTGTAAAATCGGAAAATCCTCTCGCTGTGCCTGCCAATGCTCGATTGCTTGGATTTTCTTCCTTATTTGAAATTTATTTTTCACTCAAAGAAAAACTTTTATATATCTAGGAGTGCTAAAATTTTATCGAAAGAAATGCCAAAAATATTTCATTTCAAAGGAAATAAAATTGGCAACATTAGGAGGAGCGGATACCCCGTTCCGCTTTTTCTTTCCGGTGCCCCCTACGCGCCTGTAAGGAGCGGCGCCCTTACCCAGGGCGCCGCCCCCCTCCCCACGGGGCTGGCCGAAACGAGAACTAAGACACTGTGGTTCGGTGCGGGTTGGATCTCCGGAATTGTTATAAATATAACAAATTTCGTCCGGTACTGGCCTGTGGGGGGTCGAGCGGATGGGCGGTAGAAAAACCCGTAAAACCGGCTCGCGTGTGCGCAAGCTGCTTGCGCTCGTGATTTCGATCTTACTCCTGATGCCGGGAACACCATTCGGACCATTTCCGGGAATGCGCAACCTCTTCGTGGCTGCGCAAGCGGGAGGAAACGAATCCTCCGAAAATTTCATTGATAATTCGTTTACCGATTTTGCCCAAGGCACGCTGGAAAACATTAGGATCAATGTGTCCGCTGGAGCGCTCGCATTAGATATTGCCGCTGAAATGGGATGGGATTCCGTTGAAAACATCATCACCGCTCCTTACACCGGTTTCGTGGTAGCCGCAGAAAACATCCTCTCAAAGGAAAACTATCTCTTCGTTATGGGGGCCTCAGCCTCCTCCCAGACTTTCGTGAGGTACAACCTGCGGACCGGAAGCATTGAAACTCTAAGCACGCCAACCGACACGGTCAAACCCGGATGCGCCGCCGCTTGGGACGAAAATGAGTACCTATACGTGCTGATGGGTGGAGCTGCGGACACGCCCAGAAATCTTTTCTACCGCTACAGCATCGTTGACAACACATGGGAAAATCTAACTAATGCGACAACCCCCGTCAACCAGTCCCAAGGAGGCGCCATTGTTTACGTGAGCACCGAAGAGAACTTCTACATGTTGCTCGGAGGGGATTCCGAATCCGCCGGATATTTCCTGCGATTCGATCCAAGCGATAACAGTTACGCGTGGCTGGCCGATCCCCCAGGAGTAGCGGAAGGAGCGCAACTCATCTGGACCGGGGGTGACAACATTTACGCCTTTTTCGGATCGTATGCCGGCGAGAACTCATCTTTCGAATTCAAGGTTTATAGTATTTCGGAGAACGTGTGGAAGGACCTCGAAAACACGCCCACTTTCCAAGAAGACAGCGCGGATGCCGTGTGGAATGGAGGAAATTACATCTACTGGGGTGGCGGCTCGGATTACGGGGATCCACGAAACGACAATTTCTATCGCTTCTCGATCAAAGACAATTCTTGGGTTCAGGTTCTCGATCTGCCGCTCGCCGTCGGAAGCAACGTGTACGTCCACCACTTCGCCACGTGGGATGGAATAATCTACTGGTGGCAGGGCGATGCATCCACTCAAGCCAATGGGGGTGATGATCTATACCGGCTGGACGTGCAGTATCTGACGCAGGGGCGCTTCACCTCGCGGGTGTTCGACGCCGAAGACAACGTGGACTGGGAAAACATCTCTTGGAGCGCGAGCACTCCAAGCTGGACAGTTGGGGAAAACGACAACGTGGGGGCAGAGCCGGATCCGCTGGTGGACGAGAACTCGCGCGTCGGGACGATCCTCGACGGGTCCATATCGAATCTCAAGGTGCAGGACGGGGTCTACGAGAACCTTGCCGAGGCAAACCTGGGGGTCCCGGCGTCAAGCTCGGCCTACGAGAACCACACGGACGTCGTGTACGGGGCGGCTCTGAACTCGACCGACAACCTCGACGCCGACGACGGTGAGAACTACCAGGTCGACGCTGAAAGCGCTGTTCTCTACCAGAGCGAGACCGATTACGAAAACTACACGCTGGTGGAGAACGGGACCGAGGTCAGCGGAACCTCGACGGACTCCATGGACACTGACGATGACACCTATTACGAGGTGGACTCGGAAGGAGTGTGGTACTATGGGGAGAACGAGCCACAGAATTCCACAACGAGCACTGCATTCGTGACGGCTGAGAACCTGACCTTCACCCCCTCGGACATCGAGAACTACCTAATCATGGCAACGGCCATCATCGCTCACGATGATGCGTACGGTGATGATAGGGTTGAAGCCAGGCTGGTGGGTGATGGAGTGGTCCTGGGCGAGGGATGGGCGACCCCGAACACGGACGCCGCGGGCACCCCGGCGGAAAACTACGCTTTCGCCACCCACAAGATCCTAGAGCTCGATGCGAGCACCCACGAATTCCTCCTGCAGTATAGGACTGAAAGCGGCGACACGGCCTTCATAGAGAACGCGCGAGTGCTTGTCATCCCGGTCCAGAATTTCTGGGAGAATTCGGACGAAGCGCAGAGCAAGACCGACCTGGCCGACTGGCAGACCAAGGTGAGCCTGACCACGCCCTCGCTGGACTCGGACAACTACCTACTGATCGCCACCGCGGAGTACACCAACGACGGAGACGCCGGAACGAATGAAACCTACAACACCTACGTCAAGGTCACCTGGAATGGGGAGAATTTGACGCGCGGGCGGTTCGGGGGAGCGAGGGACGTGATCGAACCCCTAGTCTGGAACAACTTCGCGACCTTCGAGGTGCTCGAGCTGAGCGGGACGCACACCTTCGCCATCGAGTACCACGCGCAGGGGACAGGGGACAACGCTTACATCGAGAACGCCCGGATAACTCTGATCAGGTTAAGTAACTGGGGTGGTTCCCACTACTATGCGGACAACGAAACCGGAGGAGTGATCGACTCGGCAACTTATGAGAACGTGGTTCAGCTCACCCTCTCCTCAAACGGAGAAAACTGGTTGCTGATGGCCACTGCAGTCGTGAGCACAGATGCCGCGGACGGTGACGTCTCAACACGCCTGCTGCTGGACGGGGAGGTGCTGGCGACACAGGATGTCTCCTCCGGCGACTCCGACGATGAGGACTGGTCGTTCTTCGTGCTCGAGCAGCGGGCCCTCCCGAGCGGCACCTACACGCTCACACTCCAGCAAAAGGGAGGAACAGTCGCCGGAGCCACCTATATAGAGAACGCGAGAGTGCTGGCGGTGCCCCTGACCAGCGCCGGTCCTCCGTACTCCATCGACCTCCGCTTCGATTCGAGCCAGGTGAGTGCACCCGAGGCCGATATCGACAACCTGCGCTTGGCCATCAACTTCAAGTCGACCGCCACCGTGACCTACACGTGGCAGATCTGGAACTGGGATGCCCAGGAGTGGCGGACGCTGGACTCGGGAGAGGTGGGGACGACCGAGGTGACGTGGGAGAATGTCATC
>JAPDJH010000015.1 GCA_029259175.1 Hadesarchaea archaeon
CGGCGGCTCCTCCTCCGCCCCCTCCTGCCGCTTGCAAGTCGTAGTAGTTCGAATCATCCGCGTCTAGGTTGGCCGGGCTTCCTCCAACTTCGCTCCCGTTCTCCAGCACGGTGTTCTCCTCGTAGTCCGTCTCGGTGCCCGAGCTTGTAGTGGCGATGGCCAGCGTGATTTGCCCCTCGGTGCTCGTGTCCACGTTCTCGGAGGTGTCGTACTGGTTACCCCAGCTCCCGTCCGGGCCCCCCGGACCGCCGCTCCAGTCGGTCTGCGAGGCGGAACCCGAAGCACCGCCGCCAAGCGGGATCCCGTAGCGCAACCGGATGTTTTCGAGTTGCGGCGTAACGCTGGTGTCGGAGGTCTCTAGCACCACCTTGTACTGAGCGTAACGGGCGCGCACGTTAAGCTTGTTCTCATTGTCCACTTGAATCCACGGTTGGCTCTGGATTCCAGACACGGTATTATCGAACCTCACATATACGGAGATAGAAGTTCCGGCTGGCGTCGCGGCAGTCCAGTCTATGTAGTTCCATCGCGCATTTTCATTCGTGGTGTCGAAGACCGAAGAAGTGAACCATCCAGCCGATTTATAACTCATCGAGGCATTGGCCTCAACTCTCAGGTCGTCTATCTGGAAGTTCCTGTAGGCATCCCCGTTCGCGATAAACCTGATGTCCAGAGTTTGAACCGATCCGGGCACGTCGGTGTAGGTCCACTGCTCCCACGTGTTTGCCGAGAGCTGGGTGGTGTTCTTGTTCTCCACCGTAACCCACCCGCCGCCGTCCTTCTGCACTTGGAAGGCTATCCAAGCATCGGCGTCAGCCGTGTCGTCGTCCCGTGCCACCCACACGCTCACATTGCCGTTGTCATAGGATGAGAGATCCACGCTGCTAAAGGTGGCGGTCGTGTTGTATGAGCTCGAACGGTACCACTCCAACAAATAGCTTCCCGAGTGTGGGTTCGTGCCGTCGGAACTCGTTACCTCGGAGAGGACTCCGGTGTCTCCGCTTTCGGTGTACGTCCAGTTGTCTCCAGACTCGAATCCCGTGCTCTTGACGGTTTCAACTGAGCCCTTTCCCGTATTTTCTAGCTCTATTATTCCGTCCTTCGACCAGTTCACGTTCTCATTTTCGTAGAACTTGGAATAGTCCGGGGTGAATGTTCCATTTTCTAAAGTGGGGTAAGTGGGTCCCTGAACCCAGTTTTCTTGCACCCACCAGTGCTGCTCTTCGGTCCAAGATTCCATCCGGATCACGATGTGATACGTGTTCCCCGCCGTGAGGGACACTCCGGAGCCGAACCCAATGTACACCCACCCTGGGGCCGACCCTATGCTCACGGTGTTTTCGGGAATCAGGTTGTCCCCCGGGTTTCCACCTGAGTCGTCACAAATCGTTGCTACGAGATCGGCGTACTTGTAGTTCTCCACGAAGACCCGCACACCGTACACGTCCACGTCCTCCGGGGCCCGGAAGCGCAGGCTGAGCTTCGAGGCGCTCGAATTCAGATTGTCAGAACTCAAAACGGAGTTCACCCGGAAGACGTTCCCAATCTGGCGGTTCTCGGGATCGGAGACGAGCACTAGATCGCCCACGCTCACCGTGCCGTCCAGATTCTCCGCCCAGTAATAGCGCGTGGAGTCCGACCACGCCAGCTGTCCGCTCCCGCCGCTCCAGTCCGTCTGGGTCCAGTAGTAGGTGGGAGTGGGTTGACCCAAGATGTAGGTGAGGCGAATCTCCCGGAATATCAGCGGCTGCGTGTTGTCCGCGCTCGCGTCGAACACCAGCTGGTACTGCACGTAGCGGTAGTAGTTCTCGAGCTCGGTTCCGTTGTCCACTTGCATCCACTCGCTCCACGTGCTGGCGTCGTTCGAGAACCGCAGGTAGGTGTAGATGCGATTCCCGGCGGGCTCCGTCTTATCGAGCTCCACACGGATAAAGGTGACCTGCTCGCCCATGTCGATGACGGGAGAGGTGTAGCGTCCGTAGTTGTAGTAAATCGGCGGTGCGAATCTCCAGAAATCGGTCGAGAACACGCTGCCGCCGCCTTTAGAGGTCCCATCGGGGAGCACATCGCTTCCGCCCTTGAGTACGTAGAGGTACCCGTCCAAATATATGAGGGAGCCGCCGTCGTCCATCCCGCCCAGCCGGTCCCAAGGCACGGGATCCATCTCAAACCACTGCCCCGCCGAAAGCGAATAATACAGGAAGCGGCCGTGATAATCGGATTCCGTATTGCTGGAAGTGTTGTGGAAGGAGTCATCGTATTCTTCATAGGAGCCGGGCACGTGATAGATTCGATCCCCTCCATCCCAAGCGAGCTGGGAGCCGTCGTCCGCCCCATACGGGTGGTCGGAGTCTGGCCCACACTTGGTCAGGAGCTCCCATGTTTCGGTGGTGAGATTATAGCGGAAGAAGGCCGCTCCGCGATCCTCTGTGTTGAAACTTCCGTGATAGGCATCCCCATAGTGGTAGCGACCCACCATCACGTAGAGGTAGTTGTCTGGCTCGCCGATCGCCGATCCAGGGATGAAGACTGCGGCGTTTCCCGGACCCTGACCCACATCCAGCAAGTCGGTTGCTCCGTTCTTCCCTATCTCGCCGGCGTAGGTCCACGTGTCGTTGGAGATCGAGTAGTAGTAGAAGTCGCGCTGGTGGTCATTATATCCGCTGCCTGGAAAGAGATAGATACGATCTCCATGGTCCCAGACCAGGGTTGCGCCGTTGCGCGGATAAGTTTTAACTGCCGATCCGGACCATGGAATGTTATAGTTCAGTGTGTCGTCCCACCCCCCGCTCTCGGTGTAGCGGGCGAACCATGTGCCCTGTCCTGACCAGTAACCCTTGATGATGTAGAAGGCGTTCTCCCCGCTGGGTGTTTTGGCAACGCACGAGCCTATTCCATACGCGCTGTAGAAGGGGGCGTCGGTCAGCTGGGTCCACTGGTCGGTCGATGGGTCGTAACAATAAAAGGCATACTGATTCGTCGCTGTGGTGGTGGTTCCGTTCTCACCACCGTAAGCCAGCCAGAAGTAAATCTTGCCGTTCATCGCGCCCATCCGGTGCCCGTTCTTGTCTCCCGGACCATACGGGGGCTGCGCGATGTCGGTCTCCCATCCGCCAGAAATCCGCTGGGGCTGGATCGAACCGCCCACCACCACGAGATTCTCCAGGGTGCCCTGCTCGAAGTCCCCCTTGGTGGTTTGCACGTAGTGGAGGGGTAACGGGGGCCGCCACGTCCCTATCCCGTCGTAATAACGCACGGTGAGATTCCAGATCCGGGGCGTTACCGATGGATCCGACGTACTCATGATCACACGGAACTGGAGAGCGCTAGCAATGGCATTAGCTTCACGCGTTTCAGCGTTTTCCTCATAATCAGTGCCGAACACGTCAGCCAAATCCTGATTCCGCTGGATTTCTTTCCATTCGCTCCAACTGTAAGCTGGAGAATAGTCGGACACGTTTGGATCGTAGATCCGGGGCATATAACCGAGGCGAACTTCGACTTTCAGGGACGTGCCCGCTGGAACATCCTGATCCCAATCGATATTAAGCCAGCGGACGCGGTGTCCGGGAGAAATGATCGGAGAGGTGTATGCCCCCAGGCTTCGGTGATTCGATAGTATCAGGCGGAACGGCAGATCCACGTTGTAATAGGGGGAAACGGCAACTGCTGCAGAATTGTCCAAGTTATCCGCTGAATAAGCCATGACCGCCTTGAAAGCGTGTGAGGTGGATCCGTCCCAGCTCACATTGGTCGGAAACGGACCGTCCGCGTTGTCCAGCGGAACAATATAATAGTCGTATTTGGTATAATTGCGCTCTCGCAGGTAGAGCCGGTAGTACCCGGGAGAGAGCACCACTGGAGAATCGAGTTCAAGCCGATACCAGCTGGGTTTGGTCTCCTTGCCCACTTGGGAGGGCTTCAGGGTGAAGACGTGTTGCCAAGTTGTGTTCTCCAGCACCACCTCGAGCGCGTAGGAGGGGCTTCCGTATTTGCGGACAGGAATCTCGACAGCCATCAGGGTCATCGGGGAAGCAACGTAAAAGTTCTCACCCCACACGAAGTCGTTGTCATACCAACCGTCCGATTTAATTATGCCAGCGGAATACTCGTCGTCCGAATAGAGGAAGCTGATATAGAGTTCGTCGTCGCCATACGCGTTGATATCCCAATAGTAGTAACTGCTCGAGTAAAACTTGAAGCCGGGGTGGTAGGGGTTGCCGAAGTAAGTGTCATCGGCGTAGCGCACAACAAAAAGCGGCTCCACGTCGGAAAACGGATAGGAATACCCGAGCTCCACCCAGTGAACGTTGACCTCGGAGGTCTCGCGGCCGTACCACAGGACCCCCCGGTCGCGCTGTGAAGGGGTGCCGTCTACCCACAACGGGTTGTGCGGACCCGTATGGGCAATTGAGTAGTAGGTGTACACGTTGGGGTAGTTGTAGGAAGCGTTGGGTGTGATGACCAAGTAATAGATGTTGTCCTTGTAGACTTGAGCGTGAAGGTTGTCAGCCCGAATCCAGCCAAAGTCGGCCCAGTTGGTGCAAGTCTCCCCATCGGGAAAACGCACGAGCACGGTGTTGCCAACCGAGGCGCCCGGGATGCCGTTTTGATCCTGGGCGATGTACACGTTGGCGGCGAGGTACTCGCGAGAACGGAAGTAAGCGCCCCAGCCGGTGGTCTCATCTTGGAGCTTCAGACAGAGACTAGCGATTTTGTCACCGCTGTACTCGTTCTGGACGAAGCTCGTGACATCCCAGTAATAAGTGGCGTACCCGGAACTCACAAGCACGCTGTCAAGCGCAGTTGCATCGAATGCGGGTGCGTTGTTCCAAGTGATGGTGTCCTCCTGCCAAGAATCGTTAGTAACACTGTGGACTTCAACCGTGGGGTAGGTGCCCGTGCTGCTGGCATAAGCGGCGGAGCAAGAAAGGACGAGCTTGGCACTAGAAATAGACTTGCCAGTGGGGAGTTTAGAAAGATCGAACTTGAGATAGGAGCGGCGGATGTAGTCATACTTGGTGGAGTAGTAGACCTTGAGGGTGTCCTCGTCTCCAAAGTTTGTGTTGATCTCGTTTTTGTAATCCTCGTTGTCCACGTAAGCGTCCGCGCTGGCGTAGAGATAAATGTAGCTCCCGTCAGTGAAAGTCACTTTGAGGCTCGGGAACTCGGTGGCGTAGAGGTAGGCGTAGAACCACGCGTTCTCGATGTTCTCGGTTTTGGTTGCGCGGAAGCGGAAGGCCACTGAGAAGTTATAAGAGGTCATCTCGCCGGCTTTGATACGATGGGTGTTGGTATACCACGGATTGCCCCACCACTCGTTCTCTAGGTGGATTTCGCCGTTTTCCTCGATCCGGATGTTCTCGTGGAGGCCGTTCTCCGTGGGGGGCATCCCCTGGATGAGGGAGGTGCGGGTATTGAAAACCTCGGCTTTGAGTACCGGGCCCTCGTCGGCCACCGCCTCCACGTCGGAAGTCACGGGCAGGGCTCCGGCCGTGGTTTTTTCGAAGGCAGGGACGCTTATGGTGACGGTCTCATAGGGCTGGAGCTCCGGAGAGAGTATCTCCTCCTGAACGCTCAGCACGCTCTGCTTCACGAGGGATGAGTGAATGGATTCGCTGCGGTGCTGCAGGCGGGGGACCACAGTCATATAATAGAGAGATGTGGAGATTATGAAAATAGTAACCAACATGATTGCAGCTACGGATACCCATACTCCGCGCTCGTCTGGGACCAAATAGCGTGATCTGCCCATTGCGGCCCCGAGTGGAGGTCGATGAGAGAGCACAAAAAGGGATTCTGTAATCTATGGATTTTTCACAAATACGTGAAAGGTTTAAAAGCCGGAGAGTCCGGAGAGCCTCACGTCGAGCACTACGTGGTAGCAGCGGGGGGCGTAGGAGCGCACTTTGCGGCAACTCAGGATCTCAGCAGAAAAACCATGGGCGGAGACGAATTCGCGGACGAAGGAAGCAGACGGGCCGAAGGGGTCGGGGTCGCTGCCGAAATCGTAGAAGTGGATCACTCCGCCGGTGGGCTTGAGGGCCTCCAAGGCAGTGGGGAGAAAGTCGCGGGCGAGTTCAGGGAGAGGCATGAGGACGCGATCGGCGAGTCCGCGCAGGCGCGTCCGGACGAGGGCCCGGCAGTCCCCAAGCAGAGGGATCACGCGATCGCCAACGCGGTTTAGGCGGATGTTCTCCACCATGAGCTCGTAGGCGGCAGGGTTGAGGTCGATGGAGTACACGCGGCGGGCCTGCGAGTGGCGGGCAATCTCGATCGAGTAGCAGCCCACGCCGGCGAAGAGGTTGGTCACCACCTCGCCGGGGCGGACGAGGCGGGCCACGCGCAGGCGCTCGGTTCCGAGGCGGGGGGAGAAGTAAACGCGGGACAGATCGACGCGGAAGACGCAGCCATTCTCGCGGTGGAGGGTGAGGGTGCGGTGCTCGCCGGCGATGTGCTCCAGCTGGCGGGTGCGAAAATCGCCGCTCACCGGGCCCACCTGGTTTAGAACGACGCGAACGTGGCGGTGCACGCGCATCAGCGCCTCTCCGATGGCGCAGGCGTAGGGGCGGAGTTCCGGGGGGAGGCGCAGGACGGCGATGTCGCCGACGATGTCGAAGGCGCGCAGACGTCGGAGGAGCGGTTCCGGCACCCTGCCCGCGAGGGCCTCTCTCAGGCTTCTCGGCATCGTTACCTTTTCTGCTTCGTACACCAAAAAATAGCTGGGGATCGAGGCTCATTTATCGTAGTTCTCCACAACTCAGGGGAGTCTACGATTTATCATAGTCAGCACAGCTCCGCCTGAAATCTATCCTCAGCTCTACGATTTATCGTAGTCTCGAAACCCGATCCCGGAACTCTACGATTTGTCGTAGTCCTCCTTGCACTCGATCCTGGCCTCCTCCGCATCGAATACACTGACGTCCCGAACCCCGAAACGCCTGAGCATCCCCACGAGCGCACCACCTCGTCCTCCGCACACAGAACAACTGACCGCTGAACCTACTCCCCGCCGACCGCCTTCAACTTCTCATAGTGCCACCCCGAAAGCCTCCTAGCGTGCTGATCAAACACGACCAAACGCATGCCCTCTGCTAGCCATTGCGCTTCGGCATTCCGCGCGGAATTCTCATCGCCCGAATCGACCACTGGGCGTCTCCGCTGGGCCGAGCTGGTGCCCGCCTATCTGTTTCTAGCGTCCCCCGCCAAAGCCGTCAGCTCCGCCCTCAGCCCGTCCCTGCGATGAATTTTATATGAACGCTCGTAATTGGAAAGAGGAGGTGAAGAAATGGTGGACCTGTACGGGCGCGACTTCATCACCACCCAGGAGTGGACCATCGAAGAGCTGGAGTACACCATGGAAGTGGCACGAAAACTGCGCGAAACCGTGAAACGGGGCGACAGACCAAAACCGGTGCTCGACCGCCGCAACTTCTTCATGGTGTTCTACGCCCCCTCGACTCGCACGCGCGGCGCCTTCGAAGCGGCCACCGCGATCCTCGGAGGCCACCCGGCGTTCATCGATGTGAGCACCACCCGCATCAAGGCGGGGGAGGCTGTGAAGGACGTGGCAGCCATGTATGACTCTTACGCCGACGGGATCGGTGTCCGAATTCTCGACAAAGCCATCGATTTCGTGTACGGCGAAGGACACCGCGTGATCCGCGAATTCGCCGATACGGCAAAGGTGCCCGTCATCAACATGGCGTGCTGCACCTACCACCCGACACAGGGGCTCGGAGACATGATCACCATTCAAGACCTCCTCGGCGACGTCAAGGGCAAGAAGTACACCATCACGTGGGCCTACTCCAACCAGCCGCGCGGACGCTGCAGTATTCAAGAGGAAGTCCTCATCGCCACCCGCTTCGGCATGGACGTCACGCTCGCTCACCCAGAGGGCTTCGATCTCGACCCGCAAATCATTGAAGCGGCAAGGAAAAACGCCAAGGAATCCGGCGGAAGCTTCGAGATCGTTCACGACTTTGAAGAAGGACTGAAAGACGCCAACGTGGTGTTCCCGCGCAACTGGGCGAGTTCTGAGTTCCTGCGAGTCGGAGCGTCCAAATTCGGAGTCGAGCGAGAGGTCCAGACCTATCAGCGCTACAAGCACTGGTGCCTCGACCAGCACCACGTAAACGACCTAATGGCGAAACCGGCTTACGTCACCCACGTGCTCCCAGTGCTCCGCGGATACGAGGCCACGGACGCGGTGATGGATGGCCCCAACTCGGCAATATACAAGCAAGCCGACGACAACTTCTACGCCAAGATGGCCACCCTCGCCGTGACCATGTCCAAAGAGCTCCCAGTGTAAAGCTCATGCCCAAAAGTCCTACCCCGAGCACCCAGCTCTGGTGGCTGGGCCCCCTAGTGATCTTCATATGCATGCTGAGCGCAATGCTGCTCGTCGGCACTTTAACCTCGGCTTTGGGAATGGGGGCCGCAGAAGGACGGCTACAGATCGTGATAGACGATAACGTGGAGCTCGAAGGGGGAGCCACCGGCGGATGGGATTGGACCATCGTCCGACTCGAAAACCTGCACTATTCGGGCCTCCACACACTCACCATCCGCTGGATCACTGTCGATCCCACATCTGGCACCCTTTACATCGACAACCTCTCCTTCAATGATACCACCGTGGAAGACTTCGAACAAGACCCGTCGAGCTCGCAGTGGCAGTATTCCGAGAACGACCCCGAAAACGTCCTTGACCTTGCTTTGTGTTCCGATGCTGTCTCGGGCTCCGCTCTCTGGTGTTTCCAAGCCTTCAGCACTACAGCCCCTTATAGCAACGCCCAAATCAGCAAAGAATTCGACCTGACAGGCGTCGAAAACATCGCCGTGTGGACGCGTGGCTCATGGGACATGCGCGAGATCGCCGATGTCATCTCACACGCCGTCACCTACTCGGTTGCTCTCCTCATCGCTTATCTCCACGTGACCCGCTTCGAACGTCGAAAACGCTTCTGGGAATCTGTTGGACTGCGTCGTGAGAATGCCCTCTGGAGCGTGGTGTGGGTCTTCGCTCTCTCCGTGATCTTCACAGCCCTACTCTATATTTACTGGCAGGCGATACAGCTCTTCACCGGCACCAATCCCCAACAGGAAATCCAAGGATTTTTCTCCGGATCCGACGAGTGGTATTACGCATATCTCGGCTTCGCCTTCTTCTTTCCCGTCGCCTTCACTGAAGAAACCATTTTCCGTGGATTCATGATCGAACGCTTTCTAGTAAAGGGGCCAACAATTGCCATCGCGCTCAGTTCTTTGCTCTTTGCCTCCCTCCACCTCTGGTACGCCTCCTTCGGTTTAACCGCTCTCCCCTTGTACGGCGGACTCTTCCTGCTGGCGTTGTGGTGGGGCTTCGTGTATTACAAAACGCGCAATATCGTTGGACTCATCCTTTTCCACGGGCTATATAACTCCGGTTTGGTTGTAGAGCACTTCTGGTCGAGCTCGGCACGCGCGTTGCTGGAATCCGGAATATTCGTCTTCGGTGTGGCCTGCCTCGGATATCTCGCCTACCTGTACCTGCGCGGTCTGTTCACCGAAATCGAAGAGCTCGTCAAGCCTTGGGAGGAAAAACTCCAATCCAAAGGACTTGTCCAGCAAGTGGGTCACGGAATTTGGAAACGTGTGCGTCTCTCCCGTTGGATCAAGCAACTAAAGTAATCTATGGAATTATCTCACAGCCGTTAAACTCCAAAAACTGGAAATCTTCATATTTGACTACACCACTCTTGATAAGTCCTCTTATCTGCGGAAGTGTACGTCTTAGTGAGTTTACAAGATTCTCCACAGTCTTGCACACCAAGCGATACGAGCTCCAACTCCAGCGCTTGAGAACATTAGCATAAAGACATCGTCCGCCACACCAACGATAGATATGACAATCGTGACACCGATCACCAACAAATACTTCGGGAAGACCAATCGGGCTAGAGTTCCTGATATCTCCTAAATAGAACTCCCGCATCCCCCACATGCTCGGGCAGGGAATTATCCGTCCATCTGTCTGAATCGCATAATTGGCCCACCCAGCTCCACACCTGAGTTTGCTCGGCTTGCCTTCCAACAACGACTTGGCAATCCCTAAAAACGGGTAGATGCGCAGAACTTTTCCTTTCTTCATCTGGTCTACCCAAAACCGAACGAGCCTTCTAATCCCTGGATTGTAGCTGTCCTCAACCCATCGCTCAAAATCACGGCGCTCGAAATCGTTCCAGAACCCAGCGTTGAGCTGCCAGTGAACGGACGGAAAGCTGAACTCGTCGTTGTCGAGCAACCAGCGCACCTCTTCATATATGTCCACGGGCTCCATCACAGTCATTCGCGCAATCAGCTCTCCCCCGAATCCCTGCTTCACAACGTGCCGAACGTTCATTATCACTTTCTTGAAAGTGCCCGCACCCCGGAAAAAATCGGTGGTGCTCTCGCGACCATCCACCGAAACCGCGATCGTGTGCAATCGCCTAATGTAGTTGGCATCCAGTTCGTGAAGCAGGGTTCCGTTGGTTTGGATCAGAAAGCGTTTGGCTGGGACGCGATCCATTATCTGTTTGATTCTATCGATCTGCAGGAGTGGTTCCCCCCCATAAAATATCAACGAACAATCAGGATCCAGCGAGCAAAACCGTGCCAGATCATTCACATCATACGAGATCTCGGATGGCAAATCATAATCAAACGATACGCCCACATCAACACCGATATCGCGCACAGCTTCCTCATAACAATACTTGCACCGCAGATTGCAGTCGGTGGTGATGATCAAGTGAAAGAACATTCATCCACCTCGCGCCGTCTTTTTTTGTTCCTGAGCTTTTCTGCCAGCGGAAAGAGCAACTCATAGTATTCGTCAATAATCGTGCTTCTCCTGACGCTCGGGGCGGCTATCTGGATCGGCTTCACCTTTCTCCGCATCCCAATCGAGCGACGCGTCACGAAATAGAGTGCCGCTACGCCGGATCCCATTCCGAACATGACCAAAACCGGCACGCCGCCGTCCGGGACAGAAGAGACCAGCTCCACCCGTTTCGAATCCAGCACCGCACCGGCCAGATCACTCAGAACCACCTCCGTCTCCCCCTGAATCGTTTCCGGAAGGGGGAGGTAGATGCATCTCACCGAGTTTTCACCGGGCGCTGCTACAACCGAAAAGGAAACTTCAGCGTCCCCTACTTTCAGAACCAGCGTTCGCTCCACCGGGTGGTCTGAAGGATTCTGGACCAACACATCCAGACCGACGAAGCCATCTCGGATTTCGAGCGGCCCCCGGAGCAACAATGTGAACGACGGAGCTGGAGCCGCAATGCCGATCGCGAACCGCGAAAAGGAGTGAACCGACGCCCGGTATCGGACCCGCTCGCGGTCCTGCCCAATGATTTCGGTCGGCAGCTCGATCACGTTGTTATCTCCGAGTTCGAAAAGATGTACATCTTCCGGATAACCACGCGCCTCGATCCACTCGCGCACAACCGTGAACTCGAGGCTTCCACCAGAATGCGTGATCCCAGAACCCAAAATTTCGAACACAGCATATGCCTCCAGCTCCGGGACACACCCGGCATTTTCCTCACCCACAAGCACCACCGAGCCTTGCCCGTCCACGGCGTCAATCATCAAAACCATTTTAGTGACCGCGTGATTAGAAAACTGGAGCTCGGCTTCGCCCATTGCTGTGACCAACTCCACATTGGGCAGGTCAACTGTAAAAGCCTCAAGCGCTACGGCAGAGTTCCCATGAACATCGCTTGCCGAAACCACCAATGAGTGGGGTCCCTCCGAGAGGTCAGAGAGCTCAGCAATCAGATGATCACCGGCCCATTCGAACCCGATCGGAGTGTTGTCGAGCATAACAACTATCGAATCCACGTCGATTTCGGAGTTGTCCTCTATCGTAACTTCAAGCGAAAACCGCATCGAACACAAGGTTTCGGGCAGATGGAACTCGAGTAGCGGAGATTCTGAATCCGAAACCGACGAGACTTCCACGCCCGAGTTCGTGTCTCCAACGGATTGACTAGTTTCTGATTTCAAACTGAAGGACGCTAACACCCAATCAGACCATTCGAGCCCGTCGAATACGGACACGCCCGCGTAGTACACAACACCTCGGGAGAGATCCGGTCCTTGGTAACGGAGCGAGTTATCAAATCCTGATCCCTCATAAAACCACACGTCATCAGTCCCTGCCGAGGTCCCTACCTTCACCCGATATTTCATTTGCCGATCGTTATCGGCATCAGAATAGCTCCAGCTGAAAACGGGTTCTTGCGTTTCAAGCCCCGCGGGATTGCTTTTGCCGTTCACCAAGAGTTCGCACACTTGAGGGAGCTGGTTTACGATGAAGGAAGCCCGCGTCCAACGCTCGGCGTTGTCGGCGTTCTGCCACTCCAACTGTGAATCTCGAACAACCACGCGAACATAATAGGTTTGCCCGCGGATCAGTTCCAGTCCATCATAGATTTTTTCGTGCGTGGTGTGTCCCTCTCCGCTCCAATCCCACAGATCGTTGTTGTCCGGCGTGCTCCCGACCTGTATCCTGACACCAAGCTGCGAATCGTTTGGGTTATTATCGTGGAAAGACCAAGCAAAAGTCGGAGTGAGACCGACCTTAGCTGGCAAGAGCCTATTATCTGCTTTCAGCTCGGCGGCAATGGGGAGAATGTTAAACCGGAAAGTCTGGCTCCGAACCTCCCAGAGCGGCCGATCTGCGTTATCAAAGACCGAAAGAGCCTTGTATCCTGATTCGATTTTTGCCGAGTGCGGCACGACGATAGTTCCGGATCCGTTCGAAATTGTCCCTCTTATCTCTGCGTTCTCTGGGAGGTAAACGGTACCATTCGCAGCACCGCCGTCGGATGCCCACTCTCCATCGAAAATCACTATCGTTCTGTCTTCTTCTCTATCCACTACATAATTGAGCAACCTCAGGTTGTCCCCTTCGACTTGGTAGGTGACGACCTGGGAAACACCATCGAGTACACCATCTCTAGCCCACGCGCAGATGCGTCCCTTATCTCCGCGACGCAAACGGACTGGCGAGACAAGCCCGTAGTCTTTGGAAAAAGAGTTGTCACCGAAATCCGCGACGATCTCTCCTTGGTTGTTATCGGCGATCACTACATTGTTGAGGCTCGTAAGCTGGTTTTCATAAATCCTGAACGCGCTCCCGCTCACCTCGAGCTGCCAGATCGGAGTGTTGTCTGCGACGGATAGATCGACCCTCAAATCGTTCACGACGAACAGATCCGCACCCATCCCGTCGAAGTTCTCGTTATCAGTCGTCCCATAATTGTCGGAAACCCACACCTGCACATCAAACAGACCCAGGGCCGCATCTGGAAGAGAGTCTGCCGGATCGTAGAGGTAATAGAACACCCGTGTGTTTTCATCCACTTCCGCGTAGTCTGAAAAGGCCACATTTTCCAATACTGGACGATTCCTCGCGTCTCGAATCCATATACGAACATTTTCGGGAGATAGAGTCGCGGCCCCGCCGCTGTCTTTCACCGTGACCGAAATCAGAGTAGCACCTGCTGCCCCTGAGGAATCAACTCTTCTGTCCACTACCTTGTTGTCACAGGCTATCGAAAGGATTTCAGGAGGAAAGCGCTCCAAACGAAAAGTCACGGAGGAATTTTCACCAAATTCTCTTATTGCTGTGACCTTCCAGAACAGGTCCCCCTCGGGAGGCGAAAGACTGAAAGAAGTTGAACCAACAACAAGATTCTCCACAACACTGGTGAAGGAGGGATCTCGTGCGATCGTCAACCTGTAATTGTCTGCACCTGCATCAGACCACGTGAACCGAACGGTTGGAGAATTGCAGATTGAGTTGTTTTCAGGCTCCAGCAAAAAGGGAGCTCCGCTAATATATACGGTTCCTTCGCTTCCGGGAGCACCCTTGGCCGAAGCACGCGAAGTGTTTCCGCTAGAACCGCCAGAAACATCGAGCGAGCCAGAAATGTCGAGCTGACCAGAAAATATTTTTATTCTGCCCCCGCCTCCTCCTCCACCAGAACCAGCGTATTGCCCAGCCGCAACCGAGCCGCCAGCCCCTCCCTTCGCACTGATGGCGCCCGAAATGTGTACCTCCTTTCCCTCAATCAATACTCCTCCTCCCGATCCACCTCCACCAGCGCAATACTCCAGTGGCGGACTCTTGCCCCCTGCCGCACCATCTGCGCTAACCGTTCCATTAATGGTTAAATTTTCACTGGCGATCAGAACTATTTTTCCTCCCCCTCTTCCTCCAAGTGCCGAGTAGCCACTCCCGGCCAGGGTGGGATCTGCAGAATCACCTCCTTGGCCTCCCGAACCACCATATCCTCCGCCCCCACCACCCCCAACATAGCGCACACCAGACTGACTCGAACTCCCTCCGCCCGAACCCATCTCCACCTCGTGAGAAGAAAGAGAACCATAGGAGGATCCGCCACCGCCTCCGCCCCCTAACCCAGACACACTTTCTCCTGCTCCGGGACCGGAGGAACTAGAATAGCCCGCACCGCTCGCGCTTAGTGTTCCTTCAATCACTATGTTTTCGGCATGGATTTCTACCCATCCGTAATTCGTCCCATCGTACGCTGCAACCGTGACCGTGACCCCCGCCGCGATCTTGAACAGCCGGATGTTGTAGTGATTGCCAGCGATGGTCGTGTTTGACGTGATTATCCAGTCCTGCCCGCCGTGGTCGCCTCCATCCAGATAGGTCCAAGCACTAGCACTCGGAAGCGTCCAAAACTGCACAATCACTAAAAACAGCACGCCGCACCATATCGGCCTTGCACCTCTAGCCTCGGATCTGCCTCCCATGAGCCCGCCTCGGAAGATTTTCCTCATCGGCCAGCCCGATGAGACTAGAAAATTTTTAGTCCACCCCTATTTAAACCGTTTTGCTCTTCCACTTCCGAGGATAAGTCCCGGGCCGCATGACCACTCGCTCGGGTCTAGCCACTATCCCGTGTTCAGCCTCTAGCATTTGTTCCGAAGTCATTTGTGCTCTCGCCAACTCGATGAGTTCCCCTTTCAGCGTGAGCACTGCGATCAAATCTCCTCTTCTGATATCTGAACTCAGTTCCAGTACTCCGGGCGCCGCCAGCTCAGCCCCGTGACATAGTGCATCGACAGCACCGTCTCGCACAACGACTTTGGGCAGGTGCCGAACAGCCACCTCGATGGGGAGAATGACACGTCTAAGGGGTTCTTCGCGTCCGTTTTCTTTCCAAGCCGCATAAGCGTCGGCCAAATCTTGAAGCTTTACACAATTTTCCTCAGAGAAAGGCCCCGTCCGAGTTCGGCGGAGTTCTTGCATGTGTGCGCCCACTCCTAGTGCTTCTCCAACATCGTGGCACAGTTTGCGCATGTAAGTGCCCGCTTCGCACCCCACCCGCACCAAGACATTCCGACCTTCCCGTTCAAGCAGCTCGATGTAGTAAATATTTCTAATACGCAGTTTGCGTCTTACAGCTGCCCTCACCGGCGGGCGCTGATAAATCTCTCCAGTAAACTCTTTCAACACCTCTCTCAGCCGCTCCTCTCCCACATCCCCGTGAAGCTTCATCACACATACATACTCTTTCCCGGCCGGAAGCAGAACCTGAATTGCTTTCGTGGCGTCTTCCAGAGCCACCGGCAGAACCCCGCTAACCGCCGGATCCAAGGTGCCCCCGTGTCCCGCCTTCCGCACTTGGAGGATTCGTTTTACCCAAGACACTATCTCATGTGAAGTGGGGCCCCGAGGTTTGTCCAGATTGATTACTCCAAGCCTCATCAACTCGTGAATATCGCGTTCCTCCGGTTTGCATCCATACCGCGAATCGGTCACATCAGACGCTTTAACTAACCGCTTCCGTTTTTTGTCGGACGGTAAGAAACCCAACCAAAACACCTTTAGTGTAGCCCTGCGCTCTCCATCGCTTGCTTGACCGTTGCGTCGTCAGCGCCTTTGGGGATATCCAACTTTTTGTCGGTGGGCTCCAAATGAGCAATGTTGCATCTCCGTCTCCTCACCTTTGGACCCACAACCAACACAAAGTTCTGATCCAACACATCCACGACTACGCAGTACTCCCCTGCCTCCCGCCCAGCCGTCTTTACACACACCCTTCCAACTTCCAGCACCTCGTTCACCTCCGCTTGACCTTTGTCGAAACCACCGTCTCAAGAATCTTCTTCATTTCCTTAATCGAGAATTTTTCAGTATTTAAAACTATATCGAACGGAGAGTAATCATTAGTATCTATTCGGTAGAAGCGCTTGAACCTCTTGGCTTCGCTTTTCTCACGATATCGCGTCTCTCTCATGACCTCCCGATACGACCGCCCCTCTCTTCTCGCGATCCGCTGAACCCGCACACGCAGGGGGGCTGTGAGCAAAATCTTCAAGTCGGCGTTTTTAGCCATCCACCCAGCAAGTTTTGCATCTATCAACACATTGTCGCCTTTGGCTTCCCGAACAGTCCGCTTGTCGATCATCAAATCGATTTCAGGATGACGCTCAGCATATTTGGAAAATTCTTCCAAGCTCATGCCTCGCTCAGCAGCCATCTTCCGAAAAACATCGCCGGCGCACACGTAACGCAGGCCAAACTTCTTTGCTAGATATTTGGCCACCGTAGTTTTGCCGGCTCCGTGCAATCCGCTGATGGCGATGACCACCATCCCTATCCGGCCCGCACCTTCGCTTTTATAACATTTCGCGCGCAAGATGGGCAAAGATTTCCACCATAAGGCCGGTTGGGACGGCGCGAGCTCCGGGCCAACGCTCTCAGCTTTGCCGGTCTCACACGTGGTACACCACTGAGCGGACGACCACACATCCAGCACACCGGCGGCTTGGTCTTCTTCTGCCGATAGTGAACAACCGACCTGCCACCCGGTGTTCGCACCCATACTCGTCTTACACCTTTCGTCCTCTGACTAGGTCGAGGCACTTTGCTCGCCTCCTTCAGCCTGCGGAGAAGGTGAGGCCTCTGGCAATAACAACGCGCGCAACACAGTTGAAAACATCAAGAAGGTGAGCAGATACCACCAGCCGAATCCGCACGCTACCCACTGCCCGTAGATCGGCAAAAGAATCGAGAAGGGAAGCCAAGCAACGACCCAGCCGCGGAACGTCCCTGCGAGCAAATACCACAAAACCATCAATGGTATAAAATAGTAGAACGCTGGCTTCATGGTCTCTGTCATCACTACCATGTTTTTTTGCTGGATCTCCTTCAAGCGTGGCTCCAGCTTGTGTAATTTCTTTCGGTCTTGCCTTCGAAGGATTTCTCGGTATTCCTTCATGAACTGAGAGACCTCAGCTCGGTAGCGATTAACAAGCTCCCAGTTGACCACTCGCTTGTTGAGCAGCGTTATCCCAAGAGAGAGCAGGAACGTTATCCCAGCAATAATAAAAATAGCGTAGCTGTACAGGGGGGAAACCGAAATCCCCAACAGTCCTGCAGCCTCGATCACGTCACGCTTTAGCGCGAAAATATTTTCCTCGCTCGGCGACTGCGAAACAGAATCAAATGAACTCAAAATCCTTTGATGAAGCTCGTTATCGATGTTTTCAACTGCTGCGAATTTTTCAGCGTACACACTTTTGGCATTCGAGATGAGAGAACCTGCCCCTCCCCCTTTCCGTAAAGCTACAACGGCGGAGTCGAGAGTTTTTACTATCGCTTCTAGATCTCCAGAATCTGCTTGCTGAGCAGCAGCTACCGGGAGCAACGGTATAATCAACACGATCGCGAGCACAGCTGCCCAGTATCGCATCCTTCTCACCTCAGCACTGAAACCATTTGTTCCACCGCCTCATTTAACCTATCGTCGTGATTCGTCACTATCCGAACGGCGGCTCCCGAAATGGCAGAATAGGCCATCGCAACCATCCGATTGAACTCTTGGTGCTCCTGTATGGATTGTTCTAACTCTTGATCCCGCTTTCTATCAGCGTCCAGCGTGCGCCTCCGCGCTATCTCTTGAGGTGTGGCTTCAACCAACACCAAAACGTCCGGTCTCAGCTCCTGAAGCACCCACAGCGGCAAACCGGGATAATAACCCTCGGGTTTTTTCACAAAACAATGAGTGTCCACGATTACTCGCTTTTGTTTTGCAATATCCGCAATCTTTTTCCCGGCCTCTCTCTGGATTTCTCTGTAAACTCCTGTGTCGATTTTCCGCATATCGTCGCGATGAGTCACCCCCAGGCGTTCGCGCATTAACTCCAGCATCACGTCGCCATAGTTGACTACCTCGTACTCTATTCCCTGTTGCTTGAGTACCTCTAGCGCCTGCCTAACTACTGTGGTTTTGCCTGAACCCGGAACCCCGGTTATTACCACAACTTTACTCACCGATCAACCTCCTCACAGCGGGGAACATTTCGGATACCTGCTCTCTGGCAATTTGCTCGTATAACGAATAAACAATACCCACAGTCAATAAAATACCTGTGCCGCTGCCCAACGCCCCCATAATGTCCGCACCGGCCGAAATCAAACCTACGAACGCGCTGCCTAAGATCGTGGTCGGGATAATATAACGCCCGAGCACCTGCTCCATCACGCGGACATCTCTTCTATAACCTGGAATCATCATCCCTGCATCATCCAGCTGACGCGCTATATCGCGAGGACTCATGTTGGTCATGTAAATCCACATCCATCCAAATCCTACGGACAAAGCGACCAAAACCGCCACGTAGATCACCGTTCGAAGAGGATCCGCCACCACGGATGCTAACCCATTGGGAGGTTGTGTGTAATAGGTCAACCACGGCACGTTGAAGAGTGCAGAAACTATTCTGAAATTGGCGAAAACGGTCATTGCCAAAATCACTGGAATGTTAGAAGTGTAAAGGAATCTTATTGGATAACGCGCGCGGATGCCGCCATAGTGAGAGTAAGAGACGGGGATCTCGATCCTGAGCGTCTGCGTGTAGACTACTACAAAGAATATGATGACTGTGGCCACCAACCCAATCATGGTGTTCGGACCTCCAGCGAAAAACGCCGTTATGAAATCTTCACCGCGCCCCAGATCTCTTAGAAACACTGGGATCACCCCGCTACCGGGATTCAGCGCAAGCCAGAAAACTGTCATCGCCACACCTCCCGCTATAAACAAACTGACACCGCTACCAAATCCGTACTTCGACACAACCTCGTCCAAAAAGATCACAATGATCGCGCCTAGAGCCAGCTGGAACAATATGAATAAGCCTGGCGCCGAGCTAAACGGGACTCCATAGCGCCCGGACAATACGAGCATCGACCCCTCGAATACTGCAACCAGAATGGACAGAAGTTTTTGAGTACTCGTGAACACCGCTCTGTCCTCCGGATCCGTGAGATCCAAATTTATTATTTTGCTTCCAACCAGTAGTTGCATTATGATACCTGCCGTAACAATCGGACCTATACCCAGTTCCATCAGTGTGCCGGCCTGGCTTGCAAAAATAAATCTCAGCTGGCCCAGTAACTCACTGACCTGCTGCCCAGTGGGTATGCCATACAGGGGGATCTGCGCCATCACAAAGAATAACGCCAGCGCAATAACTGTCCAAATAAATTTTTCTTTGAACGGAACATGGCGCTTGGGCACTGCAATTTCCGGCATACGGCGGAGAAGCGGCTCAAGCGCGTACAGTTTCGATCTCGGCTTGGGTATCTCCTCCATCACCTTCACCGGAGATTATTCTGCCCCCTGCCTCCTCCACCTTCGCCTTCGCGCGCTCAGAAGCCTGTTCCACCCGGATCTCCATTTTTCGCGTAACCCTGCCGCGGCCAAGCAGTTTGGTGTAACCCAGCTGACCCAAATCTATTCTGTACATCTCGTCATGGCGCTGAATCAGATTTTGTTTTTCCCACTCCGGGATGCGTTCCTCGAGTTCCTCCAGATTGATTTCACGCACAGATGACTTTGGGCCATGATACACGAAACCCCTTTTTCCAAAATAATCAGGCTCGTGCCGGATTACCCACGACCAAAGATGCTTGTGACGGCCGCTGGCTCCTTTTCCCCCTTTCTCCCCACTTCCTCTTCCCCGCTTCGCACATCCGCGTCCATGCGTGCGCGAGCCTCGTTTTTTCACGACTTTCTTTCTCTTCCTGACCACCATGGGATATCCCACCTTCACATCATCCGCAATATCAATTCATTTATCTTCTCTCCCCGATAGCCGAGATCTCCGCCCTCAGCAACGGATTTTTTTGTGGATCGATATCCTTTTTTCGGGGGGTGAAGCCTGAAGACCTTTTTCAGGCCCGGAACATCTCTCAAGCTCGCCTTGCCAGCACAAACCGCTTCGGCGAACTCGCCAAACCCTCCCAATCCCAGCATCTGCAAAAGTTTTTCATCAAGTTTTTTGTCACCGATTAGTCTTCCCCGCTTGCGAAGCAACTTTTCGAGAGTCTGTGGAGTGATCTCCCCCCAAGTTATATAGTCTTTGCTCTTCTGAAGCATTCCGCGGATAGAAGGAGTGTTATCTACAACCACACAATGATTTATCCGCGTGAGGCCCAACAACCTGAGCGTGTCCATCACGTCTTTGCGCCCACGCACCCCTCCTCGGACCCTAACCACTGCCAGCTTCACCACTTACCTCACCGGCCTGACCAATCGTGACTTTCATGCGTGGCGGAAGAACTAAACGCGTCGTCTGCTTCAGCGCCTCAAACACAGCGAAAGCAAAATTGACCGTTGTTCGTGTCTCTCCCCGCGATGTGACCCACGCATCTTTTATTCCCGCCAGTTTCAGGATAGTGCTTGGAACTTCGGCCCCTACCAAGCCAAGGCCTCTGGGTGCGGGTTTGATGGTCACTGAAACGCTTCCGCATTTCCCAGTGACTTCTGCTGGAACTGAATGTGGTCTGTTACATCCGCATTCCCAGCTTCCACACCCCCGTGCAACTGCAACAATGTTGAGTTTTGCACTTCCAATCGATTTCCTTATTGCTTGACCGATCTCTCTAGCCCTGCTTTTACCCACCCCCACTATTCCATCACCGTTTCCCACCACCGACACCACACGATATCGAACCCGACGCCCCGACTTGTGCATGCGTTGCATGAGCCCTATCGACAGAATCTCCTCTTGAAGGTTGGGAACCAGCGCGTCGACAATCTCGATTTCCATTATTCGCTTCCCGCTCTTTAGGATGTCCAGAATGTTAGTGATCTTCCCCTCCTTCACCATTTGGCCAAGCTTCGTCCTAGGTGTCCACAAGTTTATGTCGAACTGCTCACCCGCTGGTCTCATCTTGGCTCCCTCCTCTCATTATCTGGTCTTTCACGGTCATAAAGTGTGCTTCGAGTTCTTCTGGAGGCAGTCCTCGAGACAAATACTGGGAAAATCTTTTCTGATATTCCTCCGACTTCTGCTTCAGTTTTTTTGCATATTCCACTATGTGGCGTCCAGCAATTCTGTCCTCACTGGGCAACACGCTGTCCTCATGTGGGATCTGCAGTCCCGCATCAAGAGCCCCCTTTAGTACAGCAAACACGCGGGCGCCCTTGCGAGCAGCGTGACGGCCGATATCCAGGACCGCTTCCGTAATGCCTCGTTGCAAAGCCTGCTTGCCACAGAGATATCCCACCAAATAAGCAGCAGGAGTGTTCTTCGTGCCCCCCTTCCAACCATACCGCTTGAGGTGCTCAGAAGTCACGTGGACAAGAGTGTAGTCTCCTATGCTAGAAGCCTTCGAAATCATCGCCTGTACCCGGTTCGCACTAACCCTCGCTACCAAACGTGGTTTTCCCGATTTGAGAAGCTTCAATCGCTTCCGATAATCCGTTTTTCCTTCCCTCTTCCTTCTAAACGGCACCCTATAGCGGGGACCAAACTTGGGCATTCACTCACCTCAGAATTCCTTTCTCCTTCAAGTAAGTCTCAAGGTGGGCCTTGCTCTTGAAAGCACCGCCCTTGGCCATCCGGTAAAGCCTTCGATACTGGGAGGTGCTCAAAACACCTGCTCGCTTTAGTTCTTGGAGTCTGTGGCGTAGCGGCCTGATAGTCTGGATCCACCTGCGCTTTCGCGGAGTCCTCGCTTTTTTCGCACCTTTCCTGCTTCCGGGGCCCACTCGTTTTCTCCGCTTGCGTTTCGCTGCCCGCTCCCGTGCTCGCACCCTGCTGGTCCCCCGCTCAGGTCTAGCTCGAATGACTCCCTTCTCGATGAGCTTTTTAATATCGGCATTTGTAAGTGCCGCGGCAACTTCCGATTGTCTAGAGGGGTCTATCCAAACGCGGTGAACGCCAACACCAAGCAGTTTCGCAGCCATCCGACGCTTTTTATCCAACTTCATTTGGACACACCCGGATTGAGCACTTTTATTCCCCTCTTCTTTGCCTGCTCGAGTATCGCAAGCCTGAGCCTCCTACCAACCGAGCCCGCAATCCTCACTGCTTGGGTTCTTGGATCAATCCTTTCCAGCTCCTTTAGATTCCTCACTAGAACTTCCTCGAAGCCAGACGGATGCTTGCCACGATCTTCACGGCTCGTTCGATATCCAACAGAAACAACCGGCGGCTTGCCCTTTATTCCCAGCCGCATCTTACTATCGGAGCCGCGAGGTCTGCGCCATTTCTCACCCAACCGCTTGTGTTTCCACCAGTGTTGCCGCTTAAATCGCTTGCTCATCTCATCCCCTCTCCACGATATAACAGCCGTCTTGGAAAATTCTGCGGTCTCGATGTCTCACGGCCGTTGCCTGCTCTATGTTGATCGCTGTTTGTCCGACATCATCCTTGTTTATGCCCGACACGATGATTTCATCTCCATTAACCTCCACTTTGGTTTCTCCTACAATCTTGGCGATGCGCGGATATTTTTCACCCAGCAAGTTATGAATGTACACTTTGTCCTCCTTCACTTCTACTCTTATGGGAAAATGAGAGTAAACGGCACGTAATTTGTAAGTGAAGCCTTCAGTAACGCCGCGAAACATGTTGCGGAGATGAGCGCGAACGGTCCCCACAGCTGCCTTTGTTTTTCGTCTCTCCGACTCAGCCTCTATGACAATCTTTCCGTTCTCGTTACGGATTTTAACATCAGGAAACTGAAAAGTACGCTTCAGAGTTCCCTTTTCCCCGCTAACCTCTACTTGATTCCCATCCACCCTTACCTGAACATTCGGAGGGATTTCGATTGTGATCCGGAGCAGAACCGGCATTTTTTCTCCCGCCGAATTTCGATTTTCCCCATTAAAAGGTTATGTGCGCTGAGAACTCTCGGCTCTAAAACACGTACGCTAACAACCGTCCACCTAATCCCCGCTCGAGAGCCTCACGGTGGCTCATGATCCCCTGCGATGTCGAAACAACGAGAATACCATAGCCTGCGGCGGGAAGAAATCGCTTTTCCCACTTCTCATACTCATCCTTTTTTACGGCGTAACGCGGCTTTATGGCTCCACACTCGTTAATTTTTCCGTGTAAATACACCTTGACGGCCCTACCATCTTCGATTGGCTCGTATTTCTGGATGTATCCCTCCTGCTGCATTATATCGAGCGTGGCCCTGATGACCTTGGAGACAGGCGAAACGACCGTCTCCTTTTTTCTCGCCCACTCTGCGTTTTGGATCTTGGAAAGAGCGTTAGCGAGAGGATCAAGCAACACTCCGATCACCTATTGGTATTTTTTGAACCCCATTTTGGGTGCGAGTTCACGGAAACACCTCCTGCACAGCATCAACCCGTAGCACTGATAGACATAGCCGTGCCTCCCACAATTCCGGCACCGCCGGGCACCTTTCCCGAATTTGCGTGGCTTTTTTTCTTCCATCACACCAACTCCACACCAAACTTGTTTTTAATAAATTCCATCGCCTCATCCCGGGTGATCGCATGAGAACGAGGTATTTTCTTCCTTGCTCGTCTCCGATACTTTATCCGATAACCGGCTCTAGCAAGTGAGACACTCACATCCATGCCCCACATCCCCACCCGGGGGTCATACTTGCAACCCGGAATATCGATGTGTTCCTTGACTCCGAAGGAAAAGTTACCGTGTCCATTAAATGAGTTCTTTTTAAGCTTGCGGCCAACTGCCTCGAGCAGTTTGTCCAAGAGTTCCTCAGCTCGGCGTCCTCTAAGAGTCACCTTGCAGCCAATGGGGGCACCACGTTTAATTCCCCAATCACGTATGGTTTTCTTCGCAAGCGTGCGCGTTGGCTTCTGGCCCGCTATTTCCTGCAATACTCGCTCAGCCGTGGCCAAGCGATCCCCGCCTTCACCCACACCGATGTTCAAAACCACTTTCTCTATTTTTATCTCCCTCATTGGATTCAACTTGCACCACCCGTACCAAGCAAGGTGATTAGGGGGGAGTCTTCCCCAATAACAAAAGCATATTCACTCGGAGCCTCCACCCGGGCACCGTCCGATTCTAAGATCACTGTAGTGTGTTTCCCAATCTTGCGAATTCCGACGATTTTTCCAACTATTCCAGGGTTTTTTCCTCTCACGATCAAACCCAAGTTGCCCTCTGCAAGTTTCAGGTGTTTGAGTACAGAACCATCTTCCAATGAAAGTTGAACCACGTCGCGTCGCTTCACTTCTCTAAAGTCTCCCACTACATTTCGTCCATCGTGCAAATTCAGCTGGATCTTCCCCCCTCGAACCACTTGCTTTCCTATGACCTGACACAGCTTGTACTTGGCCTCCTCGACGCCTATCTCCACCAAATCTAAACGACCGTGAGAATCAACGAGAATCCTATAATATTTCCCGAGCTTCGGAATGTGAATCACATCCATGAGTCCCACAGGAAACTTCGGATTTTTTCTGATTCTCCCGTCCACTACCACCTCTCCCATAGCCACCACGCGATCAGCTTCCTTAGCATTACGGGCCAAACCCAAATAATCTCTAACAAGCACCCGCAACGGGATTGCGCGATCAGCAGAATGCGGTCCGGGGTCGCTCTTGGTGACCCATGCGGCTTCCTTGATTGGTAGTTTCAAGGTCTTAGGCATCGCGTAACGCTTGAGCTGTTTTCGAGCACCCATCCTAGCCAGTGCCACCACCTCGTTGCAACACTTTGGTCCGCCAGCGATCTTCCGCCAGTCTCATCAGCGTCACTTTAGAGGGATTAATCGGCCTCTGGACTTGAGTTCCATCGGCCTTTGTAATTGACGCTCCTTCCACGTAAATAACCCCGCGCTTCGTGTCCACTCTGGTGACTTCGCCCTCCATTCCTTTGAAATCACCGCGCATTATTTTCACCCGATCGCCCTTTCTAACAGGAAGTGAGCGCCTATTATACTGGACCCGGAGCTCCCTGCTCAGAGGAGCCGCAAGAAACTTGTGTTTAACGTGTAACGGGGCTTGGTAGCGGGCTTTTCGTTGCTTCCGTGGAGATTTAGTGCTCATTTTTTCACCCTTACACCACGATCGATGCTATTCCCGCAACTTTTGGCCATCTCTCCGCAGCCTCTCTGGCCATGGGTCCCTTGATTTCGGATCCCTTGGGCGCACCATCGGGCGTTACAACCACGGCGGCGTTGTCCTCGAATTTCACTCGCAGTCCGTCTGTTCTTCGGTACTCCTTCCGTTGCCTTATGATCACAGCCTGAACCAATTGCTTGCGCATCTCGGGCGTCCCCTTCTTTACAGAAACCACAACCCTATCACCTACGCCCGCTTTGGCCATCCGACGTCTGCTTCCGTGGTAACCAATAACACTAATTATCTGAAGCTCCTTAGCACCCGTGTTGTCCGCGCACACCAACCTAGCGCCTACCGGCAGAACACGCACCGGAGTAACAGGAGAAACCCCAAATGCCTCGCCAGCACCTTTCCGTCCCATCTATCATCTCCTCCTCTTCACCTCAACGACCACAAAAGACTTTGTTTTGCTTAACCTCCGGCATTCCATTATAACCACGTGATCGCCCTCCTTGGCATTTATACAGGCCGGATTGTGAGCATGGATTTTAGACGTCCTGCGCTCATAACGCTCGTACTTGGGCACATAGTGCATGCGCTCGATCTTCACCGTCACTGTTTTGTCCATCTTATCGCTCACCACCACTCCCTCCAGCTTTCTGCCTCTCACCCGCACCTCGCCGTGGAACGGGCATTTCTTGTCATTACACACTTGAGGCTTCATCTCACTCACCGCGTTTTTCGTATCCTATCTTCTAGTCTCCCTACGATTTTAACTCCATCTATTTTAATTTGGTTTCCATTTGGGAGAGTAATCTGGAAAACTGAGGTGTTCTTTGGTACCTTTTTATCACCCGACTTGGTCCGGATCACAAGCATGTTTTTCGTCTCGTCCACAACTTCTCCCTCAATCCCTATAAGGCCCGGATGTGAACTCATCACAACACTAACTCGTGACCCAATCAAAGTCGTTTTCAAAAAGTCCTCCAAAAGACCGCCTCCAAGGTTTTACCGTATATCGATCATCTCAGGAGTAAATCCGCTCTCGATCAATATTTTTTTCACACGGTTTTTGTGGTCTCCCTGCAACTCAATTCTACCCTCTTTGGCTGTTCCACCACACGCCAGCCGCGATTTCAGTTTTTTAATCAATTCCCTCATCGAAGTGCTGGACTCGTTCAACCCGTCGATCACCGTAACCACCTTGCCAAATTTGCGTTTCTCGGTGTAGATCGAAATGCGCTGTTGCTCTCTCGATATCTCTTGGCAGACACAGATATCCTTGGGGAGACCACAAACCTTGCATATCTCTTGCAGCTCTCACTCACCTCCACGAGATTTTTCGTGAATTATCGTCAAGATCCGTGCAATCGAGCGGCGCAAATCCCTGATCTTTATTGGGTTCTCCAACGTGCCTCCTGCCTTAATGGTTGCCTTCGCTCGAGCCAACTCTGCCCTCAGCTCACGGAGTTTCTCAATCATTTCCTCTCGCGTCATCGCTCGGATTTCACTGGGCTTCAGCCTCGCCACTCTCACCACCTGCGGTCTCCTCTACCGGTGATGGCTGCGGAGCAGAGGGTTCCGCAATTTTGACCTCGTCGGGCAGCGGAACGTCTGGCGGCATGATGAAAACTTTAACTCCTATCACGCCTGGTTTTGTCTTCGCAATAGCGTAACCCCTGCTTAGGTACTTCTCCGCGGGATCTCCCGTTTTACACAAATACCCCTGATAAAACCTGACACGCTTTTTGCGCTCACCAGCGATTTTACCAGCAATTATTATTTCCACTCCTCTGGCCCCTGCGTTCATTATCCGTCTTAACATTTGATAACCAACCCTTCTTATGTTTATCCCCCGCTCAATCGCAAAGGCTATGCGCTTAGCCATGATGGGCGCACAGAGCTCTGGATTCTTGATTTCTACGACCTCCACCTGCGGCTTGTCCAATCCAAATCTTTTCTCGAGCTCCTCAGTCAAGACGTTTATACTTCTCCCCTTTCTGCCGATGACCATGCCAGGACGTTCAACAAAGAGGGTCACGCGTGTACCGATGGGCAAACGCCGTATTTCCACTCCCGCATAACCCGCGCGCCCCAACGTTTCCTCCAGATAGCGCTCCAGCTCCACTCTCTTGAGACCCATAGAGATAAACTTGTCTTCGACCGGCATCTCAGCTCTCCTCTTTCACTATTATTTCCACATTCGTAAGGGGTTTGTTAGCAGGGGTGGCTCTGCCAAAGGCTCGCGGCATGATTCCAGGCACTATTATTCCTTTGTACGCGCTGGCATGAACTATCCGCAACCGCTCAACGTCTAGTCCTTTGTACTTGGCATTTTCCTCCACATTTTTGAGCACTTTCAAGAGTTCCTTAGCCGCTTTGACAGGATATGCACCTGCTCCAGGAATCCCCCGCTTATGGGCTAACTTCTTCTTGTGTGTCCGATAAGGAACTGGCACTTTCTTCTTCTGAACTTTCTGGAGGAACTGCTTGGCATTCTCCAACTTCATCCCTTTAATGACCCGACAGATCTCGACAGCATCCTTGGGAGAAATTCTCAACTCCCTGCCGTAAGCTTTTGCACAAGGTTCATCGATTCGAGCAGAATAACCAAACCTTGGCATGTCAGCTCACTTCAACGGGACATACATCGAGCTTCTTGTTGCACCCACTCCCGGTGCACTGTGAACCACGCGCTTTCGAGTCAGTGCAAAATCTCCAAGCCTGTGACCTATCATCTCCGGCACTATCTCTACCACAATAAACTCTTTCCCATTGTGCACGGCAAATTTCATTCCTACCATCTCCGGCAAAATTATCATATCGCGCAAGTGGGTCCGTATTGGCTTGTCGATTTTCTTTTCTTTCCACTTCCGGATTTTTTCTAAAAGCCGCTTGTGCTTCGGGGAAAACCCTCTCATGATGGTTCTCCGCTCCCGAGCTGATAGGAGCTTGGCAAACTCTGTGAGAGGCATTTTACGCAACTCTTCGAGCGTGTATCCCCTATAGGTGAACACTCGGGGCATCCTCTCTACCTCTTACCCGTTCTTCTTGCCGCTATTAAACCCACCTTCTGTCCAGGGGGCGCTCCGCGAGCTACGGTCTTGGGCCTTCCGGCGTGTTTTCGACGTCCACCGCCGAAGGGATGATCCACCACGTTCATAGCGACGCCGCGGACCCGTGGGTAGTGCTTCCCCTTGGCGAGCATTGCATGATGCTTTTTCCCAGCCTTGAGAAATGGCTTTTCACCTTTACCTCCACCAGCCACCACTCCAATGGTGGCTCTGCAAGACGGATCGAACTCTTTTAACTCGCCGGAAGGGAGCTGGACCACCGCTCGCCCCACATCATGAGCAATTAAGATTCCGTATGTGCCAGCCGCTCTTACAAACTTTCCTCCATCGCCCGGCTTGCTCTCAATGTTGTGAATGAGAGTTCCTTCGGGGATTTCCGCGAGCGACAACACGTTTCCGGGTTCAATCGGTGCCGACACAGAAGCCCGAATCCGATCGCCGACCTTTATTCCCTCTGGTGCTAGAACCAAACGCTCTTCACCATCTGCATATCTGATTCGGGCCACGGGAGCATTTCTCCCGGGGTCGTGTAAAATATCTACAACCACCGCCTCTCCTTCTCTTAGGGGTGGAAGCTCGATTTTTCCCACTCTACGCCAAGACTTCGCTCGATAGGTGGGCGAACCCTTTCCTATGCGCTGAGCTCTTATGCGCTTTCCCATCAGATCAACCCCAGTCTGGTGGCGAGTTCTACTGCAGAGTACTCGGGCTTCAACCGCACATAGGCCCGTTTTTCTCCCCGTGGTGTGCGAACTATGTTTACCTTGTCCACCTTCACTTGGTATAAAATCTCCACGGCCCGCTTCACATCGACTTTGTTGGCATCGTCAGCTACTGCGAATACTAGCTTGTTCTCAGACTCGATTAAATTCACAGCCTTCTCAGTTGCCTTCGGAAATCTAAGAACTTTTTGCGGATCCTTCATTGCTCAAACCTCCTTTCAACCTCTCTAAGTGCGTTTTCACTCCACATGGTTAATCGCCCGGGCACGCCGCCCGGCGCGAGACGGGAAACGCTGAGCCCAGCGACAGTACACACTTCTACACCCGGGATGTTTCTCGCTGCCTTCACGATACCGCGATCTTCGCTTATCACCAACAAGGGACCGACCGCCCGCTTATATTTTCGTCCTCGCATTTTTCCCCTACCCGCTCGGATTTTTTTGCTTCTCGCGACTCTTTCCACATCCTTCATCACACTAAGCTTTTGGAGCACGGACAACACCTCCTTTGTTTTAGACATCTTCTCGATATCAGACGACACCACAACTGGGAACTCAGAAATCCCATCAATTATGTGACCGCGTGACCGAACCAGCTTCGGGTTTGCAGTGGCTGATATAGCAGATTGGAGAGCCAAACGTTTCTCTTTTTTATTTATTTTTTCCCTGAGCACTTTCTCAGTCTTTGGCGGATGAGCTCTTCGACCACCTACTGCGTGGGGAACAAACGCCGCTCTTCCAGCTGCGTGATAACGTGTGCCCTTTATACGAGGAACTCGAGATACTCCATAGCCCTTTCCCCACGGCTCAGCAGTTGTGCGTTTCCCAGCCATCGGATCTGGGCCCCAAGGCTGGATCCTAGCGCTGTGCTCTGCCAAAAAAGCCCGGCGAATTAAATCTGGGCGGACTTCCAACCTAAACACGGATGGCAGCTCGATTTCTCCAACCGGCTGACCATCTAATCCCAGTACCTTCACCATTGCTCTCACACTCCTTGTTGAGACACCGTGCTGATATGGGTGATTGTCGGCGTAGATATTTCAGCGGTTTTCGGACGGATTGCCTGCCGCAAGTGAACCAAACGCTTAGTCGGCCCGGGTACCGACCCGGCCAAAACCACATAATCGCTTCTTATGGGGCCGTAACGCAGAAAGCCACCACGGGGGGTTACTTCCTTTCCATCATCGCCGATCTTCAGAATTCGCTTGTTGTACTCAGTCCGCTGGTGATATCCCATCTGGCCAGCCATGGGAACTGTCCACATGATGCGTGCTGGAGTCCACGGACCTATCGAACCCACCTGCCTCCTGCCTTTGCGGGTCTTCCGTGGTAGAATCTTGATTCCCCACCGTTTTACGGGGCCCTGAAAGCCCTTTCCCTTAGTTATAGCACTCACATCCACATACTCGCCTTCTTTAAACACCTCTGACACCCGCACTTCCTTTCCCAACAAGCTCTTCCCGTATTCCCATCGTTCCTGAACGGACTTGCCTCCCACTCTTACTTCCATGAGCTCGGGCTTTTTCTTCGGAACATTGGCTTTCCATGGCTGAGAAGACACTATCGCAGTAATCTCCACCACTTGGTTCGCTTCTATCAGCTTTTGTGCTTTTTCGAGCGCCCTATTCGAGTCGTACTTTTTCGGTAACTTGATTTTTCTCGCCAGCTCTTTGGGTAGGTCTTTGACCCACACCTCCGTCAGAGCCCGAAGGCCTTTTGGGTCCTTACCATAAAGACGGATCCCGCATACAAAAACGGGAGGCACTTCAATTACCGTGGCTGGAACAGCGATTTCCTGTCCAGAAGTCAAGCTGGTCTTGCGGTCATCTATCATGAAAACCTGAGTCATGCCCGCCTTATATCCTACAAATCCCTGCAAACGCACTTCCTCGCTCTCGGGCCAGGAACGTATTCGCGGATAGGGCCGTCTAGCCCGCACTCTAGGTGAAAACGCCAACGAGCCCCTGCGCGGCTTGCTCGCCTTCGCCATCTCACTCCCTTCCCATTATATTTATCAGAGCCAGCGTGGCGATGAGGGCCTCCTCAGTCCTTACCGTTGCGACCCCTTGGTTCGGGATCGTGTTGACGGCCGCATCGAAGATCTCCGATGCTGTGCAGCCCTGACGCTTGCAGATCTCGGGAATCCCTGCGTACGGACCTCCGAACGCCACAGCCAGCTTGCTGCTATTCTTTATCTTCTCAATTACCCCATATAAAGGACTGCCCACCCGGGAGGTGGCGAGCTTGAAGTCCGCTCTTGATTCGCGAACAGCTGCCAGCAGACTATTCGCGGTATGAACTCGAAAACCCCAATATTCGCCCGTGCTTTCTGGATCCACAAGTTTAGCCAAATAGAAGTTTCTATCCGAACGAACGATCTGAACGGTGCAACGCTGCCCCTCCTCCAATTTCGCGTTAACAAACGCCTTCTTTTTGAGACCGATCTCCACCACACATCCGTTTTCTCGCATTCCTATGACCACACCCTCTCGAATCGATCCCGGAGTTGTCCTTTCGTGAATCAGGGGATGGTGCGGCGTCCGGAGGGGGAGAAGCATTCCTGCATATTTTAACACCGGATTCTTAGGGAACAACAATTTTCTGAGATACTGGGGTGTCTCCATATATCGAAGAATTGTGGTTACTAGCTCTCGCTCCTTCGATTTATGTTTGACCTTTGGCTCATTGTCATCGTAAATCCAAACTTCGTCGACTCGAAAAATGGCTAGAGCACGTCCCACTTGGCCTATCTTTAGCGTTTTCTGCATCATATCTGGTAGATCTGCAGCAAGAGACACCGGTAGCAAAACAGACAGCTTCATCTTCATCCTTTAGCAACACCTATCGGAACTAGACGAGCGACTTTTCGAGCAATTCCGGCACGGTGTGAAACTTCGACCACGCGGTCCACATCCTTGTAGGCATCTGGGGCCTCCTCAGCGATCACCGAGAGCTTGGCCGCACGAACATAGATACCTCGGGACTGTAAAGCACTACGAACGTTTTCAGCGCGGAAGTTTCTTAGTGCTGCATGTCTGCTCAAATGACGTCCAGCTCCGTGAGCAGTCGATCCAAAGGTCTCGTTCATCGCGGTCTCCGTTCCCACCAACACGTAAGAGGCCGATCCCATATCTCCCGGAATGAGAACCGGTTGTCCGATTTCCCGATAGAGAGCCGGCAGGGCTTCGTGTCCTGGTGGGAAAGCACGTGTTGCCCCCTTACGATGCACCACCACCCGCCGGCTTTCTCCATTAATCTTATGTTCCTCAACCTTTGCGATGTTGTGAGCTACATCGTAGACAATGTGGAGGCCCAGCGACTCGGCGTCCTTACCGAAGACTTGCTCGAAAGACTGGCGGACCCAGTGCACGATCATCTGCCGGTTCGCCCACGCATAGTTGGCGGCGCACTTCATGGCTGAGAAATAATCCTGACCGTCGGGCGAGTTGAACGGAACGTTCACGAGTTCGCGATCCAAAAGGCGGATATTGTACTGCCTGACCGCTCGCTCCATCCGGCGAAGATAATCAGAACAAACCTGGTGTCCCAAACCACGAGATCCCGTGTGGATCATCACGGTAACTTGTCCTTCATGTGTTATTCCGAAGGCCTTGGCAATCGCAGGCTCATAGATTTTATCTACCACTTGGACTTCCAGAAAGTGATTTCCACTCCCAAGGCTACCGAGCTGGGGGAGTCCCCGATTTTTCGCCTGTGGGCTGACCTTCGAGGCCAAAGCCCCCTCCATACACCCATTCTCTTCCAGCCGCTCCAAGTCCTCCTGCCATCCATATCCGTTCTCCACAGCCCACCGGGCACCGTGCTCGAGCACCTCATCGAGCTGTGAAATGGAGAGACGGATCTTACCGCGGCTCCCGAGGCCCGACGGAACGTTTTGAAATAGGGTGTCTACTAGTTGGCGTAGCTTTGGTTCAACGTCCTTTCTATCTAGCTCGGTGCGTAAAAGCCTGACGCCGCAGTTGATGTCGTAGCCCACTCCCCCTGGCGAGATGACCCCGGTCTCCGCATCGGTTGCCGCGACTCCTCCTATCGGGAAGCCGTAGCCCTGGTGCCCGTCTGGCAGGATGATGGAGTACTTGTATATGCCGTTGAGGGAGGCCACGTTCGCCCCCTGCTCCAGCGTCAGGTCCTTGCCCATCTCCTGCAGGAGCTCCCGGTCCGCGTAGATCCGGGCCGGGACGCGCATCCCGGGTTTGTAGTCGGTCGGGATCTCCCAGCGGACCTCGTCTATCTGTTTGACTTTCGGTATCGGCATGGTCTCTATATGAATTATTAGAAGTGCTATTTATGCTAAGCGCTCAGATATCCACCACTGCCTGAATCCAACAATTCCCCGGCTCTTCGTGGATCTCCATCAGATGGTATGTCATGGCCTTGACTGCGGTTCGTTCTGGGTGCCTGCCAGGATCGAAACGCTCTCCCCAGACCTCAGCCTCCAGCTGATAGCCCTCCGCGGTTTTGCTTATCTCCACTCGGAACTGCGAGCACACAATTCCCTCGCTGTCGTAGAGAGCTATCAAGCGGTCGAGCCAGTCGTAAAGCAAGGCACCGAGATCCTCAGCACTTATCGACACATTTTTCTTGATTTTTGGCTCCACTTTTGCGGTGTCCACCATTATCTCGAAAAGCGCCAGCGCAGCATTTTCGAAAGCTTCGGAGATGGTTTTCCCATAAGCCCGAAAGCCGACATCGCTCGGATGCTCAATCCATTCAAATTTTTTCATTTCAACACCTCTCAGAAAGTAAAGAATAAAATGGTTTCTCAGACCAAAAAAAGAGGGGTGAAAAATGCAGATTGGCTACGTGTCGACTTTTCTTCCCCAGCGGTGCGGAATCGCCACTTATCTCGATTATCTTACTAACCCGCTCAGAAAACTCGGAGTCGACATCAAAATCATCGCGGAAAAAGAGGCTGCAGCACGCGCGGAGAATGGCTTTGAAGTGATCCCGTGTTGGGGACGAAAGGAGAACTATGTAGAGCAGATTCTACACCACGCTCAGACAGTAGATGTGCTCCACATCCAGCATGAGTATTCCATTTATGGCTTTGACGATCGGTTACCCACGTTGCTTCGAACCCTAGAGGGCAAAGTGAAGCGAGTCGTGACCATCCACTGTATTCGGCCAGCACAGTTCAGCGAACGAGGAGCCGTCGACGAGCAATACGCGAAAAGGATTGCCGAACTCGCGGACGCGGTCATCGTGCATCTTGAAACGCAACGAGATATCCTGAGAAGATTAGGAATCCCAGCAGAGAAAATCAACGTCATCCCACACGGGAGTGAATTAATCAAGGTGGACCAAATAGAATCTCGCAAAAAACTAGGCCTGCCGCTTGATGCAAAACTCATGCTAATGTTTGGGTTCATCAAGCCACACAAGTGTTTGCATGTAGTAATCGAAGCCATGCCCACAATCTTGGAGAAGGTGCCCAACGCGATTCTCTTTGTCGCCGGAGGTCTTGCACCCACAGCTCCACCAGAGCACCAGGCTTACGTGCAGCGGATAGAAAAACAAATAAGCGAACTCGGGATTCAAGCCCACGTTATTCTGCCGAACAAATTCTTTCCCAACGAAGATGTTCCGCATCTCTTTGGAGCTGTAGACGTTGTCTTGTTCCCATACTATGAGGAAGATCGATCGGCTTCTGGATCTTTTCATCTCGCATTGGGTGCTGGAAAACCCATCGTGGCTTCGAGAATCCCAAAATTTGAAGAACTAAAAAATGTGTGCGACGAATTGCTAATTTTGCCTCACAACTCCAGCGGCCTCGCAAACGTGGTGGTGCGATTGTTCACGGATACTGCTTTTCGAAACTTCGTGGAAACTCGAACCAAAACATATGCAGAAAAAACATCGTGGGAAAACACAGCTAAAAAACATCTAGATCTCTATACAAAAATTGCGGGGTAAAAAATGAAAATCAAAAACACCATCGGAGACGGAAAAGTTGTCGTCACTGAGCGCGGACACCATATCTTTCAACTAGAATCTCATGCGAACAACCCTGTTGTAGGGCCGCGAGATCTGGGCTTGGTGTGGCACGAAAACGGTAAAGAAAAACTTGGGGCGGTGTTTAACGGTGGAGCAATCTACTATAAAAACCACGTGTGGCTGACCCCAAGATGTCACCAGCGTTATTATAAAACGACCTTCTTTGATCCAAAGCTCCAACGTGAGCGTGTGTGTTTAGAGAACTATGTCTCCGAAGTGCGCGTCCTGAAAAGCGAAAACGGAATTCGCTTCCGACCCACTGGCGTCACGATCTACGGGGACGGACGAGATCATGATGACTTCAAATATGGGATTGAAGACATCCGCATCATTCCATGTAACGATTTCTTTGTAATGGTTGGTTGTGGCAAAACCGGGCCGCCGTTCAAAGCCTCTGGAGCCGATCGGATAGCAGTGTACACAACCACAGATTTTAGAAAAATCGAATATCGGGGAATCGTGGATGTGTTCGATAGCAGAAATGCTATTCCTCTTTTCACTGATACACGCGATTACATTTTTCTGAGATTTCATCCAAACATCCACGTAGAAGTCTTAGAAGGTGGACGCGAACAACTACTGAATCCAAGAAAATATCGAGAAAAGTGGATTGAAATCTACAATCGCCGAGAGCGCACTCTGCTCTTTAGAGCGGGAGACTTTCCCCACGAGCGAGAAAAGATAGGACCATCAACTCCGCTAATCGAAACCGAAGCGGGCTGGTTGTTTTTGTATCATGGTGTGGGGGAAATCTTCGCCGATATTGCCAAAACCTACGGTCTGAGCCAAGGAATCGAGAGAGGATATTCTGTCTGTGCTGCTTTGCTTGATCGAGAGGATCCGAGTCGAGTGCTTTACCGATCCAAGTGGCCCATCTACATCCCGCATCACCCTTGGGAACTCTGGGGAAACGAGCAGTTCCCGGTCGACGTGCCAGCAGTAGTGTTTCCCGTCGGAGCCTTTACTTTGGACAAAAAATTGATGGTCTATGCGGGAGCTGGAGACAAATACGAGACACTTTTGGGATGTGAACTAAAAGCTCTCGTCGATTATCTAATAGAATACGGCCAACCCCACTAACTTATCACTTGGTAAACTCTGAGATTTTCGTATGAGAAAGCCAAAGGGAACCCTAGTTCCACTAGGTAGTTCTCTTCTGGGGATTGCTGGTATACCATGACAAAACTTGCGTTTTCGCTTAGCAACAGGTCATAATATTCCGCGGCATTTTCATATGAGGAAAACTCGTGTAGTTCCACTCCCGAATTGGAGAATCGTACACCACCAAATGGAAGAACGTAAAGAGCGGAACCATCGCCAGAGTACCGAACATATCCATCAGTGAGAATCTCCAAAATCTCGTTCTCAGCAAGCAGATTTTCGTAGACCTCTGGGTTGTCTGCACGCGCGAGAGTTGGATTCAAACAAACCATGAAAACCGAAATGACCATGGCAAAAGCCGAGACAGGGCAAACAACTTGTCTCAATCTGGAACCCACCAGCTCAACGTAGAACGGAATGGAGATGAAAATGACAAACCAAGCCATTCGCTCAAAATAAGCTGTGGGAGCATAACCGGCCGCCAGACTTATTGCGAGGGCTGCCAAAGCTATCGCACAGGGCACTCTAGAACTCTGACGTGTAGCGAACAATGTTATCAGCGAGCTAACGAGCAAAAGGGTGGGAGGAAGGTAAATCTGACCACCACCCTCAGAGCCGCCCAAAAAGAAAACAGCTTGTACCCCGGAAAGAACACAAACCGGGAGATAATACTTCAACCAGTTTTTAAGGTCAAACCTCAGCATAAGAATGGCAGCCAACAAACCTATGCACAACGGATGGGTAATGATCGAAATCGCACCCAAAACTGCGGCAACAACGCGCTTTCCCTCTAAGTAGTAGTTCAAAGAGAGAACCCCGAAGACCACACCCCACAAAAAGGGCATTTTTGTCGTTACAAAAAGCATTACTGTCAACGGATTCAGCAGCACAATGATTGTTGCCAAGCGTGCTATTCTCGCTGTGGCCAGCTTAGAGAACAATTGCTGGGAAAAATACCATAAAAGGCAGAAAGCGATTACAAGCAGAACCGCTACCGTATAAACCCTAAAGACTGGGTAAATCAGAACTCCCAACAGAAGGGGAATCGCCCCGTATTTTAACGTGAACTCAGTTCCGTGACTGAGATAAGGATCGGTAATGTAGTAGCCCTGAGTCAAAGCCCAGATCCTGTGAAGGTGATAGGGGTAATCTGTATCAGCAGTTAGATTTTGCCAAAAAATCCAGCCGAAGAGAACGGCATAAAACACGATAGAAACTGCCACAAGCTTTCTCCAGAAATCCATGTCCTCCTCCCTTGAAAGTGAGTAAGGAGGTTTAAAAATTTGTTCAAGGCCAACGCAAGCGGACCCTACACATGGCGCCGGGGGAGGGATTTGAACCCTCGAGGCCCAGAGGGCCACGGGCTCTCAAGGCCCGCGCGCTTCCTGGCTACGCCACCCCGGCCCGAACAAAACTGAATCGTTTGCGAGTTAATAATTTCCTCTGCCGGCTAATCCTCTAGATCAAAAGCTTCGGGAACGGCGCAAGCTGTGTCGACCATCGCACACTCGTCACACTGACCAGCGTTCGCCTCGTATTCTTCTTTTGAAATCTCCCTATCGCAGGTAATGCACCGGTAAGTCCGCTTCGATTTCGACACCATCTAACACGCCATTTTCTCTATGGTTTTCCTAAACTTTAAACTTAGGAGATTGGTTCAAAATCTTGCCTAACACGAGCTCTGCCCGCCTACAAAATGCACACACCTCACCCGATGTGGGCATTCCGCATTTTTTACACTCTTTTAGGGGTGGAGCAGTTATCGATCTCTCCAGAGCCGGCAGAAGTTTGCGCATGTGAGAACTCAGAAAAACATGTCTGAAATTGGGAATGTGCTCTACAAGAGAGGACAAGTATCGTTTCTGTTCCAAGCTTCGTGCACCCTTAGCTAACGGGCAGCCGACCGTGCGCACAGGGAGCTCGTTGTACGTGGCATAGAACAGGTTTTCCTGTTCAGTCACGTTCCAGAGCGGTTTAATTTTGGCTACAAACTTCGGGTGGGTCGACGGAAGAACTGGCTTCAGTCGCACTATCTGCTCCACATCGCCGTGCAGATAGCTGTTGAATAGGGTTTCCACAATGTCGTCCATGTGGTGGCCCGTCGCGAGTTTAGAAAATCCTTGCTCCACAGCAATTTTATTCATCAAATATCGCTTGATCGTGCCACAAGGCGAACACAACCGACGTCGATAGACCGTCCGACGAAAATCGGGAATGGAGAACCCCAGCTCCCGTTTGAGATCAAAAACTAATGACTCTACTCCGAGAACTTCAGTTATTTTTTTGAATTTTTCTTCGCAGTGATCGGAGTACTGCGGTATTCCCAAGTTGATATATAACGCCGTCATTTCCACATCTGGAAGCAACTTGCGTAACACTGCCAACAAGCTCGCGCTGTCCTTTCCGCCGGAAACCGCTACCAAAACCCGATCGTTCGGTTTTATCATTTTGAAGCGCTGAATGGTTGCTCTCACCTTGCGCTCGTAATAGTCGTTGAAACATCTAGGACACAAGTACGTTCTACTATAGTCCAAGTATGCCTCGGCCGGTGCTCCACAAACTCTGCATTTTGCCATCTTTACACCTCCAAATTATAACACGACGTAAACTTTTATGGGAGAGGCGGTCGAATCATCAGGGGTCTGGATGGTCGTCCTCTCAGGAGACCAAATCAAGGAATACATCAAACTAGGAAGAATTGTGATTGATCCGTTTGACGAAAAACTCGTTGGCCCAAGCCAAGTGGATCTGCGACTTGGCACCAAGTTCAGAATATTCAAGCAACTGAACTTGGTAGATCCATATGATCCTAAAACACTGGAGAAAAACACCAAGCTGGTTGATACAAAAGGAAAACCGTTTATTATTCAACCGCAACAGCTCGTGCTCGGGGTCACCATGGAGAAACTCTCCATTCCCAACGATCTTGTGGCTTCGATCGAAGGTCGGTCATCAATCGCGCGAATGGGTGTTTTCATCCACATCTCTTCAGGCCATGTGAACCCCGGATCTGGATCGAGAAAACCCATTCCTGTCACTTTGGAGATTCTGAACATGAACCCCTCTCCCGTTAAGCTCTATCCTGGGATGAGAATCTGCCAGTTGCTCTTCTACACTATGGATCGAGGAGTTAAACGTGGATACGATATCTTAGGTGGAAAATACGCTGGCAAAACAGAGCCATCACAAAGCCTTGTGTTCAAAGACAATGTCCACAGGAAGAGCTGATGAAATGCATGTGAGAATTCCAAAGGATAGAATCGGCGCACTCATAGGTCCCGAAGGAAAAACAAAACACGAACTAGAAAAACGAACAGGTGTAAAGCTCCACATAGACAGTGAAACTGGAGAGGTCGAAATTGAAAGCAAAGACAACCCTCTCGGAGTCCTGCAAGCAAGAGATGTTGTAAAAGCTATAGGGCGTGGATTCAGCCCCGAAAGAGCCATGAGATTGCTTCAAGAAAACCAGTATCTGGATATGGTGGATATTCGCGAGTTTGCCGGAACATCGGAAAAAGCCATGCGAAGACTTCGAGGACGTGTTATCGGAGAAAATGGAAAAACCAGAGAGACCATCGAAAGGCTCTCGGGTGCCTATGTGTCTGTGTACGGAAAGACCGTGGCTCTCATCGGAAGCGCGGAGGAACTACGTGTCGCCCGAGCGGCGGTAGAGATGTTGCTGAGGGGGGCTCAACACTCTTCGGTGTATCGATACTTGGAAAGACGGAGGAAGGGAATGAAGCCGGGGTGGGCACAACCGTGGAAATAGTTTCAGCCCGCTCTCCCCACCAATCACTTAAATTCTGAGCAATCCATGTTGGTTGGTGTGTGAATGTCGACGCTGGCAGACAAGATATTCGAAGAGTTCAGGGAACACAGTGTTAGCGAGTTCTTTAGAAAAAATGCAGCCATGTTAGGATATACGGGTAAAATTCGCTCGCTTACCACCATCATCCATGAGGGGGTCACTAACTCCATCGATGCTGCGGAAGAAGCGGGAATTCTCCCACGCGTCTATGTAGCTATAAGAAATGCGAGCACCAGCCCGGAGCACTACCGGGTGATAATCGAAGACAACGCAACGGGGATTCCGGAGGAACACATAGCCAGTGTCTTCGGGAAGATGCTGGCCGGGACCAAGCTCCACCGCTACATGCAGCAGCGTGGCCAACAGGGGATTGGAGTCTGTATGACTGGAGATACAAAAGTTCCAATGGCAGATGGTTCGATAAAACGGATAGATGAAATAGTTTCCAATGATCTGAGAGGCAAACAAGTTTTGACATTAGGGCCAGATTTCAAACTCCGGCCGTCCAAAATTATAAAATGTTGGAAGATTCCGGCCCCACAGCATTTAGTTGAGCTAAAACTTCTTACGGGAAAAACGATTAAGCTCACCCCTGAAAACCCCGTTCTCGTTTTTCGTGATGGGCAGGCTGAGTGGGTAAAAGCGAAAGACATCAAAAAAGGGATGTTCGTTGGGATTTCAAAACGTCTGCCAGCGAGCTCGTCAAAGATACCTCGAGTTTTAGATATTATAAGGAAGGAAGGGCTACGCGTAGACGCGCCTGAGACGACTTCAAAATTCATAGATATTCTCATAAAAAAACACGGAAGTCTAAAAAAGGTGTCCAAACAAATCGGAATTTCTTACGATCGGCTCAGAAATTGGACGAGACGGATGCCGAATGGAAATCCACGCGGTAGGCCAACCGTCAACGAATTCCAGATTCTTGCCAAGGCTGCCGGAGAAAATGATAGTTCAAGGCTGATAACTCGAGTGGGTAGAAATGGCTTTTACGTAAACATCCCCCAGACGGTAAACGCAGATTTGATGTGGTTTGTGGGAGCGATGGCTGGCGATGGACATATCGGAAGCCCTGAGAACAAAAGGTGGGGTCATGCTCTGTTTTTCCACAACAAAGATTTGGAATTATTAAATCGCGCTGAGCGCATCCTCAAGAATGTTTTCGGTTTGAGAGTAAAGCGGTATTTCGATGTGAGAAGGGGAACTTTCACATTGGAGACGTCTTCTTCGGTGGTGGCGGAAATCCTACGATATTTTGGGGTTCCCGCGGGCAACAAGACACTGACGTTGAGTATACCCGATTCAGTATCTCGACTCCCAAACGATTTGCTCGCGGCATACTTGCGTGGTTTCTTCGACACCGATGGAGGGCTTTCTCGCCGATATCGCGAAATCACTTTTGGTTTGATAAACAAGGAAGTGGTGGAATGCATGGCCCTTCTGCTCTTAAGATTTGGTATTTTCTCTAGGTTCAGAGTGAACAAAGAAGGCCACAAAGTAAGTTATCAATTGGTTGTGAGCGGCAAGGAGAATCTCGTTCGTTTTGCAGAGGTTATCGGGTTTACCTCAGCGAAAAAGCAAAAGCAACTCCAAGAGTTCATCCAATCCTTTAAAGGTTCCTCCCAAAATGCATTTTTCTTCCCAGGCATACAAGCCCAGATAAGACGCCTATATCGAGCCCGCAATATCCCGTACCATAAAATTCCATCTCGGGTGTGGAGTTCCTTCTATGCTCAGGGAATGACCCCCGGTTCTCTCACCGCGGCTTTGGACGTGCTTGAGGATCTCAACTCCTGGACTGATGTGGAATATCTGAAGGCGTTGGCTGAGGGAGATGTAGCTTGGGTAAGGGTAGTGGAGTCCAAGCTTGTTCCCGCCCAAGTGGAATATGTTTATGATTTGACTGTCGAGAACTCGCACAACTTCGTGGCAAATGGGATAATAGTCCACAATAGTGGCGCCACTATGTTTGCCCAGATGACCAGCGGAAAACCAGTCAAAGTGACTACTTCCACCGGGAGCGGAGAAATAGTGGAAGCCGATGTGATGATCGATGTCACCAAAAACGAAGGGAAGATAGTGAGCATCAAGAAGAGGAAGGGGAGGTGGCGTGGTACCCGGGTCGAATTCGAGGTCAAGGAAGTCGTATACGTGCGCTCCCGCTACGGGCCCTTCAACTATCTGCGGATGACCGCCATAGCAAATCCGCACGTTTACATTCGATTTGACGAGCCGGATGGAGTAGTCACCATCTTCGAAAACGCCGTCACAGAGGTTCCCAAGCCGCCCAAACCAATGAAGCCGCATCCTTGGGGAATGATGGCTGACGACTTGCTAAGACTAGCCAAACAGAGTAAAGCAAAAAAAATTACTTCTTTTCTGGCTTCGGATCTAGCCCGAGTCAGCTCCGCAAAAGCAAAACAGGTTTGCAAGCTGGCCGGAGTGGCTGAGAACAGATCACCTGGTGAACTAACGTGGGAGGAGGCTGAACGGTTGATAAAAGCTTTCAAGCAGGTAAAACTGCTTGCCCCTCCATCCGAAGGTTTGCGACCCATCGGAGCTGAAAACATCATAAGCGGGATGCGTCAGGTCTTGAAACCGGAATTCGTGCATGCCATTACACGTCCGCCCAAGGTATACAGAGGAGGGGTGCCATTCTTGGTAGAAGTGGGAATTGCGTACGGAGGAGAGGCCGGAAAAAGAACCGCCGAAGAAGTTGGGGAGGAGCAAGGTATCGAGCTAATTCGCTTTGCCAATCGTGCTCCGCTCATCTTCGACCAAGGAGCTTGTGCCATAACAACGGCGATGCGCTCAGTCGATTGGAGGCGATACGGTATCGACATAGCAAGCTCGCCGGTGACCCTCTTCGTCAATGTGGTTTCCGCTTATGTGCCCTACACGTCAGCAGGAAAACAATCCATCGCAGAGGAGCCAGAAATAGTGGCTGAACTCAGAGCAGCCATGATGGAAGTGGCCCGAGAACTAAGACTCTTCCTAAATCGGAAGATAAGAATAAAGGAGAAAAAAGAGCGGGCGAAAGTGTTCGAGCGCTATCTCCCAATAATTGCGCAGAAAGCTGCTCGACTGGCGAGGACCCGGCCGCCCGAAATAGGTAAGCTTCTCAGAAAAATTGCGGGTGAGTTGAATGACGCAGGTGAAGGGAAGCAAGAAAGCTAGAGAGCAGCTAGCCCATCTGGGACGGGATGTGCTAAACGCAATTCAGAAAGGAGAAGCGCCGAAACTCAAGATCCCCTCTCGAACCACGTCGAACATAGTATATGACCCAAAACACCGCTACTATGTGCTCGGTACAAAATTCAGCTTAAGAACGGCAGCAAGCATGAAGCAAGTAAAAAAATTTGCCCAGCTGATGTGTGTTGCCGATTTCGCCGCCGAACTCATCGAAAGAGGCAAGTTCGCAACACTCCGAGAAATGTACTATACAGCTGAAGGATGGGAGACCGGGCCCTTTGCCGATCAATCCGAATCGGATTTGCTCGTAGAAGATCTTGAAGCGATGTTTGGACTAAAACGAGAAAACCTCGGACTTATGCCGGAAGAAGACGGTGCTGCCGTGTTCGGTGAATTGGTAGTTCAAGAAGGAAATGTGAGGATCGATGCAACCAAGGCGGGAAGAGCTGGATACACCATCCCCCCGACGATTGACGACGTGGAATTTGTGAAATGTAAAGCCAAGCGAGTTATCGCGGTCGAAACCATGGGTATGTATCACCGCCTCGTACAGGAAGAGGCATGGAAAAAATTCGATGCCCTAATAGTGGGGCTCAAAGGACAAGCAGCACGAGCGACACGCCGATTTCTCAAACGGGCAAACGAAGAGCTCGGATTGCCCGTGTACCTCTTCACGGACGGTGATCCCTTCGGCTTTCACATTGCGATGGTCATCATCTCCGGGAGTGCCAAACTGGCTTACATAAACCACGAACTCGCTGTTCCGAATGCGCAGTTCATTGGGGTCACAGCCAGCGATATTGTCGAATACAACTTGCCCACTGACAAATTGCGCGAGTTGGATGTGACTAGATTAAAACAGTTATTGAGGGATCCACGGTACAACAACGAGTTCTGGCAGAAGGAGATAAAGAAAATGCTTGAACTGGGTAAAAAAGCCGAACAACAGGCATTCGCCAAATACGGCTTGGAATACGTTGTGAAGGAGTACTTGCCAGCCAAGCTCGGGCTGAAGGGTTAAGAATTTTAAGTGGCTTCCTCCATTATTTTTTGGTTCTGTCGTTCTGCACTCGTCTTGTTTATGAGGTGGTTCAAATGGAAAAACCCCCCGTGGTAATTTTAGCCGCGGGAGAAGGAAGGCGATTATCGCTAGGAAAGGGTGTGCCGAAACCGCTTACCAAATTCGCCGGTTTGACTTTGCTAGAACGGGCTGTCCGCATGTGGCATAAGTTTGGATTCACCAAGTTCTACGTTGTGGTAGGACACGCAAAAGAAGAGGTAACCGAGGGCGCAAAGAAAATTGCTGCCAAATTGGGAGTGGAAATTATTCCGGTGGAAAACAATGAGTGGCCTATGGGGAACGGGACCTCAGTTCTCGCAGCTTCACAGTTGATTGATCGCCCGTTTTTTCTTCAGATGGTAGATCATGTCTTTGATGCTAAAACATTGCAGGAGTTCCTCAAAAAAACAGAAAACGCTGAAATAACAGTCCTAGCTATTGATCCGCGTGTAGATTCTGTCTTGGATATCGAAGACGCCACAAAAGTCAAGCTTGAAGGAGAGCACATTTTGGACATCGGGAAGTCATTGCGGGAGTACGATGCTATCGACATGGGGCTGTTCTTCTGTACTCCTGAAATTTTCGAAAGTCTACGGAAAAGCAGAGAACAAAATGGAGGAAAATTATCTGACGGAGTAAGATGGTTGGCCAACAATCGGAGGATTAAAGCCGTTGTGTTGAGCACGGGTCAATGGTTCGATATTGACAAACCAGAGATTCTGAGAGCAGCTGAGCAGGATCTCTTTGAAAGAATCAAAAAATCTGAGGACGGGCTCGTATCCAAGCACCTCAATCGCCAAATCTCGTTTCGGATTTCAAAACGATTGTCCTCTCTTCTCTCGCCTAATCCCACTACCGGGATCGCGTTCTGTGTAGCATTGCTGGGTGCGCTTTTGTTCACAAGCGGTTCGTATCTGGCCACGGCACTAGCAGGGGTGTTGATCCAGCTTTCGTCCATACTGGATGGCTGCGACGGTGAAATTGCTCGGATACGGCTCGAGGCCTCGGCGCGCGGCGCATGGTTTGACACGGTGTTAGACCGGTATGCAGATGCACTCATCTCCCTTGCCGTTACGTACAACATGTGGATGCAGATGCGAACTGTGTGGGTTTGGCTGGGGGGATTTCTGGCCCTTTTCGCTTTTGTTGGGGTGAGCTACATCAAAAAGGAGTTCAAGCTCCGCACAGGGCAAGAAGTAAAATCATCGGTGTTCGAAAAACTCACCAAGCGGGATCTAAGATTGTTCGGAATATTCGTTGGAGCCATAGCAGGCTTGCCCTACCATGCTATGTTAGTCATAGCATTCATTACTCATCTCTGGATGCTCCACTTCATCTGGACGGAAATGAGAGAGAAGTTTAAGAAAGGTCAAGAGAAATCATTCTGATGCAAGAAAGGACAGAAGCGCTGATAGAAGCGCTGATGGAAGCCCGGCCCTACATCCAAGAATTTCACGGAAAAACGTTTGTGATCAAGATAGGGGGCCGGATTCTAGAAAACGAGAAAAAACTCGATTCGCTGGTAAGTGACATCGTCCTGCTCCATCTGCTGGGGATGAAAACCGTGATCGTTCATGGCGGTGGCCCCGAGATAAGCGAGGAAATGCGAAAAATGGGGATCAAGCCAAAATTCGTGGAGGGTCTTCGGGTGACCGATGAACAGACCATGGAGATCCTCTACGAGCAGCTCGCAGGCAAACTCAACAAACAAATCGTTCGCATGATCAATTTCCATGGAGGGAAAGCATGGGGCGCCACAGGGATGGACGGAAAGCTCATCAGAGCGCGCAAGATAACTTACAAGACGACAACCAGCAAGGGCAAGGAAGTAGAGATAGACTTGGGCTTGGTGGGAGAGGTGGAAAAAATCGACCCTTCGGGCATCCACAGTCTGCTCAAAAGCGGATGCATACCTGTAATCGCACCCATCGGAGTGGATAGTGAGGGGCGCAGCCTCAATATAAATGCAGACACGGTAGCCGCAGAGCTTGCCATCGCGTTGAAAGCGAAAAAGCTCATCTTGCTCACCGACGTTATAGGGATATTGCGGGATCCAAACGATCCCAAAACCCTCATTTCTACTCTCACGGTGGATGAAGCTCAAGAACTGGTTAAATCGGGTGTGATCAAAAAAGGAATGATCCCAAAAGTGGAAGCTTGTATCCGTGCGATCCAAGGAGGAGTAGACCGCTGCCACATCCTGAGCGGCATAATGGATCACGCACTGCTCATAGAGATTCTGACAAATGCTGGTGCCGGAACAATGATCGTGAGAGGAAAATGATGAAGCGGGTGGAAGAGTTATTCGAAGAACACGTTGCAAACACGTACAAGCGCCAACCGCTGGCTCTGGTTTCGGGACAGGGAATGATAGTCGAGGATGTGCGAGGAAAGCGCTACATTGACTTCGTTGGAGGAATAGCTGTATGCGCTTTGGGACACTCGCACCCAGCAGTTGTTAGGGCGATTTCGGAACAAGCACGAAAGCTCATGCACGTATCTAATCTATATTATATCCCACAGCAAGGCCAGCTCGCAGAACTGTTGGCCCAGATCACGCCTAAAACCATCGAGAAATTCTTCTTTTGCAACTCGGGGGCTGAAGCCAATGAGGGGGCTCTAAAGCTGGCTATAAAACACACGAAGAAAAAGCGGATTATCGTTATGGAAGGTTCGTTTCACGGGCGAACAGCTCTCACCGTCGGGGCCACGTGGAAAAGCTCCTACCGAAGCCCGTTTACCGCACTCATCCCGCCTGTGTTCGATTTCGTCCCCTATGGGAATCTGAGCAGTGTGGAAATGGCGATAAGGGAAGACACAGCTGCGATATTGGTGGAGCCCATTCAGGGAGAGGGAGGGGTACGTATTCCTCCAGATGACTTTTTACCCGGACTGAGAAAACTGTGTGACGAACATGGGCTCTTGCTCATCATCGACGAAATCCAGACGGGAATGGGAAGAACCGGACGTTGGTTTGCTTGCGAACATTGGAAAACTAATCCAGACATACTTACCGTAGCAAAGGCGCTCGGAAATGGTTTTCCAATCGGTTGCTTGGGGGCCGCAGCAGAGATTATGAGCTCGTTTACACCTGGAGATCACGCGTCCACTTTTGGGGGAAATCCGCTGGCTTGCGCAGCAGCCATGGCGACCATTAAAACCATGCGAAGACTGAAGCTCCCTCAGCGAGCCGCGAGAACAGGTGAATACTTCCTCAAACGATTGAAGGAACTGGAAAGCACACACTCGTGTGTGGCTGAAGCGAGAGGAAAGGGTCTTCTGCTGGGTCTCGAGCTAAACTCAAGCGAGACTGCCAAGAAGACCGTAGAACTCATGAGGGAGAGAGGATTTCTCATCAATTTGACGGCGGATCGGGTGCTTCGCTTCACCCCACCACTTATCGTGGAACGATATCACATCGATGCCTTAGTAGAGGCTCTCGCTCGCATTCTCAAAGAACTCGAATAAAAAACATTTTAAAAATGAGTAGTGGGGATATGTGGAGGTGACTGATTTGAACAAACGAGACTTGTTGGGAATGGGAGACCTCGAGCCAGCGGAGGTTACCCGGCTGATCCAAGCAGCGGAACGATATAAGCGAAATCGTGGTGCAAAAAGCAACGAACTCTCTAACAAGACCATTGCTCTCATCTTCGAAAAACCGTCAACTCGAACAAGGGTATCGTTCGAAGTTGCGATAAGAGAGATGGGAGGAGAGTCCCTCTTTTTGAGCTCCCAGGAACTCCAGTTGGCCAGAGGTGAAACAATCGCCGATACCGCACGAACTTTGAGCCGGTATGTTCACGGACTGGTGGCAAGAGTTAGATCGCATGACTCTCTGGTGGAGCTCGCGCGTTACAGTTCTGTTCCGGTAATCAACGCGCTCAGTCCGCTTGAGCATCCATGCCAGACACTAGCAGATCTGCTGACCATCTGGGAGAAGAAAAAACGGCTGCAAGGAGTGAAGGTCGCATGGGTTGGAGATGGGAATAACGTGTGTAACTCGCTGGCTCTGGGATGCACGATGGTCGGCGCAGACATCAGCCTAGCGATTCCAAAGGGGTACGAACCACCACGCGAGATTTTAGAAAAAGCTCAGGCGTACGCATCAAAGTCCGGAAGCAAGATCACGCTCACCTCCAATCCCGAGCAAGCGGTCGCAGATGCGGACGTGGTCTACACGGATGTGTTTGTCTCAATGGGACAGGAGAGCGAAAGAGAGAAAAGGATGAAAGACTTCGATGGATTTCAGGTCACGGGCGAACTCATGAAGCTGGCTAAGCCGAACGCGATCTTTATGCATTGCCTGCCGGCTCACCGCGGGGAAGAAGTCACGGAAGAAGTCATCGATGGGCCCCAATCGGTGGTGTTCGATCAGGCCGAAAACAGGCTTCACGCTCAGAAAGCGGTTTTGGCGTTTTTTGTCGGGTGAAATTTTATAAGCGGGCAGATGGTTGGTTTGAAGGGATAGGATGAGATTGGTTGTCGCATTGGGAGGCAACGCCATCAAGCAGGCGCACGAAAAAGGAACAACCCTGGAGCAATTTCTAAACTGCAAACGAACTGCCCGTCTGCTTGCCAAGGTCGTTCAGCGAATGTCACCAAACGACCGATTGGTGATCACCCATGGGAACGGGCCCCAAGTGGGGAATCTGGCAGTGCAGCAAGACATGGCCAAGGAGGTGGTCCCCCCTCAAGATCTGGATGTGCTAGGGGCGATGACCCAAGGGCAAATAGGGTATATGTTGCAGCAAATGCTGGACAACCAGCTGAGAGATCTCGGGTTGAAAGTACCCGTGGTAGCCATTATCAACCGTGTGCAGGTCAGCCGTGATGACCCAGAGTTTCAGGATGAAAACGCGTCCAAACCGGTGGGAAACTTCCTTACTGAGGAGGAAGTGAGGGAACTGAAGAAAAAGTATCCCAACTACATTTACAAGAAAGTGAAGCCTGGAGAAGGAAGAGTGTGGAGAAGAGTAGTTCCGTCTCCCGATCCCATCGCAAACGTAGAGGCAGAGGTGATAAAACGAATGGTGGATGCGGGAATCATCGTTATCGCTTCGGGTGGTGGTGGCATACCGGTAGTGCTGGATCCGGATGGACACCACCGAGGAGTGGAGGCCGTAATAGACAAGGATCTAGCGGGGGAGAAGCTGGCAGAGGTGATAAACGCCGACACCTTCCTCATCCTCACCGATGTGGAAAAGGTGAAGCTAAACTTCGGAAAACCTGATGAAAAACCCATAGACCGAATGACGGTTTCAGAAGCAAAGCGGTACCTGAAGGAGGGCCACTTCCTCCCGGGAAGCATGGGGCCGAAGGTGAAGGCCTGTATCAGGTTCATTGAGTGGGGAGGAAAGCGCGCCATTATATCCTCGCTAGACAAGGTTTTGGAGGCCCTCGAGGGAAAGACGGGAACTGAAGTAGTACCAGACTGAAAGCATGATCTTTTAATCCGCTTGCAGATTTTTTCTTGGAGACGATGGCGGCCAAAGAGAGGGGACCTCTTCCGAAATTTGGTGAAGTCCATGTTCGTCGAACTCTGGAGCTTTTGCAAAGGTATCGAAGGATTGGGCGCAAGCGGCTGGCGGAAAAGCTGGGGATAGGCGAGGGAAGCGTTCGCACCATTCTGAAAAAGCTAAAACGTGAAGGGTTGATTCGTGGTTCACACGGTGGGCATACGCTAACCCGAGCCGGGGAACGACGACTCGGCAAACCACCAGAACTCCTGCCGATTGATGCGGGCCCGCTGACAGTCGGGAGGTGCAACGTTGCAACGGTAGTGCGCGGTGCCGCTGGACGAGTAAGGAACGGAATCGAGCAACGGGACGAGGCGATAAAGGTAGGTGCTGACGGGGCCACTGTGCTGGTCTTCAGAAGGGGGAGATTGCAGTTCCCCGACGGATTTGCAGATATTGAAAAAAAGCTGAGCGAGTCGCTCATCCGGGCTTTCGCACTCCGCGATGGAGATGTCGTCATAATTGGGACTGCCGGAAAGCTAAGGAAAGCAGAGGAAGGCGCGAGGGCGGCTGCGCGCTCGCTTATGGAGGGGCCGGAGTCTACCAGGAAGGTACCTCATAGCTGAACTTGATGTTATCGTCATCCCTCAGCTCATAGGAGCCCGCCCCCACCGGTGCCAGCACCCATACACCGTTTTCCTCGATGTACCACATCCAAAATTTATTTGCGTCAACATTCTCTTGCAGGCCGTTAATCGAGACTATATATTCTCCCAGTCCCGGGTAGAACTGGGTTTGGACTACTGCGACCCTGCGAAGGGCGTCCAAGGCTGTCGCTCCCTTGGTCAGGTACACCGTGTGCGTGGTGCTCTCCGTGCCGTTGTCTATAGTTACATAGCATTCGACGATGAGGTTTTCGAGTTCGTTTATGCGGTGGTACAGAGTTTCCACGAGCACGCCGGTAGTTTCCTGCAGATCATTCACTTGCTCCTGTAGAAGCCGCTGCTGGTTGACAGTATACGCGAGGCCCGAGGCGAGGATTATAAACACGACGATTATCGCCTGCATTTCCTTTCTGATCATTTTTCTTACCTCCACTCGCTTGATGATACGCTTGCTTTGATCGGGATCGCGACTGGAACGGGAATCTTTACCAGCAGCTTAACGAGTCCGACCAGCGGCGGGATGAACACCAAGGAGCAGAGATGGTAGAATGTAAACGGTATCTGCGCAAAGAAGGCGGTCGCCCAAGTTGCAAGAGAGGTAGCTGGGCCATACCATCCCTCAAGGGAGACGCCGATGATTCCCGTCCAGAAGTCAAACAGTAGGATGGCGGTAGCTCCGGTGAGTAATGTATGGCCGAGCAACTTGCGGAAGCCGTCGAAGGGAGAAAGCTTATTACGAGTTCCCAGCAGCCAACAAAACACGAACCCGGACCACGTAAAAACATAAATCGGGAGGAGTCCCCAGAAGACCACGTCTATTATAAACACGCTAAATAAGGCAATGATCCCGAAATACCGGGTGAATCTTCTCCAAAAAGCGGAGCTACCGCAGGGAAGTGAAAGCGAGCCCACGACTACTAGTGTTGGAATTATCAATTCGAGGTTGGGGAAAGTCACACCGCGCAAATACAGCAATTTGCTCATGGCTATCAGAACGGCTGCTATCAAGACGAAAAGTCTAATCCGCTGTGAAAGCACACGATGAGGGGAGATTTGGTGCATCAGTTGGATATATTATCCAATATATAAATAGCTTTCGGAACCCAAAAAGGCGATACAAGGAACGAGAAACGATAACGAAATCAACCGAGACGTCCAAGTTTCCTGCGCTTTAACCGTCGCATTTTGCGTCGCATGCGCTTGCGTACCCACTTCCAGCGCATCCGGTGCCTTTTCTTCCACTTGCGCGGACGTTTTCCCAAGCAAGCACCCTTTCCTTATAATGACCTCAAATTAAATCCTTTTTCGAAGCTCGAAAAAGAACCAGGCGTTCGAAGAAGAGAGGTCTCTCCACCACCTCCACACAAAAGTCCTGCGCGGACAACTTTCGGAGCGTTTTCTGCGGATCAGAAAACGAGGAGTGAACCAAGAGTATGCGCCCACGAAACGACAGATAGCGGGAAAACTCATCCAAAAACCGATCGATGAGCAGACGGCCGTCCGCGCCTCCCTCGCAACTCAAGCCGGTGGGATCTCCATCAAGCACCCCCGACCTCGGCAGGTAGGGAGGATTAAAAACTATCAAATCAAACTCCTCACCTTTTACTGGTTCAAAAAGATCACCCACTTCAAATTTCATCCGATCAGCCACTTTGTGGTGTGTCGCGTTCTGTTTAGCACACTCTATGGCGGCCGGATTGATGTCAGTAGCTGTCACCTTTCCATCCTGCAACGCGCCCAGAATTCCTAAAATGCCACACCCAGTTCCCAAATCCAACACGCGCTCCCCTGCTCGGATCTTCAGATTATCTGCGATTAGAAAAGTATCCTCGGCTGGTTCATAAACTCCCGGTGACACGTCGAATTTCAAACCTCGATAAAACACTCTAACCATCACATTCTGGTTTGAAAAACGTTTTTAATAAACTGCTTCCAGTCATATGCGGAGGTGAATGAATGGCCGAAAAAAGGACTCCACAGGAACTTCTAGCCCTCGGATTCAACGTCGCCGGTGCCGTTCTAATAATCATTGGACTCATATCGCTGGCACTCAGTGGCGCTGCTCGTATCAGCAATGAGGAGATAACCTGGGTGCAGCAACTCCCATCCATCGTGGTCTCCATATTTCTCATTGCCGTTGGTGTTGTCTTCGCGGGCGTTGGGTTCTTCGCCTACGGCAAAACCGGCGGTGGAAAAAAGCGCTAAACCACCCACTTTAAAACAGTGCGGGCGTAAATATAGTGGAGGTGAGTGATTGGCCAAAAAAATGACTGAGCTGATAGGCCCCATTGCTTTCTACATAGGTCTGTTGATCGCATTGGTCACGGCTTTCATTGAACCCTCACGCTGGCTCTACGTTGGACTTGCGGTGGTCGGTGTCGTCGTCAGCGTGCTGAATATTACAGCGGAAGAGGTGGGACCGTATCTTTTTGCTTCAATCGCTTTCATCGTCTCGGTGCTCGGAATGCAACAGTTAATACCAGCAGCTTCCGGTGGAAACATTCCGATCGAACTGACGCGTCTTGCAGCGAACATCACCGTGCTCGTCGGTGCCGGTGCAATGCTTATCGCTCTGAAGGCCATCTACGCAATGGCGAAAAGCAAATAAGCCCTTTTTCTTTTTTTGTTTTCTTTACTAACTAATCCACAATTTATTTATTACAGGTCTGGATAAACGTATGGAAGAACATGGATGCTCCCATGAAAGTCATCCCTGAAATCGATCGAAAAGCTGGAAAACTAAATCTGAGCCCGGAAGAGCTCGCCCAGATGATAGACCACACTCAGCTTTCACCATACAAACAACAGCGCTCGCTTGAAAAACTCTGTAATGAAGCCAAAGCGTACAATTTCGGGTTCGTGTGTGTGCACCCTTATTGGACGCGTTTTTGTGTTGAGCAGCTGAAGGGGACTGACATCCAAGTGGCAACTGTCGTGGGCTTTCCAATGGGACAAAACACACCAGACGCAAAAGCGATGGAAACAAAGAAGGCGATCGAAGACGGGGCAACCGAAATCGACATGGTAATGAACGTCTCGGCCTTCAAAGACAAGCGATACGATTTTGTAAAAGAAGACATTCAAGCAGTTGTGGAAGCCGCCCAAGGCAACGTGGTGAAAGTCATCTTGGAAACAGGTTATTTGACCTACGAAGAAATCGTCACGGCGTGTAAGCTGGTCAAGGAAGCGGGAGCACACTTCGTCAAGACATCTACCGGATATGGGCCGATGGGCGCCACCATTCCGCATGTGTATCTCATGCGCCAAACCGTAGGTTCGGACTACGGGGTAAAAGCAGCGGGCGGTATCTACAATTTCCGGGATGCGCTTCGGATGATTGCAGCTGGAGCAAACCGGATAGGAACGAGCGCTGGCGTGAAAATCATGGACAGCTACGCGTGGGCGCGCCACACCGACTGGCACATCGAAGAAATCCCATGCAGGCTATGCCCGAGTCGAAAGGCCAACTTTGACAAGATGCCGAAAGCCGTGTTCGCATACTATAAATCCAAGTGTGTCGATTGCCCGTATAGGGAATTCAACAGGTTCTACGAGTGAGGTGTACGAAATGGAAGGAAAACTCCTGAGAATAAATCTAACGACCAACAAGATTTCGGAAGAAGAAATCAAGCCGGAAATCTTGGAAATGTTCGTTGGAGGACGCGGGCTCGGAGTAAAAATTCTCTCGGATGAAGTTGACCCCACGATCGACCCGCTTTCTGAGAAAAACAAGCTGATCTTTGCTGTTGGTCCGCTCACCGGTACTGCCGCCCCGACTTCTGGACGGTACGAAGTGATCTTCAAATCCCCACTTACGGGAACGATCTGTAATTCTAACTCCGGAGGATACTTTGCCCCCATGATCCGAAAGCTCGGATATCTCGCAATCGTGATTGAAGGCAAAAGCAAAGATCCCGTGTATGTATGGGCGAGCGAGAATGGAGTGGAAATTCGGGACGCTTCCAAGCTGTGGGGCAAGGACACTGAAGAAACAACGAAAGCTTTGCTGAAGGAAACCGACGAGCGCGCAAGGGTCGCATGTATCGGACCAGCTGGAGAACGACTGGTACGGATGGCTGCAATAATCAACGACGAACACCGGGCAGCGGGACGCGGTGGCGGTGGAGCGGTAATGGGCTCCAAGCGGCTCAAAGCTCTCGTCTTGTATGGTAAACAAAAACCCAAAGTGGCCGACAACCAGCGATTCATGAAAATCGTGAAAGGGTGCCTGATGACTTTGGACAAAAATCCTGTGACTAAGGATTCTCTCCGAATATTTGGGACCAATGTGCTCGTGGACATCATAAACGAGATCGGGGCGTTTCCCACTCGAAACTTCCAGGAGGGTTATTTTGAGGAAGCTGACGGAATCAGTGGACCCAAATATCTTGAACGAATCTTCGTCAAGGCATACAACTGCGCCGGATGCCCCATAGGTTGTGGTAGGTTGACCAAAGCAAATGGGGAGGAGGGAGGGGGGCCAGAGTACGAAACTGTATGGGCGTTTGGTGCTGCATGCGGGAACAGCAATATTGAAGATATTGCGAAGGCGAACTACATGGCAAACCGATTGGGGCTCGACACGATCTCCACCGGAGTAACCATCGCATGCGCCATGGAAATGAGCGAGCGCGGGATTTTGAAAGAGTCGGTTCGTTTTGGAGATTCCGAACAAATTATCGAACTCGTGCGAAAAATCGGCTACCGCGAAGGAATCGGTGATGATCTCGCTGAGGGGTCGAAGCGGTTTGCAGAAAAACACGGATGTCCGGAGCTAGCCATGCAGATAAAAGGTTTAGAAATACCAGCGTACGATCCGCGCGGAGTTCAGGGGCACGCACTCGGATATGCGACTTCGAACAGAGGAGGATGCCATCTGCGTGCGTACATGATTGCTCCCGAAGTGTTGGGAATCCCAGTAATGGTCGATCGCTTCAAGCCAGAAGGAAAAGCCTCAATCGTAAAGCTGCTTCAGGACGTCTCGGCCGCAGTGGATACGCTCGTTCTGTGCCGGTTCACCCAGTTCGCTCTCCGGATAGACCAATACGCCGGTTTGCTTTCCGCAGCAGTTGGGCGAACCTACACTGAGGACGACTTCAAACGAGTCGGTGAGCGCGTGTGGAACTTGGAACGTCTGTTCAATGTCAAAGCAGGGTTTTCACGTAAAGACGACACATTACCACCACGTTTTCTGCAAGAGCCCCTGAAAGAGGGAAACTCACGAGGCAGGGTGGTTGAACTCGACAAAATGTTGCCCGAATATTATAAGATACGAGGATGGGACGAGGAAGGCAGGCCCACAGCTGAAAAACTCAAAGAGCTAGGGCTTTGCTGATTTTCGAGATCTCAACGTGTTGGCCACATAAGCTCGGAGACGCTCAGTGGTTCTCTCTACGTGTTCGGTATGTTTTTCTAACTCACGCACGTGAGCATCAAGCCTTTCCACGTGACGATCTAACATCTTGGTGTGAGCATCTAACCGCTTGAAGTGGCTCAGCAACACGAAAATGACGACCAACTCAACAAACAAGACCATGAGTTCGAGGAAAAACAAAGCAAATTCGAACGACATTCAGCTCACCGGTTGTCCACCTTCCATTATGACCTCGTCATCCGCATAGACCACTCCATCCCCCATGTCCTTGATCATGTCTAGATGACAGGAGGCCTTGTTCCGTCCGTGATACGCTCCTCGATTGTTCCCTATTGCGATGTGAACGGTTCCAAAAATCTTTTCGTCGATAATTATGCTTCCACCCGTGTATCGGGCGCCCGGATTGGTCCCTATACCGAATTCCGCGATTCTGTCTTTTTCGCCCGTGTTTGCCCGCAGGAACTTTTTGAATCGCTGAACGCCCTGCTTGGCCCGAGCCGACACCACTTTGCCTCGTCGGAACTCCAGTTTCAAGTCGCGGATTTTACCAAAGCCTGGAATTGCTACCTTCTCAAAGGTGATGAATCCTTCGGCGGAATACTCCAGCGGTGCAACAAAAACTTCCCCGGCCGGGATGTTCACGCCCACGTCTCCTCTGCGAATGTCTTCATCGGATAGAAAGCCGTCGTCTACGAGAATCGGCCGGCCAGTTATACGAAACTTCAAATCCGTGTCGAAGCCAGATATTATTCTGATCTCACGTTTTCCCTGCAATAGTTGCTCATAAATTGCACACAGCTTTTGCACTTTTGGGCCGAAAGTCTGCCGAATGCTGTCGAAAAACACCCGCCGGAAAAAGCCGAGATCGCAGCCATATGCACGCGCAGCTCCTGGAATGGGCCACCCAAAGTACGCCCATCGAACTTTTCTTCTATCTAAAATCTCTCGGAGGTGCTGCCTTATTGGAGCTGTCAGCTTTATTCGAGATGAGAGCCCACGCGCCCAGTTCGGATCATCGTCTTCCCCGATGAACACGGTGACATCTACCTTCCTAGCTATCGCCTCGGCGAAGGGGCTGATCTGGCGAAGAGACTCTGTGGGTTTTAACAAATACCCCAAACGCTCGCGCGAAGAAGCGTAATGAAGCATGAGAGTATGGGCCCCACGGCGCCAGCACTCTTCTTCCACGTACTGGGCAAATCGCTCACAGGATGGATCGGTGCGGTTGTACAAGATCCGGACGGCATCAAACGATCCATCAGATTTTTTTCCTATACACATCGAACGACGGACAAATATTCGGGCGATCCTTCTCATTTCTGAGACAGATAGTTCCATGGTATCATCCAATGTAGGTTGGACGTTCTTCTGAAGCACTTTCAGAAAAGAACTGCAGGCTCTCGGGGTTCTCCTCTAGCAGCTCGGTTGTGTTAATGGTGATCCCAAGCAGGTTTGAAAGCGCATTAAGAACATTGGCCGAAGCCGGAGGATCCAAGATTCCTCCTCCCGTGGTTCCGAGCAAACAAAAACCGTCGATCCCGCGGAGAGACGCTAGCGCGGGCAATATGCCGTTCATTCCAACGATTACCCCGCCGTTGAGCAGTTCTACGCCGCTCTGCTCAAGTTTTTTTGCTAGGCTCTTGCTCGTGGCTGCTCCCACCACCGGCTTTTTTCGGGTCTCGTCTGGGGCTAAAACATATGCAGCCATTGTGCCAACAAGCGATACGCCAAATTCCTGGACTATATCTAAAATCTCCCCCGTGAGGATGTACTGACCCTCAGGTGAGGCGGCTTGAGCGTCTGCTGACAGAAGAATCAGGTGTCGATTCAGATCAGCTGGCTTTGCATAGTAGAACTCGAGCTTCAAAGGTCTTATGCCACCATATTCCGGAATGGCCCACTCCGGCAGGTACTCCGACTGAAGTTCGATGAACTTCCGGGCCCGAAGCTGTCGTAATAAGAACTCCACCGCCAGTTTGCCCACATTTGCGATGCCAGGCAAGCCAGCAATCAAGTATGGAGATTTTAGACGTGGTTTGCGCAGGTACTCTATGCGCGACATCTATCAGATATAACTGTGCAGGAATTTATATGTGTGGATTTGATGGAAAAAACAAAACCGCTAGACATCGATGGGGGGGTCGTCCGCGTCTACCCGCTCGCCTTCGAGAGTTTTGGTGTTCGGGGAATGGCCACTTACATCGAGACGGACGATGTAAAAATTGTGGCCGATCCAGGATCTGCGCTTGGACCGCGCTTCGGCCTGCTCCCGCACGAACTGGAGTACATCGCGCTTGCTCGCTCGAAAGACAGAATTCTGGACTTCTGCCGCAGAGCCGATGTGTTGACAATCAGTCACTATCACTTTGACCATTTTATCCCCTTTTTCGAAAACTGGACTTGGATATGGTGTTCGGACGAACTGGCGGAACGTGCATATCGCGGAAAACTTGTGCTTGCCAAGGATCCCACCAGTCACATAAACGTGAGTCAGCGGCGGCGTGGCTATCTTTTCTGGAAGCGGTGCACTCAGGTGGCTGACCTCCAGATTGCGGATGGTAGAGCTTTCAAGTTTGGAGACACGATTCTCCGATTCAGCAAACCGGTGCCGCACGGGCCAAGGGGTTCCAACATCGGATTGGTGGTGATGCTCGAAGTTCGAGTCGGCAAGACGAGTGTGGTGCACGCCTCCGATGTTCAGGGACCAATCGAAAGAGAAACCCTTCAATGGCTCGTGAAAGAGAAGCCAAGCGCCGTGCTGGTGGGGGGCCCTCCGCTCTATCTGAAAGGGTTCAGAATCGAGGAAGAAGCACTTGAACTCGCGAGACAGAACATGATTGAGCTGGCAAAACACGTTCGCACCATTATAATCGACCACCACTTGTTACGGAGTACCGAATATGTAGAGTTTCTCCAGCCCGTTGTGGCACAGAGCAAAAAAGCGGGCCACCAGATCTTCACGGCTTCGGAAGCGATTGGGAAAAAACCCGAGCTACTGGAGGCTAGACGGCGGGAGTTGCACGCGGAAAAGCCGATGAAGCGGGAGTGGTACAAACAACTGGAGAGCGGAGGGATCGAGCTGTGAATCACATCCGTTCTGGAGCCGGAATCCCCATGAGAGACAGGGCGTTTCGAAGCACCACGCGCGTACAGTTCACCAATCGCAAGCGGGCCGATCGGACATCGGGGGTTTCCGCGGTGAGAACGGGACACGCCTCGTAAAACGTGTTGAAAGCCAAGGCAACAGCAGCGGCGTGTTGAGCCAGCAGATGAGGCTGAAAGTTCAAACCGGCGTCGGCCACAACCTCCGGAAAGCGGGCGAGCAACTTGATTAGTGTGGCCTCTTCGACGCTCTGAAGCACTTCTGCCGGTGCGCGCTTTCTAACTTTGCCAGCTTTTCTCAAGATGCTACAAGCACGCGCGTGAGCGTACTGAATGGCCGGACCGCTGTTGCGCTGGAAATCCAGAGCTTCTTCCCATCGGAACACTATGCGCTTTTCTGGAGAGGTGGCGAGCAAAGAGTAGCGAACGGCTGCTATCCCCACAGACTCTGCGGCCTGCTTCCAAAAAGCCGGGGAAGCCTTCGGAGCGTGCTCCTTAACGATTTGATATGCGCGAGCCACGGCGTCTTCGACCACATCGTCCACGGAGTGGCCCACCCAAGTACCCTTGCGGCCAGAAAATCTTCCGGTGGGGAGCCACACGTGCTCGTAGGCAAGGTGGTGAGAGTTCTGGAACTCCTGCTCGTATCCCAGCAAGCGAAGGGCGGCAAAAACCACCTGCTGTGGGAAGCGCTGCTCGGCCCCCACCACGTTGACGACTATGTCCGCGCCTCCAAAGGAGTCAGATTTTCCTGTGGAGGTGCTCGTGTAGGTGCGCGTCCCGTCCGGGCGGCGGGAGTGGAGCTTGAACTTCAACTTTTGTTTGGTCTTGCCGAACTTCCAGAGCTGGTAGGCGATATCACGCGCGGTATAGACGGCCGTGCCGTCCGAGCGTACGAGCACTTTATCGCTCATGCCGAAATCGGAAAGTTTGAGAACCAGAGTTCCCGCGCGCTCTCCCGTTCCGGGAACCAGCTTGGAACTCTCCCGGAGGGCGTTGAGAGCCTCCTCTACGATTCCCGAGCGGGCCAGATCGCTTTCCCAGACAAGCACATCATATGAGATCCCGAGCCGGTCCGTGGTCTCCAAATTCGCCTTCACGCAGCGCTCAGCGAGCTGGCGGGCCCTTCGAGCGAGCGTGCCACGTCCCTTCTCCAATTCCTTGAGGACCGATCTGACTTCGGACTCGAGTTTTTCGCTCTCGGATACGCGCTTGTGAAACTCGGCGTAGAGCAGGCCGAGCACGTGATCGAACTTCGCGCGGGGCCTCTTTCTTATGCGGGTGTAGGCCAATAGGGTCTCGGCCATCTGACGCCCCATGTCGTCGATGTAGTTGTGGACTTCCACTTGAAAGCCCAAAAACCGGAGCACGCGAGCGATCGTGTCGCCAAGCACAGCATTCCGACCATGACCGATATGGAGGGGCTTGGTGGGATTCACGCTGGTGTGTTCCACGATGACTTTCTTGTTTTTGGGGCTCTGGGCACCGTAGCGCTCGTCAAGCTTTTCGATGGCGTCGAAGGTGATGCGGGTGAGCTCCGAAAGGTTGACGAAGAAATTGATGTAGTTGTTGGCGGTTTCCACCTTGCTTATCAGCGGAGAGGGCTTGAGGTGCTGCGTGATCTCGTTGGCGATCCAGCTCGGGGTCTTGTGGAGCGTGCGCGCGAGCTCGAAACACACGGTGGTGGCGAGGTCACCGAGCTTGGGATCGGGCGGGACTTCCAAGGTCTCGAGAAGCGGGCGAGGAGAATCAAAGCTAGCGGCACGCATCGCTGCGGAGAGGGCGCGTTCTACCTCGTGCTTGAACACGCGCCACGGGTTTTCGGCCGTCGGAGGTTTGCCCCGCATCCAATAACTTAAGTTTTCAGCATTAATAGGAATGTTTGGGCCCGTGGCGCAGCCAGGATAGCGCGACAGGCTTCGGACCTGTAGGTCGCGGGTTCGAATCCCGCCGGGCCCGCTTGTTTTGTTTCGAGGATTAATGTTGCCCCTTTTCTCCTTATAAACAACCTTCGTGCAAAGCGAAAGCGAGAAATGCCCACAAGGTGAAAAAGCAATGGGTGTGATGGCGGCGCTCACGGCCGTGCTGACGATAACCCTGCCGATAATCGTAACCGTGGTGCTGAGCAATTATCAGACGCAGCGAATAATTCAAGCTACGATTGAGACCTCGAACCGGCAAACCCGGCGCATCATTCGGAACTCCAACCGGCAGACCCAGCGTATCCTCCGGAAGCTCGAGCGCTGCTTGGTCAAGATCAGCCGGACCCAGGAGGAGATCAAACGGATTCAGGCCGACACCAACTGCTTGCTGCGTAAGCTTGACTTCGGATTGCGCGCAAACGCCCTCATGCACGGGTGGCGACGCACGGACGGGATCACGCCCGAGCGAGCCAAGCGTCTTCCCGAACCTAAAATTTACGACGAGGCACTGCGCATCTGTTATTACCGGGCGTGATGGTTCACCAATTTCTAGCCAATTTGTTTCCAAAAATCGGCTGCTTATTCGCTCCGCGAGTCATCCAATGCAGAACTGCCAAAGGGTTCTTCAAAACTCACAGGCCGTGTAAAATCGGAGCCTGGGGCTGATTCTTAATCACGCTGTGCACTATGAAGGTCTCCGTGTCACGCACGCCTCTGAGCCTATGGATTCGCTTTACCAAATGGGCGAGTTCGGTGCTGTCCCTCACAAGCACCTCCACCACGGCGCTGTAACGTCCGAACAGCCGGTAGAACTCGGATACCTGTGGAAGCTTCCGGATCTCTGCCTCGCTGCGCCTCCGGAGTTCCGGATCGGGTTCCTCGTGCAAAAACACATAGGCCTTGGTACTAAGGCCAAAACGCAAGGGATCAATCCGAATGGTGAACTGCTCAATCACGCCACTCCGCTTTAGATTCTCTATTCGCTTTGCCACGGTCTGACGCGTAACTCCAAGCTCGGACGCGATCTGCACGACCGGCTTGCTACTGTCCTCCAGCAGTTTTTTTATAATTTTTCTGTCGAGTTCATCCATTTTATCATTAACATTTTGTTAACAAAAAACTTAAAAACTTAATCGTATGGTGTGTGTAGGGACTGTAAATGCAACCGCTGGAGTGGCTGAAATCCCGCATGGGCGCGCGGGAGTTCGAAAAGCTAGCACGAATCCCAGATCCTAGGGTTCATCAGTTTGTGGCCGAATCAGCAGAACTGTGCAATCCCAGCGAGATCTTTGTGTGCACTAATTCGCCCGACGACATCCGACACATCCGAGAACAAGCTTTGGCGACGGGAGAAGAAAAGGCGCTCAACATACCCGGACACACATATCACTTCGACGGACCCACCGATCAGGGCAGGGACCGAAAGGCCACGAAGTACTTGGTCCCGCGCGGAGACTACCTGAACCCTGCTCTCAACCAAATCGAGCGGGAGCAGGGGCTGAGCGAAGTAAAGGGGTTGCTCCGGAACTCCATGGAAGGGAAAACCATGGTGGTGCTCTTCCTCTGTCTCGGCCCCAAGAACTCGGTGTTCACCATTCCGTGTATGGAGTGCACTGATTCGTGGTATGTTGCACACTCTGTCAACTTGCTCTACCGAACAGCTTACGAGATGTTCGCCGCAGGAGAAACCGCCAATCAAGAACTCTTCCGGGTGCTTCACTCCGCAGGCAAGCTGGACGAGCGAATGGTGAGTGCGGAGCCATCCAAGAGACGCATTTACATCGACTACACCGAAAATGTGGTCTACAGTGTCAACACCCAGTACGCAGGCAACAGTGTTGGGTTCAAAAAACTGGCCTTGCGCTTAGCCATCCGGAAGGCACACCGCGAAGGGTGGCTTGCCGAACACATGATGCTCACAGGGGTGCGCGGTCCAAACGGGCGCAGGACCTATCTGGCCGGAGCATTTCCGAGCGCGTGCGGCAAAACTTCTACCGCCATGATCCCGGGCAACACCATTCTGGGAGACGATCTTGCCTATCTCCGCAACATTGATGGTGTATGCAGGGCCGTCAACGTCGAGTCCGGAATCTTTGGGATTCTAAAAGGTGTGAACGAACGGGACGACCCGCTCATCTGGAAGATTCTGCACAGTCCAGGAGAGGTGATCTTCTCAAACGTGCTCGTCAAAGACGGGCGGCCCTACTGGCTGGATATGGGGATCGAGCTGCCCAAAGAGGGCGAGAACTTCACCGGCAAATGGTGGGAAGGCAAAACAGACGAAGAAGGAAATCCAATACCAGCTGCACACAAAAACGCTCGATACACGGTTGCGCTAGAGGCTCTGGAAAACTGCGATCCAGAGCTTCACAATCCTCAGGGCGTAGAGCTCGGTGGAATAATCTTCGGCGGTCGGGACTCTCGGGCCTATCCCCCAGTGCAACAGGGCTACGACTGGGTTCACGGCGTCATGGCGTACGGGGCGGCGCTCGAAACGGAGACCACATTTGCCATTGTCGAGGAGGAAGGCAAATACGAAATCAACCTCATGAGCATTCAGGACTTCATCTCCATCCCGCTAGGGCAGTACCTGAAGAACTACATCGAATTCGGGCGCAAGTTGCAGAAAGCACCAGCCGTGTTTGGAGTCAACTATTTTCTGCGTGATCTGAAAACGGGTGAGTTCGTGAACAACCGTCAGGACAAGTACGTGTGGGTCGCGTGGATGGAACGCAGAGTTCACGGAGAAGCCGGAGCGCTGAAGGGACCAACCGGGCTCCTCCCCACCTATGAAGACCTCAGGCGCCTTTTCAAGGAAGTTCGAGGACTAGACTATCCGAGGGAGGAGTACACGCGCCACTTCACTATACGCGTGCGGGAAAACCTGCGGAAGATCGAGCGCGTGGTGCAGTACTATAAACGAGAAGTGCCGGACGCGCCCCCGGAATTGTATCAGGTGTTAGAAGAGCAGCAAAAGCGGTTGTTGAAAGTACAAGCCGAAGCTGGAGATTTTGCTTCCCCCGACATGTTCGAGGAAGTGTAAAGTTTTTTGTGCTGACTCGTCATAAGGGTGTCGATGAGCGGGCCCACTGTTGCAGTTGGATCGACCAATCCGACCAAGCTCCGGGCGGTGAGAAAAGTGTTCACCCGCGTGTGGAGATCCGCACGCGTGGTCGGGGTGGAAGTGGACTCGGGCGTATCCGTCCAGCCGATTGGGGCCAAAGAGATCATCAGCGGCGCCATCAATCGTGCGCGCAACGCGCTCAAAAAAACAGGGGCGGACTTCGGAGTGGGCATTGAAGGAGGGGTGGCGAAGTTTGGAGACCGATGGTACAATCTCGGCTTTGTCGCTGTGGTCAGTAAAGAAGGACAAGTGGGGCTCGGCTCCTCGGGATGGTTTGAGTGTCCACCGCGCGTCTTGAAGGAGTTGAGGAAGGGCAGAGAGCTAGGCGACGTGATGGATGAACTCACGGGTACTCGTGGAATAAAGTTTGGGAAGGGAACGATAGGCACCTTCACGCGCGGATACGTGGATCGTGTAAAGCTCTATGAGCACGGGCTGTGGATGGCCCTCTGTCGATTCCTAACACCGGAGTTCTTTGAGGAGGGAAAGGAATGAAAAAGCGAGTTAGGCGCGTACGACGCAAACAAAAAGGTCTCCCGGACAAATTGGCTGTTCTAATCTTCTTAGCCGGGATTCTGGTGGGATGTGGTGGGTACTATCTGCTGGAACGTGTGCCCGAATTGTTAGAGGAGATCCGCCTCATCGATATCGAGACTTGGCTGGAGAACGCTTCCGGAGCCTCGGTGCCCATTCTGGCTGTTGCTTCGGGTGAGGAGCAGTTCGGGGTTGCGGCCACGCTTGCGGTGAAGGTGGTTCCGGGAAACGGCGGGATTTACATCGACATCGACCCGATGCTGGTGGGGTTCGAGTTCCAGGACGCGGCACGCACAGCTGTCGAAGTCGCTAGGACGCAGGCAGGGCTTCCGGTGGATCCAAACGACCAGTCAGGGATCAAAGACTACGATGTGATGTTTCTCGTGGTCGGGCCGGGAGAAAAGGTTCAGATTCAGGCAATCGACGGGCCGAGTGCGGGCGCTGCAACCGCTCTGGCCCTCATGGCCGTGCTCGAGAACAAACACCTGAAGGAGGACTACGTAATAACGGGAACAATCGAGGCGGACGGGAGCATCGGACAAGTGGGAGGCGTCTTCTACAAGGCGCAGGCAGCCCACGAGATCGGGGCCACGCACATGCTCGTCCCCCCTGGGCAGAGCGTGGTAACGGTGTACAAGCAAGTTACGAGGCGGATCGGGCCGTGGCAGTTCGTGAGCTATGTGCCGGAAACCCTAGACCTCAACGAATACTCCGAACAACAGGGCTGGGGGCTCGAAATCATTGAAGTTTCTAACATTGAAGAGGCAGCCGCGCTCATGCTGGAGTGACAAATCAACTTCCTTTTTGTGTGGAAATCCTAAGACCAAGCGTTTTTTCTTTGGCGGATAAATCTTATCGGGCCGGTAGTCTAGCCTGGAGAGGACATGGGCCTCCGGAGCCCAAAGCCCGGGTTCGAATCCCGGCCGGCCCGCCAATTATGAAAAGTTGAACATAACGCCGAACATTATTTTACCTTCCTTTCTTCTCAGCTATAATAAGATTTAGAATCTCAAGCGCAAGAAGACCATCAGCTTCAAACAATGTGCCACATTCAAAACATCTTGCGATCGCTTCACGACTTCCAAGTTACTTTGTTAAAAACGACGGTAACACCTATCGCGCGTTTTACTGAGCCTACGCGTGCATCCGTCCCAGAATACCGGGGTCGGAGGATCTGGAGGCCACAGTATTGGCAGATCTTGAAGATTTGAGACAGATCCTATCCCTGCGGCGGCGATTCGGATTCTCTGGCAAGGAAGGAGGTGGATTTAGGATTTCTCGTCAGGCGTGGCCGAATCTCTTCGCGCGGTCCGTCTATGTCACAACTTCTGCCGCTTTCAGCTGGATTGGGTGTCTTGGAGTAACCACCGCCAGAGTGGTCGGTAAAGAATCCGCTTTTTCCCTACCTTTTCTTCCCCATCGAAATCCGCCGTAAGCACAAGCCCTTGGCGCAGACCAAACTCCTTCATGGCCTCCGCCAGCCCTCGCACCTCCCGCTTACGCGTACGCTCATCGCTAGGATCCCAGCACACTTGGATAAGCTGCTTCACTCGGGTCCTCTCCTTGACCACGAAATCGACCTCGTGCCCCTCCCTGGACTTCCAGTAGAAGAGGTTTTCCCTTCCGCACCGCTTCAGCAGGGTGACCGCTACCACGTTCTCGGCCAGCCTGCCTAAATTTTCTGAGAACCGTGAAGTCACCGCGTTCGCCAGTCCCACATCCACCGAGTAGACCTTCCGCGGGTACTGGAGCTGGTCTTTTATCTTGTGGCTGAAGATGGGAACGTAGAAACACAGAAACGCCTCCTTGAAATAGCCAAGAAAGCGATTGACGGTGGAGGGCGAGATCTTTCTTCGCGTTGTCGAGCAGAAGATGTTGAGGAGCTTCCTAACGCTGATGTACGAGGAAAAGTTGGCCACGGTCAAGACGGCCAGCACCTTAAGGTCATTTACTTCCCTTACCCTATGCCTCTCCGCAATGTCTTTGGTGACTATTCCGTCGAAGAGCTCCTTGAGGATTTCAAGCCTGACCTCCGGGGCCTCCGTGAGGACCACCTGGGGAAAGCCCCCGTACTCTAAATACTCGTAGAGGAAGCTCAGAATTTCCTTCCGCTTGATCATGAGCTCGCGTTCCTTCTTCGGTTCAGCACCTCTGAATCGCAGGAACTCCCGGAAGTCCAAGGGAAAAATCGGGAGTGTCAACGTTCTTCCCGTGAGGAGGCTCGCGAGCTCCCTGCTCAAGAGTTTGGAGGAAGATCCAGTGATGATTATCCGCACAGCTTCCTGCTTTTCGAGCATTGACCTGACCCATTTCTCCCACCCCAGCACGTTCTGGACTTCGTCCAAAACGATTACCGCTGGAGCGCTCTTGTTCACGAAGTGCCTGTAAGTTTCGTAGAGGTCTTGGAGGAGCTCGATTCCCAATAGGGGTCTCAGCGAGGGGTCCTCAAAGTTCACGTACAGGGTCTGTTCCTTCCGAAGTCCCTCGGCAATCGTTTTTCCCAGAAATTGCTTGCACACAAAGGTCTTGCCCGCCCTCCTCACCCCCACCACGCAAACCGCTAGGCCGGGGGCGCTGGTAAAGGAGGCCAGCTTTGATAGATACTCCGGCCTCGGCACCCCGATTGCTTGATCCCTGAACCAGAAGTTCCCGTCCCTCACGAGTTCGAGCAGTTTTTCCTTTATCATACACCTTACTGTACCATTTTTTGCTTAAATAGTTTTTCATAGTGTATCAGATGCTGTTCAAATAACCACCTCCAGCCACTTCTTTAACCCACCATCGCCCCCGGATGGAGGCCCCTTCAGTGTTTGATGCCACCTGCAGCGGTTGTAGAAGAAGACGAAGGCCCAGCAGAAGCGC
>JAPDJH010000012.1 GCA_029259175.1 Hadesarchaea archaeon
CGGCGGCTCCTCCTCCGCCCCCTCCTGCCGCTTGCAAGTCGTAGTAGTTCGAATCATCCGCGTCTAGGTTGGCCGGGCTTCCTCCAACTTCGCTCCCGTTCTCCAGCACGGTGTTCTCCTCGTAGTCGGTCTCGGTGGAATATGTGGTAGAACTTTCAGAGTCCACCTCGTAATATGACCCATCGTCCGAGTCAAGACTGTCGGTGGAGGTTCCGGAGACCTCGGTTCCGCTCACCACAGTAGTGATATTCTCATAATTCTCAGAGGTTTGAATGGTCCCAACATTTCCTTCAACGAGGTTTTCGTAAACCCCGTCCTGCGCTTGCAGATTGTCGAGAGAACCGTCCGCCACGCTGCCGATCCGGTCTTTTCCGTCTTGAAGAGCTGACGGTTCGGCTGACGGGTACTTAAAAGTGGAAGTTGGTGAGCCCAAGGGACATAGGTTTTCCCAACTCACCTGATCCCAGCAGGTGTCAGACGAACCTGAATCATAGACTGAAGAATCGAGTTGCCCTCTCAGATAATACTGTGGGTTAGGAGGCACTTCTGCACCACTCGCGGAGTTTTCCGGATGCGGCTTTGTTGTCGTGTTGTCATGATACACAAAATCCGCGGCATTGTTGTCCGAATCCCACGCATTTCCCAACGACGAATCACCATTTCGCATGCTTGAAGCGGTAGACACATCTCTCGCCTTGCGTTCATAACTGCTTCCAGAGTCGGCCGGAGCGGACAAATTATTTCCTTCACCACCAGTAGCGGTGCCCCAAGCGACCGCGTCAACCACTTCGAGATCAGGATTGGCTATTCGAAAATTATCACTAGTGTTGCTCAAATCCATTTCGTCCTCAATGTCTGCTTCAGGCCAATCCAAATTATCTCTGTCAGTTGACCACCCACCATCGGCGAGCAAAAAGTATCCATGAGCAGGAATAATGGTGCTATTTACAACATCGCCCGCGTTGAACTGTACCCAGCCACCGCCATCATTCCAGTACCAATTAGAAAGGTCGATGTCCTGATCAGTCGGGTTATAAAGTTCTACAAACTCGGAGTCGTACTCATCCCCTGCATCAATATAAATTTCTGAAATCACAATATGATCAGCTATTTCCGCTCCCCACTCATAGTCAAGTTTTAAGTTCTCTCCATCTGTTCCGCTGAGATTTTCTTCAGAGTAAAAATTGTCATATCCAGCGGCGTTCTCTTTTGTGATAATCTGTGCTGGCGAAACATTTTCTCCTCCCCACCCGGTCTGTGTCCAGGTCTGTCCAGGGCCGTTCTCAGACATCCATTCATAACTCTCATCAAGCACGCGAGTAGCCAGAAAATCTTGGGATCGAAGCAATCCTTCGCGCGATTTGCCGTCGATCAAAGTTGAGGGCTCCGCTCCAACATTATCGTTTTCTCTAATTGTGTGAGTTGGGGTCAAAACACCCCACGTCAAATTATCCCAAACCGACGCCGTGCTTCCAGAATCAAAAATCTGTGAAACAAACATACCAGATGAATAGTACTGGGGCTCGAAAACCCAAACAGTGAGAGATGGATGGGCCGGACGGTAATAAAGCTTTCCACCAGCTCCCGCGATTCGCAAGCCGTTGAGACCCGTTGCAGTATCCATGTTTTCTGGCAAATGAGGCATGTTCTCCCACTTGTTCTCGCTGATATTAAAGCGGTAGAAATTATCGGCCGCTACATCCCCTGCACCATCGTTGCCTTTCATTCCATAAATGTAGTTGTTCTCTCCAATCCAAGCGAGTCCTCCTCCGTCGTCCACACCGTTCTTCTCGAGCATTCCATCTCCGTTCCAAGGAAGCGGTGCAAGTTCTTCCCATCTGTTCTCAATCATGTGGTATCGTATGAAGTGGCTCTCGTACTGGCCCGGAAGATTCTCCCGATACGCCCCCACAAGATAATACAGCCAGTTGTCGCCGACCCACACCAAAGATGAGCCGTCATCGCACCCATAGGGTATGGGCTGATCCGGGTCGCCCTCTTGCCAGTCGGTGCTTAAACCGTCAAACTGCCATAAAACTTCCCACTTCGACGGCTGGTTATCGGGGTCTGCCTCCCACGCGGTAATGTTAAAACGAGCGAGAGTAAACTTGCGCTGTAAGGAAGTTCCCGAAGTTCCGCTCGTAGTTCCCAGTATAGCATAGATGTATTCATTTTCACCTCCAAGATAAGAATTGTCTATCCACACAATCGTGTCGCCCGGACCCTGATATGCGGGAGTATTCTCCAGATTCTCCCAATAGTTCTCCGCGATGTTAAAACGTGCAAACGTTGTTCTAAGATTTGCGTAGTCCGTGCTCGAACTGGCGTATCCTGCTCCAAAAACTGCGTAGATGTAGTTTCCGTTGTCCCACGCCAAAGCCACTCCATTTTTCGGAATTACCAGTCCGTTTTCCTCTGGGCGTTTGAGTGCCTCCCATCCCTTTTCCGGGTTATAACGATAGAAGTATGATACCTCGCTGGCTCGTTCCAGATAGTAGATGTTTTCTCCTGCCCCCACAATTGTTTTCCCCTGTCCGGTAGAGCCTCCCGAAGTTGCAGGAGAATTACCTATGTTTTCCCAAGACCCGTAACCGATGCCTGCTCGAGAAAGCAGTCTGAGTTGACCACCACGATATAGGAAATTGTCCTCATCACTCAACCACCAAACGCTCACATTGTCGAAACTCCCGAGCTTGAATTCTTCCCAGCTATTGTCCACAAAGGACTCGCTGGATCCTCCTCCCTGAGCGGCGACAAACAAATTCCGCATTCCGGGGAAAGGAGGCAATGGCAATCCGGGTATCAAAAGCATAACAGAAACCAAAATCGCGATTATCTTTCGGATCTTGTTCTTTTTATTCGACAGTTTCCGGAAAATGGAAAATCGCGGAGGGGCCAGATGACGGAATAGGCCTATAGTTAGAAAGAAAAATAGCCATGCCTTATTCTTCCAATCCGAAACCGGCCCCCCCACGGTGCGCACCCGGGTGACTTTTCCGGTTCACACGAGGTCGAAAGGGTTCACTTCGGGCTCGGCTTTGAAAGAAAGTTTCGGCAAGTGGCGAAACATTTATTCAAAGGCGCAACTCAAATCGGTGATTCTTTAGGTTTCAATTCTAACGTTTACCGGATGATCGCCGGAATAGATGAGGCCGGACGAGGCCCAGTAATCGGTCCGATGGTGGTCTGCGGTGTTCTTTTTCACTCCAGCGATCTCGAAAGACTGCACCGATTAGAAGTCAGAGACTCAAAGACCATGAGCGCCCAGCGCCGCCAACAGCTTGCACCAAGGATACTCGCTCTGGCTCACAAGCATGAAATCGTAGAAATTGAACCGCGAACCATAGACCGAGCACGAGAAAAAAATCAACTAAATGAGCTTGAAGCCCGCGTTTTCGCACAAATAATTCAGAAGCTCCGACCATCCGAGGCTTTCATCGACTCGGCCGACGCTAATCCAGAAAAATTCAAACAGCGATTGCAGCGCTATCTCAGATCTCCTGTGCATCTCATCGTCGAAAACTTTGCAGACCAGCGATACGTCCAAGTAGCAGCTGCTTCCATTGTTGCCAAAGTGGTGAGGGACTCGCGAATCGCCGAGCTTCGATCAGTTTATGGCGATTTTGGTTCCGGATACCCTGCAGACCCAAAAACCAAAAAGTTCCTTCGAGAATGGTTGCACAAACACGGTTCATTTCCAGACTTTGTCCGCAAGTCTTGGAAAACCCTCCAGCATTTGTGAGTTATAAACCCATAAATCGAATAAGTCTGGGGTATAGAATTGGAGTCTCTTTGGTGGAATGAACGCCTCGAGCCTGAACTCAAAGATATCCGACTTCAGCTCACTGGCTTACCTTTTGCATCTTCAACGCACTGGCCCGGCAAACGTGCAATTGTTTTTCCCTTTCAAGGATGCGATCTCATGCCCTTGGTGTAATACGGTAGAGCTTGGATCCAAAAGGCGGCCGTACGACGGGAGTTCGGCAGGTAATAGAATACCTCAAACGAATGGCGGGGGCTACGCGTGCGATCCTGCTAACTGGAGGAGAACCTCTGTATCAATCGCGCGGTTGTCTCTCTCGTCGTGGAAGCAAAAACGCTAGGATTTGAATGCGGAATAGAGACAAACGGAGCCAACACCGAGGATTTCCGTGAAGTCCTTCCGTTGCTCGACTTCGTGGCCATCAATATCAAGGCCCCCCCTTACGGATCCGATTCTCTACGGTCGGGTGATTGGCCGGCTCGCATCGGTAGAACTCGTACAAAAAATCACCGAAAGTTTCAGGATGGCGATCAGTATGGGTATAGAAGTGGAGGCCAGGACCACCATAATTCCCGGGCTCACAGACAGCGAGCGCGTGATTCAAGAAATAGCTATGGATCTCCGGGGAGTAGATCGATGGAGGCTTCAGCAGTTCAACAACAAAAAAACGCTTGACCCCTGCTTTCGCAAAACACCAATTCCGAGTCGTAGAAAGCTCATCGAACTTGCTCGGTTGGCAAAAAGAGAGGGGTCCCCGAAGTCACTATTTTGACCTCCCGCGGTATTGGAAAAGTAAAATAAGGCCCCCGATGTTCCCTCACGCACTAACTACCCGGTTTCACAGCCATCTCATGGATGTCTCCACCGGGCGACCCTCGTGAGAGGGGGTGCCTCGGGGGCCCGCCCGCCTGTTCCGCGCCAGGGTTGGCTTGCGGGTCATCGAAAGACGGTCCGCCACTCACTCCCCCAAGGACCCGGAGGCGCGGATCTCGGCGGGGCGCTCCGGTGTGCCCGCAGAGTTGCACCGGCGCTCATAACGCTCGCGCCGCCCTCGATCTCTGCGGAATTATCCGTCATCGCCGATACTATCTTTCACCGCTCTGAATTAATACTTTCACTTCCAATCCGCCTCCAAACAGTGGGGCGAACAATACAGAAGAATTTCTCCAGTGTGGCCCTCAATGCGAACGTATGCTTTTTCTCTTAGAGGTTTGCCGCAGTACCGACACGTGTGCCTTCTCGCTCCGCATTCGCCCTCCAAATAAGCTAGGGGAACATCGTCCAGCACTGTGGGCTTTTTACTACCACCCATGTTTTCATTTCTACTGTATCCCACAACGACTTAATGATGCGAGTGCAAAAAGTAATACGATTCGATGCGTGGCCATGTGGAGTTCTGGAGAGTCTGTGCTCCGGTCAAAAGGGAAATCCGGCACTTAGATACTCGGGTCCGCCACGATTTCGATCGGATTCTTAACGAGCTGATCAATGAGTTGAAACGTCAACAGTTCAAACTGCGCATGATCTCAAAACGCTATGTTGCAAAAACCAGATTTCAGGCGGATAGCTACTGGTGCGCGGAAGAAAAAGTCAAACCATGTCAAGTGAATTTCGTGTGTACCGTCACACTGGCATTTGGAGGAGGATTTGAAATCACGTGTGACGTGGACTATTTTCTCAAATTCCCACTCTTGGCCCAGAAATTTCGGACTGAAGCAAAACAATACATGAATCTCGCACCGAACCTGCAGTCTTTTGTGAAAGCGGAGCTCGACCGTGTTTGGGAAATGATAGAAGAACAATTGCTACGGAAAATTATTGAGCGCTCCCCGGCTGGATGGGGCCGGCACTCTCTGCCTCAAGCACTGGTCGACACGCCCAGAATTTGTCATCTGGGAACAATTGTTTTTTCTCATCTCTCAAGCTCAGAAGATCTGTTGAAGCTCGCCGGGATGCGAAGAGAGATTATAGATTTTGTCAACCAAATAAAAGACCAAATAGCCGACACTGGTGACTCGCTCATTCAGCAATACCTGCCACCGCCGGTCTTGGACGCAACTGAGCGTGCAGCCCTTTCAGCATTATTGCGCCATCAGGAGGGCCTCCTAGAATACCAGCTGAGAAGGTACCTTCTTCTGAAACACAACAAGCAGGATGTTGATGCCTCCTTGCGCCGGCTTCAGCTCTGGAGATATATTGAGTGTGTGGGATTGCCCAACACGTGGAAAAAGAAATTGGAAACTCTCGGAATTCGAAGATATCTGAGGTTCTGCCGTAAAGGAAAAACAATTCCCCGAGAGTTCGAGCCTGGAGAAGCGATCAGAATCGGGCTGGAGCCGGTGACAATAGAAAGAATCAAAAAAATTCTAGAGACTCCGGAACACTTGGTGGAGCGGGCTATCCGAGGCCTGTGCAGAAAAAGGATTCTCCAAAAAATCAAAACGATCGACCATCGGGGCGAACCTATTGCTGCGCTGAGAATCAAACGGTGGCCGAAAAATCTCTCACCTCTGGAACTACAGATTTTGAATCTGATAGCAAACCATTTCCGCGAGCAAGGAAAAATATTGGATGAGTGCAGAAAACTCTATGGGAAGGAAGAATGACGGGAAAGGTACTAGTAATCTGTGAAAAACCATCGGCGGCGGCAAAGATCGCTGCTGCTCTATCTGCTGGAAGGCCCAACAAGAGAGAAAAACACGGAGTAACGTACTACGAGTTCTCCTTGGACGGAAAGCGATTTGTTGTTGTCCCTGCTCTCGGCCATCTCTACACTCTGAAAAACACGCGTCCGCTCCACACTTATCCCATGTATGATGTGGAGTGGGTGCCCATCCACGAAGCCGATCGGAATGCGAAACGCGCGGAACCGTTTATACGAGTCATTCGAGAACTCGGCAAAGATGCCACCGAGTTCATAAGCGCTTGCGATTACGACATAGAGGGGAGCGTTGTCGCGTACAATGTGCTCCGATTTGTCTGTGGGAACGGGGCGGTTCAAAAAGCGAAGCGGATGAAGTTCTCAACGCTCACTGCACAGGAATTGCGGAAAGCCTATGAAAACCTTATGCCACGGCTTGACTTCGAACTCATCGAGGCCGGGTTGACCCGTCACGAGCTGGACTGGTATTGGGGGATGAATCTCTCGAAGGCTCTGAGTTCGGCTGTCGAGACCGCCGAGCAAAGATTCGTTAAATTGTCGGCCGGAAGGGTCCAGACACCGACGCTCAAAATCCTCACCGAAAGAGAGCGAGAAATTGAGGAGTTCGAACCAGTCCCCTTCTGGGAGATCGCGGTCGTGCTCAGAATTGGAAAACTCAAGGTAAAGGCGCAGCACGAAAGAGGCCGTTTCTGGGACAAGACCGAAGCAGAAAGAGCGTATAGCTCGTGTCACGGGCACAACGCAAGGGTCACCAAAATCGAAAGCCGCCGGTACAGAAGGAATCCGCCCACCCCGTTCAATCTGGGTGACCTTCAATCCGAAGCTTACCGGTGCTTCGGGCTCTCACCAATTAGAACACAGCAAATCGCCCAGGATCTCTATCAGGCGGCGCTGATTTCTTATCCGCGAACGAGTAGTCAAAAACTTCCTCCCGTGATCGGATACGCCGAGATTATCGAAAAACTTGGCAAGATCGGACGTGAGTATGGAAGGCTTGCCGCGATGCTTCTCGAACAAGAAAGACTTGAACCAAATCAGGGAAAGAAGGAGGATCCGGCTCATCCCGCCATTTTCCCGACTGGAGAACCACCGACAGATATCAGAGGCGCGCATCTCAAAGTCTACGATTTAATCGTTCGTCGGTTCTTCTCTGTTTTTGCCCCTCCGGCCGTTGTAGAAAGCACCAAGCTTCATCTCGAAATCGGGGGAGAACCGTTCAAGCTCAGTGGTCGGAAGATTTTGGATCCCGGATGGCTGGAATTCTACGGGAAATACGCGTCTTCGGAGGAAGTGCAACTTCCGGACGTGAAGGTAGGTGATGTGCTCAAAGCCGAGGAGTGGGTACTAGAAGAAAAACAAACGCAACCGCCCCCGCGCTACAATCCCGCGTCGATCATCAGGGAGATGGAGGCAAAACACCTCGGTACAAAAGGCACGCGAGGACCGATTCTCCAAACCCTCTACACTCGCGGATACATTGCTGGAGAGCAGATCAGAGTCACCGAGCTTGGAAAACAGGTGGTGAAGGCTCTTGCACAGTACTGTCCCGAAATCCTGAGTGAGGAGTTAACCGCAAAGTTCGAACTAGAAATGGAAGCGATCCAACTCGGAAAGAAAAAGAGAGAGGAAGTGCTGGAAGAAGCCAAACGGAAACTAGCAGAGATTCTCGAAAAATTCAGGCTCCATGAAGCGGAGATCGGAAAAAAGCTCGGAGAGGCACAACGAGTGGCACGAGCTCGCTCGCGTGTCATTGGGAAGTGTCCGCGATGTGGGGGTGATCTGCGCATTGTCGTGTCCAAACGAAGTAAAAAGAGGTTCGCTGGTTGTTCCAACTACCCCCAATGTGATTTTTCTCTGCCGCTCCCCCAAAACGGGTTATTACAACCGCTCGAACAGGTGTGTCCAGCGTGTCAAAGTCCGCAAGTGCTCGTCAGACGGGCTGGGAAAAGACCTTACCGTTTTTGCCTCAATCCTGAATGCCCGGAAAAAGAAAAATGGCGCGGCAAATAAACTTCTTATCTTTCGGCACCAAAATTTTACCTGATGAATAGACTCACTCTGTGTATTAACTCTCAGACCCCTCTGGTTCGCTTCACTTCTGGGTACACAGATCTCGTGGAGAAATATGGCACCCTGCCAGATCCCGTTCCGCTAGGCTTGCTCAGCGAAGGTGAAGACTACGTGGTCGCGCCGGGAGGGGTGCCAAAGGTCGTCTATCCCTTAGTTACTAGAATGATTGAAAGAGGGATCGCCAGAACTGCCCACTGGATATGTATGAGCCCCACTGGGCCCCCCAGAGTTCGGGCTGGACGCGTCATCATCCATCACGTTGCGTTGGACCATCCCGAGCTGCGCGCTTACGCCACCATGAAGGAACGACTATGGGAAGAAATTCATGACCTAGAGCGACATCCAATAGGTCCAGAGGAGTTCCAAGCGTATGCGAGGTATAACTGGCTATGCGCGAATAAAATGTTCGAACTATCAGATGTTGATCTGTTCTACGTACACGACTTTCAGCAACTCCAAGTGGGAAACATGCTGGGGCTTGCAGCGCCCACCATTTTCAGGTGGCACATCCCCTTTGACGTGAAACATGTAGATCCCTATATCCGCAAATTCATCATCAAATGCATGGAAGCTTACGATGCTGTTATTGTTAGCTGCAGAAGGGACCTCCAAGGGCTGATAAACGCAGGATTCCACGGCAGAGTGTATCAGGTGTATCCCTATGTGGATGAGCGGAAATGGACGCGTCCCACCGAACCAGAAGTTCAGGATTTCGCTTTAACTCACACCATCCGCGCCGATGACCGCGTGGTGCTTGTGGTCGGGAGGATGGATCCCATCAAAGGACAAGATGTGTGTATCAAGGCGATTGCCAAAGTCGTGAGACGTATTCCAAATGTCAAGCTCGTGTTGGTGGGGAATGGGAGCTTTTCTGGGTCGAGGCGGGGCGGTCTCTCTCATCCCAAGTCTGCTCGGTGGAGAGCCTACCTTGAGGGACTCGTGCGAAAACTGAAGATGGAGAAACATGTGGTGTTCACCGGCTATCTGCCCGACGAAGTCTTGAAATCAGCGTATGATCGGGCAGACGTGGTCGTTTTGCCCTCGATTAAAGAAGGGTTCGGACTTGTCGTTCCTGAAGCGTGGATGTACAAAAAACCTGTTATTGTGAGCCGTGGTGCAGGCGCATCCGAGGTCATCATGGAGGGGATAAACGGGTACACGTTCGCTCCGCGCAATCACAAAGAGCTGGCGAACAAGCTCATCCGGGTATTGAAAAAGAGTAAGCTCGCACACTCGCTAGGAAAGCGAGGACGAGAAACCGCGAAGAACCTCTCCATCGGGAGGCGGGTAAAGGAAATGGCAAACATCTTTCAGGAAATCCTCAAATCCTTCAAGACGAAGTAGGCCGGGGCTCCTTCATGATGACCGTGCGAATCGGGAACGGGATTTCGATTCCTTCTTCCCGATACCGCTTGTGAAGGGCTTTGATGAACTCGTGGGTCAGCAAATAGCGATCAACGTACTCCTTTGCTCTCAATATCACGGTGAAGTTAATGCTAAAATCGTCAAATGTGTGGTAGCGGATAAACGGCTCGAACTCGGCCACTCCTCCCTGAACCCGTTGGAGAACCTCTCTAGCCGTCTCGATGGTCACGCGCTCCACTTTCTCGAGATCGCTGTCGTAGCTCACGCCCACCTGTACGAGCACGGAAAGTTCCGGTTGAGGCAAATAGTAATTGGTCACGATGGAATCCGCAAGTTTGGCGTTGGGCACCACAACTATGTTGTTCGGAAGCTCGCGAATCTTCGTGCTTCTCCAGCCGATGTCCACCACATATCCCTCCGGCCCGCCTTCAATCTTTACATAATCGCCAACGCGGACAGGGCGGTCGGTCATTATGTAAATGCCGGCGAAGAGCTGCGCGAGGGTTTCTTGAAGTGCAAAGGCTATGGCGATACCAGCAATTCCGAGACCGGCCACAAGGGCTGTGACGTTGATGCCCAGAGAATTCAAAATGAGAATAAAGGCAACGAAATAAACCAACATTTTGAATACTTTTCCGAAGATGGGCGCAAGGGATTTCATCCCAGGTCTCGCTTGTGCATAATACGAGAGAATGCCCACAACTATTCGCACCGTTGCGAACGTGCCGAGCAGGATGATCAGGATGTTGCCGAAGACAGGAATAATTGATTTGATATCAGAAGAAACGAGTGCCGATTGGCACAACGCGAACGAGATTCCGGCTATGAGAAAGGCCAAAACCAAAGGGGTCTTGATGGCCTGCAAAATTATGTCGTCGATTTTGGTTTCGGTTTTCTGTGCCCACTTCGCAACATAAAATGTGAGGAAATAGCGAATCGCGTATCCTGCCACCAAGAATCCAACAACGTAGAGAACCGTCCGAAGCGCCTCGACCAGCGTCCCGGTGTCCACACGATCACCTCAGCTGAGTAGTTCGATGGCCAAGTCCAGCCAGTTCTCAAGATGGCGTGTTATCAAAAAGTTCTCCTTCACGTGCTGAATAGCTTTCTCACCCATTTTCTCTCTCAGAGTTCTGTCGCCGATGATATCCATCACGCGTTCTGCCATCGTGCTGTGATCGTAGGGATCCACAAGGAAGCCGTTTTCCCCGTCTTTCACTTGAGCGGGTATCCCTCCCACATTAGAGGCGACCACAGGAGTCCCTTTCCACAACGCTTCTGTTACCGAGAGACCAAATCCCTCGCGTAACGATTTCTGAACCACCACATCGGCGGCGCGTTGAATGGCGTTTACCATCACGTCGTGGGCCCCCAGTATAACGTGGATATCGCGCTTGTTTTTCACGGCGGCCATGAGCTTTTCATACATTTCCTGACCTTCCGGGTCGTCCAACGCCATGTCTCCAACAAGCACCAGCTGACAGTCCACTTCTCTCCGAACTCTTTCGAACACATCCACCACACCGATCTGGTCTTTCCATTTGTCGAAACGGGAGATCTGAGCTATTATCGGGCGTTTGGGATCAAGACCGGCTTTCATCACATATTTGCGAATTGTGGTGCGCGACAAGGGCATGTTCTTGAGCGAGAGCGGATCGATGGAGGGCTGGATTATGCGGTACTCGCCCGGTACTCCCCTAGCAGCGAATTGCTCCATCTGATAGACCACGAGATCGTACCTCAGCACATAGCCCTTGAGGTAATTCCACAGTTTCCGGTTCGGTCTGGAAAGATCAATGTGGCAACGCCAGACCCACGGCTGGCGTTTTCTGTAGAACGTGATGAGAGGCAAGGGCTGGGGATCGTGGACGATGACGAGATCGTGGTCGATGTGGGTAAGCTTGGCAAACGTTTCGTTTGTCTCCTCGTAGATTCGAATTTTTTTCCTTGTGAGAGAGATCTGATCCCCTTGTAAAGCATTATGGAACTTCTTGGTCACGCGGAAGAAATCCGGAGAGCCGACCAGTATTCTCCATCCCACACGAACACCGATGTCGTTCATCAACGGGATCAGACTTCTGAGAATTTCGGCGACTCCTCCACCATATGGAGTAGAATTGATGTGGAGAATGTGCTTCTTATACAGTTTTCTTCCCTTTCGATAAATCTCAGCGATAACCGCATCGTCGACAATGCCCCGATAGTCCGTCAGACGCCGCACCATTTGGCTCATACCATCATCCACAGCTTTCAATTTAAACCCACGGGTAGAGTAGAAGTGATGCAGCACTTCTCGCGTCTCCTCCCCGAGTTGAGAAAGAAGAAACTCTTCATCTTTCTGGACTACGATGGGACCTTAGTAGATATCGCACCGACACCGAAAGAGGCCAAGATGAACGAAAGCAGGCGTCGGTTGCTTCAGAATCTAAAAAAGAAATACAAAATCGCGATTCTGAGTGGTCGTTCGTTACGAGAAATTCGAAAATTCGTTGGTGTGCGCGGCATATATTATGGAGGGAACCACGGACTCGAGATGGCTGGCCCGGGTATCCGCTTCGAACACGCCAAAGCGAAGCAAGCGCGCTCTCTAATACGGGCAATCTGGAGAGCGAGCAGAAAAACACTTGGAAAAGTGGAAGGTGCAGTAATAGAAAACAAGGGGCTCTCACTTGGTTTTCACTACCGGCTTGTCAAAAAGGAAAAGAGAAGTTGGTTCAAACGCCAAGTTTTAAATTTGGTCAAGCCATTTCCGCAGATTTCGGTTCAGCGGGGCAAGTGCGTAATCGAAGTCAGACCCAGGGTTGAATGGAACAAGGGAAGTGCCGTTCTGTGGCTGCTCCAAAAAAGTGGTGAAAGGAAGGCTATCGCTCTGTATTTCGGCGACGACCTTACCGACGAGGATGCCTTCAGGGCTTTGCGCACGCGTGGAATAGGAGTGCTGGTCGCACGCAGACCGAGAAAATCCCACGCTCGGTTTTATGTCCGCTCCCCAAGAGAAGTGGAGCAGGTTCTGGCTTCACTGCTTTAGCTCCGCTGTCCCACAAGAGCGAAATGGGCAAGCATGGCTTCAAGCTGGAGCAGTTCGTTGGCGCCCTGTATGAGACGATAGGAAAACTCACCCACTTTGTCCACCAAATCAACTTTCAAGTCTTCGGGGATTTTCAAATTATAGATTTCGCGATGGACCTGTGTGAGGAGGTCCTCGCCGGCAAGCCCCTGATCGATCAATAAAGAATGGAGCTTTTTTCTGGCCTCCAAGAACTTCCCATCAAGAGCAAGCTGAATCATTTCGCGGACCTCCGTGGGTTTAGCCACCGCCATCACCTCATAAACCGCCTTCTCGTCGACTTTCTTCCTGAGAGTAGCGGCTGCTTGTAGGATGTTGATGGCCCTCCTCATATCTCCCTCGCTCACATAGACTATCGCGTTTGCACCATCAGCCGTCAGAGTAAACTTTTCTGCTTTAGCTATGCGCTGAAGCATGGTCTTGATATCATCTGCTTCGAGGCGCTTGAAGCGGAAAATCGCACACCGCGACTGGATGGGTTCAATGATGCGGCTCGAGTAGTTGCAGTCAAGAATGAAGCGACACGTGTTTGTAAACATCTCCATCATCCGGCGAAGGGCGTGTTGGGCGTCGGCGGTAAGCGCATCGCTCTCATCCAACAAAATAATCTTGAACGGCACATCACCTATGGGTTTCGTGCGAGCATAGTCTTTCACCTTAGTTCTGATCGTGTCGATTCCTCTTTCATCGCTGGCGTTAAGCTCCAGCATGTTTTGCCGCCAAGCATCACCAAAAAGACCTCTAGCAATGCACAACGCCGCCGTGGTTTTTCCCGTTCCAGCTGGGCCAGCAAAAAGAAGGTGAGGCATCGCTTTTTTCTTGACAAATGTTTTTAGCCGGCTGATTATCTCCGAGTGCCCCACCATCTCATCCAACGTCTGCGGTCGATACTTCTCCACCCAAATCTCCAGTTCCTCCCCTGGCATGGTAACCCTTACCATTTTTACTTTCCCATATATAATCAATCTCGTTTAGCGCACAGCGATTTAAAAGCGAACAGTTCACAATAGGATGGGTCTGGATGATAAAGCCTGCAGCAAAGTTTTACGATCCCATCAGGAAGGAACGGGAGATCCGGGAATGGTGGGAGACAGCAAAGATTTACGAAAAGCTTAAAGAAATGCAGAAAGGCCGGCCAAAATGGACGTTTCTGGATGGGCCACCCTACGCTAGCGGGTCTATTCATCTAGGAACTGCATGGAACAAAATCATTAAAGACACCATTTTGCGGTACAAGACCATGCGCGGCTTCGATGTCACGCGACAACCCGGCTGGGACTGCCACGGGTTGCCCATAGAAGTAAAAGTGGAAGAGAAGCTCCAGGTGAAGTCGAAGAAAGAAATCGAGGAAAGAATAGGTGTTGCCAACTTCATCCAGCAGTGCAAGCAGTGGGCGATTGAGCACGTCAAGATCATGACTGAGCAGTTCAAAGAACTCGGAGTATGGATGGATTGGGACTCGCCCTACATCACGTTCAAGAACGAGTACATCGAATCCGCGTGGTGGACGCTCAAGCGAGCATATGAAAAAAATCTGTTGAAAAGAGATTTGCGCGTCATTCACTGGTGTCCGCGATGCGAGACGGCTCTGGCCGAGCACGAAGTCCGCGGCGAGTACTACGAGGTCTCTGATCCCTCTCTCTATGTGAAGTTCAAAGTCCGTGGCAAGCAAAACGAGTACCTGCTGGTGTGGACGACCACTCCGTGGACCTTGCCGGCCAATGTTGCGGTGTGTGTTCACCCCGAATTCGAATATGCGAGAGTACTAGTCAACGACGAAGTGCTCATCCTCGCTCGGGCTCTTATCTCTCGGGTGTTCCTAGAATTGGGCGTGAAGGATTACCAGGTGGTTGAGGTGGTGAAAGGAAAGGAACTAGAAGGGCTTCAGTACGAGCACCCGCTGATCAACGAGGTTCCCGCTCAGCGCGAGTTTGAAAAACATCACCGTGTCATCTGTGGCGAGCTAGTGACTCTTGAGGAGGGAACAGGGTGTGTGCACATAGCTCCGGGACACGGAGAAGAGGACTTCGAAATAGGCGAGAAGTACCAGTTGCCAGTGTTTAGCCCAGTGGGACCTGACGGAAAGTTCACCGGGGAAGCTGGAAAATACGCCAGATTGTACGTGAAAGCGGCGGACGAGCTGATCATAGAGGATTTAAAGAAAAAGGGACTGGTAGCAAAATACGGTAAGATCAAGCACACTTATCCGCATTGCTGGAGGTGTCGAACCCCTCTCATCTTCCGTGCGACTGAGCAATGGTTTCTAACAGTGAAGGAGCTGAAACCCCGAATCTTGGAACTCAACTCCAAAGTGAAGTGGACTCCCGGATGGGCTGCAGTCCGATATGTGAATGGAGTAGAATCGGTGGGTGATTGGTGTATCTCGCGCCAGCGCTACTGGGGAATACCGATGCCGGTGTGGATGTGTTCCAGTTGCGGACAGCTGCTCGTGATCGGCTCTCTGGACGAGCTCAGACAGATGGCAAGAACGGAGATAAGCGAGGACATCGATCTGCACAAGCCAGACGTGGATAAGATAGAGCTCAGATGCCCATGCGGAGGGAGCGCGAAAAGAATTCCGGACGTGCTCGATGTGTGGTTCGACTCCGGAGTGGCATCGTGGGCTAGTCTAGAGCATCCCAAACGAGAGCTCCATGGGTGGCCTTTCGACTTCATAACGGAGGGAGAAGACCAAATCACAAAGTGGTTCTACAGCCAGCAGGTGCTCTCGGTCGTGGCGTTCGACGATGTCCCCTACAAATCAGTTCTGATGCACGGCTTCGCGCTCGATGAACAGGGACGCAAGATGTCAAAATCTTTGGGGAACGTGGTGGAACCCCAGGAAGTTGTGAGGCGATACGGCGCTGACGTTCTCAGGTTCTACATGCTCTCTGCCAATCCGGTGTGGGAGGATCTCAAGTTCAGCTGGAAAGGGGTCGAACTCATTTACAAACTGTTAAACGTGTTGTGGAACGTGCACGTGTTCGCCACCACCTATATGTCGCTTGACGGATTCAATCCCGCTCAAGCAGATATGGAAAAAATCAATCAGGGGCTGCTGCCCGAAGACCGCTGGCTCATTTCGAGGATCAACAGCTTAGTCTCAAAGGTGACCAAGGAGATGGAGGAATACAACTTGCACTTGGCCGCGAGAGAGATCGCGGAGTTCATTCTTGAGGATCTCAGCAGGCGGTATATCAAGCTGATCAGAGGACGGGTGTGGATAGAAAAAGAAGATCCGCACAAACTTGCTGCTTATGCGGCGCTCTACCAGAGCATGCACGTCCTGATCAGACTGCTAGCACCGTTCATGCCCCACGTGACGGAAGTTCTCTATTGCGAGCTAGTCCGCGCGGTGTCTCCCAACGCCCCCGAAAGCGTTCACATGCTTCCATGGCCCACGGTCGATCAGTCGCAGATAGACCGCAAGCTCGAAGAGGGGATGAGTATCGTCAGTCGGTTTGTCGAAGCCGCTGCAAGAATCAGACAAGAAGCGGGACTCAAGCTGAGGTGGCCTGTGCAAACAATCGTTGTAAGAACTGGAAAGAAAGAACTGATCCGGGAACTGAAGGATTTGTTCCAGTCACAGCTCAACTGTAAAGAACTGGTGATTTTGGGCGAGAACGACAAGCTTCCTAGGGACACGGAGGAATTCAGAAAAACCAGCACCGAATACGGAGAGATATGGGTAGATATGCGCATGAGCCCAGAGCTCAAAGCAGAGGCGCTCGCGAGAGAGGTGGTTAGACGTATGCAGATGATGCGGAAAGAGATGGATCTCGAGATGGAAGAGCGTGTCGACGCCATTGTAGGTGTTGAGAACCGCGACGATCTCTATATGCTCTCGGGGCAACAGGAGTACATCAAGCGAGAGGTCAGAATCCGAAATCTCCGGCTATGCCCAATCGAGGAAGCAAAAGAAAAGGGATATTCTAAAGAATGGAACATCGACGGAAAGAGGTACCAGCTCGCACTGAAAAAGATAGGCTAGAGCCCCTTTACGATTCGCTCGACTCGCTTCACCATGGCCTCCTCGAATTTTTCCATGAGATATTTTCTGCGACGCTCGAGCTCCCTCTGTTTTCGTTCCAAGCGGTGGACGAACACAGAGGCAATCACTATGGGGGCCGCTAAGGCTAGAATCAACAGGGACGGCCAAGGGGTTGAAGTAGTGGTTAGCAAACTCCCGAGCAGAAGCATTACTGAGATGAAGAAGATCGCCACTCCGGCGCACCATATGGCCACGGCGGCTTTGAGCATTCGGCGGGAATAGCGTCTTTGGAGTTCGCGCAGGTGGTAGAGCTCTCTGTCGATCACCTGGATTTCACGCTTCACCGCCTGCGCCCTTGGGACCTTGGATTTCGGCATCATTTTTACTCTATTTCAAACAATTTAAACGGTTGGAAATCTAAACACCAGGGGGAGCATGAAAACCTCAGAACTCTCAGGTTTCTACAAATTGACACCAGAGGAAAGAATGAAAATCGTGAAGGAATTTGCAAATCTCACCGATGAGGAAGTGGAGTACCTCAGGAAAACCGGCGGGTTGGGACTGGACTTGGCAAACAGAATGATAGAAAACGTGGTTGGCACCTTTGAACTGCCGCTCGGAATCGCCACCAATTTCAAAATCAATGGAAGGGATTATCTCATTCCCATGGCCATCGAAGAGCCCTCGGTCGTCGCCGCCGCTTCCAATGCTGCTAAGATGGCGAGGGTGAGGGGAGGGTTCTTCACGGAGAGCACCCCGCCGGTGATGATCGGGCAGATCCAACTGACCAAAGTACCAAACCCAGAAGAAGCGGCGCGGATCGTCCTAGAGCGGAAGAAGGAGCTCATTCAAATAGCAAACGAACAAGACCCATTGCTCGTTAAGCTGGGTGGGGGTGCGGTCGATATCGAAGCACGAGTGCTCCAGACAGAGCGCGGACCGATGGTGATAATCCACCTGCTGGTCAACGTGCTGGACGCAATGGGAGCAAACGTGGTCAACACCATGTGCGAGGCTGTTGCTCCTGCGATCGAAGCGCTCACGAAGGGAAAAGTGTTCTTGCGGATCGTCTCGAACTTGGCCATATACCGCATCGCAAAAGCGAGAGCTGTTTTTGCTCAAGAGGCGCTGGGAGGAGAGGAGGTTGTCGAAGGCATTTTGGAGGCCTACGCTTTCGCTGCGGCGGATCCGTTCCGGTGCGCGACACATAACAAGGGCATTATGAATGGAGTAATCGCGGTTGCACTGGCGACGGCAAACGACACGCGCGCGCTGGAAGCCGGGGCACATGCCTATGCGGCGTATGGTGGGCGCTACAAGCCGCTGAGCCATTGGAGTAAGACGGTCGACGGAGATCTGCTCGGGACTATCGAGTTGCCGGTAGCTGTGGGCACGGTGGGAGGAATAACTGCTGTGCATCCGTTGGCTAAAATCTGCAGAAAAATTCTGGGTGTCCAAAGTGCGCGTGAGCTGGGAGAGATCATGGCGGCAGTGGGGTTGGCCAACAATCTGGCGGCCATGCGCGCTCTGGCCACCGAGGGAATCCAGCGAGGACACATGAAGCTCCACGCGCGCAACATTGCGGTGATGGCCGGTGCGGAGGGCGATCTGATCGACTTGGTGGCGGCCCGTCTGATCGCTGAACGAAAAATACGAGCAGACAGGGCAAAGGAGATATTGGAAGAACTGAAAAAGGCGGGCATAACAAAACCGTGATTTTTACTTTCGGCTACCTCCCTTTCAAAGGACTTTAATAACGCCTGTACCAGTTGTTGTGAGGCTGGACTCGATGATGACGTTGGAACAGATTGTTAGGAGGATTGCTGAATCGTCTGGACTGTCGGTCGAGGAAATAATGGAGCGGATTCGAAAAATCAGGGAAAAATTCGAACTGCTAACGCCTGAAGGGGCTGCGCGGATAGTCGCTCAAGAACTCGGAGTAAAGCTGGAAACGGCACAGGTGGTTGTCCGACCGCTTCGGATAGAAGATCTCGCGCCCGGTATGTCTAGGATTGACTTGGTTGCGCGGGTAATCCGGATCTATCCGGTTAGAGAGTTTCAGTACTCAAGCGGACGGATGGGAAAAAGAGGAGGTGTGCTGCTCCAAGACGCGACTGGGACCATTAGACTGGCGCTCTGGGATGATCAAAACTCGGTGCTGGAAGCTGGAATGATCCAGAAGGGAGACGCGGTGCGGATAAAGAACGGATACGTGGTCAAGGGGATCGATGGGGCGAACGAACTCAGACTGGGAAACCGAGGGGCGATCGAATCAAATCCGAGCGATCCACGCGTGGATGAGTTACCGCCGTTTTCTGCTGAGCCCACAAAAATCGGGGATCTCAGGCCCGAAATGGGGGAGGCTGACGTACTGGGAAGGGTGGCGAGTGTTGGAGGCATACGGACTTTTGAGAGGCCGGATGGTGGAATGGCGAAGGTGGCCACTCTCATGCTGGATGATGGAAGCGGAGTCATCCGGGTGTCGCTGTGGGAGCCATGGGCGGAGCTCGTAAACCGCTTAGAGGTGGGACGGCCGCTCATGCTCGAAAACGCCACGGTGCGCACCGGCTTTCGGGGAGGGGTAGAGCTAAGCGTTGGAGGAAGAAGTCGAGTGATCATTGATCCACCGGGAGGAGAGGAACTGCCCCCGGTGAGAGAGAGAATGGTGAAAGTGAAGGAGGTGGAGCCAAACATGCCCAGTGTCAATATCGCTTTGAGAATCAAGCGCGTGTTTCCGGTGGTGGAATTCAGGCGCTCGGATGGAAGCACATCTCAGGTTTTGAGTGTGATTGGAAGTGACGACACCGGCACAATACGAGTAAGCTTCTGGGATGAACAAGTGGAGAAGGCGAAAGAATTGAAGCAGGACGACGTCCTCCTGTTGAAAAATGCTTATTCGCGGACGGGCTTGCGAGACAGGCCAGAAATCCATGTGGGGCGAAACACGCTGGTGGAGATCAATCCATCCGGAGTGGAGGTGGAAGCATTCAAACCATGCTACACAAAGCTCGGAGACGTGGAGATCGGGGATGAAGGGCTGGAGGTCGTGGGGCGAGTGCTGGAAGTCCAGCCGTTGCGGGAGTACGCGACGCCTGATGGCCGGACGGGAAAAGTGCTCTCGATGCTCATAGCGGATGAAACCGCTGCGCTACGCATCAATTTCTGGCGGGAAAAGGCGGACTTGGTAGCGGGAGTGAAGCGAGGAGATGTTCTGAGGGCTTCCGATGTGTACTGCTCGGCCGGGCTCTACGGACTGCCCGAACTCCATCTGGCGAGGGATGGGGAGGTAGAGATAAACCCTGCGGGGGTGGAGCTTCCGCCCGTGGAGGACTTGCAGAAGCTCACGGGCGAGAGGCGAAGGGTGTGGATTGAAGAAATCGATAAAGCGGGGGAGCGGGTCGAGATCCGAGGGACGATTGTGCACGTCTTTCAGCGAAAGCCGCTTTTCTATCTGTGTCCGGAATGCGGCAAAAGCGTCAGCGGAGAGGGAGACATCGTCTGTGAGAACTGTGGAAAACACATCACGCCGATAGCGCGAGCGGTTCTGAGCTTTTTGTGCGACGACGGGACGGGAAACATAAGAACCACCGTGTTCGGTGATCTGGCCGAGCGCGCTCTCAAGCTCAGCGCTCAGGAGCTCTCGGAAAGACTGAAGTCCGAGACCGATCCGAGCAGCATATTCGAAGAGGCCGGACTGATTGGGCGAGAAGTGGTCGTGCGTGGAGTGGTGAAATACGATTCGTTCAGCGACGCGCTCGAGCTCAGAGGGCTGGAGATCGAAGAGCCGGCGCCCATCGCGGAGGGGGGGCGCCTACTCGAAGAGATAAAAGAACTGCGCATAAAGAAAGAGGGGGAGCTGAGTGAGCAAGGATAAGATCGAACTCGAAGACCTGCCGGGAATAGGCCGGGCAACGGCGGAAAAGCTCAGGAGTGCCGGGTTCAAAACCGTGCGGTCGCTGGCCATGGCATCAATAGATGAGGTGTGCACCATGGCGGAGGTAGGGGAAGCCACTGCGCGGAAGATAATCGAGGCGGCGAGAGAGCTGAGCGGGCTGGACCGGTTCATCACGGGAGAGGAAGTACTGGAAATGCGGCAACGTGTGGGAAAGATCACGACGGGGAGCAAGAAGTTGGACGAACTGCTGGGAGGAGGGGTCGAGACGCGCGCAGTAACAGAAGCGTTCGGGGAATTCGGTTCTGGAAAAACGCAGTTGGGACATCAGCTGTGCGTGAATGTGCAGCTGAAACCCGAGATGGGAGGGCTCGAAGGCAAGGCCATCTACATCGATACGGAGGGGACGTTCAGGAGCGAAAGGGTAAGCGATATGGCAGCAGCTGTGGGGCTGGATCCGCGCGAGGCACTGAGAAACATATTCTATGTGCGGGTGTTCAACACGGACCAGCAGATCGCCATGGTGAAAAAAGCTGAGGAGCTGGCGGAGAAGGAGCCCGTGCGCTTGGTGGTGGTGGATTCGCTCATGGCGCACTTCCGGGCGGAGTACATAGGGAGGGAGATGCTCGCCGAGAGACAGCAGAAGCTGAATCGACATCTAATGGATTTGCACCTCCTAGCCGATAGCTTCGATTTGGCGGTTTATATCACCAATCAGGTTCAGGCGGATCCCAGCATGTTCTTTGGGGATCCGACAAGACCGATCGGAGGACACGTGCTCGGGCACGCGGCGACCACTCGGATATATCTGAGAAAATCGAAAGCGCCGAGGCGGATCGCCAGGATTTATGACAGTCCACTGCTGCCGGAGAGAGAAGCTGTTTTTGTGATCACGGTCGACGGGATAAGAGATCTCGAAGCGTAGGGTGGCACGGTGATCCGCCTTCTGGCTGTCGACATAGACGGAACAATCACCGGATTCGATCGGAGGCTGAATTTGGAAGCTGTGAAAGCGTTGCGCCTGGCCGAAGAGAAGGGAACGCCAGTAAGCCTGGCCAGTGGAAACACGCTGCCCTTTGTGGAAGCGGCTGCCACGCTCATCGGGACCACCGGGCCTCTGATCGCGGAAGACGGAGGAATCGTCTACGACCCAGTAACGAAAGAAACGAGGGTTTTGGGTAATCGGGAAGACATCGAGCGAGCGCTGCAGATTCTGCGAGCGCGGCTAAGGGAAATCAGAGAAACGAGAAGCTCGCCGTTCAGACTCACTGGGGCAACGCTGGAAAGAACTGTTCCGCTGGAGAAAGTCGAGCAGGTTTTGCGCGATGCAGGACTGCCGCTGGTTGCCGTGGACTCCGGGTTCGCGATTCACCTACGAAATCCGGAAGTCAACAAGGGGCGCGCGTTGCGGGTCGCCGCAGAAATACGGGGCATACTGCTCAGCGAGACGGCTGCGATAGCGGACGGGCCGAACGATGTGGAGCTGTTGCGTTTTGCGGGGGAGAGTTTTGCGGTGGGTAATGCCCCCGAGGATGTGAAGCGGGTGGCAAAACACGTTCTCGATGAGGAGAACGGGGCGGGAGTGGTCAAAGCAGTTAGACTCATTCTCGGGCTCGAGTGAACGGTCGCAGTTCCAGAGCAAAACGCTTGAACTCGCGTGCCGACGGGGAACGTGCTTCTCGGACCACCACTGGCTCGCCTATGGCCGAGGAGTGACGCACGGCGCGATCTTCAGGGATGACAGCGAGCACTGGGAGATCGAGAATGCCGGACACCTCGCTTTCGGAGAGTTCGGAAACTCCCTCTTTGAGGCGAGTGAGGATTACCCCGAGGAGTTTGACATCGAGCCGTTCGCAAACCAGTTTCGTTTTAAGGGCGTTGGAGAGTGCGGGCAAGTCGGGGGTCACCACGATGATGGCTTCTCTTAGCAGACCCATCACGGTGAGGGCATCGCGGTCGAGACCGGAAGGCACATCGATGAGAACCAGATCGAACTGGCGGGCGAGCTGGTCGATCACGCGCTTGAGGCGGTCGAGCTTGGCCTTTTGGATTCCCTCAAGGGGGATTCCGCCTGGGACTATGCGAACGCCCTCGGGGCCGCGGCAGATGGCCTTGGAGAGGGGTGCCTCGCCGGCCAGAACATCGTGGAGGGTTGTTTTGTGGTCTTCAACCCCCAGCAACAGGGAGAGGTTCGCCATGGTCAGATCGCAGTCGACGATAACGACTCGGCGGCCGAGGCGGGCAAGGGCGACGCCCAGATTGGCGACTACGGTGGATTTTCCAGAACCGCCCTTGCTACAGACAAAGCCAATGATGCGAGCCATAGAAACCTATTCAAACTAGCGAGGACGTCGTAAAAGGTTTCACTCGGAGAGGACCGTTCGAACGCGCTCGATCAGCTCTGGGGGATCAAAGGGCTTGGTGAGATAGTGGGAGACTCCTAGGCGCTCCATTTGTTTACGGGCCTCTGCTTCCAGCGTGACGGCGGTGAGGAACAACACGCGCTGCTTGGGCTTGATTTTCAGAAGTCGCTTGTAGGTCTCCCAGCCGTCGAGCTCGGGCATCATGACGTCGAGAATCACGAGATCCGGCTTCTCGTCGGGAAAGCGCTCCAAGCACTGGCGGCCGTTCTCGCACTGCACAATTTTGTGGCCCTGCTTTTTCAGGATTTTCTCTATGAGCTTGCGGATGTCGGGCTCGTCGTCGACAACCATTATTTTTGCCATCGATTTCAATAAAACATGCTACGATTTAAGACTTCATTGCGAAGAGCTAAAAGGGATCATGCGAGTGGGGCTGATAGCTGACATTCACTCCAACTTGGAGGCGCTAAAAGCCGTTCTTCACGACATGCCACGTGTCGATATGATGCTCTGTGCGGGAGACATAGTCGGATGGTGTGCAAGACCCGGGGAGGTGATAAAAACCATTCGGAGGCGTAAGATGCTAACAGTAAAGGGAGAACACGATGAAGCTGCGGCCAGTGGGAAAATCGGCCTGGTGCGGGGAAGTGCGGCTGAAGTGATACAGTGGACCAAGAAAAAACTCGGAGGCCGGGAGCTCGGCTTCTTGGGCGATCTGCCCCTCAAACAAGAAATTACGATTTCGGACTACAAGATACTCATGGTTCACGGCAGTCCGCTAGAGCCGCTCAGAGGAAGAATGAAAGCCAGCGATTTGGAGGAAATGGCCCGCTCAGTTCGGGATACGGATGCAGATGTAATAGTGGTCGGGCACACGCATTTTCCCTTTCAGAAAATGGTGCTCGGAAAGCTAGTGATCAACCCGGGAAGCGTCGGGCTGCCCAAAGACAGGGATCCGCGCGCGAGCTATGCCTTACTAGAGCTGGGAAGAGAGATCAAGGTCGTGCATCGAAAGGTCGAATACGATGTTGAACGGACAAAGCTGGCGATACGCCGGGCCGGGCTTCCGGGGGAGATCGCCGTCAGGCTATCCTTCGGATGGTGAGGGCTGGGAGCCGGAGGACTTGAGGCGCTGGATCGCCAGAACCCGTTCGTTTACCACCACGTAGTCGCGGATGGACATCACGGCTCCAAAGGGGATGGAGATGTTGCCGTCCTCAGTTCTGGGTATGCTCGGAAACACGTCTGCGGACACCGGACGAACCAAGATGGAGAGGATGCGCCCGTCGCTCTCATCAAAAACCACATCAACCAGCCGTCCTATCTGGGCACCGTGATCGGTCATGACGCCGATGGATCTCAGGCGACCGAGAAGAACTTGGGCCAGCGGAATCACCTCGTGCTTACATAGTGGGCAGATTTTATAAAGCATTCGTGGAGATTTCAGTAGTGCATCCGTGTGGTCTCCTCGGCCGCTTGTTTCACCCTGCGCTCCTCGAACGTCTCGTATGCACGGATGAGTTCGGGCGATAGAGAGGGACGCACGGTTTTCATGGCTGCACGGAAGTCCTCCATTCGCACCTCCTTGGCTTTGATATCGCGCCTCAGCACCTGCATGGCGGCTTCACGGCAGAGAGCTGCAAGATCGGCGCCGGAGTAGCCCTCGGTCTCCTTTGCCAGCTGCTTGAGATCCACGTCTTTGGCCAGCGGCATTCCGCGGGTGTGGATTTTTAAGATCTGCAGGCGCGCCTTTTCATCCGGGGGCGGGACATAGATCAAACGATCGAAGCGGCCCGGGCGGAGCAAAGCGGGATCGACGAGATCGGGACGGTTGGTCGCGCCAATGACGACCACGTTCTCCAGCTTCTCGAGACCGTCCATCTCGGTGAGGAGCTGGCTGAGTACGCGCTCGGTCACTCCCGAGTCGCCAAAGCCGGAGCCGCGGCGGGGAACGAGCGCGTCGATCTCGTCAAAGAAAATCACGGTCGGCGCCGCGGTTTTGGCTTTCCGGAAGACCTCGCGAACACCACGCTCCGACTCGCCAACCCATTTCGACAAGAGCTCGGGCCCTTTGACCGAGATGAAGTTGGCCTCGCTCTCGGTGGCTACGGCACGGGCCAGCAGGGTTTTGCCCGTTCCGGGAGGACCGTAGAGCAGGATTCCGTGGGGGGGCTCGATCCCCATCCGCTTGAACGCCTCGGGGTGCTTCAGCGGCCACTCCACGGCTTCGCGGAGCTGCTGCTTCACGTTCTCGAGCCCCCCGATGTCCTCCCAGCGTACGCGCGGGACTTCCACCATCACCTCACGCATGGCGGAGGGCTCAACGATTTTGAGGGCATTGTCGAAGTCCTCCTTGGTGACCTGCAGTTTTTCTAGAACTTCCGGAGGAATGGTCTGCTCCTCGAGATTTATCTCGGGGAGAATCCTGCGGAGCGCACTCATCGCGGCCTCCTTGCACAGAGCTTCGAGATCGGCACCGACAAAACCATGTGTGATGTCTGCATAGTGATCAAGATCCACATCTTTGGCTAGAGGCATTCCGCGAGTGTGGATCTGCAGGATTTCCTTGCGCCCATCGCGATCGGGAACCCCTATCTCGATTTCGCGGTCGAAGCGGCCCGGGCGGCGCAGGGCGGGGTCGAGTGCGTTCGGACGGTTGGTCGCGCCGATGACTATCACCTTGCCGCGTGCCTTCAATCCGTCCATCAGGGTGTTCAGGGTTGCCACTACGCGGCGCTCGACTTCGCCTGTCACCTCCTCGCGCTTGGGCGCAATGGCATCGATTTCGTCGATGAAGATTATTGAGGGGGCGTTCTTCTGGGCTTCCTCGAAGATCTGGCGCAGCCTGGCCTCGCTCTCACCGTAGAACTTGCTCATGATCTCGGGCCCGTTGATGGCGTAAAAGTTGGCACCGGCCTCGTTCGCCACGGCTTTGGCTATCAGCGTCTTGCCCGTTCCGGGAGGGCCGTAGAGGAGAACGCCCTTGGGCGGCTCGATTCCCAAACGGTCGAAGAGTTCTGGGTGTTTAAGGGGCAGCTCGATCATCTCGCGAACGCGCTGGAGCTCCTCCTTGAGTCCGCCGATGTCCTCATAAGTGACAGAGGGGAGCACCCCTTCCGCCACCGCTTCGGTTAAAACGTTTACCCGGGTCTGGTCGGTGACTATCACTATCCCGGCCGGGGAGGTGTTGGTGACCACCAAGCGGATCTCTCCTAGGGCGAGAGGGATGGACCGCCCTCCGAAAAGACCACCGAAGAACTCCTCAAAGATATCGCTCTGCATGGGGATGGACGCGCTGACTCCTGCTGGGACGACCAAATCACCTTTGGTCAGCGGCCGGCCGAGAAGGTTTTGCTTGACCATTTCGCCGGAGAGCTGGATTTTGATGTTCGGATCTGCGGGGGCGAGAGTAACAGAGCGGGCTTCTTTCACATCCGCCTTGCGCACCGTAACCTTTTCACCTATGGAGGTCCCGGCGTTGCGGCGGATGAGCCCATCTATACGTATGATCTCGAGACCGCGGTCCTCCGGCGCGCCACGAACAGCAATAGCTCCGGTGCTCTTGGAACCCTGGATCTCCACATAATCCCCTTGCTTGACCCCCAGACGCTTCATGATGTCCTCGCCGATCAGGGCTATGCCCCGGTTGACGAAATTCTGGTAGGGGTTCTCGGCAACCACCAGCTTGAGTTCTTTGGCTGCCATCACTATCCCTCCACCGCCGCGTGCTTTCTGGGGATGGTAATGAGCACGCGGTCCTTCTCCACTTTTACCTCGGCTCGGTCTTGGGCGACGTTGGGCGGGATTTTGAGGATGGCGAAGTATGCCTTGTCAGAGCCAGGGGGGTAAACACGGATTTCGAGGGATTCTGGCTGGAAGTTGAGATCAACGTTGGAGGGGTCTTCAACTCCGGAGATCTGGAGCTCAATGGTGACCTTGCGCACGTCGAGGTGGTAGGTGTAAGGTGCTTCCTCGAATTGTCGGGGTTGTGGACGCCCAGGTTTTGCGGCTTCTTGGATTTTTATTTTGACGGGCTCTGCTTCTCCAACGGGTCGGATTCTGGCGGTGGGGGGCGAACCAAAGCGTTGCACCTCCACCTTGGGAGGATTCTTGCCGTTCGAAAACACCCGGATAGAGAACCCGCTCACATCAGCCGGAAGGGCCGCTGGGGCCCGCTCCAGCTCGCGGAACTGTTTGAGCATCCGCTGCATGTCGCGCATCACGTCGCGGAAGAAGCCCTCAAACCAGTCGTCGTCCCAAAAACCGCCGAAGAAGGACTTGCGCTTTTTCGGCATCCTCCCCTCACCTCCGCACCACTTCGAATCGCATCCATTTAAGGACTTCCTCGAACTCGCGGCATACCTCCTCCACGAGCCGAGCGTATCGCTTCTCGATGAGCAGGGTGCTGCGATTCACGAACTCCCAGCACTCGCGGGGGATCTGATCGAGCACGCCATTGGAGTGGGCGATCCCGTTCTTCGTTTTGTAGTCATAGCCGAAGAGGGCACGGTAGAAGCGCGTGGCCGGGGTTCCGCGGCACTTCACGTCCCACACGATGAGCACTTTAGGCATGTGGACTCACCTCATTTGTTATATATATAACAAACGGGTATTTAAAGCTTTTGTTATATTTATAACAAATGTGAAACACGTATGCGGTGAAATTTTAACCCCGAAAACCTAGGAGGTTTGGTGAAGACTTTGATAGTGATCGGCGGCTCGGCCTCACCCAAGCTCTCGGCCAGAGTTTCGCGCCTGTTGCGGTGCCGTCTGGTGAGGCCCGAGCTAAAGCGGTTTCCCGATGGAGAGCTCTACGTCAGGATAAAAGCGGATCTGCGCCGGCGGCACGTGGTGGTGGTTCAGTCCACCCCGGCCCCTCAGAACGACAACCTCATGGAACTCTTGCTCCTCCTTCACACCAGCAGCGAGCTCGGTGCCAGAAAGATAACAGCAGTAGTGCCCTACCTCGCCTACGCCCGTCAGGACAAGCGGTTCAAGCCCGGCGAAGCCGTGAGCCTGCGCACCGTGGCCCGGTTGGTGGAGAGCGCCGGAGCCGACGAGCTGATAACCGTTGACATCCACGAGGAGCACAGCTTGGATGATTTCACCATTCCGGCTCGAAACCTGACAGCCATGCCCCTGCTCGGCCAGTACCTGAAGCGACTGAGGCTCAAAAGGCCAGTTGTGATCGGTGGGGACCAGGGCTCCGAACCCAGGGCAAAAATGGTCGCCCAGCCCCTCGGCGCCCCATACGACTACTTGGTGAAGCACCGGATTACGCCGACCCGCGTTGTGACCAAACCCAAGAAGCTGGACGTTCGCGGACACGAAGCAATCATTGCGGACGACATCATAAGCACCGGCGGAACCGTGATCGAGGCCGCGCGAATCCTGAAGCGGCAGGGGGCCGCCCGTATCTACGCCGTGTGCACCCACGGCGTTTTCGCCCACAACGCCCTCAAACGGCTCCAACGGGCGGGGATCACCGTGGTATCCACTGACACCATCGAGGGACCCACGAGCAGGGTCTCGGTCGCACCGCTGGTGGCCCAAGCTCTTGCCTGAAAGAGGGTAAACATGCAGCGACTGTTTTTCTGGCTCTCCGGAGAGCATCCCACTCTGCCCGCCAGCGAGGTGGTGGGGGCCATCGAAGCGGAGGGCAAGCGATTCCGCATTCTCGAAAAGTATGACTGCGCCTTGGTGCTGGAAACCGATGCCAATCCCCTCGCTCTGGCCAATAGACTGGCATTCACTAGGCGAATCGGGCTTCACCTGTGGACCTGCGAAGCCGATGAGACACAGATCCTCGCAGCGGTCAGCAACTCTGATCTGATTGACCTGATCCCGCGCTCCAAAAGCTTTGCCGTGAAAGTCCACCGGGTAAGACGAAGCGCCCCAGAACTCAACTCGGTGGGACTGGCGGGGAAGATAGCCGCCGTTTTGAAGCGCGAGGTGGACTTCAAAGCGGATCTGGAAAACCCGGAGGTGGAACTCTTCGCTCTGCTCACGGAGGACGTATGCATCGGCGGCTTGATCCTAGCGGATGTCGACACCAAAGCGTTCTCGGAGCGGGAGCCGAGCAGGCGTCCCGTCTTCCATCCGAGTTCACTGCCTCCAAAACTTGGGCGGTGCTTGGTCAACTTGGCTCGCACTCCACGAAGCGGATACTTTCTCGACCCCTTCTGCGGAGTGGGAGGAATCCTCATCGAAGCCGGGCTTATCGGTGCGCGGGTGGTTGGAATAGACAAAGACCCCGAAATGGTGGAAGGTGCGAAACGCAATTTGGAATGGGCTGGAATCAAAAATTTCGAGGTGCGGGCGGGCGACGCGAGAGAACTCGGGGACTTCTCGGTCCAGGCCATTGCCACGGATCCTCCTTACGGCCGGCAGGCGAGCACGCGCGGCTCCGATCTCCCCCAGCTCTACTCGGACGCGTTGCCGTCCATGGCCGGAGTTCTAGCACCCCACCGGTGGATGTGCGTATCCGCGCCGCAAGGCCTCCCGTTAGAGGACTACGCAAGAGAAGCGGGGTTGCGGATCGAGGAAAGGCACAACCAAAGAGTGCACAGCACCCTCACGCGGTGCATTTACGTGTTGAAGCGGAAGTGAGGGGTGGGGAGTCGGTGCAGCTCAAAATCGTGTTCCTCGGAACAACGGGAAGCATCCCCACACCGAAGCGGGGGATGCCGGCCATAGCGATCAAGCGAGGAGGCGAGCTGCTCCTCTTCGACTGCGGAGAGGGGACCCAGCGCCAGATGGTACGAGCGCACTTGAGCCCTCTGAAGCTCGACGCCATCTTCATAACCCATCTGCACGGGGACCACTTTCTCGGGCTGGCCGGGCTTGTTCAGACCATGTCACTACAGGACCGGCGAAAGCCGCTCGAAATCTACTGTCCGGCTGGAGAGGGAGAACGCATCCGGACCTTTCTCCGAATCCCGCACTACACGATCACCTTTGAGGTGCGGGTCAAGGAACTCGTGCCCGGCGCCGAAGTGGTGCGGAACGGTTATCGAATCCTCACCGCAGAACCGGAACACTCCGTCCCCCAGCTCGCATACGCGCTCGTGGAAGATGAGCGGCCAGGCAAGCTGAATGTCGAGAAAGCCGTTTCACTCGGTGTAGAACCAGGACCAGATTTTGCAAAGCTGAAGGCTGGAGAGCCGATCAAGCTCCCCAACGGAAGGGTGGTGAAGCCTGAAGAGGTGGTGGGCCCGCCGAGGCCCGGAAGAAAAATCGTGTATTCGGGAGACACGCGCCCGGCAGAGAGCATCGTGGAACTGGCGCGGGAGGCCGACGTGCTGATTCACGAGTGCACGCTGGCGGAGGACTTGAGAGAGAAAGCGGACGAGACCCTTCACTCGACACCCGTGGGGGCGGCAGAGGTGGCGAAGCGGGCCGGCGTGAAGCAGCTCGTGCTGGTACACATAAGCCCGAGGTACGAAGATCCGAAAGTGTTGCTCGAACAGGCACGCGCGGTCTTCCCGAACACCATCGTTGCGGAAGACCTAATGGAACTCGAAATCCCGTTGAAGTAATATAACTCGTCAGTCCCTTCTCAACCTTCATCAATATCGCTTTTAGTTCTCAGGACACAGAAGAAGCATTACTAGTTGATGGATAGTGTGACACTATTCGAGATCAGCTCCAATTTCTGACCGATTGGGGCTGAGTGTGCTGATCAGAAATTTTTACTCCTTCTTTTTTTGGCCGAGCTTTTTCTATTATTTGGAGAACTTCATACGGATTGGGGACATATCGGAACGCCACACCCATGCCACCCGGACCTCCAGCTCTCCAACCTGTGCCCCATCCAAAACCAGCCACTCTTGCGCTTATTGTGCCTGTACCGGCTATCTTGTCGAAAAATCCAATATGCACGACCAAGTCTTGAACTTTATCCCACTCAACCGAACTGTAACTTCTACCAATAAAACCTCCAAATTGGATAAGCCTTTCATTAGTCACCGCATATTCAGCCAAGTTATACCTGCGCTTCGCAAATAGAATCAATATGATCAGTATCAAGAAGAAGAAACCCCCTATAAGAGCAAGTGTCGTGGCAAAGCCCCAAGTGTGACTGACTACAGCCAATATCCAAACTCCAAAGAATAAGGTGAAAAATAGAGCTCCTATAATTGAACCAAGAATGTGAGCAATCATGAAAGCTGTTTTTTGGGTTTACCTACCCAAATTAATCTCTCATTTTCTCTCAATAATTTCTGAAGAAGCAACGAAGCTTCTTGGTGTGCCATCATCCATAGTTTTGTTCGTAAGCTTTCTTAAAAAATTATGTATGTATGGATTTGTCGAACAACCAACTAACAAAATCTGGTAGAACTTGGTTCCGTTCGAATAGGGAGGGGCTCAGACCGAAGGGTTCGATCATCAAATCTCTTGACCCTCTTCTCTTCATCGCCCTAAAAACAGTGGATGGTTGCGGTTAAAGTATTAACTGAAAAACAACACGAGTCGAAAGATCAGATCCCCTCAAACCGTATGCTCACCCCGGGAACACGATACCTGCGCGTGAGCTCGATCAGCAGGGCCACCGTGGACTCCACCAGCCGGCTGTTCCGGAGCGGACCACCGTCGATCGGCCGCATTCCCGGGATGAGGCGGATGAGCTCCGTCACGCGGCGCTTCGCCTCCTCATCATCGCCACAAATCACCACATCGCACGGGACCGGGCCCTGCTGCTGGAGCTGCTTCGCCCCGACCGTGTGAAAGGCCGACACCACCCTGCACTGGGGGAGCAAGCGAGCCACTTCTTCTGCCGCCGAGCCCGATGGGGGCGGGTCGTAGAAAATCCCCTCGCGGGTGAACCGCAGCGGAACGATCACGCTGAGGATTATTTTCTGCGGTGAGAGCGCCGGGCGTATCTCCTCCACGATGGATTCTAGACTGTGGAAGGGAATGCTCAGCACTACGAGATCCGCCGCCTCAGCGGCCTGCCGGTTAGTGGCCCCCACTACCTTCCTTCCCGAGCGACTCGAGAGCTCGCGCGCTATCCGCTCGGCCTTCTCTCTCGACCGCGACCCGATCACAATCTTTTCCCCCGCTGCCGCCCAGTGCACTATCAGGCCACGACCGAGTTCCCCGGTACCACCTATGACCGCGATTCCGCCCATGAGTACCCACAAATATCTGGGCTCCGACTTAAATCTGTGAAGCGTGTCCTGCTGTGGCTGCTCCCCGTGGTGGACGTCTTCAAGCTCCGTCGGATTCTGGAGTACTACCGCTCGATAGGGGTGCGGGTTCCGCTCAGACACGCGAAGCTCGGACTGGTAGAGCGCTGGGTGGGCTACTTACCAGCGGGGATGGCGACCGGATGGATTCTAAACTTCCCAGCCGCTGTACTCATCATACTTGCCGCGTTCGCGATTGCGGGACCCCCAGAGCTGCTTCTCATGGCGCGAGGAGTCGCTCCGTGGAAGTTCTTCCATGGGCAGCCGCTACGAACGATTTGCACGGTCTTTCTCTTGGAGGCGTACAATGCCGCGGGATACTTTCTGCTCGGAGCGTTGATCGGTAGTGTGCTTTAACACTGGAGATTGTCGCTTGCTTTTTAGAATATGTGTGCACAACTTCTCACACTCAAGGGGAACGCAAATCCTGATCACGGATAGGAGATCTCGGCCACCGGCTGTCCGTCCCGCGTTCGCGGCGCCAAGTAGTCGATGAGCCGCTCCAGATCGGGGGCCTCGAGTTCTACCATGATGGGGCCGAGCGGACTCTCCCCATCAGTGAAGCTGAGCTTTCCCACGAAAGCCGCCTGCTTGTTGAGGGCAAAACACGTTCGGTTGTCTGTTTTGTTCCGGAAGAGGACCGACCGCGCCGTGTCCAGTATTTGGTGAGCCCTGAGCAGCTGGTGGATGCGGGAAAGTGCTGAGGGATCCGAGCTTTCTCCGAGCAAACGATCGCCCTCACGCGCAAACTCCAGCTGAGGGAAAAGGTTGCGCAGCGCCCGCTTGACCTTCTCCTCTGATTCCGAGGGGTGTACCGCAGTCCAGACCCTGAGTCTCACCCAACCACCTTGCGGAAGAGCTCCGAAACCCGCGCGCGGAGGTCGTCCAGCGATCCCTCATTCACTATGAGTTCGTCCGCCAAAGCGATCGCCTCTCCCATTCCCCATCCGAGTTCCCGGCGGTCCTTCTCGTCAAATCGTTCAGGAGTTGGTGCATCGTCGGCTCTGGCACGCGCGGCTATGCGGGCATAGCGTATGGAGCGCCGGGCCCACACGGCCCAGAGGTGAAAGCGGTTGCCGAAGGCCTTGCGGAACTCCTCCACCTCGGCGAGCCCGCGAATTCCGTCCACAACCACAGCTGGCCTACCAACACCCTGCTCCTCAATCAGGGCCACGCACCGCTTTGCGATCGCACCCATGCCCTCGCGCTCACGGAGTTCGTTGGCAAGCTTGGCGACGTTCTGCTCGGTTATCTCCTCGCCGCGCCGTCTCAGTTCGTTCCACACCACATCCCCCATGCGGACACGGGGGACGCCAAACTCCGCGAGCACCTTCGCTATTTCCGTCTTTCCCGATCCCTGCAGCCCCACGAGGCCGATCACTTGAAACGACATCACAACTCGACCACGATCAGCGTTGTGGTGTTGGTGACCCCGGGGATTCCGCGGATCTCGCCGAAGACGGTCTTGGTCAGCTTTTCGAGCGAGTCCACCTCTATCCGCGCCACGATATCATAGGGTCCAGCCACTGCTTCTGCCAGCTTCACGCCTTCGATTTGCTTGACGCGCTCAAAAACTTCGGCCGTCTTTCCGGGCTCAGCTGAGATCAAGCTGTACGCCTTCACCATATGCCTCTTTCACCTCAATCCCTCATCTCGCTTCATCTATAAACCATTTTGTGTGCTCAGAAAGAGAGCACACTAAATAGGAGAATCACCAGTGATGTCTGATGGATCCGCTCATTCGTCTGAGCGCGCTCACGGTGCTGGGGGCGCTGATTTTCGTCGGAAGTCTCTGGTTGCCGTGGGAGGGATACCGCGGTGTTATGCTCGGCGCCGGGTGGAGGGTGGTCTCTCTGCTTCCCGTGCTCCCATACGCTCCGGTTTTCGGGGCCGCGGTGGGAGCCGCTGGAGCCCTGCTCGGAGTTTTCAACTTGGTTAGCGCGCGGATCCTGAAGCTGATTCTGTGGATCGGATTCCTCCTCTTGCTACTGGGACGGCTCGCCAGTCTTTACCAGCTCGACCGGCTCCTGAGCGACGGCTTCGAGAGTGTAGAGCGGGGCGGCGTGGGTTCTGTTGGAGCCATCATCGGACTCGCGGGAATGCGAAAAATGGCGAAACGGTAATCCCGCTCAGATGCTCGAGAGAAAGCGCTTGGCCTCCCCCACAACCAGTTGCTTCAGCTCCTCCAGTCTCTGCTGCGATCTAGCCTCCACCACCACACGGGCTTTCGGCTCGGTTCCGGAAACGCGGACCAACACCCAGCTCCGATCTCTGAACTCCAGTCTCAGCCCGTCTACGTCTATCATCCTCGCCACGTCGCTGAACGTGTTCAGGAGGTATCGGCGCATGTGCTCCATGAAGCGCTGTTTTTGCTCGTTGGGGCACCGAAAGTCCTCGTGGTAGAAGGGATAATCGGGAACGCGCTCGGCAAATATCTGGGACACCGGCTTGGACTCGCTCGCAACCAGCTCAACCAGCTTGGCGGCCGTGAACACCCCGTCGGCCCAAGGGCCGTGATCGAGGAACACCAGCTTGCCCGGCTCGCCCGCAAAACAGGCGTTGTGCTTCCGCATCTCCTCGGTGAAGCGGCCCAGGGGAACACGGATCACTCGTCCCCCGGTGCGCTCCACCACCTCCTCGATCGCGAGCGAGGTGTTCACGCTGGTCACCACCGTGCCGCCGCCAGCTCTGCTCGCCACCTGCTCAGCAAAGAGGGCTATGAGAGCATCGTGCTTGATGAATTCGCCACGCTCGTTCACCGCCGCCACCCGGTCAGCATCCCCGTCATGGGCGATTCCGAGATCGGCGCCTACTGCTCGGACCACTCGCATCAGATCCTTCAGATTCCACGGCTGCGGCTCCGGCGGGCGTCCTGGGAAGTGACCGTCGGGGTGGGCGTTAAGGGCTATCACCTGACATCCGAGCATGCGGAGGAGTAGAGGAGTCACGTAGGAAGCCGCGCCGTTCGCACAGTCCACCACCACTCGCAGCCCGCGCTCTACTTGGACCTCATTGGCCATCGCGTCGATATACTCCGAAACCATGGCAATCCGGCTCACTCGCTTTATACTCTTCCAGTCGGCTCGTTGGGGCTGGCGGTCCAAAACCAGCTCCTCGATCGCGAGCTCGTCCTCGGAGGTGAACTCGGAGCCGTCACCGTGGTAGAAAGCGATTCCGTTATCCGGGGGTGGATTGTGTGAGGCGGTTATCATGGCGCCAGCATCGGCTTTGAGAGTTCTGGTCGCAAAGGCCACGCAGGGGGAGGGAACCAAACCAATCTCTATCACCTCAGCCCCTCCGGCGAGCGCGCCAGCGGTGAAAGAGCGCGCCAACATTTCGCTGGAGGTGCGGGTGTCCCATCCGACAACCACCGTGCTGCGCCCGCAATACTCCGCCAGTGCTAGGCCGAGGCGGAACAACAGTTCGGGTGTCACTTTCGAAGCAATCGGACCCCTTATCCCGCGCGTTCCGAAAAGACGCTTCTCGGGCACTCTCGCTCACCGCTCCGTGGAACTATTGTTCCAAGAGTTCTGGAATCCCCAGTTCCTTAAGTTTTTCCTCGGTCGGCTTTCCGTTCGAATCCCACCCGCGCAGCCGGTAGTACTCGTCAAGCATCCGATTGAGGACCTCGGGCGTGAGTCGTGATTCCGGGAATTCCGGCAGGGGCTCAGAAAGCAATCGTGGGGGCAGGGTATCGTCCTTGCGCGAGATCCCATCACGAACAGCTATTAGCCGCTCGAGATTGTAGATGCGCTCCCCTATCCGGAGGAGTTCTGACTCGCTGAGCGACCAGCCGGTGATCACCCGCAACATCTCTCTCAGCTCGGGCAGGTGGATGACTCTGGTTCCAAACACGCACACACCCATCGAGTCCACCACGGCGCGCTCGTTCTGCAGCCGGATGACGAGCTCTGCCTTTCCCTCGGCTGAAAACCTGTCATATTCTCCCCGCAGGATTTCGGCACCGATAGTCCACGCTTTCAAATGGCATGCTCCACGGCACGACGTGGCGTACGCGAGAGCCATGCCCCAAGCGCCGCGCGGGTCGTAGGCGGGGATCTCGCTGCCCTTGACGTGCACGGCAAAACGGGCCGCATCCCCTCCTATGCGCTCGGCGGCTTTGGCCACGCCCTCAGCTAGCACGTCACCCACTCCGCGCCTAAAAGTGATGCGCTCCAAGAGCGGAAGAATGACCTCGTGATTGCCGAAGCGCACGTCCAGATCTCTCACTCTGAGCAAGCCGCGCTCTGCGCATTCCATTGCGAATCCGATCACGTTGCCGGCAGAGATCGTGTCTAAGCCATAGCGGTCGCACCACAGATTGGCAGCGGCTATGACGTCTAAGCGAGCCACGCCGCACTGCGGACCGAAGCTCCAGATGGTCTCATACTCGGGGCCGTCGACCACGGTACCGGCATAGGGGCCCGATTCCACCTCGCTGAGCTTGCCGCTTGCAATCGTGCAGGCGTAGCACGCGGTGTCGCGCTTGACGAGTTCCTCTCTCATGCGCTGAGCCGTGAGGTGATCGGCCCCCTGAAAGCTGCCCTGCTGGAAGTTGCGGGTCGGCCACATCCGCGCCTCGTTTATTGGACCCACGAACTGAGGGGTGCCCCACTTGGAGAAATTCTGAACGAGTTCGTTCGTGCGGACTTGCTCGCGCAAATCTGCCAGCAACTGCATAAAGCCCTCCTCGTCGGCCACTTCCACGTTTCCACTGCCTACCACAGCGATGGCCTTCAACCGCTTGGCACCCATCACGGCTCCGCCGCCTCCGCGCCCATAAGCCCCAGGACGCCCTCCGCCGGTGAGATCCGTGACCACGCAGGCGAAACGCACGAGGTGCTCGCCGGCCGGGCCGATGGACGCCACTGCGGCTCGGGGTGTTGAAAGCTCGCGCCTGATGTGACGCTCGGTCTCGTCGACGGGGAGACCCCACAGCTCCGACGCGTCTCGGAACTCGATACTCTCTCGGGTCACGCAGAGCCAAATGGGGCGATCTGCCTGTCCGGTTACAACAAGAGCGTCGACTCCGGCAAATTTGAGTTCGGCTCCAAAAAACCCACCGGCTGAAGAACAGAGATAGGTTCCGGTGAGGGGGGACTTGGTGATGAGTTCGGATCTCGCACAGGCGGGCAAAGGGGTTCCGGTTGCGGGCCCTGTGGCGAAGATTAGTGGATTAGAGGATTCGAATGGATCTGCGCCGGGAGGGAGAGCGCGCCAGAGCAGGGCGGCGCCTAGACCCCTTCCACCTATGAAGGCTTTAGCAAGTCGTTCTGGTGTTTCTGAGACCGTGAACGAGCGTTTTGATAGATCCGCCGTGAGAATCCAGCCCCCGTAGCCAAACATCGAATATGATTGTTCGGGTGCGATTTAACCGTTTAGTGTGTGTTGGCGGCGTAGAGGTCTTGACACACCGCCGCCGCACGGTGAGGAATTAAAAAATCATATTGGAAAAACTGAGATGGAGAGCCCTATGAAAATCGGGGTGATCGGAGTACAGGGGGCGGTAAGTGAACACCTCGAGATCACGCGCGCCGCGATGGAGCGGTGCGGATTCACGGGAAGCGTGGAGTGGGTCGATCGCGCCGAGAAGCTCAGAGGACTTGACGGAATAATCATTCCTGGGGGCGAGAGCACCACCATAGGGAGGCTCATGCAACGGACTGGAATGTTCGAGCGCATCCGGGAGATGGGGCTTGGAGGGGTCCCGATTATGGGCACGTGCGCGGGGATGATTCTGCTGGCGAAGGTGGGTGACGAACAGGTGAAGCGGACGGGGCAACCGCTCTTGGGGCTGGTGGACATGGAAATCGAGCGCAACGCGTTCGGGCGACAGCGGGAGTCGTTCGAGGTGGATCTCCCGGTCACAATTCTCGGTGGCGAGCCGTTCAGGGCGGTGTTCATTCGTGCGCCAGCTGTGCGGCGCGTGTGGGGCAACGCTCAGGTGATCGCACGGTTCAACGGACGGATCGTTGGTGTGCTCCAGCAAAACTTTTTGGCGCTGGCGTTCCATCCCGAGCTCACAGCGGACACGAGGCTGCACGAATACTTCTTGTGGATGTGTAAACGATAACGCGGGGTTTTTTTTAGATGGCTACTCTGGGATTGTGCGGTCCTTTATTCAACGAACAAATGAACTCAGCCAACAAATTTTGCGCAGAGGCTGACCAGCTCTTTGACTCGAGCAAAAACCTGCCTCACATAATCCATGCTGAACGTCTCTTTGGCTGGGATCCCCTCACACTCGTAGCCGCACATTGTTGTCCCTCTATTTTGCTCAGCTCTGAGAGCAGTCGTTTGAGTTCTTCGCTCCGCTGGCGCAGGTAGCCCCATTAATACCATTCCCTCTATGGTCCCGCCCCGGTAAAGAAAAAAACATAAGTATCCAGAGCTCATCTTCATTCGGTGGGCCGGTAGCTCAGCCTGGTATGAGCGCTCGCTTGGCATGCGAGAGGTCGCGGGTTCAAATCCCGCCCGGTCCACTAACATTCTTCAATTCTCTGAGCAAGGGAATGTCTCTGAGCATTCTGTCGCCCACGAGATACCACAAAACCCCTTCTGGTCTGGGAGGCCTTCCCACAACTCGAAGAGTTCGACGTGGAGTAAGAATGAGATCCACTGGAACATCGTGGGGCTCGAGGGGGATTGCGTTCACGATCTGAATCTCGTGCACTGTTGTGGCAATGGGAACACTATCAGTGACTGCCCTAGCCTCCTTTAGAATGGCAAACTCAAGGTCGCCGAAGCCTCCGCCTTTTCCCACGCGCCCGCCTTGGAGATCCACGGCGACAGAGCCCTCGATCATGAGGTCTACCTTCACATCCCACGGCTTGACGGAACGCCCGAATCGAAGGGCGCCGCGTATGGTTGCGGCTTCGCGGGGAGAGCGAACATTCGCGAGCGTCAGCAAGCCCCTGCGCAGTCTGGGGGATGCCATAATCAGACGCTTTCCGTCGCGGAGAATTCGCTCGCGGAGAGGGAGCTGGGGAGAATCCGGGTTCGCGAACACGGTGTCGGCCTCTCGGTAGACGCGTAGGGAACAGAGACGATCGGCCGCCCGCTCACTCCCCTCGAAGTTTGGAATTCTACCCTCCGGGGGCAACGGGGGTCTTGCCACTCCGGACTTGACCAGCTTGTGCCACACCAGCTCGCGGATCTGCTGCTTGTCCACCGAGTTTATTTATATGCGAAGGTTTCATCTATTTTGGCGGTGATCGCATCCCGCGGAGAAAAATTGATGTTCGGCCCATTGTTGGGGCTGCTGTTGTGTTTCTGATTCTAGGCGCCATCATCTTCTCGGCGCTCTATTTCCTGATCATCAAGCCGGCGGCAGAGGAACTTGAGTCGGCCAAGGTGTCGGCCCTGCAGGTGGTCCAAGAGCTGAGCTCGTTGGGGACTGATCAGGCCGTGTCGGATGCGTCCACTTTCACCACTCAGATCAAGGAAGCGGATTCCAAGTCGGAGGTGCAGGCGATTCTGACAGAGGTACAGACGGCGCTGGCGCGAGAACAGAAGCGGGTGGAGTTGCTGGATCTGGCGAGACAGGCGTATAGAGGTACGTTCTACTCCGGGGAAAGCGAGGAGGGAAAGACCGTGCTGTCCGAGCTGCAGTCCCTAAAGGACACTCTGATAAGCGATATCAACTCCAAGACCTCTCTCAGCCAGCTGGAGGCCTACGAGTCGGAGCTGGACAGCAAAGCGACTACGGCGTGGCGGAATGCGCTCACCCGCGTGCTGAACTCGATAGAGGACAACGAGGTGTTCTTGGAGCGGAAGAACAGCATTCCGTACTCGGAGCGGATGAGCAAAGAGAACGCCCTCCAGCGCATCGAGAACTACGGGTGGGAGGAGCTGAGAAAGATCCGGTTTGTGAAGCCCACGGTGGAGGTGCCGGTGATAGACACTCTGAGGCGGTCGCCGACGGTTCGGGAGGGGGCGATGGTCAAGATTTATCTCTACGACTACTCGACCGGAGAACTGACGTTGCTGACGCCGAACGCCACGGTCTCGCACGTGCTCTACCGAGACACGGACATGCAGGTGGGAGGAGTCAGTCTGTGGGAGAACATCAAAACTCTGGTGGCGAGCGGTCAGGTGGCCGGGTTCGCCGGGTTCGGTGAGAGCGCGGTCAGCAGCGCGATCGACGCGAACATTCTCTCTTATGATATCTCCGTGATCTACGTGGTGGAGGTCTCCGATCTGACCGGGGAGGAGATACTCAAGTACGAGTTCTACCAGAGCGGGACCAAGGACGTTGTATTGGTTCCGTTGGCCTGATGGGTAAAGAGCGCTTCTCGAGCACCATGGCCGTTCCGCCGTTGAGAACCATTTCGAAGGTAAGCTCTAGCAGTTCTTCCAACAGGTCAGACCCCCACACCGAGTGCTGGAGCCTGTGAGCGTTCAGGTTGTGCAGGGCTCGGTTCACCGGTTGGCGAAGAGAAGTATCCGCTCGCTTCACGTCGTACATGAGCAGGTATGCTGCTTTCCCATTCTCTTTTCGGGCTAGAGGTTGTTTAAAAGTTCTGTCACGTAAATGAATGTGGTATTGTCACATATAATATTATATCAGATTACTTAATGTATCCCAAATATCTTTTAGCCAAAACTTCTAAACGCCGCCCCCCCACCCCCTCATTTTCACCATTTTCTTTATTGCCGAAGTGGCCACTTTTTCGAAATCATCCCTTTCCTCATCAATTCAATAATAACTGCCGCACTGATTTTCAATTTAATCTCGCTGGCGAGTGCCCTGCCCTCCAGCTCGTAGGCAGCGTCAACGTCGTCCATTATCAGGTTTCTGATGCCGTTTTCCACGCAACAAACAAAGCATGAAGCTTTACCTTTATCCACGCCCGAGGAGAGCAACCCATCCACTTTTTCTTGCCCTTATCCTCACGACTGAGATTTTCCGCTTGTCTATCAATTTCAAGATGTTTTCTGCGGCTTTGCCCTTTAGATCAGAAAACTTGCTTATCTCCTTTAGCTCCTCGACTTACTACGGGAATCGTTATTTCAATTATTTTCAATGCCCGCCTCAGCAGACCAACCATTTCCAGAGAGACTAGGGCGGAGGTATCCATCACGGCCTTGATCATCGGAGCCCTTCCACGAGCGACTTTTGGCCGTTTGGGTGTAGAAAGCGATTTTTCTGGCTTCCTTATATCCAACGATTTTTATCAACTCCTCGAACGAGATTTCATCCAGAGCGAACTTTCTAGCCGCGATCTTCTTTATCTCCATCATCTCCGTTTCTCTCCGGATGAACTCGATTAACGCCTCCCTGATCAAGTTGGACTTGGTTTCGATTCTCTCCCTAGCCATTTTTTCAATCTTATTTTTCCACTCTGGCTCTATTCTAATCGTTAAAGTCTTCTCCCGCATTCCAATCACGTATTACATTGTGTTACAATTGGTATACAAACGTTGTGAAAAGCCCTATCCGGAAACTAGAAAAAAATTGTTGTTTGTTTTCGGGTGCCTGCACTAGACTCGATGTGCTTTGGCACGTCTCCCTAGGAACCCCGGCCTCTCGGAGACTTCTTGATTTTTGTTTGACTTGATTAGAGATTCCGCGAGCCCCCAGAAGATGCTCTCAAGCCTAGGGGCTATTTTCTCGGATGGCTTTATTTTGGTTTCGAGTAGCCTGAGAGTAATCTCTTTGAGCGCTTGGCTTGCGGGGCAGTTCTCATTCTCAGCCACGACCGGGATGTTGCGCGCGAAGGTGTCATCCACCAGATCGTCCTTTGGTACCACACCCAGCACCGGTCCGATTTCGCTCGCCTTTTTTACCCATTCCTGTTTTTTGTGCTTGGAGGACAGGCGGTTGATTACGACCCCGATCGTCTGCGCGCCCAGCATCCGTTCGAGGTCGCTGGCGGTGGTCAGAGTTGCCTCGATTGATTCATCCGTAGGGTCAATGACATAAATGATCCCATCTCCTAAGCCAGCAAGAAACATGTGCTCCATTCCTCTTGTCGCAGGAGTATCCACAAAAACTAGGGAAAAAATCTTCTGCAGCTCATCCTTCATGTCATCTAACTGCCGTGCGATCTGCATGACCGACGCATAGCGACCACCATGCATAGGTGGGAGAAAGCTTTCCCTTTGCTTTTGCCCACGCCGACGCTTTGCCGCAGGAAGGATTCCGAGGTTTGGATAAATCGCCTCGCCGGTGTCCGGATTCACTAGGTCGCACTGGTGCAGGGCATCCTCGAGGGGGCTAATCCCCCGCAACACGTCGGCGAGCGTTGCTTTTGGTTTTCTGCACATCTTGAACTGAATGGTGTTTACCACCAAGTCGCCGTCAATCAGGAGCACATTCTGATTGGGTCTCAGCTTCGAAGCCCAGAGACCCAGCCCCATGACAATGGTCGACTTTCCTGAACCACCCTTGGAGCTTATCACGGTGATAAAGCTCATGTTGTTCCCTTGAAAAATTCTTCTTCTCTCTCAGGCAACTCAAACGGCTTTCGCGGCCGCCTCCTCGCGCGCCATCGTATCTGGATGTCGCCGGCGCGGTAGATTATCTTGGACCGCTTGCCCTCTCCTGGCATGGAGCCAACGAGCCCTGCTTTCTCGAGTATTTTGAGATGATGGTGGACGGTTACGTCTTGATAACGCGCTTCTTCCCCTCTCATTCGTAGCTCTCGATTGAGCAACCGGGTGACCATGTACTTCCGCATGGGGCCGTATCGATCGAGAAGTGCCAAGATCATGCGCCGGATTTCGTTGCTGTACGCGCGCGCAAGCTCTACCGCCCTCCCTTCACTGATATTTCGCCACTCACCCACGCTTGGTTTGATGAAAGGCTTCGCAGCCCGCGCTCTCGCTATTTTGGGTTCTGATTTTTCGTCTGGCATACTATAATTTTGGCTTCTTTTCGCTTAAAATATTTTCTTATTGAAATTTTTCTTATTCATTTATAGAAAAAATTAAACCCTAGAGGTACAAGAAAATCTCTTTAGGAACCAGTTATTTTTCCAAAAAAAGCATTTATGGGCGCTCTTTCATAGAATAAAGTGAAAAAAGGGGAGAAAAATGCCGGAACATGGCGGAACCCCCGGAGTCGGCCGCAAGACGGTGGCTGTAGCCATTGTCTTAGCTTTCTTGCTAAGCAACCTCCTCGTAGTCGTGAACGCCACTCCGGTTGAGGCGAGAAGAAGTTCCAAATACTCCAAATATAGGGGCTCATCTTACCGAGCAAAGCTTAGCTCGATAGCGGCGCAAATCGCCGCGATACGAGCCAAGATCAGCGCGATATCTGCGAAAATCGCTGCAATGAGTTCAAGCTCATCTTCCTCGACGTCTAGCTTGTCGTCAAGCTCATCATCGGGTTCATCTTTATCCGGCTCATCGGGCGTATCGGTCACCTCATTATCCTCCTCGAGTCACTCAGTACGTTCGTCGGGCGGCTCAAGAGCTGGTTCAAGAGCTTCTTCATCCTCCTCCAGCTTGACCTACACGGTCCGGCGCGGGGACACCCTGTCCGAGATAGCGGCGAGGTACGGGACCACGGTCTCCGCCCTGATGAAGGCGAACCCGCAGATCAAAAACCCAAACGTGATCTATGCGGGGCAGACCCTGAAGATCCCCAGGACGTCTGGTTCATCATCTTCTGCACAATCCGCGGCCGAACCGCAGCCCACTTTGGCTGCTGCCCCAGCAGTCAGATCAATCAGTCATCCATTGGTGCGAGCGGGCAAGTTCACGATCACGCTTAAGGGTGACCACATTAGGGACGGAGCATCTGTCCTCGTTTACTCATCCGATGGCCGCCTCGTCGATCAAATGAGCGTGAACGAGGGAAGTAGCCAAATCACCTACACGGGAGACTTGCCACTTGGCAGTTACACGGTCAAGGTCAGGAACCCGGATGGACAGGTGTCGAATGGCGTCACACTCACCGTCGCTAAATTCATCGCCGGTGACACCGTCAAAACGACCGCAAACCTGAACACGCGCGCGGGAGCCGGTATCGGTTACTCTGTTATTCGAACGATGCCGAAAAACGCTACCGGCACCGTCATCGATGGTCCTGTGAAGGCGAACGGCTACACGTGGTGGAAGATTAGATACAGCGATGGCACCGAGGGGTGGTCAGCAGAGCCCTGGCTCGAAAGAAACACGACCTCGGGCTCCTCGTCCACGCAGACCCGGAAGACCAACGATCAACAAACCCAAACAGCCAATGATACAGCGGCAAATGACGACCGATCTCAGACCATTAACAAGTCCTCCCAGAGATCCTCGACCCCACAGGCTGCCCAGCAGACCACCCTCAAGGGTAAGTTCAACGTTAATGACACGGTTCGGACGACCGCTAACCTAAACGTCCGAGCCGGAGCCGGCATCAGGTACTCAGCCCTCAAGACGATGGCGAAGGGCAGTACAGGCACGGTTCTCGACGGGCCAAGATTCGCAGATGGCTACACGTGGTGGAAGATTAGATACAGCGACGGGACAACCGGCTGGTCCGCCGAGCCTTGGCTGGAAGAGTATACGCCGCTTACTCCTTCCGGCTATGTAGAATATGTGGTCAAGAGCGGCGACACCTTGTCCGGGATAGCAGCCAAATACGGAACCACGGTATCTGCCATAATAGCTATTAATCCTCAAATAACCGACCCCGATAGAATTTATGTAGGGCAAGTTCTAAAGATCCCGCAAAGCTCCCCAACTCCCTCGACCAAGTTCAGCGTGGGCGACACCGTTAAAGTCCTCCCGAACATAGGACTCACGGTCCGCACCCCACCGAACTGGGAGAGGATCGGTGTCGAGCCCAAGGGCGCGATCGGCACAGTCATAGACGGACCCCTGCTCGGCTCCTACCGCGGGCTCACCTTCTGGATGTGGAAGATCCGCTGGCGCGACGGTACTGTGGGATGGTCGGCCGAGGGGGACGCATGCGAGGACTATCTCACGAAGGTCGATACCCCAACAGGCGGCAAGCCAGATTTAACAGTTGCAGGCCGGGTGGGCGCCCCCTCCTCCGGCGGAGTCGGCGACAACATATCTGTAACGTTCACCCTTCAGAACCAAGGAGACACCGCTTCAGGACCATTCCGCTACAAGATCTCGCTTTCAACTTCTGCTTGGGGAACAACATATGAACTCGGTACATTCTCCGAGGACTCGCTGGGTGCTGGGGCTCTGAAGCAGGTGACGAAGAGTGTCACCGTGCCACGGGTGAGAGCAGGTTACTACTACGTGACCGTCTATGTTGACTGCGATGAGAGCGTTGCGGAATCCAACGAGAGAAACAACATCGGGAGCACCTATTCGCACAGAATCCGCATATACCAAGCAAGCCCCGCTCCGGTAATCACCTCAATCGATCCAACTGCGGTCTGGGAAGGAGGCACGTTCAGGCTCTTCATCCACGGAAAAAACTTCGCATGGGATGCCTCGGCCCAGAATTTCCGCAGCGGGATGACCATCTCAGTCTACGGACGGGATGGGCAGTTGGTTGCGCGCTTGACCCCGCTTGACAAGAGAGCGATAGGAGTTGGGCTGAGGAACTCACGGAACGTGCAGAACTCTAGCACGCTAATCAACTGCTACGGCAGCAACCTCCCCGCCGGCACCTACACTGTTAGGGTGAAAAACCCAGACGGTAAGGAATCGAACGGCGTCACGCTAAGGGTTATCCCCGCCAGCCAGCACATGTTCACTCCTCCCTCCAACCTGCTCGACTATGTGAACCACACGAGCTGCCGTACCAACCGTCTCAACCGAATGATACTCCACTCCGCCGAAAACCGTATGATCACCTTCACTTGGAACGCCCTAAGACCCAAGCCGGCCTCGCTCAGAGATGCTGCTGAGCGCTTAGTCCACTACGTACATAATTACATCACCTATAGCTCCAAAAACGGGAAGATTGTGTGGGAAAATGCGAACTGGCTCAGCGACTACGACGTGATCGAGCACCGCAGGGGGGTGTGCGTCGATTACGCTGGTCTCTACAAGAGCATGGGCGGAAGTGCTGGCCTGCCTGTGAGAAGGGTGACCATCGTGTTCCAGCGCGTGGACGCGGAGGGAAACGACAATGGAATGGACGCGCACGCGCTAGTGGAAGTCAACTGGACAGGTAGCGAATGGGTGCACGCCGATCCGACTTGGAACCGGTTCGACGACCCCGGGTGCTATGCCCGCTCCGCCTACCCGTGGAGCAGAGTCGTCTTTGCGTCTGCCTATTATGGTCTAAACGATAATTCAATCAGCAGGACCTCGTACTACAACCAGTACTTCGAGGAGGCCTATCCCTACCTGCAGCACTCCCCGCCGCCCGCAGCGGTCGATCTCGGTTCGATTCCCGTAGGGACATCCCGGGATTCAAGCTCGGTCGACATAACCTACGCCCTGCTCGGCGAGAACGAGCTGGAGGCGACCTACGCAATCGTGTACCGCGACCCTGCCCAGATCCAATCCATCAACCAGTGGGTGAACAGCGAGAACTTCGACGAGGATGCGTTCGTACGGTTCATGACCGACAAAGCAGTCCAGATCTTGGGCGCGCAGGGAGTGAGCGTCGGCGAGCGCACGCTCGTTAAGGAGGAGGACGGGGCTCTGATTCTGGGCGGGCGCTGCAGGATCGTCGGCAATGTCGCCAGCCTCTCGTTTGATGTGCAGACGATCCCCGGGGCTCAGCCCATTACGGTTCGCCTGGGCGGGCCGGTGGAGCTGTCGATAGAATCCACTGCCGCACCCATCACCAAGTTCTCCGACAACTACGTGTGGTATGAGTGGAGCAATATCACGGCTCCCCAGAGCCAGACTTTCATAGCATCAGTGTGCACCTTGGCCGATTACTATCGAGCGTGGGGTAAGCCATGTCCCCCAATAAGCGAGCGGGCCAAGATGTACGAGAAGCTTGGCCTCGGCCCTGCCTCCTCCTACACCGGGACCGCGGTTCAGAACACTAGGCTACTAAACGTGTTGAAGGCCCTGCACATCGCTCCGGTGACGGCCAACGAAATCCAGGGAACCGTGTCGTACGAGTACGTGGATTACGTGGTTCAGCGCGGTGACACACTCTCGGGCATAGCCGCGAGGTACAACACCACGGTCTCCGATCTGATGGCCGCGAACCCCCAGATCAAAGACCCGAACCTGATCTACGTGGGACAAACTTTGAGGATCCCCCGGATTGTTCCGGCTCCCGCCTCCGGGGATGAAGACGGATCCACTCCGTCGCCCCAGAGCAAGTTCGGGATTGGAGACACCGTCCGCACTACGGCCAACCTGAACGTCCGCAGGGGGCCGGGCACGGGCTACGATATCGTCGCGACAGTGCCGAAGGGAACCACGGGCACGGTCATCAAGGGTCCGCGCTTGGCAAAGGGCTATGTCTGGTGGAAGGTGAGCTATGCCAACGGTGTTGCCGGCTGGTCCGCTGGGAACTGGCTTGAGCGGTGGACCTCCCCGGCTCCCACTCCCGACGACGACAGCGACGGTACGACTTCGACCGGGTTCGAGCTCGGAGAGAGAATCCGTACAAAGGGTGCTGTCGAGGTTTACCGGGGCCCCGGAGCTGGCCACGAGGTGGTGAAGCGGCTCAGGAGCGGGACCACCGGGACGATCCTAGCCGGTCCGAGACCCGCCCAAGGGCACACCTGGTGGAAGGTGCACTACGATGACGGGACGATTGGGTGGTCACGTGGGGACGAGCTCGAAGTGCTACCGCTGCGCACCGCCGTGGTGAGCCGGGTGATCGACGGTGACACCCTCGAACTCCGAGGTGGTGAGCGCGTGAGGCTGGCCGAAATAGACACTCCAGAACTGGATTCCTCCAGCCCGGCAGAGCGAAAACGCGCGCGTGAGGCGAAGCAGTTCGTCGAGGGGTTCTGCCTGGGTAGGGAAGTCAGGCTCGAGATGCGCGGCACCGGAGTATACGGGAGGTCCCTTGCCGTGGTCTACGTCAAGGTCAACGGCATCTGGGTGAACCTGAACAACGAGCTCCTGAACCGGGGCTACGCGGTCAAGTACGTCCCGAGGAAGTACGACGATGACCAGAGGCACTGGTGGAAGGACCAGAAAGGCTACACGCTGTGGCGGGATACCAAGCGCTTTGAGTGGTTGAAGAAGTACCGGTGCTCAAAGAGCGGTACTCTCAACGTCGCGGCTCTCGTAGGCGACCTGAAGCGGGCGGTTCGCGGGGCTGGCGCCCCCGAGGATCTCGTGTCCGCGATTGAGCAAACAGGTCTGGCGGGCAAGCGGTTCGCGGTCGTTGTCGGGATAAACAGCTACAAACACATCAACGGCCTCCAGTACGCGGTGAACGACGCCAAGGCGTGGCGTGACTACCTCCAAGCGCAGGGCTACCAGGTGACCTTGCTGACGAACTCGCAGGCGACCGAGGCGCGCGTCAAGCGGGCGATAGCCGACGCGATTTCGCGCGCGGGCTCGGGCGGCACCATCGCGTTCGTGTTTTCGGGCCATGGAGCGAAGTCGGAGGAGGTCGGGTTGCCTGCAGGCCACTCGGTGCTGTGCTGCTACGACTCCAGCAGGGGCACAAAGGGCAACCTCACCGACCTCGAGCTCCGCGACGCCTTCGCGGGCTTCACCGGCAAGCTCTTCCTGTTCCTGGACGCCTGTCGCTCTGGGGGAATGAACGAGGTCGTGAATAGCGAGAACCGCTACATGACAACCACGTGCGGGGCGGACGGTTATGGTTACGACCAGCCCGTCTACAGGCACGGTGCGTGGACGTACTGGTACCTTGGGCGGGGTCTGAACGAGCGTGGCTTCACGAACGCAGAGAGTGTCTACGACTGGGCCTCAGCGCAATACCCGTACCGCGGCAACGACGCCCCGCGGGAGTTCGACGGCGATCCGGACAGCCCCTTCGTGCTCGGCGAAAACAGGAGCGGAAGCCGGTTCCACAAGCAGGTCGGCCGCGAGGGCAGCACCGCGCGAGGGGGCTGGAGGCGCCCGACCCGGTACGACGATCTCATCAACTGGGCGATCGACCAGTTCGACGAATCGGGTTTGATACCCAAGGGCCGGACTTGGAACCGCAAGTCGTACGGCCCGTCGGGCGAGGGCGCGGCGAACGCGGGTGTAAGCGGGAAGGACTGGTACGTGGAGGTGGACGCGAGCTGCCGCTGGAACCTCGCCGAGATCTTCCACTCCAGCTCCTATGGGTGGAGCCAAAGCACCCACGAGTACTACGTGCACGACCGGGGTGAAGCATCGCTCGGGCCCAGCGTCCAGGGGAGTGCGAGTGTCGACGCTGGCTACGGGCCGGTCGACGCAAATGTCACGGTTAAGGGTGAAGCCGGGGTGGGGGCGAAGGGAAGCTACGACGCGGAGGCGCGCGTCGGGCTGAGCGGCGTGAAGCTCAACCTAGGTGCCGATGCCCTCGCCGGAGCGTACGCTGAGGGCAAACTTGCGGGCACGATCAGCTTGGCAGATGCATTTGCCTTGCAGGGCTACATCCAGGGTAGGGGAACCGCGGGGGTTGGAGGAACTGCTGGTGTGGGTGTCAGCGTGGAGTGGAACAACGGGCTAACGATCTCCTACAGCTTCAAGGCTGGAGCGTCTCTGGGTCTGGGCGGCAGCATCTCCCACGGCAGCAAGCTTTATATTAATCCACCTGTGATCGTGAAGGCTGTTGAAAACACCGCGGCCGGAAGAGCTGTGAAAACCGCCGCAGCGGCCGTGAGCCGCACAGTGGAGCGTGTGGACAACCGCGCCGGGTCGGCAGTCACTTCCGCGATGACCCGCGTAGCGGGCGAGCCCTCCGAGGTCGAACGGCGCACCGTCAGGAACTCCGACGATATCCCGTGGTGGGAGCGGGAGGATCCCTACCGCTTCGACAGCAAACGTTCGAGAGCCTCGGTCGAAAAGAAGTGGAGCGCCCGAAGCAAGGGAAGCACAACCGTCGGTGGCTGGAAGCGCAGCACCTCTCACGACGATATAGTGAACTTCGTGATCGATCGCTTCGACGACGCGGGCTACATCCCCTCCGTCCACGAGCACCAGCGCACGCAGTACGGCTGGCACAAAAACGGCTCCGCGTCGGCTGGTGCCGAAGGAAAGGACTGGCACGCGAAAGCAAACGCGAGCTACCGCGCAAACCTCGCCGAGACCTTCCACTCACGCTACGTCGGGTGGAGCCAGTCCACTCACTCTTACGTGGCCAGCGACCGCGGTGAGGTCTCGCTTGGGCCGCGCGTGCACGGAGATGTCAGCGCCAGCGCAGGCTACGGCTCCGTGGATGTGAACGTCACCGCCACGGGCGAGGCGGGTGTCGGGATGAAGGCTGGATATGATGTCGGGGCCCGGGCCAGCCTGAGCGGGTTCTCGCTCAAGGCGGGCGTAGAGGGGCATGCCGGGGCCGACGTCGAGGGGAGCGTGGCCGGCACCGTCAGCCTAGGCGACGCGGTCGGTTACCAGTACTACGTCAACGCCAGCGGACAGGCCGGCATCGGGGGCAAGGTGGGAGTGGGTGCGGGCATCAGCTGGGACAACGGATTCACGATCTCGTACAACTTCAAAGTCGGGGCCACCCTCGGGCTGGGCGGCAGCATCTCGCACGGCGGCAAGCTCTACATCAACCCACCCAAGGTGGTCGAGAAAGCAAAGAAGGTCAGGGACTGGGTCGACGAGAGAATAGGTGGAGCCATTGTGGATACGAACATCACGCTCCGCATGTCTTCCACCAGCGTGTCCGAGGGTCAGGAGGTGGTCTTCAGCGGGCGCGTGACCCGGAAGGACACGGGAGAAGGGGTCGCGGGGGCGAGGGTCGAGATATACGATGACGATGGGGCCGGAGATGACCTGATGGCTTTCGGGTTCACCGACGAAAACGGGCACTATTCGATCCGCTGGACAGCAAAGCGCATGGATCCGTGGCCCGGAGCTGGCGAGGTTGAGGTGTACGCGAGGACCGACGGCACGAGCGCGTTCGACGGGTCCAGGACCCCGGTCCACACGCTCAGCATAAATTAAAACCAGCAATTTAGGGATTCCGTGTGTTTAGCTTATGGCTCAGAGCTGTCTCGGCGCCGATGGTGGTGCTGGCGCTTGTTATCATGTTTGCAATCCCAGTTGCGAGTCACCACGAGATCTTTGTGGATGAAAACTTCACCAATCCGGACGTCGTGCTCGATAACGTCGAGATCACGGCAAGTGGCCTGCGGCTGCTGGTTGCATCGGAAAGCTGGGTTCAAGCTACCGAGACTGATTTTAAGCGGGGAAATTATGAAGATGTTGTGGTTTCTGATCTGGGCGTGAGGTTGGCGAAAATCGATAATGACCGATGGGTGGCCAAAGACAACGCGCCTTACAGCAGCGCCTATGGTATAGCCGCGGTCGGCGCCGGGCGCTACGTGTTCATCCTGCGAGGTTATTACTCCGGCGTCAAGGTTGGCATCGGGCGTTATGACACAGAAACCGGGAGCTGGGAAAGCTGGAGCGATCCTGCAATCGAGTGGCAGGAAAAGAAGCATTACTTCAAGAACGGTTGTGCGATGGCTTGGGACAACGGCGACTACATCTACGTGCTCGCCGGGGGCAGCTACAATGATGTGCCGAACCCCTCGGATCCGACCAAGTACGAGCCGCGCTACGGGTTCTGGCGCTTTAGGGTTGATGACCCCTCCAGCTGGACACGCTTGGAGAACACCCCCTGGTGGCAGGGGCCCGGTGATTGCCTGACCTGGGTGAAAATCGGTGACGAGGAATACATATATGCGTGGCTTGGGACCACGAGCAGAGGCTGCAAAGCCGACCCGGGCTATGCCAAGTTCTACCGCTATCACATCACTCCCAACGCCCCCGACGGAATAGGAAAATGGGAAGTTACTCCCATCACTGAAATTGCGGAAAATGGAATCCCCGAGTACCCGTACGGCGCGGACGATGGGGCGAACTTGGTCTGGACCGGGGGAGATTACATCTACTACATGCCGGGCGCCTACAACGAAAGCCTGTCAAGAGATGCGGAGTTCGCGTGGGGGCGCTTCGTGATCTCGGAGAACCGATGGGAGCGCCTGGCCGACATGCCCCTCAACGTGAACCCCGAAACGGAGGAAACAGACGGCGTGGACGACGGGGGAAGTGCCGTTTGGGATGGAGGTAACTTCATCTACGTGCTGAAGGGCGGCGATGGCAGCGGCAGCGACCCAGCGGAAAACTTCTACCGTTACAGCATCTCGGACGATAGCTGGGAAGTTCTAGCAAACGTTCCTGCTGGACCACACCGAAACAACGGCACGAGGCTCGGCTACGCGGGTAAGCGCGTGTACTACTGGCACGCAAACTCGAGCGGATTCTGGGCGTACGAGCCGCCATGCTACGAGAGGGATGGCTGGTTCGAGTCTGAAGTTTTTGATGCTGGCGAAATTGTGACATGGCAGCAAGCAAGCTGGCAGGTAAGCTTGCCTGGTGGAGTTACTAGGGTAAAAAAATCGGTAAGCGCCGAACCTACCAGTCTGGTGAGCGGAGAGGACAGGCTGGGATCACTACCCACCAACATCGCGGACCATGTGGTTATCTCTGAGATCTATCCAAACGCCAAGGATGAGACGAATAGTGAATGGTTTGAACTCTACAACCCAACGAGCAGCCCAATCGACATGAGCGGGTGGAGCTTCGGAAGGATAACAAGCGCGGGCAACAAACACACCGATGGAACTTTCCCAGAGGGCACAACAATTCCCGCCCACGGGTACTTCCTCGTCGGTGATAACACGCTGCTGGCCGACAACACCGCATGGCCTTCTCCAGACTACGTTGAATCCCTGACCATCGCAAACTCAGATGGCTGTTACTTCGTCGAGAACTCGGACGGCTACGTCGATAAAGTCGCGTGGGGGAGCAACACCTACGGTGAAGGGAATCCGTTCCCAACCAATCCGGGCGAAGGCAAGAGCCTTGAGCGAAAATCGTCCGCGACTCACGACGAAACCGAGGGCAATGGCTACGACACAGATAGCAACACGAGTGATTTTTACATCAGAAGCTCGCCCCAGCCCCAAAACTCCTCGAGCCCAACCGAGGCGCCCTTGGTCCAAGCATCAAATTATTTGGAAACTTGGAGCCGTGATGGAGTATTCGAGGAGATAGAGGAGGGGGCCACCCGGGTACCCGAAACCAGCGGGTTCCACGAGGGAGGCACGGTGGTGGAGGAAGGCACCGTTTCTTCAGGCTCACCGGCCAACCTAGACGCCAATGATCAGGTGTACTTCGAAGTAGACGCAGCTTTTGCTGAGGGGAGAGCAAGAACTGAAACTCTCCACGAAGCGGGCACCACGGTTGAAAACGGAAGCGAGGTGAGCGGAACCTCGACGGCAAACTTGGATGCAGACGATGGGGTTTATTATGAGGTCGACGCAGGCTCCTCCCCCGGGGGAGAGGGGAGCAACCTGATTCAGAACCCTGGCTTTGAAACCGGAGATCTCACGCACTGGACTGAGCTCGGCACCTCGGGCAAACACGTAGTCACTAATGAGCGGGCGGCTTCGGGGACCTACTCATGCAAGTTCGTGGACCTGACGACGAGCTACAGCGGGAGGCGAATCGTGGCGGACAACGTGGCGGTTACCCCGGGCAAGGATTACCGGTTCGGGGCCCGGTTCTACATTCCCCAAGTTGGAGGAGGCTCGATAGAGAACTATAAAGTAAGATGCTGGATTGAGTGGTACTGCGAGAATGGGGATCTAGCGGGTCGGTACCAGCCATGGGGCAGGGTTCTCTCAGCTTTCAACGCGTGGGAGGCCCAGGAGTGGACAGACACGGCTCCCGAGGGGGCCGCGAAGGCTGCGGTTTTCGTCGACGCGAAGAGGGCCAGCGGGTCACCCCAGGATAACGTTTACATTGACGACGTAAAGCTCGCCGAGATCACAAGCGTTTACTCCATCGACCTGCGTCACGACTCCGAGCAGGTGACGGTTGACCAAACAAGCGTGGACAACATCTCCGTAAAGCTCAACTTCAAGTCGAGTGCTAGCGCGCTTTACACTTGGCAGATCTACGACTGGACCAATTCAAGCTGGCTGACTTTGCGATCGGGCACGGTCGGAACCACCGAGGTCAGCTGGGAAAATACCATCACCACAAACCCCGCCAACTACATCAGCGACGGCGCGCAGAACATCCGCGTGCGCCTGTACACAAGCGGAGAGTCTAGCGCCCACCGTGTGCAGATAGACTTGTTGGAGTACAGGGTGAACTACACGTCGGCAGGCACCTACTCGTTGGAGATGCGGCACGATTCGGCCCCAGTGTCCTATGAGGGAGCACTTGAAGAAATCCGAGTCACGGTAAACTTCAAGTCCGAGAACACCGCCACCTATCACTTTGAGATCTACAACTTCGACTCGGGCCAGTGGGAGCCTGGTCAATCGGGTTTGGTTGGGGCGAGCGAGGTCACCTGGACGATAACCAGAACGAGCAACCCGGCCAACTACATCTCGCCCGACGAGAACATCCGCGTGAGGCTTCGAACCTCCAACGAGTCCTCGGCGCACCGCTCCCAGGTCGACTACCTAGAGTTCCGGGTGCTCTCAAGCCTCACCAGGTACCGCCTGCGATGGGAGCACCGCCTAACCGATGTGGAGGATACCTTGCAGGACTGTGTAATCAAAATTTGTGGGTACAACGCAACCGGCGACGAGAACGTAAGCGTCAGCGTTTGGAATTCGAGCACGAACGGCTGGGAAACCATCGGGATGCTGCCTTCTACCCCGGGCGAGCTCACACACTCTCTCCAGAACATCAGCGATTATCTGGTGGGTAACAACGTCTCGATCAAGTTTGAAGACGAGAACGCCGACACCTCCCCGACGAGAATTCGCATCGATTACGTTGCGCTCGAGGCGCAGAAGCCTTACTCGACGGTAGTTCGGGTGAAGGTGAGAAGCAGCTCGGATAACGTGGTGTGGCCGGATTGGGCAAGCGTTCCGTATATTTCTCCGGGCTCCCCCCTGCCCTACGAGAGCCGCTATCTCCAGTACCGCGTCGAACTCTTGACTGAAGACAACACGGTAACCCCCGCCTTTGACGAGTTCACCGCCACCTATGCTCAAGCGACGAAGGCGAGCACCGGCACCTTCACGAGCCAGCCCCTCGAGCTCGGTTATGTTGAGAGCTGGGGCACGCTCAGCTGGAGTGGAGACGTGCCTGAAAACACCTCTATCTCGTTCGCCACCAGAAGCTCGGTGGATGGCTCGGTGTGGTCGGACTGGCAGGAGCTTGACTCGGGAACCATACAGAGCCCAACCTATGGTCGCAGATACCTGCAGGTTCGCGCCACTTTCCACGGCGTGGGCACAGCTACGCCCACTCTTCACTATTATAGCATAGCATACACACCGGATCGAACGCCACCTGTGATAACCCTAAGCGAGCCGAGCGAAAACTTCGTGACAAGTTCTCGATATATCACTTTGAAGGGACAGTTGGAGGATGCCAACCCGATAACTCTGGAAGTTAATGGAAAGTCTATATCTCTGGACCCAGGTAGTTTTGAGGTGTGTGTAGAACTCAGCCCGGGTCATAACACTATTCGCGTAACCGCCTTGGATGCGGCGGGCAACCAAAGCGAGATCACCCTTTCTGGCACCTACTCGCCGCCTGCAGGGTGGATTAAGTGGGCTTTGGTCGCAGCAGTTGTTGGAGCAGTGGCTGCAGTCGTGGTGTTGTTCGTTACGCACAAAGGCATAGTAAGCACAATTCGCGCGAGCCCTAGTTAATAACCCGTGGTGCGGTATCAAGATAGAGGATGGGAAAGGCAACGGTGATCTACCGTACAGCGACATTTGCCGTTTTGCTCGTCTCCCCCAAGCGAGGCTACTCACCTTCGGGGAGGGGGAAATCCGAAGCGAAACTTTTCCCAAGCCAAAGCAGCCAGCAACTATCGAGTCAGGGTGACGATTCACCGCTTCGACCCAAGAAAATGGGCATACGTTATAACCGCGCTAGATTCAGTTTCCGAATGAAAGTCGGTAACCGTGTTAGAAAACACTGCTTGATTTTAAGCCTTGCGGCAGAGGCTTCCGCAGCGTCCGCCATCGGCAGCCTGTGGAGGATCTTTCTCGATGAGTTTTTATGGGTCAAAATGAATCCTAGTAGGGGTAACGGTATGCTGAAAAATGCTCAGAAGGCTGTGAGGAAAATCTCCGGCGATTATCACAAGAAGTGGGTCACAACTTCGACGTTCTTTCACAGCCTGATAACCGAACAGCTCGGCCAGGTGGCGCACTCTTACATTCACGGCGGACGCTATGCGAAGGACCTTGAGGTTGATATCGCAGACGTGATCCTCTGCTGCCTGGCTTACCTGAACTGGCTCGACAAGGACGCGTCCGCGGCGTTCGAAAAGTCCCTTCGAAAGCACAGGCAGGTTCTGGAGGGGTTGAAGCGTAGGAAGTAGTGAGAGTGAGAACGGGAATGTTGGTTACCACTTTGCGCTTCTCCAAATACTCAACCACAGGGGCGAGCCACGAGCGGCCGGCCGGGGGTGGTTTGGTGAGAGCAGCGCGGCGGTACGGACAGGACGCCTACGTGACTAGGTTCAGGAGGGAACGGATCGCGATCGCCGTACTCCTCACTGTTTTGGTCGCGGGCGCCTGCTTCTTTTTTATATTACAAGGGCGGGGCTCGTCGTCCAACATAGCTTATTCCATCGGCGACCGCTGGACTTGGGCCGGAACCGTGCAGACCTCTCAAGACGGCCTCGAGGTGACCATGTTCTCGAGGATCGAGGAGATAACCGGGGTGGAAACCAAGCGGGGTCACAGGTGTTGGGTCGTTAAATCCAGCGATGCCAACAACCAGGAGAACTATTCCCTGGATTATATCTTCGTCGAAGCGGGCGCGATGTACAAGGTCATCAGCGAGTCATTCTCCGGCGGCCACAAGACGGGCGAGACCGTGTACTCAAGCCCCGCGCTGATGATCGAGTTTCCGCTCGAGGTGGGGAAGCGGTGGACCGACGCGAAGCCCCTCTCCGGCTACGACAACGCGGGCGGAATCGAGCTGATCAGTGGGCAGAGGACTTCGAGCAGCGAGGTCCTCCGTAAGGAATCGATCACGGTCCCTGCTGGCACCTTCGAGTGCTGGGTGATAAAAACGACGGAGATCGTAGATGGCACGCACGTGATAAGGGTGGAAAACCAGCTCCTCGGGGCGCAGGCGACGACCGTGAGCACACAGATGGGCTGGTACTCCGAAAGCGTGAAGAACTTTGTGAAGAGAACGGTGGAAAGCACTACCATCGTGACCATCTCAGGGCAGCAGCAGATCCTGGAAACCACCACGGAGATGAACCTGTCGAGCTACAGCGTCTGAACGGGAGTAAAACAGTTCAGAAAAATCGAGACGCCGGGAGAGTTACGACATCGAGATGGTGCTGTCCCCCGCATCGCTTTGATACCGCCAGTTTACCGGTTTTTCTTGGCTAGTCTGGCTCACCAGTACAGAACCTTTCGATATGTGCGGTGTAGACGGTAAAGACGGTGAGAAAGCCTACTTCTGGAATACCCCGCACCAGCCGAAATGGTTTCACGTCTCCGCAACGCTCGGGTTTCTTCCCTACCTGCTTTGTCTGGATCTCCGCGATCTCGAGGACTTCCATGTTCTGACAGACCTCATAGATTTGGGGCCTGTTCCGCCGCTCCTTTACCGTGCTGAAGTTGGCCCCGAACTCGATGTCCTGCTTGGACCATGTTCAGTTCTTCAGGCCGTTGGTATCTTTCTGAAGCCCCGTGCTCAGGCGGACTTAGCCAGCACATCTCTCCCCTTCGGGGCGGAGACAGTCGGCGGCTCGTCCGGCACATGGGCTTGGTCAGCCACTCGTTATCGATGCGGCTCTTCCTGGTACCCTCCGCTTTCGACTTTTTGGGAGGGTTCGCCGGCAGGGAGATGACCGTGTTCCTCAATGGACTTGATCCAAGGCCAACAGAACCCCACCGACTCCGGCGCGGCTTTGGTACCGCGGAAGTCTTTTGAGGAACTTTTGAACCTTTCCTGTATCACGATCTCTCCATCCATTCATATCGCCATTTTTATGTGTCCTCTCTAGGTGCAAACCTGCAACCACTTTTGGTGTGTTTTCACTACCGAAGAATATTCTTCGCTTTTCGTCGAGGTTGCTCAAAACCGGGCTTTATCTTCTCTAAAAGCGATTGGAAAGGGTGTGCCTGCTGGAGGAAGTCTAAAAATTTTGTGCTTGCTATAAGAAAATTTTCTTTTTCACGGTTCCAAATTTTTTTTAAAATTGTTTAAATGCTCACTTCAAGAGTTATTTAACTGATGGGAGATGTGGAAGGGTGTGGCGATTCGATATTGCTCCTGCCAGCCTCCAATTCGGCTAGCTCGGGAGCGGAACCTCGCGCCCGCTCCTCCTACCGCTTGAGTCAGATCAAGATATGTGGTGAAAGAAAACCAGTGGTTTCTAAACTCTCTTCTAAGGACGAGTGGCGAACTGCGAGCGAGGCCGAGGTGGTAGCCTTTGTCCGTGCGCTTCACGACCCCGTTCGCCGTGCGATTTTAAAACTCCTCGAGCTCTGGCCTATGCGCCAGTACGAGCTTACCCAAATCCTTTCAGAAGTCACCGGGCGCTACTACCGTGACTCCCTGGTGCACTACCACCTGCGGGAGCTCGAGCGGGCCGGACTCATCGGGTTCGGGACCACCCGCAACGAGAACCGTGCCAAGATCATCTACCGTAAGGTCGACTATCGGGTCCAGTTCAAGCCGCGCCCAGAGCCCGAGCACTTGGAGCGGTACGCGCGCAAGCGCATCATCGGGGAACTCAAGAAGGCGCTGCGGAAGGAAAGAAAGCGGTGGAGGGGAGTCTCAAGATCAGGCACAGCGCGCAAATTGTCGGGCCTTTTGGGATCCCTCGAAGCGAGCGGTCGGAGGAAATCCCGAAAGCCACATACGAGCACTGCGGCTCTTCCGACGTATTCACCGGCCATGCCACGTTCCATTTCGCTCTATGCAAGCGGTGCAGGTACTACTGGAGGCTGAGTGAGTCAAAACGGAAGGAGGGATGAGATGAGCGGACAGACATTAGGGAGCGTGCTTGGTGGCAGTTCAAGCGAATTGACAGTTATTTATCAAATGAGCACATAAGTTTTAGGGGTAGACCGCTGGGGAACCTGTTCTTTGAGGCCGGCAGGGATGTGTGAACTTCCGAGTACCCGACCCCATCAATCGGATTTTGCATACAGATTCAGTTTGGTATCAATCGGATTTCGTATACGAACGGGCAACCTGATTTCGTAAGCGGAGAAGGCGCAGGAAGCCAGATTTCGAAAGCGGAGGCGATCGCTGGCCTTTCTCGGTGGCGGTCCCAAGCGCGGGTTGCCCCTCCCCGGGCCAGCACCCCTGTGCGGTTTTCGCCAGCGTTTTTCTTTCGGTGAGCGCTTTTCCACAAAGGGCTGCTTTATTCCACTAATTCTATGAACTCTTCCCTCGTCAAACCCGGCTGTCTGATGATTTCGAGTAACGTGCCCCTAACTATCTCCTTGTGGAAAGGCCACGACAACACCTTTCTTCTTTACAAATTTTACGAGAATAGCGTGGCTGCTTTTTCTTCTCGCGGCTTGAAACCCAACTTTAGAAGAGCCTTGATGACATCCTCACCTGACAGTACTGGTAGCTTTTTTCGTGGCTGACTCCAAACCTCGTGATTATCATCGGTTCGCCGCCGACCCCTTCCGGCAGACCCATCTCTTCTACGTACAGCTCAACGGCTTCCTTCAAGTTTTCCAGCGCTTTTTCAACCGTGGGGTCCTGGCTGACGACATCCAATTCCGGGCACGACGCCACGTATTGCTTTTCACCCTTCCTGATTATCGCGGTCAACTCCGTAACTTCACCCATCAAAATTGGCATCCTGAAGCACTTGAAGTTTGCAGGTTGGGTCAGACAGCACAAAAATCAGCAGCTTTTTGCCAGATTTCGTATTCGGACCACCTGCTGGATCTCGTAAGCGAAAAGGGTGCAGGAGGTCTGGATTCCGGAAACGAGGGCGAATCCCGGTTTTCCTCAGGGCGGTTCCAAATGCCGGCAGCTCCCTTCCCGCCGGCGCTTTCCCAAAGGGTTCGCCGACTTCAACCGAATTTGAAAAAAGTCTTTTACCAAGCAAACATCCATATAAATTTGGTTCGAGGTGGTGTCGGATTGAACTCAAAACTACCTTTCTTCAAAGAAACGAAGGCCGCTGGAGGGGTTGAATGTGTGGCGCGAAGCTCTTGGAACGAAGTACTTTTCCAAAAATGAATCGTCTCGTTCGAGGCGCGCGGGGGCCCTAACCCTGACTCTGCTCATGCTCACTGCCGGAGCTGTTGCATTCTTCAGCTTGATAACGTTCGAGCCCGCGCTCGTAGCTGCGTCACCAGTGCCAATTTTTTTTGAAGATAATTTCAACTCCTATACCGATGGAGACTTAAATGGACAAGGTGGCTGGAGTGGAGATACTGATTTTGATATTCAAGGAACTTTCACTTATGAGGGAGCAAAGGCAGTAAAATTCCAACCTTCTGCTGTAGCAGGAAAAAAAATAGCAAAATCAGGGAATCGAAGTTATGATGGGCGATTGGAGTATTGGTATTATACTGAGAACAACCAAATTAGAACTGGGGTGGATTTATATGAAGGAGAAACTTATTTATGCCGTTTAAATTTTCACGATAGTGATGGCGCGGGAAATTCAGGAAATTACGTTTTGTTTAGAGTTTATGACCCTACCCAAGAAGCAAATGTAGCAATTAATATGGGAACTTATACCACTGGCACTTGGTATCATTGTGTTATTGAATGGAGAAATTCAGATAAAAAATTTAGAGCCAGTTATGATGGAGGTTCAACCTGGACTGATTGGTATCCGGCTTGGAATAATTATTCTTGGAGTTATGTGGATACAGTGAAACTAGTTGGAGATAGTACAGGAGCGGGTAAAATTTGTTATTGGGATAATATTGTTGGATGGGAGAATGACCAAACCGCCCCTCCTGCGCCCATCAACCTGACCGCGACCCCTAGCTCTTGGACCAACGTGAACTCCTTTACCCTGAACTGGACAAACCCAGATGACCCATCCGGAATCGCTGGAGCTTATTACAAGCTAGACGCGGAGCCAACCTCGGCCACCGACGGAACCTACGATCCGTGGTCATCCGGATGGAGCTACCGCAGGAAGCTCACCATCGACCACACAAAGATCGATGAGGATCTGGAGAACTTCCCGGTGCTGGTGAGGCTTACCTCCGCCAACTTCGACTTCTCCAAAGCGAGGAGCGACGGGTACGACATCAGGTTCACAGCCTCAGATGGCACAACCTTGCTGAAATACGAGCGAGAAAGGCACGATTCTGAAAACCAGGTTGCGGAGTACTGGGTGAAGATCCCCTTCGTCTCCTCCACTACCGACACCGAGTTTTATATCTATTACGGAAACGAGAACGCCTCGGATGGAGCCGACCCGACCGCGGTCTGGGATAGTGATTTTATAGCAGTTTGGCATATGGACGATTTCCCTGACAATTCTCATATTAAAGATAGCACTCCGAATAATAATGATGGAACAAAATTAAGTGCAGATAACCCGTTACAAATAGATGCGAAAGTTGGAAAAGGACAGGATTTTAGCAATGACAGAATTGAAATTGCAAATACCTTTTTAAATGGTTTAACTTCTTTAACACTTGAACTTTGGTTGAATCCTGATTCTTATGATTACGATTACAATACTGTTTTTTCAAATCATGGCAACAACGATGCGAATCTGACTATGGGACCTGATTTTTTGGATAAAATTTATTGTGTTGTAATAGACGAAAGTGGAAATTCTACAGGAGGGTATTTTGAAGTTTCACCTCCTCCAACGGGAGTTTGGACGTATTTAACTTTCGTATGGGCTGGAGGAGATGGGATTGATTTATATATTAATGGAGATTATACTTCAACTCGAACTTCAGGAAATTCAATTACTTCTTTAAGAAATTGCACACATCCTTTATGGATAGGTCAACAAGATGGTTTTACCCGCGATTATAATGGAAAATTAGATGAAGTTCGCTTTTCTGCTGTTGCTCGTTCTGCCGCCTGGATAAAAGCCTCTTACCATTCTGAGAACGACACTTTATTAATTTATGGAAGTGAGGAGGCCTCCATACCTGCACTCACCAACATCCAGGTCGAGGGAGACGGCGCCCACACGATTTACGTCTGGCTGCGCGACGGGGCCGGCAACGTCGACCACCAGAACCGCAGCTCGACCACGCTCTACCTCGACCAGACCCCACCGT
>JAPDJH010000016.1 GCA_029259175.1 Hadesarchaea archaeon
ATTGCCTCAGCCGCACCGTGCTCGGCCATGAGCCCTGCTAGGTGTGCATAGTGGTGCTGGACCTGATAGGCACGTGCTCCAAAATGCTCGGCGATTTGTTTTGCTTCTCGCGTGGTTGAATAGTGTGGATGCAAGTCGCATATCACCATATCGACGCTCGGAACCCTTAGTAACTTGGCCAATCTGTCTATTGCCTGTCGGAGGAACTCGAGTGTTTCTAGGTGACTTGCGTCTCCTATGTGTTGAGAGGAGTAAAAACGTCCGTTCTTCACGAAAGTGGCTGTTACGCACAGATCTCCTCCCAAGGCCAGAGCGGAGCAATCACTTGGTATTCTGAAATGATACGGCATTGGGGCGTATCCTCGCGATCGCCGGAGAAATACAGGGTTTTCGTTCACGAGTCTGATAATGGAGTCATCACACCGGTTAACGATTTGCCGGTTGTGGAAGAGAAAGAAGTCCAGCTTGTTTTTGAAGACTCCTAGAGCGTCTTGATTGTCGATGATCATCGGTAGTCCTGGCATGTTTGCGCTAGTCATGACGTAGGCCGGCTCCTTTCCTTCTTCTAGAATTAAATGGTGCACCCCCGAATACGGAAGCATGACTGCTACCGTGTGGAGTTTTGGAGCCACTAGATCGGAAATCGGTGATTCGGATTTTTGACGCAGAACCACGATGGGCTTACGCGGCGAACGAAGTAATGCGATTTCTTGGTCAGACAGCTCGGCAAAGGTCTTGATTTTTTCAATGGAGCTGGACATGAGAGCAAAGGGCTGTTGCGGTCTTCGGAGGATTTCTCTTAAGCGTTGGAGTGGTTGATCCTCGGATGTTTTGCACGCGATATGCATGCCTCCGATCCCCTTGATGAGTCCGATCTGTCCGTCGTCCAGCATTTTTGCGACTTCCGCGAATGGATGAGATGTTTCGATGGGTCGCCCTTCTGTGTTTAGTAAAACCACTTTGGGCCCGCAATTGGGACAACATGTTGGTTCTGCATGATATCTCCTGTTGTTGGGGTCGGTATACTCAGTCCGGCATTCGTTACAAAGGGGAAACTCACGCATTGAAGTGCGTTCGCGATCGTAGGGCAAAGCTTCGATTATGGTGAACCTGGGCCCACAGTTTACACATGTGGTGAATGGATAGAGATATCTGCGGTCGCGAGGATCGTGCATTTCGTGAAGGCACGCTTCGCAGATGTGTATGTCTGCTGGGACAATCGGCGCGGCACCAACCCCTGTTTTCTCGCTTTTTATCACTTTGAAGTCTTTGAATTCTCCACTTGGCCGATCCCATTCGACTCGGACGGTATCAATTTCTGCGAGGGGCGGCGGATTTTGCTTGAGAACATCCAGAAAACGCTTAATCGCGCCGCGTTCTCCCTCCACCATTATTTCTACTCCGCCGTCTCCGGCGTTTCGAACAAATCCGTGAAGCCCCTGTTTTTGCGCCTCCCGATAACAAAACGGTCTAAAACCCACCCCTTGGACCAAACCGCTTACAATAATTCGCGCCCGTGCTAGCATTATTTGAAGTCTGGATTTTGGGTGGTTTAAATATCATGCTTTTAACCCTCCGAATTGGAATGAGTGGTGATGAGCGTGCTTATAGAGAAAGTGGAAATCGGTGAGATGAAGTGTGTAGGGATAAAGGTGGATCTCCCTGGAGCCCCTCTTCTGTTAATTGTTGCTTCAAAGGGATATCTCATGTGTGGGTACTTGAATGTTGAAACCGCCGAAAGATTGGGTCAAGCCGCCGCTGTGGTGACGGGGGTCCGAGTCTTTGAAGATATGCTGTCTGCACGAATCGTTAAAGTAACGTCCAAGGCTCGTGAGCTTGGGGTGGTCGAAGGCATGGAAGGTCGAGAAGCTTTGGTGAGGATGGGGTGAATGGATCGTATCACTCTTGAGCACGGCGGTGGCGGAACTCTTATGCTTCAATTGTTGGCTGAAACGGTGCTCAAGGAATTTAAGCTGAAAACAGCCGGTCCGGTGGGTCTGGATGATCTAGATGATAGTGCGGCCTTGAGAATCGAGGGTGGGGAAACACTTGTGTTTACCACCGATTCGCATACCGTCAAGCCCCTGTTTTTCCCAGGCGGCGATATCGGGCGGCTTGCGGTGGCAGGGACTGTGAACGATCTGGCGGTGATGGGGGCTCGCCCCGTGGCCATGGCGTGCGCGATAGTGGTTCAAGAAGGTTTTAGGGTTGATGAGTTCAAAAGGATAGTTAAGTCAATGGCACAAACGGCAAGTGAGGTTGGCGTGGCGCTGGTCACAGGCGATTTCAAAGTGGTCGAGCGTAATGATCTGGATGGGATGATTATCACCACTTCTGCAGTGGGGGTTGCGAAGGAGCTCAAGACCGACCGGATGCTCAGGCCCGGAGACAAGATACTCGTCAGCGGCACAATAGGGGATCACGGGGCGACGATTCTGGCTCAGCGAGAGGGTTTTCAGGTCGAAGGTGAGTTGAGATCGGACGTGTGTCCCATATGGGACATTGTGGAGACCGCTCTTCGGGTAGGAGGGGTTTCTGCTATGAAAGACCCGACGAGAGGAGGGGTAGCGGAGGCACTTAACGAGCTGGCGTCCAAGTCCAATGTTGGCATAGTGATAGAGGAGTCGAGCCTGCCCGTATCTCCAGTTGTGCGGAATTTCTGCGAGATGTTGGGATTAGATCCCCTCACCTTGACGAACGAGGGCAAGGTGGTGATGGGGGTAGCGCGAGACCGTAGCGATGAAGTTTTGGAAGCTATCCGCGAGAATCCTAAAGCTAGGGATGCTTGCATAATTGGGGAAGTAACGGAAAATTATGCTGGAAAAGTTATCTTGAAAACCTTGTCTGGCGGGCAACGAATTGTCCCACCTCCGTTGGGAGACCCTATTCCTCGAATCTGTTAAGGCTGGGACTTATTTCATGAATTCGTTAATAACGAGATCCTCTTCTTTTACTCCGAGTTTCGATAATCGCCGAAATATGTCATGCACTTTGCCAACTTCGGCAGCTGTATGGGCGTCGGATCCCACACTTAGCTTTACCCCTTTGTGAATGCACAATTTGATAAAGTCCGGAGGCGGGGTGTTATATTTGGCGTTTACCTCGATTGTCACCCTTTTGTCTGCCATCAGATCTAAAAACTCCTCTATATCCTCGCGACTGAGAAAGGGCAGAAGGGAGCGATGAAGAAAGAAAGGGTGGCCAAGCGCCGCCACGGGAAACCTTTCAATGCACATTTTTGCTCTTTCCAAGTAGGACCTCGCTAGCTGTTGAGGTGCTGAAGCTTCTCGAAGATAATGGATGGATGCTATAGGAAATTCGATTTTCGAGAGGAGTGGCTCTGGCAAGTCGATATTTCCATACCGATCTACAATGTTGAGTTCGAATCCGATTAGAAGAGGAATAGAGGACTCTTTTTGTAGATTTTTTAGTTCCTCCAGGTAAGCGTTGATCGAGTACGGGTTTATTCCAACGCTCAGCTCCGGCCCGTGGTCAGTTATTGCAATGGCATACATTCCTTTGACCTCGGCTTCTTCCACTATTTGGGCGGGTGCAGCGTGCCCATCTGCTGAGTAATGAGAATGAATGTGAAAATCAAATGGTTTCATCGCCATTTCCTAGCTTTTCCCCGCATATAAACTTTTCAATGTGGTCAAAGCCGGACAAAGGTGGACAAAACAGAAAGGTTTATATAACTTTGCCAAAAGTGGACAAATGGGGACAAAAGTGGAAAAAATGTATAAGCTGAGAGAGGCTTGTGAGATCTTACGAGTTTCGAAAAAGACAATTTATCGGTGGGAGAAAGCAGGCAAAATAAAATGCGTCAGAACGCCCGGAAATCATCGTTTGATTCCAGAAAGTGAGATATCGAGAATTTTGTCTATAAAACCCGAGAAACTTGAAAAAGAGCGAAAAATAGAGGATAAAAAAGAAAAAAAGGACGTAATAAAGCCAAAAACATTTCAAAAAGTGACAGTTTCTCGGGAGGAGATCTTAAATGCACTTCAGCCTACTTCCATGGTTCAGCGTTCTGCTTTTAGCGATTTGATTTCGACCATTGTTACTTTACGACAGTTTACCACGGTTGATCTAATGTCTCGCGCTCGATGTCCCGAATCGATAGTGAAGCTGTTTTGTGATCAAATGGAAAAGCTTGGTTATTTGCGCAAGATAGATGAAAATAAATATGAATTAACAGTGGAGGTAAAAACATGACGTTGTGGGAGGAAAAACTAGGAAAAGAAGAGAAATTTGAGTCTTTTTTGCGAAAATGGTGGCTTTGCAGAGATCCTTTTTCATTTGATTTACCTGCCCCGGAAGCATTTGTTCCATTCCAGCGGGAAGAACTCATGCGCCTCAAACAGGTCCTCACATCAGGAAAAGTCGGGGTCCTAACAGGAGGTCTCGGAATGGGCAAGACCACAGTATGCGAGTTTCTCACGGTAGCGTTACGCGAAGAAAGTCTGTTAAGCACCGATCCCGCCAGCCAAGTTATCCCCGTATTCATCCATGGAGCTGTGTACAAATCTGCCGATGAATTTCTCCGAGCCATCATTCACTCGCTGGGCCTAGATGCCTCTAAGGACAGTGCAACTCTTTTTGAGTTCTTGAGGCGCTGGCCGCTGGAGCACCGAGAAAAGCTGGCAATCATAATCGATGATGTGCCCGAGAGCCGTGCAGATTACCTTGAGATAGGAGAATTTTTTCGGGTTTTAGCAGATCTTCCGCAAATTTCTATGCTTCTGAACGGAGAAAAAAAGCAAATGGAGCGTTTTTTAGATAAAATACCAGCTCTGAGAGATAGAATAGAGTTCTGGGTGTCTTTGAGACCTTTTTCATTTCAAGCAATCCAAGACTTGCTGAAATACCGCATAAAATACGCGAGCATACCGTTTTCTTACGGTGGAGAACATCCTGCAAATCAGCTCATTACTCCAGATGGTTGGGTGGCGATCTACGACTGGAGTGATGGACGACCCCGCGAAGCTCTCAAGGCTGCTGCTAGGGCGTTGCGTTTGGCTGCTTTGCTCGACACGCGCATAAGTGAATGGGTGGTGAAGCGCGCAAACCGGCGTCCGTGGTGGAAACGTTTTCTCCCCTTCTTCTAATCCGTTATCTTTTTACTTCCAAAAAATGGAAGTAAAATGAGAAGAATGCGTTCCGAGCTGCAAAGAGCTGAGCGCTGGCTTGAGGATAACCTCTTCGTCCAGACCCTTTTAGAACGCTCTCATTTGAGGCCCCAGACCTTCAAAGCCCTGCTTTTTAAATCATGGGTTCCAGAAGCCACTTTTGAGGAAATTGCGCGCAGACTTGGAGTGAACCAGCCGGGGGCTTGGAAGTGCTGGAAACGGGGCAGGGACAGCATTATCAAATCATATCTAACATTGAAACTGGCTATTCACGCCGGTCTTTTGGACGCGGAAACCGTAGAGCTTTTACTCGACGACTTGTTGGACTATCGCACTCTTCTCCGGGGCGAGGGAGATCGGGAGGAGATTTTGTACAGGATCGAGCGTCGGACATTGGATCTTCTGAGACGTTTTGAGAAACATCGCGAATAACCCTCTTACCATTTATATTGCTGGGGCGAGATAGAAGGGGCTGGGATGAAAAGGGAGACAGCGCTGAAAATCGGTCTAAAGCTCCTAGGTCTAGCCTTTTCCATAGGGCCGTTGCTCATCGCTTTCAGCATAAACGATTGGGATATCCAGCGAGCCATGGTTAATGCTGCTGAAATAGAGTCGATCGAAAACAAGATTGGAGGCCTTTTCGAACCAGAAGCAGGTGGTTTTGAGATAGGCGACGCGGAATACGATAACGCTTCTCATTTGCTCCGGCTCCCGGTCACGCTTTCCTTGCCCTTCCCCTTTTCGATCGATTTGGTAGATTTTGATATCACAGCCCAGTTCGACTCCCAAGAAGTTACTCTCTCAATGGAGCAGGATTCTATCACTCTGTCTCCCAACGAGAACGTTGTGGTATGGTTAAGTGGGCAGGTGGCAGACGAGAATCTTGTAAATGCTCAACCCACAAACATCCAGGGGTCTCTTACTCTCCAAAAGTACGGCGTGTCCATAAAGTTTACCGTCCAGGAGAGTGGAGGACGATGAACTGGAAGCAGATCAATTGGCCCAGACTGGTGGCGGGCATTTTGATGTTCATTTTACCATTTGCAGGTCCTTGGTGGACAGCCGAGGTGGGTGAAGGCGCTCTAGAGTTCGGCATCTCCCCGTTTGACATGCGCATGGTAATTGGAGGACAACCCCTGCACTCAGATTTGATCGGCCTTTTTCTGCTGGCCACTAAGATTTCTTTTCTCGTAGCTGGTGTTTTTGTGGTGCTTTCTGCTCTGTCTCCTCGAAAATGGTGGTCTCCGCATCTTTGCGGCTTCGGGATACGCAAACCTCTCTGGTCGGTAGTGGGTATCGTACTGACACTTTTGCTGGGCGCGTTTTTCGTAAACGTGTTTTTGCCGGGTCTGCTTTCCTCTATGGGAGAGGGTGCAGAAGTACAGCTCAACGTTCCCTATCTTGCGGGAGCCAGTACTGTCCATCTCTCCTTCCAGTCCCAAGGAAGCACAGTTGAGATCACGGCCCCCCTCGAAGTGGGTCTTACCGGAGCTTTTTGGTTTGCAGTGATCACGGTGGGCTGCGCTTTTGGTTCAGGGATTTATTCCAAACGGGTGTCTCGCTAGCCAAAATCGACGATTAACGAATAAAATCGCGCCATCCGTATCCTTTATAAATACCGGGCGAGTTTGAGGTAGGGTGGAGGGGAATGCTGAGCACTGTACAAAAAATCCGTATAGGTCTAACCTTCTGCCACCTTTACAGAAAGAACTTCTTTGTTCGGACGTATTCCAACTTTCTTTCGTTGTTCGCTTTCCGCAGATATCGCTGGGCGCTCCGAGTGCTCAGCCTCTAGTCTTCTGAGAACAGCTTGTGCGCGTATTCCTTCACCTTTTCTTTGCTCAGGATTTCGTATGGGAGATAGGGCATCATTAGGAGCTTTAGATCGCTGTATTCTTTCTTGATGATTTTCAAATTTTCCTCTTGTTCACGCCGCTTCATAGAGCAGAACTTGCATTTGCACGGCAGAAGCATTTTATTGATGACCGCCCGTTTCACAGTAATCCCATGAGTTTCTGCTGCTTCTCGGAGCTGTTTGCCTTCGAAAATGGAGAGCTTTTCTGGGTTCAGCACCAGAATCAGCTCAGTTTTTGGATCGGCCAGCATTTGCTCGACTCGTGTTACCGTTTTGCCCAAAGATTCGAGTCCTGCAAGGAGCTTGGGTTTGCGTCCTATTATCACTGATTTCAGAGTTTGGAGGGGGTGGATCAGCTTGTATATCCATCCAAAGCGTTTAGTGAACACCTCACTCATCCGCTTGGAGAGGCCGAGCAAGCGCAAGGTGTGGGCTGTCGGTGCCGTGTCCCACACGACCACGTCGTATTTTCCGCTTTCCACTAGACTCCGGATACGGTCTAACGCGAGCAGTTCGTTGACCCCGCTCAGGATCTCTAATGGAAGACTTTTTGCTGTTTGTTCGTCAAGCCAGGAGGCCACAGCATTCACGAACAGCTTTTTGTATTCGATCTCCACTTTTTTAGCAATCTTGTCTACATCGATTTCCAAGGCCTCTAGGTTTGCCCCCACACGGGCTATCTGGTCCCCTATCTTTTTGCCAAAGATGCGTGAGAGTGCTTGAACCGGATCGCTTGATACTATCAGCGTGCGCTTTCCTTTTTCAGCAAAATAAGTAGCGATGGCCGAAGCCACCGTACTTTTACCCACTCCCCCTTTGCCGCTGCACAGGATGAGACGGGTTTTTCGCCTAGCCATCTAATCCTTTACTTCTTGAGTCGAATGTTTAAAACGATTGGGATTTTCTTTTTCTTTTTGCCGACAGTGAGTTTTACCTCAGCCTCTCCGCGCTGGACTTTCGAAGCTACTTTTTCCCACACGTTGAGCTTCCCTTTCTGGATGTTTTCCATCATTTTGTCCAGTGCTTCTCCGAGTCCCAAGCTCTCTAGAAGCGGCGCCAAATTCAGATAGATCTCCAGAGCCGGTTTCTTCTCCTTTGCCATTCAGCTCACCCCAACTATACTTAGCGTCGTCTTTTTATGAGCTCTTCGCTTCAGTGCCTTTTTCTTCTTCCAACCCGGCTAGCTTGGCTTCATATTTTTTTCACCAGTTCGCCGGCCGCGCGATACACTCAGCCTTAAAAAAATAGTTCAAAGGGTAGAACACATGCTGTTCGACCCGGAACCAAAAGGGAGAGAGAAGGATTTCTACCACAGAGAAGTCGAGTTGCGTGAGGATGCACGTGATGCATGCGCCGGACTCAAAGCTCACGCGCTATTTCTGGGGGTTAGCGCGCAAGAAGGGGAAGCGAACGGCGATCGTGGCAACGGCCTACAAACTATTCGTGACGATCTAGCACGTGGAGGTTGGACGAAGTGGAAAATCAGCATAGGTGATTAGAATGCTGGCCGCCCGCTTTTGGCTACCTCCTCAGACCAAGAAACGAGGGAGGTGGTGAAACATGGCCACGTATATCGGGCTGGATGTGCACAAGCGAACCTGCCATGCCACGGTGCTCTAGGACGGCGAGATGTTTTCAGAACGCTTTGCGAACACCCCAGAGGAGCTGAAGCGCTTTCTGTCGAAGTACCAGCGGGCCCGAATCGCGATGGAGGCAACCTACTGCTGGCAGCCCGTCTACGACCTCGCAGAATCGCTCGGGCACGAGGTTCACCTAGCCCACCCGAAAGAGACCAGACTCATCGCCAAGCGACGCATCAAAATCGATGCGCGCGACTTGGAGGCTCCGGCCCAGTTGCTAGAACTCGACTGGCTGCCCGAGGCCTACGTGCCACAAGCCCATCCGCGACCTGCGTGAACTCGTGTGTGGAGGGGGGCTAAAGACGGAGAATTGACACGTCATCATGTTATCAAAGCGTTACTGTGAGAGAGCGACGCCAACTTTCCCGATTTTCTATCTCTTCGACATCCGAAACGAAGTATTTCAGTGCGCTTCCCAAACCGACAGATATATTGTCTCCAGGGGCAAAATGAGCATCCGGCATATAAACATAAAAGGTCAACAAATCTCCTGGCGCATATACCACTGGGCGAGTGTAGTTCTCTGCACTTTGATTGTCCTTCCCTACTGAGATTAAAAAACCTGAGTGGACGCGCACATATTCGCCCGACGCATTACCTATATACTTGATAACAATTTTGAGGACATTTTCATTAACGATTTCTACTTTTTCTAATGAAAAAAGATCTGGAAGCAATACCGGGGGAGATGGTAAAGAAAAAAAGAAAAAAACAGTAAAAAGCACGATAAAGCATCCTCCAATGGCTAGCACATTACTTAATCTCAAGAACCACACCCTTTTCTATCGTGGTTTTTCCTTCAGTCTGGCTAACCGCGACTACTTGCAACGTTAACTCGTATATTATGGGTTCTATTTTGACTGGATGGATTGGATAAATAATCGTGATTTCCTCCTCTGTCTCGAATGGGGCTTTTGAAAAGTCTATTTCAGCGATGAGTTTATTATTTTCTACCTTCACATTCTTTAGTACTCTTTGTCCCAGCTGATGTCCGCTTCTGGAGACCGTAACTGATTCAGGGTTTTTAAGTTCCCAACCCGCAGGTATCTCATCAATTACCTTTAGTTTTCGGGTCTCGGTGCCTATCTCTTCTAAATTGGTAATCGTGATTCGTGAGATCAAAGCTCCTTTCCGATCCTTTTCTATTTTAGCGCTGGGACGAAATATTTTTTCTACTCTTACTGCAGGTATGTGAGCTTGAACTTTGATCAGCACGGGTATGTGTATCGTCTCCCATTCGCTTTTTATTACAATTGTTCCCCGATACTCTCCCAAGGGGGCGGTCCGTGGAATGAATACAGACAGAGAGATTTCTGTGGTCTTTTCTGGGTTTAAAACTCCTCTTTCTTCGGTCACCCTAATGAATTGAGAGATTGAGTTCTTAACCTCGATTGAAAAGCTTACGGTATTTTCCCCGCAGTTTTTAAGTTGTAACGTCCAAGAAGCGCGATCTTCAGGACCTAATACCGTTTCAAAAAATGAGGGAGTCACATCCAAAAAAGCAGGTTTGGTAGAAATCCTAAATCGCATCATTTTGTAGAACCATGCTTCGCCAGTACGAGGATTGTATTGGAGAGGAATGATAAGTAACTCGAGAATTCGACTTCCATCCTGCAGTTTGAATATTCTCATTTTATATATATTTTCTGGATATGTTTCTCCTAACGGCTGTTCCACTTCAATACTTTCAGCCGCTGAGAATGTCTGAGCGATAGGAGGATTGATAGAATAAGGTAATTTTTCCTTGCTGGATTCGAGAAAAATCACCTCAGGAGTATAGTTGGGTTCTATTCGGATTCTCTTAGCTAGGTATGGGATAACCGGATATCCTTCGTTAAAGCTTAGACATCCTCTTGGGATGGTGATAACATCATATCCGCCAACCTTTTCATGCGAGAATTCTGGAATTTCAATAAGCATGTCTAAATCTGAGCGAACTTCAAGCACCGAAGCAAATGGATCTGGATCACCAGCCAAGAACATAGGTCGGAACTTGGGGTCACCGTACAGCACATATTCATATATAGTTTTGGAATCCATTGCGGTCCACAACAATGGGCTGTACTTTTGTTTTGCTTCACAGAGCGCCTCCCCAATACTTCTTCCTTGCACGAGAAGTTTTACAAAACTTTTACCCAGCTCTTCTGCGTAACCGCTAAACCAATTTCCAGGATACGAGCGCCTAGTAGGGCCCATAAATGCTGTTGCTCCTTTCTCAATGAACTTCGCAGAAATTGTTTTAGCAAAATTATCAACCTCTACTGTGTGTTTCTTTCCGGATATTTTCTCCTTAAATGTAAAACTTCCTTCTTCGATAAGAGCGGTGTGGCATCCTATTGATACGACTATTGGATTGGTAGTTCCTAAACCGATTATGTCTAAATCGGTATTATCGTACAATATCCATTCTTCATCAAAGTGAGTAGCGAACGCGTGAGGGTTGCCGTGTCCGTAATGAACTATTAATCCCTTATCTTTTGCCATTGTGGGAAACACATCCCATTCATAAGTATTATAGGGAAGTTGAGCAACGAAAAATTCATTCTTTTGCAGATACTTAATAGTAGACGACCACACGTCTTCACATCTTTCGTCACCACACGAAACAAGCGCGGTTCTTGTTATCTTAGGTTCAATACTGCGTTTGAGCAAGTTTATCATGGTTTCTATATTTCTTCCAAAAACTCGCCCCACTGCGAGTTCTGGCCACCAATCGCCATCTATCTCAGCATAAAAGTAATCTGTTGAAATGTTATCTTCTTCGATGGTTGTATCACTTGCAATATAAAATGGAACTACCTGCGGAGGCCCCAGAATCATGAGGTATTTCACATTGGGATTTTTTCCAGTGAAGTTCTGTATGAAGAGATCAATCATTGTTGGATTAGCCGGATCCTCTACCTCTGGTTCTTCGTCTAGCAGGATTACTTTGGCTTCGGGATGAACTTGCCTAGTTGTCCGGAGTAGTTCGTTTACTTTCTCTTCTGGGTTTGATTCTCCAGTGGTTTTAGCAAACTCGATGAGCTTCTGCTTATTAGTGATTACAATCATATCATGCCACACATGAGTGGCAGCTTCCGGATTACCCAAATCCGCCTGCTGCTGTTTTTTCGCAGAATTCTCTCGGTTACCAGCCACATCACTAGCGATGGAATAGAACTGGTAGTACCCGTATTCTGGGGCTTCGAAAGCCAAGTATTCTCCGCCATTTAAAATCACCGTGCTAGGCCCTCCTGCAACTTTAATATTATCAAATAATTCCCAATCACTCCAGTTGACCAAATCCTGCGAATAACGGCAGTACAGTTCTACTGTGACAATCCCGCTCCTTGGAAATCCACCAGCAGAATCACAGACATCCACCTCTACTCCCAGTATTGCGGGCAACTGATCGGGGTTCACACTAGTTTGCGAGACTGTAGAAGTAAGCGAAACGGGAGGTATTGTGTCAACCCCGCAGCTTGTATCAGGGTTGGCTGGTGGCGGCTCTCTTCCCCCCACTTCGTCCACGGCTATTGAATAGAACTCGTAGAAACCGTCGCCATCTGGCGCTGTGAACTCCCACTTCCACGGGGCAGTATCATCGATTCCGAAAAGCTTCCACTCTCCCCATGCAGTGTTATCAGGGGAATAACGGTACCAGAGTTCGACGCTCTCAGCCGGACCCTCCGAGCACGCAGTGATTTCAAATGGTATTTCGCTTCTCCAGTACGGGCTGATGCGCTCCACGAAGGAGGTTGCTACGGGCCGAACGATTTTTAGATTATACGACACCGTGCGGATCCACTTGAACTTTCCTTCCTCTCCCTCGCCAGTGGCTCTAATGTGTATCCAGAAGGATCCGGTAGGAGCGTCGTGACTCACACGTATTTTTGCTACTGAGGTGAAGGGTGGGACACCGTGAGAGGGTGAGAAGGCTACTGTTACACCGGCAGGCAGATGTCCTGTGCTCAGAGAGACCTCATAAGCGTACTCCTCTTTGGGGACCACACTAACATACAGCGTCTTTGATCCGCCTTGTCCCACCACTCCGCTGGTTGGGCTTATGGAGATGGTAAAATCGGGCACGCTTTCACTAACCGTGACATGTATTTCACCTTCGATTTCCTCGGATCTCCAGTAACCACGCGGATCGCATGTGCCCCAGAGTTCGCCAGTCACATGGGACACATACAAGCCATTGGGAAGCTGGATAGGCAAGCTAGTCCAGCTCGGAGATATGGTGCCGCTTATAACGCCCGCATCCATCCAAACCTGGGCTTCACCGATTGTTCTTCCCACCCACATCCCCATTACTTCATCTAGCTGTATGGGACAGCTGATCCAACCTGGAGCGCCGTTTTCCTCAACTCCCGTGGCAATCAAATCTTCACTTTCAAACCAGAGCCAGATACAGCCCACATAGTCTTCCCATCCGCTAACGGAACCATACGTCAATAATGCCGAAAGTGTGAGTTCAGCTGAGGATGTGGATTGGCTTGCAATAAAAGGGATTTGAACAGGACCAGTCAGCAATAAGAACACTAATGTGGAGGCTATGAGCTTATTCTTATTCATTTCTTCTCCCTTTTCCCTTCCATCATCGCTAATCTCTTATATAAGGACGTGCAAAATTCGTTTGAGTTCCGCTTTTAACGTTTAATCGTGCATGAAGCGGCCGAACTCGTGAGACTGACCGTCAACCGAACCGTCGTTCAGGAGCGGAGGGAAGGGGCAGGCGGGGTTACGGCGGTCTGCTCGCGGTGAGGCTTCTGGTGTTCGCGCAACTCGCAGGCATCCAGAAGGACGAGGTGCTCGAAAGGTACCCGATTGGAATGCTGGCCGCCCGTTTTTGGCTACCTCCTTAGACCAGGAAGTGAAAAAGCCCGTCCGATCTGCTCTTCCTCCTTTCTTCCGAGCCTTCGAAGAGATCTGAGGGCATGAGGCTTATGCTCAACTCCGTGCAGAAGCGAGGGTTTAGAAGCTATGGTGCGGCAGGCGGGATTCGAACCCGCGCCACGGGCCCGGGGAGCCCGGGTCCTAACCAGGCTAGACCACTGCCGCCCGATATCCATTTTCAGAAGCTCGGTCTAAAGCCTTTCGTGAGCAACCTCTACGAGTTCGGTCTTTGTGAAAAGGCCAACGAGACGATTCTGTGAGTCTAGCACCGGCAGACCAGAGAGCCTGGAGAGCAGCATGAGTTCGGCAGCCTTTGAGACTTCGCTATCACTCCTGATTGTTGAGACTTCCCGATTCATTATGTGTCCAGTCGCTAATTCTCCGTAGGCTGCTTCTGAGATTTTCGGCGGGAGGAGCAGAGCGATTTCTCGTGCTCCCACGGTCCCCACGACTTGATCCTGATCCACCACCGGAACCACCACCAAGTTTTCTTCGTCCAACAGCTTCCATACTCGTTTGATTTTTGTGTTTGGTGCGACGAACGGCGGGCCTGCTTCCATCACTTCCCCTACATACACATCCGCGTACTCGCGGCAGACCTTGGCGTAGTCGAGTTTGGTAATGATGCCCTTTAGTGCGAACTCCTCAGCCACGGGAAGTCCGCTGATGTTACGCTCCAACATTATCTCGGCGGCACGCTTGGCAGTTACTTCGGGATCAACGGTCAGCGGATTTCTCGTCATGATGTCCGATATCTGCTGGTCAAGCACGGGGGAGATCTTGCCTCCACTTCTGACAAATGCCCGTGCAATGTCTTTTTCGGTGATAATCCCAATTATTCGTTCTTCAGAGGCTACCACCAACCTCGATACTCTGTGGATCCGTAGAAGTTCGGTAGCCTTAGCTAATGTTTCGTCGGGAGCGATAGTGAGAACCGGAGCACTCATCAGCTGGCGTACTTTCATGCACTAACCCAGCCGGCTTATCCCCTTGATCAAATCAGTTTTTGTGATTATGCCGATGAGATTTCCCCGCTCGAGAACCGGGAGTCCACTAATTCCATGTTTTATCATCAGATCTGCGGCGTCGGCAACATCGTCGTACATATCAACTGTTAGTGGTCGGGGAGTCATGATATCCTCTGCAGTTAACAATCCGATGTGTTTCACGTATCTTGCAACTCTTCGACCGCCGCGCTCGGTTTTTCTGGCGTACCGTAGGACACGTACGGGCGGTCGCCAAGGAAGTTCCAACTGAGCAAAACCAAGGTCGCTCTCTGTGATTATCCCAACGGGCTTTCTACCATCGGTCACTATGACTCTCGAGATTCGATGCCTCTTCAGCAAATCTACAACTCGCGCGATGGAATGGGCCGGAGAGACACAAATTGGATTGGGGGTCATCAGAGCCGCAACTTTGAATCTTTCACGCAGGTGATCAGCAAAATACCGAACCAAATCCGTCTTCGTCACAATGCCCAGCGGTTTTCCGTTGTCAGATACCACGACGCTGCTTATCCCTCGGCGAAGCATTATTGCGGCGATTTTGTTCAGTCCAGTTGCCGGTGCCACGGATATCACTTCTGGCCGCATTACTTGGGAGATCGGAATCTCGTCGATGGGTTTCCTTTTCCACAGGGGACCACTTACTGCCAAGTTTTCAGCGATGTCTCGCATGGAGAGAAAACCCACAGGTCTTCCCCGTTCCATGACCAAGAGCCGGTTTACCCGGTAGCGCAACATCATGCGTTTTGCGTGAGCGATAGGCTCGACTGGTCTCACAGCCACTATGGGGGAGCTCATCACGAGTTCTGCCTTCATATGAGCACCCTCAACATATCGTGCTCCGTGATAATTCCGACGAGCTCGGATTTCTCGACTACGGGCAAACCTCCACACTCCTTTTCTCGCATGAGCCCCGCAGCTTCCCCGACATCCGTGTCTGGAGCCACAGTAAGAACTTTCTCAGTCATTATTTCTTCCACTGGAATGGAAAGCACTTCGTCCATTCGATTCGTCCGCATGTAGTGAAAGACTTTACTAGTGCCAAAAAACCGAATGAGATCTACAGTGGTCAGAATTCCCACCAGCCGGGCACCTTCCACAATCGGGAGACGACGCACCCCCCACGATATCATTCGTCGAGCGGCTTCCCGTATGGACAGTTTCGGCCCGGCGGTGATAACGCGCCGCGTCATATAGTAACTCACAGGAGTGTTGGTAGTGAGGGGCACGTAAGCGATGAAGTCACGCTCAGAGATTATACCCACAATGTTCCCCTCCCGGTCCACGATCGGGACTCCTCCGACCCCGGTGCTCAGCAAAAATTTTGCTGCTTCGGCTATAGACATGTACACGCCACCAGCAGGGAATCGGCGGAGCATTATAGTACGAACTGGTTCATTGATGGCCGCATAGAAATTCCCGCCGAATTTGTGAAGCACGATGTCGTGTCGTGGTCCCCCTCCCAGAAAATCGACAATTTCTCTTGTGCGTACCATGCCCTCTAGTCTTCGACTTCCTGGATGAATTACAGGGATACGCCGAATGTGGTTTTTTATCATAGAATTCATGGCGTTTTTCACGGATTGTGTGGGAGTAATGGTGATGATTCGCTTTCTAGCGATGTTCATTACCTCTCCTTCTTCTCGGTGGAGCCTCGATTTGAATTCGAGAGGGCCCCGGTCGTAGGATTTGTAATGCGGGATTCTTCTCACGGATTTCACCTGCACATGGCCTTTACGATGTCAGACCTGCTGATGATTCCCACGAGTGCCCCACTATCGACGACGGGCAGTCTCTTAACTTTTTTTGTGAGCACGAGTTCGATTGCACGCGAAAGCAACGCTTGGGGTTGGATAGTTATGACAGGCGTTCGCATGATGGATTTTACCTTGGCGGGTGCCCTGCCCTTCTTCGATTCCTCTGCTGTACGCACTCCTCCGTATCGTATGATGTCTGTCCGTGTTATCACACCTACGACGCTGAGTTTTCCTTTGGATTCCTCTACTACCGGCAGACCAGACAGCTTTTCCCGTTCCATCAAATCCCACACATGGGTGAGTTCGTCGTTTGGATTACAAAAGACGACGTCAGAAACCATCACATCTCTGACTTTCACGGTATTGGGGATGGAATCCCAAGCGTGCCGGAGCAGGTCGTCCATTCGAAGCACTCCCACAGCGGTTCGATCAGTGGGGCTCTGCACTATTGGGATTTCATCGAGACCTTCATTTACCATGAATAGAGCGGCTTTTGTGAGTTCGGTGCTCGGCGTGATTAAGGATTTCACGGGCTCCATCACGCCAGCCACCGGAATGTTGGATCGTGTGGATGTCACTCTCAAGATACCGCGTTGTGTGACTATTCCCTCTAACCGCCCCCCTTCTACAACGGGTAGGACCTTTATCCGATGTTCACGCATCACGGCTCTAGCGTGCGTGGCTAGATCTCGGGGATTCACGAAGATTCTGAGTGGAGCCATCAGTCGGCTAACCGGGAGTCCCGCAAAGGGATTTGGTAATTTCATTCAATCATCTACCTAGTCATACTGTCGCGGCAATCCTCGCAAACCCACATCCCGTTAACTTCATAGAGATGAGTAGTAATCTCCCCACAGACCTCGCACACGCTCTCTTCTATTTCAACACGCCTCTCGGCTTCCACACTCGTTTCTAGCAATTCTGGAGATACGCGCATGATGTCCATGGTGGTTATGATTCCTACGAGTTTTCCCTTTTCGACGACGGGAAGCCTTCTGATGTTGCTTCGCGCCATGATGCGAGCGGCATCTGCGATGTCGGTGTCGGGAGTGATGGTCAGAACTGGGGAGGACATAATTTTTTTGACCGGAACACGGCTGGGTCTTACATCCGCACTTATTACTTTCAAGAGGAGATCGCGTTCGGTCAGGATCCCGACTGGTTTTTTGCTTTTTACCACTACGATGCTTCCAACACTGTTTTTTGCCATGAGCTTTGCTGCCTTTGCAACGCTCGCATCAGGGGTTGTGGTTAGGACTTTGGTCGTCATCACTTCCCGGACTGGAACGCTCGGCATAATTTCCAAGTTGAACTATAGTGGTGCTATTTAATATCTTCTGTGGTGAGTTTTGAGCGATGCGAGAGCTATGGAAACGAATGGCGGCAGAGCGGGCGGCACAGGAGGTTTCCCGTGGCATGGTGGTCGGATTAGGGTCTGGGACGACGATGGCCGAAGTTGTGAAAATATTGGGAAAGAGTCGGGTGAGGGCCACGTTTATCCCTGCATCCAAATTCATCGAACGAATAGCGAAAAAACGAGGACTGAGGCTCTCCACCTTAGAAATTCACTCTGACTTGGATTTACACCTAGATGGTGCCGATGAGGTCGACCCGCGGTTTCATATGATCAAGGGACGCGGCGGGGCGATGGCCCGGGAAAAGATTTTGGCTAAAGCCGCGAGGCGAGTGGTCATCGTCGTTGATAAGACCAAGCTTGTCAGACGACTTGGTAAGCATGCGCCCGTACCTGTCGAGGTACTGCCGTTTGCAGTGGGCCCAATCAGAAAGAAGCTTCACGAGTTCGGAAAGCCGATGCTTAGAGTACGATCTGGTGGGCGGCCGTATCTCACGGATAATGGGAACTACATCTTTGATCTCAAGTGCAGGCAGTTGTCTGACCCTCAAAAACTAGAGCGAGAACTGAACGCGATTCCCGGTGTTGTGGAAAACGGGATCTTTGTCGGGCTGGTGGACGAGTTGGTGGTTGGTCATGAAGGAGGGGTTAGCGTTTTCAAGTCGGGCAAGGAGATGGCAGAGTTCTTGTGATTTGCTGGATATGGGACGTGCTCGAAGTTCTCGGGTGATTTCCCACATTTGTTTTTTTTAAAAAACAAAACTCAGAAAAGAGGATATCAAACACCTGAACTATTTCTTGACCAAATATGGGGAGAAACTTGGGATAAAGAAGGCGTATGTGATCACCAGAGACGAGGAGGGGTGATGGGGCAGGATACGGCTGGTTCCGATGTGGAAGCTCTGCCTTAGGGGGTTATGATCCATCGGGCGATCGCCTCTCATTTGAAAACTTCACCAGTTTCCATCGACCAAAAGAGCAAGTCCAGCTCTCCCATGGATATGCCCACTTGTTTTGCAAACTTTTTCATTTGCTGTTCGATTTCCAGATATCTCTTGGGCGTTAGAGGAGCAATTCTGGAGATTACACCGTGTTTCTTCAGATTCTTTAGCACGTGTCTATCCAGAATTGCCAGCTCGCTCGAATAGCCTATGTTGCGCAGAAAATGGCTGGCCTCTTTGTAGCCGAGTCCTTTCACGTGTTTTACAAGCCACTTGCGAGCCTCTTCAGGTGTTGAAAAGCCAGCAAGCACTTTCGCAATTTTTCCGCGCAGTAGTGAGACAGCGCGCTGAATGCGCTGTGCTTTGTTGTGTCGGAATCTCACGCCGGTCAATTCTTGCTCGATTTTTTCCGTATCAGGCAAGTCGAGCAGGCCCTTTTCCTTCAGCCTTTCCACGGCCTGCCAGCAGATCTTGGCCTTTGATTGCGGCGTTAGCAGACAGAACACTAGCTCTTCCAGCATGCGTTGTTCGTCTCGTGTTTCCCACAAGCGTTGGAACTCGCGGAGACGCGTTTTGATTTCGTTTTTTCGTTTCTCGTACTCCGCTCGGAGTTCCTCTGGGCTCATCCCTTCTTATTGCTCGCCTCTGGTTTTAAGTGAAAAGAATGAGTAGCTTTAGAGGTGGAGCGATGGGGAGAGGCGTGGGTTTTGGAAAAGTCATTCTTTTCAACGAGCACTTTGTTGTTCATGGAGTACCGGGCATTGCCGCGGCTCTAGATAAGCGTCTTGTGTGTGAGACGGTGCTTGAGCCTGGTCAGGGGTGGGTGCTGGACGATCTTCGAGATCCGGAGCTGAAGCAAGGTTTCGAACGCGAATGGGACAAATTCAAGGGTGCTGTTGATGCAATCCTGGGAGCTGCGGGCGTGGACACCTCCGCAAACCGCATTCGGATACGTCTGCGTGGAGACGTGCTTCCAGCGAGCGGAATGGGATGGAGCGCAGCGTTTTCGGTGGCGCTAGCTCGCGCAGTCGCGGACGAATTCGGGCTAAACCTCACGGACGAGCAAATCTTCCAGCTAGCGCTGGAAGGTGAACGCGTTTATCACGGGCTTCCTTCAGGCATCGATCCGCTGGTCGCTACTGTGGGTGGGGTCGTGTGGTTCGTAAAGGATAAGCCCAATCGCTTCGAGAAGCTCAAGCTGCCGATCCCTATGAGGATTGTGGTGGCCTACAGCGGCGTTCCTTCGGATACAGCAAAAGCTGTTGCTGGGGTCCGCGAACGCAAAGAGCAGTTTAAGCAGAAATATGACCAGATTTTTGAGGAGGCAAATGCTTTGGTGAATGAGGCGAAAGCTGCGCTGGGGTCTGGCAACTGGGAGCGTGTAGGAGAACTCATGAATCGCAATCACCGTCTGCTACAGGAGATAGAAGTATCCTGCGAGGTGCTGGACCGAATGGTAGGTCTGGCGCGAAGCGCTGGTGCGCTGGGAGCCAAGCTCACGGGAGGCGGGCTTGGGGGATGTGTTGTTGCACTCACGCCCGATGAGGAACTACAGGAGCAGGTGGCGCAGAAATTCGATGAAGCAGGATATCGGGCCGTACGAGCGCTGGTTGGAGGCAGCACATGAGATTTCGAGATGTGGTAAAATTTTTGGAGCGCAGGGGCTGTCTGTTGCGTGTCTCAACACCAGTTAATCCAAAAATAGTTGCGGCTAGAGTAGCCATGGCCAATGCGGATAAGGCAGTTCTTTTTGAACGCATAATAGGCGCTGATTTTCCTGTGGCCACGAACGTTTACGGTTCGCGCGAAATCTTGGCTGAGCTTCTGAACACCTCGATTATAGGGCTGAAGCGAAAAATCTTACATGCGATTCGGCGTCCGCGTCCTCCGAGGCTCACCAAGCCCCCCGTTTATGAGTCGATAGGCCCTGATTTGCGCAGGCTTCCGGTCCTACAACACTATTCGGCAGACGCTGGGCGCTACATAACAGCCGGGGTAGTGGTCGTACAACACCGGCGCTGGGGAGTTAATCTGTCCTATCACCGAATGCTGGTCAAGGGCAAAAACCAGCTAGTACTGCGCGTGTTGCCACGCCATTTGCATCGCTTCTTGGAGGCGGGGGTGGAGCGAGCAGTGGTCGCGATCGGAAACCCGCCCCAAGTCGCGATCGCTGGAGCAATTTCTGTCGAATTGGGTAAGAGTGAGCTCGATATCGCAAATGCAATCGCTGGTACAAAAGCTTTCGAAATCTGGGAACAAACGGTGCCAGAGGCTGAGATTCTTATGCTGGTTGAGTTCACAGGAGAGACCGCTAGGGAGGGACCCTTCGTGGATATTACGGGCACTGCGGATGTGATAAGGGAGCAACCAGTGGCAAGAGTTAAGGAGATTTTGGTTCGTCCGGGTGCCATTTACCACTCCATTGTTCCAGCAGGACCGGAGCACCGATTGCTCATGGGGATGCCGAAGGAGCCTGTGATAATGGATGCTGTGAATCGCGCGTGCAAGTGCTTGGACGTGCACGTTACTCCGGGCGGGTGTTCTTGGTTGCACGCCGTAGTAAAAATCCGGAAGCGCCGGGCACGCGATGGCAAACGGGCCATACGCGCGGCGTTTCGGGCCCATCGTTCGTTGAAGCATGTGTGGGTGGTCGACGAAGACATCGATATCTATGATCCACAACAGGTGGAGTGGGCGATGGCAACACGCTTCCAAGGCGATAAAGATCTTTTGGTGACACGAGAGCCCGGCTCTTCTTTAGATCCTTCGGCCGACCAGCGAACACGCATGACGACCAAGCTAGGTTTTGATTTGACGATTCCCAAAGCGGGCCGAGCCAGCGACTTTCGAAAAGCGAGATAACTTGGCTTCAACAATTCATTGCGATTTTCTGCTTCTTCAGAAATCGATTTTTAATATTTGCTGAGTTGATGGCTTTACACGAATTAGTGCAAAACCATTCCAGTTATCCCATCGATTTCGAGTTTGCGCTTTGGAAAGCGCGCAATGTAGACAGGATAGTAAAACACTTCAAAACGCGTGAGATCGGCTGTTGGCTCTATGGCTTTGATCACCGGTCTGAGCACGTCTTCCTTGAGCTGGCACTCGAGAGGATTTGAGAGCTCTCCTTTGGGAGGCAACGTGAATTTTATTTGTTGTCCGAGCTTTGGGACGTGGATCTCTTTCAACGGAACATAGACGTTTGCTCTACCAACGCGCTTGTACGTAACCAATTTTCTTTCTTGAAGTTCCCGAATGACTTTTCTTATGGTGGATGAAGAAAATCCTGTTTTTTCCTCAAGCTCTGGAATACTCGCCTCTTTGGCTCTCACTAATTCTATGAGAACGCGAGCCTTTGTCTCGTCTAGTCCCAGCAGATCCTCGAACCCGCGCTTTCGCTTGAATCCTTTTTTGATATCTATTGCTGCGCCGTCTCGGCCATCCAAGATAAAGGATGTGGTTTTCCAGCTTTTCCGAAGCAAGCCCTTCGCGTACTTGATTTCGACAAAGACTAAGGGGCGATGTTCGAGCTCAAAGCTGGTCAGCACTTCCTTGGGTCCGAACAGAAGGAAACGCTTTTTCTTTTTCATCTCGGCAAGGCGCATAGCGGACTGTTTGTCCAGTCGTGGTTGCAAAACGTACCACTCCTTCGGCCGCTCTACCTTTGGCTCCACCAGTCTTGGTTTACTTATTTTTTCTGTTTTGGCCACCCCTTCACGGATTACGCCGGTTGCTCCCGACAGTCTTTCAGCGATTTCTGAAACTTTTCCGACCGGTTTGGGCAGGAGCTGTGGCGTGAATCCTTTGTGTGTGGTCTCGCGTTCTATGACTTTGATTTTCAGCTTTCTATCCGTAAGATTTCCGAGCACGAAGAATTCGCCTGGTTTTAATCGCGGAAGTTTCTCGAGCTCTTTTCTCGAGGTGAAGAAGAGGGAGACAGCGGCTAGATCCGCCTCGACTGTTAGCTTCCCGATTAGTTGGCTGTCGCATTGGCTTAAAATGTCTTTACTCAAAAATGCGGGGCGCTGAGTAGCGAGCAGCAATCCCAGTCCACGTTTGCGTCCCCTTCGGCTTATTTCCCAGAGTTCTAGGAGCGGTTTTCCGCGCTGTGGAGCGAACTTATCAGCCTCTTCGATGATGAGCAGATAAGGGGTGCGGAGCTCTGATTCTGCAGTATACAGCGCGTGACAAAGTTCGGATACCCGTTTCCGCTCGTCTAGGATTTCCGAGGTGTCGAATATGATGGGGACGTTTTCTTTTACGGCCATCGTGGTGAGCTGGTGGAGATCCACGTCATCTGCGTCTAGATCAGCCGCGGGATCCTTTCCCACCCACAAAAGCTGGAATTTCTCCTTGAGGCTGAAATACTCTCCTTCGGTGTCAACGATGCAGAAACCCACACCGGCTTTGCACAGCTGCTCGCAGATCACGCCAATGGTCCAGCTTTTTCCTGATCCGCTCTGTCCGATCACGGCTGTACGTCCGGTTACCAAAGTCTGAGCTTTTACCCGAAATTCCTCACCCTTGGATCTGCCTAGGAGTATCAAGGGGCCTTCCATCTATTAGACCTGGGTCTGCAGGCTAAAAAACTGGGCAGTTCCGCGTTGGCTCATCCCTTCCAGAGCCCCAGCGCCAGGCCGACCAAGAAGGCTCCGGAGGAGTACGGAATGACGTTCACCCAGTCTTTAGCGGCGCTGGTTATGGTCGGCAGGTACCGCATCGCACTCTCGCGCACGCTTTCGAACGACAGCGAGCCGGTGGCAATCAGCAGGATCACCAGCGCAGCGAGGGCCGTGAGCAGCTTCATGGCGCGCCTGATGATGGCGCCGACCAGCAATCCCATGAGGAAGGGCAGCGCCAGCGGGACAAGCCACGCGAGTTCTGGTGGAACTGACATCAAAATGACTAGGACGGAGCGGGTTTAAATTATTCGAAAGCCGCTCAAAATCTTCTGGGCAACGGTCCGCGGTCGAAGTCTCTGTCAGCTGAGAGGATCTCCGCACATTTATGACGTAGAGCCGTTTCGAGGTGAACGGCATCCTCGAAATCGAGCCCGTAGCGTTCCACATGCCTTAAGGCCCTTTTGCAAATGCTGCTCTCGAGGCGCACTATCCTGAGGTTCTGGATGCCCGCGATGCTCTCAATCATTCTTCTCGGGTCGTGTTTTTTGATCACTCCTGCTTTGAAGAGACTCTCCATCACCCAATTCACCTGTACGAGCGAAAGGGCAGAAGTGATAGCGGTATTTCCGGCCTCAATGCTCTCCACGAGTTTCATCGCCTTTTCTCCGTAAACCGGGTCAGAAACCAGCCAGTAGACAAGAACGTTTGTATCAACGTAAACGGACAATCGAATCCCTCTAGAGTTCAGGCTTCATCTTTTTGAGTATCTCGTCCACGTCGCCAATCGGCTTGTTTGCCTTGAAGATTCCATATCCTCGCTCGGCCATTTTGGGAAGCGGTTCAACAGTTATTTTTCTCTTATCGACTTTCACCACGCACCGCACTGGCGGTTTGATCCCCACTTTTTTCAGGATTCTTCCTATCGCCAATCTGCCCCTCTTGTCGATCTTCGCCACTTTTGTGATCGACATCTTTCCCACCACCACTCGGTTCCCCTTCTTTTTATAAATTGCCCTCAAATTAAATAAGGGTTAATTAAAACATCCCTAGTTTCAAATGAGGTCTATCGTAGCAATTTAAAAAGACGTTTGAATTTCAAGAAAATTTTGGGGCTGATTCCTGTGGAGGAAAGACCCACGGTCTCATTAAAGGAATGGGAACGCGTAGCGGCCCACACTCACATAACCGGTCTGGGTCTTGAGAACGGAAAAGCAAAACCAGTGGCGGCTGGAATGGTCGGTCAGACCAAGGCCCGTGAAGCGGCTGGACTGGTGGTCGAACTCGTGCGCAAAGGCAAGTTCGCCGGACGCGCTGTTCTTCTAGCTGGACCTCCAGGAACCGGTAAAACCGCGCTTGCGATCGCGATTGCCAAAGAACTCGGCCGCGACGTCCCCGTAGTTCCGCTCACAGCTTCAGAGATATATTCAGCAGAAATCAAGAAAACCGAGTTCCTTACCCAGGCCCTCCGCCGTGCTATCGGGGTACGCATTCGCGAAATGCGCCGGGTATACGAGGGAAAAGTGGAGGAACTCTCCCTCCGCCAGGAGCCCCACCCGTACAATCCATACGTCAAGGTACCCGTAGGAGGAACCATTAAACTTGCAACGAAGGATTCTTCTCAGAAGCTTTCCATGGACCAGTCTTTTGCCATATCCTTGCTCCGCCAAGGGGTAGAAACGGGCGACGTGATTCAGATCGACATCGACGGTGGGCGAGTGGTGAAGCTGGGCAGATCTAAGGAAGCCGCCGAGAAAGAGAAACTCGATCTTTCTGCCGTGCCCGTGGTGGAAGTTCCAGACGGGCCGGTGCTCAAAAACAAGGAGTTCGTTTATACCGTTACCCTGCACGATCTCGACCTAGCACACTCCCGTAGCGAGGTGAGCTTTTTCGGTTTGCTTTTCGGCGGTGAGGGACGAAAGGAGATCTCAGCGGAGACCCGGTCGACGGTCGACGAAACGGTGAAGGAGTGGGTGGAGCAGGGGCGCGCGGAGATATTGCCCGGTGTGGTGTTCATCGACGAATGCTCTATGCTGGATATCGAGACTTTTGCATTTCTTGGCCGCGCGATGGAGCAAGAACTTTCCCCGATTATCATCTTCGCAACCAACCGCGGCGTCACCACTGTCCGTGGCACCGATTTCAAGGCTCCGCACGGAATGCCATTGGATCTGCTCGATCGTCTGCTCATCATCACGACCCACCCGTACTCAAAGGAGGAAATCTTGGAGATCCTGAAGATCCGTGCAAAAACTGAAAAAATCAACCTCTCCAAAGAAGCACTCGAGTACTTGGCGGAGATCGGGGAGGCGAACTCTCTAAGGTATGCGGTTCAGCTCTTGGCTCCCGCCGCCGAAGTTGCGGGAGCTGAGAAGGCAAAGCAGGTGGGAAAGAAGCATGTGGAGCGCGTGCAGAGCCTGTTCGTGGATGTTTCCCGATCCGTCCAGCATCTCAGGGAATACGAGGAGCGGATGTTGAAGTGAGGGGGCCCGGGGGTTCAGCCGGATTTAAAATAGCAGATGTGAAGCTTCTCGTTGTAGATTCTTGGCTCCGGGAGCTTCCTAGTCTGGCGGGGTGAAACGTTGTCGGCGCGGCTCCATCCGTGCATCCGTGCGTTGGCCTCGAACCCGAAGTCCAGCTTGAGCAGACAGCGGTGCATCTTTTGGAGCACACACTTCGTGTCTTGCTGAATCTCCTTGATCTCGTGCAGAAGCTTTAGGGTCTGACGGTTGGAATTTTCGATTATCCGCTGGGTCTGTCTGCTCGTCAGCCAGTTGGTGAGGAGGACTGGTAGGGTTATCCCGATCAAAGCCGTCAGGAGATCCATCACACCCATATTCTTTTCACTCGCTTCTATTTCTCCCTTTCTTCGCCTACGCTTCGCGTGGAGGTTGCTTATAAAGAAAGAATAAGCCTCTCCAATCACATTCTGATGAGATGAAAAAAACATCTGCGGGAGCACTTAACAAAAGGTTAAAATCCCCTCTTCAGTTAAACCTCTCGGGTGATTGCACGGAAAAGACCCGATTGGTAGTGGCTTTCTTAGTATTGTGGGTGGCCTGGATATTGTTTACCATTTCGTTGGACCCTCAAGAACTAGCTGTTGGTGCTCTAATATCTTTCATCGTTGCGTGGTTGACAGCACCCTTTCTGTTCCGCCATCCTCCCATCCGCCAGCTTCGCTTATCCCGGATCTTCAATGCGCTGATCTATCTTCCCACCTATTTGATAGCAGAGATTAGAGCCCATCTGAAAGTGATCTACCTAATCCTTCATCCGCGCATGCCCATCCGCCCCGGAATAGTCAAAGTGCCCACAGCTCTCAAGACGGACTTCGGCATCACTGCGCTCGCTGACTCGATCACAATGACTCCGGGAACTTTGAGCGTAGATGTGAAGGAGTCCGAACCGGCCTTATATGTACATTGGATCGATGTCAAATCCACGGATCCGCAGACGACGAGTGCCCAAGTGGCAAAGCCCTTCGAAAAGTATCTTTCGGAGGTGTTCGGATGAGTGCCGTCATATTTTTTGTAGCCGTTCTTGTGGTTTCCGCCTTTCTCTGTCTGCTCCGTGCAATTCTTGGTCCTTCAGCTCCAGACCGGGTGGTGGCCATAGACGCTCTGACCTCTCTGGTGGTGGGCGCACTCGCGCTGCTCGCTGTTTACTATCGGGCCTCCATTCTGTTGGACATAGCGTTGGTCTACGCTCTGCTGGCTTTTCTTGGAACTCTTGCTATTGCAAAATACTTGGAGGGGAGGAGGCTGGAAGAATGATCGAGATGCTGGCGTACGCGCTGATGGCTTTAGGTGTTTTCTGCTCTCTAGTGGGCGGCGTGGGTTTGATACGCTTCCCCGACGTTTACACACGCTTGCACGCCAACACCGTCCTCGTGGTGGGCGGCGTGATGGTTTTGCTTTTAGCTACCGCCATATTTGCACACACTTGGTCTTTTTCCGTTAAAGCCATCCTTATCGCGGTGTTTCTTTTTATCACTAACCCCGTAGGTGCCCACGCTATTGCCCGTGCTGCCCACCGCTCTGGCGTTCCCCTCTGGAAAGAAAGTGTTTCAGATGCTCTCCGCGAGGAGGCGAAGTAAGATGGAAATCGTGATTCAAGAGGCGGCGCTGGTCTTCATGTTCGTGCTTTACTTGCTGGCAATCGAGTTTCGAGACCTGTTGTACTCAGTCATCCTGCTTGGGGGAGCCAGTGTTCTGTTGGCATTTGTGTTCTACACTCTGCAAGCGCCCGATATCGCCATCACACAGGCAGCAGTGGGGGCGGGGGTAAGCACGGTTCTGTTTGTCATTGCGGTGAGCCGCACGAGGAGGGAAGAGGGATGAATCGCGAGTTTCTCCGATTGCTGACGGCGGTGGCGGTGGGTCTCCTTTTGTTGGTGGCTGTGTATGCGGTTCTCCCGTCCTTTGGAGAGTTTCCCCAATCGCGTGAGAACACGGCGGTTGGGCAACGGATTTTGGAGGAGGCCCCCTCACAGACAGGGGCGACCAATGTGGTTACCAGCGTGGTCTGGGGTTACAGGGGCTATGACACATTTGGCGAGGCCACCGTGCTGTTCACCGCTGTGGTCGGTGTTCTGATGGTGTTGAGAGCTGGTGGGAGGAGAGAGTGATGGCGGGGATGTCCATTATCGTTCGAACAGTGGCTAGATTTTTAACGCCTTTCTTGCTCTTGTTCGGCGCCTATATTGTTGTACACGGACATCTCACACCCGGGGGCGGATTTCCCGGAGGAGTAATCATCGCTGCTGCGGTAGTTCTGGTAATCATCGCGTACGGTCTAGATTCAGTTCTCCGTGGTTTGTCTATTAGCAAAACCGAGCTGCTCGAAAGCATTGGAGCCATTGGAGTAGCGCTCATAGGGATTCTTGGGATAATTGCCGGTTCGGCGTTTTTGCAAAACGTTTTTCCCACGGGAGAGCTGGGGCGTTTGTTCAGTGCGGGCGAGTTGCCTCTCCTTTACTTGAGCGTGGGCATCAAGGTGATGGCCGGAATAATGCTGATATGTTTTGCCATGTTGTTCGCGTTCTGGAGGGAGGAACATGAGCATTAACTATGCGGTAGCAATGATGCTGGTCGGATTGGGCCTCTACTGTTTGGTTGTAAAACGCAATCTCATCAAGCTGGTCATAGGACTTTCGGTGATCACCGATGGAATTCATCTTTTGCTGATAAGCATCGGGTATCGAAGCGGGGGCATACCGCCAATCGTTACGTCGGCCTACATGGACAATCTTGAGGGCTTTGCAGCACGGGCGGTCGATCCAGTCCCGCAGGCCCTAGTTTTGACTTCCATCGTTATTAGCGTGTGTGTGTTGGCTCTCGCGCTCTCTTTGGCCATCTATGCGTATCGCCACTATGGAACTCTGGACGTTAGAAAGCTCAGGAGGCTGAGAGAGTGATTCCGCACGCCCCAATTCTTGCCGTTTTTCTGCCGTTGCTCGCTGCATTTGTTCTCCCCTTGGTCTCTCTGCTGGAGAGGCGGTACAAGATCCCCCTTGCCAAAGAGTGGGTTTCCGCGATTTTTGTGATAGCAGAGGTTATGGTGGTGTTCAGCGTGTTTCCGGATGCTAAGAGTTCTGTTGTTGCTTATCAGCTAGGTGGATGGGCGCCACCTTTGGGCATAGTTCTTGCAATAGATGCTCTGAGCGCTCTGGCAGCGCTCATAATTGTTACGGTGGGCGCGCTGGTGTTTATTTACTCCTTTATTTATATGCGCCGGGAAAGCGGAGTGGAACACTATTATGCTTTGCTCTTTCTTCTCTTGGGAGGATGTGTGGGAGTGGTGTTCACCGGGGATATTTTCAATTTCTATGTGTTTTTCGAAATCATGTCGATTGCTTCTTATGCCTTGGTGGCGTTCCGTCGGCATCTCTGGGGTATTGAAGCGGCAATAAAATACCTAATAGTTGGTTCGCTTGGAACCTCCTTCATTCTGTTGGGGATCGTCTTTCTCTACGGCCGGTTCGGAACCCTGACGATGGCTAATATAATGGAACTCATGGGGCAAGTAGCGGCCAGAGACCTGGTGATCCCGCTGACGTGCTTTCTTGTAGGTATTGGAATCAAAGTGGCGATGGTTCCTTTCCACTTCTGGTTGCCCGATGCCTATCAGGGGGCCCCATCTCCGGTCTCAGCGTTTTTCTCAGGTGCTACGGCAACCGTTGGGGTGTACGCTATAGCTCGAATAGTATACGTGTTGTTCGGCGCAGCCAGCGTGGGGAGTTTGCTGGTGGTTTTAGGATTGATCACCATGGTGGTGGGGGCGCTGATGGCACTGGTTCAGCGCGATCTAAAGCGCCTGCTTGCTTATTCGGGGATCTCGCAAATGGGTTACGTGCTGGTTGGTCTTGGTCTCGGCACAGCCTTAGGAATCCAAGGGGCCCTGTTCCACATTTTCAACAACGCCGTGTACAAGACCCTTCTGTTCATGCTCGTGGGTGCGGTTATATGGAGGGTGGGGACCAGCCGCATGGACGAGCTCGGCGGGCTCTGGAAGAATATGCCCATAACTGCGTTCATGTTTTTACTCGGCTCGCTGGCCATCGCTGGAATTCCTCCACTCAACGGATTTGCGAGCAAGTGGATGATCTACTTGGCGGGGATAGAATACGGTGGATGGGGCTACGTGGTGACCGCGATCGCACTCATAGTGAGTGCTCTCACTCTGGCCTATTTCCTGAAGGCTCTGAGTTCGGTTTTTCTTGGGCAGCGTCCGTCGCATCTCGCTAATGTGAAGGAGCCCCCGGCAGCGATGCTTCTTCCGGCGATGGTGCTTGCGGTGCTTTGCGTGGTTTTCGGAGTGCTTCCACAATTGGGCGTTGATCTCGTGGAGCCCGCCCAGAGAGCGATTTCCGACCTAAACGGCTATATAGTTGGGGTGATGGGTGGTTGATGATGGCGGATTCAGTAGTTTTTGGTCCAGGTTTTTGGGGACCCATAATCGCCACAGCCTCCATGCTTTTGATCGCTGGAGCGGGATATCTGCTGATTTTAGCCAGTCGCAGGATTTCTCCTCGGCGTCCGACGTCAGAGAAACTAACCACCTATGCGTGCGGTGAGGACGTTTCGCCGAGCCAGACCAGACCAGACGCAGAGTTCTTCTTTTCGCCCATTCGCAGAGTCTTCCGACCCTTCTACCGTTACATCGGGGCGAAACACACGGGCGAGCTGTCTCTTTACGTGTGGTGGGTGTTGATCGGTGCCTTAGTTTTAGTTGTGTTGACGGCCCACGGATTGGGGGTGTTGTGATGGGGATCGCCAATTTCTTCCGCCGCAAATCTCCTTGGTTGCTTCACTTTGATTCTGGGGGCTGCAACGGGTGCAGTATTGAAGTGGTGGCTGCTCTGACCCCGCGCTTTGATGTCGAGCGTTTCGGAATGCTCGCAAAGGGATCTCCACGTCATGCTGACATTTTGGTCGTCACCGGACCGGTCACGCGGCAGTGCTTGCCAAGACTTAAGCGGATATACGAGCAGATGCCGGAGCCAAAAATCGTCGTGGCTGTGGGCTCGTGCGCGATTACGAACGGAGCTTTCGATGGATGCTACAATGTAGTTGGCCCCCTTGACAAGCACCTTCCGGTACGGGCTTACGTTCCGGGCTGTCCCCCCAGACCAGAGGCCATAATCCATGGTCTGATGGCTGTGCTGGAGGAGTTGAAATGAAAGCGAGTGAGGTCATCCAGCTACTGGAAGGCCTGATCGAAGAGGTGAAAACGGTTGGCAATCGCAGGGTGTTTGCAACAGCATCGAAGGAACGATTTCGAGAAGTGCTCCAGCGCCTGAGAGAAAAAGAGGTGCGGCACGTTTCTACAATTTCCGGGGTCGACCGCGGATCCCACATAAGTGTAGTATACCACTTTGATTGTAGGCCGTGTTTGCTGAACTTGCGAGTGGATCTCCCGAAGGATAATCCCGAGATTCGCACGATCACGGATCTGTTTCCGGGTGCGGAGATCTATGAGCGTGACTTGATGGAGATGCTGGGGGTGAAGGTGAGCGAGCACCCGGACCCGCGCCGGTTCTTCCTGCCGGATGATTGGCCAGAGGGGGTTTATCCGCTTCGCAAGGAGGTGAAACAACCGTGACGGTGATAGTTCCCGTTGGGCCCCAGCATCCAGCGCTCAAAGAGCCGGAGAACTTCCGGTTTGAGATCCGTGGCGAGGAGGTCGTGGATGTAGATATCCGAATGGGATATGTGCACCGCGGAATTGAGCGCGCGATGCAAGACCGCACCTATCTTCACAACGTGTACCTTTCGGAACGGATTTGCGGGATTTGTAATGTGGTGCACACCAACACTTACTGCCAGGCCGTGGAGGCAATAGCGGGGATCGAGATTCCAGACCGAGCCCGTTATATCCGGACCATCCTGCTTGAGCTCGAGCGCATTCACAGCCACTTGTTGTGGGCGGGAGTGGCTGCACACGAGATCGGATTTGACACGCTCTTTATGTACTTCTGGCGTGACAGGGAGCACGTTTTGGACATTCGAGAAGCCGTATCGGGCGGCCGTCAGCTCTCGGCGACCAACACGGTGGGAGGAGTGAGGCGCGATATCAAGCTCGAGCACATCCCACGAATGCTCGATGTTTTGAAGCGGTTGGAGCGCGAGACCCGGAGATATCTTGAGATTTGTAGCTCGGACCCAACGATTCTGAGCAGGTGCGAGGGTGTGGGCGTGCTAACCAAGCAGGATGCCCTTGAGGTGTGCGCGGTGGGACCGACAGCCCGGGCCGCGGGAGTGGATTGGGATGTGCGCAGGGATGACCCCTACGCGGCCTACGGCGATTTGGATTTCCGGGTGGTGATCGAGCGCACCGGCGATGTGCTCGCGCAGATTCTGGTTCGGCTGGGCGAAGTTATTCAGTCGATCGAAATCGTACGCCAGGCAGCGGACAGGCTCCCGTCCGGACCCATCCGAGTAGATCCTCCGACCAGAATCGAGCCGAATGAGGCTGTGGCGCGATCAGAAGCTCCGCGAGGTGAACTCCTCTATTATGTGGTGTCAAATGGCACGGACAAGCCGGAGCGGGTTCGCGTGCGAACCCCCACATACGGCAACGTCTTGACTTGGAAGCGGATGTTCAAAGGTTGCACGGTTGCTGAGATCCCGATAGTGCTGGCCAGCATAGATCCGTGTATGGCGTGCACGGATCGGGTCACTTTGGTGGACGTGGAGCGGGGCCGATCAAGGGTCGTGTCGCTCGAAGAACTGCGGAGGTGGAAGAAGTGGTAGGCGTAGCGGAGTTCCTGTTTTCGACCCTCATCTTCCCGGGGCTGCTTTTCGCGGCGGCGGTGGGTCTCCTCTACATCGGGATTGATCGCAAGATTACAGGACGATTGCAACACCGTGTGGGCCCGCCCATCTGGCAGGAGTTTTTGGACTTCGGAAAACTGCTGACCAAGGAGGACATCACACCAGCGGCAGCCCAGGGCGCTATCTTCGATTTTGCGCCGGTTGTGGCGCTGGGAGCCGTGGTAACGGTTTTGCTGCTTTTCCCGGTTAATTCGGTTCAGCCGGCTCTTCAAAGTGTGGCGGATTTGATAGTTATTATCTATCTGCTGAATATTCCGGCCATTTCAATGATGTTGGGGGGATACGCATCGGGAACTCCCTTTGGAGCCGTGGGGGCATGGCGCTACGTGGTGCAGCTGTTCAGCTACGAGCTCGTGTTCGTCTTGGCGATCCTCTCGGTGGTAGCACGCGTGGGCTCGCTCAGCGTCAGCGGAGTGGTGGGTTATCAGCTCGCAAATGGCTGGCTGCTTTTCGATCCCCGCCTGTGGCCAGCATTCATAGCCGTGGTGATCGCTGCTCAAGCCAAGTTGCTTCGAGTTCCGTTCGACATTCCGGAGGCCCACACGGAAATCGTCCACGGGCCACTCACTGAGTACTCCGGTCCAAAGCTGGCGGTTTGGCGTTTGGTCTACTGTGTTGAAACACTGGCAGTGCTCGGTCTGCTGGTGAATCTCTTTCTCGGGGGCCCGGTGAGTCACACGATTGCTGGTGTCACGATTCCGGGAGTGGTCGATTTTTTGGTGAAGGTGTTTGCCTTGTTGCTCGTCACAACCGTGATGCGGAATGTGATGGCTAGGCTGCGAATAGACCGAGCGCTGCGGTTTTTCTGGACGTACGGCCTGCTGCTGGTGGCAGTAAGTTTGGTTTTGGTGGTGGTCTGAAATGCCGCGTGCCCTGCCCATAGCGTTGAGGAACCTCTTTCGGCGGCCCTTTACGCTCCGGTATCCAAAGGAGAGGCGCGAGCCATTCGATAACTACCGTGGAGCGCCCAGAATTAACCGGGAGCTGTGTATTCGGTGCTGGAACTGCATTCGGGCCTGTCCCTCGCGGGCGATCTCGATAAACCCGCAGACCAAGACGCCGCGGATAAATCTCGGGAAGTGCATCTACTGCGGGGAGTGCGCCGAGGCGTGCCCGACGCGCGCCATCCGGATGACCAAGGAGTTCGAGCTGGCCACGCTTGACAAAGGCAAGGCGGTTTCTGAGTGATCACCTTCGGCGATAAAATTCTGAGATCCGGTCGGTCAACCTGCGGATGGTACTCTTTACCTCGGCGCTCAGCTCGGCCCCGAGTTCTATTTGCTTCGGCTGGATGCCCAAAAGGAGAACTGTAGATCCCGTTTCTCGCTGGATGTACTCCGCGAGCACTGAGAGGGGGAGGGAGTGGGTGGAAAACGAGGCTCCCTTGATCATATCGGGGGAGGCGAGGATAACCTCTCCGGGTCTGCCGCCGAAGTCCGCGGCATCGACCAAGAGGGTGAGATCTGGCTTGAATCTCTTTATTTCGCCGGTGAAGTTTTCTGGGGTTTTCCCGGCCTCGGTCAGCAAAAGATCAGGGGATTTTATCTTTGCTCGGAGGATTTTGACGAACTCTACTCCCGCGCCGTCGTCTCCCTTGTCCTCATTGCCGACTCCGAGCACCGCTATCCTTTTACTATTCTGAAGTAAACTGTCGAGATCCGTCATGATCTTCCTCCTGTTCTCAAATTCGTGCTGCCGAGCAAGTGTGGAACCCCATTTTTTGAATTTTTGTTTTGAGACATTATTTTAACTTCCTCACAATTGCTTCAAGTCGCCTAGCGAATTCCGTTCTTAGCAACAGCTCCGGTCTTCCAATCGCTCTTTCCACTTTAGGATCGCGCGGGACGGAACCGAGAAACTGCACGCCCTCCGCCCTGCAGAACTCCTCGACACATGCTTCTCCCTCTGCCATGTTCTCTATCGCTCCCATAATCTTAGAACCAGTTTCTCTCAGCAAAAGCAGGAGCCTCCGCACGGTCTGAATCGAAAGCTTGGACGGCGTGGAAACCACTAGCCACTCTGCTGCAGGTATGAACTTCACCACATCTAGAATTTCGTCCCCCGTCCCGGGCGGCATGTCGACGAGCAGCAGGTCCAGCTCCCCCCAGCGGGTGATCGCGAGGAGTTCGAGCATGGCGTGGGTCGCGTCGCTCCCGCGCAACGCGGACGGCCCCTCCCCGATGTACGGCGCGATCGACATCAACCTCACCCCGTGGATCTCCGGCGGAACCACGCCGCGATCCTCGGTCGGCATCAAATCCCACGCGCCCAGAATCAGGTGGGCCGAGGGGCCGTAGAAGTCGAGATCCAGCAACCCCACCCGCCTGCTCCGCTGAGATAGAAGCAACGCGGCCGTAGCGCTTACCAAGCTCTTGCCCACCCCGCCCTTCCCGCTGCCCACGCAGACCACGCGGCGCACCCCGGATAGCTGTTTTTCTGCCTCGCGCAATCGCGGATCCACCCAATCACCCCAACTCGACGCTCTCGATCCAGACTCCTCTCCCCGACTCGATGGCGAAATCCGGGCTCCCGCAACGTGGGCAGCGGAGATAGGTGTGGGCGGCCTCGGGCAGGAAGTGGATCAGCTCCGCTTCCTCGGGCTTCAGCTTGTCCCTTTCCACTTTCCATTCGTGGGAGCACCGGTTGCATTTGAGAACGGCAGGTTCTCTAGCCAGCGAGAACTCAGCGTCCTCTGCTGGGGTGTTTTTTGACAGCTCCCGCAGGGCGGTCGAGAAGATTTCCTCCTCAACCTGCTGCAGCTCCCCGAGCTTTATCCGAACCCGCAGAACTCTCGCCGCGTTCCGCTCCTCCGCCACCCGCAGAACCGTTAGGACCACGCTTTCGGCCAGCGCCCACTCGTGCATGTCTCTCTCTAACAATCATGCCTGAGAGGTTAAGAGGCTTAAATCCGGACTTACCGAGAGCGCGCCGGGAGCTCCACCACGCCGAGCCTGCTCAGCCGGAAGGGCACGCCGCTCAACTGCTTTGTGATCAAGACTATCGACGCCCAGATCCCAGTTGCGGTGATTGTCATCGGGACTCCAACCATGAGTATCTCCGGCACTACCTCGCTGAGCCCTGCTGTCAGGAAGGGGGGATAGGGAACCACTTCACCGTGGAACACGTGCTCTGCGGCCAGCGCCACCACTCCGCCCCACAGCAGCACGTTGAGCACGTTGATCCGGTAGCTCTCCGGAAAGCGGTTCCTGAGCAGGGCTGTGATGATCCCCAGCGCCATCGGAACTAGGAAGCACGCCATTCGCCTTCACCTCCTCCTTCTCTTCGCTCGCGAGAGCAAGGCCGCGATTTCCCATATCAAGACTATGGGGATCAGCATGATCACGCCGACCAGCGCCGCTTCCGGTGTCAGCTCCAAGAACTCTCCCCCCTCGCGGGCGTATCCGATGATGTGGTCAACCAAAACCATCGCGGCCAGACCCCAGAGCATCAGGCAGAGCCAGTCGAGGTGGAGGGCCTTGGATCTCTCCGCACCGATGTAGGCGGCGGTCGCCAGGAGGGCCGCCCACCACGAGATCACCAGCCACATGGGGTTCATTTTTGGTATTACTTTTTAGTATATAAGTATTACTGCCGCAAGTATTATCGATAGCGATGATTTTGCACCGAGACTCCTTTGGCATCTGGAGCCTCATCGCCAAGCGCGCGTTCAAGGCGGTTTTCAGAAAACCCCGACAGCGGGAAGCCCGGCATGAAATCCGCGAATCCTTGAGCGAAAGAGAGATCGCGGTATACCTCCACATTCCGTTTTGCAAGGGCATCTGCACATTCTGCCCCTATGTGCGCTACCCGCTCAGGTCCAACAGGCTCCTGCGCGAGTACTTGGGCGCGCTCGAGCGCGAGATCTCCCTTTACGGGAAACTCCTGTCAGATCTCAACCTCAAAGTAACCGACATTCACGTTGGAGGGGGAACCCCCAGCCTGCTCGAGGGCAAGGATTTCAAAAGACTCCTGGGAGCCCTCAACGAACACTTTGATTCTCCTGATACGATCGCCATCGAAGCCAACCCCGAGGATCTCCAGCGGAAAGAGAAAGTTTCAAAACTGGTGGAGGCTGGTGTGCGAGAGGTCAGTCTGGGTGTCCAGTCCTTCAGCGATGGCGGGCTGAGAAAACTGGGCAGGCGGCACGATTCAAGCGATTCCATTAGAGCGATCGAAAACCTGCGCGACGCTGGTTTGGATTATCTCAATCTAGATCTCATGTACATGCTTCCCGGCCAAGAACTCGAAGAGTGGACGCGCGATCTGGAGAGGGCCGCAGAATCGGGCGCAGATGAGATAACCTGCTACCCCACGCTCGTGGCTGAGCACTGCACGGCTTACAAGCTTGCAAAGGCCGGGAAGCTCGAGCTGCGCCAGCCGGGCATGAGGACCTTCAAGCAGATGGTGTACGCGGCCGAGCGAGTTTTGCCCAGCCACGGGTACGAGCCGGTGGAAATTTACGGGTACAGCTGGAAGGATGGGTGGAAATATGCGACGGTGAACTACGAGCTGGAAGGCCCCCTGCTGGGCTTCGGCTGCGGCGCGTGCGGATTCACGGGAGGATACGAATACCAGAACACCTGCAGCGTCGAGGAATACATTCGCGCGCTGGGGAAAGACGAGCTCCCCGTGGCGGGAGGGAGAGCGGTCGGTCTGGCGGAGCGCGCCGTTCGGTATGCGGTGTGCAGGCTGTTCGTGTGCAGGGAGCTCGATCTGCACGGCTTCAAGCGCAAGCTGGGGGAGGATTTTGAAAAGGCGGTTGGGAAGGGATTCAGCATCGCCCTGCACCTGCTCGAAACGCTCGGGCACATCAGGCGAAAGGGCCGAAAGCTTACCCTCTCCCGGCGGGGTCTTTTCACTGCCCATCTCGCGTGCTGGTCGTTCGTGCTTAACGTTCCCTGCCGGATAAGTGAGGAGTTCCTGAAAGCCCCTTGGCCCACCGAGGTGCGGATTCCCTAGCTCACGTGACGTTACCGTGCCAGTCCTGCTGTCGCTCAGGCCGCCGGATGAGTTCCCCACCAGCACGTTGGCGGTGACTAGGTTCTTGTCACACTCGCTGTCAGAGAGGTGAACGCCGAGTCCGTGCCCCTCAACACGGTTGTTTGTGATCACGTTGTAGTCGAACGTTGACAGGTAGATCCCGTAATAGGTGCTGGGAGTCTATCAAGAGACTCCATAGTATTTAGAACGCGAAACAGTAAAAGTCGAGGGCGGTGGGGTTATTAAGCGCGAGCGGTTCAGAGTTAACCGGTGGCCAGGGTGGTGTAGTCTGGTCTAACATCCGGGACTGTGGATCCCGTGACCCGGGTTCAAATCCCGGCCCTGGCCCTTCACCACAAGGTGCTTGTTGTCGCGGCGAAGTAAGGTAGCCAACTATTTAGGCGACTCTAAAATGATTTATTCGGAGTTCATGAAACGTCCTTACGTAATTCTGAACGCTGCGATGACTGTTGATGGAAAGATTGCCACGCGGGCGGGGGACAGCCAGATATCGTGCCCGGCAGATCTCAAGCGCTTACATCGCCTGAGATCCCGAGTTGATGCTGTAATGGTGGGGGCTGGAACCATTCTCTCCGACGATCCCTCTCTCACCGTTAGACGAGTAAAGGGCAGAAATCCTCTGCGTGTTGTGGTGGACGGTAGAGCTCGAGTTCCACCGACCGCTCGCGTGTTTCGAGGTGGACCACCAACTGTTGTAGCAGTGGGGTCCAGAGCCCCCAGATCGAGAATTGAGGGGCTTCGACGCGTGGCTGAGGTGTGGGTGTTCTCAGGCCCACCCATAGACCTGCGCGAACTCTTGGCGAAGCTTTACGCGCGCGGAGTCAAAAGACTCTTGCTCGAGGGGGGATCTACTCTGAACTGGCACATGATGCGGAGCGGGCTGGTCGATGAATTGCGCGTGTCGATCTCGCCTCGTGTGGTGGGCGGGGAGTCCGCCAAGACTCTTGTCGGAGGTGAAGGATTTGCGCGAGTGTCGGAGGGAGTCAGGCTGAAGCTCAGGCAAATCCAACGAGTGGGCAGAGATCTTCTCCTCGTTTTCGAGGTGAGGGGGAGTGGTGCTTCGAAAAATTGCTGATGGGTTTTTCTTAATAGGCGTCGCCCACGTGCTTCCAAGCTCGGTGGTAGAAGTTCGTGAGGTGATCCGACGCGAGCGCCCCGAAATCGTTGCGGTGGAGTTGTGCCCATACCGGCTTGCAGTCATTTCTGGACGAGCGGCTCCTGCTGAATCGTCGAGGAGAAATCCTTTTGAATCGTTATTAACTGGCATGCTGGGTTTCCTACAGGAAAAGTTTGCTAGACGCACAGGTTCAGCTGTTGGACACGAGATGATGGTGGCGATCGAGGAGGCAAAACAGGTGGGCGCGCGAATCGAACTCATCGATCGTGACATCCGCGAAACCATGGAGCAGCTGAACTCCTCCATGTCACTGGTTGAGCGTATCCGGATGTTCTTGCAGGCGCTAGCGGTTCTCCTGCTTCCGCCACGACAAGCAGATTTGAGCCGACTCACCGAAGACGAAGTAGTGCAGCACTTGGTCGAGGAGTTCAGAAAGATGTCCCCATCCGCTTACCGCGTGATGATCGAGGAGCGAGATGAGTACATGGCTGAGCGTCTTTCTCCATTCCTGCTCGATCGGCGCAGAGTGGTGTGCGTGGTCGGAGCAGGCCATCTGCCGGGACTCGAGCACCGGCTGAGAGAAACTTTAATGGAGTGGGAGCGCAGGGTGTGGTGGAGAGGATCTTTGGAGTGGTGGAGTGCTTGATTCAGACGGAAGCAGTTGGAAGTGCTATAGTTCTGTCGTTGTTGTCGTTTGTTGGGCTCGCGTTCTTTTACTGCCGAGAGCGCACGATCGATAGGCTCATGCTGGCACTGAGTTCGTTTGCATCTGGAATGCTGGTGGGTGTTTCGTTTCTCCACTCCCTGCCAGCGGCCCTGGAAGAAACAGGTTTTGTGACGGAGGGCTCCGGTTTTGTTTTTTCCATAGTGCTGTTCGGAGTTGTTGTGTGCTTTCTGCTGGAGCGTGTTTTTTATTGGCGCCATCTGCACGAGGGGATAACGGAGATAATGCCTCTCACACCAATCAATGCTCTCGGCGATGCCGTTCACTATTTCATTGTGGGTGCGGGACTGGCGGCGGCCTTTCACATTTCGAGTTCAGTTGGTTTCTGGATGTTCGTTGCGTTTTTCCTCCACACGGTTCCGCAGGAGCTGAGCGATTCCGCACAGCTACTGCATGGGGGGGCCGGAAGAGGGCGGATGCTGGGAATAAATCTGGCGTCTTCCATCTTTGCCGTGGTGGGAGCGGTGATAGTGTCCGTATTGTTTGATTTGGGAAGAATCGCTCCTTATCTGCTGGCGTTTATTGCGGGTTTCATGCTGTATGCGGGGATAGTGGATATCACCTTCAGAGCACGGCCAGAGAAGATCGAAAAGCGCTCTGTTATGCAGCTCGCCTTTTTCATAGCGGCAGTGGTGCTGGTGCAGGCTGCCCAGATGGTGGGGTAGCAGCCAATCCCTTATTAGGGAGGGAAAGTAGAATAATGTGAGTTGGATGGTGGATGAACAAACTGTGGAGAAATTGCGAACGATGTTGAGCGTCCCGATTGAGCGCGTTGAGGAAACTCCCGGGGAGCTTGTTGTTTATATAAAGAAGGATCAAATAGCGCGGGCAATCGGATCTGGAGGAGCGGTAGTCCGATCGGCGGAGCTGATTTTGGGGAAAAAGCTGGTCCTCAAAGAAGTGTGAGCGCGGCCATAGGTTTATTAGCAGAACGGACCAAGAGGGAGTGGGGAGATGGAAATGGTGAGCGCGTATATTCTCATAACTGCGAACATCGGGCAGGTTAAGCGAGTTGCTCGGGAACTGAAAAAAATAAAGGGCGTGAAGTCGGTGCATGTGGTGACGGGGAACTACGACATAATCGCCTTTGTTGAAGCGCCGGATCTGCACGCGCTGAGTTCGACGGTGGTGGACCGCATTCACAGGGTAAAGGGCGTGGTCGACACCAACACCGCTGTGGTCGTTGATTTCTGAAGGAGCAACGGCTCGTTAGGAAATGGCTTCCTCGTAAATTTTGATCGTTTCGTCAGCCACGCGGTCTAGGGTGAACCGCTCTAGAACACGGCGTCTGGCGTTTTCACCCAGCTTTTGACGCAGTTGTGAATCCTGGAGGAACTCGACAGCAAATTTTGCGATGTCGTAGGGGTCGTAGGGGTTCACGTGCGCGCCACACCGGTCAGGACCAGCGTGGACTACTTGTTCTCTGAGGCCCGAGATTCCGGTGGCCCCAACGATTACGGGCTTGCCCATGCTCATCGCTTCGGTGCACACGATTCCGAAGGGCTCGTACTTGGAGGGGAAGATAGCAACGTCGCAGGCGGCGTAATACAGGAGACGCTCGTCCTCGCTGACGTACCGGTAGTGCAGGCGAACGGCGTTCTGGATCCCGAGTTGGTGCACGAGGCTCGTGATGAGCCCCTCCTGATCTCCTTTTCCGAGGATCACAAGTTTGGCGTCTGGCACTTCGCGCAGGATCGTGGGCATTGCGCGGACGAGGGTGTCGGCCCCCTTGACCCACGAGAGACGCCCTATGAACAGGATCATGGGGTCGGAGCCAACCCCGATTTTTTCACGGAACTCCTCCACCTGTTTTTTTGAGAAGCGTCCGGGATCGTATTTCTGTTCGTCCACGCCGTTGTACACGACGCGGATCTTTCGCTCCTCATATCCGAGGGAGATGAGCTGGTCGCGCATGCTGTAGCTCACGGTCACGACGAGCTTTGCTGTTCGGGCTCCGAGGCGCTCGAAGTTCTTGATGGTGGGGGAGCCGTCGCCGCTCCTGCCCTCCTCGACCGAGTGGAGGTGGAAGACGAAGGGCAGGTTGAGCTCGCGCTTGCACAGGATTCCCGCCATGGAGGACAGCCAGTCGTGCGCAACGATGATGTCGAATTTGCGCTTGTCGGTTCGGACGAGCAGGTTGACGGTTTTGGTCGCGGAGAGGATGTTGTACATCCACACCTGGGCGAAGTAGTCCTGGGACTCTACGGGCCAGCGCTTGACGTCTTCCGGGACCATGAGGGGGAGCAGGTCGACGGCGTTGACGGTGAGCGGTCGATGGACTTCGACCCCCTCCACGAGGTCGCGCGTGATGGCGTCACCGGGGTTCTTGGCGAAAACGGTCACGCTGTGTCCCATCCGGGCGAAGCGACGGGCCATCTCGAACGCGTAGGTGCCGAGGCCTCCGACGAAGTAGGGAGGGAATTCGAAGGGAAGGTACAGGATGTTCATAGAATCACCAAAAAGCAAACTCTGGAGTTAATAAATGGATTTCGGTTAAAATGGTAGCCCCGGCCGGATTCGAACCGGCGTCAGCGGATCCAGAGTCCGCCAGGATTGACCGCTACCCCACGGGGCTACCGAATAAAGTAGGGCTAGTGTGATTTTTAATTTCGCTGGCTAGCGCGTTCTAGCCGAGAGCTTCTCTACCAACAACGGCTAAAAGGAGTTGGCGATCAGATGCACTGCGTGCAACTATGTGCCAATTTGCCAGCTTGACGTTGTGTAACCCGGCCTCTTTCACGGCTAAGAATGCGCGTGTTAGCTCGTTAAACGCGGGTGGTCTGATTTGGGTGAGCTGGTATTCTGGAAAGAATGCGAGAATAGTGAATGGGATGTGTGTCGCTCTCTCGGACGAGTCTGGCGATTTGCTGGATCTGATTGGTTTCTACCCAGCCCGGGATGTAAAGGGTGAGGACTTCGAGCACGGAACCGGCGTCGATTATTCTAGCCGGGGCTTCTATCACCGTTTGATTGTCCGTTCCGCAGAGGCGACGGTACACGTTCGGATCGTGAGCCTTGATGTTCAACCAGAGAGAATCAACTTCGGCGCTTGCGAGTAGTTCCAAATTGCGCGGAGTAAGAGTAAAGCCGTTTGTCTCGATCAGCACCCACATATCGCGTTCACATGCTCGCTTGATGTGCTCAGTGGCTTCGGCATAGAACTCTGGTCTGCACACGAGATCGCCGCCCGTGAAGGCGACGATGTTGTGGGCCGGGCCGTAGCCCTGGGGACTGAGAACTACTTGGTCCGGGTTCAGTTTGTGCAGACAGAGGTCGCCGCGAGCACCAAGTGTTTTGCAGGCCCTGCAGTGCATGCACAGATCGGTAGCGTGAAACATGGTGGCGCGCTCGTGGGACTCGCGGGCGGTCGCACAGCTCGTAGTCGGCTACCATTCGTGGGAGGTCGTCGGTGGAAGCCCAGAAGCCGATGGCGTGTTAGGTGAAGCGCCAGGAGTGGCACTTGAGGCACGAGTGGTTGCACCCGCCCTGGTAGATGCTGAAGTAGTCCTCGGGACGAGAGAGGTGTGCGGCGGCGATAAGGCGCTCCCAGCCGTGGGGGCCGCGTCTCAGGGTAGCTTCACACGCCAGCTGGGAGCCGTTGGGGGTCTGGGTCAGTAGGCCCCACGGAAGAATCCTTGGGCCAGCATCGGGCAGCGGGTCATCAGTTCAAAATTGGAAGCAGTTGTTTTTACTCACGCTGGTTGCGTCGCTGTTTTTCTTTATAAACGATTTTCATCCAAAACTTCGGCGGGAGGTGAGTGTGTGGGGTTTCTAGACACGTGTCTAGAAAAAGAAGTGCCGTGCTTTTCGTCTGGGATGCCAAGACCGCGAGTCCGGAGCGCAAGACGTTCTGCGCGAAGCTCTCCGGTTACGGCGGCTATGGGGAGTGCTCTGGGAGACCCCTAGGAGACTTGGATTTCTAAATCGGCGATTTTAGTTGCGGAAAAACATGCGTCCAAGCTCCGGGCACTGCTTTCGAGCTATGAGGGGATTATTCAATAGCATGAGTTCAGCGTTCACGTTTCCGGTGAACTCGGAATTCGGCGGGCTTCTAGACACGTGTCTAGAAAGCCGAATGTCGAGGCGTGAGTGTCCTCTAGACACGTGTCTAGATTCAACCCTTTTATCCGGC
>JAPDJH010000010.1 GCA_029259175.1 Hadesarchaea archaeon
GCGCTTCTGCTGGGCCTTCGTCTTCTTCTACAACCGCTGCAGGTGGCATCAAACACTGAAGGGGCCTCCATCCGGGGGCGATGGTGGGTTAAAGAAGTGGCTGGAGGTGGTTATTTGAACAGCATCTTTTCACCCACAAAAAAGTTTATAAGAGAGAGGTCGTTAATTTCACACTCCTTAATGCCTCTAAAATTAGCTATCTTGATTTGTCTTAGCATCCCCATCACTCGAGTGTGTGATGTTGATCAAACGATATAAAATTTACCTTCTCGTCACGGCTTGATCGGAACGCTGAATACCTGCTTTAGTCACTTCCCCAGACCAACGAATGAAAGAAGCGATGAAACATGCGCGTATCGGACCGAAAGTGCATAAGCGAATCTGCCAGAGTTATGATCGAGGCGACGCGCCACTGGCAATCCATCTACGACCTTGCGGGATCACCAAGCTCGAGGTCTACTTGGCTGAGTTCAAAACCGTCTTTTTTGGAATCCCGAGCTCCTCGACGTTTCAAATATCAGAAGAGAATATCATCTCGTCGATTAAAAAATCGTAAGAAATTCAGAGGGGTAGCACATATGATAGAGAAAACACACTTTATGCTCAGCAGATCATCATTTGCTTGTCACATAGATTTTATAGCGATAAAATTTTACCAGCTAAACTTTCTAGCGAGAAAACTAAACAGCTGGCTCAACCAAGATCTTAACTCATCGCGCTGTTTTACCAATCTAGACTTATAAGGAGGACACTCACTAAACTTAGGAAACTGAGCATCAAATTTCTCTCCTAGCCCATACGTTTGTCTTATGTCATCATGAATACTATTGTAAATTTGAGACCATTTGTTTACTACTTCTTTTAGTTGGAGATAAATTGCGTGTTCTTCCGGAAGTCTGTCGCTGTACAACTTATTAAACACATTATCATATGCGTTTATCTCATTCAATAAAGTCGTGATTCTCAACATAATGGAAAGAGTATCCGAGAATTTTCTTTTTCTTTCTATCTCTTCAATCAATCCATGGGCTAATTTTTCACGAGCGACTCTCAAGCTTCTTTCGAACTCTTCACTGATGCTTTTATCCATCTCATATTTTGTTTTTTCTTTTTTCGAGCTTAAATTTCTTGGGGTCATGGTGTAGATAGTAACTGAACATGGTTTCGAACCAATGTAAATGTAATTCTGAGATTTTACACCGATAAAATACCTGCACGGGCCTTTAGCAGGGTCTGCAAATCCTTTGAAACCCTCAAAACGATTGAACATACCGAACGCGGAAGTTACATCTCGGCGTGATGAGGTACCCAGGGGGAGGGGGGCCAGACCCCGTTCCGAGGATAATCAATATCCTTTATCAGCCACAGTTGCGCTCTTTCGCCGCGAATTCCTCCGAGAGCAAGAGGGCATTGCCTTCAGAATCACTAGTGGTCTTAAGTAACTGGTTACCTGCCGCTGGTTAAGGTGTTTTGAGGGCGAAATGAGGGTGTTTTGAGGGTGTTATGAGGAAATCCGTTTAAGGAATTTGAGGAGATTTTGGGGAAAAATCCACAGCCCACACACGATTTGGGTTCACAACATTCTCCCAACGCTCGAGCTTGGGTTCACCGGGTGTTTGCCTTCTTTACAACCATCGCGGATGGCACCTGACAGCGGAGAAACCTACGGACTTGATCAAAAGGAGTCCATTTGAACACTGACAAAGAAAAAGGGGACTGGAAGTAACCCCTTCGTGCGGTGCTTCAAAGAACGTGATACATCCATACTGCTGGCTAATTTCGAATAAAAAAGCGCTGTCTTCCCAACAAAGAAGAATGGGCTCCCCAACGGGCTTTGATGGGCCAAAATCGGTGACGCGATAGGCCGCTGAGGTTCCCCGATGGGTCCTTCGAACCGCCCTGTATGGTTCCGTGGATGGGTCCATGCAAATTTTTCAACGGCAGTTATGGGCGATTTTGTGGGAATTTATCGGGAGTTAAATCGTCCGTGTATCGGTCGATGCATCCGGATGCCCAAGGAAAACGGCATAACCCTTGGTAATCTGGATTTATGGCTCCTTGATTTTGGCGTGATGGCGGTCAATGCGGTTGGAACCAGGACGCACTCCTATTGGGAGTTCAAACCGCGTATTCGGGTGGGCCATCCCCCTCCCCCCGGGGGTCCCAGAGTCTGAAAAAGGCAAAATCGGCTCACCAGCCACACCCATCCGTAGCTTGCGGAATTTTTGTTTGAGTTTTATGACCTGTGATTTTAGGCGGTTGTACATTTCGCAAAGATTCCCGAGCTCTCGCTCGTTTTATCCGTCTTATTATAGCAAGTCCCCCAACGGTCTTCGATGGGTCAAAAATCGGCGGTTGCAACGGACCGTTGAAGACCCGTCGATCGGTCCTTCGAAGGGGCCTTGCATGGCTCCATGAACGGGGCCTTGGGCTGTTTTTCAACGGCAATCAAGGCGATTTTCAACGGAAATCGATCGCCCCATGCATCGGTCGTTGCATCGACCTTGCCCAAGGTAAAACGGTATAACCATTGGAAGGCCCCTTCAAGGGCCCGTTAGCCTAGCGTAACGGCGACCGATACGGCGAGGGCTAGGGTGAACCCCGGTATCGGAGTCCAAACCGCGTGTTCGGGCGGGCCGCCCCCTCCCCGGGGGGTTCGGGTTACCCGTAAAAACCCGATAGCGCAAAGCCCTTTGCCGATTGGAGCGGGGGCCTCGTGCTCAGAGCAAGCCAAGATTATGGGTTTAGGCCCCTAATCTGGGCCTAATCCCGCGAGGTTAGGGGCCTAACGGCTTTCGAGACCCGCCTAAACCGATCCCTAAACATGCCAAGATCACGAGTTTAGGCCCCTAAACCAGACCTAATCCTGTGAGATTAGGGGCCTAATGATTTTCGTGACCTGCCTAAACCACCCCTAAAGTCCACCTAAAGTATCCTAAACTGGCCCTTATCTGATAAGGCTAAAATTTAAGGTAAAATTAGGCGCGTTTAGGAGCGAATTGCGGATGTTTTAGGAAAATTTGTGGTTCAGCGCAGAAATGTTTAGGCCAAGTTTAGGTCCTGAACGAGATATTTTAGGTCGCGGCGCTGGGGCGTTTAGGCCCAAGTTTAGGATTGACCGTTCTCGGTTTAGGTTCGCTAGGTCAGAAAGGCTGGGGTATTTGAATCTCCTGCCGGAAAACAACGGCGAGCTGCTGGCGTCGTGTTCGGGCGGGCCTCCCCCCTCCCCCCGGGGGTCTGGGGCCCTTTTACGCCCGAAAACGACTGAAAATGTTCGCCGGCGGATCCCAAGCACCCTCCGTGCTCAAGCTCTAAAACACGAATGACGTGCTTTGAAAACACAAAGTAATATAGGGCGAATTTTCACTTTGTGTTCGCTTAAGTGTTTACTTAAGTGCTCACTTAAGTCCTTCACTTAAGTAGTTTGTTACCTTCTCCGTTTTTCGAGTTTCGCACGTGAAATCATGTGATTTTTTGTGTTGTCTAATAGAATCCCGTGGGAGATCATTGCGGTTTTATGCGTGTAAAATTAGGATTTAAGCTCCAAATTTTATTTCTAACGTTTGAGCATTATTGTTACTTGGGTTGTGGAATCATCTTCATCCCGAGGAGAAAAAGTACACTTTTCCATTTGAACCACTTGCTACAAAATACTTTCCATCTGCTGAGATAGCCACCGATTGAAAGCTAACCATGGACAACATGCCGCTCTTTTCTTCATATTTCCAGATAGGAGAATTGCTAGATCTGGTAAAGAGCTTCACACCCTCTTGATCAGCTACCACAATATGCCTCCCATCGGCCGAAATCGCGACGGAGGGCACCGAACCCACAGACGCATTCCATATGGGCAAGTTGCTGGAACTAGAAAGCAAAAAGAGCTTGCTACCCGCTACCACGGCGATATAATCCCCATTTTCTGAAATGGCGATATCCCAAGTTGCCAATCCGGGATCAAATGTCCACAGTAGTGATTTGTTATCTATCGAAAATAGACAGACTTCGGTAGTAAAGTTTCTTGCAGCGACGAGATACTTACCATCAGATGAGATTTCCACATCTCTCCAGCCCCAATCACCACCTGAATATTCGTAAATTATGCTTCCGTCTTGAGCAAACACCCGAAGCTTGTCTCCCCACGGCTCACCTGTTGCGATACGTGATCCGTCTGCGGATATAGTCACGTCACCGTTTGTTGGGTAGGTCCACAAAGGTTGGTTGCTCGATGGAGACAAAATAGCGAGGTTGTTCTGTACTACCGCAATAACACTACCATCTTGAGACATCGCTATGCTCGAAGCTCCCTCTTCAAAGGTCCACAAAGGAGCAGGATTATCCTTACTAAACAGCAATACAGCCTGACCATAGTCCACCGCTGCCGCCAAGTAATGTCCATCTGAGGAAAGCACGATATCATTGGCTGGTCCTGAGGCATGGTATTCCCACCTCAGACTACCATCGGCAGAAAGTGAGTAAATCTCATATCCGCCCACGGCTACAACCACATTGCCGTCAGCGGAAATGGCTACCTTGGTGGGGCATACTATGCCCCCCTCTGTTTGGTAAGTCCAAAGAAGCTTTGGTCCTTCTCCTCCGGTCATTTGCTCTAGAATTGTGGGGCCCCAGTGGATTGCACCATATAACAGCACTACCACAACGACCGCCAGTGTTAGAAGTTTCGCCGAGTTCCCTAACTGAACACTCCCACCAATCGCTGATCCGAACCACCCACCAAAAGCAAAAGCGAGCAAAGCAACAAACCCATTTAGTGCAATGATTTGAATTACAGTTTCTTCCCCCGCTATGCTCATTATATAGCTCAGCTCTTCTCCGCTTAGAATGTAGAAAACAGCCCAGCCCAATCCAAAAGTGATCAGGAATGGGACGAGAATTCTTTTCCATATCGCCCCTGCCACAAAGCCGCTGACTATCCACGCTAGCCACGAAATCATCGAACTGAAAGGCGAGAGAAATGCAACAGTCAAAAGGAGCAAGGTGTTTTCAGTCCCCACCATATTTGCGAATTGTGCCATGCCCGGAACTAGAAGATACATGAAAGCCAAGCCAGCCAGAAACGGCATAATGGCACCAATCATCAGTATGAAGATTGAAGAGAGGCTTCCTCCGAAATTTTTCAAGATTTTAAATGCTTGAGACCTAGAGACCTTTTTTGACTTCGGAGGAACCCAACTTTGTGTTATAAGATGGGGCTTTCTTTTAGATTTTTTCTCTGCTTCTATTGGGGAGACTTTTGGGCTGATTTTCGGAGGTGGAAAAACAGTTTTTCCTTTTCTTATCTGCTCTTGTTGATAGACTCCCCAATCTTTCTTAGACAGTTTTGGACAATTGTGGTTCTCGGGTAGATAATGATCTGAGCAAAATCTGTTGCCACAGTAATTACACCGAAAAGGTAGCTCTGTAAAGGGTTTTCCGCAGAAAAAACACTTATTGGGAGGAACGTTGCCCTTAGACAACACCATCGCCTCTTATTTCCTCTAAGCCTAAAAATAGGTCGATTGCCGTCCATTAAATTTTTTTGTGGATGTAATTTTATCGACGTAAACTTGGAGCTATCGCTTACCTAAGCCATAGATTCTAAGCTGGACAACCGAAGTTTAGAATCGGTTGTTCCAATGGGTTCTGCTAGCAAAAGGTCGGAACTTCGGCAAAATGCTCTCTCGGGACCCCCCTCCCCCCGGGGGTCCGGCTCCCTGCCTAGCTCAGCAAGCAGGGCGTGACCCGCATATTTCCCCCTATTTTAGCAGAGCCTGCTAGCACGTTGCTAGCAAATGCTGCCCAAACGCAAGCAAAACCCAGAAAATTCTAGCATCCGTGCTAGCAAATGCCGGTGGATTCCTTCATTTAGGGACCGGATAAGGTGCCTTTGGATCACCCAATGGTTTTCTGAGGCGAACGAGAAAGGGCACCTCAGACCTGGGTTCTGATAAACACACAAGTGGAGAAACTCACTCTAGATACAGCGCTCTTCGAAGGAAGGACTGAAGCGGTGCGATCTTGCGCTTGAACAGGAGCCCCTTGTCCGGGGCCTTCTCCTGTTCGCGCTTCTCTGGTTCCTCTTCCCACTCTATCTTGAATCCACACCTCTGGAGGTCCCAGACAATGTCTGGGAAGTGGCGGCGCACCGAGGGGGAGAGGGTTATCGTCTTCACCTCCGGCTGTTTGGGTGCGTTCTCCCCGCTCTCCGTGCCGGGCACAGCTTTCACCCGCTCGAGTTCGTTTTTCAGAGCCTCCACTTCCTTCGCCCTCTCCTCGGACTCCCGCTTGAACTTCTCCTCGAGCTGTGCGAAGCGCTCCTCAACATACCTCTTGAAATCCTGCTCCCTCTTCTCCATCGCCGTGAGCCGCTGATCCAGAGAGGTGCGCAGGTTCTCCAGCCCGTTTCTCAGCATGTCCACTATTTCCACCCCCATTCTCCTGACCTGCTCTGCGACCTCTGCTTGGGAGCTGCATGGTGGCGGTGTTTCCCTAGTTTGTTGAGAGGGCACGGGCAGAGCACCGGGAGGCTGTTCTCGGCGTGGTATGAGGCTGGGAGTCTGCGCGTGCCTCCGTTTGCATCCTTTCGTGTGACCTCCCAACGCCTGAGGGGACGGGAACGGCCCCGCTCCGCAAATCTTGCAGCGCAGTATTTTCACCATTCAAATCCATGACCAGCTGGACAAATGCAGTATTTAACTCTAATTTTTGTAAACTTTTATTCTTGGATGTTTTCGGACCCGAACCCTTATTTTTGGCAGGCCCCTCCGGGCCCACTTCTTTCTGGGGAACTTTCTTGCTGAGCAAGCGGTGGGCCTCCAGCTGTTGAGCTCCGCTCCTTTTCTTTTTGCATTTCCATACTTAGCTGGGAACTTTCGTTTGATGTCCTAACACTCTCCCACCCGGAGGCATAACTGCAAGCGTGCTCCAGCATACGCCTGAACATCTCCTGTCGCGGCGTCTATCCGGGCCCTAACCGGAGTTTGTCGTCCCTTCTCCGGTTCCTTTGGGATGCAGTTTATTTTGCATACGTATGTATTTATAAGGTCATTATGAGAAGCCATAGAGGGTATGAAAATGACGAAAAAGATTAACAACTTGATTGCCGAAATTTCGAACATTTTGGGCATAAGTGCTACGGGTAGGATGATTTTGAACTCTTTGGTAAAAACCAAGAAGAAACTGTCTGTATCTGAAATTACTGCAAAAATCGAGAGATCCGAAAGGTCTGTAAGGGCGCAGTTAAAAAACCTTACAGGGTTAGGACTTGTTAAAAGAGAAATAATAATCACAAAAAAGGGCAGGCTCGCTTATCAATACTTTGTGCCTCGGGTAGAGGGGTTGGTTAAGTCAGTAAAGAAAGAAATGGCCAGGCGATTGCGCACTCTGGAAACGGATATGAAGGGGCTGAGGGAAAGATGAACCCTTATGTAATCGGTTTAAATTTGCGTGACGGTTGTTATTGTTACAAAAAGGCGTCGAAAATCCCCTCGTGGTCAGAGGATGGTGCACAAATTAATAAGGAAGCACACGTGGGAAGTAAGGATCCACTAGTGGGGGGGTTGTGATACGATTAAACAATTTATTTCAACAAATGAGGTGGCATTGCCAAAATTTTAGAGTTAGAGATTGGAGAGCTTATTTCGGCATAGGTCTTTTAGGGTTTATTATAGGATTGGAAGAACCGACACAATTTGATTACAGAGTTTTTTTATTGTTTGTAATCACATCTTCCTTGTACCTCGCATTTTCGTTTTCCATCAACAACTGTTTCGACATTAAAAATGATATTATAAAGGAACACAAAATGAACAAAAATCCCGTTGCCTCTGGCTTGATTGGGTTTAAGGAGAGCGTCTTTGTTTCTGTTCTAACAGCTTCGATTGGCACGCTTATAGCATGCCTGTGCCTGAATTTCCTATCCCTTTGTATCTATGCGGTATTGCTACTGCTGAGTCTAAGTTACTCCACGCCTCCCTTGAGATTGAAAAGCGTTCCTGTAGCTGACTTGGTATCGCATGGATTATTCTTTGGCTCACTACTCTTTCTTTATGGCGCTTCAGTAGCGGGAAATTTAAATCAATATGTGGTCGCGCTCGCCTTTTCTTTGTTCATTCACTCTGTTGCCCTCAATTTAAGAAATCATCTCGATGATTTCAATGAAGATATGCTATCCAAAACTAAAACCACCGCTTGCTGGCTTGGGAGACATAACTCAGTAAAGATTCTAAATAAACTGCTCGTCATACACTGGGCCGTATTGAGTATAATCACGCTATGCGTCAACCCACTGTTTGGCATCTTGGTAAATAGTGTTGCCCCATTGATCTTTTTTGGTTTGAAGAAGTATACTTCTCTAGTTAGAGCAACCGATGTTTGTGTTTCATTGGTTTACACGTCAACAATCGGATATTTGGTGGTATTATGAAGATTGCACTATGCAGCGATTGGTATCCCAGAATAGGTGGAGTGACTTCTCACATGGTGTGTCTTGCAAAGGAGCTGCAGAAACTAGGACACGAAGTCACGATAATATCAAAAAATGGTCATGAGGGAGCGATGCATGAAATTTCATTGAATGTAAAGGAGACGAATGTTCAGTTTCTTCCGGACAGCGTTTTAACCCCACCAAACCTGAGGAAACTCGGAAAGATTTTAAAGAAGGGAAAGTTCGACGTTGTTCACGGGCATCACGCGTTCGTGCCGACTTCTCTTTTCTCGATATCGTTAGCGAAGAGGTTAGGTACGCCCACCGTTTTGACGAATCACTCAATACCATTCGGGCATAGTAGTTGTGTTTGGGCGCTTATTGGTTATAGTCTCCTTTTTCCCTATAGAAGATACATAAACAAGGCGGACAAAATAATAGCGGTCAGTAATGCGGCAGCTGATTTTATCAAGCATTTTGCCGATGAAAGAAAAGTTTTGGTAATACCAAATCCGGTGGATGACACGTTTTTCAATGATGGTTTCAATAATAAAATTTCGAATGAAAACAAGAGTCCAACAATACTCTACGTGGGCAGGCTCTCCCATAGAAAGGGGTTGCATGTGCTTGTGCTTGCCATGAAACGTGTTGTCAAAAAAATTCCAGACGCCCGATTACTCGTTGTTGGGGAGGGGCACACAAAGGAGTTTGTTAAACTACTAGTTAAGGCGCTGGGTTTAGAAAAAAATGTCAAATTGTTAGGTTTGGTTCGTCTACAACAGCTCCTGTTGTTGTATAAAATGTCCAATGTGTTTGTTCTTCCCTCGATATATGGAGAGTCTTTCGGCATCGTTTTGTTGGAAGCCATGGCTTCTGGAGTGCCCGTTGTGGCCACAGATGTTGGTGGAATAAACGAGGTCATTACCCCTAACTATACAGGTCTTTTGGTCGAGCCGGGTAACAGCAAGGAGTTGGCCAACGCCATACTGAAAGTTTTGAACGATTCAAGCCTCTCTAAAAAGTTGGCTAAAAACGCAAGGAAAGAAGCTATGAAATACAGACCGCGCATTATCGCTAAAAAAATTGAAGGTGTTTATGAAGAATTAACGCTTAATTGACAGCAGTTATTCAAATTTTGTATAATTTCACTCATTTGCGTTTGATTTTTCGCCCCACCAGCACGAGCATCGCGGGCAGGGCCAGCAGAACAGCCACGTAGGAGTAACCAATCACTAAGGCCGTGAGCTGCCCGAAGCGCGCCATCGCTGGCATCCGCGAGAGTGAGAGCACCGCGAAAACCCCAATGGTCGTAGCGGCCCCAACAGTGATCGGCACTCCGACACTGCTGAGCGTTTGCCGCAGCATCTGCTCCGGATCCTTTCTTTGCTCCTCCCTGAACCGGTGGATGAGGTGGACAGCGTAGTCGATCCCCAGACCGATTATCAGCGCCGAAATCCCCATTGAGAGCACGTCCAGCGACCACCCGAGCGCCCACATTGTCCCGAACTCCCACGTCAGCACTATGAGCAAGGGTGTGATGGCGGCGGCCCCCAGGATCGGCGAGCGGAATAGGAGAATCAGAACCGCGAAGCACAGGATAACGGTAATAGTGGTCGAATTTCTCATCCCGCGCATCACCATGTCCATAATATCCGCCAAAATAGGTGGCAGTCCCGTGACTGCCGGATCTCCGTCAACCCGCATGTTCAGCACTCCCTCGTAACCCCCCACGTGCTCTCTCACCACGCGGGTGGCCTGTTTCATCTGCTCGTCCGTCCGCGCGTCGACCATGATGTGGATGACAGCGGTTCCGTCCGCGCTCAGGAGCATAGCCTTCCGCGAGTTTTCGATGTTTTCCAGAGTTGCGGCCACGGCCTGCTGGTCGGACGGGATCGTGCCGTCAGTGTGGTATGCAACCAAGTCGGCGATGCTCAGGGCTCCCGTGATCAATCCCGCTCCGCTTGGATCCGACAGGATTTCGTTTTCCACCGCCAGCATGTCCTGGAGCCCCTCAGGAGTGAGGGTCGCTCCCTGCACGAGGACTATGATCGAAGTCTGCCCCCCGAAGAGGTCCTCAACCCGGTGCAGGGTGGCGACTGATTCTATTTGGGAAGGCAAGAAGGTCTCGAAGGACATCGTGCTCGAGATTCGCGGGGTGACGATCGCGCACGGGATGGTGACTAGGAGGACGGCCGCCAGAATAGGCTTCCAGTGGCGCTCAGCCCCCACTGCCAGCCGAGCGAGCCCCCTGCGCAGCCTTTCGCCCCTCATCCTCATGGCTCTCCTCGTCCGGTTCCGATCCCGAAGGGCTACCGCGGCAGGCAACAGGCTCGCACTGAGCACGAACATCAGACCTATACCAATGGCCAAGAATTCTCCGAGGGTCTGAACAGGAGGCAGATCTGACATGAGGAAGGATCCGAACCCAATGATTGTGGTCACCGCTGCGATGGCGATGGCCCGCCCCACGGTCCCGACCGCGATCGTTGCTGCTTCTGTGGCTTTTATCCCTCGCTTGCACTCCTCATAGTACCGGTTCAGATAGTGAACCGCGTAGTCGATTCCCAGTCCGAGGAGCAACGGAACTACTGCTACGTGCAGAGTGGTGAACTCGATCCCCAGATGGCCCATCAGCCCCACCGTCCACAAGGTTCCCACCCCCACTACCAGGAGAGCCATGGGGATGTCCGAGAGCCGTCTGAAGATCACGAAGATTATCGCGGCGACCAGCACGATGGCTGTGGGGATGAGAATCCGATTGTCTTGATCCATCATGCTGTGCATGTCGCGGTAGAGCGCGACATCCCCAGTGACCCTGACCGCGAAGTTCTCATCGGCGACCGAATCCGCGTACTCTCTCACCCGGTCCACAATCTGGTTTTTTGTCTCCTCCGGAGCGTCTGCCGAAATCGAAACGGTCAGCAGGGCTGCTTTTTGGTCAGCGGTTATGTATTTCCCCACCACCATCCCCGCGACCTCTGGACGGGTCAACACCTGTTGGACGGCGATCTCCAGCTGCACACCTTGGGGCAACATGCCTCCGGTGTTTTCGAGAATCAGCGGGAGCACATAGGTGAGGTAGGAGGTCTTCTGGAGCAGGACTGTTTGAATCACCGCATCCTGTTGGATGAGGTTTTCCAGCAGGAGGATGCGCTCTATCGCGTCAGCCCTCGCAACGTTTTCGCTTTCTATCAGGAGCATGATTTGGGAGGCACTCGGAAACCGTTCTTGGTATTCCTTGAGTGTCTTCACGGACGGGTAGTGCTCGGGAAGAAACTGTTCGTACTGAACCTTGGTGGTGAGTTTGGTTGTCCCATAACCCATCGCTGCGCTGATCGCGATGGATATCAGCACGATCGCCGCGATCGTTCTGCGCGAAAATTTCAACACGCCTCATCCCGCCATTCGCTTCAGCCGGGCCAATCTGCGGTGGATCTCGGCTTCGACCGATCTCAGAAACTCTTCTTTGGATGGAAAGCTGTACCGGTGGGCGCGCCTCCGGTTCGGTGTGATGAAGGTCTCCCTCTTCACGAGCTTGAGCCGAAACAGTCTCTGCAGGTGCCATTTGATAGCCCGCTCCGACCGCTTGGTTTTCTCGATGATTTCTTTGACCGAGAGACCCCGCCTCCGGTGCTGGTGGAGCAGGGTCAGGATTTCCCTCCCGGTGGCCCCCAGGTTGAGGACTCCAGCGCTTTCCCTGATGAGCCTTTTCATCCCTGTCCCCGCCAACATTAGGAGGACGGCTATTTAAGCCTACAGCGGCTCAGGTGCAAAATAAAATGCACCAGAATAGGAAGATTTAAAGGCAGTGAGTTGGTATGTAAAAATAAAATACACGGGAGGCTGAATCATGAGTCCTGAAGTAGTTTTGACAGCTGACCGCACCCTGATGTCAGAGTACGGCGGCTCCCTCTTCATGGGTTTTGCTGCGTGTGCTCCCAAGCTGATTCCAGACTTCTTCTACCGCCTTTTCCTGTGCTCTCCTGTCAAGGCGGCGCGCGGCGTGGCGGTGGCTGCCCCTGATGGGACTAGAAAGATGGAGGCTGCTTTGCTGGAGGCCGGGATAGATGTTCGGGTGGCGCATCCCGACCACTTGGAGGAAGTGATCGATGAGCACACCAAAGTGGTAGGCATAACCACTAATGATCCCCGTGGTCTGGGCCCTGCATCGTCCACTTTCAGCACTTTGGTGGGGAAGAAAACCTATTCGGCCCTTTTCTTCGAGCGGACGGTACGAGAGGTCAGGAAGGTTTTGGATTCGAATGGTGGCGGGAAGGTGGTGGTGGGGGGACCGGGTGCATGGCAGCTCGAAGACGAGCAAGTTCTCGACGAATACGGAATAGACCACTTGATCGTGGGAGAGGGAGAAATCACAGGTGTCGAGGTTATACGGCGTGTTCTCAGGGGGGAGTCAGCACCCCGGGTGGTTCACGGGGAAGCCGTGCCTCTTGAGCGAATTCCTAACATTAGGCACCGGACCATCGGAGGTCTGGTGGAAATTGCTAGGGGTTGCGGGCGAGGGTGCAAGTTTTGCCAGCCGAACCTGCGTTTTCTTAGAGCGCGTCCTCTCTCGGAGATCCTCCAAGAGGTGAAGGTGAACCTAAGGGAAGGTGCAAAGAGTGTGTGTCTTCACTCAGAAGACGTTTGGCGATACGGCGCGAAGGGGCCCATCCCCGATGAAGACAAAGTGATCACTCTTTTCGAGCGGGTGCTGGAACTCACACCTCACGTTGGGGTTTCTCACGCCGCATTCGCATCGGTGGCTTGCAAACCCGGACTCGTGAAGCGCGTCACCGAGCTTTTAGACAGTCACGGGGGCGGAGCCCCGTGGTATTCCGCTCAGATGGGGATTGAAACGGCCTCTCCCGAACTGGTGCGCCGCTACATGCCGGGAAAGCCCCTTCCATGGAAACCGGAGGAATGGGCCGACGTGGTTCTCCGTGCCCACGAAATCCTAGCCGAGAACCACTGGGTCCCCTGCTCCACCTTGATTTCAGGTTTGCCGGGCGAGACCGCGCGCGATGTTGAGCTCACGATCGAACTCGTGGAGCGGTTGCGCGAGTTCAAGTCCCTGATCGTTCCCCTCTTCTTTGTGCCGATCGGGATGCTGAAGGGCGGGAAATTCTTCCTCAAAGAAGACATGTTGCCGGAGCATTGGAAGCTGCTCGCGATCTGCATGGAGCACAACTTCCATTGGGTGGACGAACTGGCGCAGGAGCACCTGCAAAACCGCCTTCAGCGAGCGTTCGTGAGGAAAGTGGTCTTACGAATGTTCAGGCAGAAGCTTAGAGAGCCTTTGAAGCTAATGAAGGAGGGCATAGATCCAACGAAAGGAGAAGCCCCGATCCGCGCGCAGACCCCAACACCGGTGGCGGCGGAGTCCTAACACGTGTCAATCACAGGGGTTTTCCCGAGGTACTCGGCGGCCGTCAGCGCCTTCACCCCCTCGCGCTCGGCGGTTTTCCACACGGATTCCGTGCGTTTCCGGTACAGCTTTTCCCGCAGGAGGTGGTGGTCGTAGATCAGGAGTTTCAAATTGCTTGATTCACGGATCACTCTGCACGTGTTCTCCACGCATCGTCTAAGGTTGGTCTTGATGAGCATGAAGCCCATGTAGGTGGGCGGGCCGTCGAGCACGAGCACGTGAGGGTTTTCCCTGATGATGAGGTCGGCGTAGTCCTCGATGTAGATGCCGCTCAGATCGGAGGAGTGCATGAATCGCATCCGGCCGCGCTGCACCGTAGTTGCGAACACCCACCCGACGCGCGAGAACTCGATTCCGTGGAAGAGCGGCGGGGTGAACCGGAGGTGTGTTCGTCCAAAACGCAGTTCCTTTCCTTCCGGGAACCGCACACGATTTTTTCCGAAGTCGAGTTCCGGGATTTGCGGAGCTCGGTTCCACCGGCGCACACGGTTGTGGAACCATTTTAGGCCGAGCCTGAGCAGCTCTTTTCGCCTGCGGTTGTAATCCCCGAAGTCCTTGTTTGCCGCCTGCGGGATCTCTTCCAGCGGATTTGGATACTCCTTGGGCGAGGGCTCTCCAAGCACATCTGCGAGTTCGCACTTGCCGAATGCTTTGCAGTAGTTTGCGAAGAAGCTCTCAGCCCGACCCCGCTGGGAGTCGTTGATGTACTCGTTGGGGTTTTTTGCCAGCAGGAGCTTGCCCTCGTAGAGCCCCCGGTCGAAATCCGTGAAGTGGTCGTAGTGGTAGTGGGAGATCACCACCACGTCGGCTCTGCTCGCAGCGCGCTTGATCGCGAGCCTCCCCCGGGCCTCCCAGTAGAGCTTTTTTGCCAATGGTGCTGGGAAGCTTGGTTGCATCACCGCGATTCCTGGATCAATGAGGACCGAAACGTCGGGGGTGCGGACCAAGGTGCAACTGCTCTTGGCACCCAGAGAGTCGAACCACACCGGTTCAAAGGTGATCTCCGCCATCCGACTCAAGTCCCCGCGTCTTGAACTCCGAATCCGTTATAGATTTCAAAAGCTCCTCCCCAAAATAAAATTCTCTTTTGCTGGCTTCGGGGCTAAGCCGAGCAGCATACTGAACCCCCTTACAGTATCTAAATTTGTGTTCGCCAAGTTATATTCCTCAAACTCAAGTTCTCCCGATGGGATGCTGGACTGCACCACCGCTGTGTCTAGGTCGATGAGCGTCCTAGCGCCCAGCGCACCACCAAAGGGGCATGACGATCTCGTCCCGAGCGAGTCAAACCACGCGTGCTCAAACTCGATTCCGCGCATCACCAAGACCCTCCACATCGCGCATCACTTCGACGTATCTCAACACCCTCTTGATTTTTCTCACGGTTTCAGAGAAGTAACTCTTCCACCTGTATCTGCACCACACGAACTCTCTCCGTTTTTCGAAGGCATCCAAACTTCGTTTGACGATGGAGAGGTTCTCGGCGAGCTTTCTTCGCAGGAGCAGGGGAGAAGGCAACTTCCTAGACACATACATGCGGTGGTATATTTCTGTCAGGGTCTCCTCCCCAAGCTCGAGCCGCAGGAGCTGTCCGAGATCGTAAAAATCGCACAGCAAATCGCGCGTTCCGATCTCTTCCACTCCTTTTGACAATCTCGAAAGCTTCTCCAGCACGCAGAGCTCCGGTGGGCACACTCGGGCCACAACCTTTCGCCTAGGTGGAAGGACAGGATCAAGCAGAGAGGGAATTCTCCGCTTGGTCTTGAAGATCTGAGTTCGCAACGAGACGGTCGCTCTCACGGCATCGACCGACGGCAGACACCCGATTCGCTGCTTTAGCTGCAGGAGTTCTCGTCGAAGCGCACGCGTGTTCCAGCCCAGTCCCCTGAGATAGGTGGGAAGCGGAGCTCCTAGGCTCCAAGTAAGCATATCCCGCTTGAGCGAGAGCAGGTCCTCAAACACGTCTTTCTCTACATCTCTCTTGACCTCTCCGAGCTTTATCCGCTGGGTGCCCAGTCGGAGCTCGGCGACACGCCCCGCGGCGACCATTCGCCTCTTCATGGCTTTCAGGTCGTATTCCGGCTTCGCCTGCAGGGGCGCGGAGAAGTCGATGTCCCAACTAAATCTTGGCTGCTCGGAATACAGCCTGGAAATGAGAGTCCCACCTTTGAGCATTACCAGGGAGGGGGTGTATGTGCACATCGCTTCCAGCGTGTCGTAAAAAATTATCTCGCGCTCGACCAGCGAGATTGGCAACTTGAGCGAGGCGCTCACCTCCCTGAGCCTCTCCCGGGCGAGTTCTCCTTCTCGCCAGCATTTAACTCCTAAGAACACGTTGCACCGCCTCCTCCACTTGCGCTTCATATCCTTTCTCGACGGCTCCCCTCCTCAAATCACTCACATGGAGGGTTCGCCCGGTGGCGCGTGCCGAGAGCTCGAGAGCCCGTCTTACCAGCCGCTCGACCGCTGGGCCCCTTTCCTTGGTGTAGCGCTTTAAGAGTTCAAGATCGAGCGGAACCTCGAGCAGACAGTAAATCGCATAGGGAAAGTGCTTTCCCTCCCACTTCCACTTCCAGATGGCGTCCGCGACCGCTTTTTCGACCACCGCGAGGTAGGTTTTTTGTGTTCTCCCCTCAATCCACACTTCGTTCTCGGTGAAGTCAGCCGGCCGGATTTTGTCCTCTACCAGTAGCACTCTGTAGCGCGGATAGGCATTTGTCAGGAATCCACGGAGCTTCGATATCTTTCTGTCACAGATGATCAGGAGGGAGTCTGGTTCTGTCGTGAAGTCCCTAGCGAGTCCCCTCAGAATTATGGCCGCGGTTCCTGAGATATAGTAGGCCCCGAGTCCTGAAAGCTGGTCGATGAGCCCCAGTTTGCGCGTAGCGAGAGTTTCAGTTTCGATGTCAAAGAGCTCGCGCAGGGTTTTGGTGAACCTCATCTTTCTTACCCTGTACTTTCCGGTCAGCGGATCCCGCCACACCACCGTCTGCAAGTCCTTTATCTCTTTGAAGACCGTGGAAGGCGACAGGCCCGCAGCTTTGGAGAGCTCGTTGATCGAAAAGTCTCTGTCCCAGTTTCGGAGCATGACCCGCAGTATGGCGATTTTGGCGGTTGTTCCCAAGATTTTTTCCATCATCGATTGACCATTCGTTTTTGCGAATATAAGTATTTGCTTTTTCGAATAACTAACCAAATCACCGCGTGTAGTACTTCGCGTTCTGCGTAAACTGGGGGTTCTCTACGTGGCCGTTAAACGCTTCCACCTTTATGCGCTCGTTGTCGAGCATTTGGACGAGCAGGGTTGCCATTATGTGTTCCTCCCCCGCCTCGGCTCCGCGGAGCCAGTAGATGACCGCCCCGTTTTCGACCGAGATGCTGGCCGGATCCGGTGCGTTCCCTTCCACACTATACACGGTTGCGGGGATATCAAGTGTCGATATGGATTCACCCCAGTCTCCGGCCACCGCTATCCGGATCTGTGTGGGATCCCACATGTCGTAGACGAACGCTAAGTGGTATGCGGGATTCCACTCTTCGGTGCCCTCCAGAAACCAGTTCCCCGATAGCCTGCCAGGAATGTCGAAGTCGGCTTTCCCCCAAAGCGGTTCTGCCTCTCTGCGTTTGCCAGTGAAGGGATCGTACAATTTCTCCAACAGCCATACTTTGAGATTTTCTTCACAATATGGGATGAAGTGAACCGCATGAGCCGAATCACCATAGCGCTCCGGCCGGATGTAGCTCAGGGTGACATTCTCGTCGACCACGCCCCAGTCAATGCCAGCTACAATTCCGAGCCGTCCACCCGTTTTTCCTATGCGATCCCCCGCTTTCACCGGGATCTTCACCCGATTGAACTCGTCCGGCTTTAGCTCTCCAGCCCGCTCAACGATCCAGTTATCCAGCTCCATGACGTGATCGATCACGCTACGAAACGTGTTGGTGTGGGCGATCGTGATCTTGTAATCGTTGTAGTGCCCCCAGCGTCCGGTCCATTCCGGCCACTCCCGGACGCGCCAGTATATCTCAGTTATGATTCCGTCAGCGGGAGACCTTACCTCGTATGGGGGCGGATCGGTTTCCGCATCAACGAAATAGAATCCGCCGTGATCGCTGGGGAAGACGTGTCCCCCACTCGGGTTCAGATTGCCGAGCGGTTCCACCGCCAGAATCGCGTTCTCTTCCAGCGGACAAACGGTGAAGACCACCGGGCCTTCACCAAGTTCGGGGAGATACTCCTCTTTTCCCCCTTCCTCCCAGAAATCCTCCAGAACTCCGGATGGTCTCCCTAAAACTATAAGAACCGCGAAAAGCGCTATGACGACCGCTGCCACAGCCACTACTGTGCGCAAGGACTCTCCCTGCCGCGCGCACCCAGCTTGAATTTGTTTTCAAGCTCTGAGATTATTCGCTTCACTTCTTGTTCGAGCTTGGCAGTGTCATCAGTGTCATTTTTTACAACTAGAACCGGAACTGGCACGTGTTTTGGCAACTCTTCGTGGTCATCTCGTGCGTAGGTCTTTTCCATTTCTTCTCGGGAGACCAGATGGGAGTCCAGACCCATCTCCCGCTCCCGCTCGACCCTTCGCACATTGCGTTCCCAGCACACATCGAACGGGGCATCGATATAGATAATTACAGAATTTTGAAGCACTTCAGGGCTGAACCGCTTGAACGCGCGCCGGTAGTCATTGCGCGAGAACTCAATAAACAACAGCCGGTTCTCGTTTTGGAGTTCGAGTGCCTGTTTGTTCAAGCCGTCTATCAGCTCGTCCCACACCGTATCGTCGGTGATCTTCACCCCTCCGCCCGGGGCTGGCCGGTGGCGCTTGTATTCTTTGTCCGTGTCAAAGATGTGTTTCAGAAGAGGGAAATCGTCTATCCTTTGAATATCTCCCTTGAACCCCCGGGCGCGCATTTCTCGCTCTATGAGTCTGTACACAGCTGATTTGCCGCATCCCGGCCGCCCAATCAGGAAGATGTTGGGCATGAGCTCACGCCCTACATCCCGAAGATTTCTCTGATGAAGGCGTTCTCGGCTTCGATGATTTTATCCCGATTCAACACCTGATCGGTCGTTTTGATCGCCGTCTCGAGCACGATCAGCTCTGCGCCTTTCCGCTTTACTATTTCGGCATACCGAATCAGGTTTTCACGCTTGAGCGGACCCAGCTGTTCGTGGAGCGGTGGGTGGAACAATCGCTTTCCCGGCACGTAATCGTTCAGATGCAGTTCCTTGAAGAGTCCGTCCGGGATCTCCTCCATGATCTGTTCTGGCGGGTCGGGTAGGGGTTTTCCCACATCGGCCCGCGTAAACCAGTGCCCGATATCGAAATTGAAGTAAACGTCCACCCCCTGATTTCTCACCTCCTCGACCACACTGCACAGTTCCTCCGGTTCGAAAAAGCACCCATCAAACGCCGTGTTGTTTTCGAGTAACAGAGTCACGTTTCTTTCCTTGGCGTACTCTCCCAACTCCAGCAAAGTCCGAACCAGACTTGATCTTATGAGATCGAAGTACTTCCCTACCGCGTGATAGAAGGGCACGACCCCTGGGTGCATGTTGCAGTAGATGCATCCGATCTCAGAGGCAAAGTCTATGTACTGTTTCATGAGCTCCGCAGCCGCACGCCTATCGGTCTCGTGTGGGGCGCATGTGCTCCCCCCAACGTAGGTGTATGGGAGGTGCAACGAAAGCGTTATGCCGGCTTTCTGCGCAGCCTCGCGAGCTCTGCGCTTTTCCTCCGCATCCATGGAAAGATACGGATTGGGCACCGCGCCGTCCAGCTCCACGTGGTCGAGCCCGTATCTCTTCGCCGCCGCTATCTGTCCTGGGATGTCCCCCTTCGCTTTGACCTGGACCAAGGCATCCATATCGGGCACTCCGATTTCCCCAGCCTTTAACCGCTCCAGGTCTTCCTTGCTCAGATAATCACGGTAAAGCAAATTGGTGAAGTCCCTGCCGAGCTTCATTTGAATACCGAAATCTCTGGTCACAACGCTTTTTAAACTCCACGCAACTTTGTCAATCACCTATTTATGGTCGGTTCGGCATCAATTAGTGGAGAAAATGAAAGTTGCACTGGCGTACAGCGGCGGACTTGATACAAGCGTGGCGGTTCGTCTCCTCCAAGAGCGTTGGAATGCAGAGGTGATCACGGTCTCCGTGGATGTGGGACAGAACCCGCGTGAGTTGAAGCAAATCGCCGAGAAAGCTGAGAAACTCGGGGCACTCAAGCACGTTCACGTGGACGCCAAACGGGAATTTGTCGAACACTATGTGTTTAGAAGCATCAAGGCCAACGGGTCCTACGAGGGCTATCCGCTCTCCACTGCCTTGGCCCGCTATCCCATCGCCGCAAAGCTCGTTGAAGTGGCCCGCCGAGAGGGTGCCGATGCCGTTGCCCACGGGTGCACGGGAAAAGGAAACGACCAGTTCCGCTTCGACATAACCATTTCCACTCTCGCTCCCGAGCTCCGGATCATCGCCCCCATCCGCGAGCTGAATCTGGACCGCAAAACCGAAATCACGTACGCACGCAAACATGGAATCCCCGTTCCTGTGAAGCGCAGCAAGCCCTACAGCATCGATGAGAATCTCTGGGGACGCTCCATCGAGGGTGGCCGCTTGGAGAACCCCGCGGCCATTCCGCCCGAGGAGATCTACGCTTGGACCCTCTCCCCAGAGCGCACCCCTCGCAAGCCGCGAATCATCAAGATCGGCTTCAGGCGGGGGGTTCCTGTATCGCTTGACGGCCGCCGAATGAGCGGGGTTAAACTAATCCAAACTCTCAACCGGATTGCTGGAAAGTACGGCGTCGGAAGAATCGAGCTGATCGAGGACCGAATCCTCGGCCTGAAGGCCCGCGAGAACTACGAGGCCCCCGCCGCTACGGTCCTGCTTGACGCCCACCGCGGTCTCGAACAGCTGGTCTTGACCAAACAAGAGCTGTACTTCAAACAGCTCATCGACACCACGTGGGCTGATCTCGTTTACAGCGGTCTCTGGTTCGACCCCCTTCGCTCTGATCTTGACGCTTTCATTGACGCTACCCAAGAACGCGTGACGGGAGAGGTGCTTGTGGAACTCAACCGTGGGAGGTGTCGAGTTGTGGGCCGCTCTTCCCCTCACTCCCTTTACGATGAGGAGCTTGTTTCCTTCGACAAGTACGGATTCGATCAGCGTGATTCGGAGCGCGTCATCCGGTTCCAGACCATGAGAGCTCGAATCCTGAGCAAGCGGTGGTCGAGAACATGATTTTGCGGGAGAGGCGTTTTGAAAAACAAATGGATCCGAGGGCTGCCCGCTTCATCTCTTCTCTGGAGGCAGACCTGCGAATCTATAAAGAGACGGTTCTAGTCAACATGGCTCACGTGCTGATGCTCTACCGCTGCCGGCTGCTGAAGAGACGCGAAGCAGCCACTTTGTTGTCGGCTCTTCGCAAACTGTATCGCAAGGATCCGCGACGACTTGCCCTGCGCCCAGAGCTGGAAGACATCCACGTGTTGATAGAGGAAGAAATCATCAAAGCCGCCGGTCCGGATTTGGGAGGCAAACTGCATACTGCCAAGAGCCGAAACGACCAGGTGGTGGCCGCCATCCGGATGCGCGCCAAGCGAGACGTGCTCCAAGCCGAGCGCGCTGTGCTTCAGCTCGTGTTTTCGCTCGTCAACAAAGCGGCTGAACACCTCACAACCCTGATGCCCGGGTACACCCATCTCCAAGTGGCCGAACCAACCACCTTTGCCCATTACCTGGGAGCATACGCTCAAGCCTTTCTCCGCGATGCCATCCGTCTGGAGAACACCTATCATATGCTGGACTCTAGTCCCATGGGCGCGTGCGCTCTTTCCGGTACGAGCTTCCCCATCAATCGCAAAATGGTTGCAGATTTGTTGGGATTCGTCCGGGTGGACACGAACACCATGGACGCAGTAGGATCACGCGACTGGCTGATCGAGCCCATGAGCGCCCTTGCCATTACAATGGTGGATCTCAGCAGGCTGGCAGAGGATTTCATACTGATGAGTTCCGGAGAGTTCGGCTTTCTGGATCTGCCCGAGGAACTTAGCTCGACCAGCAGCATAATGCCTCAGAAGAAAAACCAAGTAGTCGCCGAGCTCGTGCGCTCCAAAGCCGCGCTAGTAATTGGAAACCTCACAGCCGCTCTTTCTTTAGTTAGAGGTGTTCCACAGTCCTACAACTTAGACTTTCAGGATCTCACACCTCTGCTGTGGTCCTCCGTGGACGCAACCGAACAGTCGCTTGTTCTCATGGCGGAACTGGTGCGAAAGGTCAAACCAAATGAAAAGCGCATGCGAGCTGCGATCGATCGCGGATTCGCAATCGCCACCGAGCTTGCCAATGTGCTGGCGAGAAAACACGGAGTCCCCTTCCGCAAGGCCTATCAGGTCGTCGCTTATCTCACCCGGAAGGCGTTGGAGAGTGGAAAGACCATTCACCAGATTTCCCTGCTGGATCTCAAGCGTGCTGCCGAGGAAGTGCTCCAGAAACCGATCCCGATTAGCCAGCAGGAGTTTAACGTGGCTGTAGATCCTCTTAAAACCGTGCAAAACCGAAGAGTGCCCGGTGGGCCGTCTCCTCCGTCGATGCGTTCTCAATTGGCCGAACTCCGAGCCCGCGCGAAAAAACACGAACGCTTCATCGCAACAGCTGAAAAAGCACAGGAGCGGACAGAACAGCGATTACTGAATCAAGTAAGGAGGCTGACCTGATGATTCGTGCGGCAATCGTTGGAGCATCCGGCTACACGGCGGCGGAACTCATCCGAATTCTGCTCGGTCACCCCGAAGTGGAACTGGCGGGTCTTTACGCTTTTACCAAAGCCGGGCAGGAACTCACGAGAGTCCACCCGCAGTTCAAAGATCTCCTAGACCGAACACTAGAAAAACCCGATTATGAAATCATCGGAAAAAGCGCTGATATCGTTTTTTTTGCGACTCCGCATAAAGTCGCCATGAATCACGTTCCAACTGTTCTCCGTGGCAAAGCCCGTGTCATAGATCTGAGCGCCGACTATCGCTTCGATGATCCTCGAGTGTACGAGCAGTACTATACCAAGCACGCTAGCCCGGATGTGAAGGCCGTCTATGGCTTGCCTGAACTCTACCGGGAGCAAATAAAACAAGCGCGAGTGGTGGCCAATCCCGGGTGTTATCCAACGGCTGTGATTCTCTCGCTCGCTCCGCTGATCAAGCACGATTTGATCGAACTCGACCACGTGGTTGTGGATGCCAAAAGCGGGACGTCTGGCGCCGGAGCGTCCCCCTCTGAGCGCACCCACCACCCGCTCGCGGGAACCAATATCGCCCCTTATGCCGCTATTTCTCACCGCCACCGGCCCGAGATGGAGCAGGAGCTAAGCAAACTTGCCGGCCGCCGAGTCGTGGTTCACTTTACCCCTCACCTCATCCCTGCGGTGAGAGGTATTCTTTCCACCGCTCACGTTTTCCTGAAAAAGGCGAAAACACAAGCCGAGCTATTGGACCTTTATCGGGAGTTCTATTCCCGGGAGCCCTTTGTGCGAATAAGAGATGAACTTCCGCAAACCAATCAAGTCCTTGGATCCAATTACTGCGATATTGGGCTGGAAGTCGATTTCGAGAGCGGGCGCGCGGTGGTTGTTGCGGCCATAGACAATCTCACCAAGGGGGCTTCAGGTCAGGCGGTTCAGAACATGAACTTGATGTTTGACCTAGACGAGACCACCGGTCTGCACCTGCCGCCTCTGCGCCCCTGAGAGCTGCCGACAGATTTAAGCCTCTTCGGTCTTCTCAATTGTTGGTGTGGGAGTGATCACTCTCTTCGATGGAGGAATCACCTCGGTCCCTGGTTTTCGCGCTGCCGGGGTGCGAGCAGGCATAAAGCGACGTGGTCTGGATCTCATGTTGATTCATTCGGTGGATGGCGCAGTCCCAGCTGCCGGCGCTTTCACCACCAATCGTGTGAAGGGGGCGCCAGTGATTCTCACTCAGCGACATCTCAAGGACGGAAAGTTGGGAGCGATTGTGGCCAACTCGGGCAATGCAAATGTGTTCACGGGAAAGCGCGGACTGCGAGACGCTCGGCGCATGGCTAGCCTCACCGCAAAATTGCTTGGATTACGAGTGAGCGATGTCGCTGTGGCCTCAACGGGTGTGATAGGACGTTATCTCCCTATGCGAGCAGTTGAGCGCGGAATTCGAATGGCGGTAGAGGAGCTATCCGATTCACGCGAGGCGGGTTTAGATGCGGCTCGCGCCATAATGACAACCGACACCGTGCCCAAAGAGGTCGCCGTAAAAGTTGAGCTCGCAGACGGAAAGATCGCCACTATAGCCGGAATCGCGAAGGGCTCTGGAATGGTGAACCCTCAGATGCGCACTGCCACTACTCTGACTTTTTTGACTACGGATGCTGCTATCACCGCTCGAGCGCTCAAACGCGCCCTGTCGCTGACTGTCGATAAAAGTCTCAACATGCTGAACATCGACAACGAAACCAGTACGAGCGACATGGTGCTCATCATGGCCAACGGACGTGCTCGCAACCGAAAGATCACTCTACAGAGCTACGACCCCAACTTCCAGGAAGGATTGGAGTGCGTGCTCACTCATCTGGCGTGGACGCTCGCGCAAGACGGAGAGGGCGCCTCTAAGCTCCTAGAGGTTCACATCAGGGGAGCGAAGACTCGAGACGAGGCGAGGATAGCTGCGAAGACCATTGTGGGATCTAATCTCGTGAAGTCAGCGATCTTCGGCCGTGATCCCAACTGGGGCCGGGTGGTTGCGGCTTTGGGGTACTCGGGCGCACGTTTTGATCCGAGACGAGTCCGAGTGGGCATTGCCAGTGAGCGTGGAAGTGTATTGTTGGTTAAGGGTGAGCGGCCTCCCACCCGACGTCAGCTTCAGAGAGCGCGAGATATCCTTCGAAGCCGAGAGGTCGAAATTCATGTAGATCTGGGAGTGGGAAAACAGCAGGCGGTTGCGTGGGGGTGTGATCTCACCTATGATTACGTCCGTATAAACTCCAAGTACACGACATGATTTTTCTAGAAATCGCATAGATTTCGCGGGCAATGAGAGGTTAATATTGTGGAGCCTCACTAAGTTAGATGGGGAGCAGATGTATCAATGGCGTCGGGGGAGGTACAGAGGACCGGGCAGACCCATGAAGCCTCGGTGGTTGGGGATTCGGCCTACCCCCCTGACCTTCATGCCTTTCGCCGGTCCCGGTGGCCCGCCCATTCCTGCCCGTGAGCCTGTTTATATGACGTATGATGAGTACGAGGCTTTTCGTTTGATCTACCACGAGGGGCTGAGTCAGGAGGAGGCAGCGCAGCGCATGCGGGTCTCGCGGGGCACCGTTTGGAGATGCTTGGAGAGCGCGAGGAACAAGATCGCATGCGCTTTGGTCGAGCGTCGTCCACTGGTTATTGCTCCCACTCCGCCTGCAGGTGAGAAGAACGAGACTGCGGGTAGCTTACGATAACGAGGCTCTGCCAGGATTTTGAGTGAGGCGTGGAAAATTTTGGGAGCCACACGGTTTCAACGATTATGTGGCCTCTCCCGAGTTTTCGTGCCTGCCGGTCCTAACGAAGTGTTTGTAGCGTTCGATCCACTTTAACCCGGCTGGATTTTTTTGAACGAATTCCACAAACTTCCTTAATCGATTCATGGTTCTTCGGGTGACCACGTGCTCAATTCTGCACGCATCGATTTCGGCGGTTCTCCAATCCACGCCCAACAGCCTGAGGAAATCTATCAATGTTTTATGCCTCGTGCTGACTTCCTCGGCAACCCGGATTCCAGCGGCGGTAAGTGAGATATCTCCATACTTTCTATGCTTTACCAGCCCTTTTCTCTGCAATTTCCCGAGCATCTCCGTGACGCTAGGGGGGCGATGACCCAGAAAGGTAGCTATGTCCGATGTTCTGACTCGCCCCTTCTCCTTTGTGATAAAGTATATGGCCTCCACATAATCCTCCACACTCGTGCTGAACTTCTTTCTCATCATGGGAATCTCCTCCCGATCGGCTTCACGATTACCTTCCGCGCCATCCCACGACCCATAGCAATCTGCAGTCCATTGCTTTCCACAACCAGTGGACCGCTAGAGGAGGACACCACGCGCAAATAGCACCCTTCTTTGATTCCCCGAAGCGCCAGTTTTTGTCTTAAACCCTGTCCTCCTACGATCTGGATTATGACCCCGCCTTCTCCGGGTTTCAGGTCGCTCAGGAGCATCTTCTCACGTTTGATTTGTTCTTCTTTCATAAAAAATGTTAGGCGCACCGAAAATTTTAAAAACCATGCTTGCAAAATTAGGCATGCCTAAAGGTGAAAAACGATGAGAAAAAAACTGTCGGAATTGAAGCCGGGAGAAAGCGCCCGGATAGTCCAGATCGACCCTTCTGTCAAGAGCAGGATTGCAGGGATGGGTATAAGGGCGGGTGAAAAGGTGAAGCTGGCTTCCAGACAGCCTTTCCGAGGTCCTTTAGTGGTGGTGGTAAAAGGGAGGGAGACTTCGCTGGGAAAATCGCTTGCCAGTCTGATCGTGGTAGAGGTGAAGGAATGAAAAAGATTCTGCTAGTGGGCAATCCAAACGTGGGCAAATCCGTTATGTTTAGCAGACTCTCCGGCGCGCGAGTCGTGGTTTCCAATTATCCCGGCACAACAGTGGATTACACGAAGAGCCGCATGCGAGTGGAAGGAAAGGAATATGAGATAGTGGATCTTCCGGGAACTTTCTCCCTTGAACCGAAAGACAAGGCCGAAGAGGTCGCATGCAAAATGCTGGAGGAAGCGAAGCCTCACACCGCCGCTGTTATCGATGTGATCGACGCAACAGCGGTAGAGCGGGGCCTGTATCTGACGCTGGAACTGATTGAGAGGGGTTATCCGGTTGTGGTTGCGCTCAACATGTCCGATGCGGCAAGAGACAGGAAAATCAAGATAGACGTGAAAAAACTGGAGCGAATATTGGGCGTCCCAGTAGTAGAAACCATCGCGACCACTGGGGCGGGACTCAAAGAACTCGTTTCCAAGATCGGCAAAGCAAAGCCGACGGATATCGAGGCCGTGAAGAGGAGACTTAGGAGGGAGAAAAAGTGAAGGCGAAAGCAAGATTGAGCGTGGACGAGCGCTGGGAGCTTGTCGATGAGATCTCCAAACGGGTTGTTCTGCGGGGAAAATACAAGCACACCCTCAAGGACGTTCTCTCCGACCTGAGCGTCCGTCCGGCCACTGGAATTCCCTTTATGATTGCCGTTCTGTACGGATTCTGGATGTTCTTTGGCGCCTTTGCCGGATTCTTCACAGACGGGTTGGCCGTGCCGTTTTTCGACGACCACTACCTGCCGGCTCTCCAGGGGGCTTTTCCGGGAGCGGGGCCCACCATGGCGGAAAGCAGCCCTCTGTACATGATTTTGGTAGGGGACCCCAATGCGACCAATTGTTTCGAAGCCTTCGGCGTTCTGACTTCGGCACTCTTTGTGGCGTTCGGTGTAGTTTTGCCGGCGATAGTCGCGTTCTACCTCATTCTCACCATTCTAGAGGACTGTGGTTATCTTCCTAGGCTGGCCACTTTGGCGGACACTGTTCTCCACAAGATAGGTCTCCACGGATTCGCGATAGTGCCCACCATTCTGTCTCTAGGATGTAACGTTCCGGCAGTCTACGGGTGCAGGGTTCTGGAAACTAAAAAGCAACGGTTTATGATGATGACCCTCCTCGGCGTTTTCATTCCGTGTGCAGCTCAAATCGGCATCATGAGAGAGCTCATTCCCCAGTACACTGGTCTCATACTCATCTACCTTTTCTTTGGGTTTTTTGCGATGGGTGCTCTTCTAAATAAACTGATTCCCGGGCGATCTCCAGAAATCCTCATCGATGTCCCTCCCTATCGCTCACCCCAGCGGAGCAACGTGTTGAGGAAACTAGGGTTGCGCGTGAGACACTTCCTCAAAACAGCGGTTCCCTTCGTGATTCTCGGCGTTGTGGTGGTGAACCTGTTGTACTGGACAGGGGTGATAGATTGGCTGAGCCGAGTGACCGAGCCCCTGTTCGTTGTTTGGTTCGGTGTTCCGGCGGCAACAGTGGGGGCGCTGGTGATGGCGTTCATGCGAAAGGACATGGCGGTTGGCATGCTGGGCGGACTGGCAAGCGCGGGGGTGTTGAGCACCGGTCAGCTGATCACCTCCGTGGTTCTCGTCTCCATATACTTTCCCTGCTTGGCCACCTTCATAATGATCTGGAAGGAAGGGGGAACGCGAGACCTGCTGAAATCGCTGGGAGTCTTGGCAACATCCTTCTTCGTATTTGGAGGACTCATGCACGCAATAGTGACGCTGGCGGGGGTTTGAGATGAGCGGGTACGCGTTTGCCAAAGTGTATTTTGGAGTGCTTGGCGCGACAATTCTGCTTTTTGGAATTCTCCAGTTCTCCACAGGCCTTTTCGGGCCTGAACTCTCAGCCGGAATTCTCACAGTCCCCCAAGACGTGTGGAGCGGGCTCATCCTGTTTTTTGCTGGTCTCTTCGTAATCGACGGGGCCCTCAAGCTCCACGACATTCATGGGCTTGGAAAAGCAGTAATGGGGTCGATTATGCTGTGGATCGTCGCCGGGTGTGATATCTTCGCTAGAATAATGACTCCGATCTTCGGCGAGGAGGGATGGGTGAACGCGCCAAATGGCTTTCTGAGCGTGTTCGAGCCCCCCTATGCCCCGGCGTTGTTTTTGCTTCCCTTTTCGCTGCTCATAGTGCACTTCATGAGAAAGTCCGGGTGAGAAGGCGATGATAAAGAAAGTTTTGCGCAGGATCAGGGAAGGGGGTGAGATGAGCACGGTGGCGCGGGATCTCGGTCTTGAGCGAGGCACCCTTCAAGCAATTCTTGAGATGGCAGTGAAGGAAGGGTATGTGGAGAAAGTGGAGCCCGCGTTGGGATGCGCTAATTGTTCTTTCTGGAAGACGTGCGTGCAGCGAGGCGAGCAAGCTGAGAAAGCGAGGATGCATGTTTTGACACCCAAAGGGGAGGAATTCGCAAACACTTGAAACGGCAAAAGCAAACCGAAAGTCTTTTATAGGATTATGTGCAATAGCACAAATTGAAGGTGGTCCAGCATGTGGTGGCCTTGGTATGGTTGGGGCAGAGGCTGGGGCGGACGCGGATGGTTCGGTCCCTGGCCAGGCAGAGGTCCTTTCAGCTACCTGCCTCCGTGGCTGAGACCAGGATGGCTATTCGGCAGAGGCGCCTGCTGGTGGCTCTTCGGTCCATGGGCGACCTGGTGGGGATACCCGTTGACGTACAGCTACTGGTACCCCTGGGCGTACAGTTACTGGTACCCGTGGATTTATAGCTACGGCGTACCCTATCTCTACTGGTGAGGTGACAGCGATGTGGTGGTGGCCACGGGGATGGCGCTGGATGTGGTTCATGAACCCGTACGCGATGTACCCGGTATATCCACAAACCCAGCAGCCCACACAGACGGCCCAGCAACCGGCTCAACAGACTCCGGTCGCACCCTACTATCCTCCAGCTCCAGTGTTCTTTCCTCCACCGCCTCCACCCGAGCAGGAACTTGAAATGTTGGAGGCCTACAAAGCTGAGCTGGAAGAGGAGCTCAAAGGGATCGAGGCGCGGATAAAGGAGCTGAAAGATCAGCTGGGGAAGAGTTCGTCCTCTAGCGGGACGTGATCCGGTGAAGCTGAAGATAGCGGTGGCAAGCCGGGGCACCCAGGGGTTAGCAGATGAAGTTCCGGAGGTATTCGGAAGAGCCAAGATGTTCACAATCATCGAGGTGGAAGACGGAAAAATCAAGCGAGTAGAGAGCGTGGAGAATCCAGCCGCGACTTACGAGTACGGTGCGGGCCCCATTGCCATCAAGTTCCTGGCGGACCTGGGCGTCGGGGTGGCGGTGGGCGCCGAATTCGGAGTGGGTGTTTCCACTCTGTTGGCTGACAAGAACATCAGGACCGTGAGGGCGCCTCCAGGGACAAAAGTTGGAGATGTCGTAGACAAGATTATAAGAGAGGCGGTTCAAGAGGGATAGAGCCTTATGAGAATAGCGATCCCTTCCAACAGGCCTGGAGGACTAGAGGCGACGGTTTCTCCACATTTCGGTCGATGCGAGGTGTTCACCTTGGTGGAAATCAAGGACGGGAAAATCGCGAAAGTCGAAGTGATGGAGAACCAAGGAGTCCATTCTGGTTACGGACAGACACCTGCCGAGATTCTGGCATCTCGGGGGGTCGATGCAATTCTGGCGCAAGGGATGGGTCCCAAAGCCATGCAGCTTTTTGCCCAGCGCGGGATAGCGGTTTACATGACTTCAGCCAAGACTGTGGACGAGGCAGTGAAGGAGATCTTGGAAGACAGGGCAAAACTAGCATCGCTGGAGGACGCCTGTCGAGAAGCTCATGGTTTTGAGCCGCCAGCACCTGCTTTCCCCCCCATGACGGGGTTCGGGATGGGACGAGGAATGGGCAGAGGGATGGGGAGAGGGCTCGGTCCCTTTGGCTTCCCGCCCATGCCCCCTTACCCGCCAGCCCGACCGCCGTCTCCTCCTTCCGGGAGATTCAAGGTCGCTGTAGCCAGCCAAGGGCGGGGAGGATTGGACGATCTCGTTTCCCCCATGTTCGGGAGGGCGCCGAGTTTCACTCTGGTGGAAGTGGAAGGAAACGAAATCAAGGGAGTACGTGTTTTGCCCAACCAGATGATCTCGGCCCCCAGCGGGGTTGGAATCGCAATTACTCAGATGTTGGCCAACGAGGGTGCGAGCTATCTGGTTGCCGGGAGGTTTGGCCCCAACGCCACAGCTGTGGCCGCCCAGTTCGGTATCCAGACCGTCATGGTTCCCCCGGGGATCAAGGTGAGAGACGCTGTTTTGCAGTACGTGCTGAAATCCCGCTGAGGTGAACCCTTGAAAGAAATCGTGGTGGCTAGCGGAAAGGGGGGAGTGGGTAAGACTACGGTGGCCTCCTCGCTCGCCGTGTACTTGGCCAAGAACGGAAAGCGTGTTTATACAGCGGACGTTGACGTCGACGCACCCGATTTGCTCTTGGCGTTGGGCGGCGGGAAGGAGACTCTCTTTTCTATGGAAGTGCAGGCCTCGAAGAAAGCCAAGGTGGACCAAGAGAAGTGTGTGGGGTGCTGGAGATGCGTGGAGATCTGTCCGTTCGGGGCGATGCTGAAATCCCCCAGCGGAAAGGCGGCTGTTGCCACTCTCATGTGCGAGGGATGTGGGGTCTGCAAACTTGTTTGCCCGGCGGACGCGATCACGGTGGAAAAAGCAGAGACCGGGAGAATAACGATTGAAAGAACGAAATACGGTTTTGAGTGTGTGACCGGAAAGCTGAAGCTTGGCGAGCACAACTCGGGCCTTTTGGTTTCTCACATCAGAAACCTGGCTCGAAGGAAGGCTCAGGATGCGGGGTGCAAAGCCGTAATCGTGGATGCGGCCCCAGGAATAGGGTGCCCAGTGATAGCTTCGGTCACGGGCGCGGATTACGTCATCGCGGTGACCGAGCCCACCCCGGCTGCCAAGAGGAATTTTGAAAGGCTCTCAAGAGTGGTAAAGCACTTCCAGGTGCCGGCGGGTGTCGTGATAAACATGGCGGGGTACTCCAAGGATTTTGAGAGTGCTCTCAGGAAGTGGGCGGTGGGCGAGCTGGGTTTCCAGTTTCTCGGCGAGGTTCCGGTGGATCGCGAGGTCGTCAAAGCGTTGGTCCAGATGAAGCCGATCATCGACTTCAATCCCGAAGCCGAGGCATCCAAGGCTTTGCTGGAAATTGCCAAACGGGTGGAGAGTGAAGTCCTGTGAAGGAGCTGAGGAAAAAACCGGTCGAGACTCCCATAATCGCCGTGACCGGAGGGAAGGGCGGGACCGGAAAGAGCACTGTGGCGGTGAATCTGGCAGCGGGGTTGAGCGCCAGGGGGCTGAAGGTAATGCTTGTGGATGTGGATGTGGACGGGCCCAGCTGTGCAACGCTGCTCGGGGTGCGGCTCGAAGGGGGTGAGGAGGTCAAGACGTTTGTCCCCAAGATTGAAGCCTCCAAATGCACGGGGTGCAGAAGGTGTGTGGAGATTTGTCCCGAACACGCGTTGGTGGGGCTCCAGGGACAGGTTCCCAAACTTTTCGAAGAATTGTGTTCTGGGTGTAAGGCCTGCCAGCTGGTCTGCGAGCCGAAAGCGATTGAAAATGGGTGGAAAAAAATTGGAAACATCTACACCCACAGGACAAATGGTTTGGGGTTGATCGTCGGCGAGCTGAGACCCACTGAGCCGAGATCCCCTGTGATGGCTCGCGCCACAGTGATGAAAGCCCTCGAAGAGCTGAAAACCCATAAGTATGATGTGGCAATCCTCGACACCGCTCCCGGGGTTCACAACGCCGTGGCCCAGCCGCTCTGGGTCGCCGATCTGGCTCTGGCGGTGACCGAGCCTACGCCGCTGGGCACGCATGATCTGAACTTTATCCTAGACCTCGCTCGAGAACTGGGCTTACCGGCCGAAGTAGTTCTGAACAAGGCCGATATCCCGGGCGGGTTGAGGGAGGAGGCTCTGAGACTTGCGCGTGAGCGGGGAGTGGAGGTGGTGGCTGAGATTCCTTTGGACACCGAACTCTTGCGTTCTTACATGGCAGGCGAGCCTCTCGTAAAAGTCAATCCGGCTTCACCTGCTGGGAGAGCCCTAGGGGCTTTGATCCAGAAGATCGAAAGTAGATTGAAGGGAGGTGAGGTGTAGTGGCTCAACTGTCCGGAAGACCGCCTGTTAAAAGGTTCAGATGCTTCGCGTGCGGAAATGTTGTCGAAGTGCCTCAGGGGGTTCCCAAACCGCCCGCCTGCCCTCGGTGTGGCGCTCCGGCGGCAATGATTCACAGAATCGATAAGGGGCCGCCCGGTGGAAGGCGAGGTGGAGGGCCACGCTGGACGCGGTGAGTGAGATGGCGGATGCGGAAAAGATTCGGTTGGAGCTGGCATCGATTCGTCATCCAGAGATAAACGCTTCTTTCAAAGAACTGGGGATGATCGCAGACGTGAGGGTAAAAAAGAGCACCGCCGTGGTCACGTTGAAATTACCCTTCAAAGAGGTCCCCATACGGGATCTCCTAGTTAAAAAAGTGAAAGATGCCATAAAGCGGATAGACGAAAATTTGAAAGTGATGATGAATTTTGAGGAAATGAATGAGAAGGAGAGAAAAAATTTCTTCGGAATAGCCCGAGAACGCTGGACCGGTCTGAGGAAAGAGTGATGGGATGAAAATCTATCTTGAATGTATCCCGTGCTTTTTAAGGCAAGCTTTGGAAGCGAGCAAAATGGCTACCCGCGATCCAGCTAGGCGGGAACTGGCGGTTAGGGAAGTCTTGCGTCGACTGGGAAAAATTTCTTTCAGGGATAAGACTCCGCCAGAGATAGGCTACGTGGTACACCGGGTTGTGAGAAAGGTCACAGGCAACCCAGATCCGTACAAGAAAGTGAAAGATGAATTTAATCGCAAAGCCCAGCGGATGTATCCAAGTCTAAAAGATAAGGTGGAGAAGTCGCGGCACCGGTTGCTTACGGCCACCAAGATCGCGATTGCTGGGAATATCATTGATTTCGGGCCAACTTCGAAGTTTGACCTCGAGTCCACGATTCGAGAGGTTCTCTCAAGCGGATTTACCATAGATCACTTCAAGCTCTTTGAGAAAGCCTTGGAAAAGGCGGAAACGGTGGCGTATTTGGGGGACAATGCCGGGGAGATCGTTTTTGACCGAGTACTTTTAGAAGAGCTGGAGGGGAAACAAATTACATTTGTTGTCAAAGGCGGGCCGCACATCAATGACGCAACTGTTGCGGATGCAAAATTTGCAGGGATTCACGAGATTGCCGAAATAAAGACGGTGAGCAACGGGGAGCCGGGAACGGGGCCGAGGAGAAATTCTAAACGCTTCATTAGCTGGTTAAAAACGCGAGATGTTGTGATAAGCAAGGGGCAGGGGAACTACGAGTCCTTGAGTGAAGCGGATGCCAATATCTTCTTTCTGCTGAGGGTGAAGTGCCCCATGATAGCCCGCGATATCGGTGCCCCTGTGGGGAGCACCGTTGTCAAGAGCGTGAAAAGATGAACGAGTAACAGTGAGGTGCATCTCTATGAGGATTGTGTATGTTTCAGGAAGTCCGAGAAAAAACAGCAATACAGATTACCTTTTAAAGTCCGTATTATCGGTAGCTAGTGGGCGATTTGTAAAGCTTTCAGATTACCGAATAGAGCCTTGCAATTCCTGCAGGACATGCCAAAAGCTAGGTAAGTGTGTAATTGACGATGACATGAGCAACGTTATTCTACCAATGCTCCTGAAGGCCGATGCGATTGTTTTGGGCAGTCCGGTTTATTTCAATAACGTGTCCGCTCAAACTAAAGCTTTTATGGACCGTACATGGTGTGTTAGGGGACAACTTAGGAACAAGATTGGTGGTGCGGTCGTTGTTGGTCGAAGATATGGAATAGAAAGCGCTATCACCGCTATTAATTCATTTTTTCTTAAACATGAAATGATTCCAGCAAACAGGGGGGTTTGTGGAATAGCCTTTGAAGAAGGGGAAATAATAAAAGATAGAGAAGCCATTGAAGCGGCCAAAAAACTTGGTGAGCGTATAAAGGAACTTGGAAAAATGAAAGGCACAAAATAACAAGGGCTGTTTTTTGAGTGAGATAGTTTCGCTCTTTTTTAATCTGGTTGATTTTATCAGAAGAAACAAACTTTATCTTTTGTGTCATTGCTATAAATAGAGGTGTAAAGAATGAAAATTTTCTGATTTTCGGCCTATTTAGGCACTACACAGCCAAACTTCTTGAATATCTTCCTCTGCTCTTTGCTCACCCCCACGACCACGGAGGTTGTATCGTAGAGCTTCTTTTTCACTATCCTAAGCATGAGGAAAGCTTCGGCGAGTGACATCGACAGCTTCACTTGCTTCAGCTGCAGGAGGAGGCAGAGCGAGATGAACATCAGGAGCACGTAGGCCCAAACCCCGTCCTCTCGGTGGACCCTCGCAGGGAGGAGCTCGAGGTCCGTCTTGAGGTATCTGAAGTGCTTCTCGATTGTGTCCCTCGAGTAGTAGAGGTCGAGAGCCTCCGCGCAACTCATTCGCTTCGTCGAGAGGAGAACCATCGTCTCCTTTCTTCTCAGCTCCTTCATCCTGACCTTCCGGTGCTTGAACTCCACGAACCTGCCCCCCGACCCTTCACTTTCGCCTCCTGCCTCTGAGGTACGCGGCCCTCTCCAGGATCTCCGAGGACAGCTTCTTTTCCTCTCTCGCCTTCCGCTCCGGGTTGAGCATCACATAAGCATAGAGTGGGATTCCCCCAACTCTCACTCTCTCCACGACGCCGAAGTGAGGGGTGCCATTGAACATGAACGCGTTCGAGGGGGTCTGGATCCGCGGGACGGTTTTCTCGATCAGCGCTTCGAACAGCGCGGTCATGGCGGGGAGCCCGATGATGAACCCTGTCCTTCTATCCCTCATCCTTTCTAGGTTTTCGGCCGAAAAGAAGCCCCTGTCGAGCACTAGGAAAGGGTTTGGAGATTTTGTACGCCGCTATCTCACGGAGGGTTCCGTCGAGCACCACGACGTTCGTCGCATTCCCTAGCACGAGCTTGAAGAACAGGGGGAAGCGGGTGTTTCTGTCCGAAACCAGGAACAGTCCAATCTTGTGCTCGATGCCGCTGTCCGCATAGCTCCAGGGTGTGAGCATGGAAGAAATCAGGGTCGGCATCGCTGTGAGGTCCATCAGAAGAGTGGACGCGGCCGACGCGTACTTTTTCAGGTACGACTGGAGAAGCCCCTCCACGCTTTCGGGTTTCCCGATCTCGGCGAGCGTGTCTGTGATGTTCTGAGAGGTAAGCTGCGAGAGGTCTCCCTCCTCCCTCAGCGCGCTAGTGGACACCCAGTAGTAGAGGAACTTCAGCGGCAGTGGTTGGATAATCCGGTTGAAAACGAATGTCTTCACGAAGAAGGAATGCCGTGGGAAGGACGACTTGACCAGCTCTTCCAAGCCGGAACTTCGGTACAGGTGGGAAAAAGGAGGTGGACGTCCCCGAGGTCCAGGATCGCCTTCTCCTCGTTCTTCCGGTACAGAACCTTCTCGAATTTCCCCCGCTCCTTATCGATGACCTTCCGGAGATACTTCGATTTCTGAACCGCCTTTCCGGTTTTGGGATCCCGGTAGGTCCTAGCCTGATAGACGTAGAGGTTCCGGCCACCCGTTTGAACCTGATGTACCTTATTTGGTAGTGCTAATTACCACTACATAAGCTTTTTTGGTTTTCAAAAAATGCGTTATTTGACCTAGGAAACGTGAAATTTGACGTAGTGCCTAAGTCAGGCGGAAATCAGGAAGTTGGGTCATATTAAAATTGGATACAAAAGTGTGAGTAAAGCATAAATGTAAAGAATAAAAGTAGCCCAATTTAACATTTTTTTCCATCGCTCTTTGTGAATAGAAAATTGTGTTAACAATAATACCAAGCTTAAAGTGAATGCTTGCGCCGATAAATGCCAAATCTTTCCCCTCATACTTCATTGTGTTGATTGATTGGCGTATTGGATTGTAAGGTCTAGATATTTTTCAGACTGTTCTTTTACAGCTTCGTTTTCTCGGTTTTCCAAAGATAATTGATAATGAGCAAGCCAAAGAGTTCTATAAAGTTCACCTTTTGTTTGGAAATCACTTGCCATAGTGTTAGCCACCATACCACAACATAGTGCAAAGAAGGCTGATACTGCGATAGTAAATGCCATGCCTCCCGTGAAGAATTTTTCTAGTTTTAACTCAAATCTCATCTACTACTTATTTTCAAATTTTGAACTAAAACTTTACGAACATATCAAAAAGAGCGTGATAATGCTGATATACACAAAAAGGTGAAGAAAGAGAATTCATTCGATGGGGTGAATGATGAATTTCTTTTAAAATATAGATAATAAAGATTGCACCCTCCGGCTTTGTTTCAAACTCGGGAGATAATTTTAGCCGAGAACTCTTGAAGTAAGTTGGAGGTTGGACCCGAGGCGATAGTCAAGGAGGGGAAATCCACGACCAAGCCCCGGTGCCGATTCTGCAAATCGGCAGATGTAGTTAAGGCGGGCAAGCGGTATAACCGTTTCGGTGAAAAGCAGCATTGGCTGTGCAAAGCCTGTAACAGGCGCTTCACCCCCGATGACGGCTTCTTAAGCCTATGGTACAGCAAGCACACGGTGGTCGAGGCCATAGACCTCCACTACGAGGGGCTCTCAACGCACTAGGTCGAGAGGCACTTCAAGCGATACCACAGGGCACACTCGCGCTGGACGACCATGTGGCGCTGCCCGGTCCTTTACCGCTCCAACTCGATTTAGCACCCATCACACCACCTTCACGTAGAGGGTGTTCGAATAGGTGCCGGGCGGGACGGACGGGATGGTCAGGAACCAGTAAACATACTTTTGAACACCCTCACCCCACTCCACGTTTGAGTAGAGGGGTTGCCCG
>JAPDJH010000021.1 GCA_029259175.1 Hadesarchaea archaeon
GTTCGCGACCGAACGCAGGGCGCGTAGACTCGTGGTGGTCGACGAGACCAAGGTGCGCGTGCGCGGGGGCTACGTGTGGGTTTTCGCGGCAATAGACCCTGAAAATCGCGAGATCGTGGCGATTCACATCTCGCGGTACCGCGAGTGCGTAGACGTGCTGCGCTTCCTGAAGCGTTGTCTCGAGCGCTGCGAGGGAAAGCCCGTGTTCGTGACCGATGGGGGCCCGTGGTACCGCTGGCCGGCCCGGCGCCTGGGCCTGAAGCACCTCGTGATCTCGGGCGGGGAGCGCAACCGCATTGAGCGTTGGTTCGAGACGCTCAAGGATCGCCTGCGCGCCTTCGACTGCTACTTCCCAACGGCGGGCACCAAAAGCATCGAGCGCTTCTGCTGGGCCTTCGTCTTCTTCTACAACCGCTACAGGTGGCATCAAACACTGAAGGGGCCTCCATCCGGGGGCGATGGTGGGTTAAAGAAGTGGCTGGAGGTGGTTATTTGAACAGCATCCCTCTGACCTCCCCAAAACCTCTTAAATAACCAGTTTGTAAGAAAAGTGGAGGTATGATGAGACCCAGACCCATCAGCGCAAGCGAGCTCCACAACTTGCCCGAGGCTTTTCTCGGTCTCGCTGCCTTGCTGGTACTCGTCGCTGGCGCCTCTTGGCACGACGCCTTCACGGCCGTTATGGGGCTGATAATGGGTGCTGGTGCCTTGGTTTCGATGGGCTTCGCTGAAAGTCCTGTGATGAAAAGCCTGTTTTCCTTCTTGTCCGTGTCCGGGTGTTTCGGCACTCTACTACTGGTGCGGTGGATCCAGTTGCTCTCTTGGGGCATCAGCAGTGAGTGGGAGACTTGGGTGATATTCGTCGCTGGGATCCTCTCACTGCTGGCCGCTTATCGAGCAGTCCTCCTGCACAGGTACTAGGGGAGCCAGATGGACTGTCCTGTGTGCGGCAAGCCGCTAGCACCCCCCTCCGTCCAGTGCTCGCTCTGCAAGGCAGAGGTTCACCGCGATTGCGCGAAGAAGCTCACGGGGCGCTACTACTGCAAGCGGTGCTATCGCCAAGGGAAAAAAATGGCCCGCTACGAGCGGATGGCGCAGCGCCGAGCTCTCGGCCAACACGCGCCCAAGAAGCTCTGGTAAGATTTTATTCTGTTTGTGCCCGAATCTAATTTGGCAGGGGTACCCAAGCCAGGCCAAAGGGGCAGGGTTTAGGACCCTGTGGCGTAGGCCTTCGTGGGTTCAAATCCCACCCCCTGCACTATAACAAATCTCTTCCGCAGTAGCTCAAGCCTGTCCTCGATTAGCGCCTTGAGCACGATTATCAAAAGTAAAAAACAGGAACTCGGTATATTTTGGCCCCAGCGATCCGTTGCTCCCCAAAAGTGTCGAGCGTCACTATTATTCCGCGATCCGGCCGGTAAGCTTTCAGAAAACTATGAAAACCTTTTCCCGGCGGCCCCCCTCTCAACTTCACTTCAATCGGAACGACCTCATTCTCCTTTGCAAGCACGAAATCTATCTCGGCTCCGCCCGTTGTCCTCCAGTAACGAAGCCTGCCGTCCGTGCTTTGAACGAGCTCCCTAAAGACGAAGTTCTCCGCCAGTGCCCCGCGGTCTGTTCGCGTGTCAAATCCCGAAAAATTTTCCAAGGCGGCATTTCGTAATCCCAGATCCCAAAAGTAGAACTTGGGCGCTTTTCTGAGCTCCGTTACAAGATTGCGAGCAAAAGGCCTCAGCCAGGAAATGATATACGTGTGCCTGAGTATTTCAAGAAATTCTTCGGCCCGCCGGTAACTCAGCTTCAGATCGGAAGCCAATGAAGAAAGTGAAATGATAGAGGAGGTGTTGAAAGCCAACGCCTTCACAAAGTCCTGAAACTTAGAAGTTTCCCCAACCCTGAAGAAGGTGGCTATGTCTTTTTCCAAGTATAAGTTGAACACGTTCTTCAATACCGTTCTTTTTTCCTCTTCCTTTGGGGATTTGATGACTTCGGGATAACCCCCGTATATCACATATTCTTTCCAAAGCTCGAGGAAGTCCCTGATGAAGGATGGTTCTTCAATGCTTCCCCCCTCCCTTATGAACCTCATGAGGTTTTCATGTTTTTCTCTGAACACCCGCCACAGTCCCGGGTCTCTCGCCATTAAGAACTCCTCGAAATCGAATGTCAGCAACTCGAACAAGAAAACCCGCCCCACGAGCGGCGGAAGCACGTTCACTTTCAGCTCCAGAGAAGAAGAACCCGAAATGAGGAGTTTTACATCAGGAAATTCGTCATAGATGAGCTTCAAACTTTCACCGGCGTTTTCAACCCGCTGAACTTCGTCCAAAAACACAACTAGTTTCCTTTTCGCTTCCTTCAGCCTGCGAATGAGATCCAGCGGGTTCTGCTGAAGTGTTCGCCGGTATTCTGGGAGATCCAAGTTGATGAAAGCTTTTTTTCCACGGACTCGCTTTTCTATAACCCTCATCAGAGTGGTCTTTCCAGCTTGTCTTGGTCCTCTTATCGCTAGAATTTCCCTTCGCTTCATGAATTTCCAAAGTTTGCTTTCCAATTTTCGCTTGTAAAGCCTTGTCATACCAAGTCTATTATTTTTTCAAATATTAAAAATTAACTCTATTAATTTTTCAAAAAAGAAACCGACGAGAACCCTACCAGAGGCCAGAAAAGCCGTGATACTTCACTTCGCCTTCTGCAGGTATTGATCGGCCAGCCGGTACACCATGCGCCGCTTTCGGTCCTGCTCCAGTATGTGCGAGATCACGAGCGAAACTGACGTAAAGAACAGCAGGACTCCTCCGAGCGCCGCCAAGATGTTTCCGATTTTTGCTGGCACCGTGCTCACGTTGGAGGCCTGAAGCGTGAGCGCGGCAAGCAGCGCCTGATATACGGATCCGATCAGCATGGCCCCAAGCGCCACGAAAGCGGCTCCAACTCCCACCACTACGAGGATGATCGGGTGGTTTCTCAGCACGTCGGCGACCGAAGCCACAAACCCACCGCGCTTGCACATCACCGCCCGCTCCACATACGCGCCCTTTACCACCCCGCAGTTCCTGAGCTTCTGGAAGAGACGCTCCTTGCGCTCGGCCGGCTTTCCGTCTCGTTCCACCACTAGCTCCGGCACCACTCGCTCGAGATCCCGGCCCGTTTGCTCGCTCACCAGCATTGAGGCGCAGCTCCTCGAATCGCGCTCCGAGAGATCCGTCGCCCGCTGAGTGTGCTTCACTAGGTTCTCGAAGAACTTCTTGAAGCGATCCTCTTGTAACACCTTTTCCACAATCGAGTGAAAGTCCTCTCCCGCGCTTCCGCGGTCTCTGATGTGTTCCGCCACCGCCTTGGCTAAATCTTTCCGAACCTGCTCGTACCTTGCTGCCTTCAGAATGTTTCGTCCTTTCTGGTCAAGCGGCATCAACAATTCTTTCCTCTCGACCGCTTAACTAACTTGTGGAGGAATGAGGTTAAAAGGCACGCCTCCAAGTGAGATGGGTTCGGCATGCCCGTTCTCACGCGCGACCAAGAAATCCGAGTGATCACCGAGCTGTTGACGAGCGCAGGCGCCGACCCTAAACAGGCGTCCGTGACCGCCACCGTGCTCACCGAGGGCGATCTCCGCGGTTTTGCCTCTCACGGAATCCTCCGCCTCCCCTACATCTTGAGGGCTCTCCGGCGCGGCACCATAAACGGCAATGCAAACATCCGAGTCATCCGAGAAACTCCCTCCACCGCTTTGGTGGACGGCGACCACGGGCTCGGCCACTACGTGGCGTCCGAAGCCATGCGGATAGCGATCGGCAAAGCGAAAAAAACCGGAGCCGGAGCCGTGGGGGTCCGCAACACCAATCACTTCGGGATAGCGGGCTACTATGCGGAAATGGCCGTCTCCGAAGGACTGATCGGCGTGGTCACCACCACAACCGACGCGCTCGTCCACCCGTGGGGAGGGGTCGAGCCAATCCTAGGCACCAACGCTCTCGCCGTGGGGATCCCCGCCGAGCCGGTCCCAGTCCTGCTAGACATGGCGATGAGCATGGGTGCGCGCGGCAAAATCGTCCAAGCCCTCAAGGAAGGGAAACCCATCCCAGAGGGATGGGCAGTCGACAAGGAGGGCCGCGTCACCACGGATCCGAAGAGCGCGTTAGAGGGCGCCCTCAGTCCGTTCGGGGGCGTGAAGGGGTACGCTCTCGCGTTGGTCCTCGAAATCCTAGCCGGACCTCTAGTCGAAGCCGCCGCGGGAAAGGCGGTCGTCGGAACACTAGAGCCCGTGGAAGGCTACAGCACCAAGGGGGACTTCATGATCGCCATCGATCCAAGCGCCTTCACCGACAGTTCCTCCTTTAAAAGCAGAGTGACCAGCTTCATCCGGGAAATAAAAGAATCCCGAAAGGCACCAGGGGTGAAGGAGATCCTCGTCCCGGGAGAGCCCGAACACAGAACCCGTGCGCAACGGCTTCAGCAAGGCATACCCATATCGGAAGAGGTGTGGAAGGAAGTGGAAAAAATCGGACGCGAACTCGGAGTAAACCTCGAAGAGCTGCTCAAAACCTAACGCCCTTCCTTTTCAGATAAGCCACCAACCTGGGAGAGATGAGAGGCCTCCCCTGCCTCAGTGGATAAGTAAAGGGGAGCACCACCGAACACCCTGGAGCCACGCGGATTTCGATCTCGCAAACCAGCGGGATCTCCTCAAGTTGCTTCCCCTCCGCGATCTGCTTCGCAACGTAGACCGTCCCGTCGATGGAGAGCTGCTCCTTCCCCAGATTTCTTCGCTTGACACGCCGAAGACGGGAGCTCAGAAGCTTCTCGGTTCTCCCCTGCGGAGGGTCGTCTCCCAGAATCCCGCCCACGACCATCACCGTGTCCTCGCCCACATCGGTCGGGCACAAACTCTTGCGCGCTCGGGGATCCAGCACGAGGAGTCTGGATCTCGGAAACAATTCGGCAACACCCCGGCTCTCCACGCGCACAAATCGCTGAAGTTTTCTGCGCTCCGCCGGCTTCTTGACATTGGTTATCACCACCCGGCCCCTGCCTGCTATCCGAACCGCGTGGGAGTACTCGATCAACAACCACTCGCTAAGTTTGGGCTCGAGGTGCTCGATTGCGAAGCGGATCACCTTTGCCACCTCGTCGGGGTTGCGATACGTCTGCTCTGTGTTCGCAGACATATTAAGAATCACTGGTGAATATCTAAACTAGTGTTTTCAGCGTCTTTACTTCCACATGCCTAGAGGCAACCTTGGCCAACTTCCTATCGTCGGTGACCAGAGCCAACCTCTTCTTTTTGGATGCAGTTATATAGGAGGCGTCATAAAACGTGATCCTTTCGCGCACAGCCAAGGTCAGCGTTTCGAGCACATCTATCTCGGAAACCGGTATTTCTTTCATCACCGCTGTTAGATCCATTACTACCTTCATGAGAAGCCGGACGTCGTCAGCGCTCAGTTTGTCGAGCAGAACACGAGCTCTCCACAACGCGTTGCCAATCTCGTAAAGACTCAAGTCTAGGAAATAGTTGTCCTCAACTAGCTCGAGAGCTTTCTCGCCCTTTTCTAAAACAATGTTCAAAAATGAACTTGCGTCGAAAAGATATGGCATTATCTCTCCTCTCTGCTCGTCCGAATAATCCTAGTTATCTCGGCTGCGCTCATCTTCCCTCTAATTTTCGTGGACACTTTTCCCAAGTTGTCCAATAACAGCTTCCTTTCGTGTGCACGAACCTCCTTTTCAAGCGCCCTTCGCACAATCTCGCTGACTCTAAGCCGGTGCTTCTTGAGCCTTTCGTGCAGTTCCTTGGGGATTTTCGCCGAAATCGTTACCATCCCCATGCTCTCGAATAATACTTTGTTGGTAATACTATATAAGTATTACATCAAAGTATTTACGAAAATCAAAGCTTCCGCAGCACTGCCTCCGCGGCCATCACCAGCGGCTCGATGCACTCGTTGACCGGCGGCGCATAACAGTACTCCATCCGCGCCAGCTCGTCGACTGTTGCCTGGTGCTTTATCGCAAACGCCAGCAAGTTCACCCGCTCTGCCGACCCATCCCCTATGACCTGTCCGCCCACTACCCGTCGGCTTCCCCGATCCACCACGAGCTTGATTGTGATCGGTTCCGCCCCCGGATAGAAGTAGGGCTTGCTAAGCGTGCGCACACGGGCTGCGACCACGTCCATCCCTGCCTCCTTCGCCGCCTGCACCGTCAGTCCAGTCGCTGCGATCTCCATCCCATACGCCGAGGAAACAACGGTGTTGAGCACCCCGGGAAACACCTCATCTCCACCGGCAGCGTTTATCCCAGCGACCTTCCCCATGCGGATCGCAGTGGTGGCGAGCTGACTCTTGATGGGTCTGCCAGTGAAAAAGCACTTGGACTCAGCACAGTCACCAGCCGCGTAGATGTCAAGGTCGCTGGTCCTGAGATGATCGTCCACCTTTATGAGCTTGGTGGGGCCGAATTCCAAGCCGGCGCGCTGGGCCAGCTCGACGTCCGGCTTCACCCCGACCGCCACGATCACCAAATCCGCCTCGAACTCGGCATCCTCGACGGCAACGGATCTGACTTTTTCATCACCCAAAATCTCCTTCACGGGCTTCGAGCAGAAAGTCTTGATGCCCACTTGGTTCAGTCTGTCGATGACCGTTTCGGACATGTCCGGGTCGAGCATCCCAGGAAGAACGCTCGGCTTCATCTCGAGCAGAACAACTTCCAGGCCCCGCTCCCTGAGAGCACAGGCCGCCTCAATCCCCACAGGGCCAGCGCCCACAACCACGGCCTTCGTCGCACGGGGCAAAGCAGCCAAGATCTCCTCCCCATCTCTCATGGTCCGGAGGGTGAACACGTTGCCGAGGTCTACACCCGGAATCGGCGGTTTCAGGGGCAGGCTTCCAGTTGCGAGGACGAGCTTGTCATAGAAAACTTGGCGCTCACGCCCGGTCCTCCTGTCTCGAATCCTGACCGTGCGCGCACCCCGATCGATCTCCGTCGCTTCGACCCCGATCATCACATCCACTCCGGGTAGTCTCGGGGCGGCCTCCACGAGGTGCCGGATGTGGGGCACGTCGCCGCCGATCGCGAATGGCAAACCGCACGGATGGTAGGTCGCGTACATCCGGCGCTCTATCACGGTTATTTCGGCTTGCCTGTTGGTCAAGCGAGCCGAGGCAGCGGCAGTCAGCCCTGCCGACTGAAAACCGATTATCACTATGCGTGTCCGCTCTATGATCTCACCCTTTGTGCTGCTCGTTTTAGGGCCTCCACGGCGGGCAGGGGCTCACCGCACAAGAATGTGATCGCCGCCCCTCCGCCGGTGCTCACGTGGCTCAGCCGGTCGGCCACTCCAGCGGCCACCGCTGCTGCCACAATGTGTCCACCACCTATCACCGTGTAGGCCTGCGATTCTGCCATCACTCTCAGCAAACCATATGTTCCTTGCTCATAGCCCGTCTGCTCGAACACACCCACCGGACCGTTCGCCACCACGGTCTTCGCCCCGCGGATGAGCTCAGAGTACTTTGCCACGGTCTTTGGCCCGATATCGTAGATCGGATGCTGGAAGTTGAAAGCCTTCAGCTGTGGCCCGAGCGCCTTGAGTTCTGCAACGGTAAAGCTCGACGCTGCAGGGTTCAGCTCGGCCACTTGAGGGCCGCTGGGTGTGGCCAAAACCACATCAGCTGGCACGAGAATGCGCTCGCCAAACTGTTGCGCGAGTTGCCGGGCGCGTTCCGCTTGCTCCTCATAGCCCTTCGAGCGCAGAACTTCCAAGTTTGTCTGGCCGAGTTCAGCCCCGATTGCCGCCAAGAACGCATTCCCGACCAAGCCACCCGTGAGCACGGCGTCCGCAATCCCCTTGTCCAACACGTGCTCGATTATTTTGAGAGAATCGTCGAACTTGGCCCCACCCAACACGTACAAGCACGGGTGTTCAGGACTCAACGCTCGACCCAGGCCGCGCAGTTCCTTCTCCATCAATCGGCCAGCATACGCCGGAAGAACTTCGGCGAGACCGACCAATGAGGGGCTCGAGCGATGTGCAGCCCCGAACGCGTCGTTCACATAGATCTGTGCCACCGACTTGAGAAGGCGAACCATATGAGTTCGCACCTGTTGCTCCGGTTTGAGCTTGGCCACTTCCTCCGCCAAGAACCTCACATTCTCCACCAGCGCGATTTCTCCGGGTTTTAACAAACGGATCTTGTGAATCGTGAACGGGCAAACGGGGTCAGGAATGTACTCGACGTGAAGGCCCAGCACCTCTCCCAAGCGCTTCGCGTGTTTCTCCAGAGTGGTGAAATCCGCTCCTCCAGGACGTCCTTGGTGCGCCAGAACCACCACCCGGGCCCCCTTCAGCGCCAGCTCCTTCAAGGTGGGTGCACACAGCCGGATTCGCGTATCGTCCAGGATCTCCCCGGTTTTTGGGTCAATGGGGGAGTTTATATCGACCCGGACGACCACCACTTTTCCCTTTACATCGGCTTGGTCGAGAGTGAGGAACTCCATGCGGACCCTTTCGACTATCCCCTCCAGAGATTTAAAACAATGACTGCTCTTTCTTGTTGTTCCAGAAATGGAATAATAAACAAAAATGGAAAAATATAAAACCCTCGCACATGAACCATTAGCGATGCCCATAAGCGAAATCGATGTGCTTGTGGCGTTGTGCGAGCAGGGTGCGCAGCAAGGGTGGAAAGGGGTGAAGCTAAACCAGCTGGCCTCGCGTTTTAGCACATCAAAACAGACCATTCTGCGCCGCTTGCGCCTCTTGGAATCGAAAAACCTCATCAAACGCAGAAAGCACGGACGCCAGCACCAAGTGTGGATAACCGAACACGGTATTGCGTTCTTGGTTCGAACAAAGCGGGTGATCGAACGAGTTCTGGAAAACCAGCCACACGAGCTGGTGCTGAGCGGCAGAGTGGTGGACGGAATGGGCGAGGGAAAATACTATGTGGGCCAGCGCTTCTACCGCCTTCAATTTAAGGAGAAACTGGGATTCAGTCCCTATCCCGGAACTCTCGACCTGATGGTCGATCGAAACTCCGTCGGAGATCTGGAACTGCTGCGCAATCAGCCGGGGCTGTTGGTAAAGGGCTTCAAAACGAAGAACCGCACGTTCGGCGATGTGCGCGTTTTTCCAGCGCGAATCCACAACACGGAGTGCGCCGTGGTTTTTCCAGAGCGGGGGCATCACCGAGACATTATCGAAATCGTCGCTCCGCAGAATCTAAGGCGGTCTCTCGGTCTGAAAAACGGTGACCGAGTGGAGGTGAGAGTGTGGACGCGGACGTGAGCGTTGCCATCCGCGCACTCAAAGACGGACGCTTTGTCCTCATCCACGATTCTGAGGGGCGCGAGAACGAAGTGGATCTGGCCGTGCTCGCGGATAGAGTATCACCGGCAACCGTCGCACAGATGCGCCGAGATGCTGGCGGCCTCATATGTGTGGCCCTGCATCCTCGCATTGCCGACAACTTTGGCCTTCCCTATCTGATGGAGATCTACGATATCGCCTCCTCTAGGTTCGAAGTCCTCAAAAAAGCACGAGCCGACGATCTCCCGTACGACGAGCGATCGGCTTTCTCCCTGTCCGTGAATCACCGGAAAACATACACGGGGATAACAGACACAGACCGCGCACTCACCATCAGAAGACTGGGGGAACTGGGCCGTGAGGCAATGAAGCGTTCTATGGTCGACGAGTTCGGCAGGGAATTCCGAACCCCTGGCCATGTCCACTTGTTGCGGGCTGCGGACGGTCTGCTCGGTGTGAGGCGAGGTCATACCGAACTCGCGGTGGCTTTGGCCCTGCTGGCAGATGAGACACCAGCTGTGGCGATCTGTGAGATGCTCGACCACCAGACTCATGGAGCTCTGAGTGTCGAACAGGCTGACGAGTACGCACGGCGCGTTGGGACCGTGCTGCTGAGCGGAGAGTCCATCCAGCGCGCTTGGGAGGGATACTCGTGAAAAAAATCGGAATCGTAGACACCACCTTTGCCCGTTATGATATGGCAAGCGCTGCCATAGATGAACTCCGTCAGCTGTGCACCGCAAAGATCGTCAGGCGCACCGTTCCGGGCGTGAAAGACCTGCCCGTGGAGGCGAAGCGTTTGCTCGACGAGGAAGGCTGCGACATCGTGATGGTTTTTGGAATGCCGGGCCCCAAGCCGATTGACAAGCAGTGCGCACACGAAGCATCGCTGGGGCTGATCTGGGCACAGCTCATGACCAACAAGCACGTGATAGAGGTCTTCGTGTATGAGGACGAAGCACAGAGCGAATCCGAGCTGGCGGAGCTGGCGGAGCGGAGGGCACGAGAACACGCACGAAATGTGTATTATTTGTTATTCAGACCGGAAGCGCTCACTCGAAAAGCCGGCACCGGACAACGAGAAGGTGGTCCGGATGTCGGTCCTCTAAGGGGGTGAGAAAGAAATGGTGCGATTGGGAATCGTCGCCAGTGAGTTCAACTTCGACGTCGTTTCACCGATGCTGGAATTCGCACGCCGTCACGCCGAGTTCTTGGGAGCACAGATCACAGCAGAACTCATAGTGCCAGGAGTCTTTGAGATTCCGCTGGGCGCCAAGCGATTGGCAGAACAAGCGGACGTGGACGCCGTGGTGTGTCTCGGAGCCGTGATCGAGGGGGAGACCGAGCACGACGAAGTAATCATGCAACACGCGGTGCGCAAACTGATGGATCTGAGCCTGCAGTACAACAAGCCCATGGGTCTCGGGATCTCGGGTCCGGGAATGACTAGACTGCAAGCGCTGGAGCGGGTGAACGACTACGCGCGCAGAGCCGTCGAAGCTGCAGTGAAAATGGTCAGGCGAAGCGAAGGCCAAGAAACACCCACGGTTCCCTCATGGCTGAGATCGGAGTAGCGGGAACGACAAACGGAGACGAAATGGTTCTGCGTTCCAGCTCTCATAGCTCAGAGCTAGTGCTTCCCCTCTTCTTAATTTGGGAAGGAGCGACGACTCTTTTCCGAAGTAAAGCGCGGCTGTTTCGATCTCCGCTTGATCTCGAGTGCCGAGATGAACTACTGTCCAGAAGTTTGTCCTCAGCGGGTCGGTCAGTGTCGAAAGACCCTCCGCGCTCATCGCCACCCCTATGCCCCATTTTCGGAACTCGCGCACCGCACGCTCTAGATAAAAAATGCTAGCACAGCGCGATCCACGGTTGTGAACAAGCACATCGTATACCCCATCGAAAACCAATAACAAGCGCAGAGCTCTGCTCTCCTCACGAACACTGTCAGAGAGCTCATCCAAGAGACTAGCAAGCCTGTGGTCTATCTTCTTAGAGTGGGCAAGATCCATCAGCACGCGAAGGTTCGGACTTCTAGCGTTGGAGATCATGGCAATTAGGTCCTTCGCGGAGGAATAGCAATCAAGAATTCTGCGTCCAAGGTGGGCATTCCATTCCGAAATTGTGGAAAACACAGCTACTCTACGACGGCGCTTGTACACTTGCTCCGCTACATATCTCATTAAGGCATGACGAGAAAACGGTGCTCCGCCACACACAAGCAAATGAGTGGAAAGGGAATCAACAGGAAGCATCCAGCGTGGATGGTGAACAGGAAAATCCACATTTTTTCCCATAAAAACGGCAGCTCGTCCTCGAGGCATAGTTCCCAGCATACCATGAGCATGGGGTAAGATTAAATCCTTTCTTGAAAACTCCCTTTGGTTCGCATGCTGCCCGAAAAAGTTGGTGTCCTCGCCATGGGATCGCACAACGAGCGCCATGGGGCGGCCTTGCCGCCAGACACCGACGCCAAACTAGCGGTGCACGTAGCTGAGGAAGCCGCCAGACGCGTGGGTGCAAAATTCATTGGCGTGCTCTACTCCGCATACGAGCTTCCCAAAATTGACACGGGAGAACACCAGCCGCTCGAAGTCGTGCTCGACGAGTTGCGTAGCGCGCTAAAGAACGCAAAAAACCTCTTAGGCATCGAGGGAGCTGTAATCGTTAACGCTCATGGTGGGAACAAGCCGGTGAGCAAACACATCCCGGAACTTGAGCGCGAGCTGGGGTTGAAAATCGCTTTCAATTCCACAATTGTGGATCTCGAGGGGCCTCACGCCGGCACCGGAGAACTCAGCATGGGTGCGACGCTGGGGATTCTGGACCCATCCAAGCTGGCAGAACACACAGACTTCGCAAAATATCCTGAAGTTGGCTTCGTCGGGCTCACAGAAGCTAGACGAAAGTACGAATGGGTAGAACGACAAGCACAAGAAATCATGCGTCTTGGAGTTAGGGCGAGCCTCTTTTTAGGGAGAACACTCCTAGAATGCGCGATTTCTGATGTGATAAACACCATCAGAGAGCTATGAGGATATAGATGCTGTACTTCTTGGGCGCTCTCTCAATAGGAGTCTTGACTGGTCTGCTCTCCGGTGCCTTTGGAATAGGAGGGGCCACGATCACCACCCCTTTTCTGAGAGATGTCCTGCACACCTCAGGCTACATCGCGTTAGGCACCCCGCTCCCAATCATAATTCCCATGGCCCTTTCGGGAGCTCTCGTCTACCACAAGAAGAGATTTATAAGATACGAAATCGCCTTCTCGTGCGCGCTTGCGGGGTCTTTGGCAGCCATCCTCACTGCGAGCAGTACTCAGTATCTGAGCGGGAGATCTCTAATGCTCATAACAAGCCTCTATATCGCCCTAGTAGCGGTAAAGTTCTGGAAGGGGACTCCAAGAAGAAAACCCAAAACGAAAGGAAGGCTCTTCGCTTCCTTTCTAATCGGAATCGTCGGCGGAGGGATTTCGGGTTTTCTCGGAGTGGGCGGGGGCATAATCCTCGTGCCGGGCTTTACCCTTCTGCTCGGGCTCCCCATGCACCAAGCCATTGGGACCGCTCTGCTCACAATGGCGGTCTATTCAACTCCGGGATCTTTGATCCATTACTGGCTAGGCCATGTGAACCTCGAACTCCTCCCCCCGCTGCTCGTGGGTTCGCTGGTAGGGGCTCACGGCGGTGCTAGGCTGGCCGTCCGCGCTCGCGAGCCCAAGCTGAGACGTCTATTTACTGTCTATCTCTTCCTCGTGGCTGTCGTGATGGCCACTTTTGAGATCTTTCATGTGGTGGACTAAAAATCAGCTTACAAAATCCAGCCATTCTAAGTATTTAGAGTTTCTACCCCGCACCGTGTCGAAGTAAATGCGCTGAAGACGCTCTGTAATCGGGCCCCGAACGCCAGCGCCGATTGGCTTTCCGTCGACCTCCCGGATTGGAGTGACTTCTGCAGCAGTCCCTGTGAAAAACGCTTCATCGGCGCCAAGCAGGTCATCTACGGTGAGTTCGCGTTCTTCAAAGGGGATTCCCTCATCGCGTGCGATCCGGATGATCGAGTCTCGGGTGATTCCGATAAGGGCGCCAGAAGAAACAGGCGGAGTACACAAAACACCATCTTTTACCATGAAAACATTCTCTCCGGGCCCCTCAGCGATTTTTCCGTCCAAGTTGAGCAAAATGGCCTCGTCATAGCCCGAGCTGAGAGCATCGACCTTGGCCAAGATGGAATTGGCGTAGTTCGCGACAACTTTTGCCTGCGGTGGAAGAATAAGCGGGTGAATTCTACGCCAAGGAGAGATCTTTACCCGAACTCCGCGCTTGAGTCCCTCTTCACCCAAATAGGTGCCCCAAGGCCAGACCACGATCGCCACATTCACTGGCGCTCCGGCAGGGTTGAGACCCATGACGCCATACCCGTAAAAAGCTATCGGCCGGATATAGCACTCTTCGATCTGATTTCGCCGTATGGTTTCCTTGACCGCCTCGATTAGTTCCTCAATCCCATAGGGTATCTTCATCCCTACCATGCGGGCGGAATTGTGAAGGCGCTCGATGTGATCCTTCAGCCGGAAAACAGCCGGGCCCCTTTCGGTTTTGTAGCACCTAATGCCCTCAAAAACACCCATCCCGTAGTGCAGAGTGTGGGTGAGCACGTGGACCTTTGCTTCCTCCCACGGGACGAACTCGCCGTTGAACCAGATGAACTTTGTAGGGGTCAGCGTCATCTAATTAGGTTTTCCACCACGATTTAAAGGAGTTACCAGTAGAAGTGAGTGATGATAACGATTCTCTCGGGAGGCACGGGGACACCAAAGCTTTTGCAAGGAATGATCCAAGTTATGAATCCATCTGAGATCACGATTATCGTGAACACGGCCGAAGACACGGAGGTTTCGGGTCTGCACGTCTCACCTGATTTAGACACGGTGACGTACACGCTGGCCGGCATCGTCAATGAGCGCACGTGGTATGGAATCAGGAATGACACGTTCTGGTGCCATGAAATGCTCAAACGTCTGGGGTGTCCCGAACTCCTCAGAATAGGTGATCGAGATCGTGCAGTCAAGCTGACCAGGACGTTGATGATGAAAAGAGGAGTCACCCTCTCGAAAGCTACTCGTTTTATCGCCAGACGTCTGGGTGTGAAGAGCCGAATACTTCCCATGACAGACGATCAGGTCAGAACAGAAATCGTGACGCCGCGGGACAAAATGAGCTTTCACGAGTTTTGGGTGGCCAGACGTGCTAGGGTTCGAGTTGTGGGTGTAAAGTTTCGTGGAATCAAAAAAGCTGAGCCGGCGCCCGGAGTAGTCGATGCCATCCGAAAATCCCGAGCAGTAATAATAGGACCCAGCAATCCGGTTACAAGCATCGGTCCGATTCTGCACCTACGAAAGATCGGAAGAATGCTCCAAACAAACCGGCACAAAGTGTTGGCTGTGAGTCCCATTATAGGACGCTCGCCGGTGAGCGGGCCGGCTGGAAAGCTGATGAGGGCTCTCGGAATCGAAGTTAGCCCCTTTGGAGTGGCCAAAATATACAGAAATTACATTTCCACGCTTTTGATCGACACAAGCGACAGCGGCCAAGCCGACAAAATACGCTCGTTAGGAGTTCAACCCGTACTAGCAAAACTCCACATGAAAACTCTAAAAGACAAGATTGTGCTGGCTCGGAAAGTCCTCAGCGTTGCCTACCGAAGAGCTTTCTAAGCTCTGCTGGTAATTTTTGCACATCGCGCACGATCTTTATCACCGACTGAGCGATCATGTTGTTGACTTCTTCTTTCTCGGCGAACTTCCGAACATCAGTCTTGAGGCCGATGATGGGCTTCCCCAGTGCTCGGGCGTAGCCCATTTCGAAAGCCACTCCGGAATCCACATCGTTGCCGTCAAGCACTGCAACCACCACGTCACAGCTTTCCAGCGCTTTCAAATCCTGCCGATAGACATCTTTATAGGCCCTTTTGCCGTGTTTCTTGAGTTTGTCCCAGAGATCTCCCACATCGCGCTGTGGCAGAACAGCATCGAAGCCGCTCGACCGGAGGATTTTATCTACTTTCTCGTTGAACTCGCGCTCGGCCTGTGAGAACAAGGGCGCGGCAATGAACACTTTCACTTCAGACACCTCCGCCAATAAGTGGTTTGAAGGAACGTATTTAGCTTCCTAGGACGATCGGTTCAGCATTCTGATGAGCGCATGGACTTGGACCGAGGCACGCCCAACGTTTTAAATCAACAAAAACAGAAACTTTACTGCCGGCGAGCTGGTGGGCGACCGTCGGGCGCAAGCCTGAGGAAACACCACCCACCCGGCGGGAACCGCGGTCCGAAAGGACACGGCTGAGAGGCCGTCGAGGCGGCACAGAAACGAAACCCTCCGGCTCGCGTGCAAGGAGGCGGAAACGCCGAGGTCGAGCCGGCCGGGGGTGAAACGGCCGCCTCCGCGGGGGTGCAAGGGCAAAAGATTCGCCGATGAGTCCCGCCAAAGGCGAGTGGTGGCCCGCTGAGCCGAATGTCGCCTGAAAACAGAAGGCGGGTTACGGCCAGCACGCCGGCAACCGAGAGTGATGCGAATGGGAAAGAAGTGGGGTCTATACAAAGCCGGAGGCCGGAGCCAGCCAGTCACCTGCATCTACTGCGGCCGCCTAGTGCCTAGAATAAAAGCCATCGAGGTCCGCCGACGCCCGCCCATCGATCTCCGCAGCATCCCTGGAGTAGACAGACGTCGTGTCTTTTTGCCACGCGAAAAGGGCTATGCCTGCATCTCTTGCGCCAAGCACCGCCGTTTAATCAAGTAGTCCGGCTCCGCCTGCGCCGGCGGCCAGCTTTCTTTATCGACTCAACCAAGGGCAGCAGACTTTCTCGAACCTCCCGGACTTGCTCCACCAGAGTGCCGGTGACTATCAAATCACCTCCTGCCAGCACGCGCTCCGCAGCCGCACGTGCAGATCTTATTCCACCGCCGATGATCAGCACTCCCGAAATGGTTCTCCTCACTTTCCGAACCATCGGAACCGGAACCGGACGGTCGGCACCCGAACCCGCCTCGAGATAAACAAAACGCATTCCGAAATATTCCCCCGCGAGCGCATATGCTGCCGCGAGATCGGGTTTTGATCGGGGAATCAGATCGGCCTTGCCAACGCGCCCTACTGTCCCGCCCGGCTCGATCACGAGATAGGCCATCGGAAGGGGCTCGAGACCATATTTCTTGACCGCCGGGGCCCCCATCATCTGTGCTCTCGAGAGATAGTAAGGATCTTTTGAATTCAGCATGCTCATGAAAAAAATCGCATCGGCATATCGGCTCACTCCAGCCTCGCTCGCTGGGAAGAGAATCACGGGCAAGTCCACTTTCCGCTTGATCGCGAGCACCGTTTGATCAAGCACTTTTCCTCCCGCCCGCGTTGAGCCGCCAACCATGATCCCGTCTGTCCCCGCGTCGCTGGCTTCGACGGCGATTCGAGCGGCGTCCGAGGGCGGTTGCTTCTCCGGATCTATGAGCGTTAGGTGACCAGCACCATCACGTCGCAAAACCCGCCGCAGATAGGCTTCAACACGCACCCCATCACTCCTCAGGCCCGCGGCTCCTTCGATTTGGGGCGTAACCCCTTATACCCACACTTTCGGCACTTCTCGGCTCTCCAAGGATTGCGGGCATTGCACTTCATACAGATCTTCACGCGGAAGAGCCTTCGTTCGGCTTCCGGAAAGCGCGCCATTATCTGACCCTCCTCAGCTCCGCAAACACTTCTGGAAGCTTCTCTATAACATCCGACGCTACGAATTCATAACCTTTTTCTCGCGCGCACAAATCACCGGCTCTGCCACAAATCCACGCGGCACAACACGCTGCTTCGAAGGGCTGAAGCCCCTGCGCAAGCAGCGCCCCTACGATCCCCGCCAACACGTCACCCGTCCCTCCCACAGTCATTCCAGCGTTTCCCGTGGGATTCAATGCTGTCTTTCCATCTGGAGCGACTACAACGTCCCGCGGCGACTTGAGCAGGAGCGTGACCTCTTGTTTTTCCGCCCAAACACGCATCACCGAAATATCCTTGGCCCGCTTACCACTCAGCGCTTTTCCCACTATGCGTTCGAACTCGCCTCGATGAGGGGTCAAAACCCATCTCCTGCTCAGACGCGAAGAGGGCAAAGCCTTCAGCGCGTCGGCATCGACCACTGCTTTTTTGTTTCGCAGACGGGAGAGCAACACTCTCACCGCTCTAAGAGTCGCAGGCATGTCGCCAAGACCCGGACCGAGAACCACCGCATCTGACCGCTGAACTGCTCTCCCCAAGCGCTGCAGCGCCCGAGGAGTGAGCACGCGACCCGGAAGTTTGATGGTTATCAGGTCTGGCGAAAACGAGTTGATGATCCAAGCCGCTTGCTCTGGAGCAGCTATGACTGCGAGATCGGCACCGCTCCTGAGAGCGGCTAGAGCGGCCAAGGCGGGAGCACCAACAAACTGCTCACTTCCCCCGACCACCAGGACTCTTCCATTGTCTCCCTTATGGGAATCGGGACGTCTGGTCGGGATCCAGCGCGCGACCCGCCGCTTGGTCAAAAGCACGCCAACCATGAGGACTCCAAATCATTATGGGATAAGTAATAAAACACCCTTTGCTAAGGGTTTTGGATACTATGCCGCGGAAAAAATCCGTACCATGGAACGGTCTGCTCCCCAAAGTCGTAGTTAGGGTTCCCGGTCCCAAGGCGCGGAAAATCGTTGCCAGAGACAAACGAGTGATGTCCCCTTCCTACACGAGAGCTGAACCGATAGTCGCGAGTGACGGGTGGGGCTGCTATGTGCGGGATGTGGACGGCAACATCTTCCTCGATTTTTCTTCCGGCATGTTTGTTTTGAATTACGGGTATTCCCACCCACGCCTCATTTCGGCCGTCGAACGCCAGCTCCGTAAACTCACGCACTTCGCTGGCACGGACTTCTACTACGAGGCGCAAGTGACTCTAGCAGAAATGCTCATCCGAATCACTCCAGGACGCTTCGAAAAGCGCGTCTATTTCGGCAACAGCGGAGCGGAATCCGTCGAAGCGGCATTCAAATGCGCTCGCTGGCACACCCGGCGCCCGCGCATGCTCTCCTACGTAGGGGGTTTCCATGGGCGCACTTTCGGTGCGATGAGTCTTTCGTCAACCAATGTGTTGCACCACCGCTACTTTGCCCCCTTGGTTCCAGGCGTGAGTTTTCTCCCCTACCCCTACTGTTATCGGTGCCCGTTCAAACTGGAATATCCTGGCTGTGGATTCGCCTGCATAGACTTCATCAAAGACATGTTGCGCAAGGTGATTCCGCCCGAGGAAGTAGCAGCAATAATCACGGAGCCTATCCAGGGGAGCTCGGGCTACATCGTGCCGCCGCCGGAATACTTCAAGGTCATAAAGGAGGAGTTCTGTGACAAGTATGGCTGGCTCTTCATAGTGGATGAAATCCAGACGGGATTGGGTCGAACCGGAAAAATGTTTGCTATCGAACACTGGAAAGTCATCCCGGACATAGTGTGTGTGGCCAAAGCGCTGGCCGGTGGAATCGCACCCATCGGTGCGACCATCGCGCGCGCCGAGGTGATGAACTGGGAGCCAGGAGCACATGCATCCACGTTCGGCGGCAATCTGGTCGCGTGTGCAGCGGCCATTGAGGGGCTCAAGCTGTTGAAAGAAGAAAAACTCGTAGAAAGAGCAGCGAAGCTCGGCAGAGTGATGCTAAGGCGTCTCACCGATCTTGCAGAACGATCCAGACTCATTGGTGACGTGCGAGGAAAAGGATTGCTCGTCGGGATCGAGCTTGTGAAAAACAAGCGAACGAAAGAACGAGCGATAAAGGAGCGCAATGCGGTTGTGCAGCGGGCCTTGGACAAAGGGCTGCTCATCTTTCGGGGAGGCAAGTCTGTGATTCGATTGGCCCCGCCACTGACCATCACGCGCCAAGAGCTCGATCTGGGTCTCGATCTTTTTGAGGAGGCCCTGCGAGAGGTCGAGCGCAAATGCTGATGCTCAAGCCGCATTTCAAGACCAACGTACGGGGACATTTGGTGATTGGCGAGATGGACACCGTGGAGCTGGCTGAACGCTTTGGTACTCCCTTGTACGTGATGGATGAGCAACGGATTAGAGAGAATTACCGGCGCTTTTACAAAGCATATGCTGACCGATGGGGGGGAGTTCTGGTATGCTATGCACTGAAGGCCAATTCCAACTCCGCGGTCGTCCGTGTGCTCCAGAGTGAGGGTGCCGGCGCAGATGTGAGTTCGGAAAACGAGTTGCGCATCGCTCTCCGAGCTGGGATACCTGGAAACAAGATGGTTTTCAATGGGAACCACAAAACCATGCGCGAGCTCGCTTTGGCAATCGAGAACGATGTGCTGATAAACGTGGACAATTTTCAGGAGCTGGAGCTCGTAGACCGGCTAGCCGCTAAAGCCGGAAAACGCGCGCGAATATCTTTTCGTGTAAATCCTGACGTGGAAGCCCCTACACACCCATACATCGCAACAGGGCTGAAAGAAAGCAAGTTTGGATTCGATGTGGCGAGCGGTCAGGCGCTTCAGGCCTACCGGATGGCTGCTCGCATGAGAAACGTGGAGGTTATTGGAATCCACGCCCACATAGGGTCGCAAATCCTGGACCCCGCTCCCTTCGAGGAAGAGGCAGAAAAGCTCATGCAACTGGTGGTTCAGATAAAGGAGGAAGTGGGAGTGTTTATCTCGGTGGTTGATTTCGGAGGGGGACTGGGTATCCCGTACAAACCAGAAGATCAGGAGCTGGATCCGGAAGTGGTGGCGGAGCGGGTGGTGGGGGTTGTGTCGCGCTACGTGGAAGAGCACGATCTGCCAAGACCTATCCTCATGTTCGAGCCGGGGCGCTACATCGTCGGGGATGCGGGAGTGCTGCTAGCACGTGTGGGGTACATCAAAGAAAGACCCGGTTTGCCCACATGGATTGCGATCGACGCTGGAATGAACGCCCTTATAAGGCCTGCGCTCTACGGTGCCTATCACCACATCGAAGTGGCAAACAAAATCCGCGAAGCCAACGAGCGTGAGTACAACATAGCCGGGCCGCTCTGCGAATCGGGAGACTTTCTGGGTAAACAGCGAAAACTCCCACGGGTGGAGCCCGGGGACCTCATAGCGATCTTCGACGTGGGGGCCTACGGACTTGCGATGTCCAACCAACACACGGCACAGTCAAGGCCAGCAATGGTCTTGGTCAACGGGAAGAAAGCAGCCATAGTGCGCAGGCGTGAAACGTTTGAGGATCTGGTCCGCTTGGATGAGATTCCAGAGTGGTTGAAATGAAGCGGATAGTGGTCAAGTTCGGCGGAACAAGTGTGGGGAATCTAGCACGGATAAGAAGGGATGCGGAAGCGGTAGCCAGAGAGGTGAAGCGAGGAAATCAAGTAGCCGTGGTGGTATCAGCCATTGGACACACTACTGATGCGCTGATTAAAGCATTCAAAACCTTCAATCCCAGTCCTGAGCCAGCGGATATAGACTTCATCATGGCGTTAGGAGAGCGCTACTCGGCACGTGTCTTCGCCCGGATTCTGCGAGAGCTGGGGATTCAAGCCAAGGCGATCGATCCGAGGAGTCCGGAGTGGCCAGTAATCACCGATTCGCGGCACGGAATGGCCAACATCGACTTTGAGGAAACGAGACGCAGAGCACAACGATACCTGCTGCCGCTTATGAAGCGCGGGGTAGTTCCCGTGATATGCGGTTTTCTGGGAAAAAACAAGAAGGGGTGGATCACCACGCTGGGGCGCGGGGGAAGCGATATCACGGGCTTTCTGATGGGTGAGTGCTTGGATGCGGACGAAGTGGTGATCGTCACGGATGTGGACGGGGTCATGAGCGCCGATCCAAACGTGGTAAGAGAGGCCCAGGTGCTGAGGCGAATAAGCGTGGAGGAGATGCGGGATCTCGCCAGATTCGGTGCGCAGGTCATGCACCCGCGGGCAATGGCATACAAGCATCCGAAGATCACGGGGAAAGTGGTGAACTTCAGAAAGTGGAATTTGCAAGCTCCTGGGACCGTGATCGTCGGTCCTCAAGAAAAAGAAACGGAGAGGGTGTGGCTCTACCCCGAACCGCTGGCAATGCTCACCGTGGTGGGGGAGGAGATGCAAACAACGCCCGGTGTGCTCGTCAAGGCCTCTACTCCCGTCAGTCGGGCGCGGATCAACATCTTCGGGGTGTCGATTGGGCCACGCTCCTTCTCGCTCTACGTGCGGGAGGAAGACGCTGAGCGGGCAGCCCGTCTCGTTCACCGCGTCATCGTGAAGAACGGGTTGATGAAGTCGGTTACCATCCAGAAAGGGCTGGCGATGATAACTGCTGAAAGCGAACGCTTCATCTACACCCCGGGAGTGATCGCCAAGCTCACGGCACCGGTGGGGCACGCCGGGATAAACATTGTGGAGATTCTGTCGAGCAGAGCTTCCATCAGCTTTTTCGTCGACTGGGAAGTGCGCGAGCGAGCACTCAAACTGTTTAAAGAGGCGATGCAGAGGATTTGAGGGACGCGAATGTTTGAAGGGGTTTTCACAGCCATGGTTACGCCGTTCGACAAGGACGGCAAAGTAGATGAAGAAGGGCTTCGAAAAAACGTGGAATTTCAAATCAAAAGCGGGGTTCACGGGCTCGTGCCGGTGGGGACGACGGGAGAATGCGCCACTCTATCATACGAAGAACACAATCGTGTCATCGAGATCGTAGTAGATGCCGCAAAGGGGCGTGTCCCCGTTCTAGCTGGTACCGGGAGCAATTCCACTTGGGAAGCCATCATGCTTACCAAACACGCGAAAGAAGTAGGGGCGGACGGAGCGCTTATCGTAGTTCCCTACTACAACAAGCCGACCCAAGCAGGTCTCTATGCTCACTACAAGCGCATCGCCGAAGAGGTGGACATCCCAATAGTCATTTACAACATACCGTCGCGCACGGGAATCAACATGCTCCCTGAAACGATGGCAAAGCTGGCCAAGCTTTCCAACATAGTCGGGGTAAAGGAAGCCACCGGAGATATGGATCAAGTGAAACGGATTATAGAGCTCACCAAGAACGAGGATTTCGTGGTGACCTCGGGGAACGATTCCGACACGCTGGAAATTATGAAGCTCGGAGGAGTCGGAGTAATTTCGGTTGCATCCAACATCGTTCCAGATCGTGTGGTCGCGCTGGTGGAAGCGGCTAAGAGCGGGGAGTGGGAAAAAGCCGAGCGAATACACCAAGAGCTCAGCCCTCTCTTCAAAGCCCTCTTTATCGAGACCAATCCGGGGCCGGTTAAAACGGCCATGAACTGGATGGGGCTACCAGCAGGGGGGCTAAGACTTCCGCTGGTGGAGATGGCGCCGGAAAACCAGCAAAAACTGCGCGAAGTGCTTGTGCAGATGGGGCTTCTAAAATGATTCGAGTGGCACTCTGCGGGGCCTGCGGGCGAATGGGTCGTGAAATCATTAAGCAGCTGGTGAAACAGCCAGACATGAAGCTATCGGCGGCAATCGAAGCTCCGGATTCCCCCTTTCTCGGAAAAGATGCCGGTGCGGTGGCCGGAGTAGGAAAGCTTGGGGTCAAGGTCGAGAGCGCCAAAGAACTCCCAAAAGCTTTGAAAGAAAAGAAACCCGATGTGCTGGTCGACTTCACACGAGCTGAAGCAGCGGTCGAAAATGTTCGAATCGCTGCAGAACTCGGAGTCCCAGTAGTGGTGGGGACCACGGGGTTCTCGGCAGAACAGAAAAAAATGCTCGAAGAAGTCATAAGCCGAAACAAGATACCTGCGGTGATTTCTCCAAACATGTCGGTGGGAGTAAACGTTTTTTTCAAACTCGTTTCTGAAACTGCACGAATGCTCGGTCCCGACTACGAAGTGGAAATAGTAGAGACCCACCACCACGGAAAGCTGGATGCGCCAAGTGGTACGGCTCTTAAAGCAGCCAAGCTCATTGCCGATGCGTTAGGGCTGAGCGAAGATCTGATAAAAACAGGGAGGCCGGCGGGAAAACAAGAGAAGCGGGGAAAGGAAATTTACATTCACTCGTTGAGAGTTGGGGACGTGGCTGGAGAGCACACCGTCGTGTTCGCTGGGCCAGCCGAGCGAATCGAACTTACCCACCGAGCGCACAGCCGGGAAACTTTTGCGGCAGGAGTCATCCGGGCCATCCGGTTCGTGAAAGAGCACGGAAAAGCCGGGAAAGTCCACGACATGTGGAACGTGCTGGGTCTATAATAATGTTTTAATACTGTGCTGGGGCTGGAAATAGGGGATCGAAGATGAAGCGCATTCCAGTTGGGATCCTAGGTGCGACTGGAGAAGTCGGACAGAAGTTTGTGGTTAATTTGCAGAATCACCCGTGGTTTGAGATCAGAGAACTGTATGCCTCTGAACGGTCAGCTGGACTCACCTACGCGAGGGCTGTGGGGTATGGAGAATCTGAAAGCCGGTGGTTCTTGAAGGAAACTCCGAACGAGGAAATTCTGGAAATCAAAGTGAAAAACGTGCGTGAAGCGGCGGGTGGGGAGTGCAAAGTCTATTTCTCTGCTCTCCCATCCAAGGTCGCGCTGGAAATAGAGGGAGAAATCGCCAAACAACACCCGGTCGTGAGCACCGCTTCGGCTTATCGGTACTTCGAAGACAGCTTCACCTACTTGCCGGGAGTAAACGAGGAGCATGTGGCCATGATTGAGGTGCAGCAGCGAAGCCGGGGGTGGAAAGGGTTTGTGGTGCCCCAGCCCAACTGCACGACGATCGGACTGGTGCTCTCGCTCAAGCCCATCTACGACCGCTTTGGACTTCAAGAGGTGATCATGACATCCATGCAGTCGGTTTCTGGCGCAGGCTACGGTGCTGTGGTCGAATGGGCGAAGCAAAGGAGAGAACAGGGGGGTGATCTGCCATCAGAACTCTCAGAGTATCGTCCAAAGCTTTTCGAAGGCAACGTCATTCCGTACATCGAAAAGGAGGAAGAAAAAGTGAAGAAAGAAACAGTTAAGTTGCTGGGAAAATTCGAGAATGGCAAAATCTTCCCGGCGGAGTTCAAGATCGCGTGCAAATGCAACCGTGTCCCGGTGCTTCACGGACACACCGAGTCAGTATTCATCCGGACTCGGGAACCAGCCACGGTGGAAGAACTCAAGCGCACTTGGTCCGAGTACCGGGGTGAGCCCCAGCACTTGAAGCTCCCATCTGCCGCAGAGCGACCAATAGTAGTAATGAAGGAACGTGACAGACCACAGCCTCGGTTCGATGTGCTTATCGAAAAAGGAATGGCGGCCGTTGTCGGCGGGGTAGAAGCGAACATTTTTGAAAACGGCTTTCAGTACACCGTCCTTTCCCATAACACGGAGCTGGGCGCGGCGAAGGGTGCGGTTCTGGCCGCCGAATATCTCTACAAAATCGGAAGGATCAAATGAACCGCGCCTCTCCTAACGGAGTAACAACCGTCGCTGTCGTCGTTTTTGCAATAGTTGTGGTGGTCATTGCCCTCGGTGCAATTTTTTTGCTGGGGAAGCCGAGCAGTTTTACTCATGAATCTGCGACCCTCATCCAAATAACTTTCTCAAATTCGGATTACGATCCGGACTGGAGTCCGGACGGCGCCAAAATAGTTTTCGCCCATGTTGAAGGAGAAACGCAAACTTTGTATATAGTCAACGCGGACGGAACAGGGCTCACGGAAATCGGTCCGGGTTTCGATCCCGCTTGGAGCCCGGTCGAGAACAAGATAGCGTACACACTGGACGGGCAGATCTACACCATGAACTCTGACGGCAGCGACGTTACCCAGCTAACAACAGAAGGGTTCAACGGCAATCCTGCTTGGAGCCCGGACGGCACCAAGATAGTTTTTACGAGATACGAAGAAGAGGAAGCATCGATTTGGATAATGAACAGAGACGGTAGCGAAAAAGTCCAGCTTACCTTTCCAGAGAACGACGGGAGGTGTTCTTGGCCTTCCTTCAGCTACGATGGGTCGAAAATCGTTTACATCAAAGGGCCAGTGACTGCAACGCCTGGTGAAGAGGCCGAACCCAACGAAATCTGGGTGATGAATAACGATGGTTCGAACAAGCACCCGATATATGCTCCTGGAGACAGCGGGCAGCTGATATTTCAACGCGCTTGGAACAAGGATAACAAAATCTTGTTCATGAAACAAGTGCCGGGAAGACCGCCCGACGTGTGGGTGATAAACTCCGATGGTTCTGGTGCTTCTCCTGTGCTCGAAAGCGACCAGTATTGCTATGGCGATCCGGTGTGGGATCTGGCTGGCACGAAAGTGGCACTCATAAAATCCTCTTCTCCGGGATCTCAAAACGTTTTTATCTTTCTTTGGCCTCAGGAGTGACCTCCTCTATCTTGATGCCGAGTCTCCTCAGTGACTTCGCCATCTCGCGAACGGCTTTGCTCTCTCTCACCTTTCCGTGGAGGAGGAGCCCGAGGGTGATCACTCCGGTGACCAGAAAGATCATCCACGTTTCGGGGAGAAAAGGCATGACTCCAGAAAGAGCGGCGGTCCAAAAAAGACTGGACGCCAACGCCCCGGCCGCCACCGAGAGAAAAATGGTGGAAACACGGATGTTGAGCAGAGATGCTAATAGTGCTGACCACGAGACCCCCATCATGAAGGTGAAGAGAAAGAGTCCGGTGCCCAGACACCAACGCCTCCGCCCGCGTTCGAACACCCTGAGGTTTTCCGCGATGACCGATTCGATCTTCTGAGTGAGCTTGGGGCCGCCCAGCTTCTCGAGGACTTTTCGGCGGTAGAAGAGCTCGTACTTGAGCAAGCGAAAGATAGCGAACCACACAGGCACCAAGGCCAGGTGAACCGCGCTCACTGCAAAAGCAGTTTCGGGGATGGAGAATCCCTCGGCCAAACAGAACGCGGCGCCCATTGCGGGACCGAAAGCAAAAGTGAACGCAATCAGCAACAGGATGTCCAGCATTGGGGCTCACTCAAGAGTTCGTCACCCAAATCCGACGAACCAGATGCCCGGCTCGCGGTGAGAGCGATCCCACCACTGGCTCCACGTGATGCGGTCAGCGCTCACGTCGTTCTGGATTCCCAAAGCGTAAACCCATCCGGAGTACACGAGCTCGGTCGCCATGTCCACCAGCTCTTTTGTTCCGTACGCCACGTCCGCGTTGGGATTGCCGGAATACTCCGAATAATCACTGGACTCACATTTTCGGGATTGAATCCAGTCGCCGAGCCACCCCCCCATTGGGTCATCCGGAGGCATCACGTGGTCTATGAAGTTATCGAGTTGCACTGTTGCCGCGCTGATGAAATCCTCAAGGCTCGAATAAGGAATGCCCGTGCCCGAAACAATCAGTGCCGGATCCTTTGGCCGGTAGTACTCCACTTGTGCTTCTAGATGATCCTCTATGGGTCCATAAGCAGAATATGCGAGATCTGGGTCGCCAAAAAGGCTCTCGAAGTACGGCCGGAAGTTGTCGTGCGAGGTGTACGCCATCACGTCAGCCAAATAATGAGCCGCTATCCCTAGAAAATAAACTGCGTTATCGTATGCGCCGGCATTCCAGTTATCTCTCGCGCGCAACAGCCACTCCATTCCTTGATTTTCCGCATAGGTCATGGTGTGGCGGAGGTCTAGATAGTAAGGACCTCTCCTCCACGTGTCCGGTTTCACCGAGCCGGTGCGGATGAGCTCCCACTTCTCGCTCAGTGTTTGTTTTGCGGTTGTCACGCTTGACGAGGTCGAGGGATCGCCCGTAATTCGCCACAGGGCGACCATGGATATTCCCCGGCTCCCGTAGACCCCTCCATACGTGCGCCAAGCCCATCCATTTCCTGCGGGGACGGTAAGGAGGAGAACCACCACCAGAAGTGCCAGTGAGCAAGCCATGGTTCCGCGATGCATGGTTCTCACCAGCAACTCGTTTTTTAAACCTAAAAGGCTCAGCCCAGCGGGCGCACCACCAGCTCCTTCACGCGCTCGTAGTAGATGATGTCGTTTTCCGCACCCATCCCCTCGATCACTAACTTAACAATGCCGTCATCCACCTCGCTGTTGTCCGCCCAGCACACGGTGGTTCCGAACTGGGCATTTATCTGCTTGCTCAGTCGTGTGAAGTATCCATACCATGCGTCGGTGTACTCCGTGAGCACTTTCACCGTCACCGAGCTCACGTTGGGCGTGCTCGGATCTGTCGGTCGGACGGTGTAGAGGGGTGCTCTGGGCATGTAGACGGAGAGCCCGCCCGAGGTTACCACTATTCGTCCAGACATGCCACTGGGCTGCGACACGAACAGGTAGTTCACGGTGACTTTCAAATCGCTTCCGCCAGCGCTCTCGATCTGGATCATATTTTCCGGTGACGAGATCATGACGCTCTTGTCCTGTTGCGCCAGAATCACTGCTCCTCCTTCTATCACCCACTCCTGATCGGGATACTCTGAATAGTGCGGATCTATTACGATAGAGCCTAGGCCGCCGTAATAAGCGATTCGGACCTCGTGAACGGCAGGTGCGGCGCTCTTATCGGCGTTAGCTGCCAAGTTGACTCGATACTGGATGTACCGGGTGTTGGGCAACGAGCTGAGATCGGCTTTGCCTCCGGTGTACGGGCCGTACCACTCGCTCATCCCATCTGGACGGTTGCCCACGCGCACGTAAAGGGCCACGGAAGTACCGGGAGGCCTCGTCTCGTCCCACTCCAAGAAGCGCCAGTCCACTCGCTGTCCGGCGTCGAAGACGTCTGACAGGAAACTACCGGAGGATACGAAGCGTGTCACGAAGCGGAACGGGATCTCGCGGTGGGCCTTGATCTCCCATCCAGTTTCACTGCTCGAGCTTACGTAGTTAGACGAGGACCCTCCGTAACCGGTTTCGGTCCATCCGGTGGTATCCTCCCAAGCCGTCTTCATCGTGTTGACCGCCACGTAGTTTTTGAAATCCGATCCGGGAGACATTACATAAGCGATGTATTGCTCATTTTCCCAGATGTCAACTGGATTCGGGAAGGTGAAGCGGAGCCACTCCCATCCGAAATCGGATACGTCAATGGGTCTTTCCACATAGAAGCGTTGGAGCACCGTCCCACCGTTTTTCAGACCCACCCAGAACTCCGCTGGATCGCCAACGCGCTGGCAGAAGAACTCAATTGCTCCGGCCTTGAAATCACTGCCACTGAAGCTTCCATACGCCTTGTCTACCCGGAAGCTCTCACCCGCATTGTTGTGCTGGAAGATCTCGTCGGCCGACTTGTAGTAGGGATTTCCATCGTAATTGTCGATAGTGAGCCAGTTGTCATCTGTGCTCACGTCCAACACGTACTGGGGCTCACGGTTGTAGAGCGGGCTGGCGGGATCCTCAGAAGTCCACCACGTCTTGCCACCGTCGGGCGAGTAAAGGACTCCACGGTTCTGGTTGATGGGTTGGTTGTTGATCCAGTTATCGTGTTTTGGCTTGATCGCGAGTGGTATGAAGTAGTTCTCCTCGGAAATAAAGTTACCGGAGACGCTGGGGTTCGCGTCCACCACCAAGTGATAGGTCTGACTCGGATAGACGGTAACGATGGTGTCGAACTCCATTCCAATGAAGGTATCCTCCTGAGGCACGCTTTGTACGTTATACTTCTTCTGTCCTACGCGCGGATAAGGCATATACCACTCGCTTGGCCAGTCCTTATCGGCGTATCCGACCGCCGTGGCCAGCACGTTGCTCAGATCCGGTTTACCAGTGCCGTCATCGGGGCAGAGGCGAATCCGGATCCAATTGTCATCGTCCCAGCGCCCCGGAGAGTCTCCAGGCGATATGGTTTCTCCCTCCTCTGTCAACTGGACAAGCAAACGAACGCGAACCACGTTCTCCTGTTGCTTGGGCTGGAATCGGATGGAGAAGAGCTTGTTCGGCCCATCGATCTTGGCTCGCGGCGAATAACCGGACTCTCCGGCAAACTGGTTGCCCCAGTAGCTCTCGGCTTGCAGGGTGATATCACCGGGAGCCACGAGTTCGACGTTAGACCCATAGTCGGACGGCATTCTTCCGGAAGCGAATTCTTCGGTTGTGGTCTGTTTCCACGTTTTGAGCAGCGCATCTAGGGAGGGAGTAGTTGCGCCTCCAGAAGTCGTGGGCTGGTAAGAGAGCTGGACTTGATGGACCACAGGAGTAGTAGCGTTGTCGGGCGTCTGGAGTTCGAGCCGGTACTGGATATAGCGGGCGGAGGAGTCGATGGTGGAGCCAGAGATTTCCTGCCATACACTCCACCCCCCGTCGTACGGATTGGGATCGCTGCCGGTTCTCACGTATTTGTTGACCGTGCCCCCACTCAGGGTTGCCCACAAGGTGATAGTCTTCCAGCTCACGACCTCGCCAGCGTCGAAAACGCTAGACTCGATGGCGCCACTCGTGCAGAAGTTCTCGGCTATTAGAAGCTTGAATACAGGATCACGCCGAGTGTTGTCGGTCCAGCCAGCGCCTCCAGTCGCCGAAGAGGTCCCGTAGGTGTTGGTCCCATCAAAGGTTGCCCTATCGGTACACCCTGGAAGATAGCTGACAGAGCGGCCGGGGGCCATCCAGAGATAGTAGTTGGATGTGTCTCCACCGGTAGTCCAGAAGTACGCCCGGTACCGGTGGTCGTCTAACAACACGTTTTCAGTTGAGATGGTGACCCAAGACCAAGTGGTGTCCACAGAGGCCGAAACTTGTCGGTTCTCGATCACGCAAGCGGAGGTCAAGTCATAGAGGGTGAAGTAGAGGCTGGGCGGAGAGCCGACCTTTTTCAGATAGGCGGAGAAGCCAAGCAAGAGTTTAGTATTGTCAAGGATGGTGCCCGTCAGCGTGAAGACCACACCGGCGTAGCGATTGCCGTAGATCGTGTAGGCGGTGTTTTCGTCATAGGGGTTGCCCTGGTGGGCGTCCACGGAGCCGCTCGAGTTCGTGTCCACGTCCAAGACGTAGATGGGCTGGTAGTTCCGTGCCACCCAAGTGCTCCCATTGTAGTAGAGCACGTTGAAGTTCCCGGGGGTCTGCCCATCGTACGGCATGTTGTCGTTCAGCGGCGAGCTCACGCGCAGAATGATCCAGCTCATATTCTCAGCGGCCGGTTTGCTCCAGGCGATGGAGATGTCGTCGAAGCGCGGGGTCCGCGTGTTGTCGGTGGTCGAGAGCTCGACGCGGTAGCGGATGTACCGGCCCACCATTCCGACCGACTCGCTTCCATCGCCCGCGGTGAACGGTCCGGCGCTGGCCGACCACCCCGCGGTGGTGGAGTTATCGACTTGTACGTACACCTGGATGTCCGTCCCAACCGGTTTGGAATGTGTGAAGCTGATGGTGCCCCACTGGGTATCGGTAGAGCCGGAATCGTACCAGGTAGAGAGCAGGTACCCGCTGGTGTAGTGGTGAGTGGTGCTATAACGGGTTTCAAAGACAAGATAATTCAGGCGGGCCTTGAAGGAGTAGCTAGAGTTCTCTCCGATAAGGCGGATGCGGATGTTGTCAGAGGTGTCGTGGATGTAGTTTTCCGGGTCGACGGTGATGGTGTTGT
>JAPDJH010000008.1 GCA_029259175.1 Hadesarchaea archaeon
GCGCTTCTGCTGGGCCTTCGTCTTCTTCTACAACCGCTGCAGGTGGCATCAAACACTGAAGGGGCCTCCATCCGGGGGCGATGGTGGGTTAAAGAAGTGGCTGGAGGTGGTTATTTGAACAGCATCTGTAGAGGTCGTCGTCAAGGATAATAGTAGTCTTCACCTGTACATCTCTAAATTATTCCTTTTCTGTCCCGTCCAACACGGCAACCACGGCTTGGCGACAGAGCTCCCGGATCACGCGGTGCTGCAACACACGGTCCGCCACGTATTCGTTCAGCACCGGCAGCAGATCGAGCACAAAACACTCGACGCCCTGCCCCCGGTTTGCTTCACCGCTTTCCTCTACCCCCTCCAATCGGCCGCCATTGCCCAGCTGCGACGCCAGGAGCGCCGCGACCCGATTCCTCAACCTCCGATAGTGCCCCACGGCCCTCCCGTACGACGCCCAGCTGCCATCCGTTTTTATCCATCCCAGCGACCTTGCACCGAGGTGCTCAACCAGCTCCCGGCGGAACTCGGGATCGAGGAACACCACGGGAAGCCCCAGGTGCGCCCCCAGCATCAGAGCCCTCAGATCGGTGAGCGGGATCCCGCGATCCACCGTGAAGAGTAATCTGCGAGCGAGTTCGTCGAGCAGCTCCGGCAGGTACAGGACGAGCAGGCGCCCCTCCCCCACCAACCGGCTCGCGAACGAGTAGCGGATTTCGTGAGTGCGCACTCCGATGAGCTTGTCTCGCGCCAGCCAGCAGTAGGTGGAGGCCGGAAGATAAAGAGAACCGCGCACCAGCGAACAGGCACGTTTGAAGGTCTCGGCATTCACCAGCGCGCTCACATCACAGACAGCCCCGTATCTCACAGCCATCCCACTGACGTTTGCGAGGAAGGTTGCTTATAAAGACAAAAAAATCAAAATTCGCAGCAAAACTTCTCTGTGCCCACACGTCTCAGCTGACCTTCGAGCCGTGTGCTTATTAATCGCGATTAAGTTGCACCTCACACCGCCACCGCTTTAAACCCGCCATGCCAATTCCTCTGTGATGCCTCGCCGGATCCGCATTTCCTGCCGCGACTTCTCGGTGGAAGCCGAGCTCCTCGAGCGGGAGCGCCCGCAGACCTGCGACGCCATCTGGAAAGCCCTCCCCCTCGAAGCCGAACTCGAGATCTGGAAGGAGGAGGTGTACTTCGACATCCCCGTGCGCATCCCTCCCGAGAACCCGACCCCGTCCACTCAGACCGGCGACGTCGCCTACTGGCCGGAGGGCCCCGGCTTCTGCATTTTCTTCGGCCGCTCCCAGCCCCTCAGCCCCGTCAACACCTTCGCCAAGATCAAGCAGGGCATCGAAAACTTCAGGAAAGTCAAAACTGGAGATAAAATCAAAGTCGAACGCGCCTAGATCACTCCCGTGGTCTTTGCCAGCCTCTCCGCCGCACGCCTGCTGAGCCCCCGCCCCAGCACCGTGTAACGTTCTGGTCTTATTCGGTGCGCGATGGTCAGGGCTTTCACAACGTGCTTGGGCTCGATCCCCAGACCCCTTGCATCCGTGGGCGCCCCAATCGTCTCCAGCGCCTCCCTGATCGCCTCCCAGTCCTCCCCATGCAGATAGGCCATCATTATCGCTCCCACCCCGCACTGCTCGCCATGCAACGCCGGCTTCGGGACCACCAGATCCAGCGCGTGACTGAACAAGTGCTCCGCCCCGCTCGCCGGCCTCGAACTCCCCGCTATGGCCATCGCCACACTACTCGAAATCAGCGACTTCACAACCTTTCGCACGCTCTCCTCCGTGTGCTTCCGGATGACCGGAGCGTTCTCGATCACCAGCTGAGCGCTCACCAGCGAGAGCGTTGCCGCGTATTCGCTATACGGCTCTCCGCGCAGCCGATGCGCCAACTGCCAATCGCGCACCGCCGTGAGATTGGCCACGAGATCTCCGCACCCCGCCGCCAACAACCGGTGTGGCGCCCGCTTGATCACCAGCGTGTCCGCCACTATGGCCAGGGGGGCGTGCGTCTGAACCGACGCCGGTCTGCGTCCTCCTCTGATCGACGCACGCGCAGACGCGATTCCGTCGTGTGACGCCGCCGTGGGAACCGATATGAAGGGTTTGCCGACCTGAAACGACGCGTACTTCGCAACATCTATGGGTCTGCCTCCTCCCACTCCCAACAAAAACCCGCTCGACCGTGCGATCCGTTCCACCTCCCGAACCGTCTGCATATCCGCCTCCCGAATAAACACGTGCGCCACTTCGTATCCCCGCGCTCTTAACAGCCGCTCCACCCTTTTTCCTGCGACCTCGTACGTCCGTCTGTCCGCCACCACCACCGCAGGCCCTTCGAGTCCCAACCGCTCACATACCTCTCCCACCCGGCTCAAAACCCGTGGGCCCATCAAAACCTCGCGCGGGAGCTGAATGAGCTTGGGCTCCTTCACCCGGCCACCGCTTCACTATCCTTGGTAAAGTTTATAAACAATCCCAGCCGTAGTCTTAACCGGCAGGGTTTTTATGCCGTCTTTTGGCTCAAAACCAAAGCTGGACAAGGACCAAGAAAAACACCTCAAGGGGACGACAACCGTCGGGATCGTGTGCCAAGACGGTGTGGTCCTAGCCACCGACACCCGGGCCACCGCCGGTTATCTGGTGGCCAGCAAGACGGCCCGCAAGATCTACCCCGTCTCATCGCACATCGCATTCACCACAGCCGGAGGGGTGGCCGACACCCAGCGCCTTGTCGACATCATGCGCGCCGAAACCAGCTACTACCAAATCTCCGAAGGAGCCCTCATGCCCGTGAGCGCGTGCGCCCGCTTGCTGGCCAACATCCTCAACGCGTACTCCTTCCTCCCCCTCATCGCCAACATCTTAGTGGGAGGCGTCGACGCCCGTGGCCCCCATCTTTACTTTCTCGACCTCGATGGCGGGCTCACCGAAGAGGAGATGGTCGCCACCGGCTCTGGCTCGCCCGTAGCGTACGGCCTCTTGGAGAGCTCATTCAAATCAGGAATGCGCGCCTCTGAGGCCCTCCCGATCGCCGTCCGCGCCGTCCAGATGGCCATGCGCCGCGACATCGCCACCGGCAACGAAGTAATGGCCGCCTCCATCACCGACAGGGGATACCGCGAGCTCTCCCCAGCCGAGATCAAAAGGATGGTGTAGTCGCTCACGATGACCGGTGCCGAAGAGCTATTGAAAGAAATCAAGCGGATAATAAAAGAGGAGACCCCATTCGCGCGTGCCGTCAGCGACGTGGGCTTCGAGGGGCCAAACGTCGTGCTCTACTGCAAAGACCTCGCCCCGCTCACCGAGAATGGTGACGCCATCCGAGAACTCGCCAAACGCCTCCGCAAGCGCGTGATCCTGCGCCCCCATCCCTCCGTCCTTCTGCCCAAGGAAGACGCCGAGCGCATCATACGCGAGTTTCTCCCAGCAGAGGCGGGAGTGGGAGACATCATCTTCAACGAGGACATCGGAGAAGTGGTCATCGAGACCGAGAAACCGGGACTGGCCATCGGAAAGGAAGGCACTACTCTCCGCGAACTCATGTACAAGATCGGGTGGACTCCCCGCATCGTGCGCACCCCGCCCATCAAATCGGACCTCGTGCGCAACATTCGCCTCTCCATGATTCACGCCGGAGTCGAGCGCCGCGACATCCTGCGCCGCATCGGGGCGCGCATCCACCGCGCGCGCAAAGCCAAGGAGGAGTGGATTCGCGTCAGCACCCTCGGAGGTGCCCGCGAAGTGGGTCGTTCCTGCTTGTTGCTCCAAACCGCCGAGAGCTCAGTGCTCATCGACTGCGGTGTCAACGTGGCCTCGGAAGAGCGCGCCTTCCCCTATCTGGACCTCCCGGAAGTGGATCTGGAAAACCTAGACGCAGTCATCATCACGCACGCACACCTCGATCACTGCGGCTTCATCCCCGCCCTCTACAACCGTGGCTACCGCGGCCCCGTGTACTGCACCCCTCCGACCCGAGACCTCGCCGTCCTCCTCCAGCTCGACTACATCGAGATCGCCGAGCGCGAGGACAAACCACTCCCCTACGAAAAGCGCGACATCAGCCGCTTCTTGGCCCACACCATCCCGCTCAACTACGGAGAGGTGACCGACATCGCGCCCGACATCCGCGCGACCTTCCACAACGCCGGCCACATCCTCGGCTCCTCCATCGTGCACTTCCACATCGGTGACGGCCTCTACAACGTGGTGTGCACCGGCGACCTCAAATTCGATCATACCCGCCTTTTCTCCCCAGCCGCGCACTCGTTCCCGCGCAACGAGACCATAATCATCGAGAGCACCTACGGTGGTCCCCAAGACCTGATGCCCCGCCGCCAGCAAGCGGAGGAGGAACTCGTACGCACGGTGCTCGAAACCACTCGCCGCGGAGGCAAGGTGCTGATCCCCGCTTTCGCCGTTGGACGCGCTCAGGAGATAATGGTGCTGCTCGAGGACTATCACCGACGCGGAGAGCTAGAGGGCATACCCATCTACTTGGACGGCATGATATGGGAGGCCACCGCCATCCACACGGCCTATCCAGAGTACCTGTCGCGCGATCTCCGCGAGCTCATCTTCAAAAACGATCAAAACCCCTTCCTCTCCGACCTCTTCATCAAAGTCGCAGGAGCGAATCAACGGCAGGACATAATCGAGGGAGAACCCTCCGTGATCATCTCGACCGCCGGCATGATGACGGGCGGTCCTGTCCTGGAGTACTTCAAGCACCTCGCCCCAGACCCCAACAACACCCTCATCTTCGTCGGCTACCAATCCGAGGGATCCCTCGGCCGGCGCATCCAGAAGGGCTGGCGAGAGATCCCCCTCAAGGACGAGCGCGGACGCCTCAAAGAAGTAAAAGTGGAACTCGAGGTGAAGACCATCGACGGCTTCAGCGGCCACTCCGACCGCCAGCAGCTCCTCAACTACCTCAGACGGGTGCGACCAAAACCCGAACGCGTGATCTGCGTTCACGGAGAAGAAAACAAGTGTCTCTCGCTCGCCAGCAGCGCCCACCGAATGCTCGGAATCGAAACCAGAGCCCCCCTGAACCTCGAGACCATCAGGCTCTACTGAGCTCCTCCGACGTGAGCGGTCTGCTCCGCGCCTTTGGATGCACAATGGCGCTCTGTCCCCGGGGATCCCACACCACGAGCGTCGCCTGGGCTTTTCCCTCCCGCAGCTCCGCGATGGTGCGCAGCCGTTTATCCGCGGCTTCCCGAGTCTGGGGATCCGCTCCGACTTTGGCGCTTTCGATCGCCCGTTCGATCCGGTCCAGCACCCCCTCCACGTTCGATACAAAACCCTCGCTGCGCGGCCCCGGCGAAATGCTGACACCAAGCTCCGGAATCTCGACAACACCCGTGCTCGAGCGCACAACACGGATTTTCATGTCCTCGGCTGATTCGATCCGCAGCTCGTAGCGTCGGGGCTCCTTCTCTTCTGTGTGCATCACGTCCGCGTGTCTAAACCCGCAGCGACGACAAACAATCACAGACTCGATGGTCTCCCCGAAGTACGGAATCTCGTGGATCATCCCAACGAGCTCGCACACCCCTTCAGCCCCACAAAATGGACACCGCTCGAACTGAATCCGAAAACTGCGGGTCTCCATCCCAGTGCACCAACGAGGGCTTCAGGAAGCTGCTCTCCTGAACTGAATCCGGATGAACTTTGGCGTCATTATAATCTTTGTATCGGTCAGCTTTCCGATATCTCCTCCGTAGCGCTTGCACACATCCTTGAGCTGCTCCACCACTCTCCGGAGCTCTGCCGGGTCTCTCCGCAAGAACTCCTGGATATCCGCAATAATGATGTTGCCCCGGCGAATCTCCTCTGCAACTTCGTTGACCTCCACCGCGTCCTGAAGCTCCATGCTCTTCACATAGAGCGGCTCCGTCTCAATATCGGGGGCCGAAAACCGCTCTTCGACCTCGAGCACCGGCACTTCCTGCGTGACCTCGTCCGGAACCTCCTTCGGCTTCTCGAACAGTCGTTTCAAAGCACGCAAACGAACCACCGGCCAAAACCATCCTGTGCTTCCAAATATTTAACCTTATGGAGTTGCTCCCTCCGAAGCCCTCCAGAACTCGTCGCCCACGTAGTGCAAGTTCTTCACAACTCGCCCGCTCTTCCCCCTCATTTGACCGCCAGGTACGAGCGCCTCACCCACCGCCAACGGTTTCTTGTGTCTTTCGTCCACCACCAGCACCAGATCGCCGGCTTTGATAGACGCATCCGCCTCTCTTACCCCCGGCGCCATCACATCCGCCCCTCGGCACACCGGGCTCACCGCTCCCATATCGACCACCACGCGCGGGAGCTTCAGAGCACCCACGGCCTTCAGCATGGGCACAACGCGCTCACCAGCTATGAACAGCGGCTCACCTCCCGACCACACCAGCTGTCTTTCTCCGATCTCCCACACCTCCACTTGCTTTCCCAAGCGCTCAGCCAGCGGTGCCAACACCTGCGGAAGCCGCGCTTTGAGTTCTCGTATCTTGTCCTTTCGAAGCCAGTACCTCCGAATCCCCGGCATTCACTACCCCATCGTGAAAAACCTATAAATACCGAGCCTAGTAGGAGTAGGTGAGCTGCATGGCAGAGAGACCCTTGGACGTGCTCAACCGCTCACTTGGAGTTCAGGTCCTCGTGGGACTCAAGGGCGGAAAAGAGTTTCGCGGCAAGCTCGCGGGGTTCGACATGCACGTCAATCTCGTGCTAGAAGAAGCCGAAGAAATCCAGGGTGGCGAATCGGTCAGGCGTTTTGGCACCCTCGTGATCCGCGGCGACAGTGTGGTGTACATCTCCCCTGCGGGGTGATCGGATGAGCAAGGGTACTCCCTCCATGGGTCCGCGCCACAAGGTGACCCACATCCGCTGCCGCCGCTGTGGGAGGCGGGCCTACCACGCACAGAAAAAGGTGTGCGCCGCCTGCGGTTTCGGTCGCTCGCGCCGCATCAAGCGGTATAGATGGAAAAACAAAACCGTTCAGGGGCGGCGGCTCCGATAAGCTCACACAAACCTTCGGAAAAGTGCCTCCCTCTCTTTTGCGAGCACTAGCTCGAACAGTCTCCTGCCCGGCTTTCTCACTCTGCTCAAGATCTCTCGGGCGGCCGAGGGGGTAATCCCGCGGCCAGCCAGAACCAGCAGGGCGGATCGGCCGTATTTGGAAACCAGCTTTGACGATTCGACCAGCTGCCGCCACAACCGCGTGGTCTTGCCCCGCTCCCGGAACTCGATCGCTCTGCGAACCTCGCTCTCCGCCGCATCCGCCACCCCCAGACGGGCTGAGCCACACACGGGACAAGACGGCGGATCACCTAGCTCGTAGACCTTGCGCTCCCCAACAAAACGTCTGCATTCCAGACACGCCACCGTGAGCACCTCGCTCATGAGCCGCGCCTCCGCTGACGCGAGCGCCAGCATTCTCAAACGCCGCGGGGTCACCGGCTCCAGCGTGTGATACGGTCTCTTCCAGAACTCTTCTGAAATGGGAGAGGGGTGCTCTCGGACGCCCAGCGAGACTGTTTCGATTTCTCCCCGACGAATCCCGCCCAGCACCTCCAGCGTACGCTCAAAATCGAAATCCTTCGTGGCCGCCTCCCTGAATGCCTCCTCAAACGCTGGTGTGCCGCGGAGCGAACGAACCAATCTGTCGAGCACTGCACTCGTAAGCTCTGCCTCCTCACGCAGCACCCCCATCCTGCGCGCCACCTGCGCCAATCGCCATCTGAAGAACCGGCTGTTCTCAATCATCTCCCTCAAATCTCTCCGGCATCTCTCCACTGTCGTCTCCCGCAGGATTTGAATCACGTCTTCGGGGCGCACCAGCTCCGATCTCAGCACCACCCGATAGGGATCCATTGTGACACCCACCGTGACGCCTAGATCTCTTGAAAACCGGTGCGCGAGCAATCTTGCAAGAGTTCGATTCACCAGAGTTCCGAAACACGCATTGACCACGCAGAGATCTCCCACGCGCTCAACCGTGATGCGGCGATGCGTCGGCAATGCAAGACCCGATCGCACCTGCATTTGCACGGGTGCAAACGCTCGACGCACAACTTGCTTGTCTGCCCGGAGTTCCTCGGCCATCCGAGCGCAAGCGTGGTCCAAGCCGCGCTGTAAAAAGTGTGCAAACCTTTCCCTCAATCTCCCCACCTCCTGCGCAACCGCAAACGGCACCGGAATTTCTTCTCCTATCCACGTGGGGATGGCGCCCAGCGGGTCCTCCTCGCGCCTCACGTAGACCTTGCGCCTGAACACCTGCACTATCCTCCACACCTGCCCCCCCATCACGAATTTTACCCCCGGCTCCCCGTACTCCGCCATGAAGGACTCGTCGAGTATTCCCACGGGCTGCCCCTGCTCCTCATCCACCACCAAGTACTGCTTGAACTCCGGAATCATCGAGAGGTTGTTGAAGTAGTATTCGAAGAGACGCTTGCTCCGCCCCGCACGAGTGAAACGATTTTCTCCTTCCATGCGCATCAATTTTCGTTCTAAACTCTCGCCGAACTTGACTACTTCCACGACCGTCTCATGCCTCAGCTCTCTGAACGGATAAGCCCGCCTGAAGAGTTCTGTTGTCTCTTTCACCTCACCCTCTCTACCCCCTATAAGCTCCGCTGCCAGCCCATGCAGCAACACATCCAGCGGACAGCGAGGAATGGGTGTTGGCTCCAGCTGTCCGCGTCGCGCCAGCTCTGCGAGCACCAACGACTCCACCGCATCATCCGGATCCTGCACCACGATCACCCCGCGAGCCGTCTCCCCTATGCGATGCCCGCTTCGGCCCACCCGCTGCACCAAGCGCGTCACCTGTCTCGGAGAGTTGTACTGGATCACCAGATCCACGGACCCTATGTCCAGACCAAGCTCCATCGAGGACGTGCAAATGATTCCGCGCAGGTCTCCCCGCTTCAAACCGCGCTCCACGCGCACCCGTGCGTGACTGGAAAGCGAACCGTGGTGCACCTCGACCGGAAAACGCATATCCCACAGCTTGAACCGGCTGCCCAAGATCTCCGCCATTGGTCTAGTATTGGTGAACACCAGCGTGGAGCGGTGTTTCTCTATGAGCTCCCGCATAATACGCAGCCGTGCGGCCACATCGGGGAAAGTGTAGAGCTTCTGGGCCAATTCCTTGTCTGAAGTGTGTGCCTCGGGATAAACGATTTGGAACTCCATCTGCCTGTGAACCGTGACATCGACCACCTCGCATGAACGCCCCACGCCCACCAAGAACTGAGCAACCTCCCGCGGACTGCCTACTGTGGCCGACAAGCCTATTAGCTGAAAATCTCCGCCCTTGATCTTTCGCAACCTCTCCAGCGTGACCGCCAGCTGCGCCCCCCGCTTGTTGTCCGCAAGCTCGTGCACCTCGTCCACGATCACCCAACGCAGAGAGCGCAGATAGCGGCTCAACCGTCTCCCCAGCAGAAAAATCTGAAGGGTCTCGGGCGTGGTCACCACCACATCGGGCGGACTGAGCGCCTGGGTTCTGCGCTCGCGAACATCGGTATCCCCATGACGCACCACCACACGCACGTCCAGCGCCCGGCACCACCACTCCAGTCGCTCCAGCATGTCGCGATTGAGTGCGCGCAAAGGGGTCACATAGATCACCTTGATTCCGGGCTCGCGCGTTCCCGAAAGCAGGAGCTGGTGCAGAACCGGCAAAAACGCTGCTTCGGTCTTCCCAGTCCCCGTCGGTGCGATCAGCAACACGTTTTTACCCTCCAAAATCTTCGGAATGGCCTCAGCCTGCGGAAGCGTCGGCTCTGAGAACCCGCGCTGATCCAACAGCCGCCGCAGGGGCTTCGCCAACAAATCAAAGACATTCATGGTTTCCATTACACTTGTCGCTTCTCCGATATGAATTTCCTAGTGTCAGTCCATCTCCAAAGGTCAAGGTCAGCAGTCCAACCACAAACCACTTTAGCCCTCATCGAGAGAAGAATAGGATGCAAGTCCACATCGGATGCTGTGGGTGGTCCACGTCAAAAACCAACTACTTCCGGCTTTTCAACACGATCGAACTCCAGTCCACTTTCTACAAGCTGCCACGGCTCGAAACCGCCCAGCGATGGCGATCCGAACTTCCCGATGGTTTCGTCCTCTGCGCCAAGGCTTGGCAGGGTATTACGCATCCCCCAACGAGTCCCACGTGGCGCAGATCGGGCTTGAAACCGCCCGAACTTCAGCGCAAAGCGTACGGCCTGCTGAGACCAACACAGGACAACTTCGGGGCTTGGGAACTCACCCGTGCGGTGTGCGAAGCTGCCGGTGTACGCCTGTGCGTGATCCAGTGCCCACCGAGCTTCAAGCCCACGAAAGAGCACGTCTCAAATATGGGCGCTTTCCTCTCCAAAATTGAACGAGGAGATCTCGTGTTGGCATGGGAGCCGCGCGGTGAGTGGCTCCAGAACCCCGACTTGATCAAAAAACTGTGCAAGCGACTGGACTTGGTGCACGCCGTCGACCCCCTGCGCGCGCCACCCCAGCACTTCGGCAAGCGAAGCATCGCCTACTTCCGGCTCCACGGATTCGGAAAGCCCTCCATGTACAACTACAAATACTCCGCCACCGAGCTGAAACACCTCGCCCAGATCGTTTCGGGTCTGAAAGTCCGAGAGGTGTTCTGCATGTTCAACAACGTCCACATGCTGGACGACGCCAAACGTTTCCAACGGATCTTGAGCAAAGCCTAGCGAAAAAAACCAAAGAGGGACCAGCCATGGGCTGCCGGATCCATTTGCTCGCCGGCGTCGGGTTTGACTCCAACGTGTATCTGATCGAGGACGAAAAGATCGCCCTGATCGACGCCGGAACTGGACGCCTTCATGACGCTCTGATGGAAAACGTGCGCGAACGGGGTGTCGATCCCGAGGACATCGAACTCCTGATCAACACCCACTGCCACTACGACCACACGGGCGGAGACCACAAGCTCTCAGAAGCCACCGGCTGTCGAGTTCTCATTCATGAATTGGAGCAGCGAGTTCTCGAGGAGGGCGACAACGTGCTCTCATGTGCGGTGCTCTTCGGCGAGCGCTTGCGACCGGTCAGAGTCCACCGTGCGCTGCGCGAGAACGACCTGATCGAGCTTGGCGCCCTCGCCCTCCGAGTCCTTCATACCCCCGGGCACACCGCCGGCAGCATTTGCTTACACGATCCGGATCGCGGCGTGCTCTTCACCGGAGACACCGTGTTCACAGATGGTGTCGGACGCACCGATCTTCCCACGGGAAGCGCAAGCGAACTCGTCGCCAGCCTGAAACGCCTAAACCAGTTGAAAGTGAGAGAGCTCTATCCTGGTCACGGCCCTCCAAACGACCGCGACCCTCGCCGCTCCCTGCGATCTGCTCTGGACTTCCTTTTAACACAGCACACGATAGAATAAAGGGGGCGAGATGGGACTAGCAACACGTTCGGCCATGCTCCTGAGCTTGCTTTTCGGACTTCTCTTTGCTATTCTGATGGCCCTCGGCCTCTATTTCGGGATTTCCACCGGCGCAGTACTGCTCCTAGCCATGCTCATAGTCCTCGCGCAGTACGCCCTCGGCCCACTCCTGCTAGATCACATATTCAACATTCAGTGGGTTGACCCCGCGAGCGTGGATCCGGAACTTGCTCGTTTCATCCAAAACACGTGCCAGCGCTTGGGGATCCGGCCACCGCGCTTCGGCCTGATCGACGACGGGAATCCAAACGCCTTCACTTACGGACACTACCGCGGAAACGCCCGCCTCGTCATTACCCGCGGCATCTTGGATCTGCTCGACCCCGACGAACGGAAAGCCGTGGTGGGACACGAGCTCGGACACATCCGAAACCGGGATTTCATGGTGATGACTCTCGCCACCGCAGTGCCCATCGCGCTTTACGTGCTGGCCCGTAGCGCGCTCTGGGGCTCCAGCGGTCGCGGACGAGGTGCGGGATATCTGGCTCTCGTGGCCTTTGTTTCCTACCTTGTCTATATTGTCAGCCACTACTTGGCGTTGCTGCTCTCCCGCACGCGCGAGTACTACGCCGACGAGGTCTCCGCGCAGCTCACCCGCAATCCAAACGCCCTTTCCAGTGCTCTCATCAAAATCGCCTACGGTCTGGCACGTGCACCACCACGCGCCGAGGACTGGGATCGTGACACGCGGGGGATGATCCGACACGATGGGGCGCGCGGACTGGGCATCTTCGATCCAGCAGTCGCTCGGTCTCTTGCCCTCACAGCCTCCGGTGCCGGAGCGTCGCTGACCCCCGGAGCCGTGGAGGACGCGATGTACTGGGATCTGTGGAATCCGTGGGGACGCTTCTACGAACTCGCCTCCACCCATCCGCTCCCAGCCAAGCGAATTAGACGGCTTGGGGAACTCGCCCAGCGAATGGGAATCGCCCCCCGCTACCGCTTCGACCGAGCTCCGCCCGAATCGTACTGGGACGAGTTCCTCATAGACCTCGTGATAGCGCTGCTCCCCCTGCTGCTTCCGGTGGTTGTGCTGGGCGCCCTCTTCGTGCTGCCATCCACAGCCGGTTTCCTCTCCCTGCCTGTCCTGCCCGGTCTGCTCCTGATATCCGCAGGTCTGGGGGTGCTCGTCAAGACCCTCATTACCTATCCTAGGGGATTCAAAGAATGGCAAGTTCGCGGTCTGGTACGCCAGATCAAGGTCTCGTCGGTGCGAGCAATACCGGCCCGCCTCCGCGGAAAGATCATCGGGCGCGGGGTCCCGGGACTCTTCTGGAGCGAAGACTTGGTGCTCCAGGACGACACTGGCTTCATCGTGCTCGACTATCACCAGCCCTGGGCCCTGCTGAACTTTCTCTTTGGAGTCCACAGGGCTCGCGAGTTTGTTGGAAAGGACGCTGAAGCCACGGGATGGTACCGGAGGGGTCCAGCGCCCAGATTAGAACTCTACCAGCTCAAAACCGACGATCTCTCGGCCAAGTGCTGGACCTACCACTCAAAACTCCTGCTGGGCGCCCTTCTTTTCGGTCTCGGCGCCCTGTGGTACTGGGTGACCGCCGTCTTGCTTGGCTGAGCGTGGTGGCTCCCCATGCATCCCCGCGAGGTCCTCAATCGGCTGAAATGGTACGAAAAAACCCTCGAACGCGCAACCGTGGCCATCGTGCACCGTGGCGCACCGGCAGACATCAAAGAGATCGCCGGCAACCGTATCAAAAGGCTCGGCCGCGGTTTTATGACGGTCGAGCAGCCCGGCGGCGAGGTGGAAATCCCCTACCACCGAATTGTGAAAATAGCAGTAAACGGTAAGGTGGTGTGGGAGCGGAGCTGAATGGAGTTCCTGCTAGCGATTCTGGTGCTCTTCCTCTACGCCAAAGTCTTGGGCGAGGTGTTCCACTACTTCGGATTCCCCTCGCTCGTTGGAGAGGTGCTCGTGGGGATCGTGCTTGGGCCCGCCCTGCTCGGATGGGTCTCGCCCACAGACGCGCACATCGAAGGGGTGGCGATGCTGGGTCTGGTGGTGCTCATGCTCGTGGCCGGCATGAACTCGCGATTCGACTTGCTCGCCAAGCTCAAATTCAAATCGGCTCTCATATCGATACCCGCAGCGGCCCTCTCCTTTCTCTTCGCCTTTTCAATCCCCTACACGCTCGGGCTGAGTCTCACCACCTCTCTCTTCATTGGGGCGGCACTCACCAACACCTCGACAGACATCCTGGCCCGAGTGGTGGAGCGCCATCGCCTCGGACCGGTTCTCATGGGCGCGGCGCTCATTGACGATATCCTTGCTGTGTACATCATCGGGATCATCTCGGTCATGGCGCTCGGCCAAGCCATTGACGTGATAAGTGTGCTCCGGGTGACCGTCCTGATCGTAATCTTCTTCATCGCAATCGCATACGTGTCACGAGAGCTCTTGGTCAAGCGTAATGTGATGCGTCCCCTGTGGAGATTCGAAGAGCGCGGAGGACCGATCGCCTTTGCTTTGTGCCTCGCGCTAGCACTCGCGGTCGTCGCCCACCAGATAGGCCTGCACTTCATTATCGGAGCCTACATGGCGGGACTCTTCATCAGCAGGTTGCGAGAGCGCAGAACGCCCACTCTGATCAGCCGCATCCAGCTAAACAAGATCTTGGAGGACGTCAGCGTGGCCCTCGAGTCGGTGCTCACCCCCATTTTCTTCGCCTTTGTGGGCCTCCAACTCGCGCCCGATTGGGCCAACCTGAACTACACCTTGCTCGGTGGTCTAATAGTGGCGGCCTTCGGTGGAAAGTTCTTGGGCGGACTAGCGGGAGCGCGAGCCGCTGGGTACAAACGGGAAAGCGCGGCGATAGGAGTTGCAATGTGCTCCCGGGGGGCGCTGGAACTCGCGTTGCTCCACTTCGGACTCAGCGCGGGGGTAATCGGGGTCGACATCTTCTCCTCCATGGTGTTGCTGGTGATGCTCACCGCTGTGCTCTCACCCATCGGGTTCAAGTACGCGGCGGAGCGCATTTGAGGATTTAAAAGAAACCTCCGCGCAAAGCGTGGGCGGGGACTTTGTGAGCAAGCCGGGACTTACCGAACTCATCCACGCGATGATGCTCGAGGGGTACCGGCCCCAAGAGATCCACCAAATCCTCACGAGCGCTGGTTATCCATCCACCGACACGTGGCTGCTGATCGAGAAAATCCACTCCCTGCTCGAGGATATGGAAATAGAGCCCAGAACCGATCGGCTGCAAAAAATCGTTAGGGCTGAACTGGAGAGGTTCAGAGCGGAGCTCGTGGGCGAAATCGAAAGAACTGTGCGCTCACTCCTGCACAAAAGAAAAGGGCCGCAGGGATAGAACCACCACCCTCGTGTCGAACTCCCGCTCTCCCATCCCTTCGCGCCGAGCGTATGGGAGGTGAAGCCATCCTGCATCCGTGGGCTGTGGGAGAACGGGGTTCTGCGAATCGATCACCTCTTCCACCCCCTCTCCCACGCGGACAACAATCCGGACTTGGCCCCACCACACGTAGAGATCGAAGAACGGAAGCCCCACGGGGGTCGCTGTGGGGGCACCGAACAAGCCCGCCGGATCCTCCCGATGGTATTCCACGCTTTCAATCGATAGTTCGTGATACACCGCCACGCCCGAGTCCGAGACGACCGGAGGTGCCGTCCTGTAGTAAAGTTCTCGGTTGAAGGGAAGCGTCAAGCGGGGCACCGACGGGATTTCCAGCATCTCCCTCTGCTCAGCCTGGGGCTCCAAGCGGCACAAAGTATCAAGGTCGGACACCATCCCCTCCAGCGTCAGGCGCAGCGCCGGAATGGACTCCACCGGGGCGTGCAAGTAAAACGGGACGCGTTTTTCCACCCGCTGGGGCGGATCTCCCTCGTAGGACTCCGCCACCCTCCACACGGGATCGGGGAGCTCGAGCAGCTCTTGCAAACGGTTTTCAGCCGTGCCCACCTTCCAGGAGCTGTTCTCGTTCTCAACCACCTCACACAACACATTTTCTGCACGCTCTAGCGCCTCCTCTATCAAGCTGAAGGTGCTTTCAATCCGATCCAGGAGCTGGTTCGACGCTAGCGCCTCCCACAGGGCCTCCTCCATTCCTCCGTTTCCCATGCTGAGATCCGCGAGCGCTTGGCGATACGCAGAGCGAGCCTTTCCGACCCAGATCTTCACATCGCGAATCCACCCGATCGCGTGTGAAAAATCGTTGGAGTCGAGCGCAGAAATCGCCTCACCGACACCTTCCTCGGCCTTTTGGAGTTCGGAAGCGCAAGTGCTCAAGAGATCTCCAAGCTGGTCAAGTCCATCAAGACTCGCAAGAGAGAGCCCTTCGGTGTGAACCAGCTGGTCAACACCAGTGAGAACGGACGCCGCCCCATAGGGATCGAACGCCCCAAACACCTGCTTTTCCTCGAGCACCCACGCGCTCTCGAACAGGAGCTTCTCAACACGAGGACTGAGCGTTATCCTTCCGCCCAGCCAGGCCTCTCCCCACATGCGGGCGTACTCCAGCTTCCACCAATCATTCAATCCATCCGAGAGTTCATCTAAGAAGCGCCCCATTAGATTCTCCAGCAGGAAGAACCGGGACGCCACCACGACCGATAGAGTCCTCGCCGGAAGCGACAAGCGGACTGATGCGTCGGGTGTGCGCGTCTCTATCCGGACGGTTTCAGAAATCGTTGCTAGAACTCGCCCATCGGGTAGCGGCTTGAGATCCACTGCGCCCACAGCCGGGGGCAATGAAATCCTGATCCCGATCTGGTTCTCAAACAACGCAGACCACTCACACACCCAAGACCAAAAGCGAGCGCTCGCAATGAGTTCAACCATGTGCTCGTCAAAGTATCCCCTTCGCTCGCACTCCACAAGCGCGTTCTCCACGGCCAGCCGAAGCAGCGATTTCAGTCTGGCCCTTACGTGCTGAACCTGCCATTCTTGGTCGAGCAGGGCTTCTGAAACGGTCTTCGACAGCGCCTGATGGTGACCGTGAAGCGAGAAGACAGCGCTCCACACAAATCCCATCAGAACCAAGACAACACCGACCAGACTCAGAGGTGCAAGTCCTCGTGAGCGCATCACGACCACACCTCGACGCGCAGGACAATCCGCTCGGAGGGGAATCTTAGAGACGGGACGCTGAGTTCGCGTGTGGCCAGCAGATGGCTGAACCCGGTGCGCTCGTCTACAGAGAATCTGCAATTCTCGCCTGGAATGCTGACTTCAAACAAATAACCAAACCGACCGCCGAACACCCGATTCATCCAAGAGCGGATCCGTTCTTCTACAATCCCCCCGAGTTCCTCCGGGGAGCCGCGCTGTTGTGCGAACCACATGTCCTCACAGAGTTCGGCTAGCGTCCGTCCGCCGTTGAGTTCGGTGGCTCCTAGCAGATCTCCGCGTTGGAGCTGAACTCGGCCGGCATCGGCGGCGCTCCACAACAAGAGCGCGTCTCTGATCAGTCCGCTCTCGCGAGCGCTCGCCTGTCGCTGGCAGTCCAGTCCTTGAGAGACTGCCGCGACAAAAACCGATGCCAAACACGCAAAAACCAGCAGGTCGGCAAACACCGCCGCACCCCTCACCACACGCTCACCTCGATCCAGCCGGGTGTGGTCAGCCCGGAAGGGCTTTTCACCCCGCTGAACACCAGAACCGAGCTCACACTCGGAGGCGGCTCTGGGCCATGCGAGAACGTCTCGCCTTCGCTCCGGATTTCGATGTGGAACTCGAAACCCAACGCGCCCAGTCTGGCTTCTGCTTTTTCAGCCCATTCCTCCAACGGAAAGAGCTCGTCCCAAACGCGGTTCCGAACTTCTTCTGCGAGTTCCTCTGCCAGCTGGAGAGCCGTGCTGTGCCTTTCGGCCTCGCTCCGTTGCTGAACCGTATGGGCGACACCCACCGCGGAGAGCACCAGAATCGCTCCGGCGAATCCCAGGGCCAACAGGGTGGCTGGGGCGTGCATCACACGACCTCCAGCGCAACACGGCAAGCGTCGCCGCTCTTATGAATTCTAACAAAGCGGGGATTGACTACCACCAGGTGGAAATTTCCAGCGTTGACTTGCAAACCCGTCTGTGATTCTAGCTCAGCGGATGCGGAGCCCGACACGCGCAGCCTCACGTGCTGAACACGGGATCTGATCTCCCCCCAAATCTCTAGTCGGAGAGGATCGCGCACCGGCAGCGGTAGGTTGAGATCTACTTCACCATCGACCGCGCTTACCAGCTGGAGCGGACGAACGATCGCTCTCAGGATTTGAAATCCGCGCTCACGCTCGGCGAATCGCTGACTCGAGTCCCACATCACGAGAGCAACACAGAGCAGGGCCAAGATCCCAATCGCCCACAAGCTCCTGCTCATCAAAAACTCGCTAACCAGAACTCCGCTCACGCGAACACCAGCCACGCTCGCCCGTTCTCAAACGCGAGCCGGATCTCGTGAGAGCCCTGAACCAAAACAGCCGGCTGAGCAGACGGCAACGGCAAAATCAGCGAAGAAACGGGCTGTTCTCCCAGCCACAGCGAGGCAGCACGATTTTCTATCACTATGCTGCCCGTTGACACCATGTCAAACTTCTCGGCTGAGCTCACCCCTCCGGCCACTCTGCGCAACGCCTCCTCGAATCGTTGGAAGTCCTTCAAAGCTAATGCTTGATCGTCCAGCCGGTGCGCCACCTGCAGGCCTGAAACACCAACGGCCAACACAGCACTCGCCAGAACCATGGAGAGCACTAGGACTACCGGGAAGTCGCTCACAGCCCTGCGGCCGAACCCCATGCGATCACGTCGCGATCTGGCCTTCCCACGGGAGATACTGGGAGTGGGTCACGCGGACGGTGACAATGGTGTTTCGCGGAACCAAGAAGCTGAAGCTGTTCGACGAATTGGTTTTGGCTTGGGAACCACCAGGATAGGAGACCTGCACTGTCGCCCCCGAAACGGGTTCGCCGGAGGAGGCGTCGTTGACTTTGACGACAAGTCGTTTCTGTGTGCTGGAGTACCTGCTGGTATCGAGATGCACATCGAGATCGCGGATCACCGAACGCTCTGCGGTTCCGATGAACTGGACGAGAACGCCCAAGCACAGAGTGCCTATCATCAGCGCCATTACCAGCCGGATGGGGATATCGAGTAGCTCACCACGCTCGTTCATTTGGTTTTCCCGCTGGCCTTTTGGGCTGGAGGTTGCTTATAAAGAGGAAAAACAGCGGTCTTGGTGACGCAGGAGCACAAGGTCGTGGGGCTGGCGAGGCTCAAGGGGATTGGGTGTGTCTTCGTGGGGCCGGCGGAGGTCGCACGGGTGATCGACGGTAAGCTTAGAGAGTTGGAAAAAGCCGGGAAGTGAT
>JAPDJH010000003.1 GCA_029259175.1 Hadesarchaea archaeon
CGGGCAACCCCTCTACTCAAACGTGGAGTGGGGTGAGGGTGTTCAAAAGTATGTTTACTGGTTCCTGACCATCCCGTCCGTCCCGCCCGGCACCTATTCGAACACCCTCTACGTGAAGGTGGTGTGAATGATCACTTCAAGCTCGCCAAGAATAAAAAGAGGAGGTGAGGATGTGAAAAAAGTGTGCGCAGCGGTGCTTGTGGCAGTCCTAGTCTTGGCGGCGCTTTCGATAACAATGGCTGCAGAAAATTCAATGGGCGGATCGGCAACTGTCGGGAACGTCGCACCCAGCGTAGTGCAGGTTTGGGCCCCAAGCGCGGCGAACGTCTGGATCTATTACACCTTCGAGGTTCGCGTGCAGGACAACAATACTCTCGCCAACGTTGAGAACATCGAGCTGGTGCTCTACGGCCCGTCAGCGACCCAGGATGGTGCCGACAACGCTCGGAACCACTACACGTTCAGGTACAATGCCCCAACCGATACTTGGAGCGAAGTTGGGCCGGGGACCGGAGAGCACCTGGATACTACAGGATGTTCGAAGCCCGCTGACTTGGCCGTGACGACCGACAACTACAAGTTCAGCGTACGACTGGCGAAGATCGCGGAGCCGGGGACTTGGCGAGTTTACTTCCGGGTGGTAGATAACGAGGGAACATCGAGTTCGGACAATAACACAACTTTTACCGTGAACCAGTACATCGAGCAGACCCTTGGCCAGAGTTCGGTGTCGTGGAGCAGCCTCGCGCCGGGCCAAGAGAACGTGCTTGCAGATGGCATGCCGGCCACGACGACTGTAACCTCCAACGACACCTACAGCATCCAGCTGAAGCTTGCGGGTGACTGGACGAGCGGCTCGAACACCTTCGGCGCAGACAACACGAAGTTCAACTCAGTCAATGACGTGGCATCGGCAACTGCATTTTCGACGAGCTACCAGAACGTGTACGTGAACCAGCCCTACGGCGAGGACGTGGTGCACAACATGTACTTCTGGCTCTCGGTGCCTAACGGGACTCCCGCGGGGACCTACACGAACACGTTCTACGTGAACGCCACGAACTAGAGGGAAACAAAATGAGAGCATCAGGGTGCCGGTATAAGCCATCATCCCTCCACCCAAGCAGGGAAAGAAAATGAGATTGTTGCAGCTGCTAATCTGTGCTCCAATGCTGGCGATGGCTCTTGGGCTAGCTGTATCCAGCGTCGGTGCCTTGGGGTTATCAAAACCGCCGAACTTGGAGAACATCCACATGACGCTCGGGGAAAAATACCAGTTCTCAATCAGGATCTACGGGGAAAACCAGCTCATCGAGGTCGAAATGGTCGCTGCTGGAGCGATAGAAAACTTCATCGAGTTCGACCCTCAGCGGTTTACGCTCGCAACTGGCGAGTCCAAGGAGGTACTTTGCACGCTCAGCCCGGAGAACCTCGGGACATACGAAGGGTCGCTGGAGGCGCGCCCCGTGAGCATGGCTCAGGGAAACCCCCTAGTCGGGTCGGTGAGTGCCAACCTCCGCGTGACGGTTGAGGAGCCGCTGATTGAACAACCCTCTGGGGGGTACGAACAGCCAAGTTCCGGAGATTCTACGGGTGGAGGAATCTCCGCCGTGCAACCGGGGGTAGTAATTGCCCTTTTGGGAGCAGCCTTTGTTAGCGGCCTGTACTTGGTGAGGTGGAGGTAGTGAAAAGGCTCACGATAGTCCTCGCAGTTCTCACAATGGTGCCGTCGATGTCCTTGGCTTACGCGGCCGCAGATGAAGACACCATGCAAGGACAAGGCAACGTGTCTAACGTCGCGCCGACATGCCAGATAACCCAGCCTGCAGACGGATCAAGCCACATCGCTGGCACCTCGATTTCTTTCGCGGCGACGGCCCAAGACAACAACAACGACAACCTGACCTACTGGTGGAACTTCGGCGACGGCTCTGACAACGTCTACGGTGCGAGTGCGACCCACTCCTACTCAACGGCGGGCACCTACACGGTGACGCTGACGGTTAGCGACGGGGAGCTGAGCGCGAGCGACAACATAAGCATAACCGTGACTTCGCCCCCAAGTCTGGATGCGGGGCCCCCGAGTCTGGGTGCGGGGCCCAGCCCACCACCTAGTGATACCACACCACCAACTCTTACGGTGCTGTTCCCGACCACAACATGGGTCGGGCCCCACTTGACCGCGCGCGTTAGCGCCTCCGATGCCTCCGGGATAGACTGGTCCTCTATCGTGGTGAAGCTCGATGGCAGCCCTGTTGAGTTTACCTTTTCGAATGGGGTCATCGTGATCGTGTTGTCAGACGTCGAGCCAGGAGCCCACTCGCTCTGGGTAGGCGTGGCGGACCTCGAGGGCAACTCTGGGGAGCGGACGATCTCGTTCACGGTGGTTCCAGAGGTAGCTACCGTCCAGCTCGGGGCTGTGGTTGCGGGTGAAAACGCTGTGGCGGACTTCAGCGCCTCCGGAACCCCCGTGCGCAAGGTCGCTCTCCTACCGTCCCAGAGCCTAGAGAACATAGTTGTCAACGTGCGGGTGATCGACGAAAAACCGCCCGAGCTGCCAGTCCTTCCGGGAGAAGTGTTTACATACTTGGAGTTCACGACCGATGTCCCCCTGCAAAACGCGACCATTGACTTCGCCGTGCCACGGGAATGGATGGAGAGAAACGGTGTGGACGGGGGCACGATCAGACTCTACCGCTACTCGAGCAGCTGGCGGGGGCTCCCGACCGTGTGCATAGAGGAGAACGCGACACACAGGTTCTACCGCGCGACCACATCTGGATTCTCCATCTTTGCCATAGCGGGTCAACCCCCGGCCGTGACCCAGCCAAGTACGGATCAGCCAGATTTGATTTTGCTCACGCTCCTTGCGCTCCTCGTGGCGGTCGTTTGCATGGGAGTGGTCTCATTGTGTCGGCCGAGCAAAGAGCCCAAACTGCCAAAAGTTTCTAAGAAGAGCCCCAAACCACAGGTGGAGCCCTTAAAACCTCTGAGAAAGCCGGTAGGGGTGCAGCCCGAGGCAAAATCCAAAATAGGGACGCGCTACATCAAGCACATGATGCCTACAGCAAAGAAACTCGTGGCGACTGGAAAGTCTAAATCGGGGAGAAGTGCCCAAGGTTCTCCTAGAGGTCGGGCGGGCAAAAAACGGTCGAAGGGGTGAAGTGGATGACCGCAAAACTTAGAGTAGTCTTCGCGGTTCTCATGGTAACGCTGCTTGTGCTCCCTTCCCTTGTTGGCGCGGAGGAGCAAGGCATCCCCGGGGAGACCATCGTGCAGAACGCCGCCCCCATCGTCACGATAACTTCGCCTGCCCAGGGCACCCAGGTGGAGACCGGCGCAGAGGTGAGCTTCCAGGCCGACGCTAGCGACCCGAACGGCACCCCAGTGACATACTTCTGGGACTTCGATGACGGGTGGACGTCGAACCAAGCCAGTCCAGTCCACTCCTACTCCTCGGCGGGCACGTACATCGTGACGCTGACCGTGAGTGACGGGGAGCTGACCGCCAGTGACTCTGTCGGCATAACGGTGAGATCGCCGACTACCGACAACGCCTCTCCCGTCGAGACCGTTCCCCCGACGCTCACGGTGCTCGCCCCGCTCGAGAACGAGCTTCAGAAGGACGTGATCGTGAGAGTGAGCGCCACCGATGACTCGGGTATCGACCCCAGCTCGATCATAGCGAAGCTCGACGGTAAGCTGATCGCACACACCTTCTCGGACGGCGAAATCATAGTGAGCTTGACGGATCTCGCGCTCGGCGAGCACCAAGTGCAGATATCAGTCGCGGACCTCGCGGGCAACTGGGCGCAAAAGACGATCTCGTTCACCGTGGTGCCGCCTCCGCCCGCGACGGTCCGGCTCAGCTCGTTGGTTGCGGGAGAGAACGCCATCGCGAACTTCGAAAACTTCGGGATCCCCGTACGCAAAGTGGTGCTGGTCCCCACCACCAGTCAGGCCAGCGCCTTGGTCGCCATCCGATGGCTCACGGAAAAGCCAGCCGAGCTTCCGTGCCCCCCGGGCGTGACGTTTGCATACCTAGAGCTCTCAACTGATGCATCAATAGATAACGCGACCATCGAATTCACCGTCCCGCGCTCCTGGCTGATCCAGAACTCGGTGGGCGAAAACACCGTCGACCTGTACCACTACTCAAACAACGAGTGGCGGAAACTCCCGACCGCGAAAGTAGGCGAAAACTCCGCTTACATCTTTTACTCGGCCGTGTCGCCAGGCCTCTCGACGTTCGCGATATCCGGCCAACAGGTGTCCCCGGTGCTGTTCGCGACCTTCACGCTCTCGCTGCCCACCGACCCTGTCACGGGAGCGCAAGCGTCGATTACCGTGCATGTGGTGAACCCGACCTCGCTGGCGCTGAGCCGCCAGTTCGAGCTCCGCTTCGGCGAGGCCTACGCGGTACCGATCATGATCGAGGTGGCCGCGGGGCAGACGCGGGACATCCCCCTGACGCTGAACGTCGCCGGCCTTCAGCCCGGGACCTACTCGGTTGAGCTGGTCGACACTCAGCAGGGCCGGACGCTGGCCAGCGGGCAGATGGTCTTCGAGGGCTATGCACCGCCCGGGGAAGAGCAACCAGCCGGATCCCTCCCGGTTCTCCCGCTGGCGGCGGTGCTGGCGCTGGTATGCGCCGCGGGAGTGGTCGCCGCGCTCTGGGCGACGGGCAGGATCGACTTGGCTAAGCTGAAGTTCCGGAGGGAAAGGATAAAGCCGCCGAGTGAAATCGCACCGAAACCACCGAAGAGAGTGGCCAAAGTGTCTCTGAGGGCCGAGTCGGAGCTGGGGGCCGACTACCTCAAGCACCTCATACCCATAGCGGAGGAGCTGGCCACCGGGGAGGCGGCCCCCAAGCGCATCCGGCACCGCAGGAAGCCGGTCACGCCCTTCAAGATCGAGAAAGCGAAGCGCCGCTCCTGAGATCTGAGGGTTAAAAAACGTGCTCCCGAGCTTCCGCTTACTTGAGTTTACGGAAATTTTATCCCAACAGACCCTGCTCGAAAAACCCACCATATTCTCGTGATTTCGGGCCCCTAAAGGCGGTTTTTGGGAACACAATAAAGTTCGTTTGAGCGTTGTGATAACATTGTTACTGCTCCGATGAAAAAACCATCGGCTTTCAGAAATTCGGCCACAATGGCTCAGAAACGCAAAAATATGAGCGTTCTTTTTAGAGTCACCACGTTGTGATAGCAGCCACACAAACTCAGGCTCCCTCGAGGGTCTTGCGAGAGAAGAAATCGGGCCGCACTCCCATGAGTTCATTTCAAAGTATGGGCTGAGATCGCCAGCAAACGTCAGGCGGGGCTGGAGTTGCTCGAAAAAACGGGGCCTAGTTGAGGGGCAAGATACTGAAGCGCCGTATCTAGGAGCGCTTTGGAAGCGGAAAGTCGGTTTTCTGACAAATATATCAAACTCGATATAGAATATACCAAGAGTGATATAATGCGAGAGATACAACCTTGGATCACGGGAAGAGAACTCGACCCGAAGAGGGATAGGGAAGAAAAGCAGTTTGAGCGGAGAAGCTCACTAATGACTAAAACTGGGGGAGAGAGGAGAGGGATGCCGAACAACTTCCTCGTCACCGGCCCGCCTGGGTGCGGCAAATCCACCCTGATCTCCGAAATCGTGAACGAACTCCGCTCCCGCGGCTACTCCGTCGGCGGCTTCTACACCCCCGAGATCCGCCACCAGGGCCGCCGCATCGGATTCCAGATGGTAGATATCGCCACCGGCACCGCCATGATCCTCGCCCACGTCAACCAGCCCACTGGCCCATCCGTCAGCCGCTACCGCGTAAATATCGACCACATCGACCGCATGACCTCCCTCAGCCTGGAACGTGCCCTCCACGAATCCGACCTCATCGTCATCGACGAAATCGCCCCCATGGAGCTCTTCAGCCCCCGCTTCAAGCGCGCCGTCCAGCAGATCCTCGACTCCCCGAAGCCGCTGCTCGCCGCCGTCCACTACCGAACCACCACTGGCTTCATCGGCGCCCTCAAAAAGCGCCCCGACATCCGCCTCTGGGTGCTCTCACCTTCTAACCGCCCAACCGTCCGGTCCGAACTCCTCCGCGCGCTCACAGCTCTCCTTCCCCGCCGCACGCCGCAACCACCCGCTCCCAGGGGGCGTCGGTCCTGAACCCCTCGCCCGAAAAGTGGGTTCTCGCCGCAAAGAAGCCTTCCCGCCTCAGCCGCTCCACCACCCTGCGCGGCGAAGGGGGTGTCCGCCCAATCCGCTTCGCCACCTCGTTCACCGTGAAAAACGTGGGGGGACCATCCGCCTCCTCCACCAGCTTCCTCAGCAGCTTGATCTCCTCCTTCCCGCGTCTGAACTCGCGCCGGACTATCTCTTCTGCCACTCGCACCGCCAGCTCGCGATCCACCAGCCGTCCCAGCCAAAGGGGGCCCGCGTGCGCCAGCTCCGCCCCGCACTCGCACCGCCGCTCCAGCACCGGCACCAGTCCTCTCACCGCCCGCCTGCGCCCGCACGCAAAACAGTGCGAAACATATCCCTGAGACCTCACCACCTCATCCGCAGCCGCCTTCCTCCGCGTCCCCTTCAAATAGACCCGGAAGTAGTGCCTCGTCGCGTGTACAAGCACCGGCTCCAGCGCCAGCCCGTGCTTTCCGGCCACGCGCTGAGCATACCCCACCAGTATCCGCACCCCGAGCTCGTGGCAGTACTCAGTCCGCAGCGGCCTCGCCCCGTACCGCCTCACGCACGCCCGTGGATGAGCACCGCACAACGGCGCCGTGTCCGTGGCCGTGAGCGCCAGCACCCCCTTGCCGCTCAGCGCCGCACACGCCGCATCCAGAAAAGGTGCTGGCGATCCAAAGGGATCCAGCTCTACCCAGCTGAACTGGCCTCTCCGCTCGAACATCAAGGCGTTTGCATCCCTCCGCTCCACCTCCACCCGCATCGCCAGCCTATTGATCTCAACGTTTCGCTGGATGAACCCGTGCGCCTCCTCCGATTTATCGTTGACCAACACACTCACCACTCCGTCCACCTCGGCCGCGTATCTCAGCCCACGCACCCCAACCCCCGCCAGCGGATCGCACACACGCAGCTCTCCCAGCTCCTCCACCATCACCTGCGCAACCGCTACCCCGATGTCCCTGCTCAGCTCCATGTGCGGGTTGTAGAACACCCGGGCACGAGACGGGACGTAATCCCCCGTGCCCGCCCGGAACTGCTCCAGCTCCGGCACTTCCAGCTCCACCCTTCCCTCTCGCACGCGCGGCACTTCCAGACCTCCCGCTCGAACGCCTACGCCCGCCCGTAGCGATCCTCGTACCGCGTTATGTCGTTCTCATCGAAGTGACCAAACGAGACTTCGAGCACGCGCACGCGCTTGTCCCCCGCCTCGAGCCGGTGCAGAGCACCTTTGGGAATCCACACCTCCTCTCCCGCGCGCGGCCGTAGCTCTCGGTCGCCCACCCTCACCACGGCTCCGTCATCGAGGGGAACCCACAGCTCGTCCCTCATCCGGTGGCTCTGCAGGCTGAGCGCCTGACCCGGCTCCACCGTGATCAGCTTCACCGTCACCCGCTCGTTCAACGCATACTGGGTGAACTCGCCCCAGGGCTTCCGAACTCTTACTGGCTTTCTCATCACCCATCACCTTCTCTCTCACATGAAAAACCCTTGTGGCTCAGCCCTCTAACCTGAAACTCTGGATGATGGCATCAAAAACCTCTTCGTAGTCCTCGTACAGATAATCGCTCACCGTGCACAGAATCCTGAAGACGACCTAATCTCCCGGGATCACCGCTGTCTTTCCCTTTACTCGGCAGCCCTGAGTGGTGCCATATCCCACCACCATCACGTAGGCCTGAACCCCGTTAATCACCGCGGGCTGCTCCGAGTAAACCTTCCCGTTCGGCGGCGCATCTGGCCCCGTGAGAAAGCCCTGCCGGTACTGCTGGACATAGGTATCAAAAGAGACATCAAGCAAGTCCACCGAAACATTCATGTTCGGCACCACAAGCGCCGCAACGCTCGGATCACTCCAACAAGGTCGAACCGGAAGTCGCTCCTTCTACCCAGTCAGCGGGATACTGGACAGTGAAGTGATAGAACGGATTGGAGCATGTGGTCTACTCACCCTCGGTTCCTTCAGTCACGCCCGAACTCTCTGGTGTTCCTTCGCCGCTGCTCGCACCCCAACCAGTACGTCCCAGCCACGAGCAAAACTACCCCGAGACCCCACGGAAGCTATGAGGGGACTTAAAACGACGTGCCGGACGTGGGATTTCCAGCTTGAATCCGCACTGCTCACAAAACCGAAACTCATCGGTTCTGATGACCGCATCGAGCGCAGCGCTTTGGCAGGACGGACCTCAGCTGGGTTACTGGACTTCCTGTTGCTGTTCTGCTTGAGCGGGTTCGGCGGGCAGGGGCTGTTCCGGCTCCGCCTCCAGCTTACGTCCGCAGTACCCGCAGAACTTCGCCTGTGGAGAGTTGATCCGCCCACACGACGGACAGCGCTTACCCGCTTGTGGCCCCGCCCCGGGTTCCGCCGGAGGTGCTGCCTTGGGCTTTCTCTTTACAGCCACACCGGCCGCGAGCAATAGAACCACTACTGCTACAACCACAACATGAAGTGGGAGACCTCCAGCGCTCGCCACTATGGAGATCACGCGCGTAGAAAAGGAGGGAATCGAAATCAGCACTTGGACTCCGCTTTTCCCCCTCACCACCAAGTATTCCGGAACGTTCTCATCGGAGGGGTTCAGCACGTCCGCGTAATCGGAAGCCGTCTCGATTGGCTCGTTATCCACCAGCACCTCCAACTTGGCGGGAAGGACTTCACTCCGGATGTTAAAAATGAAAGAACGCGCGCCTCCAGCTTTCACCTCCACGTCTATTCGCCGTCCCTTTACAACTTGCTTTACATCGGCCTGTACATCAGTCTCTCGGAAAACTATCTCCGCAGTGTCCGTTAAGAGATCCACAACACCGCCTACCCACCGGTTCTCAAACGCCTGACGCAATACATCAAGTTTTTCGGACAGCTGTTGAATCTGCAGATCTTCCATCACCTGTTGGACTTGCTCAGTGAGAATAGATGGTGTAAGAGCAACAACCATCCCATTTGCTTGGGTGCTTGAACTAGTGTAATTCGCGTCTCCTGCAAACAACGCAGTAATCTGCACTTCTGTGTTTTCACTTACACTTGGAGCATAGAAAATTACAGACGCTTGGCCGTTCGAATCAGTGGTAGCGGTGTGGGCCGAGAGCTGTCCTACACTCGTGCTCCAGGTGAGTGTTTTTCCGGCAAGAGGGTTCCCCTCCCCGTCCCGCAGGGTAGCGATTAAGCTTTTTGAGCCTCCAGCCAGAACATCAAAACTTGCCGGAGTGATAGAGAGAGTGGTGGTTATTGTTGTCTGACCCGCCCCAGTGGAGATTACGAACGACCATGTCGCGGACCACGCAGATATCGCTCCACCCAAGTATTCATATCCTGGGGTTACCCTGCGTTGCTTCACCCGCCAGTACCAAGTCCCGTCACTCAAATTCGGAGTGAACTGGCGAGCAGTAGTTGTTTGATCGACCACGGGTGAACCAAAAGAGGGGTCGTCATCGATCTGGATCCAGAACTCGGTGGCAGGCAATTCATTGTCCCACTGCAAAGTTGGTGTCGAAGTACTCAGGACTACGCCGTTTGCTGGAGATACCAAGCGCGGAGGAATAGATGAACTAATTGTTCTGCCTCCCCAAGCATCTTGTACACCTGCCGCCAAAACAACTTGAGGCATACATGCCAACAGCAGAAGGAATGTGGCTCCGAGGATTTTCGTCGACAGCATGCGAGAAAACTTTATTTCGTGAACGAATATAAACGTTTGCAAACATCATAGTAGCAGCGGAATTGGCTAAAAATAATCATAGTAGTAGACGAAAGCAAACCTTTATAAGAATCCTAAAACAAACCTTTTACCGTATGCGGTGTCCTCGCTGCGGTTATGAATGGGAGCCTCGAGTCCCCAACCCCCGGGAGTGCCCACGATGCAAAGGAAGGCTCGATTATCCTTCTCGCGCGGCGAGGACTCCTATTATTATGAAAACTCAAAAGAAGGTGAGTAGAAGTATGTCAGGACGTCTGCCATGGGTAGCGGCGGCAGTAGTGATAGTAATAGTAGCAGGATTTGCAGCACTCTACCTCAGCAACCCGACGCCAGGCGTTTCTACAGCAACCATAACCCTCTCAGCGCCAACAGTCTCACAGCCCGCGGTTTGGACTGCTCAAGGCTCCCCCCTCGGCATGTGGGTGGCTTTGACAGGTCCAGCCGCTGGAGCGGACAACTGTGCAATTGAGAACATCTATATCGTCGACAACTGGAGTGATATTGAAGCCAATGCAAAGGGCGACAAGCTTGGAGACGATCTCACGATGGGAACTTCAGATCCTGATGACGGTGAGAACGATCTGCTCGATGGTGCATCTGATCCAATCATCACAAGCGATGGAGACACTGCAACCATCCCGTACGAAGTACCCTTTAAGATCGTGGCTGCAGCTGTTCTGTGGGCCGACAGCGACCTTCGCGAGAACAAGGGACCCACTGGCGCAAGACACGTTGCATATGTGAACAAAGACAACGCCTATATGTTTCTGGAGATCACTTCTTCCAGCGGACTTGTAAACCTAGCCATAACCGACGATGACGGCGACGGAGATCCCGACGAGAACACTCAGGTCACTGGACACGAGTACGTCTTCGAAAACGATGTCCCGTGGACCCAAAGTGGAAACTACGGTGGACAGAACGACTCCGGACTAGCACCCTACGGATGGGCAGCCGCTCCAGGTGGCCTCGACAACGTCAAAAACACCGACCTTCCGAACTATGTAGACTACGCGCGCGTCAACTTCGTCTTCACCGACACCGAGAGCTCTGGTGGAACTGGTGAATTCCAACTTGCCGCCGGTGGATCGATGAACATCGCCGTGACCCTGTACGTCTGGGTGTAAGAGGGGTTCGCTTCTCCGACCCCCAAAGCTTTTATTATTTTTTTCTAATTTTCTAACAATGCGGTATAGGATGTGGATTATCATTTTTCTTCTCTGTATCACGCCAGCGGTTGCCTCGCAATCCCTCGTCAACTATACGAGCTATTTCCACGGACATCGCGCTTATCTAGACAATAGGATTCAGCCAGTAGTGGTGAGCGGTACTAGCATGGCTCCTGCCTTTCAAACGGGAGACCTTCTCCTAGCCATTCCGTTCCCGGCCGAGAATTTACGAGTAGGAGACATCATCGTCTGGGAAAGCCAAGGGCAACTAGTGGCTCACCGCATTTATGAGATATCTGGTGCCTCTATGTGGACCAAGGGGGACAACATGCCAGCGCCAGACCAGACTCCTGTTACCAAAGAAAGCTACCGAGGGCTAGTTATAGGAGTGCTTTTTACGGGTGAAGGGTGATGAGGAAAAAACGTGTGAGAAAAAGAAAGCGTTCAGCTGTAAGTCCAACTTTGCTTAAAGTGTCGGTACTGATTCTCCTTGGTCTGATAACATTTACCTTCGTATACGCCCTTCGCGTCTATGTGTTGAATCCTCCCCCAACGCTCCCGTTTCTGTTTGACTTTCGAGAAGCAGAGTTCGAAACAGAAGATCGTCTCTCCTTGGTGATCCAATACCACACCACTCAACCCTGCCAAGCTTTTTTCATAAGTTCTAGCGGCAAAATCATTGGTACTGCCGAACTCGACCCCGAAGTGGTCAGAGCCAAGATGAAGTTAACGGAGAATCTCGAAAGTCTTAGGGACGAGTATTATGTGTTAAGGATCGTAAGAGGAGACAACATAGTCTATGAACAACGCTATTGGTCCGCGCGCATCCTTGGCGAGCTCCTAGTTACTGAGTGGGGGTGGGATCCTACAGAAAACAAAAGCGTAATAGTCGCCATGAACGTTCGTCTCCGCAATGAAGGAGACATTCCCGTATATGTAAAACTCATCCGAGTATGGGCAGGAAATGTGTTTATCGGCGAATTCGAAGTCAACGAATGGATATCGCCTAGAGAACCAGTGGAACACACCTACCATTTTTGGTCTCCCACGCTGGAACCGATGGCCTACGTAGTTTCCATTCACTCCTATGATTGGGAGAACTACGAAATCCCTCGTCCAGCAGGGATGATCAGCGCAACTATCATTGCTGTGCCTTCATATCCAGTGCATTTCTGGCGAAGCGTAGAGACTTGGGAAGGAATGGTAGAAAACGTGGTGGGTTTGGAGAGATGGTTCGGAACCATTCGTGCACCCACACATGGCTGGCAGGAAACCGTGCGCTGGACGAGTGGAGGTACCAGCAAATGAGGAAAAAAAGGTCACGTGTTGCTGGCTTTTGGCTTGCAGCAATAGTTATCGTCGGAATTGGTACCGTCCTCATTGTTTTGGTGCTTATCCCACCCACTCCGACGCTTCTCAATCGTTCGGCTTTTTTTTATGGATACGCTGCTTACATCGACTCGGATGTACACTTCACGGTAGCAGCCGACTGGAACATGGGACATACCATTCATCCGTTCGATATCATCATATGGACAAACGTGAATAAAGAGAACATTCATTCTGGCGACATCATCTTGTACGAAGATCCGAATACAGGCAACGTGGTTGCGCACCGCGTGATAGCCGTGAACGAGGAGGGCTTTAAGACCCGAGCCGATAACTCCGAATTACCCGATTCGTACGTGGTTCCGTCAAGTGCTCTAATAGGAAAAGTAATCGGCGTACTCTACACTCGATAACAGCCAGGCTTGTAGAAAAATTTTTCCGTTCTTGAAATGAAACAATACTCGGCGAGAGGGGCGCGGCGGTTCCTCATCGGAACCGTGTGAGGTGCACCCGCTCTCGCCTCTCTTCTAGCCCGAGCGCGCAAGG
>JAPDJH010000020.1 GCA_029259175.1 Hadesarchaea archaeon
AGGTAGCCCGAGGGGAACGAACGATTCCATAGAGCATCACCTCCTTGGAGTTGTTTCCCATCCCCTCGGGTCCTAGCCCCCAATCGTTCTATGAGGAGAGACCTAAAGCGTTATTTGAACAGCATCGTGTATCATATGAAAGTGTGTGTCTTTGGCTGGAAAAACCCGTGGCTCAGGCGCGCAAGGCGCACAGGACCGGTCTTGGGCACCGTCCTAAAAGACCCGGCGGGAAGGCCTTTAGACGCAACCTTCTAGTAGTTGCCATGTATCCTGAGTCTCCTACAAGCCTCGCGATGAAAGAAATCACCAAGCTTCTCTCCCTCAAGATACCTAAGGCTGATTTCAGACAGCGAATCGAGCGCGGTCTTGAGCGGATCGCCCGGACAAAATGAGCGAGCGTGAAAACATTATTTTAAGGGCCTACGAGCAAAAAGTTTTAGAAATCCTGTAGAAATGTGGGTGGAGGATGTGAATGGAATTCCTAAGGCCGAAAACAGTGGAAGAGGCCGTGGAGCTGCTCGACCACCCGCACGCTCTCCCCGTAGCCGGAGGAACGGCTTTTCCCGGAAAGCCCAACGCTGAGCGTCTGGTCGATCTAACGTCTCTGGAGCTGAACTATGTGGAGGAGCGGCCCGATGGCTTCCACGTTGGGGCAACCACCACCATCGCCGAGCTGGAGCGCTCCCCCGTGGCTGAAATGGCGGGCGGCTACATCCGGCAGGCCTGTGAATTTCTGGCCGACACTCCGCTTCGAAACATGATCACCGTTGGAGGAAACATCGCGTGCGGCCACCTCTGGGCCCACCTGCCGCCCGTGCTGATGACGCTCGGAGCGCGAACCATCATAGCCGGAAAGCGAAAACGAGAACTCACCGTGTACGAGGTGGTCTCCGCGGGGCTCCAGCGCGGGGAACTCATCCAGGAGGTGATCATCCCAAAACTCGGGGGACGCGGCGTGTTCAAAAAGTTCGCCCTCACGCGCACCGACTACGCGGCCGTGAGCGTGGCCGTTTACTGGGACGAGCTCGGGCGTCGTGTGGCGGTGGGAGGACTCGTCCGGCCACAACGGCTCGGCGATCTCGAAGGGCAAATCGACATCACGCCCGAGCTCCTCGACAGAGCGGTGGACGAGCTGAATCCCGTGCCCCATCCGCACTTCGATCCCGAGTACCGGAAACACGTGCTCAAAGTGTTGCTCCAGCGGGCCATCGCGGAGGTGGAGCACTGATGGAGATTTGCTGCAAGATCAATGGGGAGGAACGCAAGCTGTGCTTTGAGCCCCACGAGCGTCTGCTACACGTGTTGCGCCGCCACGGCTATTACGAGGTGAAAGATGGGTGCAGCGAGGGGCACTGCGGCGTGTGCACGGTGCTCGTCGACGGCAAACCGGTTAAATCCTGTCTCATGTTTGCCGCTCAGGCCGAGGGAAAAGAAATCACCACCGCGCGGGGGCTCGGAAGCCCGGAGTCTCCGCACCCCATCCAGCAGGCCTTCGCAGACGAGGGGGCGGTGCAATGCGGCTTCTGCACACCCGCCATGATCCTTTGCGCTCACCACCTCCTCCAGCGTGTGCCCGATCCAAGCGATAAAGAAATCCGCCGCGCCCTAGACGGCGTGCTGTGTCGCTGTACCGGCTATCAAAAAATCATAAAAGCCGTAAAAACGGCTGCTCAGCGCATTGGGGGTGAGGCCAAGTGAAGGACTTCAAAGTCGTTGGAAAGCCCGTGCGCAAGATAGACGCTATACCGCTCGCCACCGGTCAGCCGCTCTTCACCGACGATGTGGACATGCCGGGGATGCTGCACGCACGCATATTGTGGTCGCCCTACGCACACGCTAGGATAAAGGATATCGACATTTCAGAGGCGGAGCGTCTCCCGGGTGTTCACGCCGTCCTGTGTTACAAAAACGTGCCGCGCGTTATGCACACGACAGCCGGACAGGCGTGGCCCGAGCCCTCCCCCTATGACACCGCGATGTTCGATCGAAAGGTTCGCTATGTCGGGGATCGTGTCGCTGCGGTGGCCGCCGAAACGCCCGAGATCGCAGAGCGGGCTCTACAGCTCATCCGCGTGGAGTACGAGCCTCTGCCGGCGGTCTTGGATCCCGAAGAGGCGATAAAGGAAGGCGCGCCCGTGATCCACGACGAGCCCGACTGCAAGTACGTTCTGCCCATCCGCTGGGATCCGAAGCGCAACATCGCTGCTCACGTGGAGCTCGAAACGGGAGATTTCGAGCGCGGCCTGAGAGAGGCGGAGGTAGTGGTGGAGGGGAAGTTCAGAACACATCAGGAGCAGCACTGCTGTCTCGAGACCCACTCCTGCATCGCTTACGTCGACCCCGCCGGGCGGCTGGTGATCCGCACCAGCACCCAAGTGCCCTTTCACGTCAGGCGGATAGTGGCCCAGTGTCTCCAGATTCCGGAGCGCATGGTCCGCGTGGTCAAGCCGCGGATAGGCGGCGGGTTTGGAGGAAAGCAGAGCATGATAATCGAGGACGTCTGTGCCATGCTGGCATGGAGAACCAAGCGCCCCGTGCGCTTGGTGTACACCCGCCGCGAAGAGTTCATGTCTGCTCACGTCCGGCACGCCATGGTGTTGTGGGGCAAAATCGGGGCCAAGCGTGACGGCAGGCTGACCGCGATAGAACTCCGGGTGCTGAGCAATGCCGGTGCGTACGGCGCGCACGGGATGACGGTCGTTAACAACACCTGTGCGAAAACCCTCCCGCTCTTCCGCTGTGAGAACATCAGGTGGGTTGCCGATGTCGCGTACACCAACACCGTTCCCGGAGGGGCATACCGTGGGTACGGCGTTACTCAGGGAATCTTTCCGATGGCGATCCTCATGGATGAACTTGCCGAACGCTTGGGAATGGATCCGGTAGACTTCTGGAAGCTCAACACGGTTCGTGAGGGCGATACCCACCCGATCTTTGAAAAGCTGGGTGAGGTCGGCAAGGGGGTAGCCATGCGGATCGAGAGCTGTTCGCTGCCCGAGTGCATAGACCGCGCGGCAGAGGTCTTCGAGTGGAAGAAGAAGCGCGCCGAGTATTCCAAGCCCCAGTCCGGCCCGGTGAGGCGGGGAGTTGGAATGGTGTGTGTAGCCCAGGGGGCGACCGTCCCCCTGATCGACATGGCTTCGGCGTCTGCCAAGATGAACGACGATGGTTCCTTCAACCTACTCATCGGGGCGACCGATCTCGGGACGGGGGCAGACACTGTTCTCTCCCAGATCTTCGCGGAGACGCTGGACATACCGGTTGAAGACGTGATAGTGTACGCCGCGGACACCGATTTCACGCCCTTCGACAAGGGAGCCTACGCGTCCAGCACCACCTACTGCTCGGGCATGGCGGTGCTCAAGACCGCCGAGGCGATAAAGCGCCAGATCCTCAAGGTCGCCTCCGAGATGCTCGGCGAGCCCGAGGAGAACCTCCGGGTCAGACAGAAGGGAGTGGAGTCCAAGCAGAGCGGGAAGCGGGTCGAGTTCCACGAGATCGCCAAGCACTCGATGTACGTGCGAAAACAGTTCCAGATCGCGGCCACCGAGTCGTTTGCGAGCCCCCTGCCGCCGCAGAGCTATTCCGCGCACTTCGTGGAGGTGGAAGTGGATGTGGAGACGGGGGAGGTGAGGGTGCCGCTCTACGTGGTGGCGGTCGACTGCGGGACTGCGATAAACCCGAAGCTGGCGGAGGGGCAGGCAGAGGGTGCGGTGCTCAACGGGATAAGCCATGCCCTGTACGAGCAATACGTGTGGGACGAGAGAGGCCGGATGCTGAACCCCAGCTTCGGCAGCTACAGAATTGCGACCACTCTGGACGCGCCGGAGATCAAGACGATTCTGGTTCCGAGCTATGAGCCGTCGGGGCCGTATGGGGCAAAGTCGATTGGAGAGGTGTGTGTGAACGGGCCGCTCCCGGCGATTTCTAACGCAATCTATCATGCGGTCGGAATCAGGCTCAGAGAATCGCCCTTCACTCCGGATCGAGTCCTGCGCGCGCTCAAGGGAAAATCGAAGAGCTAGGAAGACTCGGGATAAAGAAGGACTACGATAAATCGGAGAGTTCAAGCGAACGAATTTTTCAAGGAAAACTGCCGAACTCGCATGCCCCCAAGACTACGATAAATCGTAGAGTTGACGAGGCGGACATTGGACTACGATGAATCGTAGTTGGTGCCGATTCTATGCGTTCTCCCTTTGCGATTGTGATGTTGCGGAGCCCTACGATAAATCGTAGTGTGTCGATCTCGAGCCGCGGGGACTACGATAAATCGTAGAGTTCCATCAACAAGCCCGCCAGCATCCAGACTACGATAAATCGTAGACTTCCAAGCCAAAAATCATTAGGCCCGCGTCCCGCCGCTGGGATAGCGATCCAGCGACCAGTAAGGCGGTCCGTCCCAGTCCGGATACGGCATCCCGCGCTCGAGTTCGTCGGCCACCCGCTTCAGCCCAAGGCTTTCCAGCTTCGCTCTCGTCGGAGCTGCAGTGTTCCAGTCCCAGCCGCGAACCTGATAGTACTTGGAGAGAAGCTCCTCGTGCTTTCGGATTTCTTCCTCCGCCTCCTTCGTCCCCTTCAGGTTTGGTCTCAGCACCAAGCGATCGTCCTTGCGCTTTATGCCCTGCCGCACCAGAAACGCCCGCTCCACCGCATATATCCGCTCCACCGCGTCCGTGATATCCTGCGACTTAAACTCAACACCCGTCAGAGCCGTCAAGAGCTTGGCGACCCCGTCCCAGAGCGGATAGCGGTGGATGAGCGGGACCGCAGCAGCCCAGTTGTTCACGCTTCCCTTGCAACGGCCGATCGAGTCGGCGAGAGTGCAGGCGTTCTCGGAGAGCACCAGAGCCAAGACCGGATCATCCGGGATGTAACCCTTGGCCTTCAACTCCGGGAAGATCTGGGGGTCGTTCTCGCCAAAGGCCCAGCTGCGCCCCCGCAGGTGATCCGCCCCCCGAGTCGAAGTCGCGTGGGCGAGTGTGAACACTCCCACGGGATAGTCGGAAGGACCGCGGCACGTTCCCTTCACGTGATAACAGTAATCCATGGCCTTTGGCCCGTACCGCTTCGCAACAGCATACATCCCCTCCGCCAGCAAGCTGGCGAACTTGCCCTCTCGCAGCGCGATTCGGTGAATGAGCTCGATCTGATCATCGGTGGCTTCCCATTCGAGCGAGACGCCGTCCGTATCACGCTCGGAAATTATACCGCGATGATAGAGCTCCTTGGCGAACGCGATCACGTTGCCCAGAGGAATTGTACACATACCGTACTTGTCCGCGAGGTTGCCCATCACCATTATCGCTATCGGATCCGTTATCCCGCAGTTGGTTCCGCAGCAGAAGATCGTCTCGTACTCCAGCGCGACCCCGACCTCATCCTTGTACTTGCCCTCCGGAATGCGATACACATCGCGACAGCTCACAACACATCCATAACACGCCGCGCGCTTTAACTCGTAGCGCTTCCATCCCTTGGGAGTGATGTCGGGCGGCACATCCTTCTCGGACAAGTATTTGGAGAAGTAGCGGTAGCCGGGCCACCACCGGATGACCCCTAGGTGGGTGCCGTACTCGGCGATCTCGCGCTGGGTCGGGTCGCGCAGAAAGAACTGGTTGTCCTCCATTGCAAGCCTGCGGAACTCCTCCTCGTTAGCCGCCTCTACCCGCTTGGTTCCGCGGACTGTGATGGCTTTCAGCCGCTTCGAACCGAGCACGGCGCCGCTTCCGCGAGCTGCCGTGAAGTGGCGGTCGAACACCGTGCAGGCAAAACGAACAAGATTTTCACCGGCTTGGCCAATAGAGCACACCCAGAAGTCCTTCCCGTGGATCTCCTTGAGCATGTCGGTGGTTTCCCAGGTGGTGCGGCCCCAGAGGTCAGAAGCATCGCGGAGTTCCACATCGTCGTCATCGATGAGCAGGTACACGGGTTTGCTCGCGCGCCCAGTCACGATTATCTGGTCGTAGCCCGCGCGCTTCATGAAGGTCGGGAAGAATCCGCCAGCATTGCCATCTCCCAAGATGTATGTGAGTGGGGAGAGGGTGCTCACCTCTATACGGCCAGAACTCGTGAGCATGGTTCCGGTGAATGGGCCGACAGCAAGACACAGCACATTCTCCGGGGAAAGGGGATCAATTCCTGGCTTGATCTCCTCAAAAAGGACTTTGGAGTTCAAGCCGCGGCCACCTAGGTACTCTTTTGCCACTTTCAGATCCAGTGGCTGCTTGACGACTTTCTCGCGGCTCAGATCCACTCGCAAGACTGTTCCAGCCCAGCCTTTCATGAAAACCCCAGTCGCTTACACCCGAAAATATAAAAATATTTTTTGAGGTGGCCAAAAGCACACGAGGACCAGCGCAAGCGAACTGCCGGCATCGCCATAAGCGCCCATCGTGCTCCTTGCCGACCGCCTTATACGTGTGCGGCCCCTACACATATTGTGATCGACAAAGCCTTCGTTGCCGGATATGCCATCTTCGTGTGCGTGTTATGGTCAGCCCTATTGCTCCTGCTGGGTAGAAAGCTGGACGCCCGCTTCACCCGGCCCGTGCTCTACGGGGCCCTCTTCGCACTAATCACCCAGTTCCTGTTCGGAGCAGGGATTGTGGGTCTCTTTCTCGGGGGTGTGATTGCGGGCTACGCGGTCGCCGGAATCGCGCCGTCAAGCCTCACCAGACTACGGAGCGGCACTCTAGCTGGTCTCATCGCGGACGCCAGTTTTTTGTTGGCCGTTGCGCTCTACCTCGCCGCCAACTTCCCCGATGTGTCCACACCCTTTGTGGGGCTGTGCTCCACCACGCTCGTTTTGCTCGTAAGAGACCTGCTGATAGCGGGCTTGGGGGCCGTGGTGGGCGGACTCCTGAAAACTCCTTCACCCAAATAAAGAAGCTTTATACATCACTCATTCCAAAGAATGAAACGGAGCGGGGTGGGGCAGCGTGGAGTGCCCGCCGGGCTCATAACCCGGAGGTCGGAGGTTCAAGTCCTCCCCCCGCTACCATTCGAAACAGCATCCCCAGAAGCGCTCCGTCCATCCGCACTTTTGAAGACCGGAATAGCTTTATCAACGTGCAAGCCGGCACAAGAACTTCGGCACGTCTTCTTTCTCCAGCACCTTCACCCCGCGCGGATACCGCCGATGGGGTTTTCCAGCCTTGATCTCGACTTTTAAGTTGCCCGCAACACAGTCTATCTCGAGTTTGTTCCGCCAATAAAACACTTCGCCAAACTGATGCAAGAGATGCTCCTGCACCACCCACTCGTAAAGCAAACACGTGTTCGGCTCCAGTCCGAAAATCGATGAATACGTCCGAGCTACAAAAGGATCTCATGAAAATCTTCTTTTCTTTCCTGAAGTTTACTCTCTGGCCAGCTTTGTGATATGCCACGCCAACAATTTGTATTTAAATAATCGACACTTTACTGTCAACCATGAACAACGCCCACCCGGCTTGGACCGGCATACCCCAATTCCTTTAACTTTCCTCGCCCTAGTGAAAGTGCATGATACCCGAACGCGCGTTCGTGAAGGGAGTGGTCGAGCTCATCCGTCGCGCAGAGACCGTCGCCCCCTCCGACTACCGGAAAGCACTCCAACGGGCTCTGCGCCGCGAGCGCAACGAGATCGCGCGGGTGCAGCTCCAGACCATGTTAAAAAATCTAGAACTGGCGGAAAGGTCTCAGCGCCCCATATGCCAAGATACCGGAACATTCACCTTTTTTATTCGTTCACAAACACCGTTCCCGTTCGATGTGGCCCGAGCTATCAGGCGTGCAATCGCTCGCGCTGAACGCGAGATCCCTCTACGCCGCAATTGGGTGGATCCGCTCACTCGGAGGCCTCTGAGGGCTTCCGACGCTAAAGCGGAAATCCATCTGGAGCCCGGCGCGCCCCCCGAGATCAGCGTGCTGGTGAAGGGAGCCGGAACTGAGAACTTTTCGCGCCTGTGGACGTTGCACCCCACCAACGACACTAGTGAGCTCACCACGCGCTTGGTGGATCTGCTCCAAGAGGCGGGAGGAAAACCATGCCCCCCGGTGACCCTAGGAGTGGGAATCGGAGGAACATCATCCCAAGCACTAGTGCTGGCAAAACACGCCCTCCTGCGCCGCATCGACAAACCCAATCCAGATCCCCAGCTCCGAAAGCTGGAAAAAAGTTTGGAAGCGAAGCTCAACGCCTTGGGTGTTGGGCCGATGGGGCTGGGCGGACGCACCACTGTGCTGCGCGTGCTCGCCGAGGCGGCGCCCTGCCACACCGCCACCTTGCCTGTGGGCGTGGTGCTCCAGTGCTGGCCCGGACGCCGCGGGAGAGCCGTCATCGAAGACGGCCAACTAAAGGTGATCGACCCGTGATCGAGCTAACAGCCCCGCTCCAAAAGCAGGATATCAAACGTCTTAAAGTCGGTGATGTGGTCTACCTCAGCGGAAAAATAATCACAGCACGTGACCGAGCATACAAGCGCGTGGTGACTGGGCATAGAATTCCCGTTGATCTGCGCGGTTGGGCGGTCTATCACTGCGGGCCGCTTGCAATCCGCAAAAACAAAGAGTGGAAGGTGATCTCGGCCGGGCCAACCACCAGCGCCAGGTTGGATCCTGTACAACTTGAATTCATCAAACGTACCGGCGTGAGAGCGCTCATCGGAAAGGGAGGGGTCAGAAACACGGCTGCCGAGGGTATGAGAAAGCTCGGCTGTGTTTACTTGGCGTTTCCCGGTGGTGCAGGGGTTGTGGCAGCCAAAGCGATAAAACGTGTCGAAAGCGTGTGGTGGCGTGACCTTGGCGATACAGAAGCGCTGTGGGTGCTCCGCATGCAACACTTCGGACCGCTGATCGTGGGCATCGACTTGCACGGCGGCGATCTGTTTTCGCTGAAACAGCGCAAAACATGAACTTCGAAACACCGATGTTTAGGCAGGATAAACAGCCAAAAATTTTGATGAAAGAAAAAACAAAAATAAAAAGCTGGAGGAGCTGAGTGCGTTCTTCAGCCCCTCACGTGCGCCTGAAGATTGCGATCGCAGCCAGGATTAGTGCAATGATGACGATGACGATTGCATAGGTCGCCCACGGAGTCACCGTGCGGGTGATGGTTGCAGAATCAGAGCCTGAGTTGCCCACGGCGTCGGTTGCCGTCACCGCCACGAGGTTCTGACCTTCAGACAGCGGCACGCTCACGCTGAAGGTGCCGGTCGACTGGTCGAACACCACGGAGGCGGTCGACGGGCTGACTGTCAGGGTGATGTCAGCGTAGGACTCCCAATCGTCGATCTGAACCGACCCAGAGATGACGATGCTAGCCTTGTCAGTGGTGATGTTCTTGTACTGGGAGTCGATGGTCACAGTCGGGGCGGAGGCATCGTAGAGGAAGTAGCCGTAGAGAGTTCGAGATGTGCTCTCATTACCGGCTACGTCCACTGTTGAAACCTCTATCCGCACAACCTGTCCCTGATACCCGCTCAGATCGAGAGTAGTACTCCAAGTCCGGTTGCTCACACTAAGTGGAATAGTGTCCAACACGTTACCGGTGGAGTCAAGGATATAAATCTTGACCTGAGTAACATCGCTCTCTGTCACAGTCCCGTCTATATAGTATGAGTAGGTACGGCTAGTGTACGGATTCTGCGGGTTGTTGTAAGTCTGGTAGGCCTTGGAAGTGGTGGACAGAGTGGGCGCGCTCGGTGGCTGGACGTTGATCTTGAACGAGAAGTTCTCTGCTGCACGGTGTGGAGAACCACGCCCGGCGTAGTTATCGCTGTCACCTGCATACACCTGGACAACGTAGTTGCCCTCCGGAAGGGCGATGGTGCTGTTCTCGAAGTCGAAGCTGAGGAAGACCCCACTAACCACGTTCTCCTCATTCTCGAGTTTCGGAGGAGTCTTGGGCACCAATGGATTGGGCATTCCGGGAACGTTGTCCCCGTTCTCGTAGGTAAGGACAACCACCCAACCGCGGTCCCAATTCTCGTTCTCTCTGAAGTTCTCGAAGAGGTCCCAGGTAGGAGTAGTGTTGCCCAGGTTATCGATACCTAGGAGAGAATCGCTGAAATGCACCTTTATAGTAAGTTCGTTTTCCGTGGCATATCCGCCATTAGAAACCTGAGTACCACTCGCCGTTTCTACCGTTATCGACACGGACGGTGGGTTGAGATCCACATAAAGGTTGTCCCAGTTCTCTTCGCTCACGTTGCCGGCCTTATCTTGTACCACGATGGCGATGCGGTGCTTGCCCTCGGACAGATCCTCGAGGTTAAGGTACCACTTGTCCGCGAAGGAATCGTAGCTCATCGCATATTCAGTGTTGTCCACTTTTATCTTGACAGCTTCCACTGTGTTCTCGTTCTCAACGCCTTGGTAATTGTCTTTAATGTCGTCCTTGTCGATCTTTATGTTGAAGCTGTCCTTGGTCAAGATGCTGTCCGTCGGCCACTGCGCCGCCCCCATAATGGTGCTGAGCTTCTTGGCTGGCGGTGCGCGCCGGTCGACAAAGATTATATTTTCATAGTCCACCTGTGCGTCCAGATCGTTGCCCACTTTGTCTTTCACACTTATGATTTCCAGCCGGATCGGGCCGTCGCGGTTCTCGTTGTCTCCGGTAACATAGGTGGCCTCCCAGATCTTGTTCTCGGAGTCCACGGGAGCAAAGTTGTCCTCGAGTTGCACCCACTCTCGAGGAGTGACATTGTAGTTTTCGACCAAGCGGATGTTTTCGATGCTAGAAATCGTTTCGGAGAAGGTGATTCTGATAGCCACAGACGCATCTTCCTTGACCCACACATAGTCTTGGCCGTTGACACTCACGGCGGTCACGGTTGGCGGGGTGTTGTCTACCTCGATGGAGTACTCCTTGGTTCCTATCAGATTGTTGCTCGCGTCGTAAAAGCCAGCAACCACCGTGTAGGTGCCGGTGGCAGCGGTTGTGAGATCGGCCGAGAACTTGAAGCTCAGGGTGTCACCCGGATCGAGGTTGTCGGAACCATCAGCAGTCCAAGTGAGCGTGTCACCGCCCTGGTCTGGATCCCATCCAGCGGGGACGGATACCACCTTGTCCTTGTTATCGATGACCACCTTAGTGTCCTTCACTCGGAGCACGTAGTTGTCCGCCCCTATCCGGACTTGGATGTTTTCCGCGACCTGAATGCTCTGACCAGCCAGTATCTTTACTTTATTGTCAGAAATTTGGATGTTGTCTCCAACTTCAACGTCAAGTGTAGTGCCTCCGATATCAGTCTTTGCCTCAAGTGCGCTAACTCGGTTTTCCTTCAGAATAAACTCGTTGTCGCCGAGCAACTTTATCTTGTTCTCACCAGCGGAAACATAAAGGGCATTGTCGTTCTGAGCTGTGACTTTTAAATAGGTGTTCTCAATCAGAACGGCCAAATTGTCATCCCTGTCGTACCAGTAAATGTATACATTTTCTTTCGTCTGCACCTTGTTGTCATCGTCCAAGTAGAAAGGTATCAGAACGGCTGGCGCGATCTTCGTGCCCACAGCTAGATTCTCCTGGTTTTCGCTAAGTCCAACAGAATTGTCAGTGCCTGGAACGGTCACCTTGATGTTCTCATCCGCGTTCAATGTCACAGACTTTTCTTGTCGCTCGAGATAAATTGTTGCTCCACCCGGAATCCAAAGCTCAGTCCCAGAAACTATGTAAATCTTCTGGTTGTCCACTTCCGCGAGCAACGTTAGTTCGTTGTCTGGAGCCACATAGACCTTGTTATCATCAGCTAGGTGCAAGTTTTCACCAGCAGGGATTACTGCAACTCCCTTAAGATCCCAAGACTGAACAGTATCGTCTTTCTTTATCTGGAGGACCACCTTCGTTATCACGGACGAGGTGTTGTTCGTCACTGACAACGTGAACACTTCTCTTCGAGCTCCACCCTTGACCAAGTTTGGCTCCACAGTCATCGAAACGTCGGCCTGAGCGGTAGTAGTTGAAATCGAAAGTACCATAGCAATCGGCGAAATCAGCATGGCTGCGATCAGCATTATAGCTGCTGCTCTCACTTTCTCACCTCTTCTTTATTTTGCAAAAAACCCTCCACACGACCCTATTTAAAGATTTCGAGTGCTTATAAAGCCCAAAACTCGAAAAAGGGGCAGAATTTTCTTCGTTGAATGCTAAAACCTGGTTCGGCAGATGTCGAAGGATCCGGCCGGAGTCAAGCTTCGTGCAACAACCATTTCCCCGGGATTTCTCTACCCGCAGAAAAGAAAAACGCGCAAGTCGCCTAGAAAACAAATTTATTCAAATCTGTTTTCTCCAGATTACTTGATGCTGTTCAAATAACGCTTTAGGTCTCTCCTCATAGAACGATTGGGGGCTAGGACCCGAGGGGATGGGAAACAACTCCAAGGAGGTGATGCTCTATGGAATCGTTCGTTCCCCTCGGGCTACCTG
>JAPDJH010000017.1 GCA_029259175.1 Hadesarchaea archaeon
CACACTATTCAACCACGCGAGAAGCAAAACAAATCGCCGAGCATTTTGGAGCACGTGCCTATCAGGTCCAGCACCACTATGCACACCTAGCAGGGCTCATGGCCGAGCACGGTGCGGCTGAGGCAATAGGTATCGTGGCTGACGGGGCAGGATACGGCACAGATGGAAAAATCTGGGGAGGCGAAGTCATAATTGCTGAAAGAGAAAGCATGCGGCGAATAGGAGGACTGAGCTATCAGCCGATGGTTGGAGGGGATCTCGCCACTATTTACCCAGCGCGGATGGTTGCGGGAATCCTATCTCGCTCCTTCACTTTGGCCAAAACTAAGCGAGTTTTGCTCGAGCACTGTCTGTCCGGATTTCCCAAAGGAGAAAAAGAAATTGACACGATTTTGCACCAGTTGGAACGAAATGTGAACGTGCACTGGACGTCGAGTACCGGACGGGTCCTAGACGCGATTTCGTGCCTGTTGGGCATCTGCAACAGGCGCACTTATGAAGGAGAGCCAGCCATGAAGTTAGAAAGTGCCGCAGCTCTAGGAGATCCCACTGAAGTCGAGCTTTCAGTGGAAATTAAAAAGGAGAATGACAGATATGCGCTTGACACCACCACTCTTCTGACAGAGATCTTGAACGCATTGAGAAAAAGAGTGCCTCGCAAACACATTGCCGCCAGCGCCCAACAAGCCGTTGCCCGTGGATTAGGAGCGATGGCCGTAAAAGCCGCCGAAAGCACCGGTATCAGAACCATAGGGGTCTCCGGAGGAGTATTCTACAACGACACCATAACTCGAACAATTCATAGTATGGTTGAAGAACACGGATACCGCTTCATCTCCCATAGAGAGGTCCCGCCCGGAGACGGAGGACTATCCGTGGGACAGGCCGCTCTAGCACTCACCCGTCCAAAACAACTAGTCTGAGCTGCTTTACTCCGCGGAGAGCCTCCAAGCGCTCGGCCAAGCGCGTTATTTGCTGGGCACGGCCTTTGACCAACAGGACTTCTAGACAATTCTTCTCATCCACGTGCCAGTGAAGCGTCGACACTATTAGTTCTCCTTCTTGGTGTTGAATGTGTAAAAGCCGGTCGGACAGGCCACGCACTTCGTGATTGTAAACGAACACTATTACGCCACGCCTCTGACCGCCAAGCTTTCTTCTCCAAGCGCGCTCCGATACAAACTCGGTTATTGCATCGCGCACAGCTTCCGATCTGCTCACGTATCCCTCACTTTTCAAAATTCTGTCAAGTGCCTGAAGGAGTTCTGTCGGAATCGTCAAACTAACGCGCTCCAGCTTCGACATCAAGTTAATCAATAGGAGTAGGAGATAATAAATGTAAACCGGCCAAGAACTGCAGCTCAAAGCCCAGCTTTTTCGTATGCCTTAGTTCTAACAACGGCGCCGCCCAAGCTTTTTGCTAGATCTCAGGGTAATTGTATTGCTATTGTGGTGATTTGCTCCCGCGCTGCCCACTTGGAAACGAGCCCTCGGACTCCGAGGAAGATGAGGGAGGACTCTCAGGCAGTATCAGGCCGAGCTGCAAGAGCCGGGAATTAGGAACCATCAACCGGCCCCTCGGAGTCCTCAAGGTGGTGCTGCGCGGGCTTATTTCTAGAATCTCACAGTCCATTCCCAAAACGTGGACGCGGCTCCCCGGTGCCAATTTGTAAAACGTGATTAGCTTGATGCCGGCAAGATAATCGTCTATGAAGAAATCCTTGGCAAACCAGAGCGCGAAAAACAGCCAGACCCCGATGACTGCTGTGTTGGTGAGAATAGGAAAAATACCCCAGATGTTTAAAACCACCCAAGCGCCGAGAATTGCCAGAAATCCGGAGAGAGTCCACTCCGCTACTGGGGCTCTGATAAACACCTCACGGCCCCTTTTCACAATAAATCGTCTCAAATAGACGAAGATCACTATCACTACTGCCGTTGCCAAGATTTGTCCTGCTATCATGCTCTCCCTACAATACGCCGATGTGCGAGCCTATAAGGGCTCACCACTCCTCTACAGCGGCCAGAGCCCCAGCCACGTCAGATTTCAGAATCTTCTCCACTATCTGTCTCAACTCCACGCTTCATTCCCCCAAGTAGGCCAAACAGATCGGCTCGCTCAAGAGGGATGCGATCACGTACACAGAAGGCCCAAGCCCGCCTGTCTCTCAGCGTGTTGGCTTTTCGAATCAGTGCTCTCAAGCTCTTGAACTCGTAGAGTTCACACTGCCTGCCTTTGTGTGAATCGTCCTCAACGATTAGGAGATAGAACGGTCCCGCCCCCTCAAGTCGTTCCACTGATCACCTTTCCTCCTCTCAGCAGCAGTTCCGAGCCCCCGTTGCCCTCATCGTAGATCACCCAAGTAATTCCCGGTGTTGCCGCCGACATTTGCCTCAGCACCCACAGCAATCGCTGGCGCTCCTCCTCGTTACGAACCCGGGTGTAGCCCCAGCGGGAATCCCTCGGCTCCAACTCATCGATGATGTCTCCCTTTCGCCACAGTTTGATGCGCTCCCAGAAACCCTTGTTTTCATTGAACTGCTCCTTGATTCGGCGCAGCACCTTTAGGTCCTCCTCGCTCAGGGGCTCCAAGGTCTGGTAGTGTACCAGCCTCATCGTTCTCACCCCTCAGCCTTTTGCGAAGGAGGATGTTTATAAAGGAGAAAAAGCGGGCGAACTAACGGCCGACCTGTTTTTCACATGATCTGGGGTTTCCAGCCTCGATTCGCGCGGAATTAGATTCATGCTCCGCTCAAAATCAATCGCTGCCTGCTCGAAATGGCCCCCACTGATTTTTCTTCCCTTCTTCTTCCTTATTCGCACAAAAATCGGATAATTCACAGCCTCTCCAAACACCAATGCCTCCCCGACCGAAAGCGACGAAATCATGTCCGCGGTCTGCGACGTGATCGCCTCCGACGAACGACGCAGGTGATCCAAATCATACGGATTGGTAATCCTCATGATGATGTTGCTGCCCACCTGCGAGAGGAGTGTTGTGGAAAGCCTAACGGGCCGTTGCGAGATAACCACCAGCGAGAAGTGGAACTTGCGACCCTCGCGTGCTATCCGCTCTATCACGCGCTTGGAAATCGCGTTCTCGGAAGGAGCAAAGAGGTGTGCCTCCTCCAAGAAGACGACAACAGGAGGGACGTGCCTCCGCTCTCTTGCACGGAAAAGCTCCCACAACGCATGCGTGACCAGAATCTGCTTTTTCCTCAGACTCGTGATCCGGCTCAAGTCCACTATGAGAGCCGCTCCGGGAACCACCACATCGGGCCAGAACGGAAAATCAAAGCGATCGAAGACATGCAGCGATTTTAAATCGTAGATCCACCCCACCAGTGCCTGTTTAGAGGCCCTCGTCAGATCCTCCGCGCGCTCGATCTCGGCCAGCACATCATCCAAGTCAAAAGAACGCCCGGTTTGCTTCAGCTTGAATAGTACTCGCTTCAGCTCTCGCATCTGGGCACCCGACATCTCCGGCACGAACTCGCGCAACCGCTCGGCGCTGAGAGTCGACAGTCCGATACGTACGTGGCGCCCGTCAAGCACATGTGCCTGAGAAGGGAACTCCTCGTGCAGCCCTCCGTACTCGCCGTGCACATCCATCACTATCACCGCCGGTCTACCCTGATCGGGCCTCCGCGTCAAGATTTCCTCCACCAGCACCTGAGCACAGTTGCTCTTCCCGGCTCCCGACATGGCTAGGATCGCCACATGTTTCTGGAAAAGCCGTGTAAGATCTAATCTGGCCGGAACGGGATGGGTCCTCAAAACACCTATCCCCACCCCAGCCGGGGCCAGCCCTAGCAGCTCAGAGAGTTCGTCCGCGCTAACCAGAAACACCTTTTCTCCCGGAGACGGAGGAGCCAAAACCCTATCAAAACCCTCGGCGCTCGATACCCCGACAAAACGGGCTTTCGCCAGCCAGCACTCCCAGTGCTGAGCCGGCATAACATCCGCCAGCGAACCTCTGAGTTCAAATCCGCGGACGATTTCGGGTGACGCAAAGTACTGATTGGTGCGGACGATATTGGTGATCACGGCGAAAGCCTTACCTTGCGGCACACCAACCCCAACGAAACTTCCCGCCTTGATCTCGCGCTTGGCCAAAAATGTGAAACCAAAAACATCCGGATCCTCCGAGGTCGCGATGACCGTGCCTATCTCCATTTTGGTCATCTCCACCGGACTACCGTGGTGGGCTCGCCCCGCAAGGCTGCAACAAGCGAATCCCTCAGAAACTTCACTTCGGCTTCTCGGACCCTAACGCGCAGGTCTGCCTCAAGCAAAACGGATGGGACCCCGACGCTATCGCTGAACGAACACAGAAAACCGATGAAAGAAGCCAAGCACGCCGCAGACAATTCTGGATCACCACCGAGCTCCGGAAACTCCACCCGGAACACCCTGTCACGCGCAGTGCGTATGTAAAAGGCGAAAAAGTCGATTCCCCACCGGGTTCCTATCCGCAGAGGTCTGGTCCTGTACCCCTCGGGCAACAGCTGCTCGAGCAAATCAGAATCGCAGACGTGCGCTAGCCTTTTTTGCACTTCTTCGTCAAAGCAGCTTTCGCGCACAAGCCGATTAACAAGCAAATTGCTACGGCTTTCCTTGACAAAACCCGTCAAAAACACTCCTCGATTCAAACACATCCGGTGTAGCTCCTCATAAACGGTGCTCAATCTATCATGCGCAGCTTCTAAACACGAACTCCCCTGCCTGCTGGTGTATTGCGGCAACACCGATCCGTCCAGCACAAGCAACGTGGGTGTCGCGTTTCTGACGATCTCTGTTGCACACTCGATTTCTGCGATCTGTCTCTCCATGCCGACCAACAAATCGAGCCGTATGGTGTCCAGAGGCTCCGAAACAGCCACTATTCGGGCCGAAGGGTATTCGTCGGGAAAATACTCGACATCCTCCAGCTGTCGCCCGTGATAGTGAAAAACCGCTCCTCCCGCCCGAATCACTGCGCATTCCACGCCCTTAAGAGAAAACCGTCCAAGTCCCCCATCCACGCCCGCAACCCGAAGATCTCGAAAATCAAAATCGTGGACTCGCACCAATTCTTTCTGCCAGATCTCCCCAGACCCAATCATCTGCATCAATCGCTGGCGGTTCTCCTCCTTTTGGCGAATCACGGAACAGAATTCATCCAGTTGTGAATCGGTGATCAAAAACATTGTCTCGCTAATCCAGCTGGGAGTAGATTTTAAGAGGTTTGCGGGGAGAGGGGTAAGCGAAAGTATTCAAAGGGGATGGAATGAAAAAAGTTGCGATTTTCAAGTTGATTCGACCGTTGAATTGTGTGTTTGCTGGAATCGCGGTTCTCATTGGTGCGCTCCTTGGCGCACGGGTCTACAACTTTGCCGGTTGGGAAGTATACCTGCTCGCATTTCTGGTCGCTGCACTGGTTGCCGGTGGTGGAAATGCTATCAATGACTATTTTGATCGGGCTATCGATCGAATAAACAGGCCCTACCGGCCCATTCCATCGGGGCAAATAAAACCAAACACAGCACTTCGAATCTCACAAGTCTTCTTTATTGCTGGAATCCTCTCCTCTGTAGCTCTCAAAAACCCGTTCTGTTTTGCTATTGCAGGCATCAACTCCTTAATGTTGGTGTTTTACGCTGGTAAATTGAAACGCCTAGGACTCCCAGGAAACCTGACAATCGGCTATCTAGTGGGATCAACATTCCTCTTTGGAGGCCTTGCCACCTCTCCTTACGGTGCTGGCCCCTTGATACCTACAGAACTGTTAGTGCTGGTTCTGATGGCCTCGTTCTCAACCGTGGGGCGAGAGCTAATTAAAGGAATCGAGGACATGCCTGGCGACAAGAAGCTCAAGCTGCGCACCTTCCCTCTAACCCATGGGGCAAGAAAAGCCGCCGGACTAGCAACGCTTTTTATTTTGCTGGCAATAGTGCTGGCTCCCATACCATACACAGAGCACATATTTGGAGAGTACTACCTCTACCCGTTGCTCGTTTCGATCGGTGCTTTCCTTGTGGCCATTGGATTGATCTTGCGAAATCCTGCCCCGAAAACGGCAGCATGGAGCTCGCTGGCTTGTAAGATAGGAATGGGCTTCGGCCTACTAGCATTTTTGATGGGAACACTTTCAGCATAGCCAGCGGTAGGGGTTAAACTCTGAGGGGGGAACAAAAAAGGGCTCGGCGAGACCCAGCTGAAGAAGTTTAGCATTGAGATTACACCACTGCCCCTTCTTTCGTACAAATACAACTGCGAGGGTTCTGCCGTATTTGTCCTTTGGTCGCAAATCATCCACGTTTATCCCCACTTGTGTGCCGGGAGGGAGAAGAGAGGATACGAACTCTAACGCCTCTGCACCACCAGCTTCCGCGTGAGCTCCGATTTCTGGGGTGTTGATCCCCACGAGACGTATGCGCTCTCCCGACGACAGTATGAGAGTATCTCCATCCACTACCCGTTGGACTTCCGCGATTCTCTCGATGGGGGAATACGAGAAATCGTGTGCATGGTCGAGGAACTTTGGTAGTGCCAGCGACCCGACAATGAGAATTCCTATTATTAAGATCAAACTCCTCTTCATCTCCCATTGCTGCTTTGAAAGCCGCCTATTTATAAACCAAAAAAAGACCGGAGCATTCGAGTAAAAAGACTGGAAAGCGAGTAATTTTTTGGATGTGGTCGGTATTGCGCCCTGATGCTATCGCGGTGCTTCGCGACGAAAAAGCGCAACAAGCGCTGAGCCGTTATTTCGCAGTTATGGAAAATTCTTTACCAGCACGTTTTCACATCTGCGCCCGTGTGGAGATAAAAACAACGTCCGACTCTTCTGAAACTGAACTCTGGAAAAAACACGAGTCCGGTCTTCGAGAGCTCAACAGACTACAAAAGCGGGTCGATGAGAAAAAGATGAAGATAGAAGATCTGCCCAAGCCCGAGTTCTCTCTCCTAGATCTCAAAATCGAGCTAGCAAACAAGATTCTGCGGAGCTGCAGGTTTTGTGAGCGGCGATGCCAAGTAGACAGAACGAGTGGAAGGCTCGGGGTGTGCGGCGTTGGAACACAACCACGGATTGCTTCGGAATTTATGCACTATGGAGAGGAACCCGAACTCGTTCCCAGCTATACCATCTTCTTCAGCGGGTGTACCTTCAAATGCGTTTTTTGTCAAAACTGGGATATCTCCCAGTACCCCGACGGCGGTGCTCTGGCCACGCCGCGTGCCCTTGCCATGCTTATCAAAAAAGCGCGGCAAGCAGGAGCCAGAAACGTAAACTGGGTGGGCGGAGAGCCTACTCCAAATCTGCACGCCATTCTTGAGGCGCTCTCTAAATGTGAGGTCAATATTCCTAGTGTGTGGAACTCCAACATGTATTTGAGTTCGGAAGCGATGCGGCTGTTGGCTGGAACTCAAGATGTATATCTTACTGATTTCAAATACGGAAACGACCGCTGTGCCGAACGATACTCGGGTGTGAAAAATTATTTCGAAATAGTTTCTAGAAATCACATGCTTGCTTCCAAAGACGCAGAACTCATAATCAGACATCTGGTTATGCCCAACCACGTAGAATGCTGCACAAAACCTGTGCTGGAGTGGATAGCAGAAAACCTTGGGCCCAACACGCGCGTAAACCTGATGGATCAATACCGGCCATGCTATCGGGCAGATGAATACGAGGAAATAAACCGAAGGATAACGTCTGACGAGTTCTCGGCTGCGCTCAAGATCGCCGAAGAAGTCGGGCTTCAAAATGTGATAACCTAGCCCTGTTGACTTCCGTATATTTTAATCTGAGATGGAAAACATAATTTTAGAAGGGATTGAAACGAGAGGGATCCTGAAAACCAAACGCAAAAAAGAGCGCGGACGGGACAAGTGCTCCAAGTTTCTTAAGCTGTTGAAAACAAAACACGAGGAGGAGCCAGAGATTCGACCACGACGTGCAAAGATAATAGGAGTGTTCTCATGCAAGGGAGGTGTAGGAAAAACAACAACGGTGTGCAATATCGCCGCTTATCTTACCCAAAAGTTAAAAAAGCGCGTGTTGGCAGTGGATGCAAATCTAACAGCACCCAATCTCGGTCTTCACTTCGGAGAACTGGAGCCAAAAGTTACTATCCACGATGTCCTCTCTGGAAAAATTCCAATCCAGGAGGCAGTGGTAAGGAGACACGGTATAGATGCCATCTTTGGTTCCATAGCGTTCCGTGAGGAAGTACACCTCGTCGATCTGCGAGCCCATCTCGAGCCGCTGCGATCCAAATACCATGTGATTATTCTCGACTCTGCCCCGGGCTTGGGACCGGAAGTGATGGCAGCCATGCGAGCGGCAGATGAAATAATCACAGTCACCAATCCTTTGCTTCCAACCGTTGCCAGCACTATTAAGACCTTTGGAGCGGCTGAGCGACACAAAGTCCCGGTGATGGGAGTGGTGGTGAACAAGGTTCGGGGAGAGCCTTTCGAACTTTCGACAGCCAACATAAAAAAGGCGCTGGGGTGGCCGGTGCTCACATCCATCCCCGAAGATGCCAAAGTGAGAGAAGCGACCGCATCGGGAATTCCCGTAGTTATGTATGCCCCCTCATCCCCAGGTGCGAGGCGATTCAAACAGCTGAGCGAGAAGATTCACCAGTTTCTATTTTCGTGATCGCCGTTTAGACAATCGCTTTCGCTTTTCTTCTGCAATGCGTTTCAAACGCTCGATCGCTTCCAGCTCGGAGGGAGCAGCACGTGGGACCACCGGTTTGACCGGCCTTCCTATCCGCCTCCGAGGTGGTCGGAGAACGGCACGCTCCAGCCGTCTGAGGATGCGCTGCTGGCGAGTGATGCTGAAGTACACGTAGGCTCCAAGAACTCCGCCGACGGCAATAATCGCGAGCAACACCAGAACCCACACGGGTGGGCCAACAACAGGAAGTGCGCCCGGAAGCACGGGCGCGGGTTTTCTTTGGCCCACTGCCGCGAACAATGAGAGGCCAGGGGACACGGCAGAGAAATAGAGGTAATCGTTGTCCTCAGATAGATAAGTGGTTTCCAGTTCATTCCAGCGGTTTTCCTCCCAACGCAACAACCGAATCGTATTTTCCATGATATTCTCAGAGCGCACCCATTCTTTGGCCACTCGGAATTCTATTTTCGCTGTCTCCACCGCTTGTGGGTCAAGAGTGGTCGAGAGAATGCCGAAGTATTGGTATACCACGCCCTCTGGGAGCGCAGTTTCCTCCAGTGTCTCAGCATATTCCTGAATTCTGACTTGGGCTCCAGCGATTTCTCCCCCAGGTATGGACTCCGTCAAAGTCACGATAACCCGCACGATGAATATCTGGTACTGAGTGAAGTCGGCTTCGATGCTTTGTCCATTTTCAGCTGCTTCTAGCTGAACCACCGGCGCACTGGGGACTACAGCAAAACTAAAAATCGTAGACCAGTCGCTCACATGACCTAGCCCGTCGAAGGATCTCACTCGCCAGAAGTAAATGTCCTCTGAAAGGGCTTGGTTTTCGGAGATCTGATAAGTGACCCCTTTCAGATTTTCCCGAATTAACACAACATCAAACTCCGGTCTAGTACTCACCTGCAGCTCGTAGAACACGCCAGAAATATCACTGACTTCGCTCCATTCAAATTTAACAGCTCCGGAGAGCAAGATTTGATCATCGCTTGGCGAGAGCAGCGCAGGTGTAGGTGGTGCACCCGTATCAACAGCGCAATGGGTATCTGCCAACGAAGGAGGCGCTTCATCTAGGCCATCAGTGTCTCTCGCTATCGAATAAAACTCGTAAAATCCGTCGCCGTTGTCTGCTGTAAACATCCAAGACCATCCGTCCGAGTCATCAGTATCGACAGCAAACAATGTCCAATCGCCCCACAGGAGGTTATCAGCAGAATATCGATAGTATAAGGAGACCTGAGTGACGCTCCCATCGGGATCGCTGGCCGATGCGGTCAGCTGGATTGGAAGCTGGGTCTGCCAGTATGGAGATATCGGGTCAACTTCGGATGTCGGTGGTTGAAGTTCGATAACCGTCAGAGTGAAAGTTTCTGAATGGATCCTTCCGTCTGCACCACGAGCAGTAACAACTACTGTATAAGTTCCGGGTGAAGTAGCTCTTGAAGTCGACAGAGTCATCGTAGAAGTAAACGGTGGGATTCCAGCAGACGGTGAAAAGCTCACGGTTCCGGGTGCTCCGCTTGCACTAAGAGTTACTTGGAAGGAGTATAGACCAATCGGAGAGATGGTGATTGTTGCTTTAACAGATATGCCTTGTTCCACCGATGCAGAGGATGGGGAAATCGAGATTGTGAAATCTCCGGCTGAGACGATTCCGCTCCACTGATCCACAGCACGCCAAAATCTGGAAGCGGAAACTCTGTCGGCCCAGCTCTCGACAGTTCTCCACTGCCCACTCACCCCCAAAACTGCTCCGCTCCACGATTTACCCTCTTTCCAATTCGGTAGCGTCGCAGAGTGAGCAGACCAGATCTCGGGTGCACGCCAAAGCGAGGGACCTCGAACCTCTGATATCCAGTCCTCTGCTTGGCACCAAGCAAGAGCAACTGATGAACTTCCACTCCAAGTCTCTGCAAGGAGCCATCCAGACGGCGCTTTGGAAGCTCCAGACCACGATTCTAGGGTGTTCCAACTGCCCACATGCAACATCCAAGTCTCTGAAACCGTCTCTCCCGCGGTGTTCACCGCCCACACCCGCCACCAGTAGGTTCCCGGCTGGGTAAAGGTGAACTGGTGCTGGTTGTCCACCGTGTCAACGTAGTTCTCCACCAGCGGCGCCGAGAAGCTCGGCTCGTTGTCGATCTCGATGCGGTGGTTGTCCGCATTGCTTCCGTTCTCCCACTCGAACGTCAC
>JAPDJH010000013.1 GCA_029259175.1 Hadesarchaea archaeon
AGCAACCGGAGGACGGTATAGAGGAGTTCCAGTAGTGCATCGTCGAGTTCGGCGTATGCCGCGTCCCTTGCGCGCCATCGTCTGTTGAAGCCGTGTTTGACCGTTTCTCGTACCCCCTCATGCCATCACCTCCAGCCCAGCCTCCCAAGAAAATTTGGGGATTCAGAATTTTTCTACAAGCCCACGACATGCAAATTGTTTATAAACGGATTTGCAGGGCACTCAAATTAGAACGGATCACCGCGAGCCCCGTTCCGGCCGGTTCTGGTGCGAATCGTGTGGGTGGAACGTGGACAGCAAGAAGTACTCTGGGTTCCTGTCAAGATTCAGACATCGTTCTCGCATCAAAACAGCCGTGCGGATCTCCCGGCCTCACGGTTTTAGGGAAAGGCGCAGAATGGGGTTGGGAGCCTCCATGGAACTCGACCGGGAGCAGGAGCGGATCCTCGCCGGGGAGCGCGGGCCGGTGCTCGAGCGGATGCTACGGCTACTCGTCCGGCTCGGCGAGATCTACGGGGCCGACCGCTTCGTGCCCATCGCGTCGGCGCAGGTCTCGGGTGTCTCCTACAAGTCCATCGGGGATCCGGGGCTGGAGCTGCTCGAAGACCTCGCCGCGCAGGGGGCTCGCGTACGAGTACCCACGACTCTTAATCCTGCGGGAATCGATCTTGAGGCGTGGCGCGAGCTCGGGATTCCGGAGGAGTTTGCCCGCAAGCAAATGCGCATAATCGAAGCGTTCAAACAGATGGGTGTTCAGCCGACTGCTACCTGCGTGCCCTATCTGGTGGGACACCGGCCCGGATTCGGGGAGCACCTCGCGTGGGCGGAGTCCTCGGCCGTGGTCTTCGCGAACTCCGTGCTGGGAGCGCGGACCAATCGGGAGAGCGGGCTCTCGGCTCTCGCAGCGGCCGTGTGCGGGGTCACGCCAGATTATGGATACCACCGCGAGGAGAACCGGAAAGCCACCGTGGTCGTGCGCGTGGAGGCCCCCCTGCGCGACGCGGCCGATTTCGGGGCGCTGGGGTATTATGTGGGACAGCGCTGCCCCAATGGAGTTCCCTACTTCGAAGGGCTCGGGGGTGCGAGCGAAGACCAGCTTAAGGCCTTGGGAGCCGGTATGGCTGCCTCGGGGGCCGTTGCGCTCTTCCATGCCGAGCGCGTCACGCCGGAGAGCGGAAAACAGGAAACCGCAGGTCTCGAGCGGATTGAGTTCGGGGCGGGGGAGCTGAAAAAGATCAGGGAGGAACTCACCTCGGACTGCGAGCCGGATCTCGCCGTTATCGGATGCCCACACGCCTCGCTGGCCGAAATCGAAGAGATCGCCAGACGCCTGGAGGGAAAGCGGTTGCGAAAGCCTCTCTGGGTGTGCACCGCGCGCGCGATCAAGCGCGAGGCCGAGCGCCGGGGGCTCGTTCAAGCCATCGAGCGAGCGGGAGGGAGAGTGATCGCGGACACGTGCGCGGTGGTGGCGCCGCTGGAAGCGCTCGGGTTCGGGTGCACCGCGGTGAACTCTGCAAAGGCCGCGCGCTACCTGCCGGGGCTGTGCAAGCAGCGGGTGGTTTACATGCGGACCGAGGAGATTATCGATCTGCTCACGGGAGTGTAAAAAATGAAGCTGAAAGGGAGAAGCATAAGCCCGGGAAGAGCCGGGGGAGAAGCGCTCGTCACTCGTGAGCCAATCAGCTTCTATGGGGGGGTTGATCCCAAGACTGGCACAATCATCGATCCGCGGCACGAACTCCACGGGCAAAGCGTCGGAGGGAAGGTATTGGTCTTTCCGCACGGCCGAGGCTCAACCGTGGGAGCTTATGTGATCTACGGGTTAAAGCGTAACGGAGTAGCCCCCGCAGCCCTAGTGAACGAGTTCTGCGAGCCCATCGTGGCCTCGGGAGCAATTTTAGCCGAGATTCCATGCGTTGATCAAATCCCGATCGACAACATCCGAACCGGAGATTTACTTCTGGTCGATGGAGGCAAAGGGATAGTCGAAATCAAAGCGCGTAGAAAAATCTGAGATTCTACTTCCTACGGGTGAATCTGAAGACCACGCCCACGATCACCACGATGAGCACGACCAGGGCAGCAACGAGCATCAGGGGCTCGACCGCGGAAGGCCCTGCGACTGTTGGGGCGACCCCGGAGTAGTTTACAGTGAGAGTCTTCTCGGTGATGTTGCCCGCCGCATCGATCACCCGGATGCGGAACACGGTCTGGCCGGGGGACAGGGTGTAGGTCTTGCTGAACGTGCCGTCACCGGCGACCGAGACCGCGGTTCCGTTGATGGTCACCTGCGACCCGGGCTCCACGCGGCCGCTGAGGGTGAAGGTCTGCTGGGTGGTGGTGAGGGTCCAGCCGGTTCCCGTCTCCTTGGCTGTGGCCGCCACCCCTGAGAGTTCGATGGTGGACGGGACGGTGTCGATGATGATCGAGTACTGATCCACGCCGCTCTCGCCGCCCGTGTCCGCGGCCTTCAGTTTGAAGGTGTACTCGCCATCCGGCACCCCGGAGTACGAAACGCTGGTGGAAGTGGTAGTCTGCCAGTCAGTCTCGTACGGGTAGAGCATGTAGTAGTAGGTGACGGGGCTTGGCCCCCCGACCGCCTCCCAGCTGAAGCTCGGGCTGGCGTTGCCAGAAACGGCTCCCTCGGCGTGCGTCGTGCTGGAGATGGTAGGCTTCGCGGGGGGCGAGTTGTCAAAATACGCCGTCACGCTCGCGCGGTTGTTGTGGTCGACGTTCCCGGCGTTGTCCTGCAGCCACACGTAGATGGTGTGCGTCCCGTCCTCGGTGATCGTGAGCGTGAGCGAGGTTATCTCGCCTGTTGCGACCTCGACCAGCGTGCCGTCCGTGGGGCTGGTGGGGGCCGCGTCAACCTTGTAGTAGGCCTTGCGGATCGCGGCGTTGTCGTCGGGGTCGGTCCACGAAATCGTGAAGCTCCCGGTGGTGGTCCACCCGCTCGGCGAGATTTGGATGTTCACCGGAGCAAGTGGAGCAAGAGTGTCAACACGGAAACATCTGACTTCTGACCACGGACCCCACCCACCCGAGCTTTTCACCTGAACCTTCCAATACCACAGCCCGTCGGGGAGCTGGTTTTCGATCTCGATGAAGTTCTCTTTTCCTAGGATGTTAGCGTTGTCATAGGTGTTCTCCCCATCGGCAAAGTTCGGATCATTGTCGATGACCAGCCGGTAATTCAGAGCATTTGGAGCACGGTTCTCCCAGCTGAAAGTTGGAGTGTTATCGTTCGTGTTCTCACCGTCGGCTGGTCTAATTAGGCGGGTTGGCCGAGTGAAGTTTATGAGCACGTTGTCCACAATCGGACCGTTCGCCCCGCTGAGCAGAGCCCCGTTCTCGCTCGAGAAGTAAACCACGTACTGGATGTAGCGACCGATCGGGATGTTCTCGAGATTGACAGTGATAGAGGGAGTGCCAAAAGAGGTACTGGAGGTGCCATCAGGGCCTAGATTGTCAGTCCACGTCGTCCCGTCAGAACTCACCCGGACTTGGAGTTCGACATCGCTCGTGTAGGTAACGTTCTCCATCACGATAACGAAATCTAGGAAGAGATTGTCGGCAGGTTGGGAGTCATCAGTACCTCCCACCCAATCCTCATATTTAAGCTTAATATTCTCTCCATCCCTAAGATAGTTATCGATGTTCTCTCCTCGGATTTCGAAGTACAGAGTTCGCTCAGTCGAAGTGAGGTTTTCGATGAGCCTCCATCCCCACGTTCCGTTTTGATTCTCTAAAATATAGACTCCAACATTCTCTCCACTCGTGTAACCTTCTATCACCACAGTATAGTTATCATAGCCCTTGGATACGGGACCAATCCAGTGCTCAACCAGCAACTGGTTATCGGAGTTCTCCTCGATGCGCTCATAACTGCCGTCCGAACTCTTTAAGCGATCAATGTTGTTTTCGATGGTCGAGTTCGAGATGTTGTCTTCGAAGATTACGTTGTCGTTCTCCTGCACGAACGCGGTCGGCTCGCTTCCCATCCAGACGATGTTGTCCCATCTCACGTTTTCTCCCGCATCTAAGGCTTGAGAGGTGAAGCGGCCGGAGGTGTTCTCGGGGGCGAGACGGAGCTGATTATTTATATTTTCCGTGTTCTCGTGAGTTCCTTGTTCGAAGTTCTCATTCCAGTTTTCAAGGAAATAGTCGCCGGCCGCAAAGGCAGGATGTAGGATTGTTAGCGCGGCGGGCAAAAAGAACAAAGCGATGAGTATGAGCGCTCCCGTTTTTCTTTTCAACCTCTCAACCCTCCTTTGCACCATATTCCTCCTATCGCCGGTATTTAAATGCTTACCGTTGCTCTGGAGACCGAAATGAGCCCGGTTTGCTTTTCTTCGCTACGAGAAGCGGAGAAACGCCGAATACCGAAATCCTATTGAAGACGCGGAGATGAGAAAATTGGGAGCGACGATGGGTGCGGTTCGGCGCGCGGAGGATGTGTTGCGCGGGCGCAGGGGGATGCTGGAGCGGGCGGCCGCTGATCTCGCCCCCGGGCAGCTCGAGCGCGTGCGCCAACTGCTCGAGCGGTGGAGCGAGGGATCGAAGCGCGAGCTCGCGGAGTTGCTCGGAGAGGAGCGGGCGAGGCGCCTGATGCGGGATCTGGGAATCGAGTAGCCAAGGGTGCGGGCTGGCTATTGCTGTCCCATATGGGACACGACACCCCCGCACCGAGCCGCGTTCCGATGAGAACCCCGCTTGGTTCGAGAGTTCAAATCTGAACTTTGCATCCTGTCTGCTCGTTCCAAAAAGCCGGGCTATGTCGAGAGCGGATCCCGACAAACCACCCGCGGAAAACGGCCGCCTAACCCAGCTTCATGAGGAACTGGGGAAGGCTCTGTTCATCCAAGATCTTGACTCCCTTCGGGTACCTGCGGTGGGGCTTTCCGGCCTTCACCTCGATTTTCAGGCCGCCAGCAACGCAATCTATCTCGCACCGGTTCCGGTAGTAGTAGATCTCTCCAAATTTTCTGAAGAGGTGTTCCTGCACCACGTGCTCGTACATCGCGCTCTCCAAGAACTTGGTGGAGGTCCAAAAGGACACTGCCCTCAGCACGAGGGGATCTCTAAAGAATATTTTTTTCTCCTTCCGGTACTTGATCCTCCTGTCCCCCTTCCAGTAGGCGGTTTGCACCACGTACATGCTTTCGAAGGTTTCCAAGTAGCTCCTGACGGTTTTGTAGTCGACCCCAACATCCGAAGCTATCGCTTGGTAGGAGATCGGGGAGGGAATCTTGTCCAGCAGGGAAGAAAATATCTCAAAGGCGAGCTTGGGGCTCAGACCTATCTTGAGGAGCTCGCTCTCCAGGGCGGCCACGATTTCTTTCATGAAGGCGTCCTCGTTCTCCAAGGCCCCGAGAAAGCCCCCAGAGCGGAGGTACCTTTTGAACAGTTTTCTGATCTCGGTCTCTCGGGGCTTCGGGTTGAAGAGCTTGAAAAATTCGGGGAAGCTCAGCGGGAGCACTTCGATTTGTTTGCCCAGGCCGGTTCTTCCAGGGAAGAGCTCAGCGTGCTTTTTGACTTTCAGGGAGAGGGAGCCAGAAACCACCAGCACGCAGCGTTTGAAGAGTCCGGCGTCCACAAAGCCCCTCAGCGGCCTCCACCAGTTCTCCAAGCTCGTTGCCTCGTCGATGAAAACGTATTCGAACTTGTTCTCGCTCACATATCTCAAAACGTCCTGGAAATATCTCAGGTCGGGGATCAAGTCCACGTTCACGTACACGATCTTTCTCGGTTCGATGCCCCTCTCAATCAGATCCTTGATCAGGAGCTTCATCCCGGTGGTCTTTCCAACCCTCCTCGGGCCGAGAATGAAATTCACGCTGAACGCCCGCAGCGGGATTTTGCTTAGCCATTCCGGAATCACGTGGATTTTTTTCGTCCGCCACCGGCCTACGTCTTCGTCCTCCTCGCCGAACCAGTGGGGATTGGTTTGCTCGAGGAAATACATACAGGAAAATTATTCCAAAAACTTTTTAAATTTTTTGGAATGTAAATCCTGTTCTCGGGAGAGGTGACCGACTGCGAGACCTGAAAATTGAAAGGCGGGAGTGCAGGCTGGCTACTGCTGTCCCATATGGGACACGACGTCCTGCACCAAGCCGCGTCCAGAGCAGCTCCAGTTCGGAAGTTTCCAGATTCGGGCTTGATCATCGAAGTGTCCCATATGGGACATTGCTCCCGCCAAAAAATGCTATCCATCGTAAACCGCCAAGTTGACGATTCAGTTTACGATATCGTAAAACAAAGAGATGAGATAGTTTACGATAGGTTCTCGAGGGAGTGGCCAGCTCCGAACTCAAAGCTTGGACGAGAAAGGCGCGGGATACCGCTTGGGAAAATCGTAGAACGCGGTTGGCCAGCGGGGGTCGGCATTATCTGTCCCATATGGGACATCACAAGGGGTCGCTCTTTCAGCTGTCGCTTGAATCGTCGTCAGCTGTCCCATATGGGACATCGGGCATCCCCAATCGATCGGGCCGGTACCGGAGCAGGAGCGCCTGCCCGCCGGAGTCCCTGATGATGGCCGCCACCCGCTGCAGTGGCTGCCGGCGATACGACAACCAGACCGAGCGCTGGAGCCGCTTGGCACCAGCCCGGAGGAGAGTCCGAACGACCCATTTCCGAATTCGATCCCTTCCGTTCGGGATATCGTAAATCAGGACAAAGCTCGCCAGCTCAACCCGTGGATTATTTGCGGTGGGGATGCTTATAAAGGAGAAAATGTCCCATATGGGACATCACGCTACCCGCCCGCTTTCCAAGACTCTTCGCTGGCGCTGGAAAAATCGAGCCGTTGAAGGCAAGGATTGTCGTTGTTGTCCCATATGGGACATCGCACTCGGCCCCTCCTGTTTTCAAGACACTTCATCGGATAAATCGAACTGCGGGTGGCAGAGAATGCTAGTTGTCCCATATGGGACACACCAAACCCGAAAAACAAACATAGTTTTTAACTCTCAGCAGAATAGGAAATGAGGGGCCCGTGGTCTAGCGGTATGACGTCACCCTCACACGGTGAAGATCGTGGGTTCGAATCCCACCGGGCCCACCTCCAAGAGGCGCGTCACCCCTTACGCTCGACCACCCGTTTTGCTTGGCGTTCGAGTCTTCGATCGAACGTGAGGAGCGGCACTCCAAGCCTCCGGGCCACAGACAAAATGAGTTTATCGTTTATCCGCAGCGCGGAGAGCCGCTCGCACTCGACCAGCTCAAGCGAAGCCAGAACGTCCTCGATAGAAACGCGACGAACTCAACAAACACGACCGTGGGAACCCGCCACTCCAGGAGAGAATCGAGCAGTGCTCTGGCTTCAGCGTGCCGCGAGGTGTCCTCGAACGTGTCGTAAACGAGCACGTTGGTGTCTATCACGCTCACACGGCCGCCCCCTCCAAACTCTCCTTCCACCAGCCGATCGATCTGTCCGGGCGAGAGATCGCGCCCGAGCCGATAGGCTCTCCTCTTGCGCTTCACCCTGCGCGGCTCCTCGAGTCCCCGGAGCTTCTCGTTGATGAGAAGGGAAAGCTTGCGGGTGCTCCCGTAGCGCTCCAGCGCCTGGTCACCGAAACCTAACACGGCTTCACCCGAAGACATGGTAGGCCGGTTTTCAAGCTTTTTGTAGAGGTGATGCTGTTCAAATAACGCTTTAGGTCTCTCCTCATAGAACGATTGGGGGCTAGGACCCGAGGGGATGGGAAACAACTCCAAGGAGGTGATGCTCTATGGAATCATTCGTTCCCCTCGGGCTACCTG
>JAPDJH010000011.1 GCA_029259175.1 Hadesarchaea archaeon
CTGAAGCCGTCCTCAACGGTTTTGCGCTGCTCGTGGTGAAGTCCAGCGTGGTGAAATGCCACGGCTTTTCGGACACAGTCCGCCAGAGAACGGCAAGTTCGAGTCGGTTCGACCAGAGCGCGTTTGATTTTGACTGCCAGCTCTTCCAACGCCTTCGGATTTTCGATGAAATCGCCGGTGTGTGCACTCAGGAGTTCGGCGGCGCTCTGAGCGGCTCTGCGCGTGCTGACGAATATGAGGACTTGTCCTCCCTCTTTGAGCGTGTCTAGGACGAGAGCGATCAGTTCTTTCTTGCGGTTCTCGATCCTGTGCTGGGAATCGTCGTCGAACAAAATTTTTCCGTTGAAGAACACTCCTTTCTTGAGGGGGACGGGGCGCCAGTCGCTCTGAACAAGTTCCGCGTCCAGCCATTCCGCGATTTCGTCAGCGTTTCGAATGGTCGCGCTCAGTGCAAGAATCTGGAGTTCCGGGTTCACCTGGCGGAGGCGCGTGATGAGAATTTCGAGGGTGGGACCGCGCTCGGGGTCATTCAGGAGGTGGACTTCGTCAAGAACGACCACGGAGAGAGTGTCTGCCAGCCATCGGGCGCGGTGGCGCAGGAGCGAATCCACTTTTTCAGATGTTGCGACCAAGATGTCGTATGTGGCCAGCCGGGGATCAACCCGATCGTAATCCCCTGTGCTTATCCCGACGCGGATTCCCAGCTCCTCGTATTTCTGCCGGAACTCTTCGTATTTCTCACTGGCCAGCGCCCGTAGGGGGACCACATAAAGACACTTCCCACGGCGGTGCAGAATGGATTTTAGCATGCAGAGTTCGGCGATGAGAGTTTTCCCGCTTGCTGTCGGAATGGCGAGCACCATGTTTTTGTCTTCGAGAACCCCGCGTTTGATCGCTTCGACTTGTGGAGGATAGAGCTCGCGGATTCCGTGTCGGTTGAGGATCTCAGCGATCCTATCGAGTCCGAAGCGCCTGCACACATGAGCGAGCAGCATGCTTCCCTTTTAACAATGATTTCCAACTCTAATACGATTGAGATGGGCGCGGTACAAGAAATCTTGGACATGATCAGGGCAGGACACGTGAGGACCCCGCAGGAGCTGTGGAGAGCAAAGAAGGACGTTGCGAGTAGGCTGGGCGAGCGAATTCCACGCAATTCCGAGATCTTGGCGGCGGCAAGCGAGGAGGAAAGACGGCAAATCCGGGAGCTGCTGAGGCTGAAGCCGGTACGATCGGTTTCTGGGGTCTCCATAATTACGGTTATGCCCAAGCCGCTGCCCTGTCCGAAGAGCGAACCATGTGTGTACTGTCCGGGCGGCCCACAACAGAACACGCCCCAGTCGTACACGGGACGGGAGCCCGCCGCTGCGCGAGCCCTTCAGTGCGGGTACGATCCACGCCGGCAGGTGCTCGCCAGAATAAGGCAGCTCAGGGAAATCGGACACGAAGTTGACAAGGTGGAGCTGATAATCTTCGGAGGAACGCTTACAGCTTATCCGCGCGATTATATGGAGTGGTTCGTAGTCGAGTGCCTGAACGCGCTGAGCGGAGCAAATGCGAGCACGATCGAGGAAGCGCAGAAAGCGGCAGAGCGGGCACCCATAAGAGTCAGCGACATGGTTTTGGAGACGCGGCCGGATTGCTGCAGGGAGGAGCACGTGGACTTCATGCTCGAGCTCGGGGCCACTCGAGTGGAGCTCGGAGTGCAGACGGTTTACGATGACGTTTATCGGAAGGTGAATCGCGAGCACTCGGTGAAGGATGTGGTGGAAGCCACGCGGATAGCGCGGGACGCCGGGTTCGCGATAGTGTACCACCTGATGCCCAATCTGCCGGGGTCCTCGTACGAGCGCGATCTGGAGATGTTTAGGCAGATTTTCGAGGACGAGCGGTTCAGGCCGGACGCGATCAAGATCTATCCGACTCTGGTGATGCCAGGGACGAAACTCTATGAGTGGTGGAAGCGGGGGGAGTACGAGCCCTATCCCTTCGAGCGGCTGTTGCAGCTGATCGAAGAGATCAAGCGGATGACTCCTCCTTGGGTGCGCATTCAGCGGATACAGAGAGACATCCCGCTAAATCTGGTGGCGCACGGGGTGGAGAGAGGGGACATTCGGTCACTTGTTCAGAAGCGCATGAGGGCGCGGGGAGAGCGGTGCCGGTGCATTCGGTGTCGGGAAGTCGGGCATGCGATGAGAACACGCGCTGCCGCTCCCGCGGAGGAAAATGTGTGTTTGGTCAGAAGGGAATACGAGGCATCCGAGGGGATCGAGATTTTCCTGAGCTTTGAAGACCCAGTTGAAGACGTGTTGATCGGTTTGTTGCGTTTGCGGATCCCATCGGAGAACGCATGGCGGCCGGAGATGAAAAACGCGGCGGCTGTGCGCGAGCTCCACGTGTACGGCCCGTTGGTCCCCGTGGGCGAGCGAGCGTCTGACGCGTGGCA
>JAPDJH010000022.1 GCA_029259175.1 Hadesarchaea archaeon
TGAACTGGTGCTGGTTGTCCACCGTGTCAACGTAGTTCTCCACCAGCGGCGCCGAGAAGCTCGGCTCGTTGTCGATCTCGATGCGGTGGTTGTCCGCATTGCTTCCGTTCTCCCACTCGAACGTCACAGTCATTCCTACAGAGAACGCCGCATAATCCGGCGGGCTGAAAAGCACTGGTGCCCCTGGCGGCGCAACAGGCAAGACCTCGAAGTGAAACACATCCGACCAGTTTTCTATTCCATCACCAAGAGCTGCAACTTTCCACCAGTAGTTGTCGGGAGGCAACTCATTTTCAATGGTACACCAGTTCTCATCTGCCGGAATATTGGCATTATCATAGATGTTATCCCCGTCTGCGAAGTCGGGGTCATTATCAATCACCAGACGATAACCGGTTTCGTTTGCAACATCTGTCCACGTGAAATACGGAGTGTTGTCTGTTGTTTGGGAATCGTTCTCTGGCGAAATGAGCTGGGGCTTGCCCGGAACCGCGGCAGCGAGCGTATAGCTGAACCGAACCCAAAACACCACCGGCGTGATCGTGTTGTCCTGCGTAGTAAGACTCACCCGATACTGGGCGTAGCGAGCTGTCGCGCCGATGTTCTGGCCGTTGGAGACGCTCTGCCAAGCCGTCGGGCTGCTCATGTTCGCATCGTTGTCAAAGCGAACTTCAAAGCTTGCGGACGAAGCATAGGTCTTGGTCTGTACCACAGCACAGAAATCGATATACACGTTCGTTCGCGTTGCGTCGGTATTGTCTGCCGCCTCAAGCTTGACGTAGAGATTCTCCCCATCTAGATAACTCAAATAGATTGTGTTTTCAACCCAGTCTGCAGAACCCGATGGGAGATTGTCGATGAAAAGCCATTGTGAACCCGAGGAGTCCCAAACCCACACGCCCACGTTTTCATCCGTGCTGGAATACCCATAGATCTCCAAAACGTACGAATCCCATCCACTCTCGATATTTTCAATCGTGTACTGCCAGCGAAGGAATTGATTTTCGAGAACTGTAGAGATCGAGATCGAAAGAAGGACAGGAGTAACAGAATTATCTTCGGTGCTCAGCACCACACGGTATTGTACATAACGGGCTTGATAGGCTGAGAGGTCAAAGGGGTTCGAAGTCGCCTTGATCCACCCGGTCGAACTAGCTGTGGCTGGGAGGTTGTTTGAATCCAAGTTATTATCGAAGCGCACGTAGACCTCAACCGAAGTGGAGGCAACATAATTCTCCTCTAGTGCAACGTAGTCAAGGTGAAGGGTTGTTTGTGTCGAATCAGTATTGTCATAGTCCTCAAACTTGATGTAGATGTTGTCATCGTCGAGATAATCAGAAATTTGAGAACCATCGATGAATTTTGTTATCGTCTTTTCTGTTCCCGTGAGATTGTCGATAAACTCCCAGTCGTTTGTGGACTGCTTCCAGATCCAAACGCCCACGTTTTCAGGGGTTGCTTCGCCGCTCGTATAACCACGAATCTTTAATGTGTAGTTATCGCGACCAGCTGTGACATTCTCGATCGTGTGTTGCCAGCGCAGGCCGTGCTCGTTGGGTTTGTAGCTGATTTTAAAAATCAAGTAGTCCTCTCGCAAGCGGTGAGGGGCGGACTCACCAGCTGTTCGGATTCTAACTTTGATACGGTCATTGCCGTCGCCCAAGTTGCTCAAGTAGTATGTTGGGTTGCTGGTGATGGTTATCGTCCATGTGTTTTCTTGAGTGTTTAGTAATGTGCCAGTAACTCCCAAAGTCCAGCTGCTATTTTGAAAGTTGTAAATTTCGAAGTAATAATTTTCTTTATTGGCGGTGTTGTCCTGAAGGTTTAATGTTACTTGGATGTTGTCTAGATTTCCGGAGTAGCTCAGCACGCCCGATTCGTGCTGGACTTCGAGGTTGTAACCAGTTGTTGTGTAATTCGTTTCAAAGACAAGATAATTCAGGCGGGCCTTGAAGGAGTAGCTAGAGTTCTCTCCGATAAGGCGGATGCGGATGTTGTCAGAGGTGTCGTGGATGTAGTTTTCCGGGTCGACGGTGATGGTGTTGT
>JAPDJH010000023.1 GCA_029259175.1 Hadesarchaea archaeon
AGAGCCTGTTGCTCAAAGTCGTGCTAATTAGGGTGGATGCAAGGATCGCTTTCCAGGGGTCAGTCGCTTGGCAAGTGCGGGTGTACCCGAACCTTACCCTCTACCTTAGGCCGGTTGGGGCAGGGGCCCGGTGCCCCTCTTCCACTTTCCGGCCACCCCTGCAAGCACCGCCCGCCACAGCTTGAGGAGGTTGTGGCAAGCACAAAGGAGGCGGAACTCGCTGCGGGCCGCCCTCCTCCCCCGTCGCATAAACCTATCCCCCAGCGCTTTCACTTGCCCCACCACCGCCTCCACCACCTTCCTCAGCCCATACAACGCTCGCCCCCGCTTGGTCAAAAGCTTCCGCTCCATCAGCTCCCTGGCGCTTAGCCCCCGGGGGATCCTCCCCCGCGGTGGCCCCTCCTCCGCCAGCTTCTGGGCCAGCCGCCGATCATTCGCGGGGGCAACGACAAGCTCCGGCCCATCCGGGTCCGTCCCCTTTATGTTCCCCTCGCTAAAATAGCCCGCATCCGCCACCACTACCTTCGGCCTCTTCCCTATCCCCGCCCCTTCCAGCTCTTCCTCGGCCCTCTTGAGCATGGGATGAAGTTGCCGCACATCGTTCTGATCCTGCACCACCTCCGCCGCCACGATGATCTGGTCCACCGTCACCACAAGCTGGGCGTTGTAGCCCTGCACATACCCCTGGCGGGCCTTCATGATCCGGCTCTCAGGGTCCGTCAGGTTCACCTTGGCCCCAGGGTCCGGCCGGGGATCCGAGGACTTGGACTTTTGGCCCCGCCCCTTCTTCCCGGACCCCTCCTCTCCACCACGGGCGTCGCGCTCCTCCGCCGCCATCTTCTCCAACTCCTCCTTGGCCCGCTTGAGCCGCTCCAGCCGCTTGTTGCGGTCCACAAGCTCCTCCGGAACTTCCTCCCCAACCCGGGCCTCCTCGGCCGCATCCGCCGCCTCCGCCTCCCGCAACATCCGCTCCACCTCTTCCTTCAAGTGCTGGTAAGTCCGGTTGGCCGAAAGGGAGGCGTTCCCGGCCATCTTCGTCCCGTCCACTACCACCGTCCCCACCTTGACCAGCCCTGCCCGCCCACACAGCCACAGCACCTCCGTGAACAGCCCCGCAAGCTCCTCCTGGAACCTTTGGCGGAAGCGGGAGATGGTGGTGTGGTCCGGGACCTTGTTCCCGGTGATCACCTTGAACGCCACGTTCTCCTGACATGCCTGCTCGATCTTCCGGGAGGAGCGGATCCCTGTGCAGTAGGCATAAAGCAATAGCGCCACCATCACCTTGGGCGGGTAGGCCGCCCTCCCCCAGCCGTCAGAGCGGTAGCGGCGATAGAATGAGGAAAGGTCCAGCTGATCCACCGCGTCCAGAATGAACCACACCAGATGCCCCTCCGGAAGCCAGTCCCTCATGGAAGGCGGGAGGAGGAACAGCTGATCCCGATCGCAATCGATGAAGTT
>JAPDJH010000014.1 GCA_029259175.1 Hadesarchaea archaeon
CCTCAGAAAAGCCCGGGAGTACCTCGAAGGCATGAAGGCCGAGCTAGCAGGCGGGCGCTGGAACATGGCAGTGCTGGCCGGGGTTCACTGCGCGATCTCTGCGTGTGATGCTCTCACAATTTTTTACCTAGGCAAAAAGCATAGGGGAATCAAGCACGCAGATGCCGCTAAACTGCTGGCAAGCATAGATGCTATAGACAAAAAAGAACTGAAAGAGAAGGCCAACCAGTTCATTTCGATTTTGGATTTCAAAACCCCGGTCGAATACGATAAGACCATCTTCAATGAAGCGGATGCTCGGACACTACTAAAGCGGGTCGAGAGATTTTACAACTGGGTTCGAGAGAAACTGCCCACATGAGTAAAAAAATTTGCTGGTAAATTACTGGCAAATTTAAGCCAAAATCCACCACACCATTTTTCACCGAGAAAACTTCTGAAATGAAGATCAAGCTGAGAAACAAATTAGAAATTTTATATCAGCGCCGTCCTGATCTCTGGAATTTCATTATCGCCTCAACCATTCTGATCGCTTGGAACGTCTCGGCTGGATCGTGAGTCCGCACCACGTGAGCACCGTTGAGAACGGCGATGGCCGTAGCAGCGAGAGAGCCAAACAATCGATCGCGCGGATCCGGGAGATTCAGCACTTTCCCTATGAAGGACTTGCGCGAAATCCCCACACATATCGGGCGGCCCAACTCCAGAAATTCGTCGAGTCTCGCTATGATCTCCAGATCATGAGAAACCACTGAATCATAACCGCGGCGTTTGCGGGTGCCCTTCAAGCGCCTCAGTCTCGCTGGCCACGCGCCTATGGCCGGATCGACGACCACTTTTTTCAATGGAACGCCGTATCGCCTGCAGATCCCGAGACTCTTCTGCAACGCACGTTTTATGCTCGGAACGGTGAACACATCGCCAGGTTCCCGCTCCGCAGCCATCAGAATAGCAGAACAGCCGTAACGGGAGACTACCTCGGCCATGCGCGGATCGGATTTGAAGCCGCTTATGTCGTTCACGATCTGCGCCCCCGCAACGATCGCCTCTTCGGCTACGCGCGCGCGCTGGGTGTCGACCGAAATGGGAACGCTGAAACGAGCGGCCGCACGGCGCACCACCGGGAGCAGACGCTTCAGCTCGACACGTTCGGGGACCGGAGCGGAGGTGGGCCCCGTGCCCATAGCCCCCA
>JAPDJH010000007.1 GCA_029259175.1 Hadesarchaea archaeon
CTCACCAACATCCAGGTCGAGGGAGACGGCGCCCACACGATTTACGTCTGGCTGCGCGACGGGGCCGGCAACGTCGACCACCAGAACCGCAGCTCGACCACGCTCTACCTCGACCAGACCCCACCGTCGGCACCCTCCCTCGTCTCACCCGAAAACCAGTACTCCACCTACTCAACCACCATAACCCTTGACTGGAGCGGTGCCACCGACGCGACCTCGGGAGTCGACAACTACAAGGTCTACGTCGATGATGCCCTTGTGGCCACGGTCGACGACAACACGGTCACGAGCTATGACTACACCTTCTCCGAGGGCACGCACACCTGGCGCGTGGTTGCAGTCGACTACGCCGGGAACGAGAACTCCTCGGAGACGCGCACGCTGACCGTGCTTGCGAACGTGGCCCCTGAGGTCTTGGCGGAGGCGACGCCCGACAACATGGACGTGTGGACCGAGTACGATGTAAAGGTCAAGGTGCGCGACAACGACAACCTCTCCGATGTCAACGAGGTCTGGCTGGTGCTCTACAGCTCGTCGGTGACCAAAGATGCTGCCGACAACGTCCGAAACCATTACACGTTCAAGTGGGTCCGTGGTGTGGGATGGAGCGAGGTCGGTCCCGGACCAGACAACGACCACTTGATTACCGCAAGCTGCTCAACAGGCAGCGACTCCCTCACCACCGACAATTTCACCTTCAGGGTCAAGCTCGCCAAGGTCGCGGAGCCGACGACATGGAATGTCTGGGCCAAGGTCGTCGACAACGTGAGCGCCCAGGACAACCAAACCTTCACGAACTCCTTCACGGTTAACGAGTACATTGAGCTCTCGCTTGACGACTCAAGCATCTCGTTCTCGGGGCAACCCGGGGAGACGGTCGCGGCTTCCCAGAACCCGACCGTGGCGACCGTGACCTCGAACCACGACTTCAACCTCGAGGTTCGCGTGGCGGGGGACTGGACTTACGGCTCCTATTCGTTCGGCGCTGAGAACACCAAGGCCGACCAAGACGGTGCGGAGCCTTACGATCTGAACCTCACGAGCACCGGGCAACCCCTCTACTCAAACGTGGAGTGGGGTGAGGGTGTTCAAAAGTATGTTTACTGGTTCCTGACCATCCCGTCCGTCCCGCCCGGCACCTATTCGAACACCCTCTACGTGAAGGTGGTGTGA
>JAPDJH010000019.1 GCA_029259175.1 Hadesarchaea archaeon
GACTACGAGGAGAACACCGTGCTGGAGAACGGGAGCGAAGTTGGAGGAAGCCCGGCCAACCTAGACGCGGATGATTCGAACTACTACGACTTGCAAGCGGCAGGAGGGGGCGGAGGAGGAGCCGCCGAAAACCAGCAGATGTTTAGCAACAACAGCTTCGAAACTGGCAACCCTCCAACCGATTGGACTCGAACGGCCTTCCCGGGATCTGTTGATGACGCCGACAGCATCTACGAACGGTACGACAGTCCCGACAGTGGCACGATTCCAGATGGGTCGTATGTGCTGAGAACCTATCTAAAATCAAATCAAGCCGACCAGCTTACGAGCGTGGCTGGTGAGCAGACCTCGAGCACCTTTGGTAGTGTGGACAGCTCTACTAATTCTTACCTGAGTTACAAGGTAGAATTCGACTACGGGTCTTACTACACCACCACCTACCTTAACTGGGCAGGAGCGGTTGCAGAGGTTGAATTCACGAGTGGGGGAAGCACCTATTATCTCCGATACTATCGGCCGGTGAGAACTGACTATTCAAGCCCAAGCGACAACGCCGACACAAAATACATGATAGGAGAGGCGTTGGGTCTAGACACGTGGTATGAGAACACCCACAACATAAAGGCTGATATAAGCACGAAGTTCGGCATAAGTACCTTCACCATAACTGCGGTGAGGTTCGGAGTTCTTGGAAGCAAAACCAGCAACACATCCACTTCTTACGTGGAAGTGTTATGGGACAATGTGAAGTTGCTGAAAGAAACCTCTGCTGGTGGAGGCCCCGCCGAGCTCAAAGTCCAGTTCGACTCCGGCCCCGTGACCGCCGACGAGGCCAGCGTGGACAACATCCGGATCTACCTTAAGCTGAAATCCGAGAACAACGCCGATTATACCCTCCAGATCTACGACTGGAACAACTCCGAGTGGGAGAACCTCCACACCATGAACATCGGGGCGACCGAGAAGGCCTTCGACAACACCATCACCGTCGACCCGGAAAACTACATCCACGACACCTCTGACAACATCCGCATCCGCCTTATCGGAGAGAACTCTAGCTACTCCTTCAAGGCCCGCCTGAATTATCTTGTCTTTGAAAC
>JAPDJH010000006.1 GCA_029259175.1 Hadesarchaea archaeon
GGCTTGTAGAAAAATTTTTCCGTTCTTGAAATGAAACAATACTCGGCGAGAGGGGCGCGGCGGTTCCTCATCGGAACCGTGTGAGGTGCACCCGCTCTCGCCTCTCTTCTAGCCCGAGCGCGCAAGGAACGCAAAGAAGTTGTGGAGCACCAAGCGAGCCAGCAATAGCTTTATGGCAACCTTTGGGTTCCACGCCCTCACCGTGTCGCCGAACCGCGTGATCAGCGCACCGAAAGCCCCCTCGTTCTCGAAGCGCTTGCCGTACCCCGTCTCGTCCCTCCAGCGTTCGTACCCGAGTTCTTGGTGGCGCTTGACGAGCCTTCTCCACGCCGGGTAACGCACTCCTCGCTTCGGGGTGGCGTTGGAGGGAGGCCTTATCACGGGCTCGGTCCCGCGGTCGGCGAGCCCTTGAACGTTCGCGCGTGATGCGTAGCCGCGATCGGCGAAGAGCCTGCGGATCCGCACACGGGTCGAGTCCACCATCGGGAGCAGTGTGTTCACCTCGTGGGCGTTTCCGGGAAGCCCGCAGGCCCCGTGGAAAACGCGCTCGTCCGCGTCCCAGAGGGCGCTGAGCTTCACGGTTCGCTTCACGGACTGCTGCTCCATGACCACCTTGCGTGGCTCGCGGGCCCACAGGGCGAACTCTGTGGCGTCGGCGACGCCGTCCATGGACTCCCCGCTCACGAGCTCGGCGTAAACGCGCATTGCCTCGCTCAGGAACTGCTCCGGGAGCCGGGCGATGGCCTTCTGGATGGCGGTGTAGTGGACGCGCACTCCCAGCCAGCGGGCGTAGCAGCTCGAGGCGAGCTCGCGGTAGGTCATGCGGCGGTGCTCGCGCACCACGGCCAGAAATGCGGTCTCGGCTGGGCCGAGCTTCGGCGGTCTGCCCGGACCGTGTCTGCTCGGAAGCCTCGACGCAAGCAACCGGAGGACGGTATAGAGGAGTTCCAGTAGTGCATCGTCGAGTTCGGCGTATGCCGCGTCCCTTGCGCGCCATCGTCTGTTGAAGCCGTGTTTGACCGTTTCTCGTACCCCCTCATGCCATC